>NZ_SDEA01000009.1 GCF_004522155.1 Paracoccus luteus | reverse complement strand
GGAGGGCAGCGCTCTATCCAGCTGAGCTACGGGTGCCGCAGGCTTGGGATAATGAAAGTCCGGCGCCGCCGCAATGGTGATTGTTTCTGCCCGCGCGCCAGCGGGATCGGTGGCGCCCACGGCGGGGTCCATGAGAAACCCTGTGTTCATCGCCGCTGCACCGTCGCCGCGGCTGCGTCCAGGGTGCCATCCGCTGCGCCAGCGAGGCGGCCCTGCATCCGGGCCTGCAGCGACGGCAGCCCCCCGGCCCGCAGCACCTCGAAGGCCGCCGCCCGCGTCATTGCACGGTGCGCATCGCCGTTGCCGGCCAGATGGCGCAGCATGGCGGCCAGCGCGGCGGCTGTCTGGGTCAGCCGGTCAAGATCCTGCAGGGCGATCACTGCCTCGACCGCCGGCCCGCCGGTCGCGGCACCGGGCGGGGCGGGCAGCGACAGGACGTCCTGCAGTACTGCCAGGCCGAGGGCAAGATCGTGCAATTCGCCGGCAATCGCCCCCACGAGATCATTCGCGCAGGTCACCGTCAGAACCGCCCCACCACGGCCTCGAGGCAGGCTTTCAGTTCGACAGGCGTGAAGGGTTTGCGGATGAAGTTGTTCATCCCCAGATCCTTGCCGCGATCGATGATGCTTTTGTCGGCGCGGCCCGTGATCAGCACGAACCCCACACCGCGGGTCGGGGCGTTCCCCCTGAGGTTGCGCAGCAGCTCTAGCCCGTCGATCCCCGGCATGTTGAAGTCTGACAGGACAAGATGCACCGGACGCCGGGCAATCTTGGCGAGCGCGTCGGTCCCGTCCGCGGCGTGGTGGATGTTGCGGATGCCCATGCTTTCCAGCGCCTGCACGATCAGGCCCCGGCTGGTCGACATGTCGTCGACGACCATGATGTGCAGCTGATCCTTGATGCTCATCTTGTCCCCTTGATGCGTCAGCTCGGCAGATATCGATAGATCGTGTGCCCGACGGGGCGCAGGACGCCGCGCATGGTGTCGGGAATGCGTTCGGAATGACCGATGAAAAGCAGCCCGCCGGGCCGCAGCTGGGTGCAGAACCTGGACCACAGCCGCATCTGGGCGGCGGGATCGAAATAGATGATGACATTGCGGCAGAAGATGGCATCGAACGGCCCGTCGAACGGCCAGAACGCATGCAGGTTCAGGGGCTGGAACGACACCATCGCGCGCAGCGCGGGTCTGATCCGCCAGCCCTCGGGCACCCGGTCGAAGGCGGCCGCCCGCAGATGCAACGGCACCCCGCCGATTTCGGCGTCGGCATAGATCGCCCGTTCGGCGCGCGCGAGGATCTGGCGGTCCACGTCGGTGGCCGTGATCGTCGCGCGCGCGTCGCATGACTGGGCGGTCATGGCGATGGAATACGGCTCTTGCCCGCTGGAGCATCCTGCAGACCAGATGCGCGGCAACCGTCCCCGCAGGGAAGGGTCGGAGAAAACAGTCTGCCGCAGGAAGTCGAAATGGTGACTTTCGCGAAAGAAATGCGTCACGTTCGTCGTAAGCGCGGAAACAAGGTTGGCCAGCTCGTCGTCGCGCTTGCCACCGTCCACGAGGCGAAGATACGCGTCGAGGTCCGGGGCGCCGCTGGCCGCCAGGCGCTTGGTCAGCCGCGCCCGCATCATGCTGGTCTTTTCCGGACCCAGGACGATGCCCGCCTCGCGATAGATCAGCGCCGCGAGGCGGCCGAAGGACGGGTCGTCAAAACCCGCCGCGGCGGGCGGGGCGGCCGGATGGTCCGGCGCCGTCATGCTGCCTCGGCTGGTCGGGCGGGCAGCACGGCGCCCAGTTGAAGGACGCGGATCAGCCGCTGCCCGACCAGGGTCAGCGCGCTGATGCAGCTGCTTTCCAGATCGCCCGCCAGATCCGGCGGGGGTTGCAGCTGGTCTGTGGCGATCGACAGGATGTCCGAGACGGCATCCACCAACAGCCCGGCCGTGTGGCCGTTGACCGAAACGACGATGATCACGTTCCGCTCGTCCGCGCGGACCGGCGGCATGCCCAGGCGGACGGCCAGGTCGATCACCGGCAGCACGGTGCCGCGCAGGTTGATCACGCCCTTGACGTGCGCGGGCGAGAACGGCAGCGGCGTCGCGCTGGTCCAGCCGCGGATTTCCCGGACCGACATGATGTCGAGGCAATATTCCTGTTCACCCAGCCGAAAGGCCAGAAGCTCGATTTCCTGCGCGGCGGTCGAGAGATTTTCGGTCATGGCAATCATCCTGCAAGCGGTATCGCGTCGATGGCGGTCTGCGGGGACGAACGGGTGAGGTCCGAGGGATCGAGGATCAGGGCGACCTTGCCGTCGCCCAGGATGGTGGCCGCCGCGACGCCCGGGACCCGGCCATAATTGCGGCTCAGCCCTTTGATGACGACCTGGCGCTGCTCCATGATGGCATCGACGATCAGGGCCGCGCGGCCGCCGTCCTCTTGCGTGGTCAGGATGACGACGCGGTCGCCGGCGGCCCTGGCCTGCCGGAACCCCAGACGGGCGCCCAGATCGAACAGCGGGACCAAGTCGCCGCGGATGTGCAGAACCTCGGCGCTGCGGCCGATCCTGCGGATGGCTTGTGGCGTCAGGGTCGCCGTCTCGACGATCGAGGAGAGCGGCACGACCAGGGTCTGGTCGGCGACGCGCACCACCATCCCGTCCAGCACCGCCAGCGTCAGCGGCAGCGAGATCGAGAACTTGGTGCCGACGCCCGGTTCGCTCGCGATGGCGACGCGCCCGCCAAGCGCGGTGATGGCGCGTTTCACGACATCCATGCCGACGCCGCGCCCCGACAGCGCCGACACCTGCGACGCCGTCGAGAATCCCGGCAGGAACAGCAGGTTGTCCACCTCAGCCTCGGTCAGCTGCGCGTCGGCGGCGATCAGGCCGCGGGCGACGGCGATGTCGCGCACGCGGGCGCGGTCGATGCCGGCGCCGTCGTCGCAGATTTCGATCAGGACGCGGCCCGCCCGGTGCGAGGCGGACAGTGTGATCACGCCCTCGGCCGGCTTCCCGGCAGCGAGGCGCCGCGCAGGCGTCTCGATCCCGTGATCGACCGAGTTGCGGATCATGTGCGTCAGCGGGTCCGACAGGCGTTCGATGACGGTCTTGTCGACCTCGGTCTGGTCGCCCTCGGTCCGCAGCCGCACCTGCTTGGCGACCCCGGTGGACGCCTCGCGGACGATGCGCGCCATGCGCTGGAACAGGGGTTTGACGGGCTGGGCGCGGATCATCATCACGCCATCCTGAATGTCGCGCGTCAGCATCATGAACTCTTCCAGGCCATTCATGACCGCGGTGTTCTCGGCCATTCCCGCCTCGGTCACGCTTTGCGCCAGCATGGCCTGGTTGATCACCAGCTCGCCCACGAGGTTGACCAGCCGGTCCACGCGGTCCAGATCGACGCGGATCGTGGCGGCGGCCGCGTCGGGTTCGGCCTTGGGTGACGCAGGCTGCGCCGGGGCCGGTGCGGCTGCGTTCGAAGGGGCGGGCGGTGGCTGCAGCTCGGGCGCCAGCCCGGCCTCGCCCACGCCGGGCGACGTGGCGGGCGGATCGTCATGGTTTGCCGCAGCGACGATGCTGTCCGGCGCCAGGCGGAAGGGGATCGCGTCGGGCGAGGCCATCGCCGCGGCCACGCCATCCGTGGCGCTGCCGTCCGCCGCATCATCCGCGGGCGAGATGTCCAGATCGCAGACGTCGGTCACGAAATCGAAAATCTCGCGAATGTCCGCCTCGGACACGTCGCCTGTCAGGGTGATGATCCAGCCCAGTTGCGGCTGCTCGGCCGTGGCCGGGTCCAGCGCCAGCGCCGGCGGAACGATGCAGGTGGTGTGAGTATCGCCCAGACCCGCCAGCGCACGCAGGATCAGCAGCGCCTCGTTGCCGCTGCGGTAAAGCCCGGCGTGGGGGCGGAACCGGATCGTCCATTCCGACGTCCCGGGTGGGGTCGTCCATTGCGGCAGCATCGGATCGAACGACAAGCCGGTGGGGGTGAAATCAACCGCCTCGGGTTCGGCCTGAGGGGCGGCCTGCATCAGCCCCTCCAGCGCGCGCAGCACATCCTCGCCGGTCGGGGGTGGCGCGTCCTGCGACTGCGCGGCGCGGATGTGGTCGTGCAGCATGTCCGCGGCCTGAAAGAACAACCTGACCGCGCCCGGCGTCGGGTCCAGTCGCCCCGCGCGCAGTTCATCCAGAACCGTTTCAAGCCGGTGGGCAAAGCCGACCAGCGCATCAAGGCCGAAGGCGCCCGCGCCGCCCTTGATCGAGTGGACCGCCCGAAAGACCACGTTGACGGTTTCGTCCGTCCCGTCGCCCGCGTCCAGGATCGCCAGCGCGTCGTGCAGGCTTTCCATCAGCTCTTCGCACTCGACGAAGAACGAGGCGCGGATCTCGGTCATCGCATCGATGGACATCGTATCGCCCTTTCTCAGCCGGTGACCAGCTGCACGGTATGGACCAGTTTGCGGGGGTCGAACGGCTTGACGATCCAGCCGGTGGCCCCGGCGTCGCGTGCGCGCGCCCGCAGTTCCGGCGCGCTTTCGGTCGTCAGGACCAGGATCGGAACCGCCCGCAGCCGGTCGATCCCGCGCACAGCCCGGATAAAGCCGAAGCCGTCCAGCCGGGGCATGTTGATGTCCGAGATGATGGCGTCGGGCAGCGATCCTTCCAGCAGTTCCAGCCCGTGCACGCCATCTTCGGCCACGGTCACGTTCATGCCGACCGAGGCAAGCGTCAGGCGGACCATATCGCGCATGGTGCGGCTGTCATCGACCGCAAGGATGTTCAGGCCCATGCCGGTGCCCCTTGGCCCGGGACCGCATCGGTCAGTCCGAACCGCGCGAGGGCGTCGTCGAATGCCGCCGACCGGGGCCAGACCGCCAGCGCGCAGCCATCGTCGCGCCAGCGCTGCGCGGCAGCCAGCAGCGCCTGCACGGCAAGGCCCCCCAGATGCTCCACGCGGCCCGCATCCACCGTCAGGTCGGACCCGGCGTGCGCCAGCAGCGCGTCCGTCAGCGGACGCGCGGCGGTCAGGTCCAGTCGCGCGGCCAGCACCATCATCGCCATGCCGGGTCGCCTTCGAATCGCAGCCGCATCAGTCGCGCCCTTTCCCTGAACCTTGTTCGCCCGTTGTGGCGCAGATCCCTTAAGGTCCGGTTGACGCGGCTGCGCAATCCGCCGGATCGTTAGAATGCCGTCCATTCCAGCTTGCGCAGGCTTGCCTTTGGACCGAATTGCGACTAAGGCACCCCCACTTCACAGGCGAGGGCGGGCCGCCCGACGGGAGACATCCGTCGCGGTCCACCGGTTGGGGTTCCCGTCAGGGGCCCTGAATCCCTCGCCGAGGCGCAAACCGGAAAGGACATGGACATGGCGCTTCCTGATTTCTCGATGCGTCAGCTGCTTGAAGCTGGCGTTCACTATGGTCACCAGACGCAACGCTGGAATCCGCGCATGGCGGAATTCATCTATGGCGACCGCAACGGCATCCACATCATCGACCTGACGCAGACCGTTCCGATGCTGGACGCGGCGCTGACGATGATTCGCGACACCGTCGCCAAGGGCGGCCGGGTGCTGTTCGTCGGCACCAAGCGCCAGGCGCAGAAGGCGGTGGCCGACGCCGCGGAAAAATCCGCGCAATTCTATATGAACCACCGCTGGCTGGGCGGCACGCTGACCAACTGGAAAACCGTCAGCCAGTCGATCCAGCGGCTGAAGCAGATCGACGAGGCGATGGCCTCGGGCGCCGAAGGGCTGACCAAGAAGGAACGCCTGGGGATGGAGCGTGAGCAGGCCAAGCTGCAGGCCAGCCTGGGCGGTATCCGCGAGATGGGCGGCCTGCCGGACCTGCTGTTCGTCATCGACGTCAACAAGGAAGACCTGGCCGTCCTCGAGGCGAACAAGCTGGGCATCCCGGTCGTTGCCGTCGTGGACACCAACTGCTCGCCCAAGGGCATCGACCACGTGATCCCCGGGAACGACGACGCGGCGCGCGCCATTGCGCTGTATTGCGACCTGGTGGCCCGCGCGGCGCTGGACGGCATGTCGGCGCAGATGGGCGCCGCCGGCGTCGACCTGGGCGCGCTGAGCGATGCCCCGGCCGAGGATCTGGACGACCTGGACGAGGCCGAGGCCGCGGCCGCCGCGCGCGAACAGGCCGCCGCTGTCGACGCCTGATCCCGGCGGGTCATCGAACAATCACCAGGCGGGGATCATCCCCGCCTGTCGCATTCAAAAGGAGAGGACCATGGCGATCACTGCAGCGATGGTGAAAGATCTGCGCGAGACGACCGGCGCCGGCATGATGGACGCCAAACGGGCGCTGACCGAGACCGACGGCGACATGGAAGCCGCGATCGACTGGCTGCGGACCAAGGGCCTGGCCAAGGCGGCCAAGAAATCGGGCCGCGTCGCGGCCGAGGGCCTGATCGGCGTCGCGGTCAAGGGCGGCGTGGGCGTCGCGGTCGAGGTGAACTCGGAAACCGACTTCGTCGGCAAGAACGAGGAGTTCCAGTCGATGGTCCGCGCCATCGCGCAGGCCGCGTTGGATGTCGATTCGGTCGAGGCGCTGAACGACGCCACGGTCAACGGCAAACCGGTCGGCGTCGTGCTGACCGAGGCCATCGCCCGCATCGGCGAGAACATGACCCTGCGCCGCATGGTCCGGGTCACGGGCGACACGGTGGTCAGCTATGTCCACAACGCCGCCGCCGAGGGCATGGGCAAGATCGGCGTGCTGGTCGGCCTGAAAGGCGACAACGCCGCCGAGATCGGCCGCCAGATCGCGATGCACATCGCCGCGACCTCGCCCGCGTCGCTGTCCGAGGCGGACCTGGACCCGGCGCTGGTCGAGCGTGAGAAATCCGTGCTGACCGAACAGGCGCGCGAGTCGGGCAAGCCCGATGCGGTGATCGAGAAGATGATCGTCGGCCGCATGTCCAAGTTCTTCGAAGAGGTGACGCTGCTGGGGCAGAAATTCGTCATCAACCCCGACGTGACCGTGGCCCAGGCCGCCCGGGACGCGGGCGTCGAGGTGACGGGCTTTGCCCGCGTCGCCGTCGGCGAGGGGATCGAGAAGAAGGAAGAGGACTTTGCCGCCGAGGTCGCCAAGACGCTGAAGGGCGCCTGAGGGTTTCGACAGCAAAGCAGGAAAAGCCGGCCTTGGGCCGGCTTTTTTGTTGCTGTGTGCAAAGGGGCTGCCGGGATGGTGGTCGGCGGGGCAGCGGCCTGCACGGCGGGGCCGAGGGTCGCCTTGACCGCGGGGCAGGGGCCGGCGCGGGCATGCTGGCGGCTCATCGTCGCGCCGCGCTCCGGCGCAAGGCCAGAAGCGGGTGTCCGATTCCGGCCGTCCTGCGGCGGGTGCGCCACGCGAGGCTCGCCCTCGCGGCAACGAAAAAGGCCCGCCACCAGTGGCAGGCCTTTCGGTCTTGCGGCACGGCGGCCGGATCAGCCCGCCGCCGCCGGTTCCTTCTTGTGGTCGGCGTGGATCTGCAAGGGCTTGGCGGCGGGGTTGTCCACCGCTTCCTCGTTCACCACGACCTCGGTCACGCTGTCCAGGCCCGGCAACTCGAACATGCTGTCCAGCAGGATGTCCTCCATGATGGACCGCAGGCCGCGGGCGCCGGTCTTGCGCTTGATGGCGCGCCGCGCGATCGCCTTCAGCGCGTCGTCGGTAAAGTTCAGCTTGACGTCTTCCAGATCGAACAGCCGCTGATACTGCTTGACCAGCGCGTTCTTGGGCTGGGTCAGGATGGTGATCAGCGCCTCTTCGTCCAGGTCGGTCAGCGTCGCGATGACCGGCAGGCGGCCGACGAACTCGGGGATCAGGCCGAACTTCAGCAGATCCTCGGGTTCCAGCTGCTTGAACATCTCGCCCACGCCGCGGTCGTCGTTGTCCTTGACGGTCGCGCCGAAGCCCATCGCCGTGCCCTTGTTGCGCTGCGCGATGATGCGTTCGAGGCCCGCGAAGGCGCCGCCGCAGATGAACAGGATGTTGGTCGTGTCCACCTGCAGGAACTCCTGCTGCGGGTGCTTGCGGCCGCCCTGCGGGGGCACCGAGGCGACCGTCCCCTCCATGATCTTCAGCAGCGCCTGCTGCACCCCCTCGCCCGAGACGTCCCGCGTGATCGAGGGGTTGTCGGACTTGCGCGTGATCTTGTCGACCTCGTCGATATAGACGATGCCGCGCTGGGCGCGTTCGACGTTGTATTCGCTGGCCTGCAGCAGCTTGAGGATGATGTTTTCCACATCCTCGCCGACATACCCCGCCTCGGTCAGCGTGGTCGCATCCGCCATCGTGAACGGCACGTCCAGGATGCGCGCCAGCGTCTGCGCCAGCAGCGTCTTGCCGCAACCGGTCGGGCCGATCAGCAGGATGTTGGACTTGGCCAGCTCGATGTCGGATTTCGCGCTATGGTTCAGCCGCTTGTAGTGGTTGTGGACAGCGACGGACAGGACGCGTTTGGCGTGTTCCTGCCCGATCACATAGTCGTCCAGCACCGCCATGATCTCGCGCGGGGTGGGCACGCCGTCGCCGGACTTCAGCCCCGAGGATTTCGTCTCCTCGCGGATGATGTCCATGCACAGTTCCACGCATTCATCGCAGATGAACACGGTCGGTCCGGCGATCAGCTTGCGCACCTCGTGCTGGCTCTTGCCGCAAAAGCTGCAATAGAGCGTGTTCTTGCTGTCGCCGCCGGGCTGATTGGCCATCGTCGTTTCCTTGCCTGTTCTGGCCGCACCTGCCCGGTTCAACCGGGGCGGGTGGGATCGGCAGGCGCAGCCGGTCGGGCCGGGCACGCCATCATCGGTTCCGCCCATCGTAAAGGGGGCGGTCGGGGGTCACAATCCCGAAATGTGACCGATTTCGCTGGATGCAAGGCCCTGCGGCCAGGATCAGCTTTCGGGCGCGGCCTTGCCCCGCGCTTCAAGGATCTGGTCGATCAGACCCCAGTCGCGCGCCTCTTCGGGGGACATGAAGCGGTCGCGTTCCAGCGCCTCCTCGACCTCGGCCAGGGTGCGGCCGGTGTGCTGGACATAGATCTCGTTCAGCCGGCGCTTGAGCTTTTCGGTCTCGCGCGCGTGGATCAGGATGTCAGTCGCCTGCCCCTGGAACCCGCCCGAGGGCTGGTGGACCATGATCCGGCTGTTGGGCAGCGAATGGCGGTGCCCCTTTTCGCCCGCCGCCAGCAGCAGCGAGCCCATCGACGCCGCCTGTCCCACCACCAGCGTCGAGATGCGCGGCCGGATATACTGCATCGTGTCATAGATCGACAGGCCCGCGGTCACGACGCCGCCGGGGCTGTTGATATACATGCTGATGTCCTTGGACGGGTTTTCCGCCTCGAGGAACAGCAGCTGCGCGCAGACCAGCGTGGCCATGCCGTCGTGAACCGGCCCGGACAGGAAGATGATCCGTTCCTTGAGCAGGCGCGAGAAGATGTCATAGGCGCGTTCGCCCCGGCTGGTCTGTTCGACGACCATCGGGACAAGGTTGTTCATATAGAATTCTGCCGGATCGTGCATCTGCGCCCCTGTCGAAATTGTCACTTTGCCCCGATCTTCGATTCGTGGTCGCCGGTCCCGTGGTGCGACCCGTTCTAGGGGCGAAAGGTTGACAGAGTCTTAGTTACGGGCGACGTCCGCCGCAAGGGATGGCTAAATTGCAGGGGAACCGCCGATGCTGCTGATGGTCGGGCTGGGCAATCCGGGCGCGCAATATGCGGGCAACCGCCACAATATCGGGTTCCTGGCGCTGGACCGGATCGCGTCGGACCACGGCTTTTCCCCTTGGCGCGCCCGTTTCCAGGGGCTGGCCGCCGAGGGGCGGCTGGGGGCCGCGCGCGTCACGCTGCTGAAACCGCAGACCTTCATGAACCTGTCGGGGCAGTCGGTGGGTGAGGCGATGCGCTATCTCAAGCTGACACCCGCCGAGGTGATCGTCCTGCACGACGAGCTGGACCTGCCGCCCGGGCGCTGCCGGGTCAAGATCGGGGGCGGACATGCGGGCCACAACGGGCTGCGGTCGATCCACCAGCACATCGGCGAGGGCTATCGCCGCCTGCGCATCGGCATCGGCCATCCGGGGCACAAGGACCGCGTGACCGGCCATGTGCTGTCGGATTTCGCCAAGTCCGAGGCGGGGATGCTGGACGACCTGCTGCGCGGCATTTCCGACGGCGCCCCGGCGCTGGCTGTGGGCGACGACGCGCGGTTCGGCAACGCGCTGGCCGCGCGGATGGGCCGCGACGTCCCGCCGCCCGCCCGTCCCGCGCCGACCCCGCCGCCGGGGCCCGCGCCGGGGGTTGCGCCCGACCCCGCGCCCGCCGCACTCTCTGCGGGCGACGCGCTAAGGGCGCTGCGCGACCGTTTCCGATAGGATCTGCGCATGGATGCTTCGCTGAACGTGCTGGGCGGCACGCTGGAACCCTGCTCGACCCGGCCGCTGACCGGGTTCTATCGCAACGGCTGCTGCGACACCGGCCCCGAGGATCAGGGCAGCCACACCGTCTGCGTGATCGTCACGGCCGAGTTCCTTGCGGTGTCCAAATACCTGGGCAACGATTTGTCCACGCCCCGCCCGGAATATCGCTTCGCCGGGCTGAAGCCGGGCGACCGCTGGTGCCTGTGCGCCGCGCGGTTCATGCAGGCGGCGCAGGAGTTCGCCGCGCCGCAGGTCGTGCTGGCGGCCACGCACGCGCGCGCGACCGAGATCGTGCCGCTGGACCTGCTGCGCGCCCATGCCGCCGCGACCTGAGGGGAGAAGCCGATGCGGAACCTGGTCCTGCTGCTGACGGTGCTGGCGCTGCCCGCCGCCGCGCAGACCGCGCCCGACCTGTCCGGGGTCCGCCCCGACGACGCGGCGCGGCTGGCGGCGCTGGACGAGGCGGCGGGCCGCGCGCTGCGGCAGGCGTTGGGGCAGGGGGATCAGGCGCAGGCCGCTGCGGCGGCGGCCGCCCTGCGCGGGGCGGCGCTGCCCGCGGACGCGGTCGATCCGGCCGCGCTGTCGGGGCGGTGGACCTGCCGCATGACCAAGATCGGCGGCCTGCTGCCCGCCATCGACTATCCGCCCTTCGCTTGTGAAATCGGGGTGCGGGACGGCACGGTCAGCTTCGAGAAGCTGACCGGCTCTCAGCGCACGCGCGGGACGCTGCACCGCGACGGCGACCGGTGGATCTATCTCGGCTCGACCTTCGTGCGGGGCGAGACGCCGGTGGACTATCAGGATTTCCCGCCTGACATCGATCTGCAGGCGGGCGAGACGCTGCCGGATGTGGGCGTGCTGGAGGTGATGGGCGCGGACAGCGCGCGGCTGCTGATGCCGCTGCCCTATCGGGAATCGGTGCTGAACGTGCTGACGCTCAGCCGCTGAACGTGAAAAGGCCCCCGCGGGGGCCTTTCAGGTGATGGTGGCCGGATCAGCCGTTGCCGGTGCCGTCGCTGCCGGACCCGTCAGAGCCGCCCGAGCCGTCATTGCCCGTATCGCCGCCGTCGCCCGTGCCGCTGCCAGTGCCGGTGTCGCCGCCAGTTCCGGTGTCGCTGCCGGTGTCCCCGTCGTCACCTGTCCCGGTGTCGCCGGTGCCGCCGTCGCCGGTGCCCGTTCCGTCGTCCTCGCCGGTCCCGTCACCCGTTTCGCCGTCCTCGCCCGCGCCTCCCTCGTCGTCATCCGCCGGTGCGGCGTCGGGCTGGGTGGAACGGCCCCGATCCTCAAGCTGCTCGGCGCTCAGCACGGTGCGGCCGTCCTGCTCGATCAGGCGGCCGGTCGAGGTGTTATAGACCAGTTCCACCGGCGCGCCGTCGCGCTGGCCCGTCACGGTCATCAGCACGCCGTCGCGGTCGATCCTGATGTTCTGGAACCCCTGCGCCAGCAGCAGTTCGGCCACGGCCTCGTTGTTGGCCATCTGCTCAAGCGTGGGGACGGGGGCCGGGGTCACCACGACGGCCGTGGAACCGGCCGGCGCGACCACCACGGCGGGCGGCGATCCCGCGGGCGTGGTCGTGGTCACCGTCACCTGCGCCGACGCGGCACCCGCCGTCATCAGCAGGGCCAGCGCAGTCCTGGTCAACATCGTCATCGGAACGCTCCTGTTATTCGACAGTCGCGGTCCAACGCGGCGGGGCGCGCGGGGTTCACCCGCCCGGCCGCGGCGTCACGGGCTTGTCAGCGCCCGTCAGGCCTCGACCTGCACGCCCAGGTGGCGGGCGACGGTGAAGATGTCCTTGTCGCCGCGACCCGAGAGGTTCAGCACGATCAGATGCTCGGGCGGCAGCGTCGGCGCGATCTTGGCGATATGGGCCAGCGCGTGGCAGGGCTCCAGCGCCGGGATGATGCCTTCCGTCTCGCAGCAGAGGGTAAAGGCCGCCAGCGCCTCGTCATCGGTCACGCTGACATACTCGGCGCGGCCGATGTCGCGCAGCCAGGCGTGTTCCGGCCCGATGCCGGGATAGTCCAGCCCCGCGCTGATCGAATGGCCTTCGAGGATCTGCCCTTCGTCGTCCTGCAGCAGGTAGGTGCGGTTGCCGTGCAGGACGCCGGGTCGCCCCCCCGTCAGGCTGGCGCAATGCTGCATCGTCTCGTCCACGCCCTTGCCGCCCGCCTCGACCCCGATGATCCGCACGGAACGGTCGTCGAGGAACGGGTGGAACAGACCCATCGCGTTCGACCCGCCCCCGATCGCGGCGATGACCGTGTCGGGCAGGCGCCCTTCGCGTTCCATGATCTGCGCCCTGGTTTCCTGCCCGATGATGCGCTGGAAATCGCGCACCATCGCCGGATAGGGATGCGGCCCCGCGACCGTGCCGATGCAATAGAAGGTGTCGCGGACGTTCGTCACCCAGTCGCGCAGGGCGTCGTTCATCGCGTCCTTCAGCGTGCCGCGCCCGGACTGGACGGCCACGACCTCGGCCCCCAGCAGCTTCATGCGGAAAACGTTGGGCTGCTGGCGGCGGACGTCCTCGGCGCCCATGTAGACCACGCATTTCAGGCCGAAGCGGGCGCAGACGGTGGCGGTCGCGACCCCGTGCTGGCCCGCGCCGGTTTCCGCGATGATCCGGGTCTTGCCCATGCGGCGAGCCAGCAGGATCTGGCCCAGCACGTTGTTGATCTTGTGGCTGCCGGTGTGGTTCAGCTCCTCGCGCTTCATGTAGATGGTGGCGCCGCCCAGCCGTTCCGTCAGCCGCTCGGCCTTATACAGCGGCGAGGGCCGGCCGACGTAATGCGTCCACAGATCGTCCATCTCGGCCTTGAAGGCGGGGTCGGTCTTGGCCTTCTCGTATTCCGCCTGCAGGTCCAGGATCAGCGGCATCAGCGTCTCGCTGACGAAACGCCCGCCGAAGATGCCGAAGCGGCCCTGTTCGTCGGGCCCGGTCATGAAGCTGTTGATCAGGTCGTCGGCCATCGGCTGTCCTCGCATGGGGCGGATGGCCCCGTCACAAGGGTTTCTTAAATCCGATGTGCGAAGGGGTAAACCCAAGCCGCCGATAGAAGCGGTGGGCGTCGCTGCGCGCGGCATTGGTGGTGAACTGGACCAGCCCGCAGCCGGCGGCGCGGGCGCGCGCCTCGGCGTCGGCGATCAGCTGCGCGCCAAGGCCGCGGCCGCGCAGGTCGGCGGCGACGCGGATGCCCTCGATCTCGGCCCGGCGGGTGCCCGCAAGCGACAGGCCCGACATCAGCACAAGCTGATAGCAGGCGATGATCCGGCCGCCGTGTTGGGCGACGAACAGCGTGTTCCCCGGCTCGGCCTGCATCGCGTCGAAAGCGGCCAGATAGGGCGCAAGGTCGCCCCCCTCGCGCGCGCGGCCCAGCATGTCGTCGACCAGCAGCGCGACGACGCCGGGCACGTCGTCGCGGGTGGCGGGGCGGAAGGACAGGGGGGGCGTGTCCACCGCCTAGCCCGCCGCGGCGACAAAGGCGCGGATCAGGCCGGGGTCTTTCACCCCCGGCGCGGATTCGACCCCCGAGGACACGTCCACCGCGGGCGCGCCGGTCAGGCGGATCGCCTCGGCCACATTGCCGGGGGTCAGCCCGCCCGCCAGCATCCAGGGCTTCAGCATCCGCCGCCCCGCCAGCAGCCGCCAGTCGAAGGCCAGCCCGTTCCCGCCCGGCAGGTCGGCGCCGGGCGCGGGCTTGGCGTCCACCAGCAGCAGGTCGGCGGCCAGCGCGTAATCCCACAGCGCGTCCAGGTCGGCGGGACCGGCGATGCCCACGGCCTTCATCACCGGCAGGCCGGTGCGGGCCTTGACCTCGGCCACGCGGGCCGGCGTCTCGGCCCCGTGCAGCTGTACGATGTCCAGCGGCACCTGCGCCAGGGTCGCGTCCAGCGTGGCGTCGTCGGGGTTCACGAACAGCCCCACGCGGGCCATGCCGACCGGCGCGAGGGCGGCCAGCGCCGCCGCATCCGCGATGCCCAGATGGCGCGAGGACCGGGGGAAAAAGACGAACCCCGCATAGCGCGCGCCCGCCTCGGCCGCCACGGCAAGGTGGTCGGGGCGGGTCAGGCCGCAGATCTTGACGGCGGCGGGCACGTGCCTAGCGGGGCAGGGGCATGGTGGTCGTGGTGGTGACGACCCGTCGCGCGGGCAGGGCCGCCGCTGGGGCCGCCGTCACCGGGCTGGCGGGCGCGGGGGCGTCGAGGATCGCCAGAACCTCGTCGCGCGGCGCGGCGTGGGTGCGGCGCAGGCCGCCCACCTCGCGTTCAAGGCGCGCAAGGTCGTTGGCGCGGCGCGACGATTCCTGGCGCAGATGCGCCTCGCGCAGCCATTCCCAGATCAGGCCCAGCACCATGCCCGCCAGCAGCGCCGCAAGGATGACCAGAAACAGCGGCATCCGCGCCGACCATGTGCCGCCCAGATACTGGTCGAACTGGCCCGGAAACAGGCGGACGGTCACGACCCCGCGGTTCGCCATCGCCACAAGGAACAGCGCCACGGCCAGCAGGACAAAGAACAACATCCGAATCAGACGCATCGGCCACCCGTGACGACAAAGGATTTCACCGGGGCACCGCACGCGCCCCGCGCGCCACTTTCGCGCAAGCGGCGGTCAGGTTCAACCGCCGCGCGCGGGGGCCGGGGGGGGGGGCGGTCAGTCCTCGTTCAGGCGGTCGCGCAGCAGCTTGCCCGTCTTGAAGAACGGGACGTGCTTTTCATCCACCTTGACCGATTCGCCGGTGCGCGGGTTGCGTCCCTGGCGCGCGTCGCGCCGCTTGACGGAAAACGCGCCAAAGCCGCGCAGCTCGACCCGGTCGCCGCGCGCCATTGCGTCGATGATTTCCTCGAACACGGTGCCGACGATCTTTTCCACATCGCGCTGGATCAGATGCGGATTTTCGTCCGCGATCATCTGGATCAGTTCGGAACGGATCATGTGAGTCCTGCGCGTTGACGGCCTGCCCCGGAAGGGACCGGATATTCCTGCCTGAACGCGACGGGGATGAAAAGGTTGCAGAAAATCGACCCGGCCGCAGGGCAAAAGAAAACCGCCGCCCCGGTCGGGGGCGGCGGCAAACGCGGTCGCAGTCAGGGATCAGCCGCGGTTCTTCAGCGCCGCGCCCAGGATGTCGCCCAGCGAGGCGCCCGAATCGGACGAGCCGAACTGGTCGATGGCCTCTTTCTCTTCGGCGATCTCGCGCGCCTTGATCGACAGGCCCAGACGGCGGGTCTTGGTGTCGATGTTGGTCACGCGGGCATCGACCATGTCGCCGACCTGGAAACGCTCGGAGCGCTGGTCCTGACGGTCGCGGGCAAGGTCAGAGCGGCGGATGAACGACTTGACGCCGTTGTATTCGACCTCGATCCCGCCTTCCTCGATCGCGGTCACGGTGACCGACACGACCGAGCCGCGCTTAACCCCATCGACCGCCTCGGTCATGGTGTCGTTTTCCAGCGCCTTGACCGACAGGCTGATGCGCTCCTTGTCGACATCGACCTCTTGCACTGCCGCGCGGACGACGTCGCCCTTGCGATAGTTCTGGATCGCGTCTTCGCCGCGCTGGTCCCACGACAGGTCGGACAGGTGGACCATGCCGTCGATGTCGCCTTCCAGGCCCACGAACAGACCGAACTCGGTGATGTTCTTGACCTCGCCCTCGATCTGGGTGCCGGCGGGGTGGGTTTCGGCGAAGACTTCCCACGGGTTGCGCATGGTCTGTTTCAGGCCAAGGCTCACGCGGCGCTTCTGCTCGTCGATCTCCAGCACCATGACGTCCACTTCCTGCGAGGTGGACACGATCTTGCCGGGATGGACGTTCTTCTTGGTCCAGCTCATTTCCGAGACGTGGACCAGACCCTCGACACCGGCTTCCAGTTCCACGAAGGCGCCATAATCGGTGATGTTGGTCACGCGGCCCTTGTGGACCGATTCGATCGGGAACTTGGCGGCCACCGTGTCCCACGGATCGGACTGCAGCTGCTTCATGCCCAGGCTGATGCGGTGGGTTTCCTTGTTGATCTTGACGACCTGGACCTTGACGGTCTCGCCGATCGACAGGATCTCGGACGGGTGGTTCACGCGGCGCCACGCCATGTCGGTGACGTGCAGCAGGCCGTCCACGCCGCCCAGATCGACGAAGGCACCGTATTCGGTGATGTTCTTGACGACGCCGTCAACGACCTGGCCTTCGTGCAGGTTCGAGATGACCTCGGCGCGCTGCTCGGCGCGGGATTCCTCGAGAATCGCGCGGCGCGACACGACGATGTTGCCGCGGCGGCGGTCCATCTTCAGGATCTGGAACGGCTGCTTCAGACCCATCAGCGGGCCCGCGTCGCGCACCGGGCGCACGTCAACCTGCGAGCCGGGCAGGAACGCCACGGCGCCGCCCAGATCGACGGTGAACCCGCCCTTGACCCGGCCGAAGATCGCGCCGTCGACGCGCTCTTCCTTGGCATAGGCCTGCTCCAGCCGGTCCCACGCCTCTTCGCGGCGGGCCTTCTCGCGGCTGATGCTGGCTTCGCCGCGGGCGTTCTCGACGCGGTCCAGATAGACCTCGACCTCGTCGCCGACGGAGATGGTCGCGTCCTCGCCGGGGGCTGCGAATTCCTTCAGATCGACGCGGCCTTCCATCTTGTAGCCGACGTCGATGATGGCCTGTCCCGCCTCGATGGCGATGACCCGGCCCTTGACGACCGAACCTTCGTTCGGGGTGTCGATTTCGAGGCTGTCGTTCAGGAGGGCCTCGAATTCCTCCATGGATGCGTTCTTCGCCATGCGGCTGTCAGTTCCTTTGTGCGTGTGTATGGGCCAGGCGGTTGGCTCCGCCGGTCTGTTGGTCCCGGGAACGACAAAGGGCCGCAGCAACTGCCCGACCCGGTGGAAAGCGGCCTGTTCTGGCCATGTCGTTCACGAAGACTTGGCCGCGCGTATAGATGCCAAAGGCCGCAAAGGCAAGGGCGGCGGTGGTCAGGCGGGGGGTCGGGCTGGCGTGCCGGCCGTCGGCCTTGGTTCCAGCGGCTCGCCCCGCGCGGGCGCGCGCGCGGGGTCGATGCCATGCGCCGCGGCCCGCCGCGCGAGCCACGACCCGTCAGGCGGCAGGCCGTCGTGGAACGTCGCCAGATACCGCTTGGTATAGCCGAAGATATGGACCGAGAGCGCGCCGGGCCGCGCGATCCGGTCGTCCGCCACGCCGGGCCGCCACAGCGCCCGCAGGCTGTTACGGAACAGCGGATAGAACACATCGTGGGGGCTTGCGTGCCGCATCCCGCCCGTCTCGCGCAGGGCGTGGGTCAAGAGCCGCGGCCCCGTGTCGCCCCACGGCAGGTCGAACGGGCTCAGCCGCCCCTTCTTGCGCCGCTGCCGGATCCAGTTTTCGTCCCGCCAGGGCGGCTCCACCTCGTCGCCTGCCAGCATCTCGCGCATCAGCGCCAGCGCCGGTGACTCGGGCGGCAGCGCCATCACCCCGGTCAGCACGCCGTCTGCGTCGTCGCGGCCGAAAAGATGCCCCTCGGGCGCGGCATAGGGGCGCAGGCAATAGGCGTCCAGGTCGACCCAGATCACCGCGCGTTGCGACAACAGCCTGACGCGGAACAGGTCCGACCAGACCGCCAGCGCCTTGCGGTCCGGGTCGGGATCGGGGCCGGGGGCGATCGCGGCCGGGACCGGCATGATCGCGGCCGCGTCCCGAACAGTCGTCCCCGCAGGGATGCCGCCGACCGGTTGCGGCACATACAGGGTGAAATCGCAGCCCTGCTCGACATAGGACCGGATCACCATCTGTTCGACGAACGACAGATCGCCCCCCGCCCAGAACGAGGCGACCGGATGGGTCCAGCTTGCCACGCGCTCAGCCGTCACGGCGGCGCGTGACCTCGGCCACGGCGGCGGCGACCGCCTGCTCGATGCTCATCGCCGTGGTGTCCAGCACCACCGCGTCGGGCGCGGCCCGCAGCGGGGCCGTCGCGCGGGCGCTGTCGCGGGCGTCGCGCTCGCGCAGCTGCGCCAGCATCTCGGCCGGGTCGGCGCCCAGTTCGGCGGCGCGGCGGGCGGCGCGGGTGGCGTCGTCCGCCACGACATACAGCTTGACCGCCGCGTCGGGGCAGATGACCGTCCCGATGTCGCGCCCGTCCAGCACCGCGCCGGGATCCTGCAGCGCAAAGCGGCGCTGGAAATCGACCAGCGCCGCGCGCACCTCGGGGATGGCGGCGACGCGGGACGCGGCCTGCCCGGCCTCGGCCGACCGCAGGTCGGGGCGGGCCAGGTCGGCCGCCGTCAGCCCGCGGGCCGCCGCGACCGGATCGCCCCCCAGCGCGCCGACCGCCCGGTAAAGCAGCCCGGTGTCCAGATGGGGCAGGCCGAACCGAGCCGCCAGGGCGCGCGCGATGGTGCCCTTGCCCGATGCGGCGGGCCCGTCGATGGCGATGGTGAATGGCATGACGTTGGCTCCGCCCGGGGTCGCCGCGTGCTTGCCACAGACGCGGGCGCGGGGAAAGCCGGGCCTCGCCGGGATGGACCGGCGCGGCATATTCATCGTGGCGGAAATATCCCGGGGGGGCCGCCGGCAGGCGGCGGGGGCAGCGCCCCCTAGACGATTGCCGCCTCGGCAAAGGGCTGGGCGTCCAGCACCCGCTGCACGCCCAGGGGGGACAGGTCCAGCGTCACCCAGTCGCCGTGGACGATCTGTTCCGCGATGCCGCGCCCGACCGCGGGGGCCTGCTGCAGCCCGTGCCCGGAAAAGCCGTTGGCGTGATACAGGTTCGGCACCTGCGGGTTGCGGCCCAGGATGGCGTTCTGGTCCAGCGTGTTGAAGGCATAGTGCCCGGCCCACTGGCGCATCACCTTCGCCTCGCCGAACCCCTCGGCGCGGGCGTAAAGCGCAGGCCAGACGTGATCCTCCCACAGGTCGTCCTGCGGGTCGAAATCGTCCGGCTCGCACGGGCCGTCGGTCGCGGGCACGGTCGCGGCCAGCCATTGCCCGTGTTCCGGCCGGAACCAGATGCCCGACGGATCGACGACCAGCGGCGTGCCGGGATGGCGGGCCTTGGGCGCATCGACGAAAAAGATCGTGCGCTTGCGCGGCTCGACCGGCAGGTCCAGGGCCATCGTCCGCATCAGCGCGCCCGCGCGCGGCCCGGCGCAGTTGACAAAGACGTCGGCCTGCCGCCGCCCGCCCGCCTCCAGCACGACCGCGGCGACCCGGTCGCCGTCGCGCTCGAACGCGGTCACGCGGTCGCGCAGCCAGACCGCGCCCGCGGCGCGGGCCGCGTTCCTCAGCCCCGACAACAGGCCCATGTTGTCGAAGAACCCCTCGTCGCGCGGCCCGTATGACCCGGCCACGATGTCGTCCAGCGCCATCCACGGCCAGCGCGCGGCCAAAGCGGCGGGGTCCAGCACCTGGGTCGCGGCGCCCAGCCCGCGCTGCATCGCGGCCAGGTTTTCCAGCTGCAGCGCGCCCGTCTCGGTCCCGGTCAGGAACAAATACCCGTTTTCCTTCAGCCCAAGGTCCGCGACGCCGCCCGCCGCGCCGGTGTGGCGGGCAAAGTCGCGGATGAACTCGATGCCAAAGCGGCTGATCGCGACGTTGACCTCGGTCGTGAACTGCGACCGGATGCCCGCCGCCGACAGCGCCGTGGACGAGGTCGCATAGCTGGGGTCGGGTTCGACCACCGTGACCCGCAGGCCGGGGTCCATCCGGGTCAGCCAGAACGCCACCGACGCGCCCATCACAGCGCCCCCCACGATCAGCACTTCGGTCATCCTGCGTCCCTGTCCATCCCTTGTCCCCGCGGCCCGCAGGGTTGGCGCGGGCCGGGGCGGGCCGCAAGCGGGCCGCGTCACTCTGCCGCCCGGATGCGGCAAGGTGCTGGACCTCGCGGCGGGGATGCGCGATACGGGGGCCATCTGCCGACAACCGCCGGAGCCGCCGATGTGGATCGTTTATCGCCTGCTGACCTGGTGGAACGGCCAGACGCTGGGCACCCAGCTGTGGACCCGCCGCCACGGCACCCGCGTCGGCGAGGATGAGCAGGGCAACATCTATTACCAGACCCCCGGCGGAAAGCGCCGCTGGGTGATCTATGACGGCGAATCCGAGGCAAGCCGCGTGCCCGCCGACTGGCACGGCTGGCTGCGTTTCACCTATGACGACCCGCCGACCCGCACGCCGCTGCCCCGCAGGCCGTGGCAGCGCGACCATCTGCCGAACCTGACCGGCACACCGGGCGCCTATCGCCCGGCCGGGTCGATCCTGCGCGCCGATCCGGTGGTGCGGCGCGATTACGACGCGTGGCGGCCCGAATAGCATGACCGCCGCGTCCGAACGGGCCGAACTGTGGGTCGGCGGCATCGTGATCGCCGTCGCCGCGGGCTTTCTGGTCTGGTCCACCGGCGCGCTTTCGGGACGCGCGGGCGACAGCTATCAGCTGGTCGCGTCGTTTCCCAACGTGGACGGCATCGAAAAGGGCACCGAGGTGCGGCTGGCCGGCGTCCGCGTGGGCCGCGTGGACCAGATCTCGCTGAACCCGCAGACCTATCTGGCGGACGCCCGTCTCAGCATTCCGGGCGACATCGCCCTGCCGACCGACAGCGCCGCGCTGATCCAGTCCGACGGCCTGTTGGGCGGCGCCTATATCGAGCTGCGGCCCGGCGGCGCGGCCGACCTGCTGGCCGCGGGCGACGAGATCGAGGACGTGCAGGGCGCCGTCAGCCTGCTGACGCTGATGATGAAGTTCGTCGACTCCAAGGCGTCGGACGACGCCGCGGGCGCGCAGCCGTGATCCGGCGCGCGGCCCTTGCCGCGCCCGTTCTGGGTGCGGCGCTGGCGGGCGCGCTGGCGCAGCCCGCGTCGGCGCAGTCGCGCGGCTCGACCGACGTGACCCCCGGCACCCGCGCCGCCCAGGTCCATCCCGCCGCCGACGGTGACATCGCACGGGCCGACGGGGCGCTGCTGCGGGGCTTGGACAAGGTGTCGGGCCGGTCCACCGACCTGCCGCTGCGCGTGGGCGAGGCGGTGCGGTTCGGCCGCCTGGACGTGCGGCTTGGCGAATGCCGCTATCCCGCCGCCGACCGCGATTCGGACGCCTTCGCGGAACTGACGATCACCGACACCAGCGCGCACGAGACGCGGTTCGCGGGGTGGATGATCGCGTCGTCGCCGGCGATTTCGGCGCTGGACGACGCGCGCTATGACGTCTGGGTCGTCGCCTGCACCGATGGCGTGCAGGACGCCCGGCCCGACCTGGCCTATGAGCCCGACACCGCCATCCCCGAGGGGGGCGAGGGCGAGGCCGTCCCCGCCGAGGCCGCCGCCGACCTGCCCGCCGCCGACCCGTCCGCCACCGACGACAGCGATGCCGACAGCGCCGCCGCCGAGGACAACGGATAGGCCGCAAAATCGGTGGCCAGCGCGACGGCGCGGACCAGCTCGCGCCGGTATGCGCTGCGCGGGATTTCCTGCCCGCCCATCGTGGCCAGATGCGGCGTCAGATATTGGGTGTCGAACAGCGTGAACCCGCAGCGCGCCAGATGGTCGCTGATCCACACCAGCGCCATCTTGGACCCGTCCCGCTGGGCCGAGAACATGCTTTCCCCGAAGAACGCGCCCCCCAGCGTGACGCCGAAGATGCCGCCGGCCAGCCGGCCGCGGCGATGGACCGCCAGCGCATGGGCGTGCCCGCGCGCGTGCAGATCGGCGTAAAGCTGTCGCAGCGGCGCGTTGATCCAGGTTTCCGGCCGGTCCGCGCAGGCCTGCACGATGGCGTCGAAATCGGCGCTGATCTCCGCGCTCCACCCCTCCGCCGCCAGGCTGCGCCTGAGCGAGCGCGAAGCGTGCACGCCCCCCACCGGCAGCACCCCGCGCAGGGGTGGGTCGAACCAGTGCAGGCGGTCATCCTCGGCCGAGACGGCCATCGGAAAGACGCCGCGGGCATAGCCGGTCAGCAGTTGCGAGGCATTCAGCATCGGACGCCCTTACTGGTGAGGGGTCAGGTTAGCGGGGGCGCCGGACGAACGCCAGCGGCGGAACCCTGCGGCGCGGGGGTCGTTGCAGGGATGACGAAGTGAAAGGACCAGTCATGAAAAGCCTGTCCAGCCTTGCGACACTTCTGGCGCTGACCGCGGGTGCCGCAGGTGCGCAGACTGCCGCCCCGCCCGCGCCCCCCGATGCCGCCGCGCCTGCGGCAGGCGCCGCCGCAGACGCGACCACGGCCCCCGCGGGCGACAGCGCGGCGCCGGCAGCCCCCTCGGCGACCGCCGCCGCAGCCCCGGCGGCCGACGCCGCGACGACCGCCCCCGGCGCAGGCGCGGCCCCGGCCGGCGCCGACGCCGCAACCACCACGGCCGGCGAGGCCGCCGCCACCGGCGAGGCGATGGCCGGTGTCGGCGCGCAGCAGGACGGAGCCTATGAGGCCGTGCCCACCCCGGCCGCGGGCACCGATGCCTCGGGGTCGCCCCAGCACATGCAGGGCGCCCGGATCCCGCCGCAGATCGACCTGATGTACAACATCGCGCTGGGCATGGACGCCAACGGGGACGGCCGCATCGACGAGAACGAGTTCGCCGAGTTCACCCGCCTGTCGTGGTTTGCCAAGGACGCCGACAACGACGGCGCGATCACCGAGGATGAATACAAGTCCTTCGATTTCGGCTTTGACTATATCGCCGATGCGCGCGGCCGGACGGACCTGTTCGAGCAGGTCAAGACCGACCTGTTCGCCTATTGGGACGCGGACCGGGACGGCAGGATCGTCGTGGACGAGATCGTGAACACCGCCCGGGCCGAGTTCGCCAATTCCGACTTTGACGGCGACGGGCAGGTGACGGGGCGCGAGCTGGCCTTCGGCTCGCCCACGTTCAACGCCACGATCTATGCGGCCGGCCGGCGCTGACGGCCGCGAACCGCGACGCGAAGGGCCGGCGTTTCCGCCGGCCTTTCCATGTCAGTTCATGTTTTCCGCCAGCCAGCGTTCCAGCCAGTGGATGGAATAGTCGCCGCGCTGGATGTCGGGTTCCTGCAGCAGTGCGCGGAACAGCGGGATGGTGGTGTCCACGCCGTCCACGATCAGCTCCCCCAGTGCCCGGTTCAGCCGCGCCAGCGCCTCGGGGCGGTCGCGGCCGTGGACGATCAGCTTGCCGATCAGGCTGTCGTAATAGGGCGGGATCGAATAGCCGTCATAGATCGCGGCGTCCGTCCGCACGCCCAGGCCCCCCGGCGCGTGATACTGGGTGATCCGGCCGGGGCAGGGGGTAAAGTTCGGCAGCTTTTCGGCGTTGATGCGCACCTCGATCGCGTGGCCGCGGATCGACAGCTGGTCCTGCGACAGGCTCATCGGGTTGCCGGCGGCGACGCAGATCTGTTCGCGCACCAGATCGACGCCGAAGATCGCCTCGGTCACGGGATGTTCGACCTGCAGGCGGGTGTTCATCTCGATGAAATAGAACTCGCCGTCCTCGAACAGGAACTCGACCGTGCCTGCGCCCGCATATTGCAGGTCGGCCATCGCCCTGGCGCAGATGCCGCCGATGCGGTCGCGCTGTTCGGGGGTGATGGCCGGGCCGGGGGCTTCCTCCAGCACCTTCTGGTGGCGGCGCTGCAGGGAACAGTCGCGCTCGCCCAGATGGACCGCGTTGCCGCGCCCGTCGCCGAAGACCTGGATCTCGATGTGGCGGGGACGCTGCAGGTATTTCTCGATATAGACCTCGTCGTTGCCGAAGGCGGCCTTGGCCTCGGACCGGGCGGTGCGGAACGCGACTTCGAGGCCCGCCTCGTCGTGGGCGACCTTCATGCCCCGCCCGCCGCCGCCGGCGGTCGCCTTGATGATGACCGGATAGCCGATCTGCGCGGCGACCGTCCTGGCCGCCGCCACGTCCGGCACGCCGCCGTCCGACCCCGGCACCACCGGGATGCCCAGCGATTTCGCGGTATCCTTGGCGGTGATCTTGTCGCCCATGATGCGGATATGTTCCGCGCGCGGCCCGATGAAGGTCAGGCCGTGATCCTCGACCATCTGCACGAAGGTCGCGTTCTCGGACAGGAAGCCATAGCCGGGGTGGATCGCCTGCGCGCCGGTGATCTCGCACGCCGAGATGATCGCGGGCATGGACAGGTAGGACTGCGCCGAGGGCGGCGGCCCGATGCAGACGGATTCGTCGGCCATGCGCACGTGCATGGCGTCGGTGTCGGCGGTGGAATGGACCGCGACGGATGCGATGCCCATCTCGCGGCAGGCGCGGATGACGCGCAGCGCGATTTCGCCGCGGTTGGCGATCAGGATCTTGTCGAACATGGGCCTGCGGTCCCCGCTCACTCGACGACCATCAGGGGGGCGCCGAACTCGACCGGGGTGCCGTCCTCGACCAGGATGCGGCGGACGGTGCCGGCGCGGGGGGCGGGGATGTGGTTCATCGTCTTCATCGCCTCGACGATCAGCAGGGTGTCGCCCTCGGCCACCTGCTGGCCCACGGTGACGAACGCGGCCGCGCCGGGTTCGGCCGACAGATAGCAGGTGCCGACCATCGGCGAGGTGACCGCCCCCGGCAGCGTTGCGGGATCAAGCGCGGGGGCGGCGGCGGCCGAGGCCGGTGCCGCCTGCGCCAGCGGCGCCGGGGCAAGGGCGGGGGCCGCGGCCTGCATCATCACGGGGGCGGCCTGCTTGGCCAGCTGGATCGTCAGCCGGTCGTTTTCGCCGTATTCGCGTTCGACGGACAGTTCGGTCAGCTCGTTGCGGTTCAACAGCTCGGCCAGCGCCTGGATAAAGGCGACGTCGCCGTCGTGGTGCCGGGTGTGGTCTTGGTCGCTCATGCGTTTCTGCCTCATGCCGTTCTGTGATCGCGGCGGTCTGGCGCGGTTATATCTTGACAGGCGCGCCAAGGGAAACCGTTTCCCGCAAGCGGCCTTGCGGGCGGTCAGGCGCGGCCGTCGTCCCCGCCAAGGACGCCCGGCCCGGTGATCGCGCCTGCGGGCGGGCCGTCGTCGCCGCCGGCCGACTTGCGGCGGGGCGGGGCTTTCCAGCGCCGGTGGACCCAGAACCACTGGTCCATGTGCGCGCGCACCTGCCGTTCCAGATCGTCGTTCAGCGCCTGCATCATCGTCGCGGCGTCCGACGGCGGCACCGGCAGCCCGACCTGGACCCGAAAGCTCAGGCCGTCGGGCTGGCGGATGGCGGCGATGGGGATCAGCGCCGCGCCGTGGCGCAGCGCCAGCTCGGCCGGGGTCAGCACGGTTTCGCTGGGCAGGCCAAAGAACCGCAGCGTCGCGCCGTGCCGGTCGAACTGGTCGAACCCCAGGCACAGCATCCCCCCGCGCCGCAGGAACCGCAGCATTCCCGTCAGCCCGGCCCGGCCCGCGCGGGGGAACAGCGGCTGCGCGATGGCCTGGATCGCGGGGACGTAATGGCGGTTGAATGCGCGGTTGTTCATCGGGCGATACAGCGCGCCGACCGGCCAGCCGCGCGCGGCCAGCGCCGCCCGCATCGCGTCATAATTGCCGAAATGCGCGCAGGCCAGGATCACCGGCCGCCCCGCCGCCGCCTGTTCCAGCGCCGGCAGGCCCGGCCCGGTCAGCGGGTCGGTCGCCGACACGCGGGCGGTGAACTCGGTCCCGGAATAGATTTCCATCAGCGCGCGTCCGGCGTTGTCGGGAACGGCGCGGGTCAGGCGGCGCACCTCGGCCGCGGTCAGGTCGGGGCGCGCCAGCGCAAGGTTGGCGCGGATGCGCTTGCGCCAGCCCGCGACCGGGCCGACCAGATGGGCGAAGGCCCAGCCCATCGCCGGGATGCGGCGGCGATAGGGCAGCAGGCGGAACAGCCGGATCAGCCCCATGAACACCGCGCTGGACAGCCGGTCGGCCAGCGGGGCCGGTGCGTCGTCACGCGCGGGCGCGGGGCGTGCGGTCATCCTGCGCCGCCTGCGCGGGTCGCCCGCGCCTCGCGCGCCCAGACGTAAAGCCCGGCCGAGACGATGATCCCCGCGCCGACCAGCGCCCAGAAATCGGGCACGGCGCCAAAGAACAGCCAGCCCCACAGCCCCGCCCAGACCAGCCCGGTATAGCCGAAGGGCGCGACCGCCGCCGCCTCGGCCAGCGAAAAGGCGCGGATCAGCAGCGCCTGCGCGGCGGTGCCGATCAGCCCCAGCGCAAGAAAGACCGGCAGGTCGGCGGGCGCGATCGGCTGCCACACGAAGGGCGCGACGAACGACACCGCCAGCGTGGCGACCGCCGTGGACCACAGGATCGAGGTGGCGGTGGAATCGCCGCGCACCATGCGGGTCATCACGGCCCCCGCGGCATAGGTGAACGCGCCGATCAGCGGCAGGACCGCCGCCGGATGCAGCACGCCCGCGCCGGGGCGGATGACGATCAGCGCGCCCGCCAGCGCCGCCGCTATGCCGATGATGCGGCGGATGCCGATGCGCTCGCCCAGAAACACCGCCGCGCCAAGGGTGATCAGCACGGGGTTGATGTCCATGATCGCCGTCGCCTCGGCCAGCCCGATGAACTGCAGCGCGGTGAAGAACAGCCCGATCGAGGCGACCTGCGTCAGCCCGCGCCCGACCTGCAGCAGCGGCGCCGTGGTGCGCGCGACGCTGCGCAGCCGGGGCGCCAGCACGACCAGCACGATCGCCAGGTTGATCGCCATGCGCGCCCAGATCACCTGCCCCGGATGATAGCTGGCGGTCAGGTGCTTGCCCGCCGCGTCCATCAGCGTGAACAGGAACACCGACGCCAGCAGCATCAGGATGCCAAGCCGCTGGTTCGGGATGACCGGCGCGCCCGCCCCGATCAGCGGGGGCGCGCCCGGCAGCGGCGATGTCACGGCCCGCCCCGGCGCCCGCCGGCCGCCGCAGGGCGCGCGCGCCGCGTCACAGCAGCGCCTTGACCTTGGCCACGGTGTCCTCGGCGGTGATGCCGAACTCCTTGTAAAGCCGTTCCGCCGGGGCGGACGCGCCGAAACCCGTCATGCCCACGAAATCGCAGCGTTTCCAGTCGCCGCGCTCGCCCATCAGCAGCCAGTCCCAGGGCTGGCGCACCGCCGCCTCGATGGCGACGCGGACCGGCCCTTCGGGCAGGACCCCGGCGCGATAATCCTCGTCCTGATCGCGGAACAACTCCATGCAGGGGACCGACACGACGCGGGTCGGCGTGCCCCCGGCCTCAAGCGCCTCGGCGGCTTTCAGCGCGATCTCTACCTCGGAGCCGGACGCCATCAGGATCGCCTTCGCCTCGGCCGACGCCTCGCGCAGGACATAGGCCCCGCGCGCGGTCAGGTTCTCGGCCGTGTGTTCCGTCCGCACCGTGGGAAGGTTCTGCCGCGACAGCGCCAGCACCGAGGGGGTGGAATCCGTGGTCAGCGCCAGTTCCCACGCCTCGGCGGTTTCCACCACGTCGGCGGGGCGGAAGGTCCAGGTGTTCGGCGTCGCGCGCAGCATCGCCAGATGCTCGACCGGCTGGTGGGTCGGGCCGTCCTCGCCCAGGCCGATGGAATCATGGGTCATCACATAGACGACCGGCAGCCCCATCAGCGCCGACAGCCGCATCGCGCCGCGGGCATAGTCGGTAAAGCACAGGAACGTCCCGCCATAGGGACGGAAACCCCCGTGCAGCCACAGGCCGTTCATCGCCGCGGCCATGCCGTGTTCGCGGATGCCGAAATGGACATAGCGGCCCAGCCGGTTCTGCGCGTCAAAGACGCCCAGCCCCTTGGTCAGCGTGTTGTTCGACCCGGTCAGGTCCGCCGAGCCGCCGATGGTTTCGGGCAGGACGGGGTTCACCGCCTCCAGCACCATCTCGGACGCCTTGCGGGTGGCGACCTTGGGGCGGGCCTCGGCGGCCGAACGTTTCACCGCCTCGATGGCGGGGGCCAGCGCCGGGTTCGTCTCGCCCGAGACGCGGGCGGCAAAGGCGTCGCGGCGGTCGGCGGGCAGGGCGTCCACGCGGGCGGCCCAGTCCTCGCGCGCCGCGCGGCCGCGCGCGCCGATCTCGCGCCAGCGCGCCAGAATGTCGTCGGGGACGTGGAAATCGGGATGCGCCCAGTCATAGCCGGTGCGCGCCGACGCGATCCCCTCGGCCCCCAAGGGCGATCCGTGGACCCCCGAGGTGCCGCCCTTGGGCGCGCCCCAGCCGATGATCGTCTTGCAGGCGACCAGCGTCGGGCGGCCGTCGCTGGACGCGGCCTCGGTCAGGGCGCGGTCGATGTCGGCGTTGTCGTGGCCGTCGCAGGACAGGGTGCGCCAGCCGCAGGCCTCGAAGCGTTTCAGCTGGTCGGTCTTGTCCGACAGCGACACCGCCCCGTCGATGGTGATGTCGTTGTCGTCCCACAGCACGATCAGCCGGCCCAGCCGCTGGTGGCCGGCCAGCGCGATGGCCTCGTGGCTGATGCCTTCCATCAGGCAGCCGTCGCCGGCGATGACCCAGGTGCGGTGGTCGCACAGGTCGGGGCCGAACTCGGCGCGCATCTTCTCCTCGGCCATCGCCATGCCGACGGCGGTCGCAAGGCCCTGGCCCAGCGGGCCGGTGGTCGTCTCGACCCCCTCGGCGTGGCCGTATTCGGGATGGCCCGCGGTGATCGCGCCCCACTGGCGAAAGTTGCGGATCTGGTCCAGCGTCATCTGCTCGTAACCCGTCAGGTGCAGCAGCGCATAGATCAGCATGGACCCGTGGCCCGCCGACAGCACGAAACGGTCGCGGTCGAACCAGTTCGGGGCGGCGGCGTCGAACTTCAGGTGGCGTCCCCACAGCACGGTGGCGACGTCGGCCATGCCCATCGGCATGCCGGGATGCCCCGAGTTGGCGGCCTGCACCGCGTCCATCGACAGGGCGCGGATCGCCGTGGCAAGGGTCCAGTGGTCGGGGTCGGCAAGGCGGCGCGCTGTCAGGTCCATTGGCGGGGCTCCGGGATGGCGGATGGCGGGACGGGGTTGCCGCCTGATAGGCAGGCGGCGGCCCGGTTGCAAGGCGCGGCGGCCGCACCTAGACAGGCCGGGGCAACGGCGGCGGGCAGATGGCGGACGGCATCGCGGAAGGGCAGGGCAAGCCTGGCGGCAAGGCGTCAGGCCCCCCGATCCTTGGCTTTCGCCAGGACCGGGTCGGCGCGCGGCTGATCGGCATCCTGAACGTCCTGCGCCTGCGTCATCTGTTCGGCGCCGACGCGGCGCGGTTCGCATGGCTCAGCCAGCCGGGCGGCCCCTATCCCGACCTGTCCGACCCGGCCGAGATCTTCGCCCCCGGCTTTGTCGCCGACGTCATGGATTTGGTCCCCGAACGCCCCGCCCTTGCCGGGCGCGAGTCGCTGACCGCCGCCGCCGTGCGGATGCGGGCCGACCGCATGGCCGGGCTGCTGGCGCAGGGCGCGCGCTGGCACTGCGACGCGGCGTTCGACATGGTGGCGTTTCAGGGCGAACGCCCGCCGCAGGTCGCCCGCGCCACCGCGGCGCTGGTCGCCGCGCTGCCGCTGGCCGCGCCCCTGACGCGGGCGCTGGACGCCGCGATGGCGCGGGTCGCCACCGTCGCCGCAGGCCCGCCCGCCGCGATCCATGTCCGGCGCGGCGACATCCTGGACGGCGATCCGTGGTCCTATGCCGCGTGGCCGTCCAAGTATGTGCCCGACGAATTCTTCCGCGCCTTCGTCGAGACGACGCAAGGCCCGGTGCTGGCGTTTTCCGACACGCCCGCGGCGATCCCGCATCTGGCGCAGGGTCATCCGCGCATCGTGGCCGTCGCGGGGCTGCTGGCCGACCACGGGCTGACGACCGCGCAGCAGGACGTGATGGAGCTGTTGCTGATGGCGCGCTGCGCGCAGGTGGGCGCGCCCGCCTACAGCGCGTTTTCGCGGGCGGCGCAGGTGATGGGGGGGGCGCGGGTGGTGGCGCTGCCCTCGGGGCTGGCGCGGCCCGCGCGGATCGCGGCGCATGACGCGCTGATGGACCGCGCGCTGACGCGGGGCGACAGCTTTCTGGCGCGCGGCGATCTGGCGCAGTCGGTCGTCCATGTCGCGGCCCACGCCGCGGCGACAGGCCGCGACGCCGATCTGGTCGCGGGCTTTGCCCGGCGGCCGGCGTTCTTGCACCGCTTTCCCTTTGTCGCCGGAGAGGTCGCGACCGCCGCCCTGCGCGCGGGCCAGCCCCGGACGGCGGCGGACCTGGCCGCCGCGCTGCTGAAGAACCCGCGCGTGCGGCCGGGCGACCGCACCGTCGCGCGTCAGATCGGGCTGCTGGAGGCGGCGCGGGATCCGGCGGGCGGCGACGGCGATCCCGCCTGCGACCTTGTCACCGAACTGTTCGTCGGGCGGCGGTCCGACAGCGGCGTCATGCCCCGGCTGGCGTGGGCGCTGCTGGGCGATGACGGGCCTGCCGGGGCGGCGCTGATGATGTCGGCCGACCTCGCGCACCGGCTTGCGCTGCCGCAGGTCGAGGGCGGGCCGCCCGCGCTGCTGCCGCCCTGGACCGTGCAGGTCGGCTGGGCCGAGCTGATCCAGCAGGACGACATCCGCCGCCGCCTGCACCAGTCGCCGCTGCTGCCCCGCGCGCTGGCCCCCGCCGCGGACGCGCTGGCGGCGGCCGAGGAGGCGCTGGCCACCCCCGGCGCGCCGCCCCCGCCGGGAGACGCAGAGCTGCTGGGCTTCGCGGCCTCGGTTCTTGTCATGCACAACCGGCTGGCGCGCGCCATGCGGCTGCTGGAATGGCTGATCGCCGTGCGTCCCGACGACGCGATGCTGCGCAAGCGCATGGCCGACGCCTGTTTCGCCGCCGGCAACGCCGGGGCGGGCTGGCGCTGGCTGGACGGCGCGATCCAGCGCACAGCGCCCGACACGCGCAGCCACGCGTTGCTGCGGGTCGCGGCGGCGTCGCGGGCGGGAAAGGGCGATCCGCGCCGGGCAGCGGCCCACCTGCAGGCCGCGTCGAACGCGTGGCCCGGACTGGGGCTGATCGCGCGGGTGTCCAAGGGGCTGGGTCAGTCTCGCAGGCCGTCCGGTGGCGGGTCCGGTGCCGCCGGGGCCGGTGCAGCGGCGTCCCCCGCGCGCTGAGCGTCCGCCGCCAGCGGATGGTGGCGCAGCACCAGATCGCGCATCCGCGCGTCCTGCACGTGGGTATAGATTTCGGTCGTGCCCAGGTCGGCGTGGCCCAGAAGGGTCTGGATGGCGCGCAGGTCGGCGCCCCCTTCCAGCAGATGCGTCGCGAAGGCGTGGCGGATGACATGGGGCGTGACGCGGCCCGGCGCAAAGCCGGTGGCCGCCGCAAGCGCCGCCAGCATGCCGTGGAACGCCTGCCGGGTCGTGTGCCCGGCCGCGCCCGCGGCGGGAAACAGCCAGCGCGCGCCCGCGCCCGCGACAAGCCGCCCCAGCGCGCTGTCGGCGGGCGCGTTGTCACGCAGCGCCAGCCAGTCCGCGACGGCGGCCCGCGCGGGACCGGTCAGCGGCACCATGCGCTCGCGCCCGCCCTTGCCGCGCACCAGGATCATCTGCGGCGCCCCCCGACACGCGGCGACAGGCAGCCCGACCAGTTCGCTGACCCGCAGGCCGGTGGCATAGATCAGCTCCATCGCGGCGCGGTTGCGGGCGCACTCGGCGGGCGTCGCGCCGAAATCGCGGGCGGCGTCCAGCAGGCGGGTCATCTCGTCCCGCGACAGCACGCGGGGCAGGCGGGGGCTGCGGCCGGGGCCTGCGATGCGGATTGCGGGGTCGTCGTCGCGCCAGCCCTCGTCCAGCGAAAAGCGGGTGAACTGGCGGATTGCCGACAGGCGGCGGGCGCGGGTGGCAAGGGACAGGCCGTCCGCCTCGGCCAGCGACAGATACGCCTCGATCTGGTCGCGGGTGATCGCCGCCAGGGCGATGTCGCGCGCGGCCGCAAAGGCCGCAAGGTCGCGCAGGTCGCGCCCATAGGCCAGCAGCGTGTTGCGCGCCGCCCCGCTTTCCGCCGCCTGCGCGTCAAGGAACGCACCGATGCGGCGCAGGTCGCCCGCGCGCGCGTCGCCCTTGCGCGCCTTCCCTGCGCGCGGGCTCATGGCCGGGGGCTGGCGGCGTCCGGTAACAACAGCTCGACCGCCGCCTGCCGCGCCAGCGGGGCCTGCCCCAGTGCGACCAGCCGCGCCAGCCCGGCGGCGGTGCGCGCCTGATCGCCCGCGACCCCCGCATCGACATCGGCCAGCGCGGCGATCATCTCCAGCCCGCGGCTGGACGGTGCGGGCGCGTCTCCCTGCGGGGGCGCAAGCGCCGCGGCATAGGCGGCGGCCGCGGGCGGCGCGCCCGGCGGCGGGGGCGGGGGCGCGTCCGTCGAATGGGCCAGCGCCGACAGCCAGCGGTCCATGTCCGACCCGTCGCTTCCGGTCACGGGCAGCCCCGCGACCAGCCGCAGCCGCGCGGCGATGGCCTGCGCCTCGGGTGTCATCCCCGACGGCAGCCGCGCCGCCACCATCGCGGCCAGCGTCGGCGTCAGCCGTGCATCGGCGAACAGCCGGGCCGCGCGGGTCAGCGCGTCGCCCGTGGCGGCGGCGTCATCCGCGACCAGCGCGCGGTCCAGATCCTGCCACGCCCGCGCCCGGTCCCACACTCCGCCGGATGCGGCGGGCGCCTGTTCGCCATAGGCCTGCGCCAGCGTCGCGGGGTCCAGCGCGCCGGCGCGGGCCAGACGCTCGGCCGCCTCGACCCGCGCCTTCCAGCCGCCATTCGGGCGCAGGTCGGCGTGGGCGAACCCCAGGGCCAGGTCGGTGGTGGCCAGCGGCTGGCCGATCGCCTCGTGCAGTCGGAAATCCAGCGGCGTCACGGCGGCGGGCGCGGGCGGCGCGATGTCCGCGCCGTCGGCGGCATCGACCGCGCCGTCGTCGAGGAAATCGCGCAGCAGCGCCGCCGTGGGGTCGGGGATCAGCCCGCCCGCCTGCGCGCCGTGCAGCGTCAGCGCAGCCGCCGGCCAGTCGCCCGCCTGCGCCAGGCAATAGATGCGCGCGCCGAAGCCGGGGGACAGGCCGGGCCTGTGCCCGATCGTCTCGCACAGCGCGCCCTCGTCGCCGGTGATCAGCGCCACGTCAAAGCTGCGCCGGACGATGTCGGCATTGCCCGCGCCCGCCGCCTGCGCCAGCGCGCGCGCGGCGGGCAACTGCCCCAGCGCGATCAGCCGGTCGAGGCGCGCAAGGAACAGCTGCCCCTCGGCCCCGTCGGCGCTGCCGGCGGGTGGGGCAAGCTGCGCGGTCAGCAGCCGCAGCAGCGCCTGCCGCGTGGCGGGCAGGCGCGGGTCATAGGCCGCCAGCGCCTGCGCGACGGCATCGGCGGTGGCATCGCCCCAAAGATCGGGCGGCAGGCCGGCGGCGGTGGCCGACAGCGTCCCCTTGGCGTCGGGATTTCCGTCCGACAGCCGCGTGACGCCCACGGGGGCGACGGCGCCCGTCTTTGCCACGGGGCGCGGATCGGCCGCAGGCTGCGGCGCGCGGCGCAGGGCATCCGGGGGCACCGGCTGGCCCGGACGCCAGCTTGTGCCGGGGGGTGTGGCGGGCGGCTGCGTCACGCGGCCCGACAGCCAGTCGTTCGACGACAGCGGCGCGCCGCCGACCTGCGCCTGCGCCTGTGCCGCGCAGGCCAGCGCCAGCGCGGCGACCAGCCCCGCCGATGCGGGATCAATCCAGCGCGGCATCGGGATCATCGCTTGCGGCGGGGGCGGGGGACGCGACCGGGCCCGCCGCCGGGGCGGGCGCGGGCGCTGCCGCCGCCGGCGCGGCCGACGGGGCTTCGCCGCCCAGATCCAGTTCGACCGGCACCCGCATCTGCCGGGGCCGGGCGTCCATGTCGCCGAAATAGGCATAGCCGAACAGCCCGGCCACCGCGACCAGAACCAGGAAGATGATCAACCGCAGCCAGCGCATGATCCGTGCCCCTCTTGTTATCGTCCCGCCGTTGCGCGGTTTGGCGCGATTATAGGTGGCGTTTCGGGAAAGATCACGCCATTGACTGCGCGGCCCCGCGCGATGCGTGATCGCGGGGCGCGCAAGGCAGGGGGGCTGCGGGTGAAACACTGCATCGTGCTGGTCGGCATGATGGGGGCGGGGAAATCCGCCGTCGGGGCGGAACTGGCGCGCCGCCTGTCCGTGCCGGTGCGCGATTCCGACGCCGAGATCGCCCACGCCGCCGCCATGACCATCCCCGAGATCTTTGCCCGCGACGGCGAGGCGTTCTTTCGCGCGCGCGAGACCGAGGTGCTGGCCCGCCTGCTGCGCGCCGGGCCCGCCGTCATCCCGACCGGCGGCGGGGCGTGGATGCGGGCGGAAAACCGGGCGCTGGTCGCGGCGGCCGGCGTCTCGGTCTGGCTGGACTGTTCGCTGCCGACGCTGTGGCACCGGGTGCGGATGAAGCCGACGCGCCCGCTGCTGCAGACCGCCGACCCGCGCGGCACGCTGGAACGGCTGCTGGCCGAGCGCGCGCCGGTCTATGCGACGGCCGACCTGACCCTGCGCGTGGGCGACCGCGACAGCGTCGAGACGACGGGCCAGCGGCTGCTGGACCTGCTGGCGCAATCCCGCCCCGACCTGTTCGACGGGGCCGAGCGCGCGCGCATCGCGGCCACCGCGCCCCATCCGCTGCCCTCCGCCCCCGCCCCGTCCGCCCCCGCCGCCGCCCCATCCGGCCCCGCCCCATCTTCCGTCGACGAGAGCAACCGATGACCCCGTCCCACCGCATCGTGCCCGTCGACCTGGGCGCGCGCAGCTATCAGGTCCGCATCGGCCCCGGCCTGATCGCCGCCGCACCCGCCCATCTGGCGCCCCTGCTGGCGCGCCCGCGCGTCGCCATCGTCACCGACGAGACCGTCGCGGCGGTGCATCTGCCCGCGCTGACGGCGGCGCTGGACGCGGCCGGGATCGCGGCCGATGCGCTGGCGCTGCCGGCGGGCGAGGCCACGAAAAGCTGGGACCATCTGGGCCGCACCGTGGACTGGCTGCTGGGCCAGCGGATCGAGCGGCGCGACATCGTCATCGCGCTGGGCGGCGGCGTCATCGGCGACCTGGCGGGGTTCGCCGCCGCCATCCTGCGGCGCGGCGTGCGGTTCGTGCAGATGCCGACGACGCTGCTGGCGCAGGTCGACAGTTCCGTCGGCGGCAAGACGGGCGTGAACTCGGCCCACGGCAAGAACCTGATCGGCGCGTTCCACCAGCCCAGCCTGGTGCTGGCCGACACCGACGCGCTGGCGACGCTGCCCGACCGCGATTTCCGCGCGGGCTATGGCGAGGTCGTCAAATACGGCCTGCTGGGCGACGCCGGGTTCTTTGCCTGGCTTGAGGCGAACGGCCCCCGCCTGCGCACCGACGGGTGCGCGCTGTTGCACGCCGTCGCCCATTCCGTCGCGATGAAGGCCGGGATCGTCGCGCGCGACGAGACCGAGCAGGGCGAACGCGCGCTGCTGAACCTGGGCCACACCTTCGGGCACGCGCTGGAATCGGCCACCGGCTATTCCGACCGGCTGCTGCACGGCGAGGGGGTGGCGATCGGCTGCGCGCTGGCGTTCGATCTGTCGGCGCGGCTGGGCCTGTGCCCGCAGGAAGACCCCTCGCGCGTGGGCGCGCATCTGGCCGCGATGGGGATGCCCGCGCGGCTGGCCGACATCGCGGGCGCGCTGCCCGACGACGCGGCGCTGATCGCGGCGATGGGGCAGGACAAGAAGGTCGTGGACGGGCGGCTGCGGCTGATCCTGGCGCGCGGGATCGGCGACGCCTTCGTCACCGGCGCGGTCGGGCGCGACGACATCGCGGCGGTGCTGGCGGCGTCGCGCTGAAACGCAGGCGGGCGCCCGAGGGGGGCGCCCGCTGTTCGCTCCACCGTCAAACGGCGCGGATCAGAACGGGATCTCGTCGTCGAAATCGGGGGCGCCGCGGCCCGACCCGCCGCCCTGCGAGCCGCCCTGCGATCCACCAGAGGCACCGCCGCGGCCATAGTCGCCGTAACCCTCGTCATAGCTGCCGCGGCCGCCGCCCTGACCACCGCCACCGCCGCCGCCGCCGGGCCCGCCACGGCCGTCCAGCATGTGCAGCTCGCTGCGGAACGGGCGCAGCGCGACCTCGGTCGAATAGCGGTCGGCGCCGGACTGGTCCTGCCACTTGCGGGTTTCCAGCTGGCCCTCGATGTAAACCTTGCTGCCTTTTTTCAGATATTGCTCGGCCACCCGGACCAGCGGTTCGGAATGGATGACGACGGTGTGCCACTCGGTCCGCTCGCGCCGTTCGCCGCTGTTGCGGTCCTTCCACTGTTCGGATGTGGCGATCCGCAGGTTGGCGATCTTGCCGCCGTTCTGAAAGGTGCGGATTTCCGGATCCTGGCCCAGATTGCCGACCAGAATGACCTTGTTGACGCTGCCCGCCATGTGTTCCGTCCTGATGCTGCTGTGAGGCAAGGGTGTATCCCGGACGCCAGCCGGTCGGCAAGCGGAACGGCCGCGGGCGGGGGGCTGTCCGCCCCCCGGACCCCCCGAGGATATTTCCGGCCAAGAGATCGGGCATCTTCTGGCCGGAAATATCCCGCGGGGGTCCGGGGGTGCGAAACCCCCGGCGGGCCGCCGGGACCGGCGGATTTTCGCCGAAGGATCGAAGCCGGCACGCCGGCCTTGGCGCAGGGCCGGTTTTGCCGGTATCGTCCCCGCAAAACGATAACGGGCGAGGGCGACATGGGTGCAGTGATCGACGGTTTCCGTTCCGTGGCCGCGGCTGCGGTGCTGGTGCTGGCGGGCGTGGGCATAGCCGCCCCCGTCGCCGCGCAGGGGCTGGTGCTGAACGGCGCGTCGTCCAAGTCGCGCACGTCCCAGTTCCAGCGCCAGACCCGGCTGATGGACACGCGGCTGGCCGCCCAATACCAGCGGTCGCAGAAGCTGCGGCCCGACAACGGCAAGGTCAAGACCGTGACCGTGATCAGCCTGGACGGCGGCGGGTCGGGCGCGATCCCGCGCTATCGCGGCAACCAGCGCAGCCAGTACCTGCCCCACGCCCGCGCGATGGCGCGCAAGCACGGCGTCCCCGAGGATCTGTTCCTGCGGCTGGTCCAGCAGGAATCGGGCTGGAACGCCAGCGCCCGGTCGCACAAGGGCGCGACGGGGCTGGCGCAGCTGATGCCGGGCACGGCGGCCAAGCTGGGCGTGAACCCTCGCGACCCGATCCAGAACCTTGAGGGCGGCGCGCGTTACCTCAAGCAGATGTACAATACCTTCGGCGACTGGCGGCTGGCGCTGGCGGCCTATAACGCCGGGCCGGGCGCGGTGCAGAAGTACCGCGGTGTTCCGCCTTACCGCGAAACCAAGAACTATGTGCGGATCATCGCCGGCGGCTGACCGCGCGCGGCGTCGCACCGGGGGTTTTCCACCCCCTCGGACCTGCCGGTCCCTTCCTCGCTGAAAACGGTCCGCTGGACCGTTTTCCGGGCGCTCGGAAGCCCGGAGGATATTTCGGCAAGGAAGAACACGCGGGCGGGGGCCGGGGCCTAGCCCCGCGCCAGCGCCTCGGCGGCCTGCGGCGCGTAATAGGTCAGGATGCCGTCGCAGCCTGCCCGGCGGAACGACAGCAGGCTTTCCAGCACCACGTCGCGTTTCAGCCAGCCCTGGCGGATCGCGCCCTCGATCATCGCGTATTCGCCGCTGACCTGATAGGCATAGGTGGGCGCGCCGAAGCGGTCCTTGACCTCGCGGCAGACGTCCAGATAGGGCATCCCCGGTTTGACCATCACCATGTCGGCGCCCTCGGCGAGATCGCGGGCGACGCAGCGCAGCGCCTCGTCGCGGTTGGCGGGGTTGATCTGATAGGTCTTCTTGTCGCCCACCAGCCGCCCCGAGGCACCCACCGCGTCGCGGAACGGACCATAGAAATCCGACGCGAACTTGGCCGCATAGGACAGGATCGCCACGTCCTTGTGGCCCGCCCGTTCCAGCGCCGCGCGCAGCGCGCCGATGCGGCCGTCCATCATGTCGCTGGGGCCGAGGATGTCGGCCCCCGCCTCGGCCTGCGCCAGCGCCATGCGGACCAGCGCCTCGACGGTTTCGTCGTTCAGGATGATGCCGTCGCGGACGAACCCGTCGTGGCCGTTGATGTTGTAGGGGTCCAGCGCGATGTCGGTCATCACCGCCAGATCGGGCGCGGCCTGCTTGATCGCCCGGATGGCGCGGTTGCCGATGTTGTTCTCGTCCCAGGCGCGCTCGCACCCTTCGGTCTTCAGGTCGGGGTCGGAATGCGGGAAGATGCAGATGGCGGGGATGCCCAGTTCCATCGCCCGTTCCGCCGCGCGTTTCGCGCCGTCGAGCGTCAGGCGGTCCACGCCGGGCATCGAGGCGATCTCGCCCTCGGCGCCCGCCACCTCGGTGACGAAGATCGGCCAGATCAGGTTGGCGGCGGACAGGCTGTGTTCGGCGGTCAGCGCGCGCAGGGCGGGTGTGCGGCGCAGGCGGCGCAGGCGGGTGGCGGGGAAGGGGGCGATGATCGGCGTGGCGGGCATGGCGGGCTTTCCTGACGGTCGATCCCACAGGTGCCACAGGCGCGGGGCGGGGCGCAACCGACCCCGCGCGCAGATTGGCGGTTCCACGCGGGGGAAAGCCCCGATAATGTCGGCATTCCGGCAGGTTGGGCAGGGTGGCGGCAGGTGACGGGAATGGGTGGCATGATCGACATGCTGGGCGGTCGGTCCTTTGCCTCGCTGTGGTACTGGCTGGCGCTCAGCGTGCTGTGGACCTGGGTGGGCCGCGGCGCGCTGGGGATTCCGGCGGATTTGGTGCGCCGCATCCATGCCGCGCGCGGCGCATCCCCCGATGCCGCCGCGCCCGGCCGCGCCGACGACGCGCTGCTGCTGCTGGACTGGCTGTCGCTGGTCACGCCGCGCTGGCAGGTTCCCCCCCGCGACGGCGTGGTCCTGATCGCCGTCGCCGCCTTTGCGCTGTCGGCACTGGCGGTGCTGGGCTTTGCCTATGGGCGCGAGACGGCGCAGGCGCTGGTGCTGTTGCTGGCGCCGCTTGGGCTGGTCGGCGCGCTGCGCGTGCGGCTGGCCGCCCGCCTGCGCGAGGTGCTGGCCTCGGCCGAGGCGGGCGATGCCGCGCCCGGTGCCGCGGCCGCGCAGGCGGCGGCCCGCATCGTGGCGCATCTGCGCGCGACCCGCGTGCTGTCGGTTGCGGCGGTGGCCGCCGCGGCGATGTGGGGGACGCTGTGGCTGGTGCGCCATCCCAACGGGCTGTAAGCGCGCGCTTGACTCCGCCGGCCCCCGCTTTACCTGACAACCATGTCCGAAACCCTGATCCTGTCCGGCGCGCCCGAAGGCCTTGACGCCGCCCTGATCGCGCGCGAGGCGGGGCGCGGCGCGCCCGTCATCCACATCGCCCGCGACGACCGGCGGATGGCGGCCATGCGCGCGGCGCTGTCGTTCTTTGCCCCCGCGCTGCCGGTGCTGGAATTGCCCGCGTGGGACACCACGCCCTATGACCGGGTGTCGCCGTCGGGCGAGATCATGGCCCAGCGGCTGCAGGTGCTGGCGGCGCTGGCGGCGGGCGCGATCAGGCCGCCGTTCGTCCTGCTGACCACGGTCAACGCCGCCGTGCAGCGCCTGCCCGGCGCCGGCATGGTGCGCGACGCGTCCTTTGTCGCGCGCAAGGGCGAGCGGCTGGACGAGGCGCGGCTGCGCGCCTTTCTGGTGCGGGTGGGCTTTGCCCAGTCGCCCACCGTGACCGAGCCGGGCGACTATGCGGTGCGCGGCGGCATCATCGACATCTATCCCCCCGGTCCCGGCGGGCCGGTCAGGCTGGACCTGTTCGGGGACGTGCTGGACGGCATCCGCCGCTTTGACGCCGACAGCCAGCGCAGCCTGGGCGCGCTGGACCGGGTCGAGATCGCGCCGATGTCCGAGGTGATCCTGGACGACGACGCCATCGCGCGGTTCCGCCAGAACTATCGCGCGGAATACGGCGGCGGGGCCAACGATCCGCTGTATGAATCGGTCAGCGCCGGGCAGAAGACCGCCGGCATGGAACACTGGCTGCCGTGGTTCCACGACCGGCTGGACAGCCTGTTCGATTACCTGCCCGGCGCATCCGTCGTGCTGGACGACCATCTGGAACAGCACCGCGCATCGCGCTGGCACACGATCACCGAACAGTTCGACGCCCGGCGCGAGGCGATGGGTCGCAGGGGCGGGGGCGACAGCGTCTATCGCCCGGTCGCTCCGCTGGCGCTGTTCGCCGACGAGGGTGAATGGAACCGCTGGCTGGGCGCGCACCGCGTCATCCGCCTGTCGGTGCTGGCGCAACCGCCGGGGCCGGGGGTGCTGGACGCGGGCGGCCGGGTGGGGCGCAACTTTGCGCCCGAGCGGCAGGCCGAAAAGACCGATCTGTTCGGCGCGCTGGCCGACCACATCCGCGACCTGCAAAAGACCCGCCGCGTCGTCGTCGCCAGCTTTTCCGACGGCGCGCGCGAGCGGCTGACCGGCCTTCTGGCCGACGAGGGGCTGGGCGGCGGCGTCGCCATCGACGACATCCGCGCCCTTCCGGAGGCGCGGGGCGCGCTGGGGCTGGCGGTCTGGCCGCTGGACGAGGGGTTCGTCAGCGACGGTCAGGCGACCGGGCCGCTGGCGGTGATCTCCGAACAGGACGTGCTGGGCGACCGGCTGATCCGGGGCGCGAAAAAGCGGCGGCGGGCGCAGAACTTCCTTAAGGATACGCAAAGCCTGACGCCGGGCGATCTGGTCGTTCACGTCGAACACGGCATCGGCCGCTATACCGGGCTTGAGACGATCCGCGCGCTGGGGGTGCCGCACGACTGCGTGGCGCTGGAATACGCGGGCGGCGACCGGCTGTTCCTGCCGGTCGAAAACATCGAGCTGCTGACCCGTTACGGCCACGAGGAAGGCTTGCTGGACAAGCTGGGCGGCGGGGCGTGGCAGGCCCGCAAGGCGCGGCTGAAGGAACGCATCCGCCTGATCGCCGACCGCCTGATGCGCGTCGCGGCCGAACGGCTGCTGCGGTCGGCCCCGGTGCTGGAACCCGAGCATCATGAGTGGGAGGCCTTTGCCGCCCGCTTTCCCTGGACGGAGACCGACGACCAGGCCGCGGCCATCGCCGACGTGGCCGAGGATCTGGCCGCAGGCCGCCCGATGGACCGGCTGGTGGTGGGCGACGTGGGCTTCGGCAAGACCGAGGTCGCCATGCGGGCGGCCTTTGTCGCGGCAAGCCAGGGCAAGCAGGTGGCGGTGGTCGCGCCCACGACGCTGCTGGCGCGCCAGCATTACCGCGGGTTCGCCGAGCGCTTTCGCGGCACCGCGATCAACGTGCGCCCGCTGTCGCGTTTTGTCACCGCCAAGGACGCCGCCGCCACCCGCGCCGGGCTGTCGGACGGCAGCGTCGATATCGTCGTCGGCACCCATGCGGTGCTGGCCAAGCAGGTCCGCTTCAAGGATCTGGGCCTGCTGGTCATCGACGAGGAACAGCATTTCGGCGTCGCCCACAAGGAACGGCTGAAGGAACTGCGGTCGGACATCCACGTCCTGACCCTGACCGCCACGCCGATCCCGCGCACGCTGCAACTGTCGCTGACGGGCGTGCGCGACCTGTCCATCATCGGCACGCCGCCGGTCGACCGCCTGGCGATCCGCACCTATGTGTCCGAGTTCGACAGCGTCACCATCCGCGAGGCGTTGCTGCGCGAGAAATACCGCGGCGGGCAAAGCTTTTTCGTGGTCCCGCGCCTGTCGGACCTGCCCGAGGTCGAGGACTGGCTGCGCGAACACGTGCCCGAGGTCTCGACCATCGTCGCGCACGGCCAGCTGGCGGCGGGCGATCTGGACCAGCGGATGAACGCCTTCTACGACGGCAGCCATGACGTGCTGCTGGCCACGTCCATCGTGGAATCGGGGCTGGATATCCCGACGGCGAACACGATGGTCGTCTGGCGGTCCGACATGTTCGGGCTGGCGCAGCTTTACCAGATCCGGGGCCGGGTCGGGCGGTCGCGGACGCGGGCCTATTGTTATCTGACCACGAAACCGCGCGTGCCGCTGACCCCGCAAGCGATAAGGCGGCTGAAGTTCCTCGGCTCGATCGATTCTCTGGGGGCGGGGTTCAACCTCGCCAGCCAGGACCTCGACCTGCGCGGCGCGGGCAACCTGCTGGGAGAGGAGCAGTCCGGCCACATCAAGGAGGTGGGGTTCGAACTGTATCAGGCGATGCTGGAGGAGACGATCGCCAAGCTGAAATCGGGCGAGCTGGACGGCACGCCCGAGGACGACTGGGCGCCGCAACTGGCGCTGGGCGTGCCGGTGACGATCCCGGAAAGCTTTATCCCCGACCTTGACGTGCGGCTGGAGCTGTATCGCCGCCTCGCGCAGCTTTCGACCAAGGTCGAGTTGGAGGGCTTTGCGGCCGAGCTGATCGACCGCTTCGGTCCCCTCCCGCGCGAGGTGAACACGCTGCTGCTGGTCATCCGCATCAAGGCGATGGCCAAGCGCGCCAACATCGCCACGCTGACGGCCGGTCCCAAGGGGGCGACGGTGGGTTTCCACATGGACAAGTTCCCGAACCCGGCGGGGCTGGTCGCCTTTATCGCGGACGAACGCGGACAGGCGCGGATCGCCGACAACAAGCTGGTGGTGCGCCGCGAATGGGCCACCGACGCCGACCGCATCAAGGGCGCATTCGCCATCGCCAAGGATCTGGCCGCCAAGGCGCGCGAGGGCGCGGCGGACGGCGCGGGCAAGGCGGGCACGGCAGGGCAGGCCGATGCGCGGCAGGACGGAAAGGGCGGCCCCGCTGGCGGCAAGCCCGGCCCCGCCGGCGACAAGGGCGGTCCTGTCGGCAAGGTCGTTTCCGCCAGTGGCAAGGCGGGGGACAAGAACCAGTCCAGCCCGGCGCGCCGTTTCGAACAGGCGGCCGGGACCGGCGCGCGCAACTCCGGCAAGCCGGGCAAGGCACCGGTCAAGGGCGGCCCCGGCAGCCAGCCCGGCGGCCGCACCCGCTGGCCGGGGCGCGGCTGAGGGGGGCATCGCCGCGCCGCAGCGCAGCGCCCGCGACGCATCGCGCCACAGGAACCCCCGACGCGCCCTGGCAAAGTGCCGGATCACGACAGGCTGAGATCGATCCGCGCGGTCGCGTTCAGCAGCGAGCCGACCCGGTCGCGGATGCGGGCGTGAAAATCCTCAAGCTGCGTCATGATGGCGGACAGGCCACCGTCGCGCCCGCGCAGGCGGCCGCTTTCGACCTCTCCCAGGATGCGGACCTGATCGAGGCCGACCATCAGGCGCTGGAACGATTCGGCGTCGCGCCGCACGCCGCGCAGGTGGCGGTCGATCACCGCCATGTCGGCGGCCCTGGCGTTCTGCGCCTGCGCGCAGTAATCGGCCACGCGGGCGCATTCCGCGGCCGCATCGGTGCCCCCGAACATCGCAGCCTGCGCAAGCCCCGGCATCGCGGCCCGCAGCAGCAGCGCCGAGGACCGGGCCAGGATCGCCCGGTCCAGCTGGCCGACCAGCATCCGCGCCGATCCGGCGCCCGATCCCGATCCCGTGCCCGAACCCGCCTTGCCGGTGCCATCCAGCCGCGCGATCAGTTCGGCCGCCGTGCGCTTATAGCTGTCCGCGATGGCGCTGACCGGGCCGCCCGACGGTTCCAGCCGCGAGGCGAGGATGCGCATGTTCGTCGGGATCAGGTGCAGCATCCTGAACGTCGCCAGCAGCTGGTCCTGTTCCCGGCGCAGCCCGATCAGCTGCTGGCGCAACCCCAGCAGCATCCGCATGCCGTCCAGATCGGGCGATGCGGCCCCGCGATGGGCCAGCTCGTCCGCGCCCGCCTCGGCCATCAGCCCCGGAAAATCGACAAGGCCGCGGGTTTCCAGCCGGCCCGCCAGCAGCGAGGCCACGGCTGCATCCGTCTGGCCCCCCCGTTCGGCGGCGCGCATTTCGGCGTAAAGCGCGCGAATTTCGGGGAACAGCTGCCCCTGCGGCGGGGTGCCAAGCGCCAGATACCCCCCCGGCGTCGGCACGATGAGGGTGAAGGACCAGGAATACCGCCCGTCAGCCGCGATGTTGTGCAGATAGGTCGCGGCCGGCTGTCCCGCGCGCAGCCGCTTCCACATCAGCGCAAGGACGACCCGCGGCATGTCGGGGTGGCGGACCATGCGGACATGCGCGCCGGTCAACCGGCCCGGCGGGCATCCCGAAACCTCGGCCAGCAGGGGGTTGCCGGCCTGGAACTGCCCCCCGCGGTCGATTCGTGCATAAAAGAACTGGCCCGGCGCAAACGGGCGAGGGGCGTCGATCGGCGTGATGTCAGGCATTGTGCGTCCATGATCTGGCCGCACCGGTCTAGCCCAGACAGGTTAACCGCAGGTTGAACCGGCCATCAACAAATGCTGCGCCTTCAGTCAAAGAACCGGCCCGCGCAGGCCTGCGTCACGCCGAACGCCAGCCCGCCGCCGGTGTCGGCGACGGTGCCGCACCACCGCCCATCGGCCGCGAACAGCGACCTTGTGCCCCGCGCCGGGCGATAGGCGACGCGCCGCCCCGATCGCGTGAACAGGTTCAGCGTGCCGCCGTTGGTCGTGTAATAGCCCACCGCCTCGTCGCCCGCCCAGATCGCGCGACCGCCATCGGGACCGTTCGCCGGGTTGTCGGGCGCGTTGGCGCGGATGCCCGACCCGTTGCCGGGCGCGCCCGCCGAATTGCCCGCCGCCGAAGGCAGGTTCCCCGCGCGCGAGGGGGCGTTCGCGGGCGCCCCCGGTCCCAGGTCGAACGGCATCTGCGCCGGATCGACGATGAACAGCGGCGCGTCGCCGAGCGCCGGCCAGGGCGCCGCGATCAGCAGGGCGGTCATCAGCGCCGGGATTGACGGAATCTTCATTCTTTTACCCTAGCGGTGGGGCCGGGGCACACTCAAGGACACAGGCAGGCGAGGGAGAGCGGCAAGGGAACAGCACCGATACGGCGGGCCGGCCGCCGGACCGCGGACGAGACCGGCGGGCCGCCCGCAGCGGCGCAGGGCGCTGGCCCGCGGATCACACCATCCGCTCCTGCTCTTTCGCGGCGCGGACGAAATCGGCGAACAGCGGCGCGGGGGCGAAGGGCTTGGATTTCAGCTCGGGGTGCGACTGCACGCCGATGAACCACGGGTGGCCTGCCGCCTCGACGACCTCGGGCAGGCGGCCGTCGGGCGACATGCCGGAAAACACCAGCCCGGCGTCCTCGAGCTGCTGGCGATAGGCGGCGTCCACCTCATAGCGGTGGCGATGGCGGTCCTCGATCTCGGTCGCGCCGCCATAGACCTGGCTGACGCGCGAGCCGGGCTTGAGGATGGCGGTATAGGCGCCCAGCCGCATGGTGCCGCCCTTGTCGTCGCCCGGCTTGCGTTCGACCCGGTGGTTGCCCTGCACCCATTCCTTGAGGTGATAGACGACCGGCGTGAACCGGCTGACCCCCGCCTCGTGGTCGAACTCTTCGGATCCGGCGTCGGGGATGCCGGCCAGGTTGCGCGCCGCCTCGACCACGGCCATCTGCATGCCCAGGCAGATGCCCAGATAGGGCACGCCCTTTTCGCGCGCGTATTTGGCGGCCGAGATCATGCCCTCGGTCCCGCGCTCGCCAAAGCCGCCGGGCACGAGGATGCCGTGATAGCCGTCCAGCCGGTGGGTGCCGTCGGGGGCCTCGATGTCCTCGGCGGCGATCCATTCGGGGCGCACGCGGACGCGGTTGGCCATGCCGCCGTGGGTCAGCGCCTCGGAGATCGACTTATAGGCGTCCTCGAGCTGGGTGTATTTCCCGACGATGGCGATCCTGACCTCGCCCTCGGCGTTGGTCAGGCGGTCCATCACGTCTTCCCACCGCGACAGGTCGGGGCGGGGCGCCGGGCTGATCTGGAAGGCGTCCAGCACCGCGCGGTCAAGGCCCGCGCGGTGATAGGCCATCGGCGCCTCGTAGATCGACTTGAGGTCATAGGCCGGGATCACCGCGTCCGGGCGCACGTTGCAGAACAGCGCGATCTTGGCGCGTTCGCGGTCGGGGATCGGCTGTTCGGACCGGCAGACCAGCACGTCGGGCTGCAGGCCGATGGACCGCAGTTCCTTGACGGAATGCTGGGTCGGCTTGGTCTTCAGCTCTCCGCTTGCCGCCAGCCACGGCAGCAGCGTCAGGTGCATGAAGATGCACTGGCCGCGCGGGCGGTCCTGGGCGAACTGGCGGATCGCCTCGAAGAACGGCAGGCCCTCGATGTCGCCGACGGTGCCGCCGATCTCGCACAGCATGAAATCGACCTCGGTGTCGCCGACGGCAATGAAGTCCTTGATTTCGTTGGTGACGTGCGGGATCACCTGAATGGTTTTGCCCAGATATTCGCCGCGGCGTTCCTTTTCCAGCACGTTGGAATAGACGCGGCCGGCGCTGATGGAATCGGTGCGCCGCGCGCTGACGCCGGTGAACCGTTCATAGTGGCCCAGATCCAGGTCGGTTTCCGCGCCGTCGTCGGTGACGAAGACCTCGCCATGTTCGAACGGCGACATCGTGCCTGGATCGACGTTCAGATAGGGGTCCAGCTTGCGCAGGCGGACGGTAAAGCCGCGGGCCTGCAGCAGCGCCCCCAGCGCGGCCGAGGCCAGCCCCTTGCCAAGCGAGGATACGACGCCGCCGGTGATGAAGATGTAACGCGCCATGCGGTCCCCGTGATCGTTTCTGCAGATGCGGCAACGCGGTCCAGGACCGGCATTTCACGGGAGTCGGGATATAGCCGATTCTCCGCCAGCCCGCAACGGACCGCGATGTCTGGTGTCGATGGGGCGGGCGCGCCCCAATTTATTGTGGATCAGTTGCCGGCCGGGGCCGGGGTGTTCAGCGGAACGGTGGTCGTGGTGGTGGTGCCGCCGGTCGCGGCGGGTTCCGCCGCCGGTTCGACGGGCGGGGCGGCGGGCGCGGGGGCCGCTGCCCGAGCGGGCGTCGTCGCCGGGGCAGGGGCCGTCGCCGGGATGTCCTCCGCGGCGGGGGTGTCGGTTGCCGGCGCCGGAGACGTCTCGGCCGGTGCTGCGGCGGGCGCGGCATCGGCGGCCGGTGCTGCGGGCGCGGTGCCGCTTGCGCCGGGCGGCAGGACCGGCTGGCCCGGCAGCACGGGCTGGCCCGCCGGCGGCGGCGGCGCATAGGAGGGCAACTGCGGCAGGCCGTTCGCCGGAGCCTCGGACACGGGGGCGCCGCCGATGCGGTCCATCACCGATCCGCCGACGGAATTGCGCGCCGCGATCACGGTCAGCGCCAGCGAGGTCACGATGAACCCCGCGGCCAGCATCCATGTGGCCCGGCTGAGCGCGTTGGCCGCCTGGCGGCCGGTCATCACGCCGCCGCCACCGCTGCCGCCGCCAAGGCCCAGCCCCCCGCCCTCGGACCGCTGCAGCAGGACCACGCCGATCAGCAGCACGGCGAGGATCAGATGCACGGTCAGAACGACGTTTTCCACGGGGTCGGGCCTTTCTCGCAGGACGCGCCTATCTAGTCACGGGGCAAGGGGATGGCAAGCTGGTCGCGACCCCGGTCCGCATATCCCCGCCGGGCAGGCGGGCAGCGGTCAGGCCAGCGCCCGCAGCGCCTGCGAAAGGTCGATGGCGCCGTCGTAAAGTGCGCGCCCGGAAATCGCCCCGGCGATGACGCCGGTGTCGCGCAGCGCCGTCAGGTCCGCCAGCGCCGCGACGCCCCCCGACGCGATCACCGGGATCGTGACGGCGCGTGCCAGCGCCTCGGTCGCGGCAATGTTGGGGCCGCCCATCGCTCCGTCGCGGTCGATGTCGGTATAGATGATCGCGGCGACGCCCGCGTCCTGGAACCGGCGGGCAAGGTCCGTCGCGTCGATCTCGGTCGCCTCGGCCCAGCCGCGGGTGGCGACGCGGCCCGCGCGCGCGTCGATTCCGACGGCGATGCGGCCGGGGTGGGCGGCCGCGGCCTCGGCCACCAGCGCGGGGTTTTCGACCGCGACGGTGCCCAGGATGACGCGGCGGACGCCGCCCTCAAGCCAGGCGTCGATGGTGGCGCGGTCGCGGATGCCGCCGCCCAGCTGCACGGGAATGGTCACGGTGGCCAGGATCGCCTGCACCGCCGCCGCGTTGACCGGCCGCCCGGCAAAGGCGCCGTTCAGGTCCACCAGATGCAGCCACTGCGCGCCCGCGTCCTGGAACGCGCGCGCCTGCGCCGCCGGATCGGTGCCGAACACCGTCGCCGCGTCCATGTCGCCGCGCAGCAGCCGGACGCAGGCGCCGTCCTTGAGGTCGATGGCGGGGTAAAGGATCATGCGGGCGACTCCGTTCCTGAAACCTGCGCCGGGCCATGCCACAGCGGCGCGGGCGGGGGAAGATGGGGCGCCGCCCGGCAGCGGACCCCACGTCACGCTTGCCGGAATCGGGCGCGCGGCCCCTGATGCGCGTGGGAGATCAGGGAGGACACCCATGAAGACTGTTGCGCTGGCCGCCGCGTTCGCGCTGGCCGCCACGGCGGCCCTTGCCGCCGATCCGATCGAGGGCCTGTGGCAGACCCAGGCCGACGAGGGCGCATTCGCCTTTGTCGCCGTCAAGCCCTGCGGCCCAGCGTTCTGCGGCACCATCGTCAAGACCTTCAAGGGCAAGGACGAGTATCAGTCGCCGAACCTGGGCAAGCAGATCGTGACCGGGATGACGCCGGACGGCGGCGGCGGATACAAGGGCAAGGTGCTGCGACCCGCCGACAACAAGGTCTATAACGGCAAGGCGTCGGTCAGCGGCGGCACGATGAAGCTGTCGGGCTGCGTCGCGGGCGGACTGATCTGCAAGTCGCAGACCTGGACCCGGCTGAAGTGACGCGCTGACCGCGCGGCCGGACCGGGGCGCTGCCCCGGACCCCGGGATATTTGCCCCCCGGTGAAAGACGGGGCGGGGCGCGGGTTCGGTGAGGGGGGAGGGGGCGTCAGACGACGATTCCCGCCCCCTGGTCCACCGGGGCCGCGTGGGCGCGGAAGGCCGCGAACAGCTCGCGTCCCATGCCCTGGGCGCTGGGGGCGGGGTCGTGCGCGACCGGGGTGCGCGCCGCGAAATCGGGCGCGAGGCAGTCCAGTGTGCCCGCCACCGCGTCCAGCCGCAGCACATCGCCGTCGCGCAGCCGCGCCAGCGGGCCGCCGGTCGCGGCCTCGGGGCTGACATGGATCGCGGCGGGCACCTTGCCGGATGCGCCCGACATGCGGCCGTCGGTGACCAGCGCCACGCGCAGGCCGCGGTCCAGCAGCACCGCCAGCGTCGGCGTCAGCGAGTGCAGTTCCGGCATCCCGTTTGCGCGCGGACCCTGGAAGCGGACGACGACGATGGTGTCCTGCGTGAACTCGCCCGCCTTGAACGCGGCCTTGACCTTGTCCTGATCGTCGAAGATGCGGGCCGGGGCCTCGATCACGTGCAGGTCGGGCTTGACGGCTGACGCCTTGATGACCGCGCGGCCCAAATTGCCCGACAGCATGTGCAGCCCGCCCGTGGGGGCGAAGGGGTCGCGCGCGGGGCGCAGGATGCGGTCGTTCAGCGTCTCGCGCGCGCCCGGCACCCAGGTCAGCCCGGCGTCGGTCAGCCGCGGCTCGGCCGTGTAACGCGACAGCCCGTCGCCCGCCACCGTGCGCACGTCCTCGTGCAGCAGCCCGGTGTCCAGCAGTTGCGCGATCAGGAACCCAAGGCCCCCGGCGGCGTGGAAGTGGTTCACGTCGGCCAGCCCGTTCGGATAGACCCGCGCCAGCAGCGGCACGGCCTGGCTGATGTCGTGGAAATCCTGCAGGTCCAGGATGACGCCCGCCGCCCGCGCCATCGCGGGCAGGTGGATCACCAGGTTCGTGGACCCGCCCGTCGCCATCAGCCCGACCAGCCCGTTGACGAAGGCGCGTTCGTCCAGAATGGCGCTGACCGGCCGCCAGTCGTTGCCCAGCCGCGTGATCTGCGCGGCGCGGGTGACGCCTGCGACGGTCAGCGCCTCGCGCACCGGCGTGTCGGGGTTGACGAAGCTCGCGCCGGGCAGGTGCAGGCCCATGAACTCCATCAGCATCTGGTTGGTGTTCGCGGTGCCGTAAAAGGTGCAGGTGCCCGGCGCGTGATAGGACGCCATCTCGGCCGCCATCAGCGCCTCGCGCCCGATCTTGCCGGCGGCGAAGTCCTGGCGGACGCGGGCCTTTTCATCGTTGGGCAGGCCCGAGGGCATCGGCCCGCCCGGCAGGAACACCGCCGGGACATGGCCGAATGTCGCCGCGGCGATGACCAGCCCCGGCACGATCTTGTCGCAGATGCCCAGCCAGACGGCGGCGTCGAAGGTGTCGTGCGACATGGCGACGCCCGCCGCCAGCGCGATCACGTCGCGGGAAAACAGCGACAGCTCCATCCCCGCGCGGCCCTGGGTCACGCCGTCGCACATGGCGGGCACGCCGCCCGCGACCTGCGCGGTCGCGCCCGCCGCGTGGGCGGCGCGGCGGATCAGGTCGGGATAACGTTCATACGGCTGATGGGCCGACAGCATGTCGTTATAGGCGGTGACGATGCCGATGTTGGGCTTGGCGGTCTGCGCCATGTCGGCCTTGTCGTCCATCGCGGCATAGGCGTGGGCCTGGTTGCCGCAGGACAGATGCGCGCGGCGGGGCCCGTCCTCGGCCGCCAGCGCGATCTTGGCCAGATAGGCCGTCCGGCTTTGGGCCGAGCGTTCGCGGATGCGGTCGGTGACGCGGTCGATGACGGGGTGCAGGGTCATGGCTGGCTCTCGCGGCGGCTGGCACAAGGATAGGTCGTTAGCGTTAACGGCGCAACACTCGCGCGGGCCGCGCCGCAAGCGGCTTTCCCCGGGCGTCCCGCAGGTCTATACCGCGCCCGGATCGACATAGGGGACCAGGCATGGCGAACGTGGTGGTGGTCGGCGCCCAATGGGGCGACGAGGGCAAGGGCAAGATCGTCGACTGGCTGTCTGAACGCGCCGACGTGATCGCCCGCTTTCAGGGCGGCCACAACGCCGGCCACACGCTGGTCATCGGCAATACCGTGTTCAAGCTGTCGCTGCTGCCGTCGGGCATCGTGCGGGCGGGCAAGCTGGCGGTGATCGGCAACGGCGTCGTGCTGGACCCCTGGGCGCTGTTTTCAGAAATCGACAAGCTGGCCGGGCAGGGGGTGGCGATTTCCACCGACAACCTGATGATCGCGGAAAACACGCCGCTGATCCTGCCGCTGCACCAGGATCTGGACCGCCTGCGCGAAGAGGCCGCGGGCGCGTCCAAGATCGGCACCACCGGCCGCGGCATCGGCCCGGCGTATGAGGACAAGGTCGGCCGCCGGGTGATCCGCGTCGCCGACCTGGGCGACGAGGAGACGCTGGACAGCCGGCTGGACCGCCTGCTGGCCCATCACGACCCGCTGCGGCAGGGGCTGGGCGCGGACCCGATCGACCGCGCGGACCTGAAAGCGCGGCTGCTGGAGATCGCGCCCAAGCTGCTGCCCTATGCGCAGCCGGTATGGAAGATCATGGCCGACGCCCGCCGCGCGGGCAAGCGCATCCTGTTCGAGGGCGCGCAGGGATCGCTGCTGGACATCGACTTCGGCACCTATCCCTATGTCACCTCGTCCACCACGATGGCCGGGATGGCCGCCAGCGGCACCGGCATGGGGCCGGGGGCGATCGGCTATGTGCTGGGGATCGTCAAGGCCTATACCACCCGCGTGGGGTCCGGCCCGTTCCCGACCGAGCTGGAGGACGGCATCGGCCAGCGGCTGGGCGAGCGCGGGCACGAGTTCGGCACCGTCACCGGGCGCAAGCGCCGCTGCGGCTGGTTCGACGCGGCGCTGGTGCGCCAGACCTGCGCGATCAGCGGCGTCAACGGTATCGCCCTGACCAAGCTGGACGTGCTGGACGGGTTCGAGACGCTGAAGATCTGCACCGGTTATACGGTGGACGGGCAGCACTACGACTATCTGCCGACCGCCGCCGCCCTGCAGGCGCGCGCGGTCCCCGTCTATGAAGAGATCGAGGGCTGGACGGAATCGACCGAAGGCGCGCGGTCGTGGGCCGACCTGCCCGCCGCGGCGGTGAAATACGTCCGCCGCATCGAGGAGCTGATCCAGTGCCCCGTCGCGCTGCTGTCCACCAGCCCGGAACGCGACGACACGATCCTTGTCCACGATCCCTTTGCGGACTGACTTCATGGACCTGAAAGCCCGCAAGCGCTGGTCGCTGGTGCTGCTGCTGATCTGGCTGCCGCTTTGGGTCGTCATCGCGGTCACGCTGATGAACTGGCTGGACGCCAAGTTCGGCCGGATGCCGATCTGGGCCGAGGTGCCGGTCTATATCGTGCTGGCCTTCGCCTGGGTGCTGCCGTTCCGCCGGGTGTTCCGCGGCGTCGGCCGCGGCGAGGGATGACGCCGGTCCTGCGGACGACGCAGGGCGTGACGCTGATCGGCGGGGGTGCGGTCACGGCGGATGACGCGGCAGTGGCGCTGGCCCGCGCGCCGGTGGTCATGGCCGCCGACGGCGGGGCCGCCAAGGCGCTGGCGCTGGGGCTGACGCCGCGGGCGGTGGCCGGCGACATGGATTCGCTGCCCGATGCGGCGCGGACGGCGATCCCGCCCGACCGGCTGCACCGCATCGCCGAACAGGATTCGACCGATTTCGAGAAATGCCTGACCCGCGTGGCCGCCCCGTTCGTCATCGGGATCGGCTTTGCGGGCGACCGCACCGATCACCTGCTGGCGGCGCTGAACGTGCTGGTGCGGGTGCGGGTGCCGCCCTGCCTGCTGCTTGCCGGGGCCGACGTGATCCTGGCCGCGCCCCCCCGGCTGGCGCTGGACCTGGCCCCCGGCACGCGGCTGTCGCTGTTCCCGATGGGGCGCGTCACCGGCGCCAGCCGGGGGCTGCGCTGGCCGCTGGACGGGCTGGCGCTGGACTCGGCGGGGCGGGTGGGCACCTCGAACGAGGCGGCCGGGCCGGTCGTGCTGGAACTGACCGGCCCGTGCCTTGTGATCCTGCCGCGCGCGCATCTGGATGCGGCGCTGGCGGGGCTGGGCCTCGGCGGCGGTGGCCTCGGCCGCGGGGGCCTCAGCGCCCCCTGATCCGCGGGTCCATCGCGTCGCGCAGCCCGTCGCCGATATAGTTGACGGTCAGCACCGTCAGCGAGATCAGCAGCCCCGGCATCACCACCCGCCACGGATACATCTGCATCTGCGGAATCGCGTCATACAGCAGCCGCCCCCATGTCGGGAAATCGGGCGGGAAGCCCAGCCCCAGGAACGACAGCGCCGATTCGGTGATGATGGCCGTGGCGATACCCAGCGTCGCGGCCACCATGATCGGCGACAGCACGTTGGGCAGGATGTGGCGCATCACCATGCGCCGGTTGGGCGTGCCGATGGACCGGGCGGCCAGGATGAACTCGCGCTCTTTCAGGCCCAGCACGTCGCCGCGCACGATCCGGGCGGCCTGCATCCAGCTGGTCGCGCCGATGGCGGTCACGATCAGCAGGAACGTGCCCGTGCCCGTCCCCAGCGACTTGGACAGCGGCTCGCGGAACAGCGTCACCATCAGCAGCAGCAGCGGCAGCAGCGGCAGCGCCAGGAACAGCTCGATCAACCGGCTGAGGGGCGCGTCCAGCCGCCGGAAATACCCGGCCAGGATGCCGATCAGGCTGCCCAGCGTCACCGCGATGGTCATCGCCGTCAGCCCCACGGCGATGGACACCCGCCCCCCCGCCATCAGCCGCGCCAGCATGTCGCGGCCCAGCTGGTCGGTGCCCAGCGGATGTGCGGCGGACGGTCCCTTGTTGCGGGCGCGGATGTCCACGAAGGTCGCGTCCACCGTCCAGATCCACGGGCCGACCGCCACGAACAGGACGATCAGCACGAACAGCACCAGCGCCACCATCGCGCCCCGGTGATGGCTGAACTGGCGCCACACGTCCGCCCACTGGCTGCGGGTCGCGGGCGTCTCGTTCAGGGGCGCGGCGGCGACGGGGTCGGCGGGGGGCAGCATCTCGGCCCCCGGCGCGGCGGCGTTCGACGCCGTCTCGCGGATCAGCTGCGCGCGGTTCTGGGCGGCGTCGGTGGACTCAGTCATAGCGGATCCGGGGGTCTAGGACGCCATACAGCAAATCGGCGATCAGGGTGAAGAACACGATCAGGATGGCAAAGATGAAGGTCAGCGTCAGCACCATCGGGATGTCGTTGGCGTGGATGGCGGAAATCAGCAGCTGCCCCAGCCCGTTCACCTGGAACACCTGTTCGGTGATGATGGCGCCGCCGAACACCGCCGGCAGCCCCAGCGCGATCACCGTGACGACCGGGATCAGGCTGTTGCGCAGCACGTGTTTCAGCACCACGGTCTTTTCGGTCAGCCCCTTGGCGCGGGCGGTGCGGACGTAATCCTGCCGCAGGTTGTCCAGCATCGACGCCCGCATGAAGCGGCTGATCTGCGCCGCGTTATACAGCGCCAGCACCGTCACCGGCATGACCATCTGGCGCGCCTGCGCCTTGAAGCTGGCCCAGTCCGTCACCCGCAGCGTGGTGTCATAGACCGACGGGAACCAGCCCAGGTTCACCGCGAACACGATGATCAGCACGACGCCGGTGAAGAACGTCGGCATCGAAAACCCGACCATCGACACGAAGGTGCCCAGCTGGTCGAACCACGAATATTGCTTGTAGGCCGAGACGATCCCGATCGGGATCGCGATCAGCACCCCGATCAGATAGCTGAAGCCGACGACGGTCAGCGTCTGCGGGACGCGCTGCGCGATCACGTCGAACACCGGGCTGCGCGACTGAAAGCTGATGACGCGCTGCTGCCCCTCGACGATAGTGGTGCCGAACGCCTGGTCGAACCAGTGCATCGGCTCGATCCAGAAGAACTGCTTAAGCCACAGCACATAGCGGATGTACCAGGCCTGCCCCAGGCCCAGCGCCTCGCGCATGCGTTCCTTGACCTCGGGGGGGACGGTCATCGGCACGTCGCCCAGCGGATCGCCCGGCGACAGTTCCAGCAGCAGGAAGATGACAAGCGAGATGAACAGCAGCGTGGGGATGGCCAGCAGCAGCCGGCGCAATGCATAGGTCAGCATCGGAGTGTCCCGGAAAAGGGGACCGCCCCGGCGCAAGGGCCGGGACGGTCGGGGTCAGGTCAGATCACTTTACCCGGAACCAGTCCGAGGCGTTCCACAGCTCGGTGTCCCAGACGTTCAGCACGACGCCGCCCAGCTGGTTGGAATGGGCCGAGAAGCGGGCGCGCGAGATCAGCGGCACGACCGTGTTGCTGTCCACGGTCAGCATGTTGTTCATCTTCTTCGCAAGCTCGCCGCGCTTGGCCATGTCGGCGGTCTTGCCCATCTCGACCACCAGCGCGTCATAGGCCGGATCGCAGAAGCGGTTCACGTTCTCGCCCTGCCACTGGGTCTCGGGGCTGGGGGCCTTGTCGCAGGTATACTGCGCCAGATAGGGTTCGGGGTCGGTGCCGTCGAAGTTGTTGGCATACATCTCGACGTCGGCATAGAACTTTTGCAGCGTGTCGGGCGACCCCGCGTCGCCGCCGAAGAACACCGATCCGTCGACCGTCTTCAGCTCGGTCTCGACGCCGATTTCCGACCACCACTGCTTGATGATCGACTGGAACTCCTGCCGCACCGGGTTGACCGAGCTTTGGAACAGCAGCCGCAGCGGCTTGCCGTCCTTTTCGCGGATGCCGTTGCCGCCGACGGTCCAGCCCGCCTCCTCCAGCAGGGCCTTGGCGCCCTCGATGTCCTGGGTCAGGCAGCTGGTGTTGGCCGCGGCGAACTGTTCGGGCGCGGGCACCAGGTCGCAGGTGGCCTGGCCGGCGTCGCCATAGCCGATGTCGTTCAGCGCGACGCGGTCGATGGCCATCGACAGCGCGGCCCGGACCTTGGGGTCGGACAGGATGGGGTGGGGGTGCTTGGCGGTGGCCCGCTCGTCGGGCGGCAGGTCCGACGACGGGTCGGTCATGTTCATCTCGATCCGCTCGACCAGCGTGCCATAGGCCGACAGGAACTGGCCCTTGCCGGCCGCCTTCATCTGTTCCTGCACCTCGGGCGAGACCTGGGTGTTCCAGGCATAGTCGAACTCGCCCGTCTCCATCACCGCGCGGGTGGCGGCGGTCGCGTCGCCGCCGCCCTTGACCATCGCGGTCGCGAAGGCGGGCTTGGCCGGGTCGCGGTATTCGGGGTTCGCCTCAAGCATCACGACGTCGTTCGTCTTGAAGTCGGTGACGCGGAACGGCCCGGTGCCGATCGGGCGAAAGTTCTGGTCGGTGCAGGTCGAGGCCGCCGGCCCCAGGCAGTTGGCGAACTGCGCCTTTTGCAGGATGGGCGAGGTCGCGCCGACGAAGGCCATGAACGGGTTGGGCTTGGGTTCGGCGAACGTGACCTTGACGGTCAGCGGGTCCACGGCCTCGACGCTTTCGATGCCCTCGTATCGCGCCAGCTGGGCGCAGCCCCCCTCGGGGTGCATGCAGTATTCGGCGGTGAACTTGACGTCCTCGGCGGTAAAGGGGGTGCCGTCGGACCATTTCAGGTCGGGCGTGATCTTCCAGGTGATCGTCCTCAGATCCTCGGAGATGCCGCCGTTCTCGACCGACGGGATCTCGGACACCAGGCGCGGGATGACAACGCCCTTTTCGTCGAACCCGGCCAGCGGTTCCAGAACCAGGCTGCCGACCTCGACGTCCTTGGTGCCGGACGACAGATACGCGTTCATCGTGGACACGGCCTGCGAATACAGGATGTTGACCTGACCGTCGCTGCCGCGTTCCGCCTGTGCGGCGCTGGCCAGCGCGATCGTCGCGGCGGCGCCCATCATCAGGGTCTTGAGTTTCATCGAAGTCTCCCGGTTGGAATGTGACCCGCGGGGTCTGCGACGACCGGCGCCGACGGTCGTATGGGGTGGCGCGGTCCCGTCCTTTTGGTGGATGCCCCCTGCAGGATGACCGACAGTTTCAGACCGGCGATGTGCCGATTGCAAGCCCTAAGATGCCGGGCGCGCGCCGCCCCGCCGCGGCCGGGGAAATGCCGTGGCGTCAAACCGCTGCGGGGCGGTCGTGACGGCGCCCGCTGCCCGCGCGGCGGGCTTGCAACCGGGCGCGATCGGTCTAGCCTGCGGGCGCAGACCCGCGCCGCACCCCCGCGGCCGCGAACGTGATGGAGCGTCAGATGCTGGATCAGACCGACCGCCGCGCCGACGCGCCGCTTGTCGCGATCGACGGGCTGAGGGTGACGTTCCAGACCCGCGAAGGGCGGGTCGCGGGCGTCAACGACATCGGCTTTTCCATCCGTCCCGGCGAATGCGTCTGCGTGGTGGGCGAATCCGGGTCGGGCAAGTCGGTCACCTCGCTGTCGCTGATGCGGCTGGTCGAATACGGCGGCGGGCAGATCGACGGCGGCGTGATGCTGTTCGACCGCGGCGACGGCCGCCCGGTCGATCTGGCCCGCCAGACCGACGCCGCGATGCGCGGCGTGCGCGGCAACCAGATCGGGATGATCTTTCAGGAACCGATGACCAGCCTGAACCCGGTCTTCACCGTGGGCGACCAGCTGGCCGAATCGCTGATCGTGCATCGCGGCATGACCAAGGCGCAGGCCCGCGCCCGCGCGCTGGAGTTGTTGCGCGAGGTGCGCATCCCCGAACCCGAACGCCGCCTTGACCAGTATCCGCACGAGCTGTCGGGCGGCATGCGCCAGCGCGTGGTGATCGCGATGGCGATGGCGTGCGAACCGCGGCTGCTGATCTGCGACGAGCCGACGACGGCGCTGGACGTGACGATCCAGGCGGAAATCCTGGCGCTGATCAACCGGCTGAAGCGTGAAAAGAACATGGCGGTGCTGTTCATCACCCACGACATGGCGGTCGTGGCGCAGATGGCCGACCGCGTCGTGGTCATGTTCCGTGGCGACAAGGTCGAGGAAGGCACCGTCACCGAAATCTTTGAAACCCCGCGCAAGGATTACACCAAGGCGCTGCTGGCCGCCGTGCCGCGTCTGGGCGAGATGCGGGGCAAGCCCGCGCCGGAACCCCTGCGGCTGATGCGGGGCGCGGACGGGCAGGCCGAACCGCGCCCGATCATCGTCGAAAACCCCCGGCCGCTGCTGACGGTCCGCGACCTCTGCACCCGCTTTGCCGTCAAGGGCGGGCTGATGCGCCGCACCGTGGCGCAAGTCCACGCGGTCGAGGATGTCAGCTTTACCCTGAACGGCGGCGAGACCCTGTCGCTGGTCGGCGAATCCGGCTGCGGCAAATCGACCTGCGGGCGGTCGATCCTTCGGCTGGTCGATCCGACCTCGGGCAGCGTGCATCTGGGCGGGACCGACGTGCTGGCGCTGTCGCCGCGGGCGCTGCGCCGCGCGCGCGCCGACATGCAGATGATCTTCCAGGATCCCTTCGCCAGCCTCGATCCGCAGATGAAACTGTATGACCAGATCGAGGAGCCGATGCTGAACTATGGCATCGGCACGAAATCCGAACGCCAGGACCGCATCGCCGCGCTGTTCGACCGGGTGGAACTGCCGCGCAGCTTCATGCGGCGCTATCCGCACGAGATGTCGGGCGGCCAGCGCCAGCGCATCGCCATCGCCCGCGCGCTGGCCCTGAACCCCAAGCTGATCATCGCCGACGAGGCGGTCAGCGCGCTGGACGTGTCGGTGCAGGCGCAGGTCTTGAACCTGCTGATGGAGCTGCAGCAGGATCTGGGCATCTCGATGCTGTTCATCAGCCACGACATGGCCGTCGTCGAACGGGTCAGCCACCATGTCGCGGTGATGTATCTGGGCCGGATCGTCGAAATCGGCACCCGCGCGCAGGTGTTCGAGAATCCGCAGCACAGCTATACCCGGCAGCTGATGGCCGCCGTTCCCGTCGCCGACCCGCGCCAGAAGAAGATCACCGAGGATCTGAAGTTCAAGCCGATCCCCTCGCCGATCCATCCGATCGGCTACGCGCCGCCGCGCTCGGTCTATCGGCAGGTCGCGCCCGGACACCGCGTGCTGATCGACCCGGTGACGCACGGCTGACGGGCGCGCGCGGCCACTGGACTTCGCGGCGCGACGGGGCCACGCTGCGCGGGAAGGAGACCTGCGATGCCCGTCAAGAACCGCTTTGCCGAACTGCTGCCCGAGATCACCGCCTGGCGGCGCGAGTTCCACGAGAACCCCGAACTGCTCTATGAGGTGCATCGCACCGCCGGCCGCGTGGCCGGGCTGCTGCGCGAGTTCGGCGTGGACGAGGTGGTCGAGGGCGTCGGCCGCACCGGCGTCGTGGGCGTCATCAGGGGCAAGACCGACACGCGGGGCCGTGTCATCGGCCTGCGCGCCGACATGGACGCGCTGCCGATCACCGAACAGACGGGCGCCGCGCATGCCTCCAGGACGCCCGGCGTCATGCACGCCTGCGGCCACGACGGGCATACCGCCATGCTGCTGGGGGCGGCCAAATACCTGGCCGAGACGCGCAACTTCGACGGCACGGCCATCGTGATCTTCCAGCCCGCCGAAGAGGGCGGCGCCGGCGGGCAGGCGATGGTTCAGGACGGGCTGGTGGACCGCTGGGGCATCCAGGAGTTCTATGGGATGCACAACATGCCCGGCATCCCGACCGGCACCTTCGCCATCCGCGAGGGCGCGATGATGGCCGCCGCCGACCAGTTCCAGATCACCGTGACCGGCAAGGGCGGCCACGCCGCCAAGCCCCATGACTGCATCGACACGGCGCTGGTCGCCGCGCAGATCATCGTGGCGATGCAGTCCGTCGTGTCGCGCAACGTCGATCCGCTGAAAAGCGGCGTGATCTCGATCTGCGTGATCGAGACGGATTCGACCGCGTCGAACGTCATCCCGCATGTGGTCGTGCTGAAAGGCACCTGCCGCAGCCTTGATCCGGCGGTGCGCGACCAGCTGGAACAGGGCGTCACCCGCGTGGCCGAGGGCGTCGCCGCGACGTTCGGCGCGACCGCGCAGGTCGCGTATGAGCGTGGCTATCCCGTCACGGTCAACCACCCCGACGCCACCGTCCACGCCGCCGACGTCGCCCGCGCCATCGCCGGCGACGTGGACATGGAGGTCGCGCCGATGATGGGCGGCGAGGATTTCAGCTATATGCTGAACGAACGTCCCGGCGCCTATATCTTTGTCGGCAACGGCGACACGGCGATGGTCCACCACCCGGCCTATGATTTCGACGACAACGCCATTCCCGCCGGGTCCAGCTGGTATGCCGGCATGGCCGAGGCGCGGATGCCGGCCGCGTAAAGCGTTGTCACGGCAGGCCGCCACGCTGCCGCGCGGGCTGGCGGCGGCGCTGGACGATCTGGGGATCGGCCGCCCCGCCGACCGGCGATTCGCCCCGCCGCCCCAGGTCGCCGCCGCCGCGGCCCAGGGGCTGGCCCTGCGCGCCCGCCACGGCCGCGGCGGGACCGAGGTCGGACTGGCCCGCGCCCGCGGCCTTGCCGACGCCGCGCCGCTGAGCGCGGCCGAGATGCGGGTCATGGCGGGCTGGTTCGCNGAGGTCGGACTGGCCCGCGCCCGCGGCCTTGCCGACGCCGCGCCGCTGAGCGCGGCCGAGATGCGGGTCATGGCGGGCTGGTTCGCCCGCTTTGGCGCGCAGCGGCGCGGGGCGCGCTGGGGCGATGCGGCCGACCCCTCGACCGGCTATATCGCGTGGATGCTGTGGGGCGGCGACGCCGCCCGCGCCTGGGTCGAGGCGCATCGCGCCGAGTGGTCCTGACCCGCCGGCCGTTCGGGCGGCCCGGAATGTCCTGCGGGGCAACGACCCCTTTCCGGCTTGCAAGTGGATCGCCCGGACGTTGGCGTCCGCTTTGGCGCGCAGCGGCGCGGGGCGCGCTGGGGCGATGCGGCCGACCCCTCAACCGGCTATATCGCGTGGATGCTGTGGGGCGGCGACGCCGCCCGCGCCTGGGTCGAGGCGCATCGCGCCGAGTGGTCCTGACCCGCCGGCCGTTCGGGCGGCCCGGAATGTCCTGCGGGGCAACGACCCCTTTCCGGCTTGCAAGTGGATCGCCCGGACGTTGGCGTCCGCTTTGGCGCGCAGCGGCGCGGGGCGCGCTGGGGCGATGCGGCCGACCCCTCAACCGGCTATATCGCGTGGATGCTGTGGGGCGGCGACGCCGCCCGCGCCTGGGTCGAGGCGCATCGCGCCGAGTGGTCCTGACCCGCCGGCCGTTCGGGCGGCCCGGAATGTCCTGCGGGGCAACGACCCCTTTCCGGCTTGCAAGTGGATCGCCCGGACGTTGGCGTCCGCTTTGGCGCGCAGCGGCGCGGGGCGCGCTGGGGCGATGCGGCCGACCCCTCAACCGGCTATATCGCGTGGATGCTGTGGGGCGGCGACGCTGCCCGCGCCTGGGGTCGAGGTGTATCGCCCCGAGTGGACCTGACCCGCCGGCAGGTCGCCCCGCCCCGAATGTCCTGCGGGCAACGACCCCTTTCCGGCTTAGAAATGGATGGCGCGGCCGTAGGCGTCCAGAACCGATTCGTGCATCATCTCGGACAGCGTCGGATGCGGGAAGACCGTCTCCATCAGCTCGGATTCCGTCGTTTCCAGCGTCCGGCCGACGACATAGCCCTGGATCAGTTCCGTCACCTCGGCCCCGACCATATGCGCGCCCAGCAGCTCGCCCGTCCTGGCGTCGAACACGGTCTTGACCATGCCGTCGGGTTCCCCCAGCGCGATGGCCTTGCCGTTCCCGATGAATGGGAAGCGGCCGACGCGAACCTCGTGCCCGGCCTCTTTCGCGCGGGCCTCGGTCAGGCCGACGCTGGCGATCTGCGGCTGGCAATAGGTGCAGCCGGGGATCGAGTTCGGCTTGATCGGGTGCGGATGCCCGCCCGCGACCAGTTCGGCGACCATGACGCCCTCGTGGCTGGCCTTGTGGGCAAGCCAGGGCGCGCCCGCCACGTCGCCGATGGCATAAAGCCCGTCCACGCCGGTGCGGCAGTATTCATCCGTCACGACATGGGTGCGGTCGATCTTCACCCCCAGTTCCTCAAGCCCCAGCCCCTCGACGTTGCCGACGATGCCCACGGCGGAAATCACCGTGTCAAAGTCGTGCGTCGCGGTCTTGCCGTCCGCCTCGATATGGGCGGTGACCTTGCCTTTCGCGCGGTCCAGCTTTTTGACCGTGGATTTCTCCATGATCTTCATGCCCTGCTTGACGAACTGCTTTTTCGCCAGCGCGCTGATCTCGGCGTCCTCGACCGGCAGGACGCGGTCCATGACCTCGACCACGGTCGTCTCGGCGCCCAGCGTGTTGAAGAATGACGCGAACTCGATCCCGATGGCGCCCGACCCGATCACCAGCAGCTTTTTCGGCATCCGCGGCGGGACCAGCGCGTGGCGATAGCTCCAGACCAGGTCGCCGTCCGCCTCAAGCCCCGGCAGTTCGCGCGCGCGCGCCCCGGTCGCCAGCACGACGGTCTTGCCGGTGATGTCCTCGGACCCCTTGTCGGTCTTGACGGTCAGCTTGCGCGGGCCGGTCAGCCGCGCCTCGCCCATGATGACGGTGACCTTGTTTTTCTTCAGCAGGTGGCCGACGCCGCCGGCAAGCTGCTTGGCGACCTTGCGCGACCGCTGGACAACGGCGTCCAGGTCATAGCCGATGCCGTCGGCCTTCAGCCCGAACTCCTTGGCGCGTTCCATCAGGTGGAACACCTCGGCCGACCGCAGCAGCGCCTTGGTCGGGATGCAGCCCCAGTTCAGGCAGATGCCGCCCAGGTTCTCGCGTTCGATGCAGGCGACCTTCAGGCCCAGTTGCGCCGCGCGGATCGCGCAGACATAGCCGCCCGGGCCGCTGCCGATCACCACAAGGTCGAATTCCTGCGCCATGACCGTTCCTTCGCGATGCTGTTTCATCCAAGTCTTGGCACGGCTTGCGCAAGGTCGGCAAGCGACAGCTTGCCCGACACCAGCGCGCCATAGCCGCCCGCGTCCATGACCGCCTGTTCCGCCGGCGTGGAGGCGCGCCCCAGCGCCGCGTTGCGCCACGGAAAACGGCCGAACGCCGCGATGGTGTCGCGGTGCAGTTCGGCGTGGCGCAGGTTCTCGCCCGGCATGCGTTCGGCGAACAGTTCGACCGCGCGGTGCTGGTGGGCCAGATCCTCGCTGTGTTCGAACGGCAGGTAAAAGAACTGGCGCTGCGGCTCGGGCGTCGCCAGATCGTGGCCCGCGTCGATGGCGGCTTGCGCCAGCCGCAGCGCCAGCGGGTCGGTGGCGAAGGCCCGCGGGTCATCGCCGCGGAACATGTTGCGCGGGAACTGGTCGGTCAGGATCAGCGCCGCCAGCGCGCCTTCTGCCGTGGCGGCCCATCGCGGCGCCAGCGTCGCGGCGTCGTCCCACGCGGCGCGGAACCTGCGGGTGGTGGCGGCGTCCACGGCGTCGTCGCGGACATACCAGCCCTTGGGGCCGACCTCGGTCAGCCAGAAGGTCAGGATCTGGTCGGGGGTCATCTCGGCCGGGTGGCGCGGGGTGGGATCGTTCGGGGACATGGCGCGGCCTTTCGTTGCGACAGGTCCAGTCTTGGCCATCGCACGCCGGGGCGCCATAGGGGGCGGGCGCCAGATGGCCCGACGCCGCACGGGCGGAGCGCCAGCCGGGTGTGGCGCCAGAGCGCCGGCGCGCCCCGTCCTCAGGCCGCCGTCTGCACCGGCTCGACCGTGTTGTCGGCGTCGGCCATCACCACCTCGACCGCCACGGGCGAGGCGGCGGGCGACAGCACCGCAAAGCTGCCCTGCGCCTCGACCGCGGGGGCGGCGCGCTGGGTCATGCGCCAGCCCGCATAGGCCGCCAGCGCCGCCAGCAGGACGCCGTTATAGGCCCAGAAGCCGCTGTTGCCCATGACCCCCATCAGCCAGGCGGTCACGAAAGGCCCCGCCACCGAACCGAAACCGTTGACGAACAGCAACCCCGCCGACGCGCCCGCCATCTCGGACGGGGGCAGGAAGTCGTTGGTATAGGCGATCAGCAGCGCATAGACCGGGTTGGCCACCCCCCCGACCAGCGCCGCGGCCACCAGCAGCCCCCAGATGCCGGGGTCCAGCACGATGACCGCGATCACGACCAGCGTGCCGAACACCGCCAGCGCCGTGATCACGACACGGCGGTCCATCCGGTCGCTGAGCCAGCCGACCGGATATTGGATCGCCATCCCCCCGATGAAGATCGCGGCGACAAAAGCCGACACCTCGCGCACCGACAGCCCCGCCGCCGACCCCCAGACGGGGGCCATGCCATAGACGCCCGCGAAGACGCCGCCGATCAGGAAGATGCCCACGCAGCCCAGCGGCGACACCCGAAACAGCCGCGCCACCGACATGGGCCGCAGCGATTCGAACTGCGGCGCGGGTTGCGGCGACAAAAGGATCGGCGTGAACGCGACCGACACCAGCACCGACGGCACGATGAACAGCAGGAACCCCGCCGGGTCGCCAAGGTTCAGCAGCGCCTGCCCGCTGACCAGCCCCAGCATCTGCACGATCATATAGGCTGACATGGCCCGGCCGCGGGTTTCGTTGTCGGCCGATGCGTTCATCCAGCTTTCCGCAGTGATATAGACCCCCGCGAAGGAAAACCCGATCACCAGCCGCAGCACCGCCCACGCCTGCCAATAGGGCAGCGCGGCATACAGGATCACCACCGCCGAGATCAGCGACCCCAGCGCCGCGAACACCCGCACGTGGCCCACGCGCTGGATCATGCCCGGCACCGCCATGCTGCCCAGCAGAAAGCCGCCGAAATACCCCGCCATGACCCAGGCCATCGCCCCGGTGGATATCCCCTCGATCCCGCCGCGCACCCCCAGCAGCGTGCCCTGCATGCCGTTGCCGACCATCAGCAGCATGACCCCCAGCAGCAGCGGCCAGGTCTGGCGGACGACGGTCAGCATGGCGCCCCCTCGGGTATCAGCAGCGACGCATCGCCATAGCTGAAGAACCTGTAGTTTTCGTGAACGGCGTGGTCATAGATGCGGCGGATGCGGTCGGACCCCATCAGCGCCGACACCAGCATCAGCAGCGTCGATTTCGGCAGGTGAAAGTTGGTCATCAGCGCGTCCGTGGCGCGAAACCGGTGGCCCGGACGGATGAAGATGTCGGTCGCCCCGTCGAACGGCCGGACCCGGCCGGCCTCATCCGCCGCCGACTCGATCAGCCGCAGCGCGGTGGTGCCGACCGGAATGATGCGCCCGCCGGCTGCGCGCGCGGCGTTGATCGCGGCGGCGGCCTGCGCCGTGACGATGCCGCGTTCGGCGTGCATCCGGTGATGGCTGACGTCGTCGGTCTTGACCGGCAGGAACGTCCCCGCGCCCACATGCAGCGTCACATGCGCGCTGAGCACGCCCCGGTCGCGCAGGCGGTCCAGCAGGGGCGCGTCGAAATGCAGGCTGGCGGTGGGCGCCGCGACCGCGCCCGCATGGCGCGCCCAGACGGCCTGGTAATCGTCGCGGTCCTGTTCGTCGGGCGCCCGCAGCGCCGCGATATAGGGGGGCAGCGGCATCGCCCCCACCTGCGCCAGCGCGGCGTCGAAATCGGCGCCCTGCGCGTCGAATGCCAGCGTCAGCTCGCCGTCCGCGATGGCGGTCACGGTCGCCGACAGATGGTCGCCAAAGCGGATCACCTCGGCTACGCGCAGCTTGCGCAGGGGCTTGGCCAGCGCGCGCCAGCCGTCGGGGGCGGGTTCCAGCAGCGTGACCTCGATCCCCGCGACGGCGTCGCCCTGCGCGGTCGTGCGGGTGCGGGTGCCGGTCAACCGCGCCGGGATGACGCGGGTGTCGTTCAGCACCAGCATGTCGCCCGGCCGCAGGAACGCCGGCAGGTCCGCGACAGTGGCGTCGGTGATCGCGTCACCCTGCGCGACCAGCAGCCGGGCGGCGCTGCGCGGGCGCGCGGGCCGGGTCGCGATCAGCCGCTGGGGCAGGGGAAAGTCGAAATCGGACAGGCGCATGGATGGCTTGTCTGCCCGGCGGCGGGCAGGGTCAAGCGCGGCCCGATCACGGTGCCGGCAGGGTTGCCGAACAATGCGGGAACACTATATTGCGGGGATGAGCCAGATGACCCTGTCCCGCAAGCTTGCGATCCTGTCGGACGCCGCCAAATACGACGCCTCGTGCGCGTCCAGCGGGACCGAACGGCGCGACGCGCGCAAGGGCGGGCTGGGGTCCACCGAGGGCGCGGGGATATGCCACGCCTATACGCCGGACGGGCGCTGCGTCAGCCTGCTGAAGATCCTGATGACGAACTTCTGCATCTTCGACTGCGCCTATTGCGTCAACCGGGTCAGTTCCAACGTCGAACGCGCGCGGTTCACGGTGGACGAGGTCGTCACCCTGACGCTGGAGTTCTATCGCCGCAACTATATCGAGGGGCTGTTTTTGTCGTCGGGCATCATCCGGTCGCCCGACGCCACGATGGCCGACATGGTGCGGATCGCTCGCACGCTGCGGGTGGACCACGGGTTCAAGGGCTATATTCACCTCAAGACCATCCCCGACGCCTCGCCCGAGCTGCTGGACGAGGCGGGGCTTTACGCCGACCGCCTGTCGATCAACATCGAGCTGCCGCAGGATACCAGCATCCGCGAACTCGCCCCCGAAAAGCGCCCCGAGACGATCCGCCAGGCGATGGGCCGCGTCCACCTGACGCGCGAGGCCAGCCGCGATCGCAGCCACACCGGCAAGCGCCCGGCCAGCTTTGCGCCCGCCGGCCAGTCCACGCAGATGATCGTGGGCGCCGACCGGGCCAACGACGCGGCCATCCTGTCCACGGCGTCGCGGCTTTATACCGGATACGGGCTGAAGCGGGTCTATTACTCGGCGTTCTCGCCCATTCCCGACGCCTCGGCTGCGCTGCCGCTGGTCAAGCCGCCCCTGATGCGTGAACACCGGCTGTATCAGGCCGACTGGCTGATGCGGTTCTATGGGTTTTCGGTGGACGAGATCGCGGGCGTGACGCCCGGCGGCGACCTGGACCTTGCCATCGACCCCAAGCTGGCCTGGGCGCTGGCCAACCGCGCCGATTTCCCGCTGGACGTGAACCGCGCCCCGCGCGAGGCGCTGCTGCGCGTGCCGGGATTTGGGACGAAGACCGTCGCGCGCATCCTGTCGGCGCGCCGCCACGGCGCGCTGCGCTATGACGATCTGGCGCGGATGGGGGCGAGCATGAAAAAGGCCCGCGCCTTCGTCCGCCTGCCCGGATGGACGCCCGGCGCGCTGACCGACAGCGCCGATCTGCGGGCGCGGTTCGCGCCGCCGCCCGAACAGCTGCAGCTGATCTGATGCAGGTCGTGGCGCTGCCCGCGACCGGCTGGCGCGAGGCATGGCGCGACGCCGCCCGCCGGCTGGCCGCCGCGCGCGTGCGCCCGCAGGACGTGACGTGGCAGACGGGCGAGGGGCTGTTCGCCCCCGACCCGCTGCCCCCCGCAGGGCCCGTGACGGTGCCGCGCGCCTTTGTCGATCTGGCCGACGCGGTGCTGTGCCACCGCGACCCGGAACGCTTTGCGCTGCTTTACACGGCATTGTGGCGGCTGTCGGGCGAACGCGGGCTGCTGGCGAACCCCGCCGATCCGCTGGTCGCGCGGCTTGAGGCGCTGGCGAAATCCGTGCGGCGCGACAGCCACAAGATGCGCGCGTTCGTCCGCTTTCGGGAACTGCCCGGCGACGGCCCGCGCCGCCGCTTTGCCGCGTGGTTCGAACCCGACCACCTGATCCTTGCCCGCAACGCGCCGTTCTTTGCCCGCCGGTTCGCCGACATGGACTGGACGATCCTGACCCCGGACGAGCGCGCCGATTTCCGGGACGGCGTGCTGACGCACGGCCCCGGCGCGCCCCGCCCCGACCTGCCCCCCGACGCGTCCGAGGCGCTGTGGGCCACCTATTTCACCAACATCTTCAACCCCGCGCGGATCAAGCTGGCCGCGATGCGGTCGGAAATGCCGCGCAAATACTGGAAGAACCTGCCCGAGGCGCGGGAAATCCCCGCCATGCTGGCCGATGCCGAACGCCGGGTCGCCGTCATGCGTTCGGCGCAGGCGACCGCCGCACCCGCGCGCGCCGCCGCGATCAGCGAAAGGTATCGTGCCGCCATGCCGAAGGCCCCCGACCGCATCGACAGCCTGGACGACGCCTGCCGCGCGGCGGCGCATTGCACGCGCTGCGACCTTTACTGCCACGCCACGCAGACCGTCTGGGGCGAGGGGCCGGCCGACGCCGCGCTGATGATCGTGGGCGAGCAGCCCGGTGATCACGAGGATCTGGCGGGCCGCCCCTTCGTCGGTCCAGCGGGGGGCGTGCTGGACGAGGCGATGGCGGCCGCCGGGATGGCCCGCGACCGGGTCTGGCTGACCAACGCCGTCAAGCATTTCAAGTTCACGCCGCGCGGCAAGCGGCGGCTGCACCAGACCCCCGACCGGGCCGAAACCGACGCCTGCCGCTGGTGGCTGGATCTGGAACGCCGCTTTATCCAGCCGCGGCTGGTCATGGCGCTGGGGGGCACCGCCGCCTATGCGCTGACCGGCGACAAGACCGGCCTCGGCCGCCGCCGCGGCCGGGTCGAGGAGACCGCTACCGGGCCGGTGATGCTCAGCTGGCACCCGTCCTATATCCTGCGCCTGCCCGACAAGGGCGCCGCTGCCGAGGCGCGGGCGCAGCTGACCGAGGATCTGGCGCAGGCCGCGCGGCTGGTGGCCTAGGCCAGCCAGTCCCGCGCCAAGGCGGGCAGGGCGGAAAAACCGTCCAGGATCGCGTCGGGCTGCAGGCGCGCGATGCGCCCCCCCTCGGGGCCGAACCCGACCAGCGCCACGCGCACCCCGGCGGCGCGCGCGGTTTTCACGTCGGTCTCGGTGTCGCCCACCAGGAACGACCGCGCCACGCTGCCGCCGGCGCGTTCCACCGCGGCGCGATAGGGCGCGGGATCGGGCTTGCGCTGCGGCAGGCTGTCGGCGCCCACCATCGCCGCGAAATGGTCGCGCACGCCCAGCGCGGCCAGCAGCTTTTCGGCCAGCGCGGCGGGCTTGTTGGTGCAGATCGCCAGCCGCAACCCGGCGGCGGCCATCGCCTCCAGCGCGTTTTCGGCGTCGTCGTAAAGCCGGGTGTGGGTCGCGATCGCGTCGTCATAGAACGACAGCAGCCGGGGAAAATCGACCTCTTCGGCGTCGGGCGGCAGCAGGGCGTCGGCGGGAATGCGGCCGTATCCCGCCCGCAGCATCGCGCGCCCGCCGTGAAAGGCGATGGCCGCATCGGCCCGCGGGTCCAGCAGGCACCCCAGCCCGCGCGATTCAAAGCAGGCGTTCGCCGCCGCGATCAGGTCGGCGGCGGTGTCGGCCAGCGTGCCATCCAGATCCAGGACCACCGTTCCCGTCATCGCCGTAACCTTTCGTCAAACACTGTGACCGGCCGGGGCCTTTCGCCCCGTCCCGCGCGTCGATAGAACGCCGCGAAAGATTAGGGAACACCACGAAGGGGCGGTGATGACGGAATCCTCGGTCGCGTTGATCGTTCTGGCGGCCGGGCAGGGCAGCCGGATGCAGTCCGACCTGCCCAAGGTTCTGCACCGGCTGGCGGGCGTGCCGCTGGTCGGCCACGCACTGGCCGCCGGCCGGACGCTGGACCCCGCGCAGGTCGTCGTCGTCGCGGGCCACGGGGCCGAGGCTGTCGCGCGCGCGGTGGTGCGGCTGGACCCCGACGCCCGGGTCGCGCTGCAGCCCGAGCAGCTGGGCACCGGCCACGCGGTCGCGCAGGCGCTGCCGCTGCTGGACGGGTTCGACGGGCGCGTGGTCGTGCTTTACGGCGACACGCCGTTCATCGGGGCGGATACGCTTGCGGCGCTGGCCGCGCATCCCGCGGATGTCGTCGTGCTGGGCTTCGAGGCCGCCGACCCCGGCCGCTATGGCCGGCTGGTGGTCAAGGGCGAGAGCCTGGACGGCATCGTCGAATACAAGGACGCCGACGAGGCCACGCGCCGCATCGCGCTGTGCAATTCCGGCGTCATGGCCGCCGACGCGGGCCTGCTGCGCGATCTGGTCGCGCGGCTGGGTAACGACAACGCGGCGGGGGAATATTACCTGACCGACGTGGTGCGCCTTGCCCGCGCCGACGGCCGCAGCGCCGCCGTCGTCACCTGCGACGAATCCGAAACGCTGGGCATCAACACCCGCGCCGAGCTTGCCGCGGCCGAGGCCGCGTTCCAGTCCCGCGCCCGCGCCGCCGCGACCGACGCTGGCGTCACGCTGGCCGACCCCGCGACCGTCTGGTTCGCGCAGGACACGGTGATCGGCCGCGACGCGGTGATCGGGCAGAACGTCGTCTTCGGTCCCGGCGTCACGGTCGAAAGCGGGGCCGAGATCCTGCCCTTTTGCCATCTTGAGGGCTGCCACGTCAGCGGGGGCGCGACGGTCGGCCCGTTCGCGCGCCTGCGGCCGGGCGCCGAACTGGGCGGCGACGTGCATGTCGGCAACTTTGTCGAGATCAAGAACAGCGTGCTGGCCGAGGGCGCCAAGGTCGGCCACCTGACCTATCTGGGCGACGCCACGGTGGGTGAGCGCACCAACATCGGCGCGGGGACCGTCACCTGCAACTATGACGGCGTGGGCAAGCACCGCACGACCATCGGCGCGGACGCCTTCATCGGGTCGGACACCATGCTGGTCGCGCCGGTGCGGGTGGGCGCGCGGGCCATGACCGGGTCGGGGTCGGTCATCACCGCCGACGTGCCCGACGAGGCGCTGGCGCTGGGCCGGGCGCGGCAGGTCACGAAACCGGGCCTTGCCGCCCGCATGATGCAGGCGCTGCGCGCCGCCAGGGGGAAAAGCTGAGATGTGCGGGATCATCGGAATCCTTGGCCGCAACCAGGTCGGCCCGCAGCTGGTCGAGGCGCTGAAGCGGCTGGAATACCGCGGCTATGACAGCGCGGGCATCGCCACCGTGGACGGGGACGGGCGGCTGGCCCGCCGCCGCGCCGTGGGCAAGCTGATGAACCTGTCCGACGTTCTGGTCCACGACCCGCTGGAAGGCCAGGCCGGGATCGGACACACCCGCTGGGCCACCCACGGCGCCGCGACCGAGGCGAACGCCCACCCCCACCGCCACGAGGGCGTGGCCGTCGTCCACAACGGCATCATCGAGAACTTTCGCGAATTGCGCGCCGAGCTGGCTGCGCAGGGCATCGTCGCGCAGACCGAGACCGACACCGAGACCGTGGCCCTGCTGACCGGGCACCACATGGCGCAGGGCATGGCGCCGCTGGACGCCGTGCGCGCCACGCTGTCGCGGCTGCACGGGGCCTTTGCGCTGGCCTTCCTGTTCGAGGAGCAGGGCGACCTGATGATCGGCGCGCGCAAGGGCAGCCCCTTGGCTGTGGGCCACGGCGACGGCGAGATGTTCCTGGGATCCGACGCCATCGCGCTGGCGCCGTTCACCGACCGCATCACCTATCTGGAAGACGGAGACCATGTCGTGCTGACCCGCGCGGGCGCGACGATCCACGACGCCGCCGGACGGCTGGCCAACCGCGACACGGCCCGCATCGACGTGGGCGCGACCGCCATCGACAAGGGCGGCTATCGCCACTTCATGGCGAAAGAGATCGCCCAGCAGCCCGCCGTGATGGGCGACGCGCTGAACCACTATATCAAGGGCGACCGGATCGTGCTGCCCGAGGGGCTGGATTTCGCGGACGTGGACCGGCTGACGCTGGTCGGCTGCGGCACCGCCTATCTGGCCGCGCATGTCGCGCGCTATTGGTTCGAAAGCCTTGCGGGCCTGCCCTGCGACCTGGATGTCGCGTCCGAGTTCCGTTACCGCGAGCCGCCGCTGTCGCCGCAAAGCTGGGCGATCTTTGTCAGCCAGTCGGGCGAGACGGCCGACACGCTGGCCGCGCTGCACTATGCGCAGGGCAAGGTCGCCCGCACCATCGGGGTGGTCAACGTCGGCACCTCGGCCATCGCGCGCGAGGCGGACATCGCCCTGCCGACGCTGGCGGGGATCGAGGTCTGCGTGGCGTCGTCCAAGGCGTTCACCTGCCAGCTTGCGGTGCTGGCGGTTCTGGCGATCAAGGCCGCCGCCGACCGCGGACGGCTGGACGCGGGTGCGCTGGCGGCGCATCTGGCCGACCTGAACGCGATCCCCGGCCTGCTGAACCAGGCGCTGGCGGTGGCCGACGACTGCCGCGAGCTGGCGGGCTGGCTGGCCGAGGCGCAGGACGTGCTGTTCCTGGGCCGCGGGCCGCTGTATCCGGTGGCGCTGGAAGGCGCGCTGAAGCTGAAGGAGCTGAGCTATATCCACGCCGAGGGCTATGCCTCGGGCGAGCTGAAGCACGGCCCCATCGCGCTGATCGACCGCAACGTGCCGGTGGTCGTGCTGGCGCCCCGCGACGCGCTGTTCGACAAGACCGTCAGCAACATGCAGGAAGTCATGGCCCGCCACGGGCAGGTGCTGCTGATTTCCGACAGCGAGGGGCTGGCGGCGGCGTCCGACGGCACCCGCGCGACGATCACGATGCCGTCGGGCGGCGGCCTGTTCGAGCCGATCCTGTATGCCGTGCCGGTGCAATACCTCGCCTATTACACGGCGGTCGCCAAGGGCACCGACGTGGACCAGCCGCGCAACCTGGCGAAATCGGTGACGGTGGAATAGGCGGCGGTCCTTTGCGCGTATCGGCGCGGGGTGCCGGATGACAGTGCGGCCCTGGGCGAAACCGCCTGACGCCGCGCGCGTTGCCCCGGCATGAGCATCAACATCGTCGATCAGATCGAAGACGCCGACGTCGCCTTGTCCGCCCGGGCCGGGCAGCTGCGCGACCATCCCGGCGTGCAGGCAATGGGCGCGGCCAGCGAGATTTCGGACCAGCCGCCCGCCTATGCGCTGTCGGCGCTGGCGCTGGCGACGGGGCTGGCGCTGCGCCACGCGCCGCTGGCCGAGGGGGGCGCGCGGGCGCTGGCCTCGGTCTGGGTGGCCACGCGGATCAAGGCCGCCATCAAGTCGCGGGTGGTGCGGACCCGGCCCGCCAAGCTGCTGGACGAGGGCGAATACCGGACCGGCGTCGATGGCCCGGACGAGCATGACTATAACTCGTTTCCCTCCGGCCACACCGCCGACGCGGTGGCCGGCGCGCGCGCCGTGGCGCGGGTGGCGCCCGGGGCCGCACTGCCGCTGGCGGCGGGTGCGCTGGTCATCGGGCTGATCCAGGTGCCGCGCGCCAAGCACCATCTGGCGGATGTCGTCGCGGGCGCGGCCGTCGGGTGGCTGGCCGAGGCGGGCGTGAACGCGGCGTTCCGCGCCCTGCGCCTGCCCGCGCGGATGCGGGCCGGGATGGGGCGGCGGTCCCCCGCGCGGCAGGAACACGACGCCGACACCGGCGGGGGCTACGACCGGCGGGAATGACGGCGGCAGGTTGTCCCGGTCAAAGGCTTGACCCCTGCCTGACCGCCGCCGCCACTGGAACTCAGATGGAATAGACCTCGACCTCGGGCAGGTCGGTCAAATCCGCGCCCAGCCCCTGCAGCGCGGGCAGCGAGACCTGGCTGCCCGCCGAGGCCGGGCCGGACAAGGGGATCAGGTCCACGTTGACGCTTTTGCCCGTGGCGGGGTTGGTGAGGCGGCCCTTGCCCGCGGTCCGCACCAGCGGCGTCCTGATCCACATCCCCGGCTGCGTCGCGTCCCCCAGCGAGGCGATGGTGGTTCCCAGCCGGCCCGGCGCCGCCGTGGCCGTGCCCTGCGCGACGCCGGTCGCAGCCTCGGCCGCGGCGGCGGCCGCGGGGGTGGTCGCGGTGACGGTCGCGCCGGGGGTGCGCGGGGCGCCCATCGGGGACATCGCGTTCTCGCCGCAGGCGGTCAGCGCCAGCAGCGGCAGGATCAGGGCAAGGCGTGCTGTGTGGGTCATCGTGGGGGTTCCTGGCTTTGCCATCGCGGACCGGCCGTGTCCGCACGCGCCGACGCTAGTCCCCCGCGCGCGCCCCTGTCCACGCCCGTTCGCGGCCGCGCGGCAAGAACCCGCCGCGCTTGTGCCGGTCCTGCTGCGCCCCTATGTTCAACGGATGCAGACGCCCCTGATCGACCCCTTTGCACGCGCGATCACCTATCTGCGGGTGTCGGTGACGGACCGCTGCGATTTCCGCTGCACCTATTGCATGGCGGAACACATGCAGTTCCTGCCCAAGGCCGACCTGCTGACGCTTGAGGAGCTGGAGCGCCTGTGCGGCGCCTTCGTGGACCTTGGCGTGCGCAAGCTGCGCATCACCGGGGGCGAGCCGCTGGTGCGCCGCAACATCCTGTCGTTCTTTCAGGCGATGTCGGAACGGCTGGGCAACGGCCTGGACGAGCTGACGCTGACCACCAACGGCAGCCAGCTGGCCCGCTTTGCCGCGCCGCTGGCCGATCTGGGCGTGCGCCGGATCAACGTCTCGCTGGACACGCTGGACCCCGACAAGTTCGCCGCCATCACCCGCTGGGGCCGCCTGCCGCAGGTGCTGGACGGCCTGCGCGCCGCAAAGGACGCCGGGCTGCGCGTCAAGATCAACACCGTCGCGCTGAAGGGCTTCAACGAGGACGAGCTGTTCGCCCTGCTGGACTGGTGCGCGGCCGAGGGGCACGACCTGACCTTCATCGAGGTCATGCCGATGGGCGACATGGGCGAGGAGCAGCGGCTGGGCCAGTATTGGGCGCTGTCGGACCTGCGCGCGCGGCTGGCGCAACGGCTGACGCTGACGTCGCTGGCCGAACGCACCGGCGGCCCCGCCCGCTATGTCCGCATCGAGGAAACGGGGCAGAAGATCGGCTTTATCACGCCCCTGACGCATAATTTCTGCGAAAGCTGCAACCGCGTGCGGCTGACCTGCACGGGCGAGCTGTTCATGTGCCTGGGGCAGGAGGACCGCGCCGACCTGCGCGCGCCGCTGCGCGCGGGGTTGGGCGACGCCATGCTGCACGACGCCATCCGCGCGGCGATCTCGCGCAAGCCCAAGGGCCACGACTTCGATTACACGCGCGGGGTCGCGGGTCAGATGTCGCGCCACATGAGCCATACCGGCGGCTGAACGTCCGGGGCACGGCGCGGTGGTCTGCCGCCGGTTGTGTTCCGCCTGTGCAACTCGCCTGTGATTAACCAAGGTTAATTAGACAAATCCGTCCGGGCGGCGATAATCCGCCTGGTTTGGAACACTTCCAGCGAACCCTCGAACCGCCTGCGCGCAGGCATTCTGTCAGGACGTTCGAATGAATGTTGATGCGATCTCGCGTGCCTCGCCCTGTCTGGCGGCCCACGAGCCTTCGTTTCCCTGACCATTCCGATCCCTGCGCGGCCAGCCATCGCTGGCCGCGTCATCATTTTGCCCGGAGCATGTCATGCCTTACGTTACCCTGTTGTCCCCCGGTTTCCTGTCCGTGGACGCGGATGCCGGGGTCATCGACCTTGGCGGGACGCAGATCCTGAACAATCTGCAACCGTCGCAGTCCTTCGACCTCTATGACGTGGACGACACGGGGGCAACGACGCTGAACCGCGGCGACGCGATCCGGCCCGTGACCACGGACGGGACGACCGTCGGTTTCGCCGGCACCTATGTCGGGGCGGGGACGTTTGCGACAACGGCGACGCCTGTCGGCCTTCCGCCCTTGGCGGGCGTCTACGTCCAGCTGAACCCGGTCGACGGCTATTTCATCGATGGCGACGACGGGAACACATATTTTGTCAGCGATGTGCCGTTGAGCGGCAACAACGTCGGCGTGACCGTGACCGGCGCGGTCCTTGGGGTTCCGCTGGCCGAGCCCATCAACTTGCCGCTTTCCCAACTTGGAGAGGCGCAAGTGCTGGGTCCGGTCCTCGACCCGGTCCTTGACGCGGTCAACGACACCCTGAACACGGTCGTCGACGATATCGAATATCAACCCGACGTTCCGCTGCCGCTGGACGCCGACGACGTCTACTGCTTCGCCGCCGGAACGCTGATCCTGACCCCGGCGGGCGAGGTGGCGGTGGAAACGCTGGTCGCGGGCGATCTGGTGATGACCCGCGACCGCGGCGCCCAGCCGGTCCGCTGGGTCGGCGCGCGCAGCGTCAGTGCGGCCGGGCTGGCGCGGAACCCCAAGCTGCGCCCGATCCGCATCCGCGCGGGTGCGCTGGGCGACGGGTTGCCGGCGTCCGATCTGGTGGTCTCGCCGCAGCACCGCATCCTGGTGCGGTCCCGGATCGCGCAGCGGATGTTCGGCACCGATGAAATCCTCGTCGCCGCCAAGCAGCTGCTGCAGCTGGACGGCATCGACATCGCGCGGGACATGGACCGGGTGGACTATGTCCGCTTCATGTTCGACCGGCACGAGGTCGTGTTCTCGAACGGGGCCGAGGCGGAATCGCTTTATACCGGCCCCGAGGCGCTGAAGGCAGTCGGCACGGCGGCGCGGGACGAGATCCTGGCGCTGTTCCCCGAACTGCGCGACGGCGGCCACGCGGCCGAACCCGCGCGCCCGCTGGCGTCGGGCCGGATGGCGCGCAAGCTGGCCGTCCGCCATGCCGTCAACGGCCGGCCGCTGGTGCACTGATCCGTCAGTGGGACGCCCCGTCGACTGCCTGCGAGGGCAGGGCGCGGGCGTCCACCCCATCCAGGCAGTTGACGTTGACGGCGGCCATCGGGCCGCTGTCGGGCATCTCGCCGAAGGCGTGGGTCTGGATGCCGCAGGTCGGGCAGAAATGATGCGCGATCGCCTGCCGGTTGAACCGGTATTCCGTCGTCGGACCGTCCGCCGTGAACCGCAGCGCGTCGCGCGGCACGAAGGTCAGCACCGACCCCAGCCTGCGGCAGCGCGAACAGTTGCAGGTGACCGTCCGGTCCAGATCGGCCTGCACGGTAAAGGCCACCGCGCCGCACTGGCAGCTGCCGGTGTAATCCTGATTGGCCATGCTTTCGCTCCCTTCCGTCATTTCACGGTGATGCGCCCGTCCAGCGCGGGCGCGAACCCCGGCCCCTGCGCGATCAGGTATTCCGCCAGCACATCGGCAAGGTCGGGGCCGAAGTCATAGGCGTTCTGCGCCTCGGTCTGGAACATCGCGAAGCCGTCGCCGCCGGTGCGGACATAGTTGTTGGTGACGACGCCATAGGTCGCGGCGGGGTCGATGGGCGCCCAGCCGTCGCCCGCGCGCACCTGCACCTCGCTGATCCGGCTGCCGGGCGCGGCCTTGGGGTCCAGCGTGTATTTCAGCCCGGCCACCTGCGCGAAGCGGCCCGCGCCCTCTTCATACTGGCTGGCGCCGTTTTCCAGCGCGGCGACCAGCGTGGCGCCCGTCGCCTGAAAGGTGGACAGCGTGTTCTGGAACGGCAGGACGCTGATGATCTCGCCCATCGTGACCGGCCCCGCGTCGATGGAGGCGCGCAGGCCCCCGCCGTTCTGGATGGCGATGGTCACGCCCTGTCCGGCGGTGCGCGCCAGCATGGCGTCGGCCACGACGTTGCCCATCTCGCATTCCCGGGCGCGGCAGCTGGTCCGGTCGCCGTCGATGGGGGCTGCGGTGTCGGCCACCAGCTTTTCCATCAGCGCCTGTATGGGCGCGCGCATCTCGGCCACCCGCGCCTCGATCGCGGGGTCGGGGGTGATGCTGGCGTCCAGCAGGATGGGCGCGCCGGCGGCCCCGGTCAGCACCCCCGCGTCGTCGAAGGTCAGCGTCAGATGGCCCAGATACTTGGAATAGGCATAGGCGGTTGCGACCGGCACATCCGTCCCCGCCGCGCCCTTGACCATCGTCGGATAGGGGCCGGCCGCTTCCTCCATGTCGCCCAGCAGGGTGTGGCTGTGCCCGCCGATCACCGCGTCCAGACCCGGCACCTGCGCCGCAAAGTCCTGGTCGCGCAGATAGCCGGAATGGGTCAGGGCGATGATCTTGGTCACGCCCGCGTCGGTCAGCGCCTGCGCGTCGGCGGTCAGGCTGTCGATGTCGTCCTGAAAGATCACGTTCGGCCCGGGCGAGGCGGTCTCCGGCGTGTCCATCGCCAGCGCGCTGACGATCCCGATCCTTTCGCCGCCGACCTGCAGCGTGACGCTGTCCCCGACCTTGCCCTTGAGCACGTTCGACCGCGACAGGTCGAGGTTGCCCGAGATCACCGGAAACTTAACCCCGTCCAGCAGCGTGACCAGCCCCTCGGGGCCGTCGTCGAACTCGTGGTTGCCCACTGCCATCGCGTCAAAGCCGATGGCCGACATGAACTCGGCCACTTCCTTGCCCTTGTAGGTCGTATAGAACAGGCTGCCCTGATACTGGTCGCCCGCGTCCAGCACGATCACGTTGCCGCCCGCGGCCGCGATCTCGTCGCGCTTGGCCTTGATGGCGGCGGCCATGCGGGCCACCCCGCCGAAACATTCGTTCGCGGCCAGCGTTTCCGCGTCGCAGGTCGAATCGTATTTGTTGATCGGCTCGATCCGGCTGTGGAAGTCGTTGATGTGCAGCACGTTCAGCACGTATTCGGCCTGCGCGCCCGCGGCGGGCAGGGTCAACAGGGCGGTGGTCAAAAGCATCCGGCGCATCGCAAGCCTCCTGCAGGGTCAGACGACGATAGCGCGGCGCAGCAACGGGTCAACGGCGGCGTGCGGCCCGCCCGTCCGATGCGCTTGGCGGCGGCTGGCGTTCGTGTTACGTTCCGCCCGTCCGCTTGCGTTCGCCGCAAGCCTGCCTATCTGATGCGCTTGTCCCCGAAAGGCCGGTTCATGGAACACAAGTTCATCGAAGTCCGCGGCGCGCGCGAACACAACCTGAAATCCGTGGACATGGACATCCCGCGCGACAGTCTTGTGGTCATCACCGGCCTGTCGGGATCGGGGAAATCCTCGCTGGCCTTCGACACGATCTATGCCGAGGGGCAGCGGCGCTATGTCGAAAGCCTGTCGGCCTATGCCCGGCAGTTCCTGGACATGATGGGCAAGCCGGACGTGGACCACATCAGCGGCCTGTCGCCCGCGATTTCCATCGAGCAGAAGACGACGTCCAAGAACCCCCGCTCCACAGTGGGGACGGTGACGGAGATCTATGACTATCTGCGGCTGCTGTTCGCGCGTTCGGGCACGCCCTATTCGCCCGCGACCGGGCTGCCGATCGAGGCGCAGCAGGTGCAGGACATGGTGGACCGCGTGATGGCGCTGCCCGAGGGGACGCGCGCCTATCTGCTGGCCCCCATCGTCCGCGACCGCAAGGGCGCCTATGAAAAGGAACTGCTGGACCTGCGGAAGAAGGGCTTTCAGCGCGTCAAGATCGACGGGGCGTTCCACGAACTGGACACGCCGCCCGCGCTGGACAAGAAGTTCCGCCACGACATCGACGTGGTGGTGGACCGCATCGTCGTGCGCGAGGGGCTGGAGACGCGGCTGGCCGACAGCTTCCGCACCGCGCTGGATCTGGCCGACGGCATCGCCATCCTGGAAACCGCGCCGGCCGAGGGGGAGGCCGAACGCATCACCTTCAGCGAGCATTTCGCCTGCCCGGTGAGCGGCTTCACCATCCCGGAAATCGAACCGCGGCTGTTTTCGTTCAACGCGCCCTTGGGGGCCTGCCCGGCCTGCGACGGGCTGGGGGCCGAGCTGTTCTTTGACGAGCGGCTGGTGGTGCCGGACACCGGCCTGTCCGTTGCGCAAGGGGCCATCGCACCCTGGGCCAAGTCCAAGTCGGCCTATCTGACCCAGACCATCAACGCGCTGGCCAAGCACTACGGCTTTGACCGCAAGACCCCGTGGCGCGACCTGCCCGAGGACATCCGCCGCATGTTCATGCACGGGTCGGGCGCCGAGGAAATCCGGTTCCGCTTTGACGACGCGGGCCGCGTCTATGAGGTCAGCCGCACGTTCGAGGGGGTGATCCCGAACCTCGACCGCCGCTATAAGGAAACCGACAGCGCCTGGTCGCGCGAGGACATGGAGCGGTATCAGAACAGCCGCCCCTGCCACGTCTGCGCGGGCTATCGCCTGAAGCCCGAGGCGCTGGCCGTCAAGGTCGCCGGCCGCCACATCGGGCAGCTGACCGAGCTGTCGATCCGCGAGGCGCTGGACGCCGTGGCCCAGGTGCCGCCGCAGCTGTCGCGGCAAAAGGGCGAGATCGCCGTGCCGATCCTCAAGGAAATCCGCGAGCGGCTGGGGTTCCTCGTCAACGTGGGGCTGGATTATCTGACGCTGTCGCGCGCGGCGGGCACGCTGTCGGGCGGCGAAAGCCAGCGCATCCGGCTGGCCAGCCAGATCGGCAGCGGGCTGACCGGCGTTCTGTATGTGCTGGACGAACCCAGCATCGGCCTGCACCAGCGCGACAACGACCGGCTGCTGGACGCGCTGAAAGGGCTGCGCGACCAGGGCAACAGCGTCATCGTGGTGGAACATGACGAGGACGCGATCCGCCACGCCGACTATGTCTTCGACATGGGGCCGGGGGCGGGTGTCCACGGCGGCGAGGTCGTGGCCAAGGGAACGCCCGCCGAGATCGAGGCCAACCCCGACAGCCTGACCGGGCAGTATCTGTCCGGCGCGCGGGAAATCCCGGTGCCCGACGAACGCCGCAAGGGCAACGGCAAGGTCGTCCGGGTCGAGGGCGCGACCGGCAACAACCTGAAAGATGTGACCGTCGATTTCCCGCTGGGCCGCTTCGTCTGCGTGACGGGCGTGTCCGGCGGCGGCAAGTCCACGCTGACCATCGAGACGCTGTTCAAGACGGCCTCGATGCGGCTGAACGGCGCGCGCCAGACCCCGGCACCCGCCCGCGCGGTCAAGGGGCTGGAGCATCTGGACAAGGTCATCGACATCGACCAGCGGCCCATCGGGCGCACGCCCCGGTCGAACCCCGCGACCTATACCGGCGCTTATACCCACATCCGCGACTGGTTCGCCCGCCTGCCGGAATCAAAGGCGCGCGGATATGGCCCCGGCCGCTTCAGCTTCAACGTCAAGGGCGGCCGCTGCGAGGCCTGTCAGGGCGACGGCGTCATCAAGATCGAGATGCACTTCCTGCCCGATGTCTATGTCACCTGCGAGACCTGCAAGGGCAAACGCTATAACCGCGAAACGCTGGAGGTCGAGTTCAAGGGCAAGTCCATCGCCGACGTGCTGGACATGACCATCGAGGACGCGCAGGAGTTCTTCAAGGCGGTGCCCTCGATCCGGTCCAAGATGGATGCGCTGGTGCAGGTGGGCCTCGGCTACGTCAAGGTCGGCCAGCAGGCGACGACGCTTTCCGGCGGCGAGGCGCAGCGGGTGAAGCTGGCCAAGGAGCTTTCCCGCGCTTCCACCGGCAAGACGCTGTATATCCTGGACGAACCGACCACGGGCCTGCATTTCGACGACACCCGCAAGCTGCTGGAGGTGCTGCAGCGGCTGGTGGATCAGGGGAACACGGTCGTGGTGATCGAGCATAACCTGGACGTCATCAAGACCGCCGACTGGATCATCGACATCGGCCCCGAGGGCGGCGACGGCGGCGGCCGCATCGTGGCCGAGGGCACGCCCGACGATGTGGCGCAGGTCGCCGAAAGCCACACCGGCCGCTATCTTGGCCCGATGCTGGCCACGGTGGCGCGCCGGCACCCGCCGGCCGAGGCGACCCCCGAGGTGGCTGCCAAGCCGCGCCGGGCGCGGCAGGCGGCACGGGTGTCCGCCGCCTGACGCCCGGCGGCCCCGGCGGGTCCATGCGCCGGCGCGATCCGGCCCCGGTCCGGCAGGCGTCGGCCAGCCGCTGCACCAACGCGCTTGGGCCGAAGTCACCCGCGTATCTCACGAATGACGGCAGCGACCCGTGAAAGAGGTTGTCGCGTGGCGGCTGCGCCCTTGGGCGGGCCGGTTCCATGATCCGCCGACAGATGATCCGAAACGTGACCGCTGCAAGCCGCGGCCTGGGCGATCCGGCACCCACACCGGATCACCGGGGGAGGGCCCGCGCGCCCGTGCCCGCGAAGACCCCGGCGCGCCGCCTCGTCGCATTGACCCCCGCCCGCGCCGGGGCTAAACGAAACCAGCCAAGCCACTCGTCCCCGCGCGACCGGGACGACGTCAGGGAGCCTGCCTCGTGGACTATCTGCTGTCCGAATACCTGCCGATCCTGGTCTTCATGGGGATGGCGTCGGCGCTGGCGATCATCCTTGTGCTGGCCGCCGCCGTGATCGCCGTCCGCAACCCCGACCCCGAAAAGGTCAGCGCCTATGAATGCGGGTTCAACGCGTTCGACGACGCCCGCATGAAGTTCGACGTGCGGTTCTATCTGGTGTCGATCCTGTTCATCATCTTCGACCTCGAGGTGGCGTTCCTGTTCCCCTGGGCGGTCAGCTTCCAGGCGCTGAGCGACGTGGCGTTCTGGTCGATGATGGTGTTCCTGGCCGTGCTGACGGCGGGCTTTGCCTATGAATGGCGGAAAGGGGCGCTGGAATGGGCGTGACCGAGACCGAGACGACGACCCGGGTCGGCGGCGCGGGGCCTGCCCATGAGGGCGGCCACCCGACCGGCGTGCAGTCGGGCCTGATCTTTCCTGAAGGCGTGCAGACCGGCCCGAACACCGCGGGCGCCGAGGGCGACGGGATCACGCAGCTGCTTAACCGCGAGCTGCAGGACAAGGGCTTCCTGCTGACCACGACCGAGGATGTCATCAACTGGGCGCGCAACGGCTCGCTGCACTGGATGACCTTTGGCCTGGCCTGCTGCGCGGTCGAGATGATGCAGGCGTCGATGCCGCGCTATGACCTGGAACGGTTCGGGACCGCGCCGCGCGCCAGCCCGCGCCAGTCGGACCTGATGATCGTCGCGGGCACGCTGACCAACAAGATGGCCCCCGCGCTGCGCAAGGTCTATGACCAGATGCCCGAGCCGCGCTATGTCATCAGCATGGGGTCGTGCGCCAACGGCGGCGGCTATTACCATTACAGCTATTCCGTCGTGCGCGGCTGCGACCGGGTCGTGCCCGTGGACATCTATGTCCCCGGCTGCCCGCCCACGGCCGAGGCGCTGCTGTATGGCATCCTGCAACTGCAGCGGCGCATCCGCCGCACCGGCACGCTGGCAAGGTGACGTCATGGCAACCCTGACCCATGTGGACCTGCCGGCGCTGGCCGAACTGGGCGAGATGATCGCCCTGCGCCGCCCCAACGACGTCATCGCGACCGAGGTGGCGTTCGGCGAGCTGAACGTGACCATCCACGCCTCGGCGATCGCCGCCGTGGTCGAGTTCCTGCGCGACGAGCCGACCTGCCGGTTCAACATGCTGGTGGACATCACCGCCGTCGATTACCCGCAGCGCCCGGCGCGGTTCGACATGGTGTGGCAGTTCCTGTCGATGTACACCAACCAGCGCATCCGCCTGCGCGCCGCCGTGCGCGAGGATGACCTGGTGCCGTCGCTGACCGCGATCATGCCCTCGGCCAACTGGTTCGAACGCGAGGTGTTCGACATGTTCGGCATCCTGTTCTCGGGCCACCCGGACCTGCGCCGCATCCTGACCGACTATGGCTTCCGCGGCTTTCCGCTGCGCAAGGATTTTCCCACCACCGGCTATGTCGAGGTGCGCTGGGACGACAGCGAAAAGCGCGTCGTCTACGAGCCGGTGAACCTGGTCCAGGAATACCGCCAGTTCGATTTCCTGTCCCCGTGGGAGGGTGCGAAATACATCCTGCCGGGCGACGAAAAGGCCCCGGCGACCACCGGCGTCACGGCGGACGGCAAGAAATGACGCAGGACGCCGCCGCCACAGGACACCGGAACACCGGCGCGTCCGGCCCGGGCCTTCACCGCCGCGCCGCGATGGGGCGCGCGACATTCGCCGACCGGCCGGCCGCCCGCGCCGCCCGCGTCGCACAGCAGGGATAGGGTCCGATGGACGGCGACATCCGCAGCAACGCCTATGACGACGGCACCCACGAGGTGCTGACGGGCGAGCAGAAGATCCGCAACTTCAACATCAACTTCGGGCCTCAGCACCCGGCGGCGCATGGCGTGCTGCGGATGGTGCTGGAACTGGACGGCGAGATCGTCGAGCGGGTCGACCCCCACATCGGCCTGCTGCACCGCGGCACCGAAAAGCTGATGGAATCGCGCACCTATCTGCAGAACCTGCCCTATCTGGACCGGCTGGATTACGTCGCGCCGATGAACCAGGAACATGCGTGGTGCCTGGCCATCGAGCGGCTGACCGGCACGGTCGTCCCGCGCCGTGCCAGCCTGATCCGGGTGCTGTATTCGGAAATCGGCCGCGTCCTGAACCACCTGCTGAACGTCACGACCGGCGCGATGGACGTCGGCGCGCTGACCCCGCCGCTGTGGGGGTTCGAGGAACGCGAAAAGCTGATGATCTTTTACGAACGGGCCAGCGGGGCGCGGCTGCACGCGGCCTATTTCCGGCCCGGCGGGGTGCATCAGGATCTGCCGCCCGCGCTGTTGGACGACATCGACGACTGGGCGGTGAACTTCCCCCGCGTCGTCCGCGACCTGGACACGCTGATCACCGAAAACCGCGTCTTCAAGCAGCGCACGGTCGATATCGGCGTCGCCCGGGAACAGGACGTGCTGGACTGGGGCTATTCGGGCGTGATGGCGCGCGGGTCTGGCCTTGCCTGGGATCTGCGCCGCAGCCAGCCCTATGAATGCTATGACGAGTTCGAGTTCGACGTCCCCGTCGGCACGAACGGCGACTGCTTTGACCGCTATCTGTGCCGGATGGAGGAGATGCGCCAGTCCACCCGCATCATCCGCCAGGCCATCGCCATGCTGAAGGCCGAACCCGCGGGCGACGTGCTGGCCCGCGGCAAGCTGACGCCCCCGCCCCGCGCCGAGATGAAGCGCGACATGGAAAGCCTGATCCACCACTTCAAGCTGTATACCGAAGGCTTCAAGGTGCCCAAGGGCGAGGTTTATGCCGCCGTCGAGGCCCCCAAGGGCGAATTCGGCGTCTATATGGTCAGCGACGGCACCAACAAACCCTATCGCGCCAAGCTGCGCGCGCCGGGCTTCCTGCACATGCAGTCGATGGACTGGATGGCCAAGGGGCACATGCTGGCCGACGTGTCGGCGATCATCGCGACGATGGACATCGTGTTCGGCGAGGTGGACCGGTGAGCCTTCGCTTTCGCCATCAGAATGGCACGGAATACACCGTAAAGGAATTTGAAAACGGGTATCATCTTGTGATCCCCGTCAAATCCGAGAGGGACTTCCGCCATTTCATGAAAATCGCTCATGCCGCGCGAATGGTTCCCGATGGCGGTAGCACGGCTAACGTTGTGAGTTTCGATAAGTTGAGTGAGATCTGATGCTGCGCCGCCTGTCCCTGACCCAGCCCGACTCGTTCGAGTTCACGCCGAAGAACCTGGCGTGGGCGCAAGCGCAGATGACCAAGTTCCCCGAGGGGCGCCAGCAATCGGCGGTCATCCCGCTGCTGTGGCGCGCGCAGGAACAGGAAGGCTGGCTGACGCGGCCCGCCATCGAATATGTCGCGGACCTGCTGGGCATGGCCTATATCCGCGCGCTCGAGGTGGCGACGTTCTATTTCATGTTCCAGCTGCACCCGGTCGGCCGGATCGCCAACATCCAGATCTGCGGCACCACGACCTGCATGATCTGCGGCGCGGGCGACCTGATCGCCGTCTGCCGCGACAAGATCGCCGCCACCCCGCACACCCTGTCGGCGGACGGCAATTTCAGCTGGGAAGAGGTCGAATGCCTGGGCGCCTGTTCCAACGCGCCGATGGCCCAGATCGGCAAGGATTACTATGAGGATCTGACCGCCGAGAAGCTGGCCGGGCTGATCGACGCGCTGGCCGCGGGCCAGGTGCCGGTTCCGGGGCCGCAGAACGGCCGGTTCTCGTCCGAACCGCTGGGCGGGCCGGTGGCGCTGGCGGCGCTGAAGGGGACGGGCGAGGAACTGAACGCATCGGCCTCGCTGGCGGTCAGGCTGCGCGACACGGTCAAGCGCATCGACGGGACCGAGGCGCCGATCCTGACGCCGTGGCAGCGCCGGCCCGACGCCGCGACCGACGATGGCGACCCGGCGGACGAGCCGCGCCCGTCCGAGGGGCGGCCCGCCGACAAGACCGGCATCACCGAGCAGGAGGCGGCGGGAACCTCTGCGGGTCGGCCGCAATCCGCAAGGGAACCGGCGGGCCAGCCCGCCGACGCGAAGGATACCCAGTAACATCAAAGCAATGGCCGGAGTCGTGCGGATGAGTGAGTGCAGGCGGACGTGTTGGATCGCAGCGGCGCTGATGGGCCTGCTGGTGCTGGCGCTGACCAGCGGCGCGGGCGATCTGGGCGTGCTGGCCGGGCTGCTGCTGGGGCTGCTGACGGCCGGGCTGGTCGGCGGCCTGCTGGTGTTTCTGGCCTGCGAGGGCCGGACCGCCGACCAGATGGCCGCCGAGGACTGGGCCAGCGATACGGGTGCGGGGGCGGGACAGGCCCCGGTGGCGCCGGGCCGCGACGCGCAGGGGGTGCTGGTTGCACCGCCGCGCCCGGCCGCCGTGCCCGGCCCCGACGGGTCGGTGCCGATGACCGGCGCCCCGCCCGGCGCCTCGGTCAACGCGGCCGAGGCGGTGACGTTTACCGTCGGCGGTGCGGACCAGAACGGGGCCGCCGTGACAGCGCCGGCCGGCGGCGCGCCCGCGGGGCAGGCGCCCGAGCCGCCCGCCCGCACCCCGGCCGAGGAGGCCCCGGCCGCAAAGCCTTCGCTGGAAGACACCCCCGCCGAGGAAACCCCGCTGGAGGATACCCGGGCGGTGATGTATGTCCCCTCGCAGTCCGAGGATCACGCCATGCCCGGCGAGGCCGTGCCCGCCGCCGAGCCGATGCCCGCCGCGCAGCCCGCGCCCGACCAGCCCCCGGCCACCATCACCGACGAAGACTTTTCTGCCGCAGGCCCCGGCACGACCGACGCGGGCCGGCTGACGGCCCGCAGCCGCAACGACCGCGACGCCGTGCCGCAGGGCGCCGACGATCTGGGCCGGATCGACGGCGTCGGGCGCAAGCTGACCGGCTGGCTGCATGAAAACGGCGTCACCCGCTTTGACCAGATCGCCGCCTGGACGGACGCCGAGGTCGATGACTTCAGCGCCCGCCTGGCCCGCAAGGGCGCGCATATCCGTCGCGACGACTGGGTGGGGCAGGCGCGCGTGCTTGCGGCGGGCGGCGAAACGGCGCATTCCCGCCGCGTGGATGCGGGTGACGCACCATGACGCCGCGGGCCGACGGCGCGCAGATGCGGCTGGCGGGCGGCGTGATCGCCGCGACCATGCTGCTGTGGCTGGCGGCCAACTGGGCGGGGCGGCGTTTCGGCTGGCCCGCGGAATATGCCTTTCTCGCCGATCTCGCGGCGATCGGGGCGCTGGTCTGGTCGCTGCTGGTGACCTGGCGGATCTGGCGGCGGCGCGACCATGCGCCGCGCGAACGATAGGACGACGACGCGATGCTGAGCGATCAGGACCGGATCTTCACCAATCTCTACGGCATGGGCGACCGCAGCCTTGCCGGCGCGCGGGCCCGCGGCCACTGGGACGGCACCGCCGGGATCATCGCCCGCGGCCGCGACGGCATCATCGACGAGATGAAGAAATCCGGCCTGCGCGGGCGCGGCGGCGCGGGCTTCCCGACCGGCATGAAGTGGTCCTTCATGCCCAAGGAAAGCGACGGCCGCCCGTCGTACCTGGTCATCAACGCCGACGAATCCGAACCCGCGACCTGCAAGGACCGCGAGATCATGCGCCACGATCCGCACACGCTGATCGAGGGCGCGCTGATCGCCAGTTTCGCGATGGGCGCGCACACGTCCTATATCTATCTGCGCGGCGAATACATCCGGGAACGCGAGGCGCTGCAGGCGGCCATCGACGAATGCTATGACGCCGGGCTGCTGGGCAAGAACGCGGCGAAATCGGGCTGGGACTTCGACCTGTTCCTGCACCACGGCGCCGGCGCCTATATCTGCGGCGAGGAAACCGCGCTGCTGGAAAGCCTGGAAGGCAAGAAGGGCATGCCCCGGATGAAGCCGCCGTTCCCGGCGGGGGCGGGTCTTTACGGCTGCCCGACGACGGTGAACAACGTCGAATCCATCGCGGTGGTGCCGACGATCCTGCGCCGCGGGGCGGAATGGTTCGCGGGTTTCGGCCGCCCCAACAACGCGGGCGTCAAGCTGTTCGGCCTGACCGGGCACGTCAACACGCCCTGCGTCGTCGAGGAGGCGATGTCGATCCCTATGCGCGAGCTGATCGAAAAGCACGGCGGCGGCATCCGCGGCGGCTGGTCGAACCTCAAGGCGATCATCCCTGGCGGTGCCTCCTGTCCCGTGATCCCCGCGCATCTGTGCGAGGACGCGATCATGGACTTCGACGGCATGCGCGAGCTGAAGTCCAGCTTTGGCACCGCCTGCATGATCGTCATGGACAACTCGGTCGACATCGTGAAGGCGATCTGGCGGCTGTCGGCGTTCTTCAAGCATGAAAGCTGCGGGCAATGCACGCCCTGCCGCGAGGGCACGGGCTGGATGATGCGGGTCATGGACCGGCTGGTGCGCGGCGAGGCCGAGGTCGAGGAAATCGACATGCTGCTGGACGTGACCAAGCAGGTCGAGGGGCACACGATCTGCGCCCTTGGCGACGCGGCGGCCTGGCCGATCCAGGGGCTTATCCGGCATTACCGCGAGGAAATCGAGGATCGCATCAAGGCCAAGCGCACCGGCCGCATGGGGGCGATGGCGGCGGAATGACGCGGGCGGTCGCACATCGGCCCGGCAGGCGGGTGGCGCGCGGGGCGGATGCCCGGCACGATCACGCGCATCTGACGGCGCCGTGCGGGGCGATCGGCTATGCTGCGCCCGACCGCAGCAGAAAGGCCCGTGCCATGCACCTTCCCTTGCGACTGACCGCCGCCGCCCTGACGCTTTGCGCAATGTCGGCGCTGGCGTCCCCCGCCGCCGCGCTGGAGCCGCTGTCCAGCGAGCGTTACATCAACGACCGCCTGATCGCCGCGCGGATCGCCGACCGCATCCGCCGCGAATGTCCCACCATCGACGGGCGGCTGATCTATGCGTTCCAGCAGGCCCGCGCGCTGGAACGCTATGCGCTGGACCGCGGCTATTCCAAGCAGCAGGTGGACGCGTTCCTGGACAGCAAGGCGGACAAGGCCCGCATCTATGCCGTGGCCGAGGATTACATGGGCCGCAACGGCGTGACCAAGGGCGACGCCGAAAGCTATTGCCGGCTGGGCCGGCAGGAGATCGCAAACCGGACAGTGACCGGGTCGCTGCTGGTGGCGAAATGAAACGGGCGGTGCGCTGGATCGGGATCGCCGTCACCGCCGCCGCGGCGGCCACGATGCTGCTGGCGGATCTGGCGCTGGCCGCGCCGCCGGTCGAGGTCTATGTGATGCGCTTCGACCTGCTGTCGCCCGGCGGGCTCAGCTGCACGGTCGATGCCCCCGCCGGCTCGCGCGTGACCACCAGCCGCGACCTGACCGGCAAGCCCTATATCCGCATCTGGGGCGAGCCGCGCGCCGCCGCGATCACCTGCACCGACCCGCAGGGCGTGCGCTGGCAGGCCACGGCGCAGCGGACCGCGCGATTTGCCGACTTTGGCCCGACCTATGGCATCGTCCTTTATCGCCCCGGCCGGGACGCGATGACGACCATCGTCCAGCGCGGCGATCAGCAAGACACGTATTTCAAGACCTTTGTCCGCGTGGACTGAGGCAGGGGACAGGGCACGCAGATGAGCAATCTTCGCACCATCAGGATCGACGACCGGCTGGTCGAGGTCGATCCCAACATGACGCTGATCCAGGCCTGCGAGCAGGCGGGGATCGAGGTGCCGCGATTCTGCTATCACGAACGGCTGTCCATCGCGGGCAACTGCCGGATGTGCCTGGTCGAGGTCGTGGGCGGCCCGCCCAAGCCCGCCGCATCCTGCGCGATGCAGGTGCGCGACCTGCGCCCCGGCCCCGACGGTGCCCCGTCCGAGATCCGCACCAACAGCCCGATGGTCCGCAAGGCCCGCGAGGGGGTGATGGAGTTCCTGCTGATCAACCACCCGCTGGACTGCCCGATCTGCGACCAGGGCGGCGAATGCGACCTGCAGGACCAGGCGATGGCCTATGGCGTCGATTTCAGCCGCTACCGCGAGCCCAAGCGCGCGTCCGAGGATCTGGATCTGGGGCCGCTGGTGGAAACCCACATGACCCGCTGCATCAGCTGCACCCGCTGCGTGCGGTTCACCAGCGAGGTCGCGGGGATCACCCAGATGGGCCAGACCGGCCGGGGCGAGGACAGCGAGATCACGTCCTATCTGGGCCTGACGCTGGATTCGAACCTGCAGGGCAACATCATCGACCTGTGCCCGGTCGGCGCGCTGGTCAGCAAGCCCTATGCCTTTACCGCGCGCCCGTGGGAGCTGACCAAGACCGAATCCATCGACGTGATGGACGCGCTAGGGTCGGCGATCCGCATCGACGTCAAGGGGCGCGAGGTGATGCGCATCCTGCCCCGCAACCATGACGGCGTGAACGAGGAGTGGATCAGCGACAAGACCCGCTTCGTCTGGGACGGGCTGCGCCGCCAGCGGCTGGACCAGCCCTATATCCGCCGGAACGGCCGCCTGCGCCCGGCGACCTGGCCCGAGGCGCTTGAGGCAGCCGCATCCGCGATGAAGGGGCGCAAGGTCGCGGGGCTGATCGGCGACCTGGCCCCGGCCGAGGCCGTGTTCGCGCTGAAGCAGCTGGTCGAGGGGATCGGCGGCACGGTTGAATGCCGCACCGACAACGCGCGGCTGCCGGCGGGGAACCGTTCGGGTTATGTCGGGACCGCCAGCATCGCCGACATCGACGACGCCCGGCGCATCCTGCTGATCGGCACCAACCCGCGGGTCGAGGCGCCGGTCCTGAACGCCCGCATCCGCAAGGCCTGGACGCATGGCGCGCAGGTCGCGCTGGTCGGCGAGGCCGCGGACCTGACCTATGACTATCACCATTTCGGCACCGACCGGGCCGCGCTGGCGGCGCTGTTGGGCGACGATCTGGCGAACACCGAGGGCACGCCCGGCATCGTCATCGTGGGGCAGGGCGCCCTGCGCGAGGCGGACGGCGCGGCCGTGCTGGCCGCGGCCATGCGCATCTGCGAGCTGGGCGACTGCAAGCTGCTGGTCCTGCACACCGCCGCCGCCCGCGTGGGCGCGATGGACGTGGGCGCCGTCACCGAAGGCGGCTTGGCCGCCGCCATCGAGGGCGCCGAGGTGATCTATAGCCTCGGCGCGGACGAGGTGGACATCGCCGCCGGCCCGACCGTCATCTATCAGGGCAGTCACGGCGACCGCGGCGCGCACCGCGCCGACATCATCCTGCCCGCAGCCTGCTATACCGAGGAGGGCGGGCTGTTCGTGAACACCGAGGGGCGCCCGCAGCTGGCCCTGCGCGCAAACTTTGCGCCGGGGCAGGCCAAGGAGAACTGGGCGATCCTGCGGGCGCTGTCGGCCGAACTGGGGCGCACCCAGCCGTGGGACGATCTGGCCGGGCTGCGCCGGGCGCTGATCGACGCGGTGCCGCATCTGGCGCAGATCGACGAGGTGCCGGGGAATGCGTGGCAACCGGTCCAGCCGGGCACCCTGGGCGCCGCAACCTTCCGCAACGCGGTGCGCGATTTCTACCTGACCAACCCCATCGCCCGGTCCTCGCCGCTGATGGGGCAGCTGTCGGCGATGGCGGGCGCGCGGGCCACGCCCGCGCTTGCGGCGGAGTAGGGCGATGGCCCGCGCGCTGACCCTGTGGATGGCCGCCGGCGCGCTGGCGCTGGCCGGATGCGTCAGGGACGAGGGCGGCCCCGCGCGCCCGCCGTCCAAGCCCGAGCAGGTGAGCGTCAAGGTGATGGACCGTTCCGCCGCCGGCACCCGGCTTAGCCGCGCGCGCGTGTCCACCAAGTCGGGCGACATCCTGATCCTGGAACCCGACGGGTCCGTGACCGAGGTGGCGCTGGACAGCGCCGCCGGCCGCGAGGCGTTTTCCGTCACCGAGGCCGAGCTGGCCGAGCTGTCGGTGAATCTGGGCCTGGATTTGTCGGCGGCCGACGTCGGCAACTTTGAACTGGTGTCCCCCGGCAAGCCGCGCCTGCCCACCGCGCAGCAAAAGGCGCTGGAGGCGTTCGCCGCCCGCACCCGTCCGGCGCTGCCCGATTTCCCCAAGGACTTCACCGCCGATCCGGCGCTGTTCGTGGGGGCACGCGTCGATGCGATCAAGGGCGACCGCAAGGGCGACCTGGTCGAGGTGACCGCCAACCTCAAGCCGGGGGTGGACGCCGATGTGGCCTTCGCCTATGCCACCTGCGCGCTGGCCGGCTGGGCCAAGGGCACGGGCCGGCACTATGCCCGCCACATCCGCACCCTGCAGGACAAGCGCAACGGAAAGCTGTTGGTGGGGTCGGTCTTTACCCTGTCCGACACGCAGCCGATGGGCCTGCGGGTGATGGAAACGAATGACACCTTGCGCGCGTGCAAGGCCCGCGGCATCCCCGCGGCGTAAGGAGGGACGACACGGATGGCTGAGTTTCTGGCTTCGCCCCTTGGCATCGCGGTGATCCTGCTGGCGCAGGGCCTGGGCATCATCGCCTTCGTGATGATCTCGCTGCTGTTTCTGGTCTATGGCGACCGCAAGATCTGGGCCGCGGTCCAGATGCGCCGCGGCCCGAACGTGGTCGGCCCCTGGGGGCTGCTGCAATCGGTGGCCGACGCGCTGAAATATGTCGTCAAGGAAATCGTCGTGCCCGCCGGGGCCGACAAGTTCGTCTTCTTCCTGGCGCCGTTCCTGTCGATGGTGCTGGCGCTGGTCGGCTGGGTGGTGATCCCGTTCGCGCCCGGCTGGGTGATGGCCAACATCAACGTGGGCATCCTGTTCATCTTCGCCGTCTCCTCGCTTGAGGTTTACGGCGTGATCATGGGCGGCTGGGCCTCGAACTCGAAATACCCGTTCCTTGCTTCGCTGCGGTCGGCGGCGCAGATGATCAGCTATGAGGTGTCGCTGGGGCTGATCATCATCGGCGTCATCATCTCGGCCGGGACGATGAACCTGTCGGGCATCGTCGAAAGCCAGCGCGGCGCGTTCGGCATGTTCAACTGGTACTGGCTGCCGCATCTGCCGATGCTGGTGCTGTTCTTCATCAGCGCGCTGGCCGAGACGAACCGCCCGCCCTTTGACCTGGCCGAGGCGGAGTCGGAACTGGTCGCGGGCCACATGGTCGAATATTCGTCCACGCCCTATCTGCTCTACATGGCTGGCGAATACATCGCGATCTTCCTGATGTGCGCGCTGATCTCGATCCTGTTCTTCGGCGGCTGGCTGTCGCCCATTCCGGGCCTGCCCGACGGGGCGCTGTGGATGGTGCTGAAGATGTGGGTCTGGTTCTTCATGTTCGCGATGGTTAAGGCGATCACGCCGCGCTATCGCTATGACCAGTTGATGCGCGTCGGCTGGAAGGTGTTCCTGCCGCTGTCGCTGGGCTGGGTGGTGCTGGTCGCGTTCCTTGCCCGCTTTGACGTGCTGGGCGGCGCGTGGGCGCGCTGGGACCACCTGACGCAGATCGGCGCAACCGTTGTCGGAGGATAAGCCATGACCACCAATCAGATCGCACAGACGCTGGCGACGGCCGAGGAAACCGAAAAGGCGCAGTTCGCGCATTTCATCGCCGAGGCGCTGGGACAGGCAGGGGTGACGCTGGACGATGCCGGTGTCCGGCTGATCGTCGCGGCCTTCGACCGCTATGCGGCCGAAAACGGGGCGGCCTGACATGGCGTTCGACCTGGTCCGGGCGACCAAGTATTTCCTGCTGTGGGATTTCATCAAGGGCTTCGGCCTGGGCATGAAATACTTTGTCGCGCCCAAGGCCACCATCAACTATCCGCACGAACGCTCGCCGCTGTCCCCCCGGTTCCGCGGCGAACACGCCCTGCGCCGCTATCCCAACGGCGAGGAACGCTGCATCGCCTGCAAGCTGTGCGAGGCGATCTGCCCCGCGCAGGCGATCACCATCGACGCCGAACCGCGCGAGGACGGGTCGCGGCGCACCACGCGCTATGACCTGGACATGACCAAGTGCATCTATTGCGGCTTTTGCCAGGAAGCCTGCCCGGTCGATGCCATCGTCGAGGGGCCGAACCTGGAGTTCGCCACCGAAACCCGCGAGGAGTTGCTGTATGACAAGCAGAAGCTGCTGGCGAACGGCGAACGCTGGGAAGCCGTGATCGCCCAGAACATCGCCCTGGACGCGCCCTACAGATGAGCGAGGGGTTCACCAAGCTGTTCGCGCAGATGCTCGCCTCGGGGCAGGAGATGGCGCGCGCCTTCAACCCGGCGCTGGAGAAATGGGATCCGCGCGCGTTCGAGAAGCTGATCCCCACCATGTCGTCGGACATGATGGAGATGTGGTTCGGCCGCACCTTCAACCGCGAGGGGCTGGACGCCAAGACGCGGCTGTTGCTGACCATCGGCGCGCTGACGGTGCAGGGCGCGATGGCCGAGCCGCAGCTGCGCCTGGCCGTCCGCCACGCCCGGCAGGCCGGCGCGACCCAGCGCGAGATCGCCGAGACGATCTGGCAGATGAGCATGTTCGGCGGCCTGCCCGCCATGCAGAAGGCGCTGGAACTGGCGCAGTCGGTCTTTGCCGAGGAGGACGACGCATGATGGTCTTTGCCTTTTACCTGTTCGCAATCTGCGTCTGCGTGGCCGGCTTCATGGTCGTGATCTCGCGCAACCCGGTCCATTCGGTGCTGTGGCTGATCCTGTGCTTCATCTCGGCGGCGGGGCTGTTCGTCCTGCAGGGGGCCGAGTTCGTGGCGATGCTGCTGGTCATCGTCTATGTCGGCGCGGTCGCGGTGTTGTTCCTGTTCGTCGTGATGATGCTGGACATCGACTTCGCCGCGCTCAAGGGCGAGCTGGCGCGCTATCTGCCGCTGGCGCTGGTCATGGGGCTGGTGGTGCTGGCGATGCTGGGCATCGCCTATGGCAACTGGGAAACCTCGGTCGCCGACAACGCCCGCGCCGCGCCCATCGTGGAAAACACGCTGAACACCCACGCGCTGGGTCTGGTGCTGTATGACCGTTATCTGCTGCCGTTCCAGCTGGCCGGGCTGATCCTGCTGGTCGCCATGATCGGCGCGATCCTTCTGACGCTGCGCCACCGCCGCGACATCAAGCGCCAGGACGTGCTGCAGCAGATGTGGCGCGACCCGGCCAAGGCGATGCGGATGACCAACCCGAAACCGGGGCAGGGGCTGTGAAAGCCCAAGGCCTGGTCGCGATGGGCATCGGCATCGGGGTGTCCGTGATGGCCGCCTCGGGTGCCCTTGCGTGCAGTCCGATCGAGCCGACCCGCGCCGAGGTTCACCGCGGCGAGCAATGCGCGCTGACCCATATCCAGCCGCAGAACCCGCAATTCGTGCGCGCGCTCGAGGCCAGGGACTTGGGCGGCGGCATCGTCCGGCAGGTGATCCACAACGGCATCTGCGGATCGGGCGAGCGCATCGTGACCTATTTCGACTGCGCGACCCGCACCGGCGCGTGGCTGGGGGGCCCGGTCAACGGGCATGATGCGCCGCCCGCGCCCCTGATCGGCGGCGCCCCGGTGGTGTCAATCGAGGGTTACGGCATCGACGATGCCTTTATGGAAATCGAGGAAAGGCGCCTGCAGGGCGGCCCCCGGCCCGAGGCCGTTCTGGCCCGCGCGCAGGCGCTGCCGTGGGTGGCCCAGTCCGGCCCGATCCAGTCGCCCCGCATGGTCATGGATGGCAAGCGCTTTGACCTGAATTGCGGCTGCAAGCTGTTCTATCCGGGCGGCGTGAACTAGAGACCGGCGCGAGAGAGTCGCGCGACAGAAGACCCGGACCACGAACCGGAGAGGGACGAAGGCAGATGATCGGACTGACACATTACCTGGTCGTGGGGGCGATCCTGTTCGTCACCGGCGTGTTCGGCATCTTCGTCAACCGCAAGAACGTCATCGTCATCCTGATGTCGATCGAACTGATCCTGCTGTCGGTCAACATCAACTTTGTCGCCTTCTCGGCGCATCTGGGCGATCTGGTGGGGCAGATCTTCACGATGTTCGTGCTGACGGTCGCGGCCGCCGAGGCGGCGATCGGGCTGGCGATCCTTGTGGTGTTCTTCCGCAACCGCGGCACCATCGCCGTCGAAGACGTCAACGTGATGAAGGGCTGACCCGGCATGGAAAAGTTCATCCTGTTCGCGCCGCTGGCCGCGTCCATCATCGCGGGCTTCGGCTGGCGCGTGTTCGGCGAAAAGGCCGCGATGATCCTGACCACGGGCGTGCTGTTCATCGCCTGCGCGCTGTCGTGGATCGTGTTCCTGAACTTTGACGGCGTGCCGCGGCACATCCCGGTGATGGACTGGATCGTGTCGGGCGATTTCGCCGTGGACTGGTCGATCCGGCTGGACCGGCTGACCGCGATCATGCTGATCGTGGTGACGACGGTGTCCGCGGTCGTCCACCTGTATTCGATGGGCTACATGGCCCATGACGACAACTGGTCCGAGGACGAGAACTACAAGGCGCGGTTCTTCGCCTATCTGTCGTTCTTCACCTTCACCATGCTGGCGCTGGTGACGGCCGACAACCTGCTGCAGATGTTCTTCGGCTGGGAGGGGGTGGGCCTCGCGTCCTATCTGCTGATCGGCTTCTATTACAAGAAACCCAGCGCGCTGGACGCCCAGATGAAGGCCTTCATCGTCAACCGGGTGGGCGATTTCGCGTTTCTGCTGGGGATCTTCGGGATCTGGTGGCTGACCGGCTCGCTGCGGTTCGACGAGATCTTCGCCCAGGTGCCGCAGATCGCGCAGACGCAGGTGCCGTTCCTGTGGACCGAATGGAACGCCGCCAACCTGCTGGGGGTGCTGCTGTTCATCGGCGCGATGGGCAAGTCGGCGCAGCTTGGCCTGCACACCTGGCTGCCCGACGCGATGGAAGGCCCGACCCCGGTGTCGGCGCTGATCCACGCCGCGACCATGGTGACGGCGGGCGTGTTCCTGGTCTGCCGGATGTCGCCGCTGTATGAGTTCGCCCCCGACGCCAAGCAGTTCATCGTCATCGTCGGCGCCTCGACCGCGTTCTTTGCCGCGACCGTCGGGCTGGTGCAGAACGACATCAAGCGCGTCATCGCCTATTCGACCTGTTCGCAGCTGGGATACATGTTCGTGGCGGCGGGCGTCGGGGTCTATTCGGTCGCCATGTTCCACCTGTTCACGCACGCCTTCTTCAAGGCGATGCTGTTCCTTGGCGCCGGTTCGGTGATCCATGCGATGCACCACGAACAGGATTTGCGGAATTACGGCGGGCTGCGGAAAAAGATTCCGTATACCTTCTGGGCGATGCTGATCGGCACGCTGGCGATCACCGGCGTCGGCATCCCGCTGACCACCATCGGATTCGCCGGCTTCCTGTCCAAGGACGCGGTCATTGAAAGCGCCTATGCGTCGGGGTCGGGCTATGCCTTCTGGCTGCTGGTCATCGCGGCCTGCTTCACCAGCTTTTATTCCTGGCGGCTGATGTTCCTGACCTTCTGGGGCGCGCCGCGCCCGCAGCAGGTCTGGGACGCCAGGATCAAGGCCGAGGAAGAGGTGCAGCCGGTCCACGGCCACGGCCACGACGATCATGCGCACGGCCACGGCCATCACGGCCACCACGACCCGATGCACGCCCACGAACACGCGCATGAAAGCCCGCCGGTCATGCTGGTCCCGCTGGGCGTGCTGGCGCTGGGGGCGGTGTTTGCCGGGATGATCTGGTATGCGCCCTTCTTCGGCGACCACGACCGGGTGACCCAGTTCTTCCACATGCCGCATGTCGCGGCCGCGGCGGAAGACGGCGGGGCGGAACCGGCCGACCACGCCGCCGCCCCTGCGGAAACCGCAAGCGACGCGCCGGTTCGTGCCGACGCGGCGGAACCCGCCGCCACCGCCCCCGACGGGGCCGGGGCGGACGCGCCCGCCACGACGCCGGTCGCGGCCCCGGTGGGCGGCGCGATCTATATGCATCCCGACAACCACGTCATGGACGAGGCGCACCACGCGCCGGTCTGGGTCAAGGTGTCGCCGTTCATCGCGATGCTGACCGGGCTGGGGCTGGCGTGGGTGATGTATATCCGCGCGCCCTCGGCCCCGGCGCGGCTGGCCGCGATCCAGGCGCCGCTGTATCGCTTCCTGCTGAACAAGTGGTATTTCGACGAGCTGTACGACTGGGTCTTTGTGCGTCCCGCCCGCTGGCTGGGCCGCGCCCTGTGGCGCGGCGGCGACGGGCGGACCATCGACGGGGCCATCAACGGGCTGGCGATGGGGCTGATCCCGCGGCTGACGCGCTTTGCCGGGCGGGTGCAGTCCGGGTATCTGTTCCACTATGCCTTCGGGATGGTGCTGGGCCTTGTCGGCATACTGATCTGGGTGATGATGCGGGGCACGCTGTAAGATGACGACCTATCCGCTGCTCTCTGTCATCACCTTCCTTCCGATCGTGGCGGCGCTGGTCCTGGCGCTGTTCCTGCGCGGCGAGGATGAGGCCGCCGCCCGCAACGCCAAGTGGCTGGCGCTGGTCGCCACAACCGCGACCTTCGCGATTTCCTGCGTGGTGCTGGCCGGGTTCGACCCGCAGAACACCGCCTTCCAGTTCGTCGAGGACCGGCCCTGGATCATGGGCCTGCGCTACAAGCTGGGGGTGGACGGGATCTCGATCCTGTTCGTGATGCTGACCACCTTCCTTATGCCGCTGGTGATCCTGTCCACCTGGGGCGTGACGACGCGGGTCAAGGACTACATGATCGCGTTCCTGGTGCTGGAGGGGCTGATGATCGGCGTCTTCGTGGCGCTGGACCTGATGCTGTTCTATCTGTTCTTCGAGGCCGGGCTGATCCCGATGTTCCTGATGATCGGGATCTGGGGCGGCCGCGACCGCATCTATGCGGCGTTCAAGTTCTTCCTTTATACCTTCCTCGGCTCGGTCCTGATGCTGGTGGCGATGATCGCCATGTATCGCATGGCGGGCACCACCGACATCGCGGCGCTGCTGGGCTTTGACTTCCCGTCGGACCCGATGCGGGTGCTGGGCATCAACGTCGTCGCGGGCGCGCAGATGCTGCTGTTCCTGGCGTTCCTGGCGTCGTTCGCCGTCAAGCTGCCGATGTGGCCGGTCCATACCTGGCTGCCCGACGCGCACGTGCAGGCGCCCACGGCGGCCTCGGTCCTGCTGGCGGCGGTGCTGCTGAAGATGGGGGGCTATGGCTTCCTGCGCTTCAGCCTGCCGATGTTCCCCGAGGCGTCTGCCGTCGCGCAGCCGTTCATCTTCTGGCTGTCGGCCATCGCCATCGTCTATACCAGCCTTGTTGCGCTGGCGCAGTCCGACATGAAAAAGCTGATCGCCTATTCGTCGGTCGCCCACATGGGCTATGTCACGCTGGGCGTCTTTGCGGCGAACCAGCCCGGCGTGGACGGCGCGATCTTCCAGATGCTGTCGCACGGCTTCATCTCGGGCGCGCTGTTCCTGCTGGTCGGCGTCATCTATGACCGGATGCACACGCGGGAAATCGACGCCTATGGCGGGCTGGTCAACCGCATGCCGATCTATGCGCTGGTGTTCATGTTCTTCACGATGGCGAACGTCGGCCTGCCGGGCACGTCCGGGTTCGTGGGCGAGTTCCTGACCCTGCTGGGCACGTTCCGCGTCAACACCTGGGTCGCGCTGGTCGCCACGTCGGGGGTCATCCTGTCGGCCGCCTATGCGCTGTGGCTGTATCGCCGGGTGACGCTCGGCGACCTGGTCAGGACGGGCCTTGCGGGCATTTCCGACATGACGCCGCGCGAACGCTGGATCTTCGTGCCGCTGATCGCCATGACGCTGCTGCTGGGCGTCTATCCGCGCGCCGTCACCGACATCACCGGCCCGGCCGTCGCCGCGCTGCTGAACGATTATCACGCCAGCCTGCCCGCCGCGCCTGCCGACGCCGCGCAGCCTGCGGCCAGCCACTGAGGGGGCGCGCATGACTTCGCTCGATCTGACGACCATCCTGCCCGAGGCGGCGCTGGCGCTTTACGCCATGCTGGCGCTGGTGCTGGGCGCGTTCCTGGGCAAGGACCAGGTGGCGCGCACCGTCCTGTGGCTCAGCGTGGCGGCGATGCTGGTCGCGGCCTTCGCCATAGGCTGGATGGCCCGGCCCGACCACAGCGCCTTTTTCGGCATGTTCATCGACGACGCCTTCGCGCGGTTCTGCAAGGTGGTGATCCTGGTGTCGGCCGCCGCCGTCCTCGCGATGAGCGCCGATTACCTCGACCGCACCCGCCTGCTGCGGTATGAGCTGCCGATCCTGGTCGTGCTGGCGGTCGTCGGCATGATGGTGATGGTGTCGACGGGCGACCTGCTGACCCTCTACATGGGGCTGGAGCTGCAGTCGCTGGCGCTTTACGTCGTCGCCGCCATGCGCCGCGACAGCGTCCGGTCGTCCGAGGCGGGGCTGAAGTATTTCGTCCTCGGCTCGCTCAGCTCCGGGATGCTGCTTTACGGCGCGTCGCTGGTCTATGGCTTTGCGGGCACCACAAACCTCGCCGGGGTGATGGCCGTGGTGGGGCAGGGCGCGCTGCCGGTCGGGCTGCTGTTCGGGCTGGTGTTCCTGCTGGTCGGGCTGGCGTTCAAGATCTCGGCGGTGCCGTTCCACATGTGGACGCCCGACGTCTACGAAGGCTCGCCCACGCCGGTGACGGCGTTCTTCGCGACCGCGCCCAAGGTCGCGGCGATGGCGCTGATCGCGCGGCTGATGTGGGGCGCGTTCGGCCATGTGCCGGGCGACTGGGGCCAGATCATTGCCGCGCTGGCGCTGATGTCGATGTTCCTGGGGTCCGTCGCGGGCATCGGGCAGCGCGACATCAAGCGGCTGATGGCCTATTCCTCGATCGCCCACATGGGGTTCGCGCTGGTCGGGCTGGCCGCCGGCACCACCCTTGGGGTGCAGTCGATGCTGATCTACATGGCGATCTATGCGGTGATGAACGTCGGCACCTTTGCCTTCATCCTGTCGCTGGAACGCGACGGCCGCCCGGTGACGGCGCTGGACGACCTGCACCTGCTGGCCCGGTCCGAGCCCTTGAAGGCGCTGGCGATGCTGGTCCTGCTGTTCAGCCTGGCGGGCGTGCCGCCGATGCTGGGGTTCTTCGCCAAGTTCGGTGTGCTGACGGCGGCGGTTCAGGCCAACATGGTCTGGCTGGCCGCACTGGGCGTCGTCGCATCGGTCATCGGCGCCTATTACTATCTGCGGATGGTCTATTTCATGTATTTCGGCGCCGAGCGCGACGGGGTGGTCAGCCTGCGCATGGGCGCCGTGCAGACGCTGGCGCTGGTGATCCCGGCCGCGATCATGGTGCTGGGCGCGATCTCGATGCTGGGCGCCGACCGGGCGGCGGGCCGCGCGGCGCAGGCGCTGGTCGGTCCGGCCTCGGCGGCGACGCTGGCGGTGCCCGCCGACCCCGTGGTCGTGCCCGTCACCCCCGCGGACTGAGGCGCGGTTGGCCGATCCCTGGCCCGACGGTGTCGCGCGCCACGTGTTGGCGCGCACCGACAGCACGAACGCCGAGGCGCTGCGCATGGCCGCGACCGTCACCGGCCCGGCCTGGATCATGGCGCGCGCCCAGACCGCCGGGCGCGGCCGCCGGGGCCGCGCATGGCAGATGCCGCCCGGCAATTTCGCAGCCACCCTGCTGACACGCCCGGCGGGCGGCCCGGCGCAGGCCGCACTGCTCAGCTTTGTGGCGGCGCTGGCGCTGCACGATGCGCTGGGGCTGGCCAGCGGCCCGGCGGCGCGGCTGGCGATCAAATGGCCCAACGACGTGCTGCTGAACGGCGGCAAGGTCGCGGGCATCCTGCTGGAAAGCACCGGATCGGCGGCCGGGCTGGAGGCGGTTGCCGTGGGCATCGGCGTCAACCTTGCCGCCGCACCCGACGCCGCCCTGCTGGAACCCGGGGCGGTGCCCCCCGTGTCGGTCCTGGGCGAAACCGGCCACGCCGTCACGCCCGAGGATTTCCTTGACCTGCTGGCCCCGGCCTTCGCCCGCTGGCAGGCGCAGCTGGCGACGCTGGGCTTTGCGCCGCTGCGCGCGGCATGGACGGCGCGCGCGGCCCGGCTGGGGCAGACCATCACCGCCCGCATGGGCACGGCCAGCCAGACGGGACGGTTCGACGGCATCGACGACAGCGGCGCGCTGATCCTGGCCACCGCCGCCGGGCGGCAGGTCATCCCCGCCGCGGACATCCACTTTCCCACCGGGGGCTGACCCATGCTGCTGTGCATCGACACCGGCAACACCAACACCGTCTTCTCGATCTGGGACGGGACGCAGTTCATCGCCACCTGGCGCATCTCGACCGATCACCGGCGGACGGCGGACGAATACTTCGTCTGGCTGCGTTCGCTGATGGCGCTGCACCGGTTGGAGGTGACGATCGGCGGCTGCATCATCAGCTCGACCGTGCCGCGGGTGGTGTTCAACCTGCGGGTGCTGTGCAACCGCTACTTCGACACGCGCCCGCTGGTGGTGGGCAAGCCCGACTGCCTGCTGCCCGCCGCGCCCCGCGTGGACGAGGGCGCGGTCGTCGGCCCCGACCGGATCGTGAACACCTGGGCCGCGTTCGACCGCTTTGGTCCCGACCTGACGGTGGTGGATTTCGGCACGGCCACGACCTTCGACGTGGTGGACACCGACGGGGCCTATGTGGGCGGGGTCATCGCGCCGGGCGTGAACCTGTCGCTCGAGGCGCTGCACATGGGCGCGGCCAGCCTGCCGCATGTCGATATCACACGGCCCGCACAGGTGATAGGGACGAATACGGTTGCATGTATCCAGTCGGGTGTGTTCTGGGGCTATGTCGGTCTGGTGCGCGAGATCTGCGCGCGGATCGCCGCCGAACGCGGCCGCGCCATGACCATCGTGGCAACCGGCGGGCTGGCGGCGCTGTTCGACCAGATCCCGGATCTGTTCCACAGCTGGGACGACGACTTGACGATGCACGGGCTGCGGCTCATCCACGACTACAACAGGGAGATGGGCAATGTCTGAACGCCTGATCTATCTGCCGCTGGGCGGCGCGAGCGAAATCGGCATGAACGCCTATGTCTATGGCTATGGGCGGCCGGGCAAGGAACGGCTGATCCTGGTCGACCTGGGGGTGACCTTCGGCGACATGGACAGCGCGCCGGGCATCGACCTGATCATGCCCGACATCCGCTGGCTGGAAGACAACCGCGACCGGTTGGACGCGATCTTCATCACCCACGGGCACGAGGATCACGTGGGCGGGCTGGGCCACCTGTGGGGCCGGCTGAAGGCGCCGATCTATTGCCGCCGCTTCACCGGCGCGCTGGCGCGCATGAAGCTGGAGGAATACGGCCAGCCGACCGACCGGCTGCGCATCGTGGACCCCCGCCCCGAGGTGGTCGAGGCAGGGCCGTTCCGCGTCCAGTTCGTGCCGGTCAGCCATTCGATCCCCGAAAGCGCCGCGCTGATCATCGACAGCCCCGCGGGGCGGGTGGTCCATTCCGGCGACTTCAAGCTGGACGGGACGCCCGTGGTGGGCGAGGCGTTCGACCCGATCATGTGGCACGGCATCGCGGGCGAGACCCCGATCAAGGCGCTGGCCTGCGACTCGACGAACGTGTTCAGCACCCATCCCGGCCGGTCCGAGGCGCTGCTGGCCAATCCGCTGCTGGATTTCGTCATGGCGCAAAAGCAGATGGTCGTCGCCACGACATTCGCCAGCAACATCGCCCGGCTGAAGACGCTGGCCGAGGCTGGCGTCGCCGCCGGCCGTCAGGTCTGCCTGCTGGGCCGCGCGATGCGCAAGATGGTCACCGCCGCGATCGAGACGGGCATTCTGACCAGCTTTCCCAAGGTGATCGGCCCCGAGCAGGCGGCCGAGCTGCCGCGCAACAAGGTCATGCTGATCGTCACCGGCAGCCAGGGCGAACGCCGCGCCGCGTCGATGCAGCTGTCGATGGGCCGCTATCTGGGGCTGCAGCTGAAAGAGGGCGACAGCTTCCTGTTTTCCAGCCGCACGATCCCCGGCAACGAAAGCCCGGTGATCCGCATCATGAACAACCTCAGCCGGTTGGGCGTGGACGTCTTTGACGCCGACGACGGCACCTATCACGTCTCGGGCCACGCAAACCGGCCCGACCTTGCGGCGGTCCACGACCTGCTGAAACCGCAGATGCTGATCCCCATGCACGGCGAGCACATGCACCTGCGCGAGCACATGATGCTGGGCCAGTCCAAGGGCATGGCCTCGGCCGTGGTGACGAACGGCATGATGATGGACCTGACCGGCGACGCGCCGCGGCAGGTGGACGTGGTGCCCACGGGCCGCCTGTATCTGGACGGCAACATCCTGATCGGGGCGATGGACGGCGTCGTGCGCGACCGCATCCGCATGGCCCTGAACGGGCATGCCGTCGTGTCCGTCATCATCGACGAGGATGACAACCCGCTGCCCGACGCCTGGGTGGAAACGATGGGCCTGCCGCAGCAGGGCCGCGCCGGGGTGCCGCTGGCCCGCCACGTCGAAAGCGAGTTGGCCGAGTTCCTGGACCGCGCGGACGCCAAGGTCGTGATGGACGACAAGAAGCTGGACGACGCGATCCGCAAGATCACCCGCCAAGTCATGATGGAAGAAATCGGCAAGAAGCCCGAGGTCACGGTCATCGTCAGCCGGCTGGCCGCCGACTGACGCGGGCTTGACCCCGCGCCGCCCCCGTTGCATCCGCCCCGCATGAGCGATTTCGACCCCGATCCCCCGCGGCGCAATTTCTATGGCCGCCGCCACGGCAAGACCCTGCGCCAAAGCCAGAAGGGCTATCTGGCCGAGGATCTGGGCGATCTGCGCCCGCGCGGCATCACCGTGCAGGACAACCCCGACCGGGCGCCCATCGACCCGGCGCGGTTCTTTGGCGACGACCGGCCGCTGTGGCTGGAAATCGGCTTTGGCGGCGGCGAGCACATGGTCCACATGGCCGCCCGTTACCCCGCCGCAGGCGTGATCGGCTGCGAGCCGTTCATCAACGGCGTCGCCATGCTGCTGGGCAAGATCCGCGCGGCGGGCGTTAGCAACGTCAGCGTGCATCCGGGCGACGCGCGCGACCTGATGGACGTGCTGCCCGACGCCTGCATCGACCGCGCCTTCCTGAACTATCCCGATCCCTGGCCCAAGGCGCGCCATCACCGCCGCCGCTTTGTGACGCCCGAGCATCTGGTGCCGCTGGCCCGCGTCCTGCGGCCGGGGGCCGAGTTCCGGGTGGCGACCGACATCCCCGACTATATGCGCCAGACGCTGGAGGAGGTGCCGCGCGCGGGCTTTGCGCTGGTCGCCGAGGGACCGCAGCCGTGGGACGACTGGCTGTCCACGCGATACGAGCAGAAGGCCCTGCGCGAGGGGCGGGTGCCGCATTACGCGACCTTCCGCCGCTGACGCGGCGGGCCTCCGGCGGGGATATTTTCGCAAGGAAGATGGGCATGGCCGCGCCGGGGCGCGCGGGCTATCACGTCCGCGAAGAAGGAGACGCCCATGTCGCACAGCGCCGAACCCCGCCCCATGACCGCCCGCCGTTCCGGCCCGCTGCGCGGCGAGGCGCGCGTGCCCGGCGACAAGTCGGTCAGCCACCGCGCGCTGATCCTGGGGGCGCTGGCGGTGGGCGAGACGCGCATCACCGGCCTGCTGGAAGGGCAGGACGTGCTGGACACCGCCGCCGCCATGCGGGCGTTCGGCGCTGACGTGCAGCGCGTGGGCGAGGGCGAGTGGGTCGTTCACGGTGTCGGCGTCGGCGGCTTTGCCGAGCCTGCCGGGGTGATCGACTGCGGCAACTCGGGCACCGGCGTGCGGCTGATCATGGGGGCGATGGCGACGACGCCGATCACCGCGACCTTCACCGGCGACGCCAGCCTCTGCCGCCGCCCGATGGGGCGCATCACCGACCCGCTGGCGCAGTTCGGCTGCACCGTGACGGCGCGCGAGGGCGGGCTGCTGCCGCTGACCATCACCGGCGCGGCGGACCCGGTGCCGGTGCGTTACCGCACGCCCGTCGCCAGCGCGCAGATCAAGTCGGCGGTGCTGCTGGCCGGGCTGAACGCGCCGGGGCAGACGGTGGTGATCGAGGCCGAGCCGACCCGCGACCATACCGAGCGGATGCTGGCCGGTTTCGGCGCCGAGATCCGCACCGAGGTCACGGACGAGGGGCGCGTCATCACCCTGACCGGCCGCCCCGAGCTGCGCCCGCAGGCGGTCGCCGTCCCGCGCGACCCGTCCAGCGCGGCGTTCCCGGTCGCGGCGGCGCTGATCGTGCCGGGGTCCGAGATCACCGTCCCCGGCGTCAGCCGCAACCCGACGCGCGACGGGCTGTATGTGACGCTGGCCGAAATGGGCGCCGACCTGACTTGGCAGAACGACCGTGAGGAAGGCGGCGAGCCGGTCGCCGACCTGACCGTGCGCCACGGCCGCTTGCGCGGCGTGACCGTGCCCGCCGACCGCGCTGCCAGCATGATCGACGAGTTCCCGATCCTGTCGGTCATTGCCGCCGTCGCAGAGGGGGCCACCGTAATGAACGGCGTGGCCGAGCTGCGCGTCAAGGAAAGCGACCGCATCGACGCGATGGCCGTGGGGCTGCGCGCGAACGGGGTGGCGGTGGACGAGACCCGCGACAGCATGACGGTGCACGGCATGGCGCGGGTGCCGGGCGGGGCCACTGCGGCGACCCACCTGGACCACCGCATCGCCATGTCGTTCCTGGTGCTGGGTCTGGTGGCCGACGCGCCGGTGACGGTCGACGACGCAGGCCCGATCGCGACCAGCTTTCCCGATTTCCTGCCGCTGATGCGGGCGCTTGGCGCGGATATCCGCTGAAGGCGTTTCGAATCGGCAGACGCGGGGCGCGCCGATCGCCATGATCGCCGCGCACCCGCAACCGACACGGAGGACCGTGATGGACGCTCCTTGCCTGTTTCCAACGCTGCGCTATGCCGATCCCGAGGCCGCGATCCGCTGGCTGACCGGAGCCCTCGGCTTTCGTGAACATGCCGTGCACCGCGACGGCGGCGCCGTCCTGCATGCGGAACTGGCGCTCGGCGCCTCGATCCTGATGCTGGGGCAGGCCCGCGACGACGACTATGGACGGCAGGTGGGCGACCTGGGCGGACGGCGGACCGACGCGCTGTATCTGGCGGTCGCCGACCCCGACGCGCTGTTCCGCCGGGTCAGCGAGTCGGGCGCCGAGATCGTGCAGCCGCTTCGCGACACCAGCTATGGCAGCCGCGAGTTCGCCTGCCGCGACCCCGAGGGCAATCTGTGGAGCGTCGGCAGCTACTGGCCGCGCGCCGACGCCGACGCCGACGCCTGAAGGCTTGCCCGCCGCGTGGTGAAAGCTGCCGCACGGCGGGCGGCGGTCATGCCTGCGCCGCGGGGTATCCCGCGCCCTTCAGCACCGCGCCGATTTCGTCCAGCACCGCCGGGTCGTCGATGGTGGCGGGGGTCTTGAAGTCCTGCCCGTCGGCGATCTTGGCCATCGTTGCGCGCAGGATCTTGCCCGACCGGGTCTTGGGCAGGCGGTCCACCACCACGGCGGTCTTGAAGGCGGCGACGGGGCCGATGCGGTCGCGGACCATGCGCACGACCTCTTTCTGCACCTCGTCGGGGGACTGGCTCACGCCGCGTTTCAGGCACAGGAAGCCCAGCGGCATCTGCCCTTTCAGGCTGTCCGCCACGCCGATCACCGCGCATTCGGCGACGGCGGGATGGGCGGCCAGCACCTCCTCCATCGCGCCGGTGGACAGGCGGTGGCCCGCGACGTTGATGACGTCATCGGTGCGCGCCATGATGTAGAGGTATCCGTCCGCGTCGATATAGCCCGCGTCGCCGGTTTCGTAATAGCCGGGGAAGGTGGTCAGATAGGCTTGGCGGAACCGGTCGTCGGCGTTCCACAGGCTGGGCAGCGTGCCGGGCGGCAGCGGCAGCCTGACCGCGATGGCGCCCAGCGTGCCGGCGGGCAGGGGGCTGCCGCCCTCGTCCAGCACCTGCACGTCATAGCCGGGCATCACCACCGAGGGGCTGCCGCGCTTGACGGGCAGCGGCTCGATCCCGAAGGGGTTGGCGACGATGGGCCAGCCGGTTTCGGTCTGCCACCAGTGGTCGATGACCGGGACGCGCAGCTTTTCCTCGGCCCATTGCACGGTGTCGGGGTCGGCGCGTTCGCCCGCCAGGAACAGCGCCTGCAGGCTGCGCAGGTTGTAATCCTTGATCAGCTCGCCTTCCGGGTCTTCGCGGCGGACGGCGCGGATCGCGGTGGGGGCGCTGAAGAACGACTTGACCTTGTGGTTCTGGATCACCCGCCAGAAGGTGCCGGCGTCGGGGGTCCCGACGGGCTTTCCCTCGAACACGATGGTCGTCGCGCCGGCGATCAGCGGGCCATAGCAGATATAGCTGTGGCCGACGACCCAGCCCACGTCCGACGCCGCCCAGAACACGTCGCCCGCGTCGATGCCATAGATGTTCTTCATCGACCAGCTCAGCGCCACCAGATGCCCGGCGGTGTGGCGCACGACGCCCTTTGGCTGGCCGGTGGTGCCCGAGGTATACAGGATGTAATGCGGATGGTTGCCCTCGACCGGGACGCATTCGGCCGGTTCGACGCCATACTGGAACGCGTGCCAGGCGACGTCGCGGCCCTCGACCAGCCTGGCGACCTCTTGCTCGCGCTGGAAGATCACGCAGAAATCGGGCTTGTGGGTCGCCTGCTCGATGGCCCGGTCCAGAAGCGGCTTGTAGTGGACGACCCGCCCCGGCTCCAGCCCGCAGGAGGCCGCAATGATCGCGCGGGGCTGGCAGTCGTCGATGCGGACGGCCAGTTCATGCGCGGCAAAGCCGCCGAAGACGACGGAATGGATTGCGCCCAGCCGCGAACAGGCCAGCATCGCCTCCAGCGCCTCGGGGACCATCGGCATGTAGATGATGACGCGGTCGCCCTTGCCGACGCCCTTGGCGCGCAGCGCGCCCGCCAGCGACGCAACCCGCGTCTGCAGTTCGCGATAGGTGATGCCCTTGGTCGAATGGGTGATCGGGCTGTCGTGGATGATGGCCAGCTGGTCGCCCCGCCCGGATTCGACGTGGCGGTCCACGGCGTTCCAGCAGGCGTTCACGCGGGCGTCGGCGAACCACTTGTAAAGCGGCGCGTCGTCGTCGAACAGCGCCCGGCTGGGCGGGCGGTCCCAGTCGATGGCCTTCGCGGCGTCCATCCAGAAAGCCTCGGGGTCGCGTTTCCAGCGGGCATAGGTTTCGGCGTATGTCATGATCGGTCCCCTCCCCGAGACATCTGTCTGATAGGCGAGGCGCGGGCGGCCGGGCAACATTGTTAACGGTATCGGCGCGGCCGGTCTTTGCAGAAATCCCGCCCGCAGCGTCATGGATGTTGCAAACTCTGCCGCCTGCAACCGGCCTGAGCTATCGCTGCGTCAACTTTGCAAAGCCGCGGTCCCGCAGGGCAGGCGGCCCGATTCGCCGTCAGCCGTAATGCGCGACCGGGGTGCCGGCCAGCGCGCTGATGTTCAGCAGTCCCCGCGCCGTGATCGAGGGCGTCACGATATGGGCGCGGTTGCCCATGCCCATCAGGATCGGCCCCACCTCAAGCCCGCCGGCGCGGGTCTTGAGGATGTTGCGCACCGCCGACGCGGCATCGGTGCCCGCAAAGACCAGCACGTTCGCAGGCTCGGTCCCCAGCCGCGAATGCGGCAGCAGCCGCGCCCGCACCGCGGGGTCCAGCGCGGCATCGACGTGCATCTCGCCGTCATAGGTGAAATCCACCTCGCGCCGGGCCAGCAGGTCCATCGCCTCGCGCATCTTGCGGCCCGACGGCGTGTCCTGGTTGCCGAACTGCGAATGGCTGCACAGCGCGATGCGCGGCGTCAGGCCAAAGCGGCGGACGTGGCGGGCGCAGCCGATGACGGTGTCGGCCACCTGTTCGGGGGTGGGGTCGTGGTGGACCTGGGTGTCGGCGATGAACAGGGGGCCTTCCTCCTGGATCATCATCGAGAGCGCGCCGACCGGGTGCAGCCCGCCGCGCGCCAGGATCTCGCGCACATGGTTCAGGTGCCAGGTGTATTGCCCGAAGGCGCCGCAGATCAGGCTGTCGGCCTCGTCCCGGTGGACCATGATCGCGCCGATGACCGTGGTGTTCGTGCGCATGATCGCGCGGGCGACGTCGGGCGTCACCCCGCGCCGCGCCATCAACGCGTGATAGGTTTCCCAGTAATCGCGATAGCGGGGGTCGTTTTCGGGGTTCACGATCTCGAAGTCGACGGCCGGGCGGATCGGCAGGCCCGCGCGTTCGGCGCGCAGCGCGATCACCTCGGGGCGGCCGATCAGGATCGGGACGTCGTTGGTTTCCTCAAGCATGACGTTCGCCGCGCGCAGGATGCGCTCGTCCTCGCCCTCGGCGAATACGATGCGGCGGTTGGCGCTGGCCGACGCCTCGAACACCGGGCGCATGATCAGGGCCGACCGGAAGACCGATCCGTCCAGGTGCCGTTTATAGGCGGCGATGTCGGGCAGGGGGCGTGTCGCCACCCCCGACGCCATCGCGGCGCGCGCGACCGCGCTGGCCACGACGCCGATCAGCCGCGGGTCGAAGGGTTTGGGGATCAGATAGTCGGGGCCGAAGGTCAGCGTCTCGCCGCGATAGGCGGCGGCGGCCTCGGCGCTGGTGGTGGCGCGGGCCAAGGCCGCGATCCCCTCGATGCAGGCCAGCTGCATGGCGTCGTTGATCTCGGTCGCGCCCACGTCCAGCGCGCCGCGGAAGATGAAGGGAAAGCACAGGACGTTGTTGACCTGGTTGGGGTAATCGCTGCGGCCGGTGGCGATGATCGCGTCGGGGGCGGCGCGGCGCACGTCCTCGGGCAGGATCTCGGGCGAGGGGTTGGCCAGCGCGAACACGATGGGCCGCGCGGCCATGCGGGCGACCATGTCGGGCGACAGCACGCCGGGGCCGGACAGGCCCAGGAACAGGTCGGCGCCGTCGATCACCTGATCCAGCGTGCGCAGGTCGGTGTCCTGCGCAAAGGCCGATTTCTGCGGGGTCATGTCCTCGGCCCGGCCCTGGTGGACAAGGCCGTGGATGTCGCACAGCCAGACGTTCTCGCGCCGCACGCCCAGTTTCAGCAGCATGTTCAGGCAGGCGATGCCCGCCGCGCCCCCGCCGGTGGACACGACCTTGATCTGGTCGAACGCCCGCCCGGTGACGCGCAGCGCGTTGGTCGCGGCCGCGCCGACGACGATGGCGGTGCCGTGCTGGTCGTCGTGAAAGACCGGGATGTTCATCGACTCGCGGCACAGCTTTTCGACGATGAAGCAGTCGGGGGCCTTGATGTCCTCAAGGTTGATCGCGCCAAAGCTGGGTTCCAGCGACCGCACGATCGCGGCCAGCCTGACCGGGTCGGTCTCGTCGATTTCCAGGTCGAAACAGTCGATGTTGGCGAACTTCTTGAACAGGACGGCCTTGCCCTCCATCACCGGCTTTGCGGCACAGGGGCCGATGTTGCCCAGCCCCAGCACGGCCGTGCCGTTAGACACCACCGCGACCAGGTTGCCGCGCGCCGTATAGCGGCTGGCGGCGGCCGGATCGGCCTTGATTTCCAGGCAGGCCTCGGCCACGCCGGGCGAATAGGCGAGGCTGAGGTCGCGGCCGTTGGCCAGCGGCTTGGTCGCCCGCACCTCAAGCTTTCCGGGGCGCGGCAGCTCGTGATAATCCAGCGCCGCCTGGCGCACCGTGTCCTGCCGCCGCTCGTCCATGCCCGATCCTCCTTGCCTGCCGCCCGGGATACGGCGGCGGACGTGGGGTCACAAGACCGCTCGCCGGGCTTTCCGTCTGGCGAAACCTGCCCGCTTGCGCCACGCCCGCCCCGGCACGATGATGCCGCCGAACGGAAAGGAACCGCCATGTCCCTGATCGACGCCGCCCGCGACGTGCGCGAGTCCGCCTATGCGCCCTATTCCGGCTTCAAGGTGGGGGCGGCGGTGCGCGGCGCGTCCGGCGCGGTCTATCGCGGCTGCAACGTGGAAAACGTGGCCTATCCCCAGGGCACCTGCGCCGAGGCGGGCGCCATCGCCGCGATGGTCGCGGCGGGCGAGACCGAGATCGTCGAGGTCTGCGTCATCGCCGACAGCCCGCGCCCGGTGCCCCCCTGCGGCGGCTGCCGGCAAAAGCTGGCCGAGTTCGCCCGCGGCGACACCCCGGTCCTGCTGGCGACGCTGGGCGGCGACACGCTGGCGACAACGGTGGCCGAGCTGCTGCCCGGCCGGTTCGAGGTCGCGCACATGCAGGGCGGGGCATGATCCTGCCCGACCCCGACCCCGGAGCCGCCCCGGACCCGCGGCCCGTGATCCAGGCCGTCAAGGCCGGGCAGGGGCTGGACGACGCGGGCGCGGCGCTGATCGCGCGCGGGCTGGCCTGCGGATCGGTCAGCGATGCCCAGGCCGCGGGGTTCGCGATGGCGGTCCTGCTGCGCGGCATCGGCGCGCAGGGTCGCGCCGCGCTGACCCGCGCGATGCGCGATTCCGGCCGGGTGCTGGCATGGGATCTGCCGGGGCCGGTGGTGGACAAGCATTCGACCGGCGGCATCGGCGACACGACATCGCTGATCGTGGCGCCGCTGGTGGCGGCGTGCGGCGGGTTCGTGCCGATGATCTCGGGCCGGGGGCTGGGCCATACCGGCGGCACGCTGGACAAGCTTGAGGCGATCCCGGGCCTGCGGACCGATCTGGAAGAGGCGGCGTTCCGCGCCGTGACCGCGCAGGCGGGCTGCGCGATCGTCGCGGCGGGCCCGTCGCTCGCCCCCGCGGACCGGCGGCTTTACGCGATCCGGGACGAGGCGGGCGCGGTCGAGTCCATCGACCTGATCACGGCCTCGATCCTGTCGAAAAAGCTGGCGGCGGGGCTGGACGGGCTGGTGCTGGACGTCAAGGCGGGCAGCGGCGCGTTTCTGGCCGGAACCGCGGCCGCCCGCGACCTGGCCCGCGCGCTGGTCGAAACGGCGACGGCGGCGGGCTGCCCGACGGTTGCGCTGGTCACCGACATGGACCAGCCGCTGGCCCGCAGCGCCGGCAACGCGGTCGAGGTGGCCGAGGCGCTGGCCGTCCTGCGCGGCGCGCCGGGCGCCCTGCGCGAGTTGTCGCTGGCGCTGGCGGCGGAATGTCTGCGCGTCGTCGGGCTTGGCGGCGCGGAGGCGCTGGCGCAGGCCACGGCGCGGCTGGACGACGGCTCGGCCGCCGAACGCTGGGGGCGGATGATCGCGGCGCAGGGCGGACCGCATGATCTGATCGACCGGCCCGCCCGCCTGCCGCGCGCGCCCGTGATCCGACCGGTTCCCGCGCCCGACGGGGCCGTGGCCGCCATCGACGTGGCCGCGCTGGGCCGGGCCGTCGTGGCGCTGGGCGGCGGCCGCCGCCGCGCGGGTGATGCCGTGGACCCTCGCGTCGGCCTGACCGGCCTGCGCCGCCTGGCCGAAGCGACCGGCGGCGTGCTGGCGCATGTCCACGCCGGGTCCGAGGATGCCGCCGGCGCCGCCATCCGGGCGGTGCAGGCGGCCTATCGGCTGGGCTGCGCCGCGCCCGGACCGCTGGTGCGCGAACGGATCGTCGCATGAGCGGCCGCGCCTTCCTGATCGTCATGGATTCGGTCGGCATCGGCGGCGCGCCCGATGCCGGCCGGTTCTTCTGCGGCACGCTGCCGGACACCGGCGCCAACACCGTGGCCCATATCGCCGCCGCCCGCCCGCTGCGGATGCCGCATCTGGACGCGCTGGGCCTGGGCGCGGCCGTCCGGCTGGCCAGCGGCGCCGATGCGCCGGGCCTTGGCGCGGCCCCGCGCGGGTTGTGGGGCGCCGCGACCGAGGCGTCGCCCGGCAAGGACACGCCCTCGGGCCACTGGGAGCTTGCGGGCGTTCCCGTCCCCTGGGACTGGCACGTCTTTCCCGACACCCGCCCCGCCTTTCCCCCCGAACTGACCGCCGAGATCTGCCGTCTGGCGGGCACCGACGGCATCCTTGGCAACTGCCATGCGCCGGGCACCGCGATCATCGAGGCGCTGGGGGCTGAACACCTGCGGACCGGCTGGCCCATCTGCTATACCTCGGCCGACAGCGTCCTGCAGATCGCCGCGCATGAACAGCGGTTCGGGCTGGACCGGCTGCTGGCGCTGTGCGCGGCGCTGGCGCCCACCGTCCACGCGATGCGCGTGGGCCGCGTGATCGCGCGCCCCTTCGACGGCACCGAAGGGCAGTTCGTCCGCACGCCCAACCGCCGCGACATCGCCATCGCGCCGCCGGGCGACACGATCCTGGACCTGGCCGCGGCGGCGGGGCGCACCACCCACGCCATCGGCAAGATCGGCGACATCTTCAGCCATCGCGGCATCGCGCATCTGCACAAGGGCCGGTCGGACGCGGATCTGGCCGACCACCTTGTCCGGCTGGCCGATCAGGCCGCGCCGGGCAGCCTGACGATGGCCAATTTCGTCGAGTTCGACAGCCTTTACGGCCACCGCCGGGATGTCGCGGGCTATGCCGCCGCGCTGGAATGGTTCGACGGCGCGGCCGGACGGTTCATGGCGCGCCTGCGTCCCGGAGATCTGGCGATCTTCACCGCGGACCACGGCAACGATCCCGGCTGGGCGGGGACGGACCACACGCGGGAACGGGTGCCGGTGCTGGGCTGGGGCCTCGGCCCGCTGCCCGTCGGCCTTGTCGATTTCCCGGATGTGGGCGCCAGCATCTGCGCGCATCTGGGGCTGCGCGGTCCCGCGCACGGGAAAAGTTTCCTGCCTGTCCTGCCCCCCGATGATTCGACCGTGGCCCCCGTGATCGCATGAAATCCTTTCCAAAGATTGAACTGCACCTGCATCTGGAGGGCGCGGCGCCGCCCGCGTTCATCCGCGGCCTTGCGGCGGAAAAGCGGATCGACCTGTCCGCGATCATGGCCGACGACGGCGGCTATCGCTGGCGCGGCTTCGCGGATTTCCTGCGCGTCTATGAGGCCGCGGCATCGGTCATCCGGGGCCCGCGCGACTATGCGCGCCTGCTGGAAACCGTGCTGGAGGGCTGCGCCGAACAGGGGGCGATCTATGTCGAATTGTTCGTATCGCCCCAGTTCTGCGGCGGCGGCGACCTGCCGGCATGGCGCGACCATGTCGCCGCGATGACGGAAACCGCCGCCGCGATGGCCGCGCAGGGCATCGACAGCCGGGCGATCGTGACGCCCCTGCGGCATCTCGGCCCCGACCGCGCCCGTCGCGGCGCGATCTGCGCGGCCGAGACGGGGGGCGGCTGGGTCGCTGGTCTGGGCCTTGCCGGGGACGAGAAGATCGGCCGCCCGCAGGATTTCGCCTGGTCCTTCGACTGCGCGCGCGAGGCGGGGCTGGGCCTGACCTGCCACGCCGGCGAATGGGCCGGGCCGCAGTCGGTGCGCGATGCCTTGGCGCTGGGCGTCACCCGCATCGGCCACGGCGTCCGCGCGATCGAGGATGCGGCGCTGGTCCGCGAGTTGGCGGAACGCGCCATCACGCTTGAGGTCTGCCCGGGATCGAACATCGCGCTGGGGCTTTACCCCGACACCGCCCGCCACCCTGTCGCACGGCTGGCCGACGCGGGCGTCCGCGTCACCGTCTCGACCGACGATCCGCCGTTCTTCGCCACCACGCTGTCGCGGGAATACGACCGCCTTGCCGATGCCTTCGGCTGGGACGCGCCCGATTTCACCCGCATGAACCTGTGGGCGGCCGAGGCGGCGTTCTGCGACGCGGCGACGCGCGCGCGGCTGACAGGTTTGCTCAGCCCCGCCGATGGTGCATGACTCACCGCCAGAAAGAGGCCCCCATGACCCCACATCTGACCGTCGTCGAACATCCGCTGGTCCAGCACAAGCTGACCCTGATGCGCGACAAGACCACCTCGACCAACAGTTTCCGCCGCCTGCTGCGCGAGATCAGCCTGCTGCTGGCCTATGAGATCACGCGCGAGCTGGAACTGACCACCATGCGCATCGAAACCCCGCTGCAGCCGATGCAGGCCCCCACGCTGGAAGGAAAGAAGCTGGCGCTCATCTCGATCCTGCGGGCCGGGAACGGGCTGATGGACGGGATACTGGAACTGATCCCGGCGGCGCGCGTGGGGTTCATCGGGCTTTACCGCGACCCCGACACGCTGCAGCCGGTGCAGTATTACTGCAAGGTTCCGGGCGAGCTGGAGGACCGCATGGTCATCGCCGTCGATCCGATGCTGGCGACGGGCAACAGTTCGGTCGCGGCGATCGACATGCTCAAGGCCAAGGGGGCCAGGAACCTGCGTTTCCTGTGCCTTCTGGCCTCGCCCGAGGGGGTCGAGCGGATGCGACAGGCCCATCCCGACGTGCCCATCGTGACCGCCGCGCTGGACGAGCGGCTGGACGAGCACGGCTATATCGTGCCCGGTCTGGGGGACGCGGGCGACCGGATGTTCGGGACGAAATAGCCGCGCGTTAACCCGGATTTCAGGGGTGCCGGCCTAGACCAAGCCATGTGGACCGAATCGGGGGTCGGGCATGCGCGTTTCTGGGTTCCTTGGTATCTGGGCCGGGGTCATGACGGTCTGGGCGATGATCTTCGTCGCCCCGGCGTGGGCGGCAGGGGCGCCGGCGGACGGCCATGCCGCGCCGGAACCGGCGGTGGCGGCGGTGCAGGTGCCGCAACGCACCCGCGATCCGGCCGAACTGTCGGGCGACGTGGGAACCGGCCCCGGCCCGGCCGAGGCGCCGCCGCCGGGCTTTGCCGGGGCGCAGTATGTCGACAGCGCCGGCTGCGTGTTCCTGAACCTGCACGGGCAATGGCAGCCGCGCGTCGCCCGCGACGAGTCGGTCATGTGCGGCTATCCGCCCACGTTATCCGCCCGCCGCACCCTTCCCGACACCGTCGCGCCGCTGTTTCCCGCGCCGCCCGAACCCAGGGCCGCGCGGATGGAACGGGTGCTGTCGGAAACCATCATCGGCAATCTGCAGGACGGAGAGCTGTCGCCTGCGGGCGGGACGGCGAGCGCGCGGCCCACGCAGGCGCCGGCGGCCAGCCTGCCCGCCCCTGTTGCGCCTGCCGCCGGGGGACCGGCGGGTCTGGCGGCGGCGGTCAGGGCCGCGCCGGTGCTGCGCGGGGCAATGGCTGCGCCGCAGCGCGACCGCCCGCTGTGCCGCCTGCTTGGCGCGTCCGCCGGGGCCGAATCGCTGCGGCTGGGCCAGCAGATGGCGCTGGGGCTGTGCGGGGCCGCGCCGCTGGCGTTCCCGCAGCTGGCAAGCGCGCCTGTGGCCGCGCCGGCCTTGGTCGCGATCCGCGCCGACAGCGTGGCGACGCCCCCGGCGGCGCGCCTGCCGAAGGGTGCAAAGGCAGGTGGTCGTGACAAGGCCGCGCCCCGCGCCGTTCGCCCGACAGCTGCCGGAACGCGGGCGGCGCCCTTGGGCAGGGGCATGGTTCCGCCCGGCGCGCGCTTTGTCCAGCTCGGAGCCTATGCCGATGCGCCGGGCGCCGACCGGGCCGCGCAGCGGCTGGCGCGGCTGGGCCTGCCGGTGTCGCGCGCCCGCGAAATGCAGGCGGGCAGGGCGGTGCAACTGATCCTGGCCGGGCCGTTCGACGGACGCGAGGCTGTGGTGCGCGCCATCGACCGGCTGCGCCGCGCCGGTTATGCCGACGCCTTTGCGCGATGACTGCGGCGCCGTGCCGCACGTGGCCGCACGGCTGCCGGAACCTGCCCGCCGCGGCGCGTGGCGGTTGACTTGGCCCGCCGCGGGGCGTATAGGCCCGGCTTCAGGATTCTCAGACACCGCAACACCGGAACCGCACAGACATGGCCAACACGCCCCAGTCCAAAAAGCGCGCGCGCCAGACCGAGCGCCGCACCGCCGTCAACAAGAACCGCCGCTCGCGCATCCGCACCTTCCTGCGCAAGGTCGAAGAGGCGATCGCCGGCGGCAACCAGCAGGTCGCGGCCGAGGCGCTGAAGAACGCGCAGCCCGAACTGATGCGCGGCGTGACCAAGGGCGTCGTCCACAAGAACACCGCGTCGCGCAAGATCTCGCGCCTGGCGGCCCGCGTCAAGGCGCTGGCGGCGGCCTGATCCGCCGCCCGATCCGGCGGACACGATCCCCCGGAACGATCCGCTGGCCCGCATGGGCCGGGGCGCATCCGACCCGATACCGATCCCGCAAGGGCGTGCCGCCGGCGCGCCCTTTTTCTTGTTCCACCGCCTTGATCTGAAACGATTTTTTCCGCCTGCAACAGCCCGGCAGATTCGTTGCGGCAAATGCCCTGTCAAGGACAGAGTTCAGTTGCAGCCGTCCGAGCGCTGGGGTTAGCGTGACCCATGCGATTCACGTCGCGATGGGGAACGTCGCCCAGCGGACCGGCCATGCCGGGCCCGGGCGATCGGTGCGACGGTGCGGGGGGACCGCGCCGCCACCGGGACCGGCACCGGCTGCCACCGGGGTCGTCCGCCAGCGCCATCCGTATCAGCGCCCGCCGGGCGCGCCCGTGCCGCCCCGTGCGGCACGAGGGATGCGGCTTGCCTGATCCACGTCGCCACGGGGCCGCACTGTCCCGCCGGCAATGACCGGCGGGGGCCGGGGACATAAGGGACGTGGAATGGACAAGATCTGGGGGCAGGCGCGCGCCGAGCTGGAAACGCTCGTCGGCAGCAACAATTATGCGCGGTGGCTGGCGCCCCTCGAATTCAACGGGCTCAAGGACGGCACCGCCGCCCTGTCCTGCCCGACGCGGTTCCTGTCGGACTGGGTGTCGCGCCACTATAGCCGCCCCATCATCGAGGCGCTGACCCGTCACGGCGCGTCCGTCGAACGGCTCAGCTTCACGGTCGCGCCGCAGGCCGCGGTTCCGCCCGCCGCCATCCAAGCGGATCGCGGCACCCCCGCCCCCGCCGCCCGCGCCCCGGCACCCCGCCCGCCGCTGCGCGGGGACGACGACATGACCGCGCCGCTGGACGCGCGCTTCACCTTTGACAATTTCATCGTCGGCAAGCCCAACGAACTGGCCCATGCCGCCGCCCGCCGTGTGGCCGAAGGCGGCGCGGTGTCGTTCAACCCGCTGTTTCTGTATGGCGGCGTGGGGCTGGGCAAGACGCACCTGATGCACGCCATCGCGCGCGAACGCCAGGCACGCCACCCGGACGCGCGCATCCTGTATCTGTCGGCCGAACAGTTCATGTACCGCTTTGTCCAGGCGCTGCGCGAACGCACCGTCATGGACTTCAAGGAGCTGTTCCGCACCGTCGACCTGCTGATGGTCGATGACGTGCAGTTCATCGCCGGCAAGGACAGCACCCAAGAGGAGTTCTTCCACACGTTCAACGCCCTGGTCGATCAGGGCAAGCAGATCGTCATTTCCGCCGACCGCGCGCCCGGAGAGATCAAGGATCTTGAGGAGCGGATCAAGTCGCGCCTGTCCTGCGGCCTGATCGTGGACCTGCACCCCACCGATTACGAACTGCGCCTGTCGATCCTGCAGTCCAAGACCGAACAGTTCCGCGCCACCTATCCCGGCCTGATCCTGGGCGCCGGCGTGCTGGAGTTCCTGGCCCACCGCATCACCTCGAACGTGCGCGTGCTGGAAGGCGCGCTGCAGCGGCTGTTCGCGTTCGCCAGCCTGATGGGGCGGCCGATCGACCTGGACATGACCCAGGAATGTCTGGCCGACATCCTGCGCGCGTCCGACCGCAAGGTCTCGGTCGAGGAGATCCAGCGCAAGGTGGCCGAGCATTACAACATCCGCCTGTCGGATCTGGTCGGCCCGAAGCGGGTCCGCACCCTGGCCCGGCCGCGCCAGATCGCCATGTATCTGTCCAAGCAGATGACCAGCCGCAGCCTGCCGGAAATCGGCCGCCGCTTCGGCGGGCGCGACCACACCACGATCCTGCACGGGGTCAAGCGCATCGAGGAACTGCGGTCCGAGGATCGCAGCCTGGCCGAGGACATCGACCTGCTGCGCCGCGCGCTCGAGGCGTGATCGCGGGCGCTTGACCGCCGCACCCAAACAAAGAAACTAAGCGCGCCGCGCCGCGGCCGATCCGACGACAGCAAGGGGCAGGACGCCATGAAATTTTCGATCGAGCGCGCGGTGCTGGTCAAGGCCGTGGCGCAGGCCCAGTCCGTCGTCGAACGCCGCAACACCATCCCGATCCTGTCCAACGTCCTGATCGAGGCGGGGCCGGACGGCGTCAGCTTTCGCGCCACCGACCTGGACACCGAGGTCGTGGACCGCGCCCCCGCGATGGTGGAACGCCCCGGCGCGACCACCGTCAGCGCCGCCCTGCTGAACGAGATCGCGCGCAAGCTGCCCGACGGCGCGCTGGTGGCCATCGCCGCCGATGCCGCCACCGCGCGGCTGACGGTGCAGGCGGGACGCTCGAACTTCAACCTTGCGACGCTGCCGCGCGAGGATTTCCCGGTCATGGCGTCGTCCGAATACGCGGCCAACTTCGCCGCCCCGGCGGCGCTGCTGCGGCGGCTGTTCGACAAGTCGAAGTTCGCCATCTCGACCGAAGAGACGCGCTATTACCTGAACGGCGTCTATATGCATGTGGCCGACGCCGAGGGGGGCGGCAAGTCGCTGCGCTGCGTGGCGACCGACGGCCACCGGCTGGCCCGCATCGACGCGGCGCTGCCCGATGGCGCCGCGGGGATGCCCGGCGTGATCGTGCCCCGCAAGACCGTGGCCGAGCTGAAAAAACTGCTGGACGACGACGACACGCAGATCGCCGTGTCGGTCGGCGACACCAAGGTGCGCTTTGCCACGCCGACGATCACCCTGACCTCCAAGGTCATCGACGGCACCTTTCCCGATTATACCCGCGTGATCCCCAAGGGAAACACCCGCAAGCTCGAGGTGGACGCCAGCGACTTTGCCCGCGCGGTGGACCGCGTGGCGACGGTCAGTTCCGAACGCTCGCGCGCCGTCAAGCTGGCGCTGGACGAAGACCGGCTGGTCCTGTCCGTCAACGCCCCCGACGCGGGTGCCGCCGACGAGGAACTGGCCGTCGCCTATGCCGACGAGCCGCTGGAGATCGGTTTCAACGCCAAGTACCTGCAGGAAATCGCCCAGCAGATCGACCGCGAGAACGCGGTGTTCCTGTTCAACGGCTCGGGCGACGCCGCGCTGATCCGCGAGGGCGGGGACGACAGCGCCGTCTATGTCGTGATGCCGATGCGGGTGTGACGCTCAGCCAACTGACGCTGGCGCAGTTCCGGTCCTGGCCGCGGCTGGCGCTGGATCTGGACGCGCGGCCGCTGGCGATCTTCGGCCCGAACGGCGCGGGCAAGACCAACATCCTCGAGGCGCTGTCGATGCTGTCGCCCGGCCGCGGCCTGCGCGGCGCCAGCCCCGCCGATCAGGCGCGGCAGGGGCCCGACGCGGGCTGGCGCATCCGCGCCGCGCTTTCCGGGCACGACGTCGAAACCACCGCGCCACCGGGCGAGACGCGCGGCGTGACGCTGGACGGCAAGCCGGTGCCGCAGGTCACTCTGGGCCGGCTGGTGCGGCTGATCTGGCTTACCCCGGCGATGGACCGGCTGTGGACCGATGCCCCCGAAACGCGCAGGCGGTTTCTGGACCGGCTGACGCTCAGCTTTTTTCCGGCCCACGCCGACGATGCGCTGGCCTATGACAAGGCGATGCGCGACCGCAACCGGCTGCTGCGCGACGACATCCGCGACGACCGCTGGTATCGCGCGCTGGAATCGCGGATGGCGCAGGCGGGGGCGGCGATCACGGCCAGCCGGCAGGCTGCGCTGGCCCGCATCATGGCCGCGCAGCTGGGCGCGCGGACGGCATTCCCCGCCGCGCGGCTGGCGCTGCGCGCGGGCGACGGCGCCGCCGATGACGCGGACGCGGCCAGCATCGCCGCGCGCCTGGCCGAGATGCGCCCCCGCGACTTGGCCGCCGGGCGCACGCTGACCGGGCCGCATCGCGCCGATCTGGGGGCGGACTGGGGGCCGGACGACATGCCCGCCGCGCTGTCCTCGACCGGCGAGCAAAAGGCGCTGCTGCTGTCGCTGATCCTGGCCAATGCCCGCGCCCTGGCCGATCAGCGCCCGCTGCTCTTGCTGGACGAGGTCGCGGCGCATCTTGACGCCGACCGGCGCGCCGCGTTGCATGACGAGATCGTGGCCCTGCCCGCGCAGGCCATCCTGACCGGCACGGGGCGCGAGCTGTTCGACACGCTGGCGGGCCGGGCGCGCTATCTGGCGGTGTCGCGCGGCCCCGGCGGCTCGACCGCCACCGAGGAGGGTTGATCATGCTGCCCCGCCAACGCGTCTCGCTGATCACGCTGGGCGTGGCCGACCTGGCCCGCGCCTGCGAGTTCTATCGCGCCTGGGGATGGACCCCGCATCCGGCCGCGGCGCCGGGCGTCGTGTTCTTCCAGATGCACGGCGCGGCGCTGGCGTTGTTTCCGTGCGCGGACCTTGCCGCCGATCAGGGCCGGCCGGGGGCAAGCCTTGGCACCGGCGCGGTGACGCTGGCCCAGAACTGCGCCGATCAGGCCGAGGCGGACGCCGTCTGGCAGGCGGCGGTGGACGCGGGCGCCGCCCCGCTCAAGCGGCCGGAACGCGCCGAATGGGGCGGCTGGTCGGGCTATGTGGCGGACCCGGACGGGCATGTCTGGGAAATCGCCCACAACCCCTTCTGGACGCTCGGCCCCGACGGCGCGCTGACCCTGCCCTGATCTTCTGGCGGCAAATATCCTCCGGGGGTCCGGGGGTGGAAAACCCCCGGCGCGGCGGTCACGCCATCACGACGTCGGTCAGCTGGAACCGGCTCACGTCCACCAGCCCAAGGTCCGAGATCCGCAGTTCCGGGATCACCACCAGCGCCAGCAGGACGTGCTGCATCACGGCGTTGTTCATCGTGCAGCCGCAGGCGCGGATCGCCTCGCCCACGGCCTGGGCTGCCGCCGCGACATCGGGCGCGGGCGCGTCCGACATCAGCCCCGCGATGGGCAGTGCGACATGGGCAAGCTCGGCCCCGTCGCGGAACACGGCGATGCCGCCGCCCAGTTCGGCCAGCCGCGCGGTGGCGGCGGCCATGTTTTCGCCGCAGGTGCCGACGACGATCATGTGGTGGCTGTCATGCGCCACGGTCGAGGCGACGGCCATGCGCCCCTGATAGCCAAAACCCGACACGAACCCGTTGACCACGCCGCCCGTGCCGCGGTGGCGTTCGACCAGCGCGATGCGGGCGATGCCGTCCGCGGGCTGGACGGCCCCGTCCACGACCGGCAGCTCGGCAGTCAGCGCGCGGGTGGGGGCCTGGTTCTCGACCACGCCGATGACGCGGACGGTGGCGCGGCCGCCGGTCGCCGGCACCGCGAAGTCGCCCGCCCCCAGCCCGCGCCCCAGCCGCACGGTGTCGCGGGCGGCGTCCGGCCAGTCGATGCGCGGGCAATCGACCATCAGCCGCCCGCCCTCGGCCACCAGCCGCCCCTGCGCCACCACCGCCTCGACCGGCAGCGCCGTCAGGTCCGAGGTCAGGATCACGTCCGCGCGCCGCCCCGGCGTGATCGAGCCAAGCTCGCGCTCCAGCCCGAAATGGCGGGCGGTGTTGATGGTCGCCATCTGGATCGCCACCAGCGGATCGCACCCGCAGTCGATGGCGTGGCGCACCGCCCGGTCCATGTGGCCGTCGTGGACCAGCGTCCCCGCATGGCAGTCGTCGGTGCACAGCATGAAGCCCGAGGGGTCCAGCCCGCGCCGGGTGATGGCGGTGATCTGCGCCTCGACGTCATGCCAGGCCGACCCCAGCCGCAGCATCGCGCCCATGCCCTGCCGCACGCGGGCGATGGCCTGCGCCTCGGCCACCGTCTCGTGGTCGTCGGCCGCGCCCCCCGCCACGTAAGCCGCAAAGTTCCGCCCCAGGTCGGGGCTGGCGTAATGCCCGCCCACGGTCTTGCCGGCGGCCCGGGTCGCGGCGATTTCCGACAGCATCGCCGGGTCGCCCGCGGCGACGGCGGGAAAGTTCATCATCTCGCCCAAGCCCACGATGCCGTCCCAGCCCATCGCCTGCGCGACCTCGCCCGCCGTGATCGGGTGGCCGGTGGTTTCCAGCCCGGGGGCCGAGGGCGCGCAGCTGGGCATCTGGGTCAGCATGGTGATCGGCTGGATCAGGCTTTCGTCGCGCATCAGCCGCACGCCCTCCAGCCCCATCACGTTCGCGACCTCGTGCGGGTCGTGCATGATCGTCGTGGTGCCGTGCGGGATCACGGCGGCGGCGAAGCCTGCGGGCGTCAGCATCCCGCTTTCCACGTGCATGTGGGCGTCGATCAGGCCGGGGATCATGAACCGCCCCGCCGCCTCGATCACCTGTGTCCCGGGGCCGATGTTGGCGCTGGCGTCGGGCAGGACGCAGGCCACGCGGCCGCAGGCGACGGCGATGTCGTGGCCCGGCAGGATTTCGCGGGTGTGGACGTTGACCCACTGGCCGCCCCGGATGACCAGATCGGCGGGCGCGCGGCCGGCGGCGACTTCGACCAGGCGCGGCTGCGCCTCGGTCCACGGTTTCAGCATGTGATGTCCCCTATTCTGCGGGCAAAGATTGCGGCAGCGTGGCGGCGAAGGGAAGGCCGCGATGGACTGGCAGGGCGAGGCGACGGCGATCGCGCAGCGGCGTCACGGCGAACATGCCGTGATCCTGACCGTGCTGGCGCGCGACGCGGGGCTGCTGACGGGCCTCGTTCCGGGCGGCGCCAGCACCAGGCGCGCCGCGCTGATGCAGCCGGGCGGACGGCTGTCGCTGCACTGGCGGGCGCGGCGCGACGACCAGCTGGGCACGTTTGCGGTCGAACCGGGCCGCGCCCGTCCGGGCCTGATGGCCGACGCGGACGCGCTGGCCGGGCTGAACGCGGTCACGGCGCTGATCGCCTATGCGCTGCCGGAACGCGACCCGCACCCCCGCCTTGCCGACGCGACCGAGACGCTGCTGGACGCGATGGACACCGGCGCGGCATGGGCCGGGGATTACCTGCGGTGGGAGATGCTGCTGCTGGACGATCTGGGCTTCGGCCTGTCGCTGGACCGCTGCGCCGTCACGGGCGCGCGCGCCGGGCTGGCGTTCGTCAGCCCGCGCACCGGCCACGCGGTCACGGCGGCGGCGGCGGGCGACTGGGCGGCGCGGCTGCTGCCGCTGCCGGAACTGCTGGGCGGGCAGGGGGGCGGCTTGGCCGAGGCCCTGGCGCTGACCGGCCATTTCCTGTCCGCCCGGCTGGCCGAGGGGCAGGCGGGCCGCCCCCTGCCCGCCGCGCGCGGGCGGCTGGTCGCCCGGCTGGCGCGGGGCTGAGGGGGCGACCGGCGAAGGCGCGACGGGGGGCGCGGCGTGACGCCCGCCGTGACCCCTGACAGGCGGGCGCCCGACGGCGGCGCGATGTGACGCGCAACGGCGCGCCCCGACGCCACGTCAGGGGCGACGGGCGCGCGCGACGGGCGCGATCAGTTCCCGGTGCGTTCCAGCGTGATATAGGTCGGTCCGATGATCTTCAGCACGCCACCTTCCCAGCGCGCCTCTTGCGCCTGGGTCAGCGCCTGGAAGAACCGCGCCTCGAACCCCTTGTGGCCGCAGGGGTTGTCGGTCCAGGTCATCGTGGACACGCGCACGGCAGGCAGGGTCGCCGCGTTCTGGCCGGTAAAGGTGTTGCACGGGCCCTTGCCCGAGAACCCGCCGCCCTGCACCAGCCGCAGGGTGCCGTCGCGGGTGGGCACGGCCTCTTTCCCGAAGCCGACCAGCGTATAGGTGCCCAGCGGCACCCCGCCTTCAAAGCCGGTCCCGGCCGGGGTGGTCGGGGTGGGTTCGCACGCGGCAAGCGCCGCCAGCGCGGCAGCGGCGGCGGTCAGGCGAAAGACAGTGGACATGGCAGATTTTCCCCCAAGGAAACAGGCTGATGGCGAACGTCCCCTGCCACCGTCCCGTTCCAAGGGCAACGCGTCCCCCGGCGGGGCGTGACCCGAAAGACACGCTTGCGATATCGTGATCACACCGGCGGGCGGCCTGCCCCCGTCCCCGCCCCCGTCAGCCCAGCAGGCGGCGGGCGATGACCTGCGCCTGAATCTCGGCCGCGCCTTCGAAGATGTTCAGGATGCGGGCGTCGCACAGCACCCGGCTGATCGCGTATTCCAGCGCGAATCCGTTGCCGCCGTGGATTTGCAGCGCGTTGTCGGCCGCCGACCAAGCCACACGCGCGCCCAGCAGCTTGGCCATCCCGGCCTCAAGGTCGCAGCGCCTGTCGTGGTCCTTCTGCCACGCCGAATGATAGGTCAGCTGGCGCGCGATCATGATTTCCACTGCCATCAGCGCCAGCTTGTCGGCGACGCGGGGGAATGCGATCAGCGGCTTGCCGAACTGCTTGCGGTCCAGCGCATACTGCATCCCCAGTTCCAGCGCCGACTGCGCCACGCCGATGGCGCGGGCGGCGGTCTGGATGCGGGCGGATTCAAAGGTCTGCATCAGCTGCTTGAAGCCCTGTCCGGGCTGGCCGCCCAGCAGGTTGTCGGCCTTGACCCTGAAGCCGTCGAAGCCCAGCTCGTATTCTTTCATCCCGCGATAGCCCAGCACCTCGATCTCGCCGCCGGTCATGCCGGGGGTGGGAAACGGGTCGGCGTCGTTGCCGGGGGTCTTTTCCGCCAGAAACATCGACAACCCGCGCCAGTCGGTGGTGTCCGGCTCGGTGCGCGCCAGCAGCGTCATCACATGGGTGCGCGCGGCGTGGGTGATCCAGGTCTTGTTGCCGGTGATCTCCCACCCCTCGGTCGTGCGGACCGCGCGGGTGCGCAGCGAGCCGAGGTCGCTGCCGGTGTTGGGTTCGGTGAAGACGGCGGTAGGCAGGATTTCCCCGCTGGCGATCCTGGGCAGCCACTGCTGCTTCTGCTCGGGCGTGCCGCCGACCAGGATCAGTTCGGCCGCGATTTCGGACCGGGTGCCAAGGCTGCCCACGCCGATATAGCCGCGCGACAGCTCCTCGGACACGACGACCATGCTGGCCTTGGACAGGCCCAGGCCCCCGAACTCCTCGGGGATGGTCAGGCCGAAAACGCCGAGTTCGGCCAGTTCCCGGATGATCTCGATCGGGATCAGCTCGTCCCGCAGGTGCCAGCCGTGGGCGTTCGGGATCACCCGGTCGTCGGCATAGCGGCGGAACTGGTCGCGGATCATTTCCAGATCCTCGTCCAGCCCGGTCACGCCAAAGGTCGCGCGGCCGTGGTTGTCCTGCATCAGCGCGGCCAGCCGGGCGCGGGCGGCCGGGGTGTTGCCGCCCATCGCGGCGCGCGCGGCGTCGGACGGCTGCCAGTCCGCGCCCAGGTCGGACAGGCGGGCAAACTCGGTCTGGCTCATCGGGATGCCGCCGGCCAGCTGAGTCAGATATTCGCCGAAGCCGATGGTCAGGATCAACTGCTCGATCTCGGCCATGCCATCGCCCAGCCGGTCGGCCCACGCCGAAAGCTGGGTCAGCGATTCGACATAGGTGGCGATCCACGAGAGCGCGTGGGCGGCGTGCTGTTCCTGCTCCAGCGCGGCGGCATCGACCTTGGCGCCGCCGACGCGGGCCCGCAGCGCCTCGGTCGCCCGCGCCAGCAGCGCGTCCAGTTCGGGCAGGATGGCCTTGGCGGTGGACGGGGACAGCACGGGGTCGCGGGTGTCGAGCATGATGAGGTTTCCCTTGGTCGAGCGGCTGAGTCCGGGGATACCCCCTTCGCAGGTGCAGCGCAACTATGCTGCGCCGCCGCGGCCGTCCGCGCAGTTTCGTTGCGCGCACGCGTGCAGTCGTCCCGCTGCCGGACCCAAGGCTTGCGGCCCCCGCCCCCGGTGGTGCAGGTTCGCCGCGCGCCATTCCCGCGTGCGATGGACCGACATGACCGACCCCGCCGACCTGACCGCCCGACTGATCCGCTGCCCCTCGGTCACGCCGGACGAGGGCGGCGCGCTGACGCTGATCGCGTCGATCCTTGAACCGGCGGGCTTTCGCTGCACCCGCGTCGATCGGGGCGGCACGCCCAACCTGTTCGCCCGCTGGGGTGAAAAGGGCGCCCGCAGCTTTGGGTTCAACGGGCACACCGACGTCGTGCCCCCCGGCGATCCGGCAAGCTGGACGCATCCGCCGTTTTCCGGGCTGGTCGCGGACGGGCTGATCTGGGGACGCGGCGCGACCGACATGAAATCCGGCGTCGCGGCCTTTGTCGCCGCCGCCGTCGATTTCGTCGCCGCCACGCCCCCCGACGGCGCGGTCATCCTGACCATCACCGGCGACGAAGAGGGGCCGTCGCGCGACGGCACCGCCGCGATCCTGGACTGGATGCGCGACAACGGCGAACGCATGGACGTCTGCATCGTGGGCGAGCCGTCGAACCCCACGGTCATGGGCGAGATGATCAAGATCGGCCGCCGCGGCAGCCTGACCGCGCGGCTGACCGCGACCGGCGTGCAGGGCCACGCCGCCTATCCCCACCGGGCGCGCAACCCTCTGCACGCGCTGGTCACGCTGCTGGGCGATCTGACGGCGCGGCCGCTGGACGCGGGAACGGCGCATTTCGACGCCTCGGGGCTGCAGGTGACGACCATCGACTGCGGGAACCCTGCGTCGAACGTGATCCCCGAACGGGCGACGGCGACGGTCAACATCCGCTTCAACGACGCCCATTCCGGGGCCAGCCTGACCGCGATGCTGCGCGAACGCGCGGCGGCGGTGGAACTGGCGACCGGCGTCGGCATCGCGCTGGATGTGGACATTTCCGGCGAAAGCTTCCTGACGCAGCCGGGGCCGTTCGTGGACATGGTGCGCGACGTCGTGGCGGCCCACACCGGGCGGACGCCGGTGCTGTCCACGTCGGGCGGCACGTCGGACGCGCGGTTCGTCAAGGACCACTGCCCGGTGCTGGAACTGGGGCTGGTCGGCGCGTTCATGCATCAGGTGGACGAGCGCGTGCCCGAAGGTCAGGTGCGCCAGCTGAAGGACATCTATCAGTCGATCCTGCAACGGTATTTCGCATGACCGCGCGCCCGCTGATCGCCCGCAGCGATGACCTGGCCGCCTGCCACGCGATCCGCCGCGCGGTCTTCATCGACGAGCAGGCCGTCCCCGAGGCGCTGGAGATCGACGGCCTGGACGGCGCGGCGATCCACCTGCTGGCGACGGTCGACGGGCGGCCTGTCGGCTGCGCGCGCCTGCTGATCGACGGGACGGTCGGCAAGATCGGCCGCGTCGCCGTGCTGCGGCAGGCGCGGGGCACCGGCCTTGGCGCGGCGCTGATCCGCGCCGCGCTGGACGAGCTGCGGGGCGTGCCCGGCGTCACCACCGCCAAGCTGGGCGCGCAGACCCACGCGCTGGGGTTCTATGAACGGCTGGGCTTTGTCGCGCAGGGGCCGGTGTTCGACGACGCGGGCATCCCGCACCGCACCATGACGCGGCCGCTGTGGACCTGATCCGCCCCGAACTGGTCGAGCGCGTCCGCCCGTGGCGCGAGGTGATCGCGGCCGGGCTGACCGCCGCCGCGGGCGCGTGGCTGTTTTCGCTGGGCGGGCTGGTGTTCCAGCCGATGGGTCTGGCGGTGATCGGCGTCGCCGCCGTCTGGGGTCTGGGCGCGCTGCGCCGCAGGCGGTTCCAGATGGGCATCGCCGCGCCCGGCCTGGTCGAGGTCGAGGAGGGCGCCGTCCGCTATTTCTCCGCCCGCGCGCTGGGCGGCGAGATCGCGCTGCGCGACCTGACCGAGATCCGCCTGCTGCGACTGGACGGCCATGCCCACTGGCGGCTGAAGGCCGGCGGTCAGGCGCTGCTGATCCCGGTCGAGGCGGCGGGCGCGGCCACGCTGGCCGACGCCTTCGCGGCGCTGCCGGGGTTCGACCTGGGCCGCGCGGCCTCGGCGCTGTCCGGCAATGCCGCCGTTGCGACGGTGTGGCGGCGGGGCTGAGATGCTGCGCACGGCGGGTCGCGGCATGAAGAGGGTGCGGCCATGACAATGATCGAGGGCATGGAAAGGGTCGCGGCATGGCGATGACCGGGGGCCGAAAAAGGGCTGCGACACGGCAATGACTCCGGGCCGAAAAGGGCTGCGAACTGAAACGGACTGCGGCCTGAAAAGGCTGCGGGCATGATGCGCCCCCGACATGGCAAAGGCCGCGGGCGATGCCGCGGCCTTTTCCTTCGCTGCGGCTGGCGTCAGTTCCGCGCCAGCAGGTCGGTGATCCGGCGCACGGCGGCGCGGCGGTTTTCGCGGACGTCGCCCTCGGACGGGATCTTCAGGAACTGTTCGCCATAGCCCTGCACGACCATGTTTTCCGGCGGCACGTCAAAGAACTCGGTCAGCGCCAGCGCCACCGATTCAGCCCGCCGGTCCGACAGCGCCAGGTTTGACACGCCCGAGCCGACGGCGTCGGTGTGCCCCTCGATCAGGAACATCTCGCGCGGGTTCTGGCGGACGCTGTCGGTAATGACGCGGCCCAGCGTGGCCAGCTGCTGCGCCTGATCGGCCTTGATCGCGGCCGATCCGGTGTCGAAGGTGATCGCCTGGATGTCCACCGGGGCGACCAGCGCGCGCACCTCGGGGATGGCGCGGATCTGGCCCAGGGTAAAGCTGCGGTCCACCTCGACCTCGCGGCGCAGGGCCTCGCGCAGCGCCTCTTCGGACAAGGGCTGGCCCGGGGTGACGACGACCGGCTGCGCGGGCGCGGGCAGTTGCGACACGACAACCGGCTGCACCTGCGTGTCGTCGATCAGCGCCGTCGTGCTGCCGTCGGGATAGACCAGCGTGCGCCGCAGGATGCGCAGGTCGGCGTCGCGGATGGTGACGACCTGGCTGCCATCCTCGCGCGCGACGATGGTGCGGGTCGATCCGTCGGCGTATTCCTCGGTCTGCACGGTCGATCCGGGACGGGCCAGCAGGGCGTTGTCGTCCTTGATGACCTCATAGCTGCCGTCCGACCGTTCCACGACCACGCGGTCGCCGGTGTTCAGCGCCACCTGGCGGTTGTTCGACAGCATCTGCCCGGCGACAAGCCCGGCCAGCACCGGCAGGCCGATGCGCGCGATGTCGCGGACCAGGTTGTCGTCAGCCTCCTCATCCTCGGTCAGGGCGTTCCCGCCGGTGACGACAGGGTCCGCGCCGGGCGCAGCGGTGGTCACGGCGCCGCCGCCGGGCTGGGCCTGGCCGCCATCGACCACGACCGCGCCGGGTCCGGTGCCGGGCGTGGCGGGCGCGTCGGTCCCCTGCGCGCCGGCACGCGGCGTGCCGCGCAGGTCGGTGGCGAAATCCTCGGTCGCCTGGCGGCTGGTTTCCTGCGTGACCGTCGTCTTTTCGGACGACGCGACGGGGGTCGCGGCCTCGGCCAGCGCGGCGGCGGCGGGCGGGGCCGCAGCCTCGGCCGCCTCACGCGAGGCCACGGTTTCCTGGGCGCGCGCCTCGGGGACCGCCTGCGCTGCCTCGAGCGCGCGGGCCAGCGCGTCGGCCGACTGGTCCTGCGCCGGTGCGTCCGGGGCGGCGGTCACGACAGGGGCGTCCTGCGCCGTCGCGCCGGGCGACGCGACCGCAGGCTGCGCTGGCGTGGCAGGCTGCGCGGGCGTGGCGACGACCGGCGCATCACCGGGGGCGACGGCGGGGGCATCGCCGGGGGCGGTCTGTTCGACCGCGGGCGGGATTTCGGCCGATCGGGCCTGTTCGGGGGTGACGACGACCGGCGGCTCGGTCGGGGGGACGACCTCGCCGTTCTGGCGGGCCAGCGCCTCGGCCAGCGCGGCCGCGTCGGGCGCGGCCTCGACCCGGTCGGGCGTTGCCTCGGGCGCGGCCTCGGTCGCATCGACCACCGGCGGGACGACGGTCCCGGCCGGGGGCGTGGCGGTTTCGACCGGGCGGTCGGCGGCAGCATCGGCCGTGGGCTGTTCCGCCTCAGGCGGCACGGCGGGGGCGTCCGCCGCAGCGTCGGCGGTCGCCGCGTCCGCCGGCGCAGGGATCTCGTCGGACCTGTCGGCGGACGGCGCGTCGGCAGGGGGCGGAAGTTCGGCAGAGCGTCCGTCCGGCGCGGCGTCGGCCTGCGGCTCGGCCGGGGCGTCCGCCGCAGCCGCCTGCGCGGCGGCTTCGGCCTCGGCCTGTGCGGCAGCTTCGGCTTCGGCCTGCGCGGCGGCTTCCGCTTCAGCCTGCGCGGCGGCCTCGGCCTGCGCCTGCGCGGCGGCCTGGCGGTCCGCCTCGGCTGCCGCTGCGTCTGCCGGCGCGGCACCGTCGGCGGCCTGCTGTCCGGCGTCCGCCGCGGGCGGCATCACCACCGGCGCGTCGGCCTGCGCCAGGATGATGGCCTCGGGCTGGCCGCCCGCCGCGGCGCGCGGCACGTTGCGCAGCGGCGCCTTGGGGTCGGGGACCAGCGTGCCGTCGGGGCCGACGATGTTGGTCTGCTGCACCTTGGGCGCCAGCAGGATCGTGCCGTCCTCGCCCATCTCGACCGCAAGGCCGCCCGGGGTGAACATGGGCATCCCGTCGGGGCAGGGGCGCGGCGCGTTCATCTGGCAGCGCAGGTCGCCCGCGGCCAGCCCGCCCGCCAGTTCCGCCTGCAGCACGCGGGCCAGGCGCGGCATGTTCGTGGCGCGCTGGCCCGCCAGCTGCGCGGCCTGGTCCGCGGGCAGCAGCGTTTCGGCCGTGGCGACCTGCGGCAGGCCAAGGCCGAGGCACAGGGCGATGGCGGTCGTGTCGGTGAAGATGCGGCGCATGGGCTGTCCTTGACTGATCGCGGGCGGCGCCGTTCCGGCCTGCCCCGCACGTTGCGTTGCCGCCCCGCGGCGCAGGGGTGCGCGCGGGGATCATGCCGATCAAACCACGAAACCGCGCGCGCGTTCCCCCAATCCCTCGTGAACGGCGCGTGATTGCCCCGCGCTGTCCGGCGCTGCGGCCACTTGGCCCTTGAAAATGGACGCGATCCGCCGCATATGGCACCCGCCCGCGCCTTGCGGGCCGCAATCAGGAGAGATCATGGCCAAGGAAGAGATGCTCGAATTCCCAGGCGTCGTGAAGGAACTCTTGCCCAACGCGACGTTCCGGGTCGAGCTCGAAAACGGCCATGAGATCATCGCGCACATGGCAGGCAAGATGCGCAAGAACCGCATCCGGGTTCTGGCCGGCGACAAGGTGCAGGTCGAGATGAACACCTATGACCTGTCCAAGGGGCGGATCAATTACCGCTTCAAGTGACGTTCCGCGGCTGGTGCTGGCCTCGGCCAGCCCGCGGCGGCTGGAACTGCTGGCGCAGATCGGGATCGTCCCCGATGCCGTGGTGCCCGCAGACATCGACGAAACCCCCCGCCGGGCCGAGGATGCGCGCGATTACGCCCGCCGCATGGCCGCCGAAAAGGCCGCAGCCGTCGCCGCGTCGCAGCCGGGCGTGGTGCTGGCGGCCGATACGGTCGTCGTCGTGGGCCGCCGCATCCTGGGCAAGCCCGCGGACGCGGGCGAGGCCGCGACCTTCCTGCGCCTGCTGTCGGGCCGCCGCCACAAGGTGATGACCGCCGTGACCGTCGCCGCGGGTGACGCCGCGCGCCACCGGCTGGTCGAGACAATCGTCCGGTTCCGTCCTTTGCCGGCGGCCGAGATCGCGGTCTATGTCGCCTGTGGCGACTGGCGCGGCAAGGCGGGGGGCTATGGCATCCAGGGGCCAGCCGCGGCGTTCGCGCCGTGGATGCAGGGTTCGTTCACCGCGGTCGTCGGACTGCCGCTTGCCGAAACCGCCACGCTGCTGGCCGCCGCCGGCATCACGGGCCAGATCAGGGAAACGCCATGAAGGGACGACAGGTCATCCTGGGCCATCTGTGGGGGCGCGAGGCCGCCGCCCTGATGGTCGACGGCCAGCTTGTGGATCTGATGCTGGACCTGACCGCGCTGACCCCGCTGCCGCCCGGCGCGATCTGCCGCGCCGTGGTGGACCGGCTGGTCAAGGGTCAGGGCGGCGTCTTCCTGCGCCTGCCCGAGGGCGAGCGCGGCTTCCTGCGCGAGGCCCGCGGCCTGTCCGAGGGCCAGAACCTGATCGTGCAGGTCAGTGGCGTGGCCGAGGATGGCAAGGCCATCCCGGTGACCCAGCGCGTGCTGTTCCGCGGCCAGACTGGCATCGCCACCCCCGGCGCGCCCGGCGTCAACGTCTCGCGCCGCATCCGCGACGAGGACAGCCGCGCCCGGCTGATCGCGATCGGGACCGACGCGCTGGGGGTCGCGACCGCGCCCGACGACCTTGGGCTGGTCATCCGCACCGCCGCCGAACACGACGCCGACGATCTGGTGCGGGACGAGCTGATCTCGCTGGCCGAACTGGCCATCCAGGTGATGGGCGACCGCGCGGGCCGGCCGGAACTGCTGGTCGATGCGGAACTGCCCTGGCGGTCGGCGTGGATCGACTGGGCCGACCCCGCCCCCGACGACATCGACGAGACGCCCGGCGCCTTCGACACCCACGGCGTCACCGACGCGGTCGAGGCGCTGCTTGATCCCGAATTGGCGCTGCCCGGCGGCGGTTTCGCCGTGATCGAGCCGACCCGCGCGCTGGTCGCGGTGGACGTGAACACCGGCCGCGACACCTCGGCCGCGGCGGCGCTGAAGGCCAACATCACCCTGGCCCGCGACCTGCCCCGCCAGCTGCGGCTGCGCGGACTGGGCGGGCAGGTTGTGGTGGACTTTGCCCCGGTCCCCAAGCGCGACCGCGGCACGCTGGACCAGGCGCTGCGCGCCGCGTTCCGCGCCGACGGGACCGAGACGACGCTGGTCGGCTGGACCGCGATGGGCCTTTACGAGCTGAACCGCAAGCGCGACCGCGCGCCCCTTGCCGCCGTCGCGCATGTCGCGCCGGGCCTGGAGGATGACGGATGAGCTGCCCGATCTGCGCCAAGCCCACTGACCCGAAATACCGCCCCTTCTGCTCGCGCCGTTGCGCCGACGTGGACCTGGCCCGCTGGCTGCGCGGCGACTATGCCATCCCCGGCGACCCCGCCCCCGAGACCCCGACGGACGAACGCTGAGCGGCCCTTGCGCGAACCGGCGCGCACCCGCGTTTTTCGTCTGGACAGTCCCGGCGCGCTTGTCTAATCACGCCCCACCCGCAGGCGGAAACGCCACGGCGGCGCCCGGATAGCTCAGTTGGTAGAGCAGCGGATTGAAAATCCGCGTGTCGGCGGTTCAAATCCGTCTCCGGGCACCAAATTTTCTTATGAGTTACAATTAGTTAGATGGCTCTGGGGTTAGTCCCTCCCGGAAGGTTTGACGCTTTCCAAGCTAGGTTTGACAAGTTTTGTTCGCCGTTCGATCTCTGCATCCAACAACTCGGCAGCGGCCCTGTTGCGCTCGGAGAGGTCAGCATCTCGAGAATACCAAGCCGCCATGGCCTCCTCTTTCTGCCCCAGATAGTCTGCGATCTGGCGTAGGTCCATTCCGGCTTCTCTAAGGATTGTTCCCACCATGTGACGTAACCCTTTGAGGGTAAGGTCGGCTGGAAGGGCGCCAGCCTCGACCTGATCTTTTCGCCACTTATGCCAAACGGTAGAAAATCCATTGTAAGTCCAAGGTCTGCCCCTGGTGTTTGCAAGCACCGTGATGGCATTATGCCGCGGAGCAGCATTCATGGCAGACTTCAGGCGGCCACTGATCGGGAGGCTCACTTCCTGCCCGGTCTTCCCTCGGTTCGCCCAGATGACTCCATCTTTGATCATGTCTCGGCGCAGACTCAGTGCATCGGAAGGATCCAGACCGGTGTTTGCGATCAACGCGATAACTGCTCGAATGTGAGGAGGAGCCAGCCTAAGCGCCGTGTCAAGTTCCTCTACTTTCCAAGGGCGGTTCGCTCGAGGTGCATCTTTGGGCCGAGGTTTTGGAATGATGTCCTTGGCGTAGTTCTCCGAGATAAGTCCTTTGGGCTTGGCAAAACGAAATACTTCGCTCAACACTGTGCGAAGCATGTTGGCCTGCTTCCATCCTATCTTTGCGGCAGCTTTGTCGTGAATGGCAGAATTTCTCGACCGGCCGCTCGCGGGCGAATGGCCTTATCTGTGGCTGGACGCGACCTATCTGAAGGTCCGCCAGGGCGGGCGCATCATCTCTGTCGCGGCCATAATCGCCGTGGCGGTGAACACGGACGGGCGCCGCGAGATCATCGGCCTGAAGATCGGCCCCTCGGAAGCCGAGACATTCTGGACGGACTTTCTGCGCACCCTGAAAGGGCGCGGGCTCGACGGCGTGAAGCTGGTGATCTCGGACGCGCATACCGGCCTCAAAGCAGCGATCGCGCGGGTGCTCGACGCGACTTGGCAGCGCTGCCGCGTTCACTGACGGCGCAATGCCCTCGCTCACGTGCCGAAGGGCCAGCACACGGTCGTCGCGGCCGCCATCCGGCAGGCCTTCACCCAGCCCGACCAGAAAGCCGCCATCGAGATCTGGCGGCACGTCGCCGACCAGCTCCGTGTCCGCTGGCCGAAGCTCGCGGCGCTGATGGACGAGAGCGAGGCTGACGTGCTGGCCTACATGGCTTTCCCGGCCCAGCACAGAACGAAGTTGCACTCGACCAACCCACTGGAACGCTTGAACAAGGAGGTGAAGCGCCGCGCCGACGTCGTGGGGATCTTCCCGAACGAGGACAGCATCATCCGCCTGATCGGCGCCGTCCTGTTCGAGCACAACGACGACTGGCAGGGCCAGCACCGCTACATGATGGTGGAAGCCTTCAGCCAGATCGACACCGCTCAGACCGACCCGCTTCTCAGCATCACCACACAGGCCGCCTGACCGATGACCTCAAACGGCCTTCCTGCAATTTACACCAGCTTGACGGACGTGACCCGGCCCGTCGCGGCACCATCGTCGTCACGTTGCCGGGTAACGCGTGACCTGCGTGCCATGACCTACAGGAGCTGCCTTGTGCAATCACTCATCCACCCATCTCCTGAAGAGCGCATTGGCGTCATCTCCGATACTCACGGCCTGCTCCGCCCCGAGGCGCTGGAGGCTCTCGAAGGCGTGGGCCACATCCTGCACGCGGGCGATATCGGCGATCCCAACCATCTTGCCGTCCTAGCGCGCATCGCCCCGGTGACTGCAATCCGCGGCAACATCGACCACGGCCCCTGGGCCGAGGTCCTGCCCGAAACGGTGAGCCTCATGATCGGCGGCCTGCGAATCCACATGATCCATGACCGAAAGGATTTGCAGGTTGATCCAGGAGCCGAGGGGTGGGACGTCGTGATCTCGGGCCATTCCCACAAGCCCGGCATCGAGGAAACCAGCAGCACCCTCTGGCTGAACCCCGGCGCAGCCGGACCCCGCCGCTTCCGCCTGCCGATTACGCTGGCTTTCCTTTGGGAAGAGGCCGGCCGCCCCCGCGCCATGATCCACCCCTTGCCTGTCTGACCTGCGTCCGCCTGGACAGGGCCACCTGAACCACCCTGGGTCTGCCGGAGGCTGACTGTCGTCAGAGGCAAGATCCTGAGAAGTTAGCGATACGGCAGCACCAAGCGGCCGGTATGCGGACTAAAGCTGCCGGTCCCCTTATCGAGATATGAGTTGCGTGGCGGACCAGGCCCACACCGAATCCACCGCCGCCACGGGAAACTGGGACAGCCTCCGCACGAGGTAGTAGTCCGGCCCTGTTGTCAGGGCGCTTTCTGCCACCTGCACCAGCCTGCCCGCAGCAAGATCGGCTTGCACGAAGGCGCGGGCGGCGATTGCCACGCCCTGGCCCGCCAGAGCCGCATCCAAGGCCAGGGCGGTCTGGTTGAAAATCGCCCCGGGCAGCTTGCCGGATGTGCGCAGAAAAGTCGGCCAATGCGCGTGGGCATCATGGAGCAGCGGCAGGTCCAGCAGTTGCTTGGCTGCAAGCGGCAGCGTCATCTGACCGATCAGATGGGGACTGGCGACCGCCACCAGATCCTGTCGGAACAGCAGAAGCGCCTCCTGCGTCGCCGGAAAGGGAGGGCGGGTCAGGCGCACGACGATGTCCACCTGATCGCGGTCGAAGTCGGACAGGGCCTCGGTCGCCACGATGCGCAACTCCACCCCGGGCAAGGCTGCGTTGAAGTCGGCCAGGCGCGGGATCAGGACCTTGGCGGCAAAGGTGGGTGTGACGCTGATCGTGACCGCATCCGGGCGGGCAAGAAGCCGCGCCGTCGCCTCGCCCAAGGTATCGAGCGCGCGGGTCACGTCGGCCAGATAGGAGGCACCCGGCAGGGTCAGCGCCAGACCGCGCGGCAGTCGCTGGAACAGGGCAAGGCCCAGATGGGCTTCCAGCGCGCGCACCTGCTGGGCCACTGCGCCCTGCGTCACGCCCAGCTCGTCGGCGGCGGCACGGAAGTTCAGCCTGCGCCCCGCGACCTCGAAGGCGCGAAGAGCGTTCAGCGGAGGCAGGGCGCGACGGGATAGGGACATGGGCAGCCTGCAGTTTTCCTGCATCCTGACAGGCTTCCTTCTGGCGCGAAAGGCGCGGACTGATCTGTCATACTGCCGGCAAATCACGATCTGGAGGCAGGCATGTCTGAAGAAAAGGTTGCAGTCATCACGGCCGGCGGGTCCGGCATGGGGGCCGCCGCTGCCCGCAGGCTGGCGCAGGACGGCTATCGCGTCGCGATCCTGTCCTCATCGGGCAAGGGCGAGGCACTGGCCGCTGAACTCGGCGGCGTGGGTGTCACCGGCTCGAACCTCGTGGCGGATGACGTGCAACGGCTGGTCGATCTGGCGATGGAACGCTGGGGCCGCATCGACGCCCTGGTGAACTCGGCCGGACACGGCCCTCGCGCGCCGATCCTGGAGATCACCGACGAGGACTGGCACAAGGGGATGGAGGTCTATTTCCTCTCTGCCGTGCGCCCGATCCGGCTGGTGGTCCCGATCATGCAGGCGCAGGGCGGCGGCGCGATCGTCAACATCTCGACGGCCTGGGTCACGCAACCCTCGTCGATGTTTCCGACCTCGGCGGGGTTCCGGGCCAGCCTTGGCACCTTCGTCAAGATCGTCGCGGACGAATATGCCGGTCAGGGCATCCGCATCAACAACGTCCTGCCGGGCTGGATCGACAGCCTGCCAGCCACGGACGAACGCCGCGACAGTGTGCCCATGGGCCGCTATGGCCAGGCCGCGGAAATCGCGGCCACCGTCGCCTTCCTGCTGTCGGAGGGGGCGGGCTACATCACGGGGCAGAGCATCCGCGTGGATGGCGGGCTGATCCGCAGCGTCTGAGCCCCCCCAATCCTGCCGCCGGCACCTTTCCGACCGGAAGGGTGCCTGCGCTTTCCTGAAAGACACGTCATGCCACGTGCTTATGCCGCGCTTGCTGCCCTCGGCCTCATCTGGGGGTCGAACTTCATCTTCATGAAATGGGCCACCGCCCTGATCTCGCCCACGCAGACGGTGTTCCTGCGGGTGCTGTTCGGCTTCCTGCCGTTGGCCGTGATGGCGTGGCGAACGGGCGTCATCACCCGAGGCCAGTTGCGCCATGTGCCGCATTTCGCGATCATGTCGGTGCTGGCGACGACCTTCTACTACTATGGCTTCGTCGCCGGCACGGCCCTGCTGCCGACCAGCGTGGCGGGGCTGCTCAGTGGTTCGATCCCCATCTTTACCTTCATCTGCGCCTGGCTGTTCCTGCGCGAGGACCAGCCGACCGCCCGAATGGCCGCCGGGGTCGCGCTCGGCTTCGTGGGAATTGCGCTGAGCGCACGTCCTTGGGAGGGGGCAGGCGGGGTGCCGCTGGCCGGAGTGCTGTGGATGCTCGCCGGCACGCTCAGCGTCGGCGTCTCGTTCGTCTATGCCCGCTTGTTCCTGTCGCCGCTGAAGCTGCCGCCGCTGGCGCTGGCGACATGGCAGACGGGCCTTGCCACTCTGACGCTGCTGGTCCTGACGGACTTCACGGGGATCAGTGCCATCGCCACGGATCACCGGGCGTTTCTGGGCGCGGTCGTCGGCCTCGGGATGCTGGGCACGGGCGGGGCGTTCCTGATCTACTATTTCATCATCGAGAAGCTCGGCCCCGTGCGAGCTTCCGGCGCGACCTATATCGCCCCAGTGGTGGCGGTGATCATTGGTGCAGCCGTGGGTGAGAGGATCACTTCCTTGGAGATCCTGGCCTTGGCTCTGATCCTTGGCGGCGTGGTGCTGATCCAGACCGGTAAGAGGGTGATGGCGCCTCCGTTGAAGCAGGCGACTGGCCGCTGAGGGCTGATTGTGTTGAAGAAGTCGGTGTTTATTCGGACGTGGTAGGCGCTAAAAACGGCAGGGGTTGCCGTTTCATGCGACGCTTGGCGCCATCGGCACCAACTTCGCGAGTTTTCTCAGGTTCTGGACGGTCGCGGCCAGGAGGCCGGGGTCACGGACATGCGCAAGGGCTTTGCGGCCTTGGCCGCGCAGGCCGAGGCGGTGCTGAAGCAGGATCCGTTCGGTGGGCATCTGTTTGTCTTCCGGGGCCGGCGCGGCGATCTGGTCAAGGTGATCTGGTGGGATGGCCAGGGCGCCTGCATGTTCATGAAGCGGCTGGAGCGGGGCCGGTTCGTCTGGCCTTCCACCACCGAGGGCAAGATCGCCCTGACGGCCGCGCAACTGGCGATGCTGCTGGAAGGGATCGACTGGCGGACCCCGGAGCGGACCTGGCAGCCCTTGGCGGCCGGATAAGGGACTGGTCCTGATCGTTGAGGATTCCCAGCCGGAATCCAGTCCGATAAGCTCGTCTCATGCTCGACGAGCCCGCCATCCTGCCGGAAGACCCCGAGGAGCTGCGCAGCTTCACGGCTCGGCTCCTGGCCGAGGTGAAGGCTCAGGCGGTCCTGATCGAGAAGCTCCGGCACCAGCTTGCCGGGCACCGGGCGCACCGCTTCGGGCCTCGTCGGAGACGGCCGAGCAGCTGCATCTGGCGCTGGAGACCAGCGAGATCGCCGCCGCCGCGATGACCGCGCGGATGAAGCTGCCAAACGTCGATGAGAAGGATAAACCGAAGCGTCGCCCG
>NZ_SDEA01000008.1 GCF_004522155.1 Paracoccus luteus | reverse complement strand
TTCGCCAACTATCGCCCGCAGTTCTATTTCCGCACCACGGACGTGACCGGGACGGTGAAGCTGCCGGAAGGCACCGAGATGGTGATGCCCGGCGACAACCTGAAGTTCGAGGTCGAGCTGATCGCCCCGATCGCGATGGAAGAAAAGCTGCGCTTCGCCATCCGCGAAGGCGGCCGCACCGTCGGCGCCGGCGTGGTGTCGAAGATCATCGAGTGATGTGAGCTGGCGGTGCGTGCCGGTCACGCACCCTGCCGCAAAGACAAAGGCCCGTCCCGAAAGGGGCGGGCTTTTGCGTGGGGGGGGGGCGTCCACCCGGTTGCGCGCCCCGGCCGGATCGCCCAACCTGCCCCGAACCTGTCGAAAAAGCTAGGTATCCGGTGCCCGCCGGGGCGCCGAAAAAAGTCCCGATGCCGAAACCGTGAGCTATGATGGTGTCTGCAGCTGTCTGCAGTCAGGGGGGAATCGTCGTGTCCGAAGCCGCCTATCCCATCGACCCCGACAATCTGCTGACCGAAGTCAGCGCGGCCAAGAAGCTGGGCGCGGCCCATGCCGATGCGTATCAATCAGGCAAGCCGTATCATTACGTCTGCATCGACAATTTCCTGCCCCAGCCGGTCATCGACCACGTCATTTCGGATCTGCAGGAATTGCCCGAATCCGAAACCAGTTTCGACCGGGCGCAGGAGCGGTTGAAGACCTCGTACATGCCCGAGCGGCTGCCGAAGTATACGCGCGACCTTTTCTATGCGTTCAACTCGCGCCCGTTCCTGATGTTCCTTGAAGAGATGACGGGGATCAAGGCGTTGATTCCCGACCCCTATTTCTTCGGCGCCGGCATCCACAGGGTCCAGAATGGCGGGCATCTGGACATCCATGCCGATTTCAACCTGCACAGCCACATGAAGGTCGAACGGCGGCTCAACGTGCTGATTTACCTCAATCCCGGCTGGCAGGAGGCGTGGGGAGGGTCGTTCGAGATCTGGGAAAACGACATGTCCCGCAAGGTCAAAAGCTTTGTGCCGATCAGCAACCGGATGGTGTGTTTCTCGACCAGTTCGACCAGCATGCACGGAAACCCGGAAACGGTGAACAACCCGAACGGCGACGCAAGACATTCCATCGCGCTTTATTATTATACCGCGACCTGGGACGACACGCGGGTCGAGCATAGCACCCTGTTCAAGCCGCGCCCCGGCACCGCCGACAAGGCGGACAGGCAAGAGTTGCGCCACGCCCGGATTCGTGATGTTCTGCCCCCGGTCATCTATCGCAAGATCGGCCACCGGCTGCGCCGTATCGGCCTGTAAAAGGCCGGTTCCGCCGCACGCGGCTGAATCTTTGCGCCGGCAGCCCGAATCAGGTTGCCAATCCCCCGCAGGTTTCGTATCTGCGCGCCCTGTCCTTCAATGACAGCAAGGTCCGAAGCTGGCCCCGCGTGGTGCGTGGTCAGCCTCTCGACTGAAATCCCTCTTCAAGGGATGCTTTGATGCAAAGCCAGACCATCCGTATCCGGCTCAAGGCGTTCGATTACCGTGTGCTGGACGCCAGCACGCTGGAGATCGTGAACACCGCCAAGCGGACCGGCGCGCAGGTGCGCGGCCCGATCCCGCTGCCGAACAAGATCGAGAAATTCACCGTCCTGCGCGGCCCGCACATCGACAAGAAATCCCGCGACCAGTGGGAAATCCGCACGCACAAGCGCCTGCTGGACATCGTCGATCCCACGCCGCAGACCGTGGACGCCCTGATGAAGCTCGACCTCGCCGCCGGCGTGGACGTCGAGATCAAGGTTTAAGGGGGCGAACATGCGGACAGGTATCATCGCAAAGAAGCTGGGCATGACCCGGCTGTTCCTGGACGACGGGCGCCAGGTGCCCGTCACCGTGCTGCAGATCGACAACCTTCAGGTCGTCGCGCAGCGCACCACCGCGCTTGACGGCTATGTCGCCGTCCAGCTGGGCGCGGGCGAGGCCAAGGCCAAGCGCGTGTCGGCGCCGATGCGCGGCCATTTCGCCAAGGCGAACGTGGCGCCCAAGCGCAAGATCGCGGAGTTCCGCGTGTCCGAAGACAACCTGATCCCGGTGGGCGAGGAGATCATCGCCGCGCATTACTTTGCGGGTCAGTTCGTCGACATCGCCGGCACCTCGATCGGCAAGGGCTTTGCCGGCGCGATGAAGCGCCACAACTTCGGCGGCCTTCGCGCCTCGCACGGGGTTTCGGTCAGCCACCGGTCGCACGGGTCCACGGGCCAGTGCCAGGATCCGGGCAAGGTGTTCAAGGGCAAGAAGATGGCCGGCCACATGGGCGCCGTGCGCGTCACCACCCAGAACCTGCAGGTCGTCCGCACCGACAGCGAACGCGGCCTGATCATGGTCAAGGGCTCGGTCCCCGGTTCCAAGGGCGGCTGGGTCACGGTCAAGGACGCCGTCAAGAAAGCCGCGCCCGAGAACCTGATCTATCCGGCCGCGCTGCGGTCGGCCGAGCGGGAGGCCAAGCGCCTGGCCGAGGAAGCCGCCGCGCAAGCGGCCGCCGAGGAAGAAGCCGCGCGCGCGGCCGCTGCCGAGGCCGAGGCCGCCGCGCAGGAAGCCGCGCTGGCCGATGCCAAGGCGTCGATTGCCGCCGAGGGCGAAGCCACTGCCCCCGAAGGAGACGAGAGCAAATGAAACTCGACGTGATTTCGCTCGCCTCCGGCCCTGCCGGGGACATCGAGCTGGCCGACGACATCTTCGGGCTGGAGCCGCGTGCGGACCTGCTGCAGCGCGTGGTGCGCTGGCAGCGCGCCAAGGCGCAGGCCGGCACCCACTCGACCCTGGGCAAGTCCGAGGTCAGTTATTCGACCAAGAAGATCTATCGCCAGAAAGGCACCGGCGGCGCCCGCCACGGTTCCCGCAAGGCCCCGATCTTCCGCAAGGGTGGCGTCTACAAGGGCCCGGTTCCGCGCAGCCATGCGTTCGACCTGCCCAAGAAGGTGCGCGCGCTGGGTCTGAAGCATGCGTTGTCGGCGAAAGCCGCGCGCGGGCAGCTGGTCGTGCTGGACAGCCTGGACCTGGCCGACGCCAAGACCGCGGTCCTGGCGAAGGCGGTCAAGGAGCAGGGCTGGAAGCGTGTTCTGGTCATCGACGGCGCCGACGTGAACGAGAACTTCGCCCGCGCCGCCCGCAACCTGGAAGGCGTCGATGTGCTGCCCTCGATGGGCGCGAACGTCTATGACATCCTCAAGCGCGACACGCTGGTGATCACGCGCGCGGGTGTCGAAGCCCTGGAGGCCCGCCTGAAATGAGCGCCGAAACCACCACCGCCAAGCCGGAGCACTATGACGTGATCCGCAAGCCCATCATCACCGAAAAGGCGACGATGGCGGCCGAGCTGTCCAACGCCGTCACCTTCGAGGTGGCGAAGTCGGCGACCAAGCCCGAGATCCGGGCCGCCGTCGAGGCGCTGTTCGGCGTCAAGGTCAAGGCGGTCAACACCGTCCTGACCAAGGGCAAGGTCAAGAAGTTCCGCGGCCGCCCCGGCGTCCGCAACGACGTGAAAAAGGCCTATGTGATGCTCGAGGCTGGCAACAGCATCGACGTGAACACCGGGCTTTGATCCTGTGATGCGCCGGCGGCCCCCGCAACGGGGCCGCCGGTCATTTTCGACTGAAACGGACCATCGGTCCAAGGCAACGGAAGACAGAAACCATGGCACTCAAGTCGTACAAACCGACGACGCCTGGCCAGCGCGGGCTGGTACTGATCGACCGTTCGGAGCTTTGGAAAGGCCGCCCCGTCAAGACCCTGACCCAGGGTCTGACCAAGACGGGCGGCCGGAACAATACCGGACGTATCACGATGTGGCACAAGGGCGGTGGGGCCAAGCGGCTTTACCGCGTCGTCGATTTCCGCCGGACCAAGTTCGACGTCACGGCGGTCGTCGAGCGGATCGAATACGATCCCAACCGGACGGCCTTCATCGCGCTGGTCAAGTACGAGGACGGCGAGCAGGCTTATATCCTGGCGCCGCAGCGTCTGGCCGTCGGCGACAAGGTCGTCGCGTCGAAAAAGGCCGACATCAAGCCGGGCAACGCGATGCCGTTCAGCGGCATGCCGATCGGCACGATCGTCCACAACGTCGAGCTGAAGCCCGGCAAGGGCGGCCAGCTGGCCCGTTCGGCCGGCACCTATGCCCAGTTCGTCGGCCGTGACGGCGGCTATGCCCAGATCCGCCTGTCCTCGGGCGAGCTGCGTCTGGTGCGTCAGGAATGCATGGCGACCATCGGCGCCGTGTCGAACCCCGACCATTCCAACCAGAACCTCGGCAAGGCCGGCCGCAAGCGCCACATGGGCGTGCGCCCGACCGTCCGCGGCGTCGCGATGAACCCCATCGACCACCCGCATGGCGGCGGCGAGGGCCGGACCTCGGGCGGCCGTCACCCGGTCACGCCGTGGGGCAAGGGCACCAAGGGCAACAAGACCCGTTCGAACAAGTCGACCGACAAGTACATCCTGCGGTCGCGCCACGCCAAGAAGAAGGGGCGTTAATCCATGGCACGTTCTATCTGGAAAGGCCCCTTCGTCGACGCCTATGTCCTGCGCAAGGCGGAAAAGGCACGCGACTCGGGCCGCTCGGACGTCATCAAGATCTGGTCGCGCCGTTCGACCATTCTGCCGCAGTTCGTCGGGCTGACCTTCGGGGTCTATAACGGCCGCAAGCATATCCCGGTCAACGTGTCCGAGGAAATGATCGGCCAGAAGTTCGGTGAATATTCGCCGACCCGGACCTATTACGGTCACGCGGCCGACAAGAAAGCGAAAAGGAAGTAATCGTCATGGGTAAGGAACAAAATCCGCGCCGCGTGGCGGAGAACGAAGCGATGGCGAAGACCAAGATGCTTCGCACCTCGCCGCAGAAGCTGAACCTGGTTGCCGCGATGATCCGCGGGAAAAAGGTGGACAAGGCGCTGGCCGACCTGACGTTCTCCAAGCGCCGGATCGCCGGCGACGTCAAGAAATGCCTGCAGTCCGCGATCGCCAACGCCGAAAACAACCACAACCTGGACGTCGACAGCCTGGTCGTCGCCGAGGCGTGGGTCGGCAAGAACATGGTGCTGAAGCGGGGGCGTCCGCGCGCCCGCGGCCGGTTCGGCAAGATCATGAAGCCGTTCTCGGAAATCACCATCAAGGTGCGCGAGATCGACCTGGCCGCCGCCGAGGCCGCCAAGAAGGCCGCCGCGACCAAGCGCACCGCGCAGGGCCGCGACACGGACGCCACGACCACCACCGCCGCTGCCGAGGAGCTCGCGTAATGGGACAGAAGGTCAACCCCATCGGGATGCGCCTGCAGGTCAACCGCACCTGGGACAGCCGCTGGTTCGCCGACACCAAGGATTATGGCAACCTGCTGCTCGAGGATCTGAAGATCCGCGAGTTCATCCACAACGAGGCCAAGCAGGCCGGCGTCAGCCGCGTGATCATCGAACGCCCGCACAAGAAATGCCGGGTCACGATCCACGCCGCGCGTCCGGGTGTCATCATCGGCCGCAAGGGCGCCGAGATCGAGACGCTGCGCAAGAAGCTGGCGAACTTCACCGATAGCGAACTGCACCTGAATATCGTCGAGGTCCGCAAGCCGGAACTGGACGCCCAACTGGTGGCCGAGTCGATCGCCCAGCAGCTGGAACGCCGGGTGTCGTTCCGCCGCGCGATGAAGCGGTCGGTCCAGAACGCCATGCGCATGGGCGCGCTTGGCATCCGGGTGAACGTCGCCGGCCGCCTGGGCGGCGCCGAGATCGCGCGGACCGAATGGTACCGCGAGGGCCGGGTGCCGCTGCACACGCTGCGCGCCGACATGGACTATGCCTTGTCCGAGGCGAAGACCCCTTACGGGATCATCGGCGTCAAGGTGTGGATCTTCAAGGGCGAGATCATGGAACATGATCCGCAGGCCCACGACCGCCGCGCCAGCGAGGCGCAGGACGGTCCGTCGCCGCGCGGTCCGCGCCGCGATCGCGACGCGCGCTAAGGAGTCAGGGAAATGCTGCAACCGAAACGGACCAAGTTCCGCAAACAGCACAAGGGCCGCATCCACGGCGAGGCCAAGGGCGGGTTCAACCTGAACTTCGGCTCCTACGCGCTGAAGGCGACGGAACCCGAGCGCGTCACGGCGCGGCAGATCGAGGCGGCCCGCCGCGCGATCACCCGCCACATGAAGCGTCAGGGCCGCGTCTGGATCCGGATCTTCCCGGACGTGCCGGTCACCGGCAAGCCGACCGAGGTGCGGATGGGCAAGGGCAAGGGCTCGGTCGATTTCTGGGCCGCCCGCGTCCATCCCGGCCGCATCATGTTCGAGATCGATGGCGTCGAGGACGACATCGCCCGCGAGGCGCTGCGCCTGGGCGCGATGAAGCTGCCGGTCCTGACCCGCATCGTGCAACGCGAAGACTGGTAAGCGGTGGGGTCCGTCCCCATTTTGTGAACAAGGCCCCGCCAGCGATGGCGGGGCCTTCCGCTTTCCGAGGGGCAGGGTTTTTCCTTGCCACACCCGGCTTCTCCCTGTATGGGACGGCCTTCATCTCGAACTCCACCGGGAATCAGGGTGGCCCAGTGTTCTGGGGCTCTCCGGTGATGTTGAAAGGAACAGGCGCCATGAAAGCGCAGGAACTGAAAGACAAGACGCCCGAGCAGCTGCGCGAGCAGCTGGTCGCGCTGAAAAAGGAAGCGTTCAACCTGCGCTTTCAGCAGGCCACCGGCCAGATGGAATCGACCGCCCGCATGCGCAGCGTCCGCCGCGACGTGGCGCGGGTGAAGACCATGATCAACCAGCAAGCCGCCGCCGCGGCGCAGTCGAACTGAGGGGGCCGCCATGCCGAAACGCATTCTTCAGGGCAAGGTCACCAGCGACAAGAACGAACAGACCGTGACGGTCCTGGTCGAGCGCCGCTTCAAGCATCCGGTGCTGCACAAGATCGTGCGGTCGTCCAAGAAATACCGCGCCCACGACGCGCTGAACCAGTTCAAGGTCGGCGACACCGTCCGCATCATCGAATGCGCGCCGGTGTCCAAGACCAAGCGCTGGACGGTGCTGACGGCCGAGGCCGCGGCGCAGGCGTAAGCCTTCGCGACTAAGACGGGGGCCGCGTCCGGCGGCCCCTTGTGACATATCGAAACCCTGGGGCCGGGACTGCATCCGGTCCCCAAAGGTCGGGAGCAAACCATGATCCAGATGCAGACCAACCTGGATGTTGCTGACAACTCCGGCGCTCGCCGGGTGCAGTGCATCAAGGTTCTGGGCGGATCGCACCGGCGCTATGCGTCGGTGGGCGACATCATCGTCGTCTCCGTCAAGGAAGCCATTCCGCGTGGCCGCGTGAAGAAGGGCGACGTCCGCAAGGCCGTCGTCGTGCGCACCGCCAAGGAAGTGAAGCGCGAGGACGGCACGTCCATCCGCTTTGACCGCAACGCCGCCGTCATCCTGAATAACCAGGGCGAACCGGTCGGCACCCGTATCTTCGGGCCGGTCGTGCGCGAGCTGCGCGCCAAGAACTTCATGAAGATCATCTCGCTTGCGCCGGAGGTGCTGTGATGGCCGCCAAGCTGAAAAAGGGCGACACGGTTGTCGTGCTGGCCGGCAAGGACAAGGGCAAGACGGGTGAGATCACCCAGGTCATGCCCAAGGTCAACAAGGCCATCGTGGACGGCGTGAACATCGCGCTGCGCCACACCCGGCAGACCCAAACGTCGCAGGGCGGGCGTGTTCCCAAGAACATGCCGATCGACCTGTCGAACCTGGCGCTGATGGACAAGAACGGCAAGGCGACCCGCGTCGGTTTCCGCATGGAAGGCGACCAGAAGGTGCGTTTCGCCAAGACCACGGGGGACGTGATCTGATGCTGGACGAAACGAACTATACCCCGCGCCTCAAGTCGGTCTTCCAGGACCAGATCCGCGCCGCGCTGAAGGAAGAGTTCAGCTACAAGAACGACATGCAGATCCCGCGTCTGGACAAGATCGTCCTGAACATGGGCGTCGGCGAGGCGGTCAAGGACACCAAGAAGGTCAAGCAGGCCGCCGAGGAACTGTCGCTGATCGCCGGTCAGAAGGCCGTCATCACCTATGCGAAAAAGTCGATCGCCGGCTTCCGCGTGCGTGAGGAAATGCCGCTGGGCTGCAAGGTCACGCTGCGCGGCGACCGCATGTATGAATTCCTGGACCGCCTGATCAACATCGCGCTGCCCCGCGTCCGCGACTTTCGCGGCGTGAAGCCGACGTCGTTCGACGGCCGCGGCAACTATGCGATGGGCCTGAAAGAGCAGATCGTGTTCCCGGAAATCAACTTCGACAAGGTCGACGAGGTTCTGGGGATGGACATCATCATCGCGACCACGGCGAAGACCGACGCGGAAGCCAAGGCGCTGTTGAAGCACTTCAACATGCCCTTCACCAGCTGATCGCGCGAGGATATTGATATGGCAAAGAAATCCATGATCGAACGTCAGAAAAAGCGCGTCGAGCTGGTGGCGAAATACGCCTCCAAGCGCGCGGCTTTGAACGACGTCATCAACGACCAGTCCAAGCCGATGGAAGAGCGGTTCAAGGCCACGCTGAAGCTGGCCGAGCTGCCGCGCAATTCGTCGCCCACGCGGCTGAAGAACCGCTGCGAGCTGACCGGCCGCCCGCGGGCCTATTACCGCAAACTGAAACTGTCGCGGATCATGCTGCGCGAGCTGGGCTCGTTCGGTCAGATCCCCGGCCTTGTGAAATCCAGCTGGTAAGGGGGCCGACATGTCGATGAACGATCCGCTCGGCGATATGCTGACCCGCATCCGCAACGCGCAGATGCGCGGGAAATCCACCGTCCGCACCCCCGCCAGCAAGCTGCGCGCCTGGGTTCTGGACGTGCTCAAGGCCGAGGGCTACATCCGCGGCTATGAGCAGGCGACCTCGGCTGCCGGCCACCCGGAGCTGGAGATCTCGCTGAAATACTTCGAAGGCACGCCGGTCATCCGTGAACTGGCGCGCGTGTCGAAGCCGGGCCGCCGCGTCTATTCGGGCACCCGGGAACTGCCGCAGGTCCGCAACGGCCTGGGCGTGTCCATCGTCTCGACGCCCAAGGGCGTGATGACGGATGCAGCGGCTCGCAGCGCCAATGTCGGCGGCGAAGTCCTCTGCACCGTGTTCTAAGGAGGGCAGGATGTCTCGGATTGGTAAGAAGCCGGTCGAACTGCCCCAGGGCGTGACGGCGGACATCAAGGGTCAGACGATCGAGGTGAAGGGGCCGAAGGGCACCCGCGCGTTCACCGCGACCGACGACGTGACCCTGAAGGTCGAGGACGGCAAGGTGACAGTGACCCCGCGGGGCCTGTCCAAGCGCGCGCGCCAGCAGTGGGGCATGTCGCGGTCGATGGTCGCGAACCTCGTGACCGGCGTGTCCACGGGTTTCCGGCGCGAGCTGGAAATCCAGGGCGTCGGCTACCGCGCCTCGATGCAGGGCAAGGATCTCAAGCTGGCGCTGGGTTACAGCCACGACGTGATCTTCGCCGCGCCGGAAGGCGTCACCGTCAACGCCCCCAAGCAGACGGAAATCATTGTGGAAGGCATCGACCAGCAGAAGGTCGGCCAGGTCGCCGCGAACATCCGCGAGTGGAAGAAACCCGAGCCCTACAAGGGCAAGGGCATCCGCTACAAGGGTGAGCAGGTCTTCCGCAAGGAAGGCAAGAAGAAGTAAGGATCACGCAAATGGCACTGAACAAACGAGAGCTGTTCCAGAAGCGCCGTCTGCGCGTCCGGAACAAACTGCGGGCGATGTCCAACGGCCGTCCCCGCCTGTCCGTCCACCGTTCGTCCAAGAACATCTCGGTCCAGCTGATCGACGATGCGCAGGGGCTGACGCTGGCTTCGGCGTCCACCCTGGAAAAGGATCTGGGCTTCGTGGGCAAGAACAACGTCGAGGCGGCCGCCAAGATCGGCGCGGCGATTGCCGAGCGCGCCAAGGCGAAGGGTGTCGAAGAGGTCGTGTTCGACCGCGGCGGCTTCCTGTTCCACGGCAAGATCAAGGCGCTTGCCGACGCGGCCCGCGAGGGTGGGCTGAGGTTCTGAGCAATGCGGGTGGCGGTGTCGCCACCCCGATGATCCGGGGGCCGTCCTGCAAGGCGGCCCACCTGGATTGGAACAATGGGGCGCGGCTTTGCGCCAGATCGAAAGGGATGCCGCATGGCAGAACGTGACAACCGCCGGGGGGGCCGCCGCGAAGAGCGCGAAGAGACCCCGGAATTCGCCGACCGTCTGGTCGCGATCAACCGCGTCAGCAAGACCGTCAAGGGCGGCAAACGCTTCGGCTTCGCCGCGCTCGTGGTGGTCGGTGACCAGCGCGGCCGCGTCGGTTTCGGCAAGGGCAAGGCCAAGGAAGTGCCCGAGGCGATCCGCAAGGCGACCGAGCAGGCCAAGCGCGGCCTGGTCCGCGTGCCGCTGCGCGACGGCCGCACCCTGCACCACGACATCGAGGGCCGCCACGGCGCGGGCCGCGTCGTGATGCGGACCGCCGTTCCGGGGACCGGCATCATCGCTGGCGGCCCGATGCGCGCCGTGTTCGAGATGCTGGGCGTGCAGGACGTCGTGGCCAAGTCGCTGGGTTCGCAGAACCCCTATAACATGATCCGCGCCACGATCGACGGGCTCAAGGCCGAGGCTTCGCCCCGGTCCGTCGCGCAGCGCCGCGGGAAAAAGGTCGCCGACATCCTGCCGTCGCAGGACAAGCCGGCAGCCGCGCCCGCCGAAACCGTGGAGGCCTGAGCATGGCAACCATCGTCGTCAAGCAGATCGGCAGCCCGATCCGCCGTCCCAAGGAACAGCGCGCGACGCTGAAAGGCCTGGGGTTGAACAAGATGCACCGCACGCGCGAGCTGGAAGACACCCCGGCCGTGCGCGGGATGGTGAACGCGATCCCGCATCTGGCGAAGATCGTCGAAGAGCGCGGCTGATCCAAGCCCGCCGCAAACAATCGAGACGCGCCCCGGAGATGATCCGGGGCGTTTTCTTTTGCGCGGGCCGCACCGCCGTTAACCATCTGCTAACGATCCTGTGGCAGCATCGCCCCAACCGCCGAAGGAGGCTGATGTGCCGCGCCTAGCCCGCTGCCTGCTGCTGATCGCCGTGCTGCTGTCCGGCGCGGCGGCCTCGGCCGGTCCTTGGCCCCGAGAGGTCAAGGGCGTGTTCATGTCGCTGTCCACGGAACGCGACCGGGACGGCAACAGCCACACCGGGCTTTATGGCGAATACGGCCTGACCCCCCGCAACACCCTGGGGGTCGAGGTGGGCCGCAGCAACGCCGGAGAGACCAGCGCGCTGATCTGGCTGCAACGCGCACGCGACCCCGCCGCAGGCCCGGACCGCTGGGCGATGTCGCTGGGCGCGGGCGTGGTCGAGCGCAACGGCGTGGCCTTTCCGGTGGCGCGGGCGGGGGCCGCCTGGGGCCGGGGCCTTGACGCGGTGCCGGGCTTGCGGCGCATACCCCGCGGCGGCTGGCTGTCGGCCGAGGCGCAGCTGAATGTCGCGGGCGCGATGAAGGATGAGGACGAGGTGAGGGAGCTCGCCGGCTCCGGCGCGTCCGGGCTGGGCTATCTTACCCCCGAGGCCGAGGTGAAGGCGGCGCTGACGCTGGGCTGGCACGCGACAACGGCCACCATGCTGGTCAACCAGATGCGGTTCGAGGAACGCGAGGACTCCGGGTTTTCCAGCGAGCTGGCGAGTTCGTTGGTCTATGACCTGGGCGGCCCGGCAAGGATCCCCGCCAAGATCGAACTCGGGGTGACCGCGCCTCTGTCCGGCCCGGGCGAGCAGGCCGTCAAGCTGGGGACATGGGTCGAGTTCTGAGCGCCGCACCCGCATCCGGTGGCGCTTGCCTTGCCGCGCCGGATGGACTAAGGACCGCCGGTGCCTGCGGGCACCCGACTCATCAACACGACATGCCGTGTCCGCCCAGATCGCTTCGGGGGCGCGTCCGGCCAGGAGAAGCGACATGAAACTGCACGAACTGCGCGACAACGACGGCGCCAATCGCAAGAAAAAGCGCGTCGCGCGCGGCCCGGGCTCGGGCAAGGGCAAGACCGCCGGGCGCGGTATCAAGGGCCAGACCTCGCGGTCGGGCGTGGCGCTGAACGGCTACGAAGGCGGCCAGATGCCGCTGTATCGCCGCCTGCCCAAGCGCGGCTTCACCAAGCCGAACCGGCTGGAGTTCGCCGTGGTCAACCTGGGCCAGCTGCAGGCGATGATCGACGCCGGCCGCCTGGACGCCACCGCCGACCTGACCGAGGACGCGCTGATCGCCGCCGGCGCCACCAAGCGCAAGCTGGACGGCATCCGCCTGCTGGCCAAGGGCGAGCTGACCGCGGCGCTGCGCCTGACCCTGTCGGGCGCGTCCAAGGCCGCCGCTGATGCGGTGGAAAAGGCCGGCGGCACGCTGACCCTGACCCGCCCGGTGCGCGAAGCCGCCGAAGCCTCGGAATAAGCTGTTGAAGGGCGCGCCCGCGCCCCATAGATAGCGACTGAGTTTTCCCAGCGCCGCCGACCGGAAGACGGTACGGCGGCGTTGTCACGATTTCCGCGCCGCAACCGTGCGCGACGAACGAGGGTCCGTCATGGCGTCAGCCGCTGAACAGATGGCCGCGAACCTGTCCTGGGGTTCGCTGGGCAAGGCAACCGAACTGCGCCAGCGGATCTGGTTCACCATCGGCCTGCTGATCATCTATCGTCTGGGCACCTATATCCCGGTTCCGGGCATCGATGGCGGCGCGCTGCGCAACTTCATGGCCGACGCGCAGGCCGGCATCGGGGGCATCCTGTCGATGTTCACCGGCGGCGCGCTGGGGCGGATGGGCGTGTTCGCGCTGGGGATCATGCCGTATATCTCGGCCTCGATCATCGTGCAGCTGCTGGCCTCGATGGTGCCCGCGCTGGAACAGCTGAAGAAAGAGGGCGAGCAGGGCCGCAAGAAGATCAACCAATACACGCGCTATGCGACCGTGGCGCTGGCGCTGTTCCAGGCCTGGGGGCTTGCCGTCAGCCTCGAGGCCGGGGGGCTGGCGCACGAGGCGGGCATGTTCTTCCGCCTCAGCGTCGTGATCACGCTGGTCGGCGGCACCATGTTCCTGATGTGGCTGGGCGAACAGATCACCGCGCGCGGCATCGGCAACGGCATCAGCCTGATCATCTATGTCGGCATCCTCGCCGAGATCCCGGGCAGCCTGGCGCAGTTCTTTGCGCAGGGGCGGTCGGGCGCGATCTCGACCCCGGTGGTGCTGGGGATCATCGTGCTGGTGATCGTGGTGATGGCGTTCGTCGTCTTCATGGAGCGCGCGCTGCGCAAGATCCGCATCCAGTATCCCCGCCGCCAGGTCGGGATGAAGGTCTATGACGGCCAGTCATCGCACCTGCCGATCAAGGTCAACCCGGCCGGCGTGATCCCGGCGATCTTCGCCAGCTCGCTGCTGCTGCTGCCGGTCACGATCTCGACCTTTTCGGGCAACCAGACCGGCCCGGTGATGTCCACGATCCTGGCCTATTTCGGGCCGGGGCAGCCGCTGTATCTGCTGTTCTTCGCGGCGATGATCGTGTTCTTCACGTATTTCTATACGCAGAACGTTGCCTTCAAATCCGACGACGTGGCCGACAACCTGAAAAATCAGGGCGGCTTCATCCCCGGCATCCGGCCCGGCAAGCGCACGCAGGAATACCTGGACTATGTCGTGAACCGGGTGCTGGTCATCGGCTCGGCCTATCTGGCCGCCGTCTGCCTGCTGCCCGAGGTGATCCGCAGCCAGTTCGCGGTGCCCTTCTACTTCGGCGGCACGTCGGTGCTGATCATCGTGTCGGTCACGATGGACACGATCAACCAGATCCAAAGCCACTTGCTTGCCCATCAGTATGAGTCTTTGATCGAGCGGTCGCAGCTGCGCGGCAAGCGCAAGCCGGGCGAGGCCAGGCCGCGCAAGGCGCCGGCCCGGCGCTGACGGGGCGGGCGACGATACGGGACGAACCGAGGGGGAGAGACGGTTTTGACGATCAACATCATCCTGCTGGGGCCGCCCGGCGCCGGCAAGGGCACCCAGGCCCGCACCCTGGTCGAACAGCGCGGCCTGGTGCAGCTGTCCACCGGCGACATGCTGCGCGACGCGCGCAGTTCCGGGACCGAGATGGGCCGCCGCGTGGCCGAGGTCATGGACAAGGGCCAGCTGGTCACGGATGAGATCGTCATCGGGCTGATCCGGGAAAAGCTGGAAAGCGGCGACGCGCCCGGCTTTATCTTCGACGGGTTTCCCCGGACCCTGCCGCAGGCCGACGCGCTGAACGACCTGCTGGCCGGCATGGGGCAGTCGATCGACGCCGTGATCGAGATGCGGGTCGACGACGCCGCGCTGGTGGACCGGATCAGCGGCCGGTTCACCTGCGGCAACTGCGGCGAGGTCTATCACGACACGACCCGGCCGACGGCGGCCGAAGGCACCTGCGACGTCTGCGGATCGACCGACCTGAAGCGCCGCGCCGACGACAACGCCGACGCGCTCAAGACCCGGTTGCTGGAATACTATAAAAAGACATCGCCGCTGATCGGCTATTACTATGCCACCAAGCAGCTGCAGCCCGTCGACGGCATGGCCGATGTGGCCGAGGTGGGGCGGCAGGTGGCGGCGGTGATGGACGGGATCGGCCGCTGACCGGCCCACGCAGCGGGGGCCGGGCTGTTGACCTTGCGCCCGCGATCCTATACCCGCAGGCATCTCATCTGAGAATCACCCATTCGGGGTGAGGCTTTGGCCCGATGGCACAGCCTTCGGGCCATTGGTTGTGAAAAAAGGTTCCGGCACGACGGAACCGCAACGAAAAGGAAAGACGCGTGGCTCGTATCGCTGGCGTGAACATTCCGACGGGGAAACGTGTCCCCATCGCACTGACCTATATCCACGGCATCGGCAGCATGTTCGCCGAGCAGATCTGCGAGGCGGTCGGCATCGACCGCGCCCGCCGGATCAACGACCTGTCGGACGCCGAAGTCCTGCAGATCCGCGAATACATCGACGCCAACCTGACGGTGGAAGGCGACCTGCGCCGCGAGACGCAGATGAACATCAAGCGGATGATGGACCTGGGTTCCTATCGCGGCCTGCGTCACCGCCGCGGCCTGCCGGTGCGCGGCCAGCGCACCCACACCAACGCCCGCACCCGCAAGGGCCCGGCGAAGCCCATCGCCGGCAAGAAGAAGTAAGGGGTCAGGGACATGGCACGCGACAAGACGCGCATGAAGCGCAAGGAACGCAAGAACATCGCCACCGGCGTGGCGCATGTGAACAGCTCGTTCAACAACACCAAGATCCTGATCTCGGACGTGCAGGGCAACGCCATTGCCTGGTCGTCGGCCGGCACGATGGGCTTCAAGGGTTCGCGGAAATCGACCCCCTATGCCGCCCAGATGGCCGCCGAGGATGCCGGCAAAAAGGCGCAGGAACACGGCATGCGCACCATCGAGGTCGAGGTGCAGGGCCCCGGATCGGGGCGCGAATCGGCGCTGCGCGCGCTGGCCGCCGTCGGCTTCAACATCACGGCGATCCGCGACGTGACCCCGATCGCCCACAACGGCGTCCGCCCGCCCAAGCGCCGGCGCGTCTGATCGGACCGCATTTGACCGGCCCGCGCGCGTCGTCGCGTGGGCCGGGTTTTCGCATTTTACCTCGGGCGTTGCCGGCCGCTGGACATGGGCCGGGAACTGGAATGGAGGCAATCGCATGATCCACAAGAACTGGGCCGAGCTGATCAAGCCCGCGCAGCTGGACATCCGTCCGGGCGCCGACGCGGGCCGGGTCGCCACCGTGGTGGCCGAGCCGCTGGAACGCGGGTTCGGCCTGACGCTGGGCAACGCGCTGCGCCGCGTCCTGATGTCGTCGCTGCAGGGCGGCGCGATCACCAGCGTTCAGATCGACAACGTGCTGCACGAGTTCAGCAGCGTCGCCGGCGTGCGCGAGGACGTGACGGACATCGTCCTGAACCTCAAGGGCGTCACGCTGAAGATGGACGTGGACGGCCCCAAGCGCCTGACGCTGTCGGCCAAGGGGCCGGGCGAGGTCAAGGCCGGCCAGATCTCGGAAACCGCGGGCATCACGGTGCTGAACCGCGACCACGTCATCTGCAACCTGGACGACGGCGCCGAGCTGAACGTCGAGCTGACGGTCGCCAGCGGCAAGGGCTATGTCGCGGCGGACAAGAACCGCCCCGAGGACGCGCCCATCGGACTGATCCCGATCGACGCGATCTTTTCGCCGGTCAAGCGCGTCAGCTATGAGGTCACGCCCACCCGCGAGGGGCAGGTGCTGGACTATGACAAGCTGACCATGAAGGTGGAAACCGACGGCAGCCTGTCGCCCGAGGATGCGGTGGCCTATGCCGCGCGCATCATCCAGGACCAGCTGTCGGTGTTCGTGAACTTCGACGAGCCGGAATCCGCCAACCGCCTGGATTCCGAGGACGGGCTGGAGTTCGACCCGCGCCTGCTGAAGAAGGTGGACGAGCTGGAACTGTCGGTGCGTTCGGCCAACTGCCTGAAGAACGACAACATCGTCTATATCGGCGACCTGATCCAGAAGACCGAGGCCGAGATGCTGCGGACCCCGAACTTTGGCCGCAAGTCCTTGAACGAGATCAAGGAAGTGCTGTCGGGCATGGGCCTGCACCTGGGCATGGACGTGGTCGACTGGCCGCCGGAAAACATCGAGGATCTGGCCAAGCGTTTCGACGACCAGTTCTAGGACACGAAGGGTGGGGCCATGCCCCGCCTTTCCACGACCGGGCATCCCGCCCCAAGGAGAGCGGCCCGCACGCATGGGCCGCCGGACAAAGCAAAAACGCTATAGGAGAGAACCATGCGTCACGCCCGCGGCTATCGCCGCCTGAACCGCACCCACGAACACCGCAAGGCGCTGTTCGCCAACATGGCCGGCAGCCTCATCGAGCACGAGCAGATCAAGACGACCCTGCCCAAGGCCAAGGAACTGCGCCCGATCATCGAAAAGCTGATCACGCTGGCCAAGCGCGGCGATATCCACGCCCGCCGCCAGGCTGCCGCGCAGCTGAAGCAGGACCAGTATGTCGCCCGCCTGTTCGAGATTCTCGGCCCGCGCTATCAGACCCGGCAGGGCGGCTATGTCCGCATCCTGAAGGCCGGCTTCCGCTATGGCGACATGGCGCCGATGGCGATCATCGAGTTCGTGGACCGCGACGTGTCGGCCAAGGGCGCGGCGGACCGCGCACGGGTCGAGGCCGAGGCCGAAGACTTCGCGGACGCGTGATCCGTTAACCTGATCTTCAGCTTTGCCGCTTAAGACCGGAACCTGCCACGGCCCCCTGCCGCGGCAGGTTTTTTTGTGTTAACCGACGGTGGCAAAGAATATCGGGTGTGCATGGGACTGCATCCCATAGTATCGCGTTGACCCTAGAGCAGGCAATTTGTCTAAAAAGATATGTCAGGACGCGCAGAGATAAACGCCACCCTTGCCCGCATGCGAAAGCTTGCGCCGGCCGGGTATTTCATCGGGATGCACATCCGGTTCGCCGCACCGTTGATGCAGTTCCAGACCTATCCCAAGGGATGGTCGGACCATTACTCGGCCAACGCCTATGCGCTGCGCGACCCCACGATCGCCTGGGGATTTTCGACGACGGGCGCCACCCGCTGGACCACGATGCCGATTCCCGACCCGTTCGGCATCATGAAGGACGCCGCCGCCTTTGGCCTGCCATACGGCATCACCGTGTCTTGCGGGCCGATCAAGTCGCGCACCATTTCCAGCTTCGCGCACACCGCGCGCGAGTTCACAGATGACGAGATCGAGACGATCTCGGCCCACGTACGCCGGCTCCATGACATTACCGAGCCGCCGGAGAGCCTGACGAAGGCTCAGCAAGAGGCCCTTCGATGTATCGCGGAGGGCGACCGTCATGCGGCAGCGGCTGCCAAGCTTGGCATTACTGAAAGCGCGTTCAAGGCGCGTCTGATATCGGCGCGTGAGCGACTGATGGCAAAGACCACCGCCGAAGCGCTGCAAAGGGCCAAGGAATACCGTCTGCTCTAGGACTCGCCTTTGACACCGCGGTCACTCCGGGGGGCCACCCCCCAACCCCAGGAGAAGACCAATGCAGACCACGACGCTTTCCTTCAGCAACCTTCACAACCACGGCGAACTGTTCGCCAACCTGTTCCGCGCACGTCGCCAAAGCTTTATCGTCCAGAAGAACTGGGACCTGCCCGAGGCCGAGGGTATGGAGTTCGACCAGTATGACACCCCGCAAAGCCGCTGGATCGCGGTGCATGACGGCGGGGATGTGCTGGGCGGGTTCCGGCTGACGCCGACCACGGCGCGCTGCGGCGTCTATACCTATATGATCCGTGACGCGCAGTCGGGTGTCCTGGGCGGTTCGATCCCGCGGGACTTGCTGTATGGCGACGCGCCGGTCGATCCGCAAGTGTGGGAATGCACCCGTGTCTTCGTCAACCACGCGACGCCGATGTCGCTGCGCCGCAAGGTCCACTTCAAGATGGTCGAGGCGATGACGGCCAGCGCGCGCGAACTGGGCGCCAGCCGGCTGATCGCGCTGACCGACGCGAAATGGCCGCGCTGGTATGGCCGCTGCGGCTTGGACGCCGAGGCGATCGGCCGCGTCATGTGGATCGGCGACGGCGATTTCCAGTGCGTCGCGATCAACCTGTCCGCCAAGCTGCACTGACCGCGACCCCGTGGAGGGGACGCCCGGGGGGGATACCATCGGCATGGCGGGCGGCGTAACATCCGCCCGTCATGGCAGACCTTTTCGATCACATCGACCCGCAGCCGTCCGCGGCGCCGGGCGCGCACCGGCCGCTGGCCGACCGCATCCGGCCCCGCCACCTGTCCGAGGTCATCGGCCAGTCCCATGTGCTGGGGCCGGACGGCCCGCTGGGCGCGATGCTGGCCGCGGGCAGCCTGTCGTCGCTGATCCTGTGGGGGCCGCCCGGCGTCGGCAAGACCACCATCGCCCGGCTGCTGGCCGACCAGACCGACCGCGCGTTCATCCAGATTTCGGCGATCTTTTCCGGCGTGCCCGAACTGCGCAAGGTGTTCGAGGCGGCGGCGCTGCGCCGCACGCAGGGGCGGGGAACGCTGCTGTTCGTGGACGAGATCCACCGCTTCAACAAGGCGCAGCAGGACAGCTTTCTGCCGCATATGGAGGATGGGACCATCCTGCTGGTCGGCGCCACGACCGAGAACCCCAGCTTTGAACTGAACGCCGCGCTGCTGTCGCGCGCGCAGGTGGTCGTCCTGAACCGGCTGGACCTGGCCGAGCTGGAGCGGCTGGCGCAGCGCGCCGAGCAGGAGCTGGGCCGGGCGCTGCCGCTGACCGGCCCCGCCCGCGACGCGCTGCTGACGATGGCCGACGGCGACGGCCGCGCCGCCCTGAACCTGATCGAGCAGGCGATGGCGTGGAAACTGTCCGCCCCCCTTGGCCCGGACGAGCTGTCCAGGCGGCTGATGCGGCGGGCGGCGAAATACGACAAGTCGGGGGACGAGCATTACAACCTGATTTCCGCCCTGCACAAATCGGTGCGCGGGTCGGACCCCGACGCCGCGCTGTATTGGCTGGCCCGGATGCTGGAAGGGGGCGAAGACCCGCGCTATCTCGCCCGCCGCATCACCCGCATGGCGGTCGAGGACATCGGGCTGGCCGACCCAGCCGCGCAGCGCCACTGCCTGGACGCCTGGGCGCTGTATGAACGGCTGGGCAGTCCCGAAGGGGAACTGGCGCTGGCGCAGGCGGTGATCTATCTCGCGCTCGCGCCGAAATCGAACGCGGGCTATGCCGCCTACAAGGCCGCGCGGGCCGAGGCGCGCAAGACCGGCAGCCTGATGCCGCCCGCCCATATCCTGAACGCGCCCACCGCGCTGATGAAGGATCAGGGCTATGGCGCGGGCTATGCCTATGACCACGACGCCGAGGACGGGTTTTCCGGCCAGAACTATTTTCCCGACGGCATGAAGCGCCCGGTCCTTTACACCCCCGTCGAGCGGGGGTTCGAGCGCGAGCTGAAAAAGCGGCTGGACTGGTTCGTCAGCCAGCGCGCCAAGCGTGGCGGTTGACTTTGGGCCGGCGCGCCTACAGGTCAGCGGGATGATGTATCCGGTTCTTCAGGTGGCGCTTGGCGGCGCGATGGGCGCGACGGCGCGCCACGGCGTCAATGTCGGCGCGGCGCGGCTGTTCGGGCCGGGGCTTCCAGTGGCGACGCTGGCGGTCAACGTCGCGGGTTCGTTCCTGATCGGCGTGCTGGCGGTGGTGCTGGCCGGGCGTGGCGCGGCATGGTCGCCGCTGCTGATGACCGGCCTGCTGGGCGGGTTCACCACATTTTCCGCGTTCTCGCTGGATGCGCTGGCGCTGTGGCAGCGCGGCCAGCACGCGGGCGCGGCCGGCTATGTCGCGGCCTCGGTCGGGCTGTCGCTGGCGGCGGTGGCGGCGGGCATGGCGGTGGGGCGCCCGGCATGAGCGGCCTGCAGTCCCTGCGCGTGGGCGACGACGAGGGCGAGCAGCGGCTGGACCGCTGGCTGCGCCGCAAGTTCCCGCAGCTGAACCAGATCGCCATCGAGAAACTGTGCCGCACCGGCCAGCTGCGCGTGGATGGCGCGCGGGTGAAACCCGCCACCCGCGTCGAGCCGGGGCAAGAGGTGCGCGTGCCCCCCTTGCCCGACGCGGCCCCGCCCGCGGCCGAACGGGCGTCCCCGCGCGACGCCGATATCCAGATGATCCAGTCGGCGGTGCTGTGGCGCGACGAGCATGTCATCGCGCTGAACAAGCCCGCCGGCCTGCCGTCGCAGGGCGGCAGCGGGCAGGGCGACCGCCATGTGGACGGGCTGGCCGCGGCGTTGATGTTCGGCTTCAAGGAACGGCCCAAGCTGGTGCACCGGCTGGACAAGGACACCTCGGGCGTGCTGCTGCTGGCGCGCACCGACCGGGTTGCGCGGCGGCTGTCGGAATCGTTCCGGGCGCGGACCACGCGCAAGATCTATTGGGCGGCGGTGGCGGGCGTGCCCTCGCCGCAGATGGGGACGGTGCGGTTCGGTCTGGTCAAGGCGGCGGGCCACGGCCGCGGCGGCGAGGGCGAGAAGATGATCTGCGTCCACCCCGCCCGCATCGACCAGACCGAGGGCGCCAAGCGCGCCACCACCGACTATGCGGTGCTGGACAGCCTGGGCACCCGCGTCAGCTGGTGCGCGCTGGTCCCGGTGACGGGGCGCACCCATCAGCTGCGCGCGCATATGGCCGAACTGGGCCATCCGATCATCGGTGACGGCAAATACGGCGGATCGGGTCAGGAGAACCTGGGCGACGGCTGGGGCGCGCAGCTGGGCGGCGAGATCAGCCGCAAGCTGCACCTGCACGCCCGCTCGATCAGCTTTGACCACCCGGTCACCGGCAAGCGCGTCACCCTGACCGCGCCGCTGCCCGACCACATGGCGCGGACATGGAAGACGCTGGGCTGGCACCAGAACGACGTGCCCGCCGACCCGTTCGAGGACGAATGAAGCGGGTCATCCGGGGCAACGACGGCACGCTGGCGGACAGCCACGCAATCGTCATGTCGGCGGCGGGCGCGGGCATGGCCGCCGCCCCTGCCGTCACCGAAGGCTTTGCCGGGCCGACCCGGCTGATCGAGGATTGCTCCGCATGAGCGAGTGGAAGGCGCGCCGTTTCTGGACCTCTGCCACGGTCGCGCAGGCCGGCGACGGCTGGCAGGTTCTGCTGGACGGCCGCCCCGTCCGCACGCCGGGCAAGCAGCCGCTGATCCTGCCCGGCCGGGCGCTGGCGCTGGCGATCGCGGCCGAATGGGACGCGCAGGCGGACGCCATCGACCCGCAGTCGATGCCGCTGACGCGGGCCGCGAACTCGGCCCTGGAAAAGGTCGCGGGGCAGGCGGGGGCGGTCGCCGACATGCTGTGCGAATACGGCGCGACCGACCTGCTGTGCTATCGCGCCGCCCACCCCCCGCAGCTGGCCGCGCGGCAGGCCGCGGCGTGGAACCCGCTGCTGGACTGGCTGGCGGGGCAGGGCGCGCGGCTGGTCGCCACGCAAGGCGTGATGCCTGTCGCGCAGGACGCAGCCGCGCTGGCGGCGCTGCGCGCCCGGCTGGCGGCGCTGTCCCCGTGGGAACTGACGGCGCTGCACGATCTGGTGACGCTGCCCGGTTCGCTGGTGCTGGGGCTGGCCGTGCTGGACGGCCGCATCACCGCGGACGAGGCGCACGCTTTGTCGCGGCTGGACGAGGATTTCCAGGCCGAGGAATGGGGCCGCGACGACGAGGCCGAGGCCGCCGCCGCCGGCCGCCGCGCGGCGATGCAGTCTGCCGAAAGGCTGTTGACGTTGCTGCGCGCGCAGGCAGCGCCGGGCTGACCTGACCTTTTGGACGGGCGGCCGCCCCCGCGGCGGCCTTGACGCATAGCTTTGTATCGGCATCATGCCGCCTATGCCGGTCGCGCATAGCGGCCGGCCAACGGCCCGCGTGACGGTCCAGACACCGACCCGAGAAGTCGGGCAACAGAGAGGTCCACATGAAGAAAACGGTATTCCTTGGCACCGTCGCGGCGACGGCGCTGATCGGCGGGATGGCCGCGGCCGACACGCTGGCCGACGTCAAGGCGCGCGGCGTGCTGAACTGCGGCGTCAACACCGGGCTGGTCGGCTTTGCCGCGCCGGACGCGAACGGCAACTGGTCGGGGTTCGACATCGCGGTCTGCAAGGCCGTGGCCGCCGCGGTGCTGGGCGACGCGTCCAAGGTGAAATACATCCCCACGACCGGCCAGACCCGCTTCACCGCGCTCGCCTCGGGCGAGGTGGACGTGCTGGCCCGCAACTCGACTTGGACGTTCCAGCGCGACACCGACCTGAAGCTGGATTTCGTGGCCGTCAACTATTATGACGGGCAGGGTTTCATGGTCCGCAACGACCTGGGCGTGACCAGCGCCAAGGAACTGGACGGCGCCACGATCTGCATCCAGACCGGCACCTCGACCGAGCTGAACCTGGCCGACTATTTCAAGTCGAACAACATGACCTATCAGCCGGTCAACATCGATTCGAATGCCGAGGGCGAGCAGCAGTACATGGCCGGCGCCTGCGACGCCTATACGACCGACGCGTCGGGGCTGGCGGCGACGCGGGCGGCCTTCGCCGATCCGGAAAACCACATCATCCTGCCCGAGATCATCTCGAAGGAACCGCTGGGGCCGGCGGTGCGCCACGGCGATAACAACTGGGGCGACGTGGTCCGCTGGACGCTGTATGCGCTGATCGCCGCCGAGGAATACGGCATCACCTCGGCCAATCTGGAAGAGCTGACCAAATCCTCGACCAACCCCGAGGTGCAGCGCCTGCTGGGCGCGTCCGACGACTATGGCAAGATGCTGGGCCTGGACAAGGACTGGGCCAAACGCGCCATCGCCGCGTCGGGCAACTATGGCGAGATCTTCGCCGCCACCATCGGCGAGCAGACCCCCATCGGGCTGGCCCGCGGCCTGAACGCACAGTGGACGCAGGGCGGGTTGATGTACGCGATGCCGTTCCGCTAAGGACAGGACGGCGCGCGCGGGCCGGTCCCGCGCGCGCCGGCCACCGGCCCGCAGCCCCCAAGGGGCGCGGGAAACGATGACGGGCGCAAAGCCCGCGCGCTTCCTCAACAGGGAAAGACACGAATGACCGACCTGCCCGGCGGGCAAGATCCGCCCTTCCGCCTGTCGATGCTGATCCGCGACCGGCGATACCGGTCGCTGACGATCCAGGCGGTGGTGTTCATCCTGGTCATGCTGGTCGCGGCGTGGCTGGTCAACAACACGGTCGAGAACCTGGCCCGGATGGGCAAGACCTTCGACTTCGGCTTTCTGGACAACCGTTCCGGCTATGACATCCCGTTCAGCCTGATCCCCTACAACTCGGATTCCACGCATCTGCGCGCGGCGGGCGTGGGCCTGCTGAACACGCTGCTGGTGTCGGCGCTGGGCTGCCTGCTGGCCACCGTCCTGGGCGTGCTGGTCGGCGTCCTGCGGCTGTCGAACAACTGGTTGGTCAGCCGCCTGATGACCGTCTATGTCGAGGTGTTCCGCAACGTCCCCCTGCTGCTGTGGATCCTGGTCATCATGGCGGTGTTCACCGAGGTGATGCCGTCGCCGCGCGATTACCGCCCGGCCGCGGACGGCAGCGCGAGCGCGCAGATGATCCTGTTCGACAGCGTGGCGCCGACCAACCGCTATACCTCGGTCCCCGCGTTGCGGGTGGAACACGACCCCGGCGCGGTGGCGCTGGGGCCGGTCAGCGTCAGCGCGCCCCTGCTGGCCTTCGTGCTGGCGTTCGCGGCGGCGTGGCTGATCAACCGCTGGGTCCGCGCGCGGGCGCAGGCGCGACAGGACGCGACCGGCATCCGGCCCGCGACATGGTGGGTCACGCTGGCGCTGTTCCTGGTGCCGCTGGTGGCGCTGTGGCGGCTGTTCGGCCTGCATCTGGTGACGCCGGAACTGCGCGGGTTCAACTTTGCCGGCGGCATGAACTTGGACAACGGCTTTGTCGTGCTGCTGCTGGCGCTGTCGCTGTATACCGGCGCCTTCATCGCCGAAATCGTGCGCGCGGGCATCATGGCCGTCAGCCGCGGCCAGTCCGAGGCGGCGGCGGCGCTGGGGCTGCGCGCGCGCCCGATCATGGCGCTGGTGGTGCTGCCGCAGGCGCTGCGGGTCATCATCCCGCCGCTGATCTCGCAGTTCCTGAACCTGACCAAGAACAGCTCGCTGGCGATCGCGGTGGGCTATCCCGACCTGCGCGCCACGCTGGGCGGGACGACGCTGAACCAGACCGGGCGCGAGATGGAATCGATGCTGCTGATGATGGGCGTCTATCTGGCGCTCAGCCTGGTCATCTCGGGGGTGATGAACGTCTATAACGCCAGCGTCCGGCTGAAGGAGCGGTGAGATGAGCGAGCTGCACGCCGAAACCGTCGCCTATGTCCGCGACAGCATGCTGCCGCAGGGCGCGCCCCCCTCGCGCCAGTCGGGCAGCGTGCTGTGGCTGCGCCAGAACCTGTTTTCCGGCCCGCTGAACACGATCCTGACCCTGTTGGGGCTGGCGGTCGTGTGGTTCCTCGTGTCGCATTTCTGGCCGTGGTTCAGCCACTCGGTCTGGAACGCCTCCAGCATGGCCGAGTGCCGCCAGATCATCGCGGAACGCTGGGGGCAGGGCGCGACCGGCGGCTGTTTCGCGGTGATCCGAGAACGCTGGAACCAGTTCCTGTTCGGGTTCTTCCCGCCGTCGGAATACTGGCGGCCGACCGCGGCCTTCGGGCTGATGTTCTTTGCCATCGCGCCGGTGCTGTTCACCGAAAGCCGCGCGCTGCGCTGGACGGTGATGGCGGTCGCGGCGGTGCTGACCTTTGCGCTGTGCATGCTGCTGGGCGCGCCGCCCCGCGCGTTGCTGGTGCTGGCGGTGGTGGTGGTCGGGCTGACGGCGCTGAACGAATACGCCCACCGCGCGGCGCTGGTGTTCAGCCTGCTGTTCCCCTTCGTCGCGGTCTGGCTGCTGTGGGGCGGGTCGATCTGGGGGCCGCTGTGCGTGCTGGCGGGCTTTGTGCTGGGCTTTGCCGTGTGGCGGGCGCTGTCCCGCCTGGGCCTGTTCGCGGTCGCCGCCGGCGTCGCGGCCGCGGCGGCGTGGTGGATGTTCATGTCGGACCGCGCGGCATCCGACCTGCAGTCGCTGCTGCCCGTGGCGCTGCCTTACGTCGAATCGCGCGCCTTCGGCGGGTTCGTTCTGGCGATCACCATCGGCGTCTCGGGCATCGTGATGTCGCTGCCGCTGGGCATCATCCTGGCGCTGGCGCGGCGGTCGGACATGCCGGTGGTCAAGGCCTTCGCGGTGATGTTCATCGAGTTCATCCGCGGCGTGCCGCTGATCACGCTGCTGTTCGTGGCCTCGCTGCTGCTGAACTATTTCCTGCCGCCGGGCACCAACTTCGACATCATCCTGCGGGTCATCATCATGGTGACGCTGTTCGCCTCGGCCTATATGGCCGAGGTGATCCGCGGCGGTCTGGCCGCCCTGCCCAAGGGGCAATACGAGGCCGCCGACTCGCTGGGGCTGGATTACTGGAAGGCGCAGCGGCTGATCGTGCTGCCGCAGGCGCTGAAGATTTCCATCCCCGGCATCGTCGGCACCTTCATCGGGCTGTTCAAGGACACCACGCTGGTGACGTTCGTGGGCCTGTTCGACCCGCTGAAACAGATGGCCGACACGATCCGCGCCACCTTCGCCTGGAAAGGCGCCTATTGGGAGCCGTATATCTTCACCGGCGCCATCTTCTTTATCCTCTGCTTCAGCATGTCGCGGTATTCCATGTATCTGGAACAGCGGCTGAAGCGCGAACACCGCTGAGGGGCCAGCCATGACCGACGTCTACGCAGACCGCGCCATCGACCGCAGCCACATGACGGTCAGCGACCAGGTGGCCATCCAGATCCAGGGCATGAACAAGTGGTATGGCAGCTTCCACGTGCTGCGCGACATCGACCTGACCGTCCGGCGCGGCGAACGCATCGTCATCGCCGGGCCGTCCGGGTCGGGCAAATCGACGCTGATCCGCTGCATCAACCGGCTGGAGGAACACCAGTCCGGCCGTATCGTCGTGGACGGGGTCGAGCTGACCAACGACCTGAAGAACATCGACAAGGTCCGGTCCGAGGTCGGCATGGTGTTCCAGCATTTCAACCTGTTCCCGCATCTGACGGTGCTGGAGAACTGCACCCTGGCGCCGATCTGGGTGCGCCGGGTGCCGCGGCGCGAGGCGCTGGCGACGGCCATGCGCTATCTGGAAAAGGTCCGCATCCCCGAACAGGCGCACAAGTATCCCGGCCAGCTGTCGGGCGGCCAGCAGCAGCGCGTGGCCATCGCCCGGTCGCTGTGCATGGAGCCAAAGATCATGCTGTTCGACGAACCGACCAGCGCCCTTGACCCCGAGATGATCAAGGAGGTGCTGGATACCATGATCGAGCTGGCGCAGGATGGCATGACCATGATCTGCGTCACCCACGAGATGGGGTTCGCGCAGGCCGTGGCCAACCGCGTGATCTTCATGGATCAGGGCCAGATCGTCGAACAGAACACGCCGCACGAGTTCTTCAACAATCCGCAATCCGAACGGACCAAGCTGTTCCTCAGCCAGATTCTGGGGCATTGATCGGCGGAACACGGCAACCGGGGGTGGACCGATGAACCAGATATTCCTGCTGATGCTGGGCGCGCTGGCCCTTGGCGGCATCGGCACCCTGCTGTCGTCGGACAGCGACGACCAGCCCGATCCGATCCCCGACGACCCGGTCGGCGGCCGCGACGTGATCAACGGCGACGAGGACGACGAGGCACTGACCGGCACCCCCGAGGACGAGATCATCCGCGGCTGGGAAGGTGACGACACCATCGTGGGCGGCGGCGGCGACGACGAGATCTATGGCGGCCTTGGCGCCGATCTGGTGGCCGCGCAGGACGGCGACGACCGGGTGTTTCTGGGCGAGGGCGCGGACGTCTATGGCGGCCTGGACCTGGGCGCCGACGAGGGCAGCGACACGATCTTTGGCGGGTCGGGCGACGACACCATCACCACGAACGGCGGCACCCACGTCATCTGGGGCGACGACGACGAGGATGACGAGGACGGCGACGACCTGCTGACCGCCACCGGCGGGCAGGTGACGATCCACGGCGGGCAGGGCGACGACACCATCGCCGCCCGCGACGGCGCATCGGGCGCGGCCGACGTGGTGGACGTGCTGTATGGCGGCGACGGCGACGACCTGATCGAGGTGGGCGCCGGCGACTTTGCCGACGGCGGCGAGGGACGCGACGAATACCATGCCGTGACCGGGCTGGACGGCCCCGGACGCATCGCGTGGGAGGATGGCGACAGCCTGACGCTCAGCGCGCAGCCCGGCTATGAGGGGCCGCTGGAATATGAGCTGGTGCAGGACGGCGACGACGTGCGCGTGGTCATGGGCGGCGAGACGCTGGTCGTGATCGCCGACATGGACGCCGCGGACGTGGATGGCATCGCGGTGGTGGACGACCGCGCCGCGGCCGCCGCCGTCGCGGCGGGGCAGGCGCTGCCCGGCTATGTCACCGGCTGATGCGCCGGAATGAACAAGGCCCGCCGATCCGGCGGGCCTTTTCGCGGCGGGGGATGCGGCCGCGCGGTCAGATCGCCGTCTTGCGGCTTTCCTCCAGATAGATCTCGCGCAGGCGGCGGGCGACGGGGCCGGGGGTTCCGGTCCCGATGGACGCGCCGTCGACTTCCACCACCGGCATGACAAAGGCGCTGGCCGAGGTGATGAACGCCTCGTCCGCGGCCTTGGCCTCGTCCACGGTAAAGCTGCGCTCTTCGATGGTCATCTGCGCCTCGCGCGCGAACCGCAGGACGGCGGCGCGGGTGATGCCGTGCAGGATGTCGTGGGACAGCGCCCGCGTGACGATGACGCCGCCCTTGACGATATAGGCGTTGTTGGACGTGCCCTCGGTCACCAGCCCGTCCTCGACCATCCAGGCGTCGTCGGCGCCCCGCGCCTTGGCCTCCATCTTGGCCATGCTGGGATACAGCAGCTGCACCGTCTTGATGTCGCGGCGGTGCCAGCGGATGTCGGGCACGGTGACGACACGCAGCCCGGTCGCGGCCTGCGGGCTTTCGGCCAGCCCCGGCTTGGACTGGGTGAACATCACCACGGTGGGCGTCGTGTCGGCGGACGGCCAGGTAAAGTCGCGGTCGCCCGGGTTGCCGCGCGTGACCTGCAGATAGACCATCCCGTCGGTCACGGCGTTGTCGGCGACCAGCCTGCGGTGCGCCGCCAGCCAGTCGGCGTCGGACATTGGATGGCCAATGCGCAGTTCGTCCAGCGACCGCGCCAGCCGCGCCATGTGCCCGTCAAAGTCCAGCAGCTTGCCGGCCAGGACGCTGACCACCTCATACACGCCATCGGCCATCAGAAAGCCGCGGTCAAAGACCGAGACGGTGGCCTGATCCTCGGGCAGATACTGGCCGTTGACAAAGACGGTGCGGGTCATGCGGACGCTCCTGTTCGTGTTGAAAGGGGATTGCGCCAATCCGGCGGGGCGGTCAACCGCGCGGATGGTCGGCCCGCCATGCTGCGGCTGCATCACGGGTTGATGCAGCTGCGGCAACAATCTATCACGTCAGGCATATCCCGCGAAACATCGTTACCGAGGTGCCGTCCATGTCCTTCCGCCTGCAACCCGCGCCGCCCGCCCGCCTGAACCGCTGCCAGCTGTTCGGTCCCGGCTCGCGCCCGGCGCTGTTCCCGAAAATGGCCGGATCGGCTGCCGACGTCATCAACCTTGACCTGGAAGACAGCGTCGCACCCGACGACAAGGACCAGGCGCGCCGCAACGTGATCGAGGCGGTCGGCGATGTGGACTGGGGCAACAAGACGCTTTCGGTGCGGATCAACGGGCTGGACACGCCGTTCTGGTATCGCGACGTGGTGGACCTGCTGGAACAGGCGTCGGACCGTCTGGACCAGATCATGATCCCCAAGGTCGGCAACGCGGCCGACCTTTACGCCGTCGATGCGTTGGTCACGGCAATCGAGCGGGCCAAGGGCCGCACAAGGCCCATCGCGTTCGAGGTCATCATCGAATCGGCCGCCGGCATCAGCCACGTCGAGGAGATCGCCGCCAGTTCCCCCCGCCTGCAGGCGATGAGCCTGGGCGCGGCGGATTTCGCCGCCAGCATGGGCATGGCCACGACCGGCATCGGCGGGACGCAGGAAAACTATTACATGGCGCGCGAGGGGGCGAAATACTGGTCCGACCCGTGGCACTGGGCGCAGGCCGCCATCGTCGCCGCCTGCCGCACCCACGGCATCCTGCCGGTGGACGGCCCGTTCGGCGATTTCAGCGATGCCGACGGGTTCCGCGCGCAGGCGCTGCGGTCCGCGACGCTGGGGATGGTCGGCAAATGGGCGATCCACCCGTCGCAGGTCGCGATGGCCAACGAGATCTTTTCGCCGAACGAAGCCGCGGTCACCGAGGCGCGCGAGATTTTGGCCGCGATGGACCACGCCCAGCGGTCCGGCGCCGGCGCGGCGGTATACAAAGGTAGACTGGTTGACATCGCGTCCGTCCGTCAGGCACAAGTGATCGTGCGGCAGGCAGAGTTGATCGCCCAGCAGCACTAGGACAACGCGACACCCGGACGGTCAGGCGGGGAGGCCCGGCCGTCATTCGGGGGAGGAGAGGCAGGCCCCGCGCCACCGGCCGGGGCCTGTCCATTTGGCGAGTTCCCCTAGAAGTCGAACAGGTCCGACAGGAACGATTCGCGCTTTTTCTTCTTCCCCCGGTATTCGTAATCATCGTCGTCGCGCCGGTAATCGCGGTCGTCCGCGCGATAGCCGCGGTCGTCGTGGTCGCGGCGGCGGTCGTCGTCGTCGCGGCGACGCTCGGTGCGGTAACGGTCGTCGTCGTCCCGACGCCGGTCGTCGTCGTCACGGCGGCGATCATCGCGGCCACGGTCGCCGGTCGGGAATTGCGGCGCGCCCTGCAGCATCGGCGCGGCCGTGGGATGGGCGGGCGGCTGCAAGGTCGGGTCGATGGCCGGGCCGCCGGGTGCCTGCATCACCACCGGGCGCTGCTCGTCGCCGCTGGCGCGGGCGACGATCTTGTCCAGCTCGCCCCGGTCCAGCCACACGCCGCGGCACTTGGGGCAATAGTCGATCTCGACCCCGCTGCGTTCGCTCATCACCAGGGTTTCGCCGTCGACCGGGCATTGCATGGCTGTCCTCCGTGCCTGTTCACCGTCAGTTAGGCGGTCCGGGCCGTTCTGCAAGGGTCAGGCGATCCATCCGGCGGGAATGACCGGCGTCGCGGCGACAAGCCGCCGCGTCACCCCGTGGCGGGGGGCGGACAGCACCTGCTCGGTCGTCCCGTCCTCGACGATGCGGCCCTGATCCATCACCAGCACGCGGTCGGAAATCGCGCGGACCACCGACAGGTCGTGGCTGATGAACAGCCAGGCCAGCCCGTGCCGGCGGCGCAGGTCGGCCAGCAGGTCCAGCACCTGCGCGCGGACCTGCACGTCCAGCGCGCTGACCGCCTCGTCCAGCACGACCAGACGCGGGCGCACGATCAGGGCGCGGGCGATGGCGATGCGCTGGCGCTGGCCGCCGGAAAACTCGTGGATGTGGCGGCGCATGGCGTCGGGAGGGATGCCCACCTGCGCCAGCGCCTCGGCCACGCGGTCGCGCCAGTCGCGGGGGCGGCCGGTCAGATGGAACGGCTCGGCCACCAGCCGGTCCACGCGCCAGCGCGGGTCAAAGCTGCCATAGGGGTCCTGGAACACCACCTGCACCTTGGCGCGCAGGCGGGCGGGCATCCGGTCGGTGACGGCCTCGCCGTCCAGCTCGATCCGGCCGCCCTGCAGCCGGTCCAGCCCCAGGATCGCGCGGGTCAGGGTCGATTTCCCGCAGCCCGACTCGCCCACGAGGCCGACCGATTCGCCGTCGGCGATGGTCAGGCTGACGCCGTCCACCGCCCGCAGCACCGGGTGCGGGGCAAGGGGCGTCGGGCGGGGCAGGGTGTATTCGCGCACCGCATCCGTCACCCGCAGGATCGCCGTGCCGGCGGGCGCGGTCCTCGCCGGGTTGGGGCTGTGGGCGGCGGCGGCGAACAGCGCGCGCGTATAGGGATGGGCGCGGGTGCGAAACAGCGCCTCGGTCGGGCCGTGTTCGACGATGCGGCCCGCCTGCATCACCGCGACGCGGTCGGCGATGCCCGCGACCACGGCCAGATCGTGGGTGATCAACAGCAGCGCCATCCCTTCGTCCCGGACAAGGCCGCGCAGCAGGTCCAGGATCTGCGCCTGCGTGGTCACGTCCAGCGCGGTCGTCGGTTCGTCCGCGATCAGCAGGTCGGGGGCCAGCGCGATGGCCATCGCGATGGCGACGCGCTGGCGCTGGCCGCCCGACAGCTGGTGCGGATAAAGGCCCAGCGGAAACCGCGGCAGCGGCAGGCCCACGCGGTCCAGCCGCTCGCGCGCCCGCGCCGCCGCCTGCGCCCGGTCCATGCCCTGATGGCGGACCAGCACCTCGGCCACCTGGTCGCCGATGGTCATCAGCGGATTCAGCGCGGTCATCGGCTCCTGAAAGATCATCCCGATCCGCCGCCCGCGCAACCCGTTCAGCGTCGTTTCCGGCAGGTCCAGCAGGTTCTGCCCGTCCAGCGTGACCGCCCCCGCGGTCCGCGCGCCGTCGGGCAGCAGGCCGATGACCGCCAGCGCCGTCATCGACTTGCCCGACCCGCTTTCGCCGACCAGCCCGGTGATCGTGCCGGGCGGCAGCGGCAGGTCGATGCCCGACAGCACCTCGCGCCCGTGCAGCCGCACTGACAGCCCGTGCACCCCGATCATGCCAGCCGCGCCTTAAGCCGCGGGTCCAGCGCGTCGCGGAACCCGTCGCCCAGCAGGTTCAGCCCCAGCACGGTCAGCACGATGGCGATCCCCGGCACGATGGCCACGTGGGGGGCCAGCGTGACCATCGTCTGCGCCTCGGCCAGCATGCGGCCCCAGCTGGGCGTGGGCGGCTGCGCGCCAAGGCCGACATAGGACAGCCCGGCCTCGGCCAATATCCCCAGGCTGAACTGGATCGTGCCCTGCACGATCAGCAGGCTGGCGAGGTTGGGCAGGACATGTTCGACGCTGATGCGGGCCCGGCCCTTGCCCGCGACCTGCGCGGCGCGGATGTAATCCAGCGTCCAGATCGGCAGCGCCGCCGCGCGGGTGACGCGGGCGAACACCGGGATGTTGAAGATGCCGATGGCCAGGATCGCGTTCACCGCCGACGGCCCGAACGCCGCCGTGATCAGGATCGCGATCACCAGCGAGGGGAAGGCGAACACCAGGTCGTTGCCGCGCATCACGACCTCGTCCGCCCAGCCGCCCCGCGCCGCCGCCAGCAGGCCCAGCGGCACGCCCGCGCCCACGCCGATGCCGACCGCGACCAGCGCCACGGCCAGCGAGGTGCGCGCGCCGACCATCACCATCGACAGCATGTCGCGCCCGAAATGATCGGTGCCGAAGGGATGGGCGGCCGACGGCGGGCGCAGCTTGTCGGCGATGCTGACGCCGGTCACGTCAAAGGGCGTCCAGACGAACGACAGCAGCGCCGCGGCCACCGCGACGGATGTCAGCACCGCGCCAAGGACCAGCCCCGCCCTCATCGGCCGCGCAGCCTTGGGTCCACGGCGGCATAGGCCAGATCGACAAGGAAGGTGACGACGATCACCGCCGCGACCAGCACCAGCACCGCCGACTGCACCACCACCAGGTCGCGCTGGCTGATCGCCTGAAAGATCAGCCGGCCCAGACCAGGCAGATAGAACACGTTCTCGATGATGATCGCACCGGCCAGCAGGAACGAGAACTGCATCCCCAGGATGGTCAGCACCGGGATCAGCGCATTGCGCAGCGCATGGCGGCGCAGCGCCTGGCCCCGGCTGAGGCCCTTGGCGCGGGCCGAGCGGATGTAATCCTGCCCCAGCGTCTCGATCAGCGCGGATCGCAGCACGCGGGCAAGGATCGCCGCCTGCGGCAGCGCCAGCGCGACGGCGGGCAGGATCAGCGATTTCAGCGCCGCAAGCGGATGGCCCCAGCCGGGAAAGCCGCCCGCCGGCAGCCAGCGCAGCCGCACCGCAAAGACCAGCACCAGCAGCATCGCGAACCAGAAATTGGGCAGCGCGATCCCCAGCTGCGTGCCGCCCATCACCGCCACGTCGCCCGCCCGGCCGCGGCGGCTGGCGGCGAACATGCCCGCCGGAAAGGCCACCGCGATGGCCAGCCCCAGCGCCAGCACCGCCAGCGGCAGCGACACCTGCACCCGGTCGGCGATCATCCCCGCCACCGGCGTCTTATAGGCAAGGCTGGTGCCCAGATCGCCCGTGACCACCCCGCCCAGCCAGCGCGCGTAACGCACGGGCCACGGCAGGTCCAACCCCATCTGCGCCCGCAACGCCGCCACGGTGTCGGGTTGCGCCCCGGTCCCCAGCATGAAGCTGGCCGGATCGCCCGGCACCAGGTCCACGACCGCAAAGATCACCGCCGAGGCGACAAGCAGGCTGACGACCAGCGAGATCAGGCGGCGGATCAGCGGCCGCATCGCGGATGCCGTGGTTGCGCGTGGGCGGTCGCGTCACGCGCCCGCCCGCGCCCTGCCGGTTCACGGATGCAAGTCACCATCGGCTTTGCTTCACCACCGCGTCAGTTGAGCAGGCGACAGGCGGCATGCCACCCGCCGCGCCTTCCTGCCCCTGTCCTAACCCACTGCGACGCGGCAGGAAACCCGTCCGCTCGGCCCCCTTATCGACGCGGCGATCGGACCGGCGGCCGGGATGTCCCTAGTCGCGCATCCGCCGGATCAGCGCCTCGAACCGCTTGGCAAAGGCAGCGATAAAGTCGCGGACGCTGTCGTCGGCGACGTTGCCCGCCGCGTCGATCATGTCGGGCGTCTTGAACGTGACATAGACCTCGCCGGGGACGACGACCGCGTTCAGGATCGACAGGATCTGGCGCAGGTGCTGCTGGCCGACGGCCGTGCCGATGCCGCCGGGCGAGGTGCCGGACATGGCGACGACCTTGTCGCGCCAGACGTTGCGGTCGCCGGGCTTGGACCCCCAGTCGATCGCGTTCTTGAGGACCGCGGGGATCGAGCGGTTGTATTCCGGCGTCACGATGCAGACGGCGTCGGCGGCCTCGATCTCGGACACAAAGCGCCGCACGGCGGCGGGGCGGTCGCCTTCCAGGTCGCCGTGATAGAACGGCAGGTCGTCCATCTGCACCCAGTTGAACGAAAGCGTCTCGGGCGCAAGCGCCTCGATCGCCTTGGCCAGCCGGACGTTGATGGACCCTGTGCGGGTGCTTGCGACCAGCATCGCAACGGTGAATTGTGACACGTCTTGCCCTTTCGGAAGTTTCGGCGTGGATACGGGGCCGGCCGGGCGGGGACAAGGCCGCCGCAGCGATGGCGCGGCCCGTGCGATGCGAGACGCGCCCCGACAACCCCGGGACGAACGCCCGGTCAAGGATCGGTCACGACCCCGGCACCTCGATCCGGCCGATCAGCGGCAGGTCGTCGGCGGGGCTGACGCTGTGCCGCTCGATCATGCGGTGGACCTGGGGGGCATCCTCGCCCTGGTGCAGCGCGCTGAGCTTTTCGCCGACGATGTTGTCCGACTTGGTGCGGCGCAGGTTGTGGCGGACGTATTCGTCCCAGGTCGCGATGTGATAGGATTCCGACCACGTTTCCGGGTTTTCCAGATCGCGCAGCAGCGCCCAGTTGCGCGCCCCGTCGCGGCGGCGGATGTTGCGGCGCAGCGCCATCAGCCGCAGAAAGGCCGGCGTGTCCCGGGGCGCGATGCGGTAATCGACCATGACCATGATCGGCCCCGACCGGCCCCGCAGGTCCAGCGCCAGCGAGGGTTCGCGGAACCGGTTAACCGGGTCCAGGTCCAGCGTGCCGTATTCGGGCTGGCTGAACCAGTGCCCGACCAGCGCCCCCACGACCAGCAGCGCCGCCGCCCCCAGCAGGGCGTGATCGACCGACCACGCGCCCGCGATGGCGCCCCACAGCCCCGACCCCAGCGCCATGCCCCCGAACGTCGCCGTCTGATACAGCGCCAGCGCGCGGGCCACGACCCAGCGCGGGGTGGACAGCTGCACCGTCACGTTGAACAGCGACAGCGCCATCACCCAGCTGGCGCCCGCGGGCAGCAGGGCCAGCCCCTGCAGCCAGGCGTTGTCGGTCAGCGCCAGCGCCACGCAGGACAGCGCGAACAGCGCGAACGCCAGCCGGACGACGCTTTCGTTGCTGAGCCTTGCGCGGATGCGGGTGTTCAGCGCGGCCCCGCTGATCGCGCCTATGCCATAGCAGCCCAGCAGCAGGCCCAGCGTCAGCGAACCGCCCGCAGGGTGGCTGGTCGCGATCAGCGGCAGCAGCGCCAGCACCGACACCGCCGACATGCCGAACAGCGAGGCCCGCGCCAGCACCCGCATCAGGTTGGGCGACAGCGCGACATAGCGCAGCCCGGCCGCCAAGGCCGGACCCAGCGGTTCCGGCGCGACGGTGCGGGGCCGGACGGGCGGCTGCCAGCGCAGCATCGCCCCCAGCAGCGGCAGATAGCTGGCGGCGTTGACGGCGAATGCCGCCGCCGCGCCGAACCCCGCGACGATCAGCCCGCCCGCCGCCGGACCCACCGACCGCATCAGGTTGAACCCGACCGAGTTCAGCGTCACCGCCGCCGGCACATCGGCGCGCGGCACCAGGTCGCCCACGCTCGCCTGCCACGGCGGGTTGTAGAGCGCCTGCCCCATGCCGATGACGAAGGTGAAGGCCAAGAGGCTCCACGGTGCAAGCCAGCCCAGCCAGGCGGCGGCGGCCAGCAGCAGCGACCCGCCCGCCATCACCCCGATCGCCGCCAGCAGCAGGCGGCGGCGGTCGAAGATGTCGGCCAGCGCCCCCGATACCAGCGCGAACAGCATGATCGGCAGGGTGTTGGACGCCTGCACCAGCGCGATCAGCGTCGCGCTGTCGGTCAGCTGCGTCATCAGCCAGGCCGCGCCCACCGCCTGCACCAGCCCGCCGAAGTTCGACACCAGCGTGGCCGCCCAGAGGGTGCGGAACGCCTTGTGGCGGAACGGCGCCAGGGTCGAGGATTGCGGTCGCATGGCGCCACCCTAGCAGCGGCGCAGGCGGGGACAATCAGCGCGGCCGCGAAAAAAGATGAGTATTTGGGCCAGGAGAATCCATTCCGCGCAAAGGCTGCGCGGGTGGTGGCTGCGGCCCGCAGGTTGACGAAAGCCCCGGCCCGCGCATTCTGGCCGGATGCGCGAAAGGGGCGGGATGGGACAGGGTGACGGCGGCCGCCTGCTGGCCTTGCGGGCGATCATGGACGGGCGGGGGGTCGATGTGGCGGTGCTGACGTCGGCTGCGGCCATCGCATGGCATGGCGGGGGCGACGGGGCCGCGCTGGTCGTCACGGCCGGGTGCCGCGTGGCCGTGGACCGGGGCGGCGACGGGTTGTGGCCCGCCGTCGCGCGGATCGCGGGCACGGGCCGGGTGGTCGGATACGAGGGGGGCGGGATGACCGCGCCGGGCAGGGCGGCGCTGGACGCGGCGCTGATGCCGCGGCGGGCGGTGGACATCTCGGCCGACGTGCTGCGCGGGATCGGGGGTTCGCTTGCGGGCTGAACAGACGAACCCCCGCCGAAGGGGCGGGGGTCGCGGGATTGCGGGTCCGGTTCCGGCGGGTTCAGGACCGGTTGAACAGCCGCAGGACCAGCAGCAGGAGCACCGCGCCGATGGTCGAGAAGATGATCGAGCCGAGGATGCTGGTGCCCACCACGGCATTGTCTGCCGTCGCGGGGGCGGCCCCGATGTTCCAGCCGAACGCCGGGAACAGGAAGTTGGCGATCAGCGCGCCGATGATGCCGACGATGATGTTCATCACGACGCCCTGGCCGTGGCCCTTGACGATCTGGCCGGCCAGCCAGCCAGCAATGGCGCCGATGATGATGGCGATGATAAAGCCCATGAACGCAGTCCTTTCGATTGCAGCGCCGCGGGGACGCCTGTCCTGCGCAGACAACAAGCCATGCCCCAAGGGGTTCCGGCGCGGCGCACGAGAACTTGATTCGCCGGACCGCCTGCGACATTTTGGCAACTTTCTGTCGCCCTGCCCGCAGCTTAGCCGGGCGGGCGGTGCCGGGGCGGGCCGACACATTTCTGCCACGCGGCCGGCTTTTCCGCGCCGCTTTGCTTGACCTTGCGCCCGGCGCGCGGCGTAACGGACCCATCCGAGTCGGCGCGCGGTCTGCCCCGCCTGCCTCCGACGTCCAAAGCTGCCACCTTCGGGCCGCAGGCATTGCCCGCCCGGCCCTGACCGTCTTGAAGGAAACCCGATGCGTTTCGCACCCGTCATGCTGGCGATGGCGCTGGGCCTTGCCGCCTGCGCCCCCGAGACCACCGCCACCGCGCCGACCGCCGCCTCGGCCCCGGTGCCCGCCATCTATCAGGCCCGCACCGATGCCGGTCCCAACGGCGAGCCGATCGACATCAAGGCGGTCAAGCCCGCCTATCTGACCGAGCGCAACCGCCGCCAGCGCGTCGCCTATAACGGCGGCGAGGCGGCCGGCACGATCGTCGTCGATCCCTATGCCCGCGTCCTTTATCTGGTGCACGAAGGCAACGAGGCCACGCGCTTTGGCATCGCGGTCGGGCGCGCCGGGACCGGTTTCGCCGGCAACGCCACGATCCGGCGCAAGGCCGCATGGCCGTCCTGGACGCCCACCGCGAACATGGTCCGCACCGAGCCGGAACTGTATGGTCCGGTCCGCGGCGGCCTGCCGGGCGGCCCGACCAACCCGCTGGGATCGCGCGCGCTGTATCTGTATCAGGGCGGTCAGGACACGATGTATCGCATCCACGGCACGCTGGACCCGTCGTCGATCGGCAAGGCGACCTCGGCCGGGTGCATCCGGCTGTTCAACCAGGACATCCTGGACCTGTATGAGATGACGCCGATGAACGCCAAGGTCCGCGTCCGCACCCCGGCCGAAAGCGCCGCGCTGGAAGGGCCGCTGGTCGAGACGCCGGACGGCTATCTGCTGCCCGCAGGGGGGCAGACCACGGCCGCGCTGCTGCCCGCCAGCGGCGCGCCGGTGGTCGAAAGCGCCGTTCCGGTCCGCTGAAGGCTGTCCCGCGACACGGCGACGCCCCGGCCATCGCCGGGGCGTTTGTCGTTCCGGGGTCGGCATCAAAGGGTTAACTTTGCGCCGGACAGTTGTTATCGCTTGCGGCAGGGTGATCGCTGGGGGCCGGCGTGCGTGTGATTCCGTTGATCCTTGCGCTGGCGCTGGCCGGTCCCGCCTGGGCTGAACTGGCCGATCCCGAAACCCCGGTGGCGTCCCAGGCTGCGGTGCCCGATGCACCCGCGGGCGACCCGCCCGGCGCCAGGGCGGTCGCCGCCGTCGCACCCGCCGCGGCCGCGCCGCAGCCCGCCGCGGCGGACCCCGCCCCCGCCGCGAATACCACGCGCCGCTGCACCGCCGACGCGCGCAGCTGCATCGAGGCGGCCAGCTATGTCGCGGATGTCTGCACCACCATCGAGCGCGCCGCGACCGAGAACCGGCTGGACCCCAACTTTCTGGCCCGCCTGCTGTGGAAGGAAAGCCTGTTCGAGCCGGAGGCGATCTCTCCCGTCGGCGCGCAGGGCATCGCGCAGTTCATGCCCGACACCGCCCGGATGCGAAAGCTGGACGACCCGTTCAACCCGGCCAAGGCGATCCACGCCTCGGCCGATTACCTGCGCGACCTGATCGACGGTTTCGGCAGCGTGGGGCTGGCCGCCGTCGCCTATAACGGCGGCGAGGCGCGGGCCGCGCGGTTCCGCAACGGCGGCCACGTGCTGCCCTATGAGACGCAGGATTACGTCGAGGCGATCACCGGCCACACCGCCTGGAAATGGCGCGACAGCCCGCCCGACGCGGCCTCGCTGGACCTGCGGCTGGACAAGGCCAAACCGTTTCGCGACGCCTGCATCAGGCTGGCGGCGAACCGCACGCTGAAAGAGTTCGGCACGCCCTCGCGCGTGTGGCCCTGGGGGGTGATCGTCGCGTCCCACCCCAAGCAGTCGGGTGCGCAGGCGCAGGTGAACCGGCTGAACCGGCAGCTGCGCCCGATCCTGGGCGGCAAGCGCGTCGGCTATGTCCGCAAGGCGCTGACCGGCAGCGCGCGCAAGGTCTATACCGCGCAGGTCGGCTATTCCTCGCGGACCGAGGCGTTCGCCTTTTGCAACCGGCTGAAATCCGCGGGCGGGCGCTGCATCGTGCTGAAGAACTGACGGCGCCGACGCAACCATGACCAACGCCCTGCTGTTCGTGGCGACCGTGCTGGTCTGGGGCACGACCTGGATCGGTATCCGCATGCAGGTCGGGCCGGTGCCTGTGCCGGTGTCGGTGATGTATCGGTTCGGGCTGGCGGCGGCGATCCTGCTGGCGGCGCTGGCGCTGTCGGGGCGGCTGCGCTGGCCCGCGGGGCGGCACCACCCGTTCCTGGTCCTGCAGGCGCTGTGCCTGTTCAGCCTCAATTTCCTGTGCTTCTACGCCGCTGCCGGGCTGATCCCGTCGGGGCTGGTGTCGGTGATCTTTTCGCTGGCCACGATCTTCAACGCGATGAACGCGCGCATCTTCTTTGCCGAGCGGATCACCGCCCGCGTGGCGCTGGCCGCAGTGCTGGGTGCGGCGGGCGTGGGGCTGCTGTTCGCGCGCGATCTGGCCGGGGCCGCCGACCCTGCGGCGCTGCACGGCATCGGGCTGGCGGTGATGGGCACGCTGTTCTTTTCGCTGGGCAACATGGTGTCGCGGCGCAACAGCGCGGCGGGGGTGCCGCTGATGTCGGGCAACGCCTGGTCGATGGGCTATGGGGCGCTGATCCTGCTGGCGCTGGTCGCGGTCACCGGCACGCCGGTCGTGGCGCCGCCCGACGGGCGCTATCTGGCGGCGCTGGTCTATCTGGCGGTGTTCGCGTCGGTGATCGGCTTTACCACCTATCTGATGATGGTGGCGCGGATGGGCACGTCGCGCGCGGCCTATGCGACGGTGCTGTTCCCCGTCATCGCCCTGACGATCTCCACCCTGTTCGAGGGGTATCGCTGGCACTGGACCGGGTTCGCCGGGCTGGCCCTTGCGCTGGCGGGCAACCTGGTGCTGTTCGCGCGGCCGGCGGGCTGGCGCCGGCCGCGCTGAGCCGTCATTCGGTCCAGCGGACCTTGGTCAGGTCGTTCGCGGGCGAGGGCGCGTTTTCCCACAACCCCTCGATCCGGGCGTCGGCGACGCCGGTGCGGGCCAGCTGGAACAGGAAGGCGGCGGGATGGTCGGCGGCCAGCTTTTCCTGCGCCTGCTTCAGCAGGGCGCTGCGTTCCGCGGGGTCGATGGCCGCGTCCAGTTTCGTCATCAGCGCCCGGAAATCGGCATTGTCATAGCCGATGTAATAGCCCTCGCGGGCATAGATGCCGATGTCCAGCGGCTCGACATGGCTGATGATGGTCAGGTCGAAATCGGCGTTCTTGAATACCGTTTCCAGCCACTGCGCCCATTCCATGTTCGTCGTCTGGGTCTGGATGCCCACGTCGCGCAGCTGCGCGGCCAGGATCTCGCCGCCGCGGCGGGCATAGGGCGGCGGCGGCAGCGCCAGGCGCAGCGTCAGGTCCGCGACCCCCGCCTCGGCCAGCAGGGCGCGGGCGCGGTCGGGGTCGTGCGGAGAGGTTGCGACCAGATCGACATAATCCGGGTGGTGCGGGGCGAAATGGCTGCCGATGGGCGTGCCATAGCCGAACATCGCCCCGTCGATGATCGCCTGCCGGTCCACCGCCAGCGCGATCGCCTCGCGCACGCGGGGATCGTTCAGGGGCGCGTTGCGGTTGTTCATGGACAGGATCGTCTCGCCCTCGGTCGTGCCGACCATGACCTTGAAGCGGGGGTCCGCCTTGATCTGGTCCAGCGTCTCGGGCGCGGGATACATCGGAAAGGCGTCGATATCGCCCGCCATCATCGCCGCGAACGCCGCCGTGGGGTCCGAGATGAAGCGGAACGTCGCCGTCTTCAGCGCGGGCTTGTCGCCCCAATAGCCGTCAAAGGCGGTCAGCGTGATGTGGTCGCCCTGCGTCCATTCGCCAAAGCGGAACGGCCCCGTGCCCACCGGCGCGGTCGCGGCGTTCGCGGCCGACGCCGGGTCCAGCATGACCGCATCGCCCCACGCCATCTTCCACGGGAAGTTGCCGTCGGGCGCGTTCAGCGTGACGCGGACCTGATCGGGGGCGACCGCCTCGACCGAGGCGATATGCTCGAACAGCGCCTTTTGCGCGTTGACCGAATCCGGCGCCCGCGCCCGGTCCAGCGTGAACACGACGTCGGACGCGTCGAACCCCTGTCCGTCATGGAACGTCACGCCGGTCCGCAGCTTGAAATCATAGATCTTGCCGTCGGGGGACGCCTGCCAGCTTTCGGCAAGGCCGGGGACGATGGTGCCATCGGGGGCGAACCTGGTCAGCCCCTCGAACAGGTTGGAATAGACCACCTCGTCGATGGCGGCCGCCGTGCCTGCGGTCGGGTCCAGGTTCGGCGGTTCCAGCACCATCCCCAGCCTGATCGCGTCCGACGCGGCCAGCGCCGGGCCGGCGAGAAACGCGACCGCCGCGGCGGTCGTCAGCAAACGAAACATGTCTGTCCCCCAAGGGTTGATGCGCGGCGACAGCCTAGCGGCAGCGCGCGCGCGATCAAGGCCGCGCGGTGGGGGCCGCGCGATCAGCGCGGTGCGACCGGGTCCGCGCAATCATGGGGTGCGATCAGGACCGGCTGGCGGCGCGGGCAGGCGCTCAGTCCTGCCGCCCGTCCAGCCACGGCGCGAACGCCGTGAACACCCGGTCATAGACGTCGCGCTTGAAGGGCACGATCTTGCCGCTGATCTCGGCCGGGGTCATCCAGCGCCAGGAGTCGAACTCGGGGTGTTCGGTCGCGATGTCGATCTGGTCGTCGGTGCCGTCATAGCGGACCAGATACCATTTCTGCCGCTGCCCGCCGAACCGTCCCTTCCAGATCCGGCCGACCAGCTCCGGCGGCAGGTCATAGCGCACCCAGTCCGGCGTCTCGGCCAGCACCTCGCACAGGGCGGGGTCGATGCCGGTTTCCTCGCGCAGCTCGCGCAGGGCGGCGGCGCGCGCATCCTCGCCCCCGTCGATGCCGCCCTGCGGCATCTGCCAGGCGTCCGAGGGGTTGTCGATGCGGTGCCCGGCAAAGACCTGGCCGCGGCCGTTGACCAGCACCACCCCCGCGCAGGGGCGATAGGGCAGGCCGGCCGGGCCGAGTTCGGCCGGATCGAAGGTGCCGTCGTCGGTCATGGCCGCGATTCGGCCGGGCGCGCGGGCGGCGGGGCGTCGCCCGACGCGGGCGGCGCGGCGGCGTCCACCGGCGCGGTGACCGGCGCGTCGCCAGCGGCGGGTTCGTCGGCCCCGGCGTCCCCGGCCCCCTCGGTCGTCGCGTTCTCGCCGGTGACGGCGGGCTTGGCGGCCTCGGGGACGTCGGCGGCGCGGTATTCCACCGCGGCCAGTCCCTTGAGGATGTCCACGGCATAGGCCAGCTGGTAATCCTCCTCGCGCAGCTTGGCGGTCGCCTCGACCTGCTTGGCCTCTTCCTCGATCTGGCGCTTTTCCTCGTCGCTGATCGAATCGTTGTTCAGCGCACCGCGCAGGTCGCTTTCCGAGGTGTTGAAGTTCGAGGCGCTCTTCGGCGCGTCCTCCTCCGCCTCGTCCGCCGGGTCGCGGCGGGGCTGTTCGACGATGATGTCGGGGTTGATCCCCATCGCCTGGATCGACCGCCCGGACGGCGTGTAATAGCGCGCCGTGGTCAGCCGGATCGCGCTGTCGGACGTGACCGGCATCACCGTCTGGACCGACCCCTTGCCGAAGGACTTGGTGCCGACGACGATGGCGCGGCGGTGGTCCTGCAGCGCGCCGGTGACGATCTCCGACGCGCTGGCCGATCCGCCGTTGATCAGGGCGACCATCGGCTTGCCCTGCGCCAGGTCGCCCGCCTCGGCGTTCCAGCGTTCGCTGTCCTCGGGCTTGCGGCCGCGGGTGGACACGATCTCGCCCTTGTCCAGGAACGCGTCGCTGACCCGGATGGCCTGGTCCAGCAGCCCGCCGGGGTTGTTGCGCAGGTCCACGACAAAGCCCGTGACCTTGTCGATGCCGCCCGCCTCGGCGATGGCCTTGTCCATCTCGGCCTTCAGCGTGTCATAGGTCTCGTCGTTGAAGGTGGCGATGCGCAGCACGACCGCGTGCCCCTCGACCCGCGTCTTGACCACGGTCAGCTTGATGGTGTCGCGGGTGATCTTCAGGTCGAACGGCTCGGCCTCACCCTCGCGCAGGATGGTGATGGTGATTTCCGACCCGATCGGGCCGCGCATCTTGTCGACCGATTCGTCCAGCCCCAGCCCCATCAGCGGCTCGCCGTCCACATGGGTGATGAAATCGCCGGGCTTGACCCCCGCCTCGGCGGCGGGCGTGCCGTCGATGGGCGAGATGACCTTGACCAGCCCGTCCTCTTGCCCGACCTCGATCCCCAGGCCCCCGAAGGTGCCGCGGGTCTGTGTCTGCATGTCCTCATAGTCGTTGGCCGACAGGAACGACGAATGCGGGTCCAGCGAGGTCAGCATCCCGTTGATCGCGGCCTCGATCAGGGTCTTGTCGTCCACCTGCTCGACATAATCCTGGCGCACCCGTTCGAAGATGTTGCCGAACAGGTCCAGCTGTTCATAGACCGACACGTTCCGGCCGCTTTCCTGCGCGATCAGCGGGCCGGCCAGCTGCGTCGTCACCAGGATGCCGGCCAGCGTCCCGCCGACCCCGGCCATCAGATATTTCTTCATTCGGTTGTCCTGACCTCGTCTGAACCGGTCCCGGCCGCGGCCGCATCGGCGGTGATGACCGGATTCATCACGAACCATTCGGTGGGGTCCAGTGTTTCCTTGCCGTGCCGCAGTTCCAGATACAGGCGCGGCGCGTCGTCGGGCGGGGCGGCGCCGGTCGCGGCGGCGACAAAGCCGGCGCCGAACTCGGCCGCCGGCCCCTCGTTGCCGCCCATCAGGCCAAGGGGTTCGCCCTGCGCCAGCACGTCGCCCGTTTCGCCGAACACCTGCGCCAGCCCGGCCACCACCAGCAGATAGTCGCGCGCGGGTTCCACGATCATCACATTGCCGTAATCCAGCAGCGGGCCGCGATAGCGGATGGTCGCGGGCCAGGGCGTCGTCACCAGCGCGGCGGGCTGGGTGGCGATGGTCAGCCCCGGCAGGCGCGCGCCGGCGCCGTCCCGGCCGGGCACCACCTGGCCCAGCACGGGCAGCTGCAGATTGCCCTGCGCCGCCTCGAAATCGGCCATCGGCGCGCCGATGTCCTGTTCCATCGCCACGATGCCGTCGGCAAAGCTGTCCAGCGTCTCGGCCGACCGCACCAGCGAGGTCAACTCGGCGGGGTCTTCGCCAAAGCGGACCGGCACGGTCGAGCGGTCGGTGACCGCCGAGGCGAGCAGCCGCCGCGCCTCCTGCACCTCGCCCAGGCCCTGCGCCAGCGTGTCGGCGGCGGCCTGTTCGATGGCGCGGACGGTGGCGATCTCGGCCAGGCCGGATTTCAGGCTGTCGGCCTCGGCCTGCAGGGCCGGGGCGATGGCCGACAGCACCATGCCCGACCGGGCTGTGCTGGCGGGGCCTGCGGGGTGCAGCAGCATCAGCGTTTCGGGCGATTGCTGCATCGCGGTCATCACCCCGATCACGCGCGACAGCCGGTCGCGTCGCGCGTCGAAATCGGCGCGGACCTGCGCCTCGCGCAGGCTGGCGCGGCGCAAGCCGTCGCGCAGGGCGGCCTGCCCCATCTCATAGGCGCGGATCACCTCGGTCAGGGCCACCACCTGATCGTCGGCGGTCAGCGCGCGGTCCAGCTGGCCCATCGCGGCGCGCAGCTGGGCGGCGGCGGCGGCGGCCTGTTCGGCCGCGGCCTCGGCCGGGGTCGGCGTTTCCGCGACCCCTTCGCCCGCGCCCGCATCGGCGGTCGTGACGGCGCGGTGCCCGCCTTCGGACACGACCTGCGCCGCGGCGAGGCCCGCGCCTGCCAGCAGGGCCAGCGCCGCCGCCCCGATCAGGCGCGCCGCCGTCATGCGCCCGCCGCCGGGCGCTGGATCAGGCTCGCGCCCGTCATTTCGGGCGGCAGGGGCAGGCCCATCAGGTCCAGCACCGTGGGCGCGACGTCGGCCAGCCGCCCGCCCGCCCGCAAGCGCGCGCCCGCAGGCCCGCCGTGGACGATGACCGGGACCGGGTTCGTCGTGTGGGCAGTGTGGGGGCCGCCGGTGGCGGGGTCGATCATCGTCTCGCAGTTGCCGTGGTCGGCGATCACCACCGCCGCGCCGCCCGCGCGGTCCAGCGCTTCCAGCATCATGCCAAGGCCCCGGTCCACCGCCTCGCAGGCGCGGGCGGCGGCCCACAGGCTGCCGGTGTGGCCGACCATGTCGGGGTTGGCATAGTTCACGACGATCAGATCATACCCCGCGCCGATCGCGGCGACCAACCGGTCGGAGACCTCGGCCGCGGCCATTTCCGGCGCCAAATCATAGGTGGCGACCTTGGGGCTGGCGGGCATGAAGCGGTCCTCGCCGGGTTCGGGGCTTTCCTTGCCGCCGTTCAGGAAGAACGTCACATGCGGGTATTTCTCGGTCTCGGCCAGCCGGAACTGGCGCAGCCCCTGCGCCGCGACCCAGGCGCCCAGGGTGTTCGCGACCTGCCGCTTGGGGTATGCGGCGGTCATGAACTGGTCGTGGCGGGCGGAATAATCCACCATCCCCAGCATGCCCGACCAGCGCGGCCGGCCGGTCACGTCGAACTCGGCGAAGTCGGGCTGGCCCAGGGCGGCCATGATCTCGCGCGCGCGGTCGGCGCGGAAGTTCAGGCAGAAGAACCCGTCCCCGTCGCGCGCGCCGAGATAGCCGGGCAGGACGGTCGGCTGGATGAACTCGTCCGTCTCGCCGCGGGCATAGGCGTCGGCCACGGCCTGCGCGGGGTCGGCCGCGGTCACGCCCTGGCCGCGCACCATCGCGGTAAAGGCGCGTTCGACCCGGTCCCAGCGATTGTCGCGGTCCATCGCGAAATAGCGGCCGATGACGGTGCCCACGGTCACGCCCTCGGGCAGCGCGCCGGCCAGTTCGGTCGCGAACCCCAGCGCCGATTGCGGCGGCACGTCGCGCCCGTCGGCGATGGCGTGCAGCACGACCGGGACGCCTTGCGCCGCGACCGCGCGGCAGGCGGCGACGACATGGGCGATGTGGCCGTGGACGCCGCCGTTCGACATGACGCCCATCAGATGCGCGACGCCGCCCGCGGCCTTGATGCGGTCGATGAACGCCCCCATCGCGGCGTTGTCGAAAAAGCTGCCGTCCTCGATCGCAAGGTCGATCTGGCCCAGGTCCATCGCGACGACGCGGCCCGCGCCGATGTTGGTGTGCCCCACTTCCGAGTTGCCCATCTGCCCGCGCGGCAGGCCGACGTCGGGGCCATAGGTGATCAGCGTCGCATGCGGGTCGTCGGCCATCAGCCGGCGGAAGTTCGGGACATCCGCCACGTCGGGGGCGGACTGTTCGGGCCGGTCGGATATGCCCCAGCCATCCAGAATGCACAGCACGACGGGTCGGGGTTGGGTCATGACGGTCCCTGCGCGTGATCGGTCGGGGCGGGTTCTACGCCCCGCGCGGGCAGGGGGCAAGGCAAGCGCCCGTGATGGGCGCGGGCGGCGCGCGGGACGGTTCCCCGGCCCGCGTTGCTACAGCCCGGCCTCGGCCGCCACCTGCGAGGCGGACTTGCGCCCGCGTTCCGTCGCGGATTTCAGCTGCCCGCAGGCGGCCATGATGTCCTCGCCCCGCGGCGTGCGGATGGGCGAGGCATAGCCCGCCTTGTAGATGATGTCGGCGAACGCCTCGATCCGGTCCCACGACGACCGCTTGTAGGGGGTGCCGGGCCATTCGTTGAACGGGATCAGGTTGATCTTGGCGGGGATGCCGCGGATCAGGCGGATCAGGCGGCGGGCGTCGTCGTCGCTGTCGTTCACGCCGTCCAGCATGACGTATTCAAAGGTGATCCGCTCGCTGTTGGACAGCCGCGGATAGTCGCGCAGTGCGCCCAGCAGCTCGTCGATGTTCCATTTCTTGTTGATCGGCACCAGCCGGTCGCGCACCGCGTCGGTGGTCGCGTGGAACGACACGGCCAGCTGGCAGCCGATTTCCCGGGCGGTCTTGGCGATCTCGGGGACCACGCCCGAGGTGGACAGGGTGATGCGCCGGCGCGACAGGCTGAGCCCCTCGTTGTCCATCACCACCTTCATCGCGTCGCGCACGTTGTCGAAGTTGTACAGCGGCTCGCCCATGCCCATCAGCACCAGATTGCTGACCAGCCGGGTCTCGTCCTTGGGCGCGCCGGGTTCGGGCCATTCGCCCAGATCGTCGCGGGCGACCATCAGCTGGCCCACGATTTCCCCGGCGGTCAGGTTGCGCACCAGCTTCTGCGTGCCGGTGTGGCAGAACGAACAGGTCAGCGTGCAGCCGACCTGAGAGCTGACGCACAGCGTGCCGCGGCTGTCCTCGGGGATATAGACGGTCTCGACCTCGTGCCCGCCGGCGATGCGCAGCAGGTATTTGCGGGTGCCGTCCTCGCTGACCTGGCGGGTCACGATCTCGGGGATGGCGATCTCGAAGCGGTCCGCCAGAAAGGCGCGGTAATCCTTGGCAAGGTTGGTCATCTGCGCGAAATCGCGCACGCCCCAGTGATAGACCCACTGCCAGATCTGGCCGACGCGCATCTTGGCCTGCCGCTCGGGCGTCCCGGCGGCGATCAGGGCGGCGCGCAGCCCCTCGCGGGTCAGCCCGATGATGTTGATCCGGTCCGCGGCGACCGGCTTGCGCGGGATCGTCAGCACGTCCTGGGTGATCGGCGCCTGTGCCGTCGGCGTCGGCGACGACGAGGCGGGCGCGGCGTCGGGTCGGTTCGCGGGGGCGGCAGGCGGGGTCATGGGCAATCCGTCCGGGTCAGCAGGAAAAAGGCAGGGCCGCCCCGATCTGGGGCGGCCCATGTCATAGCACAAGACCCCGCCGCAGGGCAGGCCCCGGACGCAAGGCTTACTTGCAGGTTTCGCGCGCCGTGTTGGTCATCGCGGTGATCCCCGCCAGCGAGAACGTGTCGGCCGTGCGCGTCCCGCGCGAGGACCGGCCGGTGACGACTGCGTTCGACCCGGCGCGCAGCGCGCCGATCAGCTTGGCATCCTCGTCCGGGGAACCCGTCCAGGCGCTTTCGCCCTCGGTGAACAGCTTGAACTTGGTGCCGCCGACATCGACCTCGACCGTGCTGTCGGGGGCAAAGGGATAGCCGCCCTGGAACGACACCTCGCCGTTCTGGCCGGGGCGATAGGCGATATACAGCCGGATGTCGCTGCGCGTCACCTCGCGCGGGTTGCCCTCGGCGTCGGTGTTGCGGGTGGATTTGGGCGGCGACACGGCCCAGCATTCCTTGGGGGCGTCCCCGCCGAACGCGGTCCAGTCCCCCTCGCTGCCCAGCACCTTGGGTTCGGCCGCCAGCGCGGGCGAGGCCAGCGCCGCCAGCGTCGCCGCCGCGATGCCCAGCTTGCGGATCGAATGGATGGTCATGCTCTGCCTCCTGCCCCGTCTGATTGCGGGTGTCGCGTCTGGTGATGGTCTTTTCAGCCGTCTGCGGCGAAGATAAGCGAAAAGTCCCGCGGGGCAAAAGACCCGCAGGCGGGAAATCGCGCGAATGTCAAAGGAAAACCGGATGGCGGCGGCGGATCTGATCGAGTTGTGGCGGGGCGGCCTGCTGGAAAGCGTGCATCGCGGGCATGTCGCGGTCTGCGACGCGTCGGGCGTCGTGCAAAGCTGGGGCGACCCCGATGCGGTGATCTTTCCGCGGTCGTCGTGCAAGATGATCCAGGCGCTGCCGCTGGTCGAAAGCGGGGCTGCCGACGCCGCCGGGCTGTCTCCGCAGCATCTGGCGCTGGCCTGCGCCAGCCATCAGGGCGCGGCCGACCACGTCGGCCGGGTGGGCGACTGGCTGGCCGCGCTGGGCCTGGCCGAGCCTGACCTGCGCTGCGGCGCCCACATGCCGAACGACCGGGCCGAGGCCAGGCGGCTGACCTGTTCCGACACCGCCCCCTGCCAGCTGCACAACAACTGTTCGGGCAAGCACGCGGGCTTCCTGACCCTGACCCGGCATCTGGGGGCGGGGCCGGAATATCACGAACTGGACCATCCCGTGCAGCGGGCCGTGCTGGCCGCGACCGAAGAGGTGACGGGCGCGCCCGTTGCCGGCCACGGCATCGACGGCTGCTCGGCCCCGAACTTTGCCACCACCGTCGCCGGTCTGGCCCGCGCGATGGCCGCGTTCGCCAACCCCGGCGCGGGCCTGCGGGGCCGGGCGATGACGCGGCTGGTCCACGCGATGGGCGCGCATCCCGAGCTGGTCGCGGGCGAGGGGCGGGCCTGCACCGCCCTGATGCGCGCGATGGGCGGGCGCGTCGCCGTCAAGACCGGGGCCGAGGCGGTGTTCGTCGCCATCGCCCCCGACCGCGGCCTGGGGGTCGCGCTGAAGGTGGCGGACGGCGGCACCCGCGGGTCCGAGGCGGCGATCACGGCCCTGCTGGTCCGCCTGGGGCTGCTGGACGCCGGGCATCCGGTGGTCGCGCAATACCTGACCGGGCCGATCCGCAACTGGCGCGGCACCGCCGTCGCCGAACTGCGGCAGTCGGCCGGTTTCGCGACCTGACGGGGCGGACGGGCAGGGTCACGCGGGCGCGGTTTTGGCGATCCAGCCGTGCGCCGATCACGTCCTCGGGCGGGGCGCGCCCGATTTTGGCGCCGCGTCAGCCGTGCCGGATTGTGGCAGCCCCACGCGCACGGCTTCGGCCGTCACGGCGCCGCCCTAGATCATCTGCCACAGCAGCCGCAGCGCCAGCGCGGTCGAGGTCACGACCAGCAGCGGCTTGATCACCCGCGCGCCGATGCGCATCGCCACCCGCGACCCGGCCCACGCGCCCGCCATCTGCGCCGCGCCCATGACCAGCCCGACCAGCCACAGCGGCTGCCCGGTCAGCGCGAATGCCGTCAGCCCGCCCATGTTGGACGCCAGGTTCAACAGCTTTGTGTGCGCGGTCGCGCGCAGGATGCCGAAACCCGCCAGCATCACGAACGACAGCATATAGAACGCCCCGGCCCCAGGCCCGATCAGCCCGTCATAGAACGCGACGACCGGCACCGCGGTCAGCGCGAACGCGCCCCGCGACAGCCGCGCCGCCCGGTCGGTGTCGTCAAGGCCGGGTTTCAGCGCAAAGAACAGCGCGATGGCGACCAGCACGACGGGCAGGATGACGCGCAGCGCGCCGGTGGGGATCGCCGACACCATCAGCGCGCCCGCCACACCCCCGCAGAACGCCAGCGCCGCGACCGGCAGCTGCGCGCGCAGGTCCACCAGCCCGCTGCGGGCATAGCTGGCGGCGGCGGTCGCCGCGCCGAAACTGCCCTGCACCTTGTTGGTGGCCAGCGCCTGATCGGGCGGCATTCCCGCCAGCATCAGCGCGGGCACGGTGATCAGCCCGCCGCCGCCTGCGATGGAATCGACGAACCCCGCGACAGCCGCGGCGGCGACCAGCAGGGCCACGATCTCGGCCGTCAGCATGACGGGGCCGCCGCGATCGGCGCGCAAGGGGGCAGGGGGCCGGAACGGCGCGGCATCGGGGCGATCCTGGGGGCCGAAACGCGCGGCCGGCGGGCGAAAGGGGTCAGTTCAGCCCGTGCTGCAACGGATAGCGGCCGTCGTCGAACTCGCCGAACATGCCGATCAGCTCGGGGTGTTCCAGCGGCTCGCCCGAGGGGTCGGCGACCAGATTCTGTTCGGACACATAGGCGACGTAATAGGTCGCCTCGGTTTCGGCATACAGGTGGTAATAGGGCTGGTCCCTTGACGGGCGGCAATCCTCGGGGATGGACAGATACCATTCCTCGGTGTTGGAAAACACCGCGTCCACGTCGAAGATGACGCCGCGGAAGGGATGCTGCCGATGGCGGACCACCTGCCCGATGTTGTATTTCGCCTGTCGCATCCCGCACGCCCTGCATCCGTGTTGGCCCGGTAAATAGGGCAGTCCCGACCAAAAGTCTATCGGCGAGCGTGTCCTGATCCGCCGATCACTCAACCTTGAGGCAGAATCCTCGGCCTGATCGCCGCCCTAGTCGTGCGCGTCGCCCGCGCCCGGCGCGACCGGCCGCGGCCCCGCGTCGCTCAGCCACCAGATGCCGCCGTCCGCATCCAGCCGCACGGCGCTGACCGGCCCGCCATAGGCGGCGCCGGTGTCCAGGTTCAGCCGGTTGCCGAAATGCGTCGGATGGCGCACGGGCGTGTGGCCGTGGACGACCAGGACGCCGTGGTCGCGCGCATCCTGCGCAAAGGGCTTGCGGATCCACAGCAGGTCGTCCTGGACCTGGTCGCGCAGATCGACGCCCGGACGCAGGCCTGCATGAACGAACAGCGCCAGCGGCGTCAGGTGCCACGCGGGCAGGCTGTCCAGCCAGCGGACGTGATGGTCGGGCACGCGGGCCAGCGCCTCGGCGTGGACCGAGGCCACCTCACGCTCATACGCGTCGGCGATGCCATAGGACGCCAGCGTGCCGGCCGCGCCCATGTTGTCGTGGGCGATCCAGGGGCGGCCCGACTTGATCCCCGGATCGACGTAACCGGGGTCGCGCAGGAACTGCGGCAGCATGCGGTCGTGGTTGCCCTTGATGACCAGCCAGTTGCGGCCCCGGGTCTGCCCCTCGATCAGGTAATCGACGACGCCGCGGGAATCGGGCCCGCGGTCCACCAGATCGCCGACATGGACGATGGTCGCATCCTCGCCGCCGTCGTCCGCGATGCGGCGATGAACCTGCCGCAGCAGGTCAAGGTGGCCGTGGATGTCGCCGACGGCATAGATCCGCATGGCGTGCCCCCGCGCTGGAACCCCCGGCAGATTGGGCGGGGGGTCGGGGCGTTGTCCAGCCGTCACAGCTGAAAGCGCAGCGGCCGCACCTGTTCGAACTTGCCCGTCGCCAGCAGCGCGTTGCGCACGTCCTCGCGCAGCGGCTCGTCCAGATAGGTGATGGCGATGGCGTCGCCGCCGTTGGCCGCGCGCCCCAGGGTAAAGTTCGCCATGTTGACGCCCATGCCCCCCAGCGTGACGCCCAGCGTGCCGATGACGCCGGGCACGTCACGGTTGCGGGTATACATCATGTGCTCGCCGATCTCGGCATCGACGTTGATGCCGCGGATCTGGATAAAGCGCGGCTTGTGATCGCTGAAGACCGTGCCGGCGATGGACCGCTCGCGGTCGCCGGTGACCATCGTCACCTTGACATAGCCGTCATAGACGCCGGACTTGTCCTGCGTGGTGGTGGCGATCTGGATGCCGCGTTCCTTGGCGACCACGGGGGCGGACACCATGTTCACGTCCGGGTTCGCCGCCTTCATCACGCCCGCGATCACGGCCGCGTTCAGCGCGTTCAGGTTCATGGTGGACGCGACGCCGTCATAAAGGATGTTGACGGCCTTGATCGGCTCGTCCGTCATCTGGCCGACAAAGCTGCCCAGATGGCCGGCCAGCTTGATCCACGGCCCCATGACCAGCGCCTCTTCGGCGGTCACGCTGGGCATGTTCAGGGCGTTCTGCACGGCCCCGGTCAGCAGGTAATCCGACATCTGCTCGGCCACCTGCAGGGCCACGTTCTCCTGCGCCTCGCTGGTCGATGCGCCCAGATGCGGGGTCACGACGACATTGGGCAGGTTGAACAGCGGGCTGCTGGTGGCCGGCTCCTCGGCAAAGACGTCCAGCGCCGCGCCCGCGACGTGGCCCGATTTCAGCATCTCGGCTAGCGCCGCCTCGTCGATCAGGCCGCCGCGCGCGGCGTTGACGATACGGACGCCGGGCTTGGTCTTGGCCAGGCTTTCCGCCGACAGGATGTTGCGGGTCTTGTCGGTCAGCGGCACGTGCAGGGTGATGAAATCGGCGCGGCGCAGCAGCTCGTCCAGATCGACCTTGGTGACGCCGATTTCCTTTGCGCGGTCCTCGGACAGGAAGGGGTCATAGGCCACGACCTTCATGTGCAGCCCCAGCGCCCGGTTCGCGACGATCGACCCGATGTTGCCCGCCCCGATCAGGCCCAGCGTCTTGTTGAACAGCTCGACCCCCATGAAGCGGTTCTTTTCCCACTTGCCGGCATGGGTGCTGAACGACGCCTCGGGCAGCTGCCGGGCGACCGCGAACATCAGCGCGATGGCGTGTTCGGCGGTGGTGACGCTGTTGCCAAAGGGCGTGTTCATCACGATCACGCCCTTTTTCGACGCGGCCGGAATGTCCACGTTGTCGACGCCGATCCCGGCGCGGCCGATGACCTTCAGCCGCGTGGCTTTCTCCAGCAGCTTCTCGGTGGCCTTGGTGGCCGACCGGATCGCCAGACCGTCATAGTTGCCGATGATCTCGGCCAGCTTTTCCTTGTCCTTGCCCAGATCGGGCAGATAATCGACCTCGACCCCGCGGTCGCGGAAGATCTGGACGGCGGTTTCGCTCAGCGCGTCGGAAACCAGAACCTTGGGTGCCATTCGCCTTATCCTCGTGATGGGGCAGCGCGCGGCGGTCCGCCAGCGCCTGCATCGTCTTTGGTGTTGAAATATCCCGGGGTCCGGGGGCAGCGCCCCCGGGCGCAGTCAGCCCTGCGCTGCGATTTCCTGCTGGAACGCCCAGTCGATCCACGGCATCAGGGCCGCGACATCGGCGGTTTCCACCGTCGATCCGCACCAGATCCGCAGCCCGGCCGGTGCATCGCGATAGGCGCCGATGTCATAGGCGACGCCCTCCTTCTCCAGCCGCTTGGCCACGGCCTTGGCGAAGGCCGCGGCGTCCTTGATGCGCGGATCGGTAAAGCGCAGGCAGACCGAGGTGTTCGACGCCGTGGCGGGGTCCGCCGCCAGGTTCTCGATCCAGTCGCGGGCGTCCACGAACTCGGCCACGGTGCGGGCGTTGGCCTGCGACCGGGCGATCAGCCCGTCCAGCCCGCCCACCGACTGCGCCCATTCCAGCGCGACGATGTAATCCTCGACGCACAGCATGGACGGCGTGTTGATCGTCTCGCCCTTGAAGATGCCCTCGATCAGCTTGCCGCCCTTGGTCAGGCGAAAGATCTTGGGCAGCGGGCGGTCGGGGACATAGCTTTCCAGCCGGGCGACAGCGCGCGGCGACAGGATCAGCACGCCATGCGCGCCCTCGCCGCCCAATGCTTTCTGCCAGCTGAAGGTCACCACATCCAGCCGGTCCCAAGGCAGGTCCATCGCGAACGCGGCGCTGGTCGCGTCGCAGATCGTCAGCCCGGCGCGGTCGGCGGGGATGGCGTCGCCGTTCGGCAGGCAGACGCCGCTGGTCGTGCCGTTCCAGGTGAACACGACGTCGCGGTCGAAATCGACCTGCGCCAGATCGACGATGTGGCCATAGTCGGCCTTGCGCACGGTCGCGTCCAGCTTCAGCTGCTTGACGGCGTCGGTGACCCAGCCCTCGCCAAAACTTTCCCAGGCGAGCATTTCCACCGGGCGTTCGCCCAGCATCGTCCACATCGCCATTTCCACGGCGCCGGTGTCGGACCCCGGCACGATGCCGATGCGGTAATCGGCGGGAACGCCCAGCACCTCGCGCGTCAGGTCGATGGCGCGGGCCAGCCTGGACTTGCCGATGGCGGCGCGATGCGAACGGCCCAGGGGCGCGTCGGCAAGCAGGTCCAGCGAATAATGGGGGATCTTGGCGCAGGGGCCAGAGGAAAAACGCGGATTGGCCGGCCGCGTTGCCGGGGTCGTCGTGTCGAGCATGGTTAGCCTTCCAGCTAAAAAGCACCGCGTTGGGGCGGTGTGTCCCGCTGACCGGCGTAATCGGCCGCGCGATTCGCCGCAAGCGCGAAATCGCGGCGGCGCCCGGCTGGCGGGCGGGCGCGTTTGCCCTTATGCGGGCGGCGACATCTGTCGGGGGTTTTCATGTTTACCGTCAGCATCCTTGCCGCGCCGGGCCGCGCAGACCTGGACGACGACAGCGTCACCGCGCTGCAACGCCGCTGGGACGGCGGTCACGCGCTGTGGCTGGACCCCTCGATCGCGGCCGAGTTTCCGGTGGCGGACCGCCCCGCCGACTTTGACGCCGTTCAGGCGGAACTGGACGCGCGCGGCATCGACGTGGCGGTCCAGCCGACCGCCAACCGGCGCAAGGCGGTGCTGCTGGCGGACATGGATTCGACCATGATCGACCAGGAGTGCATCGACGAGCTGGCCGCCGTCGCAGGCTTTGGCCCGCTGGTCGCGGCGATCACCGCCCGCGCCATGAACGGCGAGCTGAACTTTCACGAGGCGCTGGTCGCCCGCGTGGCGGTGCTGGAAGGGCTGCCGGAGTCGGTCGTGGCCGAGGTTCTGGAAACCCGCATCACGCTGGCCCGCGGCGGCGCGACGCTGGTCGCCACGATGAAGGCGCAGGGCGCGTGGACCGCGCTGGTGTCCGGCGGCTTCACCGATTTCACCGGGCCGGTCGCCGACCGGCTGGGGTTCGACGAACAGCGCGCCAACGTGCTGCTGTCCGACGGCGCGGGGCGGCTGACCGGCCGCGTGGCGCTGCCGATCCTGGGACGCGAGGCCAAGGTGGACGCGCTGAACGACATCGTCGCGCGCCGCGGGCTGACCGCCGCCGACGTGCTGGCGGTGGGCGACGGCGCGAACGACCTGGGCATGCTGCAGCTGGCGGGCGCGGGCGTGGCGCTGCATGCCAAACCCGTGGTCGCGGCGCAGGCCCCGATCCGCATCAACCACGGCGACCTGACCGCGCTGCTGTATCTGCAGGGCTATGGCGCGGATGAGTTCGTCGCGGGCTGAGAGACCGGGAGGAGGCGGCGCGCAAGCGGGCAGGACCGGCCAGGCGCGCCTGCCGCCGAGCCGGTCGCGGCGATGGGGGCGTCGGTGAGCCTGCCGCCTGCAGCGATCAGGGCGTCGGTGAACCCGCGCCGGGCTGGCCGCGGCGACAGGCGTGAGCGAACCCGCGATGACTGGCTGGGGCGATCAGGGCATCGCCGCACCTGCGCCGGGCTGGCCGAGGCGATCAGGGCGTTGGTGAGCCTGTCGCCGGACTGGCAGAGGCGATCGGGATATTGGCAAACCCGCGCCGCGATGGAGGCATCGGTGAACCCGCGCCGGACTGGCCCAGGCGATCAGCGCGTTGGTGAACCCGCGCCGGGAGGCGTCGGCGAACCTGCCGCCGGGTTGGCGGTGGCGATCACCGCCTCGGCCAATCTGCCGCCAAGGCCCCGCCATTAGGGGCACAGCGCCGCAACCGTTTCCGCCGCCGGCCGCGCGACCGCCTGCGCGGCCCCCGTGCCCGCCCAATGCGGGCCAAAGCCGGTGTGACCCGCCGCCAGCGCCGCCGCGTTCAGCGCCTTGCCCGCGTCATAGGTCATCGGATAGCCCGCCCCGGCGCCGCCCAGCTGGGTGAAGTCGTTGACGCAGGCCCGTGCCGGCCGCCCGGATATGGCGGCGGTCATCACCGTCTCGCCCACAGCCAGCGCGTCGCGGTGGGGCTGCGGGGTCGCGGCCTCGGGGGCGCGCAGAAAGGCCGTGCCGCATTGCACCGCCGCCGCCCCCGCCGCCAGCGCCGCGCGGGTGTCCGACGCCTGCATGATCGCCCCCGCCGCGATCACCGGCAGGCCAAGGGGAACCAGCCGCGCCACCAGATCCAGCGTGTCCAGCCGCTCGTCGGGGCCGTCGGGGTCGAAGATGCCGCGGTGCCCGCCCGCCTGCCAGCCCTGCGCGACGATGGCGTCCAGCCCCGCGTCCGCAATCGCCTGCGCCTCGGCCGGGCCTGTTGCGGTCGCCGCCAGCAGCGCGCCCGTTTCGCGCAGGGCCGCGATCTGGTCCGGCCGGGGCAGGCCAAAGTGAAAGCTGACCAGCCGCGGGCGCGCCGCCACGACGGCCGCCAGCATCGCGTCGTCCTGCAGAAAGCTGAGGTAGATCTCGCGCAGCGATGCGGGGGGCTGCGCGCCGAACCGGGTGAAATGCGGGGCAAGGCGGTCGAGCCACGCGGCCTCTCGCACCGGGTCGCGGACGGGCGGGCGGTGGCAGAACAGATTGACGCCCCAGGCGCGGCCGGTCAGCGCGGCCGTCTCGGCCATCGCCTGCGCCGCCTGCTGCGGCGTCATGGCGGCCAGCCCCAGATTGCCCAGCCCGCCCGCGTTCGACACCGCCGCCGCAAGGGCGGGGGTCGACGTGCCCGCCATCGGCGCCTGCAGCACCGGGCAGCGCAGTCCAAGGGCGGCGATCAGGTCGGTCATGGCGTATCCCCCTGCTTTCGGCGCAACGTCGCAGAAGGCGATGCCGGTTGCGAGGGCAGAGTGGGACGGCGCGCAGCCGCCGCTTGCCGGGCGGACCCGTCGGCGCGGGCGGCGCCGGACCGCGCGGTTGCGCCTTACTCACAGCAGCCCCTGCGCCCGAAAGCTCAGGTCGCGGCTTTTCCCGATGATCAGGTGGTCGTGGATGACGATGCCCATCGTCGCCGCCGCCGCCACGATCTGCGCGGTCATGGCGATGTCGGGCTGGCTGGGCGTCGGGTCGCCCGAGGGGTGGTTGTGGACAAGGATCATTGCGCTGGCGTTCAGCTCGAGCGCGCGGCGCACGATCTCTCGCGGATAGACGGGGACGTGATCGACGGTGCCGCGGGCCTGTTCCTCGTCCGCGATCAGGACGTTCTTGCGGTCCAGATACAGCACGCGGAACTGTTCGATGGCGGCGTGGGCCATCGCCGTGTGGCAGTAATCGACCAGCGCGTCCCAGCTGGTCAGAACCGGGCGGTTGATGACGCGCGACCGCGCCAGCCGCTGCGCCGCCGCCTCAACGATCTTCAGCTCGGTCACGACCGCCTGTCCGACGCCCTCGACCTGCATCAGCCGCGCAGGTTCGGCCGACAGCACGCGGTTGAAATCGCCGAAACGGTCCAGCAGGCGGCGGGCCAGCGGCTTCATGTCCATGCGCGGCACGGCGCGGAACAGCACCAGCTCCAGCAGCTCGTAATCCGGCATCGCCGCGGCCCCGCCCTGCAGGAAACGGTCGCGCAGGCGGGCGCGGTGGTCGGCCACATAGCTGGGCGCCCGGCCCGCCCGCGGGGGACGGGCCGGGACCGTCACCTCGACCACGTCGTCGTCGGCCGGAGCAAAACCGAAAAGCGAGGGCGAGGCTTCGTGAAAGGCGTGATTCCCGGACATGAGGCCAGCGTGGCACGGCCGGGTTAAGGGGCGGTTAACGGCGGCCGGGCGCGAACCCCGGCCCCGCGCAGGGGGTCAGCCCCCCAGCCCGTCCCAGAAGCTTTTGATCTTGGTAAAGAAATTGTCGGTCTGCGGGTTGTTGTCGGCCTGGATCGCCTCGAACTCGCGCAGCAGGTCTTTCTGCCGCGCGGTCAGGTTCACCGGCGTCTCGACCGTCAGTTCGATCAGCATGTCGCCCGGCTCTCCGTTCAGGCCGGCGCCGTGGCGCAGCGGCGGCATGCCCTTGCCGCGCAGGCGCATCTGGCGGCCCGTCTGGCTGCCCGGCGGCACCTTGACGCGCGACCGGCCGCCGTCGATCGTCGGCACCTCGACCTCGCCGCCCAGTGCGGCGGTGGCCATGCCGACCGGCACCTGGCAGGCCAGCGTGCGGCCGTCGCGGATAAAGATCGCGTGCTCGGCCACCTCGACGAAGATATACAGATCGCCCGCCGGGCCGCCGCGCATCCCGGCCTCGCCCTCGCCGGCCAGCCGGATGCGGGTGCCCGTCTCGACCCCCGCGGGGATCGTCACCGACAGGCTGCGGTCCTGTTCGATGCGCCCTGCGCCGTGGCAGGATTTGCAGGGGTTCTTGACGATCTGGCCCTGGCCGTTGCAGGTCGGGCAGGTGCGCTCGACGGTGAAGAAGCCCTGGCTTGCGCGCACCTTGCCCATGCCGGAACAGGTCGGGCAGCTTGTCGGCTCGACCGCGCCCTCGGCGCCGGTGCCGTTGCATTCGCCGCAGGCGACCGATCCGGGGACCGTGATCGTCTTGTCCAGCCCCTGATAGGCATCCTCGAGCGAGACCCGCAGGTTATAGCGCAGATCCTGCCCGCGCGTCGCCCGCGCCCGCCCGCCGCCATTGGCGCGCGCGCCGACGAAATCGCCGAACAGATCCTCGAACATGTCGGAAAACGCCGCGCCGAAATCGCCCTGCGGCTGGCGGCCAAAGCCCCCCATGCCGCCCATGCCGCCATCGAACGCGGCATGGCCAAAGCGGTCATAGGCGGCGCGGCGCTGCGGATCCTTGAGGCATTCATAGGCCTCGTTCACTTCCTTGAACGATGCCTCGGACTTCTTGCAGTCCTGGTTGCGGTCAGGGTGCAGTTCCTTGGCCTTGGCGCGATAGGCCTTCTTGATCTCGTCCGCGGTCGCTGCGCGCGCGCAACCCAGAACATCATAGAAATCGCGTTTTGCCATAGGGGTCTCGGTGTCCGTATCGGCGCGACTGGCGCCCTGACAGAAAGACCGGCCCACGCACGCGCGGGCCGGTCGCAGCGAGGCAGGCGCTTACTTGCGCTTGTCTTCGCCCAGGTCTTCGAAGTCCGCGTCGACGATGTTCTCGTCCACGTCGCGCGGCGCGTCGGTGTCGCGGTCGTCGGCGTCGCCGCCCGACTGCCCGGCCTTGTAGATCGCCTCGCCCAGCCGCATGGACGCGTCCATCAGGTTCTGGATGCCGCCCTTGATCTTGCCGGCGTCCTCGGACTTGAGGCTTTCCTCAAGTGCGCCGACGGCCAGTTCGATCGCCTCGACGGTCGAGCTGTCGACCTTGTCGCCATGCTCGTCCAGCGACTTGCGGGTCGAATGGATCAGGCTTTCGGCCTGGTTGCGCGTCTCGACCAGATCGCGGCGGGACTTGTCGGCCTCGGCGTTGGTCTCGGCGTCGCGGACCATCTTCTCGATGTCCTCGTCCGACAGGCCGCCCGACGCCTGGATCGTGATGTTCTGGGTCTTGCCGGTGCCCTTGTCCTTGGCGCTGACCGACACGATGCCGTTGGCGTCGATGTCGAACGTCACCTCGATCTGGGGCAGGCCGCGGGGCGCCGGGGGGATGTCCTCGAGGTTGAACTGGCCCAGCATCTTGTTGTCCGCGGCCATCTCGCGTTCGCCCTGGAACACCCGGATCGTCACGGCGTTCTGGTTGTCCTCGGCGGTCGAGAAGACCTGCGACTTCTTGGTCGGGATCGTGGTGTTGCGGTCGATCAGGCGGGTGAACACGCCACCCAGCGTCTCGATGCCAAGGGACAGCGGCGTCACGTCCAGCAGCACGACGTCCTTGACGTCACCCTGCAGCACGCCGGCCTGAACGGCGGCACCCAGCGCCACCACCTCGTCGGGGTTGACGCCCTTGTGGGGCTCCTTGCCAAAGAAGGCGGTCACTTCCTCGATGACCTTGGGCATGCGGGTCATGCCGCCGACCAGCACCACCTCGTCGATGTCGCCCTTGGCCAGCCCGGCGTCCTTCAGCGCGGCTTGGCACGGCTTCAGCGTGGCCTTGATCAGGTCGCCAACCAGGCTTTCCAGCTTGGCGCGGGTCAGCTTCATGACCATGTGCAGCGGCGTGCCGCTGTTCTTGTCCATGCTGATGAACGGCTGGTTGATCTCGGTCTGGCTGGACGACGACAGTTCGATCTTGGCCTTTTCGGCAGCTTCTTTCAGCCGCTGCAGGGCCATCTTGTCGCGGGTCAGGTCGACGCCGTGTTCCTTTTTGAACTCGTCGGCCAGATAATTGACGATCCGCATGTCAAAGTCTTCGCCGCCCAGGAACGTGTCCCCGTTGGTCGATTTCACCTCGAACAGGCCGTCGTCGATTTCCAGCACGGTGATGTCGAAGGTGCCGCCGCCAAGGTCATAGACCGCGATGGTCCGGCTTTCCTTCTTGTCCAGGCCGTAAGCCAGCGCCGCCGCGGTCGGTTCGTTGATGATCCGCAGCACGTCCAGGCCCGCGATCTTGCCCGCGTCCTTGGTCGCCTGACGCTGGGCGTCGTTGAAATACGCAGGCACCGTGATGACCGCCTGCGACACGCTTTCGCCCAGATAGGATTCGGCGGTTTCCTTCATCTTCTGAAGGATCATCGCGCTGATCTGCGCGGGGGAATATTTCTCGCCCCGGACCTCGACCCAGGCGTCGCCGTTGCCGCCGTCCACGATCTTGTAGGGGACGAGGTTGCGGTCCTTTTCCACCTCGGCGTCGGTGACGCGGCGGCCGATCAGGCGCTTGACGGCGAAGATGGTGTTTTCCGGATTGGTGACCGCCTGGCGCTTGGCCGGCTGGCCGACCAGACGTTCGCTTTCGGTGAAGGCGACGATCGAGGGCGTGGTGCGCGCCCCTTCCGAGTTCTCGATCACGCGGGGCTGGCTGCCGTCCATGATGGCGACACAGCTGTTCGTTGTCCCGAGGTCGATGCCGATGACTTTGGCCATGCGTAAACCTTTCTTGCGGCGATGGTTCGGATGCGGGTCCGTCCGCGGCCCCCGCGCCGAAATCCCGTGGCTGGTGAATGACCGGGCAGCCCCGGTCGGCTTCGCAGCGTATATAGGGTGCGGTTTTGGGGGCGCAAGCGCGCCGAACCGCAAGTTCCGGCATGGCGGGGCGATGAACAGGCGCGCGCGGGAAAGGCGGCGGTTACGGCCGGGCAGGGCGCCGTGTCGCCGCCGCGACGCGGCACCGTGCAGGAAAGACCGGGTGCCGGGGCCAGCCCCGTCAGCGCCCGGCCGACCAGCTCAGCGATGCGGCGTTGCGGGTCACGAACTCCATCATCAGCCCGATCATCAGCAGCGTCAGCCCCGCCCAGATCGGATAGGTGACCGAGCTGTGGTGCGGCGAATAGTTGATGAACATGAACCCGCGGGTCTGGTCGATGATGTGGAACAGCGGGTTCCAGTCGAACATCTCGATCAGGAAACCGGGCATCGCGTTGGCCACGAACATCTTGCCCGACGCGATCATGTTCACCCGCTGATAGATCATGGTGCCGATCTTGCCCCCTTCGGGCCACCAGGTGCGGAGGGACAGGAAGATCAGCCCCACACAGGCGCCGGTGAACCATGCAAGGATCAGCATCCCCAGCGCGCCGCGCCAGTTCTCGATCTCGACCGGGTTGATGGCCAGGTGATAGAACCCCAGGACCACGAGGACCGAGAAGATCTTGAGGTAAAGCACGCCCAATGCCTCGCCGCAGATGGTCACGGCGGTGTTCATCGGCCCGTGCTTCATGATCGCCTGGGTCGCGCCCCCGGCCATCGACACCGCCCCGGCGGTCTGCACATGGGTCATGAACATGAAGATGCCGGACATCAGATAGATCATGAAATCGCCGCGCAGGGGCGACCGCCTGACCCCCATGATCCAGAACATGGCGTAGAACCCCATGATCATCACCATCGCCTGCAGCACGGACAGCAGCAGGGCCATGACCGCGTTCCGGTGGGTCTTGCGGACGTTGTAGACCGCCTGGTGATAGATCAGGGCCAGCGTCGTGAGCGCCGCCTGGGCAAGGGTGCGGTTGCGGCGCTGGGGGGCGAACATGCGTCAGGAAACCTTGTGGCGGGCGTTGGACGGGCGATGGACGGTCGGCGGGCGGGGCGGGGCCGGGGTGCCCGCTTGCCGATCGCTTCGCCCCGCACCATAAGTTCCCTGACGCCCTCATTCAATCGCGGCTGGCGCGGCGGGGGGTGTGCCGGACCCGAACCGCAAGGAAAAGCGCATGCAATTCGATCGACTCGTCCCCGAGATGCGGCGTCTGGCGCTGGAGGCCGGTGCCAGGATCATGCAGGTCTATGACGGCCCCGAGTTCGCCGTGCGGGCGAAATCCGACGCATCCCCCGTGACCGAGGCCGACGAGGCCGCCGACGCGCTGATCTCGGCCGGGCTGCGCGCGGCGTTCCCCGGCGTGGCGCTGGTGACCGAGGAACAGGCCGACACCCACGGGCTGAGCCATGACCGCTTTCTGATCGTCGATCCGCTGGACGGCACCAAGGAGTTCGTGCAGCGCCGCGGCGATTTCACCGTCAACATCGCCTATGTCGAAAACGGCGTGCCGCTGCGCGGCGTCGTCTATGCGCCCGCGCGCGGGCGGCTGTTCTATACCACCGCCGACGGCCGCTCGGTCGAGGAAAGGGGGCCGTTCGGCCCCCAGCCCGGCGAGGTTCACCCCATCGGGGTCAACCCCACCCCCGACAACCGCGGCCTGATGGTCGTGGCGTCCAAGTCCCACCGCGACCAGGCCACCGACGACTATATCGCGCAATACAACGTGCGCGACATGACCAGCGCCGGATCGTCGCTGAAGTTCTGCCTTGTCGCCACCGGCGAGGCGGACCTGTATCCCCGCGTCGGCCGCACGATGGAATGGGACACCGCCGCGGGCGACGCCGTGCTGCGCGGCGCGGGGGGCGAGGTTGTGCGATTCGACGACCACACCGCCCTGACCTATGGCAAGGCGGGGTTCGAGAACCCGTTCTTCATCGCCTACGCCCCCGGCGTGCTGCTGCATCCCCAGGGCTGAGGCGGTGTCGGTCGTCATCGTCATCCCGGCGCGGTTCCAATCCTCGCGCTATCCCGGCAAGCCGCTGGTCGAACTGACCGGCGCGGACGGGCAGGCGCGCAGCCTGATCCGGCGCAGCTGGGATGCCGCGATGGCCGTCACCGGCGCCGACCGGGTGATCGTGGCGACCGACGACGCCCGCATCGCCGACCATGCGGCGGGTTTCGGCGCCGAGGTGGCGATGACCTCGACGGCCTGCCGCAACGGGACCGAGCGATGCGCCGAGGTGCTGGCGCAGCTGCCCGCCCGCCCCGAGGTGATCGTGAACCTGCAAGGCGACGCGCCCCTGACCCCCGCCTGGTTCGTCGAGGATCTGGTCGCGGGCCTTGACGCCGCCCCCGGGGCCGAGGTGGCGACGCCCGTCCTGCGCTGTTCGGGCGCCATGCGCGCCGACCTCATGGCCGACCGCGCCGCCGGGCGCGTGGGCGGCACGACGGCGGTGTTCGGGGCCGATCGCGGCGCGCTCTATTTCTCGAAAGAGGTCATCCCCTTCGTCCCCCACGAGGTCGCGCCCGACGACCCCAGCCCGGTGTTCCACCATGTCGGCGTCTATGCCTATCGCCCCGACGCGCTGGCCGCCTATCCGACCTGGCCCGAGGGCGCGCTGGAGCGGCTGGAAGGGCTGGAGCAGCTGCGGTTCCTCGAACAGGCCCGCCGCGTGCTGTGCGTCGAGGTGGACGCCCGCGGCCGCCAGTTCTGGGAGCTGAACAACCCCAGCGACGTGCCCCGGCTGGAATCGATGATGCGGCAGATGGGCATGGCGTGACCGCGCCGGGCGCCCGCCCCGGCGCGCCCGCCGTGTCCGTCATCGTGGTGTCGCGCCACCGGCCCGCAGCCCTGTCGCTGTGCCTGACGGCGCTGTCGCTGCAATCGCACCCGGATTACGAAATCGTCCTTGTCGCCGACCCCGGCAGCATCGGCCAGCGGCCGGACCTGCCGGCGCGCCGTGTGGCGTTCGACGTGCCCAACATCTCGCAGGCCCGCAACCGGGGGCTTGCGGCGGCGCGCGGCGCGGTGGTCGCGTTCGTCGATGACGACGCGGTGGCCGAACCGGGCTGGCTGGCGGCGCTGACCGCGCCCTTTGCCGATCCCCGCGTCATTGCGGCGGCGGGGTTCACGCGCGGGCCGGACGGACTGGGCTGGCAGCTGCGGGCCGAACGCATGACGCGGGACGGGCTGGGCGTGCCGCTGGCGGTCACGGGCGACGCGCCGGTGCTGCTGGCCCCCGATGCCGCCGGTCCGGTCGGGACCATCGGGACGAACTGCGCCTTTCGGGCGGCGGCGCTGGCGGAAATCGGGGGCTTCGATCCGGCGTTCCCCTATCACCTGGACGAAAGCGACGTGAACCTGCGGATGGCGGCCCGCTGGCCGCAGGCGCTGACCGCCGTCGTGCCGCGGGCCGAGGTCGCGCACGGGCTGGCGGCCGATGCGGGCCGCGGGCCGCAGGCGGTGCCGCGCGACCTGACGCAACTCGGCCGGTCGCAGGGGCTGTTCGCCGCGCGCCACGGCGGCACGGCCGATCCGGCAGAAAAAGCGCAACGCGCCCGGCTGATTCGCCACATGGTTGCAGGGCGGCTGGACCCGCTGTCGGTGGGGCCGCTGATGGCAAGCTGGCGGCGCGGTCTGGCCGACGCGGCCCGGCGCGGCGCGCCGCCCTTGCCCCCGCCGCTGTCCGCGCCCCTGCCCGCGCCTTTGGACCTGCGGCTGGACGGTCAGGGCCGCGCAACGCTGCATATGGCGGGCTGGCACTGGCGGGCCGCCGCACTGCGGCGGCAGGCCCGGGACGCGGCGGCGGCGGGACGGATCGTCACGCTGCTGCTGCTGACGCCCACGGTCCTGCCGCATCGCAGCGGGCTGACGCCCGGCGGATGGTGGGAACAGCGGGGCGGGCTGTGGGGGCCGTCCGGCCGTGACGATCCGCCGTTGGTGCGGGGCCGGTTCGCGTGGCGGGCCGCCCGCGAATTCGGCCGGCTGCGGCGGCTGGGCCGCTGACGCCCGCGCCCCCCGCGCAGTCCGGTGGCGGGCGAAAGCCCGGGCGGTGTCAGCGCGCTTGAAGCTGCTGGCCCGCGCGTGGATAATGCAGCCCGCGGCTGGCGGCGTTTCGCGCGGCCAACCCAAGCCGGGCCACCACTCAGTTCGCCCACCACCCAATTCGGAGCGTGTCATGAATCGCAAGGTCACCAAGGCCATCTTCCCAGTCGCTGGCCTGGGGACCAGGTTCCTGCCGGCCACCAAGTCGATCCCGAAAGAGATCATGACCCTCGTGGATCGCCCGCTGATCCAGTATGCCATCGACGAGGCGCGGTCGGCCGGGATCAAGGAGTTCATCTTCGTCACCTCGCGCGGCAAGGGCGCGCTGGAGGATTACTTCGACCACGCGCACGAGCTGGAAAACACCCTGCGCAAGGACGGCAAGACCGACCTGCTGGAACTGCTGCGCCAGACCAACATGGAATCCGGCGCCATCGCCTATATCCGCCAGCACAAGGCGATGGGGCTTGGACACGCCGTCTGGTGCGCCCGCCGCCTTGTCGCGGACGAGCCGTTCGCCGTGCTGCTGACCGACGACGTCATCCAGGGCGAGCCGCCCTGCCTGCAGCAGATGATCGAGGCGCATGCCGAGACCGGCGGCAGCATGGTGGCCACGATGGAAGTGCCGATGGACAAGACCCGGTCCTATGGCGTGCTGGACGTGGCCGAGGACATGGGCGCCATCGTCCGCGTCCGCGGCATGGTCGAAAAGCCCAGGGAGAACCCGCCGTCGAACCTCGCGGTGATCGGCCGCTATATCCTGGCGCCGACGGTGATGGAAAACCTCAACAAGCTGAAACAGGGCGCGGGCGGGGAAATCCAGCTGACCGACGCCATCGCCGACGAGATCGAGGCCGGGCGCGACGTCTATGGCCTGCGCTTCCGCGGCCAGCGGTTCGACTGCGGGTCCAAGGCGGGCTTCCTGCAGGCGACGGTCGCCTTCGGCCTCGCGCGCGAAGAGCTGCGGCCCGAGTTTCTGGATTACCTTCAGGACGTGCTGGCGATGCGGAAGGCCGCCGAGTAATCATGGCCGACCGGATTCTGGTGACGGGCGGCGCGGGCTATATCGGCTCGCACGCCTGCAAGGCGCTGGCGGCGGCGGGCCTTGTCCCCGTCACCTATGACAACCTCTGCACGGGCTGGCGCGATGCGGTCAAGTTCGGCCCGTTCGAACAGGGCGACCTGCTGGACCGGGACCGGCTGGATCAGGTCTTTGCCGAACACCGGCCCGTCGCGGTGATGCATTTCGCCGCCCTCAGCCAGGTCGGCGAGGCGATGGTCCAGCCCGGCAAATACTGGCGCGGCAATGTCTGCGCCAGCCTGACCCTGATCGAGGCGGCGCTGGCCGCCGGCGTGCGCGATTTCGTCTTTTCGTCCACCTGCGCGACCTATGGCGACCATGACGGCGTGGTTCTGGACGAGGCGACGCCCCAGCAGCCGCTGAACAGCTATGGCGCCTCCAAGCGCGCGATCGAGGACATGCTGCGCGACTTCGGGGCGTCGGACGGGCTGCGGTCGGTCATCTTCCGCTATTTCAACGTCGCGGGCGCCGATCCCGACGCGCAGGTGGGCGAGTTCCACCAGCCGGAAACGCATCTGGTCCCGCTGATCCTGGACGCCATCGACGGCAGGCGCCCGGCGCTGACCATCCACGGCAGCGATTACCCGACGCCCGACGGCACCTGCATCCGCGACTATGTCCATGTCATGGACCTTGTGGACGCGCATGTGCTGGGCCTGAACTGGCTGCGCGCGGGCAACGGCCCGCAGGGCGGCGGGACCGAGGTGTTCTGCCTGGGCACCGGCAACGGCTTCTCGGTCCGCGAGGTGATCGACAACGCCCGCCACGTGTCGAACCGCGCCGTCCCGGTCACCGAGGGACCGCGCCGCGGCGGCGATGCCGTCAAGCTGGTGTCGGGCAGCGAAAAGGCCGGGCGCGTGCTGGGCTGGCGGCCCGACCGCTCGACCCTGCCCGCGATGATCGGCGACGCCTGGCGGTGGCACCAGACGGGCGGGTATGGCGGCTGAACCCGTCATCGTCTTGGACGTCACCCGCCTGATCTCGCGCCTGGGGCAGGGGCCGCTGACCGGGATCGACCGGGTCGAGGCGGCGTGGCTGGCGCATCTGCAGGACCGCCCGCACCTGCTGCTGGCGCGCATCCGCCGCCGGCAGATGCTGCTGCCCCCGGCCGCCGGGGCCGCGCTGCTGGGGTGGGCCGGGGGCGGGGCGGTGCCGCCGGCGGGCGCGCTGGACCGGCTGCTGGGTCGGACGGGCCTGCGCGCGCGGGCGGAAACCGCGCTGTCCCGCATGGCGCTGGCGCGGCGCGGCCGCAGCGGGCGCGGGCTGGGGCGCGCCGCGCGGCGGGCGCTTGCCGGGTTGAACATCTCTTGGCCCGAAATATCCCCGCCGGAGGCTCCGGCCGCGCAATCCGGCGCGATCCTCGCCTATCTGAACGTCGGCCACGCCAATCTGTCGGCGGCGCTGTGGGCGAACATGGGGTGGGCGCGGCGCGTCCTGCTGATCCACGACACCATCCCGCTGGACCATCCCGATTACACGCGGCAAGGCCAGTCGCGCGCATTCCTCGACCGCTTTGGCGCGGGGGTGGGCCACGCCGACCTGGTGCTGGCGATCTCGGCCGCGACCCGCGGCGACGTCTTGCGGTGGCGCGACCGGCTGGGCCTGCCCGGCCATGCCCCGGTCGTCGTCGCGCCCATCGGCACCACGCTGGCCGCGCCCGAACCCGGCGCGCTGCCGACGGACCTTGACCTGTCGCGCCCGTTCTTCGTCGCCCTCGGCACCATCGAGCCGCGCAAGAACCATGCGCTGCTGCTGGACGCGTGGGACAGGCTTGGCGCGCAAACCCCGCCTGCGGCGATGCCGCGGCTGTTCATCGTCGGCCGTCGCGGCTGGCGGAACGCGGCGACCTTCGCCCGGCTGGACGCGCTGCCGCAGGGCGGGCCGGTGCGGGAACTGACCGGCCTGTCGGACGGCGCTGTCGCCGCGCTGCTGGACCGCGCGCACGCCCTGCTGATGCCCAGCCATGCCGAAGGCTTCGGCCTGCCGTTGACCGAGGCCGCGGCCCGCGGCCTGCCGGTGATCGCGACGCCCCTGCCGCCGGCGCGCGAAATCCTGGGGGATCGCGCGCGCTGGCTGCCGGCGGACGACCCGCAGGCCTGGGCCGCGGCGGTGGCCGACATGGCCGCCGGGCACAAGCGGCGGTTGCAGCCCCTTGCGGTTCCCACCTGGAACGAGCATTTTGCGCTTGCCTCGCAGGCGATCCGTGCCGTGTCCGCGCGCGCGTGAATGCTGGAAGGGACGTGACCGTGCCGAGGTGGTGGAAGACATATCGACGCAAGCTGCGGCTGAGGGCGCGCCGGCAGTGGTATCTTGGCCGCGCCATCCGGCGCCGCAACCGCCTGACCCCGGTGGCCGACCGCACCGGCGCCATCGGGCGCGACGCGATCCTGGCCTTTGTCACCCAGCGCAACGAAGGCGTGCGGCTGCCATACTTCCTCGACTATTACCGCAGGATGGGCATCGACCATTTCCTGTTCGTGGACAACGACAGCGACGACGGCAGCCGCGAGTTCCTGGCCGCGCAGCCCGACGTGTCGGTGTGGCGCACGGGCGACAGCTACAAGGCGTCGCGCTTCGGCATGGACTGGACGGCGTGGCTGCTGTTCCGGCACGGCAGCGGGCACTGGTGCCTGACCGTCGATCCCGACGAGTTCCTGGTCTATCCGCATTGCGACACGCGCCCGATCCGCGCGCTGACCGACTGGCTGGACAGTTCCGCCGTCAAGTCGTTTCCCGCCATGCTGCTGGACATGTATCCGCGCGGCCCGGTCACCGCCGAACCCTATCAGCGGGGCGGCGATCCGTTCGCCGTCGCGTCGTGGTTCGACCCGGCCAACTATACGATCCGCAAGAACGGCACCTATGGCAATCTGTGGATACAGGGCGGGCCGCGCACGCGCGCGTTCTTTGCCGACCGGCCCGAACAGGCCCCGGCGCTGAACAAGATCCCGCTGGTGCGCTGGGAACGGCCCTATGTCTATGTCAGTTCCACCCACATGCTGCTGCCCCGCTCGCTGAACATGGTCTATGACGAGGACGGGGGCGAACGCGCCTCGGGCATCCTGCTGCACGCCAAGTTCCTGTCCACCTTCGTTGAAAAATCCGCCGAGGAACTGGACCGGGGCCAGCATTACGGCAACAGCCAGGAATACCGCGCCTATCATCAGGGCCTGCAGGACGATCCCGATTTCTGGACCGCCCAGTCGCAGCGGTTCCAGAACTGGCGCCAGCTCGAGGATCTGGGCCTGATCTCGCGCGGGAACTGGGTCTGATGGCGCCGCCCGGCAGCGGCACCGTGCCTGCAGGGGCGACGGGCGGGGCGGCCCCGGTCCCTGTCCCCGTCCGTCTGGGCGTGGTGATGCTGTGCCACGACAATCTTGAACTGGCCGCGCGCATGGCCCGGCTGTGGACGGATGGCGGCGCGCGCATCGCCATCCACATCGACGCCAAGGCCCCGGCCGACGCGACGGCGGCGCTGAAATCCGCGCTGCAGGGGACGGGCGCGCTGTATCCCGCGCGGCGGCCCTGCGAATGGGGCACCTTCAGCCTGGTGCAGGCGACGCTGGACGCCGCGCGGCTGCTGCTGGACAGCCACCCCGACCTGACCCACGTCATCACCGCGTCGGGCGCCTGCCTGCCGCTGCGCCCGATGCCGGAACTGGCCGCGCATCTGGCGCGCCACGCCGGGCGCGACTTTATCGAAAGCGTGACGGCGCGGGACGTGGGCTGGACCGTGGGCGGGTTGAACGAGGAACGCTTTACCCTGCGCTTCCCGTTTTCCTATCGCCGCCAGCGGGGGCTGTTCGACCGCTATGTCGCGCTGCAGCGCCGGCTGGGGCTGGCCCGCGCCATCCCGCAGGGGCTGGTCCCGCATCTGGGGTCGCAATGGTGGTGCCTGACCGCCGCCACGGTGCGCGCGATCCTGAACGACCCGCGGCGCGCGGAATGGGACGCGTATTTCCGCCGCGTGTGGGTGCCCGACGAAAGCTATTTCCAGACGCTGGTGCGCCGCCATTCCATCGACGTGGAAAGCCGGTCGCTGACGCTGGCCAAGTTCGACGCGCAGGGCAAACCCTATGTGTTCTATGACGACCACCTGTCGCTGCTGGCCGGGTCGCGCGCCTTTGTCGCGCGCAAGATCTGGCCGGGGGCGCGGGCGCTCTACGACCATTTCCCGGTGACGGCGGCCGACGGCCAGGCCGATCAGGAACCCGACACCGACCGGATCGAGGCGCTGCTGGACCGGGCCGCCGACCGCCGCCAGCGCGGGCGGCCGGGGCTTTACATGCAAAGCCGCTTTCCCCGCAAGGACGCCGAGAACGGCAAGACCGCGCGCCCCTATGCGGTGATCTATGGCTTTGGCGATTTGTTCCCGGGGCTGGCCGAATGGCTGGCCGCAGGGACCGGCCTGACCATGCACCGCCACCTGCTGGCCCGCGACCAGGTCGAGTTCGCGCAGGACGAACGCATCGGTCCCGGCGCGCTGTCCGACAGCGCGGCGATCCGCGACCTTGACCCGCGCGGGTTCCTGACCTCGCTGATCCGGTCCTCGCCGACCGAGATCGGCTTTCTGTTTTCCCCGCGCGACCGGCAGTCGCTGAACTGGTTCATGGCGACCGATCCGAACGCGCGCATCTATGTCGCGACGGGGGCGTGGATCGCCCCGATGCTGGGATCGGGGATGCCCTTCGACGACATCCGCCGCGCTGCCGCCGTGATGCAGCGGGCCGAGATCGAGTTCCTGTCGGCGCTGGATTCGGTCTGGGTCAAGGCCCGCGTTGCCCGGTTCAACCTGGCCGACACGGTCGCCAAGCCGCAGGTGCCGCTGCGGCTGATGCTGCACGACCTCGCGCCCGAGGGGCCGCACAGCGTCGCGCTGCCCGCGATGCGCAGCGTGACGGGGGTGGTGCCGCTGCTGCGGCGGCTGACCAACGCCGGGCTGCGCCCGCGCCGGATGGGCGACCTGCGGACCCTGCGCGCGGTGACGGTGCATGCGGGGGCCAAGCCGGGCAACGCCAGCGGCGCGGCGGCGGCGCCCGGCGCGGGCAGCGCCCCGGCGGGCGCGCAACGGGCCGGGCCGGCGGCGCCCCCCGCGCCCCCCGGCGCGCCGCAGGTCCGCCACGACCCTGCCGCCCCACTGGCCGCCGGACGCGGCCTGCGCCGTGCCGTCGGCCCGACAAGGGAACGCCCATGACCTTTCGCAGCTTTGTCATCTTCGCCGGCATGCGCACCGGGTCGAACCTGCTTGAGGCGACGATGAACGCCCACGACCTCGCCTGCTTCGGCGAGGCCTATAACCCCTATTTCGTAGGCTGGCCCGATCAGGGCGACCTGTATGGCATGACGCTGGCCGACCGCGACGCCGACCCTTTGCGGCTGTGGCAGCACATGGTCGCGGCCCGCAAGGTCAAGGGGTTCCGGTATTTCCACGACCACGATCCGCGCGTGTTCGATCCCGTGATGGACGATCCGACCTGCGCCAAGATCGTGCTGACCCGCAATCCCGTGGACAGCTGGGTGTCCACGCGGCTGGCCTATGCCACCAACCAGTGGAAGCTGAACCAGTCCGAAACGCCGATCCCCGCCCGCGTCGATTTCGACGCCGCCGATTTCCGCCAGTCGCTGGCCGCGACGCAGGCGTTTCTGGACCGCATCCAGCACGGCCTGCAAAGCCGGGGGCAGACGGCGTTCTGGCTGAACTATGACGATTTGCGCGACGCGGCCGTGATGACCGGCCTGGCGCGCTGGCTGGGCCGCACCGACCTTGAGCGGGTCGAGCCGGCGCAGGACCAGGTGCCCCAGAACCCGCGCGAGATGGCCGACAAGGTCACGAACCTGCCCGAGATGCAGGCCGAACTGGTCGCCGCCGATCCGTTCCAGCTGCACCGCATCCCCGGGTTCGAACCGCGGCGCGGTCCCGCCGTGCCGTCGTTCCAGACGGCGGACGCAGGCGCGGGGCTGCTGTTCATGCCGGTGCGCGGCGGGCCGTCGGCCAGCGTCGGGCGCTGGCTGGCGGGGCTGGGGCCGGTGGCGGGCGACCTGACCCAGAACGGCCTGCGCCAGTGGAAACGCGCCCACCCCGGCCACCGCAGCTTTACCGTGCTGCGCCATCCGCTGCCGCGCGCGTGGGATGCGTTCGGGGCGATGCTGGCCGCCCGCAGCCCCGAGTTGCGCCAGACCCTGCGCGACATCCACCGCGTCCCCCTGCCGCCCGACGACGAACTGGACAGGCTGGACGCCGCGGCGCGCGCGCCCCTGTTCGCGGCGTTCCTCGATTTCCTGCGCCGCAACCTGCTGGGCCAGACGACGCTGGCCACCCATCCCGGCTGGGCCACCCAGTCCGAGGTGCTGGCCGGTTTCGCCCGCTTTGCCGCCCCCGACCTTGTCGCGCGCGAGGATCGGATCGACGGCGATCTGGCCTTTCTTGCCCGCGCCGCCGGGATCGACGCGGCCGGGCCACGGCCCGATCCGCTGCCCGCGGTGCTGGACGACCCCGCCCTGCGCAAGGCGGCCAAGGCCGCCTATCTGCGCGATTATGTCGCCTTCGGCTTTGCCGACCGGCCCTGAGGGCGTTCCCGCCCGACCCTAGCGGGGCGTCCCCGCCCGGCGCGCGCGGCTGATGCCCAGCGAGCGTTCGCGCAGGATGATCGCGACGCCCGCCGCGATGATGACGACCGCGCCCGCCAGCATCCGCGGCGAGGCGCCCTCGTCAAAGACGAACCAGCCGATCGCCAGCGCCATCAGCATCGAGGCATAGTCGAACGGCGCCACCAGCGAGGCGTCCGCGAAACGATAGGACGCGGTCAGCATGATCTGCGCCGCGCCGCCCAGCACGCCGCAGCCGACCAGCAGCGCCGCCGTGCGCGCGTCGGGCAGCACCCAGCCAAAGGGCAGCGTGACCAGCGACAGCACCGTCGCCGTGACGGAAAACCAGAACACCACCGCCGTCGTCGATTCCGTCCGCACCATGCGCGAGATGAAGATCTGCGCCAGCGCCCCGAACGCGGCCCCGATCAGCGTCAGCACCGCGCCCAGCGTCTCGGCCAGCGACACGCCGTCGGCGGCCGCCGACAGGCGCGGCGACAGCACGATCAGCACCCCCGCCAGCCCCAGCCCGACCATGCCCAGCCGAAAGGCGCGGACGGTCTCGCCCAGAAACATCGCCGCAAAGATCACCGTCAGCAGCGGCATGGCATAGCCCAGCGCCGTCGCCTCGGGGAACGGCAGCAGCCCCAGCCCGGCGAATCCGGTGCCCATCGCGATGGACCCCACGATGCCGCGATACGCATGGCTCATCGGGTCGCGCGTCCGCAGGCCGGTCGCCATCTCGCCCCGGAGGGCAAGCCAGGCCAGGATCACGGGAATGGCGAACAGCGACCGGAAGAACACCTGTTCCCCCGCCGGGACGCTGACGGCCGTGGCCTTCAGGATCGCGGCCATGACGGTGAACAGGAACACGCTGCCCAGCTTCAGCAGGACGCCGCGCAAGGGGTTCATGCCAGCCGCGCCACAGCCCAGCGCGCGGCATCGGCGACCGCCGGATCGGGGTCGTCCGCCAGCCCCTGCGCCACGCCACGCAGGGCGGGCAGGCCGCTGTTGCCGATCGCATACAGCACGTTGCGCACCATCCGGTCGCGGCCGATGCGCTTGATCGGGCTGCCCGAAAACCGCGCCCGGAACCCCGCGTCGTCCAGTGCCGCAAGCTCGGCCAGCGGCGGGGCGCGGTGCGGCCCGTGATAGCGCATCTCGGTCGCGGCGACGGCGAACTTGTTCCACGGGCAGGCGGCAAGGCAGTCGTCGCAGCCATAGATGCGGTTGCCCAGCGCGGGGCGCAGCTCGGGGTCGACCGGGCCCCTGTGTTCGATCGTCAGATAGGAAATGCAGCGCCGCGCATCCAGCTGATAGGGCGCGGGAAAGGCCCGCGTGGGGCAGATGTCCAGGCAGGCGGTGCAGTTGCCGCAGTGGCTGGCCTCGGCCGCGTCGGGGGGCAGGGGCAGGGTGGTGAAGATCGCGCCCAGAAAGAACCAGCTGCCGAGGTCGCGCGACAGCAGGTTGGTGTGCTTGCCCTGCCAGCCCAGCCCCGCCGCCTGCGCCAGCGGCTTTTCCATGACCGGGGCGGTGTCCACGAAGACCTTGATCCCGCCCCCGCCCTGTTCGATCAGCCAGCGGCCGACGCGCTTCAGCCGCGACTTGACGATGTCGTGATAGTCCTTGCCCTGCGCATAGACGCTGACCGCGCCGCGGTCGGCGCGCGCCAGATCCTCGCGCGGGTCGTGGGGGGGCGTATAGGCCTCGGCCAGCATCACCACGGACCGCGCCTCGGGCCACAGGGCGGCGGGATCGCCGCGCCAGCCCATGCGCTCGGCCATCCAGCCCATCTGGCCGTGGCGGTCATTGGCCACATACTCGGCCAGCCGCGCCGCCGCCTGCGGGATTGCGTCGGGGGTGGTGACCCGCATGGCGGTAAACCCCTCGGCCAGCGCCTGCGCGTGCAGCGCCTGTTTCAGCGTGGCGGAAATATCCCGGGGATCGTCGTGTAAGACGATGGAGGCAGCGCCCCCGACCCTGCCCCCGGGCGGCGGATCAGAAATCAAGCTGGGCATAATGCGGCGCGGGCGTGATCCCGGGCACCTGATCGGCCAGCAGCGACCGGAAGGCGGGGCGCGATTTCACCGTCGCATACCAGTCGCGCAGCGTGGTCGAACGGTCCCAGTCCACGTCCGAGATGTAATCCAGGCACGACAGATGCGCGGCGGCGGTGAAATCCGCCAGGCTGAGGGTGTTGCCCGCCAGCCATTTGCGGGTTTCCAGCAGCCCGGTCATATAGTCGATGTGGTCCTTGACCGCGCGCAGCCCGGACTTGACCAGCTTGCTGTCGGGGTATCCGGCCTTCATCACCTTTTTCCACACCCGTTCCGACAGCACCGGGCGCGTCACCTCGGCGTTGAACTTGTCGTCGAACCAGACGCACAGGCGGCGCACCTCATAGCGGTCAAGGGCCGAGTTCGGCATCAGCGGCGGGGTCGGCGCGATCTCGTCGAGGTATTCGCAGATCGCCTGGCTTTCGGCCATCAGCCGCCCGTCCATCCGCAGCACCGGGATCTTGCCGGCGGGGTTGCGGCGCTGGACCTCGGACCCCGGTTCCCACCAGCGTTCCTCGACCAGCTCGACCTCGATCCGCTTTTCGGCCAGCACCAGCCGCACCTTGCGGCAGAATGGCGACAGCGGGACGTGGTAAAGCCGGGGGGTCGTGGGGGTATTCATGGAAACTGCCTGCGATGGGTCCGTGCGGTGATACGCAAGCGGGGGGCGGTGTTCAACCGCAGCGCGTGGCGGGGCTGGGGCGCGGGGGGCGCGGTCAGCCGCCCCCGCCCTGAAAGCAGGCCGCCCGGCCGTCGCGGCGGATCGTCTCGGCGCCGTCGGCAATGGCGCGGGCGCGGGCCGAGCGCGGGCGCGGGTCGCGGGTCTTGGGCGCGGGCAGCACGGCGGCCAGCGCCGCCGCCTGGCCCGCCGTCAGCCGGTCGGGGGTCGTGCCGAAATGATGCGCGGCGGCGGCGTGGATGCCGAACACGCCGGGGCCGAACTCGGCCACGTTCAGATAGACCTCGACGATGCGGCGCTTGGACCAGACCGCCTCGATCATGGGAGTATACAGCGTTTCCAGCGCCTTGCGGACCCAGCTGCGTCCCTGCCACAGATAGACGTTCTTGGCGGTCTGCTGGGTCAGGGTGGACGCGCCGCGGTTTTCGCCCCGCGCGATGACGCGGCGGATCTCGGCCATGTCGAACCCCCAGTGGCTGCAGAAATTGGCGTCCTCGGCCGCGACCACCGACCGCAGCATGACCGGGGCGATGTCGTCGGCGCGGGTCCAGCGGCGGGTGGCGTCGTGCGGCCCGGTCGCGCCCGCCTCGGTCATTATCGTCCAGGTGGTGGGCGGGTTCACCATCCAGAACAGCACCACCATCGCCAGCATCAGCGCGGCGAAACGCCACGCCAGCCAGCGCAGCCCCCGCCACGCGCGCCGCAGCAGGGAGCGCCGGCGGCGAGGGGCAGGGCCGCCGTCTGCGGCATGCATCGTTGCGGGCGGCATCATGGCCCCCAGTGTCACGCCCCCGCGCAAGGCGTCAAGGAACGGCGGCGCGCAAGCCGATGCGCGGCACGCGCCTGTGGCGCGGCGGACCCGTCAGGCGCGTGGCGCCGCGGTGGAATGGTGGCCCGGCGCGTCCGAGGCGGTGTCGGGGGCGCTGCCGGTGGTCTGGACGGTCGCCGCCCCGCCGGGTGCCGCCGCGCCGGATGCCGCCCCGCCGGGTGCCGCCCCGCCGGGTGCCGCCCCACCGGATGCCGCCCCGCCGGGTGCCGCCCCACCGGATGCCGCCCCACCGGGTGCCGCCGCGCCGGTTTGCCAGACTGCGCCCCGCATCGTCTCGCGTAGCCGTGCCTCGTCCGCGTCGCTCATCGAGGTCTGGATCACCCGCGCCCCCGACCCGTATTTCTCAAGCCGCGGGAGAAGCTTGTCGGTATTGACCTCGCGCGCCAGGATGAACACCGCGGCGCTGCCTTCGGGCACGGTCTTGCCGATGCTGCGGATGAAATCGTCGTTGATCCCATAGTCGGAATAGCGGCCCGCAACGGCCCCGGACGCCGCGCCGACGGCCGCGCCCAGCAGCGGGTTCAGGAACAGCAGCCCGATCAGCCCACCCCAGAACGTGCCGCCCAGCGCCCCGGCAGAGGCCAGGTTGACCGCCTGGTGCAGCTGGTATTCGCCGGCGGACGGGCGGGTGACGACGACCGCATCCTCAAGCCGGATCAGGTATTCGGCCTGCGCCTTGACAAGATCCTGACGCAGTTCAAAGGCGTCGGCCTGGTTGTCGAACCCGATGACGATCAGCTGTGACATCGCTTTCTCCTGCTGCTGCGGGGTTTCGCACCCCAACTCGCCGGGGGCGGGCCGGGTCCGTCCCGTCGGCGACATTTTCGCCTCAGCACCCCGGCGCACGGGCCGGGCGGGCAACGCGGCCGGAACCGCCCCGCAGCCGACGCGTTCGCCCCCCATACCCGGTCACGCAACCAAAGGAGCGGTCATGGTCGCCCTGTCCACGCCGATACGGCCACGGCCGCTGCATCCGCTGCACGCCATCTGCCTGGGGGCGGCGTTTCCGCTGTTCGCGGGCGCGCTGGCCAGCGATTTCGCCTATCGCGCCACGTATGAGGTCCAGTGGGCCAATTTCTCGTCGTGGCTGATCGCCGGCGGCCTGCTGGTCAGCGCCGGCGCGGTGCTGTGGGCGTTCATCAACCTGTTTCGCCGCCGACCCGGCGGGACGGACCGGCGCGGCCTCTATTTCGCCCTGCTGCTTGTCATGTGGGTGCTGGGCTTCCTGAACGCGCTGGTCCACGCCAAGGACGCGTGGGCGACCATGCCCGAGGGGCTTTATCTGTCGGCGGTCACGACGGCGCTGGCGCTGGCGGCGGCCTGGATCGGCCATGCCGCAGGAAGGATGGAATGATGCGCGCGACCCTCGTGATCGGCTCTGCCCTGCTGTCCGCCGCGCTGACCGGCGGCGCGTCCGCGCAGGATGCGGCCGCGCCCGCGCAGTTCGGCGCGAACCCGGCCCTGCCCGACCCCCAACGGGGCCTGCTGCCCGCCATGACGATCCCGCGGCCGGCGATGTGGGGCGACGCCCGCCCCACCGTCCCCGAGGGATACACCATCGAACCAATCGCCACGGACCTGAAGATCCCGCGCCAGACGCTGATCCTGCCCAACGGCGACATCCTGGTGGCCGAAGGGTCGGGCGGCAACGCCCCCGCGCTGCGGCCCAAGGACATCATCGCGGGCTTTATCAAGAGCCTGGGGAAAAGCAAGGTCGAGGGCGGGAACCGCCTGACCCTGCTGCGCGACGCGGATGGCGACGGAGTCTATGAAACCCAGGGGGTGTTTGCCGACGGCCTGAACGCACCCTATGGCCTTGCGCTGATCGACGGCACGATCTTTGTCGCCAACCAGGACGCGGTGGTGACCTTCGACTATGCCGACGGCCAGACCGAGGCCGCCGGGCCGCCCGAGACGCTGACCCGGCTGCCCGCCGCCATCAACCACCACTGGACCAAGGCGATGACCGCCAGCGCCGACGGGCGGTTCCTGTATGTCGGCATCGGGTCGAACAGCAACATCACCGAACGCGGCATGGCGGCCGAGGAAGACCGCGCGATGGTCTGGCAGATCGACGCGCAGACCGGCGCGCACAGCATCTATGCGACCGGGCTGCGCAATCCCACCGCGCTGGCCATCCAGCCCGGCACGGACCAGTTGTGGGCGGTGGTGAACGAACGCGACGAGATCGGCGACGATCTGGTGCCCGACTATCTCACCTCGGTCCGGCAGGGCGCGTTCTATGGCTGGCCCTACAGCTATTGGGGGCAGACGGTCGATCCGCGCGCGCAGCCGCAAGACCCCGAAAAGGTCGCCTCGGCCATCGCGCCCGACTATGCGCTGGGCTCGCATGTCGCGGCGCTGGGGGTGGCGTTTTCCAGCGAGGCGATGGGGACCGGGTTCGCGGACGGCGTGTTCGTGGGCGAACACGGCAGCTGGAACCGCAGCGAGCCGGTCGGCTACAAGGTGATCTTCGTCCCGTTCCGCGACGGCGCGCCGGCGGGCGACCCGGTCGATTTCGTGTCGGGCTTCCTGCAAGAGGACGGCAACACGCGGGGCCGTCCGGTCGGCGTAACGGTCGATCCGCGCGGCGCGCTGATCGTCGCCGACGATCTGACGAACACGGTCTGGCGCGTCACGCCGGACGCTGGGGCCGCACCGCCGACCGCCGCACCGGCGACGGACGCCGCGCCTGACGCTGCACCCGCCCCGGCGACCCCGGCGACTGACGCCGCGCCTGACGCTGCACCCGCCCCGGCGACCCCGGCGACTGACGCCGCGCCTGACGCTGCACCCGCCCCGGCGACCCCGGCAACCGATGCGGCGCCCGCTGCTGCATCCGCACCCGCGACCCCGGCACCCGATGCCGCACCCGCTGCTGCATCCGCACCCGCAACCCCGGCACCCGATGCCGCACCCGCAGCGACCACCCCCGCGCCCGCGGCGGAACCGGCGGCAGGGGCCACGCCGCCCGCACCGGCCGACTGACCCAGACCCCTCTGCCCCGGAATACAAAAAGGCCCGGAAAGCGTTTGCTTTCCGGGCCTTGTCCGCATGGTGCCCAGGAGAGGACTCGAACCTCCACGCCTTGCGGCACACGGACCTGAACCGTGCGCGTCTACCAATTCCGCCACCTGGGCAGGTTGCGTGAGGCGGGGATTTAGAGAGGTCGGCGGGGGGTGTCAACAGGGCGTCGCAAGAAAATCGCAGGCCCTTGGTCCGTGACCCGGCGGCACGCTGCCGCCGCCCCACCGGATGCGGCGGCGCGGCGTCTTGATGCCGGAAAGGGCGTCGGCTATCAGCGGGGTAGCAGGCATTTCCGGCGCCGTTGCGGCGCCCGACCGGGGGGCAGCGCATGTCGAGACTGGTCACCATCTATGGCGGGTCGGGCTTTCTGGGCCGTCAGATCGCGCGGCTGATGGCGCGCGACGGCTGGCGCGTCCGCGTGGCGTGCCGGCGGCCGAACCTGGCGGGCGTGGTCCGCACCTATGGCAGCGTGGGCCAGGTCGAGCCGGTGCCCTGCAACGTGCGCGACGATCTGTCGGTGACGGCGGCGCTGATGGACGCCGATGCGGTCATCAACTGCGTGGGCATCATGGTCCGGCAGGGGCCGAACAGCTTTGACGCCGTCCATGACGAGGCCGCGGGCCGCATCGCGCGCATCGCCGCGCAGCGGGGCGTCGGGCGCTTCGTCCATGTCTCGGCCATCGGCGCCGACCCCGACAGCGACAGCCGCTATGCCGCATCCAAGGGCCGCGGCGAGGCGGCGGTGCTGGCCCACCGGCCCGACGCCGTGATCCTGCGCCCGTCGGTGATGTTCGGGCCGGACGACAAGTTCTTCAACCGCATCGGCAGCCTGTCGCGGCTGGGTCCGGTCATGCTGGTGCCCGGCGCCAGCGCCGAGATGCAGCCGGTCTATGTCGAGGACGTGGCCTGCGCCGCCCTCAAGGCCGCCAGCGGCCAGGCCGAACCCGGCGTCTATGAGCTGGGCGGCCCCGACGTCATGACGATGCGCCAGATCGCGCGGCTGGTGGCCGACACGACCGGCCGGCGGCGGGCTATCATCGGCATGCCGAACTGGATGGCGGGCATTCTGGGCGGGATGTTCGACGCCGCCCAGTGGACCACCGGCGGGCTGGTCACGAACCGTGTCATCACCCGCGATCAGGCGCGCCTGCTGCGCCGGCCGAATCGGGTCGGGCAGGGCGTGATGGGGTTTGCCGAACTGGGCATCCATCCGGTCGCCGCCGCGGCGGTGGTGCCGGAATATCTTTGGCGGTTCCGCCCGTCCGGGCAATATGACGCCATCAAGGCATCGGCCAAGAACCTGCGCGAACGCTGATGGCGCCAGACACGCTGGTTGCCGCGGCCCTCGGCGTGGTCGAGGGGCTGTCCGAGTTCATCCCCGTCAGCTCGACCGGGCATGTGCTGCTGGCGGGGCATTTCCTGGGCTTTGACAGCCCCGGCCGCGCGTTCGAGGTGCTGATCCAGCTGGGCGCTATCCTTGCCATCCTGTTCGTCTATGCCGGCCGGCTGTGGTCGATCATGGCGGCGGCCCCCCGCGACCCGCGCGCGCGCCGGTTCATCGCGGCGGTGCTGGTCGCGTTCCTGCCCGCGGTCGTCGTGGGCGTGCTGGCCCATGACATCATCAAGCGCGTGCTGTTCGAAACCCCGGTGCTGATCGCGGTCATGCTGATCCTTGGGGGCGTGGTGCTGCTGTTCGCCGACCGGCTGGCGGTCAACCCGCGCTATCACCAGGCCGAGGATTTCCCCCTGCGGATGGCGCTGGGGATCGGCGCGATCCAGTGCCTTGCGATGATCCCCGGCGTGTCGCGATCGGGCGCGACCATCGTGGGGGCGCTGGCGCTGGGCGCGGACAAGCGGTCCGCGGCCGAGTTCAGCTTTTTCCTGTCGATGCCCACGATGCTGGGGGCGTTCACCTATGACCTGCTGAAGAACCGCGACATCCTGGACGCGGCCGCTGCCGGAAACGTGGCGATCGGGTTCGTATGCGCGTTCCTGTCGGCGCTGGTCGTGGTGCGCGGACTGCTGAACTATGTCTCGGTGCATGGTTACGGCGTCTTTGCGTGGTGGCGGATCGGGGTGGGAGGCGTGGCTTTGCTGGCGCTTATGGCGCAAGGGTAAGCGGTGCTGACCTAATGAGCCGCTAGAAATCCCGGCAATTGTTGAGCGATTGAAAATATCTGCGCGATAGATCAGTCTTGCTGACTTTATCAGATTCCGGTGCTGGTTTATTGCGGTCCCAAGCGATTCGACCAAGGGGCGCAGCCGATGGCCACGCAGACGATGCTGAAGTTCGTGACCGTTGGTCGCGAGATGCCGGAAAAGCGCACGGCGGATGAGCGCGCCGACGATTTCCACGAGATCTATCGCGAGTTCGCCGGCGCCAAGGCCGCCGAGCAGGCCAGCCGGTGCAGCCAATGCGGCGTGCCCTATTGCCAGTCGCACTGCCCGCTGCACAACAACATCCCCGACTGGCTGCGGCTGACCGCCGAGGGGCGCCTGCGCGAGGCGCATCTGACCAGCCAGGCGACCAACACATTCCCGGAAATCTGCGGCCGCATCTGCCCCCAGGACCGCCTGTGCGAGGGCAACTGCGTCATCGAGCAGTCGGGCCACGGCACCGTCACCATCGGCGCCATCGAGAAATACATCAACGACACCGCATGGCAGGAAGGCTGGGTCGAGCCGATCCGCCCGCTGGCCGAACGCGGCGAAAGCGTCGGCATCATCGGCGCCGGTCCGGGCGGGCTGGCGGCGGCCGACCGGCTGCGGCGCATGGGGTTCCAGGTCACCGTCTATGACCGCCACGACCGCGCGGGCGGGCTGATGATCTATGGCATCCCCGGCTTCAAGCTGGAAAAGCACGTCGTCGAACGCCGGACCCGGCTGCTGTCGGATGGCGGGGTCGAGTTCGTGCTGAACGCCGAGGTGGGCCGCACCATCAGCTTTGACGCGATCAGGGGCCGGCACGACGCGGTGCTGATCGCGACCGGCGTCTACAAGACCCGCGATCTGGACATCGACAACGCGCCCGCGCGCGGCGTCGTGGCGGCGCTGGATTACCTGACCGCCAGCAACCGCGTCGATCTGGGCGACGAGGTGCCGGATTTTGCCGACGGCGAACTGAATGCCGCGGGCAAGCGCGTCGTCGTCATCGGCGGCGGCGACACCGCGATGGACTGCGTGCGCACCGCGATCCGGCAGGGGGCGGCGTCGGTCAAATGCCTCTATCGCCGCGACCGCGCCAACATGCCGGGCAGTCAGCGCGAGGTGCAGAACGCCGAGGAAGAGGGTGTCGAGTTCGTCTGGCTGTCGGCGCCCAACGCATTCGCCGGCCATGTCGCGGGCGACGCCGCGACTGCGGACGAGGCCGAGGTCGCCAATGACGGCGGCGACGTGGACGGCGACGGCATCGGCGACAACCCCCGGCTGTCGCCCGCGCGGATCGTGACGGACACCGACCGCTCGACCGGCCCCGCCCTTGGGCTGCGCGTCACCCGGATGCGGCTGGGCGCGCCGGACGTGTCGGGCCGCCAGATGCCCGAGGCGATCGAGGGCGCCGATTACCACGAACCCGCCGACCTGGTCATCAAGGCGCTGGGGTTCGAGCCTGAGGAACTGCCCCGCCTGTGGGGCGTGGAGGGGCTGGAGGTGACGCGATGGGGCACCATCCGCGCCGATTTCCGCACCCACGCGACCAGCCTGCCCGGGGTCTGGGCGGTCGGCGACATCGTGCGGGGCGCCAGCCTTGTCGTCTGGGCGATCCGCGACGGGCGCGAGGCGGCCGACGCCATCGCCGCCGAACTGGGCGCGGCCACGCGCATGGCGGCGCAGTGATGCGCGCCCTTGCCCCTGCGGCGCTGGCGCTGGTGGCGGCTGCGCCCGCCGCCGCTGCGCAGTGGACACCGCCCGCCGGCTGCCGGCTGGAACTGACCGTGCAGCAGCGGTCCTGCACCGTGGCGCAGCATTACCGCTGTGACGCGGACGCGCCGGGCGACCAGCGCGTGACCTATTTCACCAAGGCGGGCCGCGTGCACGAATCGCGCATCGACGCGCAAACGCGGTGGATGGAAAGCACCGACCTTGTGTCGGGCGTCACCGACACGCTTGACGAGGCATCGGCCGACCACGCCAGCCTGACCACGCTGCTGGAAACCGGGCGCGATGATTTCGACTTCTGGACGCGTTCCACCACGGGCGAGCGCTTGCGCCACATCGGCGGCGACCGCCTGACCGGCAAGACGGTCACGGTGTCGGGTGTGACGCTGGACGTCACAACGTTCCAGCTGAAAACCTTTTCCGAGGCCGGCGACCTGCTGATCGACCGCCGCGGCGGCCAGTTCGTCAACCGCGAACAGGGCCGCTTTTACGGCGGCGTCGAAACCGCGACCGACTGGACCGGCGCGACGCAGGACACCAACGACACGCCCATGCGCCTGATTGCGCCCGGACAGCCGGGCTTTGCATCGACCACACCCGAATATGACTGCGACCTGCTGATGACGCAGCGCGCAACCGGAAAGGCCGCGACATGACCGACTGGCAGCAGCAGGAAGAAATCCGCCGCGCGTGGATGGCGGAGAACTCGCTTTACCGGGCCGAGGACGAACATTCGTCCTGCGGGGTGGGGCTGGTGGTCAACATCGACGGCTCCCCCTCGCGCCGGGTCGTGGAAAACGGCATCGACGCGCTGAAGGCCGTGTGGCACCGGGGCGCGGTCGATGCGGACGGCAAGACCGGCGACGGCGCGGGCATCCACGTCCAGATCCCGGTGGCGTTCTTTCACGACCAGGTCCACCGCACCGGCCACAAGCCCGACCCGGCCAAGCTGATCGCCGTGGGCCAGGTGTTCCTGCCGCGCACCGACTTTGGCGCGCAGGAACGCTGCCGCACCATCGTGGAATCCGAGGTGCTGCGGATGGGCCACTATATCTATGGCTGGCGGCATGTCCCCGTGAACACCGCCGTGCTGGGCGAAAAGGCCAACGCCACCCGCCCCGAGATCGAGCAGATCCTGATCCGCTGCGAAAAGGACATCGATCACGAGGCGTTCGAGCGCGAACTGTATATCATCCGCCGCCGGATCGAGCGCGCCGCCGTCGCCGCCCAGATCGCGGGGATGTATATCTGCACGCTGTCCTGCCGGTCGATCATCTACAAGGGCATGATGCTGGCCGAGCAGGTGGCCGAGTTCTATCCCGACCTGAAAGACGCACGGTTCGAAAGCGCCTTTGCGATCTATCACCAGCGTTATTCCACCAACACCTTCCCGCAGTGGTGGCTGGCCCAGCCCTTCCGCATGCTGGCCCACAACGGCGAGATCAACACGCTGAAGGGCAACCTCAACTGGCTGAAAAGCCATGAAATCCGCATGGCGTCGGTGACCTTTGGCGACATGGCCGAGGACATCAAGCCGATCGTGCCCGGCGGGTCGTCCGACAGCGCCGCGCTGGACGCCGTGTTCGAGGTGATGGTCCGGTCGGGCCGCAGCGCGCCGATGGTCAAGTCGATCATGGTGCCCGAGGCGTGGTCCAAGGCCACCACCGACATGCCCAGGGCGTGGGCCGACATGTACGCCTATTGCAATTCCATCATGGAGCCGTGGGACGGCCCCGCCGCCCTGGCGATGACGGACGGGCGCTGGGTCTGCGGGGGGCTGGACCGTAGCGGCCTGCGCCCGATGCGCTATGTCGTGACCACCGACAACCTGCTGATCGCGGGGTCCGAGGTGGGGATGGTGCCGGTCCCGGAATCGCTGGTGCGCGAAAAGGGCGCGCTGGGGCCGGGGCAGATGATCGCCGTCGATATGACGGACGGTCGGCTTTACCACGACCGCGAGATCAAGGACCGGCTGGCCGCCAGCCAGCCCTTTGGCGACTGGGTGGAAAAGGTCGTCCAGCCCGGCAAGATGCTGGAAAACCTGCCCGAACCGGTGAATTACCGCGCCGAGGAGCTGCGCCGCCGCCAGATCGCCGCCGGCTATACCGTCGAGGAGATCGAGACGGTGCTGGCCCCGATGGTCGAGGACGGGAAAGAGGCGCTGGCCAGCATGGGCGACGACACGCCGCCGGCGGTGCTGTCGGCGCAATACCGGCCGCTGTCGCATTTCTTCCGCCAGAACTTCAGCCAGGTCACCAACCCGCCGATTGACAGCCTGCGGGAAACGCGGGTGATGAGCCTCAAGACCCGGTTCGGCAACCTCAAGAACGTGCTGGATGAATCCTCGCGCCATACCGAGATCACGCTGCTGGAAACGCCCTTCCTTGCCAGCGGCGAGCTGGCCGAGGTCGTGCGGATGTTCGGCGACGCGGTGACGTGGATCGACTGCACCTTCCCCGACGGCGCCGGACAGGATGCGATGGCCGAGGCGCTGGCCCGCATCCGGGCCGAGGCCGAGGACGCGGTGCGTTCCGGCGCGGGCCAGATCGTGCTGACCGACGAACGGCAGGGACCGGACCGCATCGGCCTGCCGATGATCCTGGCGACCAGCGCGGTGCACAGCTGGCTGACGCGCAAGGGGCTGCGGACCTTCTGTTCGATCAACGTGCGGTCGGCGGAATGCATCGACCCGCATTACTTTGCCGTGCTGATCGGCTGCGGCGCGACGACGGTGAACCCCTATCTGGCGCAGGACACCATCGCCGACCGGATCGATCGCGGGCTGCTGGCGGGCGACCTGATCCACGCGATGTGCCGCTATCGCGACGCCATCGACGCGGGGCTGTTGAAGATCATGGCCAAGATGGGGATCTCGGTCCTGTCGTCCTATCGCGGCGGCCTCAACTTCGAGGCGGTGGGGCTGTCCCGCGCGATGGTGGCCGAGTTCTTCCCCGGCATGCAAAGCCGCATTTCCGGCATCGGGCTGCACGGGCTGCAGGCCAAGCTGGAAGACATCCACCACAAGGGCTGGCACGCGCAGGCGGGCGATCTGCTGCCCATCGGCGGCTTCTACAAGGCGCGGCGGTCGGGCGAAAACCACGCGTGGGAGGCCAACACCATGCGCCTGCTGCAGGTCGCCTGCGAAAAGGCGTCCTATGAAATCTGGAAGCAGTTTTCCGGCGCGATGCGGGCGAACCCGCCGATCCACCTGCGCGACCTGCTGGACATCAAGGCGCTGGGCAAGCCGGTGCCCATCGAGGAGGTGGAAAGCATCACCTCGATCCGAAAGCGCTTCGTGACGCCGGGCATGTCGCTAGGGGCGCTGTCGCCCGAGGCGCATATGACGCTGAACATCGCCATGAACCGGATCGGGGCGAAATCCGATTCCGGCGAGGGCGGGGAAGACCCTGCGCACAGCCACCCGCTGCCGAACGGCGACAACCCCTGCGCCAAGATCAAGCAGGTGGCCTCGGGCCGCTTCGGCGTCACGGCGGAATACCTGAACGCCTGCGAGGAGCTTGAGATCAAGGTCGCGCAGGGCGCCAAGCCCGGCGAGGGCGGGCAGCTGCCGGGGATGAAGGTCACGTCGCTGATCGCGCGGCTGCGCCATTCGACGCCGGGGGTGACGCTGATCTCGCCCCCGCCGCACCACGACATCTATTCGATCGAGGATCTGGCGCAGCTGATCTATGACCTGAAGCAGATCAACCCGCGCGCCAAGATCACCGTCAAGCTGGTGGCCGGGTCCGGCGTCGGCACCATCGCGGCGGGCGTCGCCAAGGCCAAGGCCGACATCATCCTGATTTCCGGCCACAACGGCGGCACCGGGGCCAGCCCCGCGACGTCCATCAAGTTCGCGGGCCTGCCGTGGGAGATGGGGCTGACCGAGGCGCATCAGGTGCTGGCGATGAACCGCCTGCGCGACCGGGTGACGCTGCGCACCGACGGCGGCCTCAGGACGGGCCGCGACGTGGTGATGGCGGCGATGATGGGGGCCGAGGAATACGGCATCGGCACCGCCGCCCTGATCGCGATGGGTTGCATCATGGTGCGCCAGTGCCAGTCGAACACCTGCCCGGTGGGCGTCTGCACGCAGGATGAACGGCTGCGCGCGATGTTCACCGGCTCGGCGGACAAGGTGGTGAACCTCATCACCTTTTATGCGCAGGAGGTGCGCGAGATCCTTGCGTCCATCGGCGCGCGGTCGCTGGACGAGGTGATCGGGCGGGCCGACCTGCTGACGCAGGTCAGCCGGGGCAGCGCGCATCTGGACGACCTGGACCTGAACCCGCTGCTGATCACGGTCGATGGGTCCGACAAGATCGTCTATGACCGCACCCGCCCGCGCAACGCGGTGCTGGACACGCTGGACGCGGAAATCGCCCGCGACGCGGCGCGGTTCTTTGACGACGGCGAAAAGATGCAGCTGTCCTATGCGGTGCGCAACACGCATCGGACCATCGGCACCCGCACGTCCAGCCTGATCGTGCAGCGTTACGGGATGCGCAACGGCTTGCAGCCCGACCACCTGACCGTGCGGCTGACCGGGTCGGCCGGGCAGTCGCTGGGCGCGTTCGCCGCGCCGGGGCTGAAGATCGAGGTGACGGGCGACGCCAACGACTATGTCGGCAAGGGCCTGTCGGGCGGCATCATCACCGTCCGCCCGCCGATGGACAGCCCGCTGGTCGCCGCCGACAACACCATCATCGGCAACACCGTGCTGTATGGCGCGACGTCCGGGTTCCTGTTCGCCGCCGGGCGCGCGGGCGAACGCTTCGCGGTCCGCAACTCGGGCGCGTCGGTGGTGATCGAGGGCTGCGGGTCGAACGGCTGCGAATACATGACCGGCGGGGTCGCGGTGATCCTGGGCCGCATCGGCGCGAACTTTGGCGCGGGGATGACGGGCGGGATGGCGTATCTGTATGACCCCGACGGCCTCGCGCCCGCCTATCTGAACGACGAGACGCTGGTCAGCTGCGCCGTCACCCAGCCGCACTGGGAAACGCAGCTGAAAGGGCTGGTCGAGCGTCATCTGGCCGAGACGGGCAGCCGCCGCGCCGCCGACATCCTGGCCGACTGGGACCGCGAGCGCGGGCATTTCCTGCAACTGTGCCCGCGCGAGATGCTGCCCCACCTGACGCACCCGCTGGCCGAGACGGGCGACCTGGCCGCCATCCCGGCGGAGTGAAGGCGGGGGGCGGCGACGCCCCCCCGTTGCCCGCCGGCTGCCGGGGCGCAGCCTCGCCCCACGGCGCGACTTTGGTGCCGTGGCGCGACGCCGGTTTCGCAACGCAGCCCGCTCCGGGGCGCAGCGCGTGCCCGGGGGCGCATCCATTCCTCAACGCGGACCCCCCCGCGACCTCGCGCTGGGCGGGGCACATATTCTGCAACGCTGCCCCCATGCCCGGCGAGTGATCGCGGGGGCGGCGCCGCCCCCCGTCCCACCCATCCGGCGTTCCGTCGCGCAGTCTCGCGGCGCGGGCGCGACATTGGTTCCGGGGCGCGGCGACGGTTCCGCAACGCAGTCCCATTCCGCGGCGCAGCCCCCGTGCCCGCCGCAGCCCCCGTGCCCGCCGCAGCGCCCGTGCCCGTCGCAGTCCACGCCCCCCGCACGGCGCAGCCCCCTGACCGGCGTTTTTCGACACCTCAAGACACACCCATGTCAGCAGACAAGCAGTAGCGCGGGGCGTTCATTCGCGCTATCCTTCGCCGCAGACCCGGACCAACCGGGCATGGCTTGAGGCAGTGACGGCGGTATTCCCATGACCGAGATGGTCTTCGGCGCCACGCCCGTGCGGGCGGGCGACCCTATTCTTCCACGCTGGTGGCGCACCGTGGACCGATGGTCGATGGCCTGCGTGCTGGGGCTGTTCGGCATCGGGCTGCTGCTGGGGCTGGCCGCCTCGGTGCCGCTGGCCGAACGCAACAACCTGCCGCAGTTCTATTACGTCATCCGGCAGGCGGCGTTCGGCGGCATGGCTCTGGTGGCGATGCTGGTCATCTCGATGCTGTCGCCGGTGCAGGTGCGGCGGCTGGGCGTGGTGCTGTTTTTGGGCGCGATCGGCACGGTGATCCTGCTGCCCTTCATCGGCACCGATTTCGGCAAGGGCGCGACGCGCTGGCTGTCGCTGGGCTTTGCCTCGGTGCAGCCGTCCGAGTTCCTCAAGCCCGGCTTTGTCGCGCTGTGCGCGTGGTTCATGGCCGCCTCGCAGTCGGTGGGCGGACCGCCGGGGCGGCTGTATTCCTTTGTGGTCGCCGCCGTCGTCATCGTCCTTTTGGCGCTGCAGCCCGATTTCGGGCAGGCGTCGCTCGTGCTGTTCGCGTGGCTGGTGATGTATTTCGTCGCCGGCGCGCCGGTGTCGCTGATCGCGGGCACCGTGGCGCTGGCCGGGGCGGGCGGGTTCTTCGCCTACAACAGCTCGGAACATTTCGCCCGCCGCATCAACGGCTTCTTGTCGGCCGAGGTCGATCCGCGCACCCAGATCGGCTATGCCACCAACGCCATCCAGGAGGGCGGGTTCTTCGGCGTGGGCGTGGGCGAGGGGTCGGTCAAATGGTCGCTGCCGGATGCGCACACCGATTTCATCATCGCGGTGGCCGCCGAAGAGTTCGGCTTTGCGCTGGTGATGATCGTCATCGCCCTTTACGGCGTGATCGTCACCCGCTCGCTGTGGCGGCTGCTGCGCGAACGCGACCCGTTCGCGCGGATCGCGGGCACGGGGCTGGCCTGCGCGTTCGGCGTGCAGGCGCTGATCAACATGGGCGTTGCGGTGCGGCTGCTGCCGGCCAAGGGGATGACGCTGCCGTTCGTCAGCTATGGCGGGTCGTCGGTCATCGCATCGGGAATCGCCATCGGCATGCTGCTGGCGCTGACCCGCACCCGGCCGCAGAATGTGATCGCCGACGTGCTGGGGCGCGCCGGACGATGAGCGGCGGCGACAACGGCAACGGCAGGCTGGCGCTGATCGCGGCGGGCGGCACCGGCGGGCACATGTTCCCCGCGCAGGCGCTGGCCGAACGGCTGCTGGCGGCGGGCTGGCGCGTCACGCTGTCCACCGACGAACGCGGCGCGCGCTATGCCGGCGGGTTCCCCGAGGCGGTGATCCGCAAGATCGTGCCATCGGCCACCACGGCGCGGGGCGGGCTGGCGGGCAAGCTGACCGTTCTGCCCCGGATCGCCGTCGGGATCGCCCGCGCCGTCGCGGCCATGCGTCGCGACCGTCCGGCGGTCGTCGTGGGCTTTGGCGGCTATCCGACCATCCCAGCGATGAGCGCGGCGCTGGCCCTGGGCATCCCCCGCATGATCCATGAACAGAACGGCGTGATGGGCCGCGTCAACCGCGCCTTTGCCCGCCGCGTCCAGACCGTGGCCTGCGGCACCTGGCCCACCGCGATGCCCGGCGGCGTGACGGCCATCCACACCGGCAACCCGGTGCGCCAGGCGGTGCTGGACCGCATCGGCGCGCCCTATGCGCCGCCGGGCGACGGGCCGCTGCGCCTGCTGGTCATCGGCGGGTCGCAGGGGGCGCGGGTGCTGTCGCAGATCGTGCCCGACGCCGTCGCCGCGCTGCCCGACGCGATGCGCGCGCGGCTGTCGGTCAGCCATCAGGCGCGGGCCGAGGACGCCGAGGGCGTCACCGCAACCTATGCCCGCGCCGGCGTCGCGGCCGAGGTGCGGCCGTTCTTTTCCGACGTGCCCGAACGCATCGCGGCGGCGCAGCTGGTCGTCAGCCGCGCAGGGGCCTCGTCGCTGGCTGACATCACCGGCATCGGGCGGCCCGCGATCCTGATCCCCTTTGCGGCTGCGGCGGGCGACCACCAGTCGGCCAATGCCCGCGCGCTGGCCGATGCAGGCGCGGCGGTCGTGCTGCCGGAATCGGTGCTTGACGCGGCCAGCCTGACGCGCGACCTGCACGCCATCCTTTCGGACGGAACCCGCGCGGCCAGCATGGCCGCCGCCGCCCTGTCGCTGGGCCGCCCCGACGCGGCGGCCCGCCTGCATGATCTCGTGACGGAGCTTGCCGCATGAACGCTGCCACCAAACTGCCCGGCGAGCTGGGCCCCATCCATTTCGTCGGCATCGGCGGCATCGGCATGTCCGGCATCGCCGAGGTGCTGATGACGCTGGGCTATGCCGTGCAGGGGTCGGACGCGAAGAAATCCAAGATCACCGACCGGCTGGAAAGGCTGGGCGCCACCGTCTTCGAGGGCCAGCGGGCCGAGAACATCGGCGACGCGGGCGTGGTCGTGATCTCCACTGCCATCAAGAAGGGCAACCCCGAGCTTGAGGAAGCCCGCCGCCGTGGTCTGCCGGTGGTGCGTCGGGCCGAGATGCTGGCGGAGCTGATGCGGCTGAAATCGAACATCGCCATCGCGGGGACTCACGGCAAGACCACCACCACGACGATGGTGGCGACCCTGCTGGACGCGGGCGGGCTGGACCCGACGGTCATCAACGGCGGCGTGATTCACGCCTATGGCTCGAACGCCCGCGCGGGCGCGGGCGAATGGATGGTGGTCGAGGCCGACGAATCGGACGGCAGCTTTAACCGCCTGCCCGCGACCATCGCCATCGTCACCAACATCGACCCCGAGCATATGGAGCACTGGGGCAGCTTCGACGCGTTGCGCAAGGGCTTCACCGATTTCGTGTCGAACATCCCCTTCTATGGCCTCGCCGTCTGCTGCACCGACCACCCCGAGGTGCAAAGCCTTGTCGGCCGCGTCACCGATCGCCGCGTCGTGACCTTCGGCTTCAACGCGCAGGCCGACGTGCGGGCGGTGAACCTGCGCTATGAAGACGGCGTGGCCCATTTCGACGTGGCCCTGCAGGGCGAGCGCGGCGAGGACGGCGAAGTGCCGATGATCGAGGGTTGCACCCTGCCGATGCCGGGCGACCACAACGTCTCGAACGCGCTGTCGGCCATTGCCGTGGCGCGGCATCTGGGGCTGAAACGCGCGCAGATCCGCGACGCACTGGCGGCGTTCGCAGGCGTCGGGCGGCGCTTTACCAAGGTGGCCGAGGTCGGCGGCGTCACCATCATCGACGACTACGGCCATCACCCGGTCGAGATCGCGGCCGTCCTGAAGGCGGCGCGGCAGGCGACCAAGGGCCGCGTGATCGCCGTCCACCAGCCGCACCGCTATTCGCGGCTGTCGAACCTGTTCGACGACTTCTGCACCTGCTTCAACGAGGCGGATGTCGTCGCCATCGCCGAGGTCTATTCTGCGGGCGAAGACCCGATCCCCGGCGCAAGCCGCGACGATCTGGTGGCCGGGCTGATCGCCCACGGCCACCGCCACGCCCGCGCGGTGATGGACGAAGGCGATCTGGAACGGCTGGTCCGCGAACAGGCGCGGCCGGGCGACATGGTGGTCTGTCTGGGCGCGGGCACGATCAGCGCCTGGGCGAACGGGCTGCCCGACCGCCTGCTGGCGCGGGCGGCCTGACCGGTGCCGGTGGGGCACATCATCCTGTGCGTGGCGGCCAGCGCGATCTGGGTTCTGGGGGTGTTGCTGATCGGCAGGCTGCGGCACCGCTATCACATGCGGGCGCTGGTCGCGGCGGTCGTCGCGGGCGTGCCGATCCTGGGGCTGGTGACGTGGAAATGCGGGCCGCTGCTGGGGCTGGCGGCCTTCCTGGTCGGGCTGGCGCTGCTGCTGCGGCCCCCGCGGCGGCCGGACGCGCATCTGGGCCGCGCCCTGCCAACGGCGGAAAGGGACTGACGTCATGATCTTGGGCGAATGGCTGGTTCCGGGCCTGATCGCGGCCATCCTGCCGGGGCTTGCGGCATGGTGGCTGACGCGCCGGAACGGGCCGCTGGGCTTGGCGATGGCGCTGGCGTTCTGCGCCGTGGTCGCCATCGGCGGCTGGATCATCACCCAGAACGTGCTGCCGCTGGACCAGATGGCGCGGCAGGCGGGCATCATCTTTTTCGTCGTGACGCCCGCGCTGGTGTCGCTGGTCACCGGCGCGGTCGCCGGATTCTGGGCCGCGCACCGGCGGCGCTGAGGGTCGCGCCCGCCCGGCATCCGTGGCAGGCTGGACCAAACCCCCACGCAGGGACGCCGCCATGCCCGAGGACGCCAACGACGACACGCCGCGCCCCCGCCTGCTGGCGGGCGGCAATCCCCAGATCCCCAAGGGTTACGGCGACGCGCCGGTGGCCGCCTGGCTGGACGCCGCGCCGGGCTGGAAACAGGACGCCGCGCGCGAGCTTGACCGCCTGATCGTCGCCGCGGTGCCGGGGGTGGCCAAGGCGGTCAAGTGGAACTCGCCGCTTTACGGTCCGGGGGACGGCGGCTGGTTCCTGGGGCTGCACTGCCTGACGCGATACATCAAGGTCGCGTTCTTTCGCGGCGCGCAGCTTGACCCGCCGCCGCCCGAACCCTCGCGCCAGGACGAGGTGCGTTACTGGCACCTGCACGAGGGCGAGACGGTCGACGCGGCGCGGTTCACCGACTGGGTGCGGCAGGCCAGCCGCCTGCCGGGCGTGAAGATGTAGACCTATTCGCCGCGCGGGAATCGCTTCGATTCCTCCAGCGTGTCCAGGTTCATGTGATTGCGCATGTAACGCTCGGACGCCTGCATCAGCGGCTGGTAATCCCACGGGAAATAGGCGCCGTTGCGCAGCGCCTCATAGACCACCCAGCGCCGCGCCTGGCTTTCGCGCACCTCGGCGTCATAGGCGGGCAGATCCCAGCGGGCGTCCGCCAGCGCGCGCAGCCGCGCCAGCGTGGCGGCGTGGGCGGGATCGGGGGCAAGGTTCGTGCGCTCGCCCGGATCGGCGTCCATGTCGAACAGCTGTTCGGGATCGGCCAAGCAGCGGGTGTATTTCCAGCGCCCGTCGCGGATCGCCACCAGCGGCGTCACGCTCGCCTCGGCGGCGTATTCCATCGGCACCGGCGAACGCGGCCCGCCCGCCGCGACCGGCACCAGCGTTTCCCCGTCGGTCCACGGCGACACCTCGGCCAGCGAGATGCCGGCCAGATCGGCCAGCGTCGGCAGCAGGTCGATGGTGCTGACCGGCGTGTCCACGCGCCCCGCGGCCATGCCCGGCGCCGCGATCATCAGCGGCACGCGGGCGGACGGGTCGTAGAAGTTCATCTTGAACCACAGGCCGCGGTCGCCCAGCATCTCGCCGTGGTCCGACAGCACGACGACGATGGCGTCCTGGCGGGTGTCGCGCAGCACGTCCATGATCTGCCCGACCTTGTCGTCGATATAGCTGATGTTGGCGAAATACCCCTGCCGCGCGCGGCGCACCTGATCGGCGGTGATGTCAAAGCTGCGCCAGTCGCAGGCGTCCAGGATGCGCTGCGCATGGGGGTCGTGCGCGTCATAGGGGATGGCCTCGGGCGGCTCACGCTCCGCCGCGCCTTCGTAGAGATCCCAGTAACGGCGGCGGGCGACGAAAGGGTCGTGGGGGTGGGTAAAGCTGACCGTCAGGCACCACGGCCGGTCGTCCGCCCCCCGCGACAGGTCGTAAAGCTTGCGGCAGGCGTTATAGGCGACCTCGTCGTCATATTCATACTGGTTGGTGATCTCGGCCACGCCCGCGCCGGTGACGGACCCCATGTTGTGATACCACCAGTCGATCCGCTCTCCCGGCTTGCGATAGTCGGGGGTCCAGCCGAAGTCGGCGGGATAGATGTCGGTGGTCAGCCGCTCCTCGAACCCGTGCATCTGGTCGGGGCCGACGAAATGCATCTTGCCCGACAGGCAGGTGGCATAACCCGCGCGGCGCAGATGGTGGGCATAGGTCGGGATGTCGGACGCGAACTCGGCCGCGTTGTCATAGACCCGCGTCCGCCGCGGCAGCTGCCCCGACATGAACGAGGCCCGCGCGGGCGCGCACAGCGGGCTGGCGGTATAGCAGTTGGCGAACCGCGCGGAACGTTCGGCCAGCGCGCGCAGGTGCGGCGCGTTCAGGAACGGCGCGGGGCCATCGGGGAACAGCACCCCCGAAAGCTGGTCGGCCATCAGGATCAGGATGTTGGGGCGGGACATGGGGCCTTTTGGGGCAAAGCGGCAGGGGGCCGCGGGCCGTGCGGCCTGGGGCGGATGATGCGGGGGCGGCCGGAGGGACCGCCCGCCCCTTGCGTCACTTCAGCGCGGCTTCGACCGCGGCAAGGCCCGGTTGTCCGTCCAGCGTGGTCACGCCGTCCAGCCAGCCCGCCAGCGGGGCGGGGTTCGCCGCAAGCCACGCCTTGGCCGCGGTCCGCCCGTCCTGCCCGTCGTTCAGGATGCCGCCCATCAGGGCGTTTTCCATGTCCACGTCAAAGGTCATCTGGGTCAGCAGCCTGGCCGCGTTGGGGCATTGTTCCGGCCAGCCGGTGCGGGCCAGCGTGTGGACCGTCGCGCCGCCGAAATCGGGGCCGAACTCGGCGTCGCCGCCCGACAGATAGGTGATCTGGTGGGCGACGTTCATCGGGTGCGGCGCCCACGCCAGGAACACCGTGGGCGTGCCCGCCTGGTCGTTGCGCGTGACCTGCGCCAGCATCGCCTGCTCGCCCGATTCGACCAGTTCCCAGTCGCCCAGCCCGTGCTTGTCGTCGGCGATCATCTTGGCGATGGACTGGTTGGCGGGCGCGCCCGGCTCGATCCCGTAGATCTTGCCGTCAAAGGCGTCGCGCTGCGCGTCGAGCTGCGAGAAATCCGTCACGCCCAGATCGGCGCCGGCCTTGTTGACGCCCAGCGTGAACTTGGCCCCGGTCAGGTTCTGCACCAGTTCGACCGCGGCGCCAGACTTGTCCAGATCGTCGCGGAACGCCTTTTGCGCGGGCATCCAGTTGCCCAGGAACACGTCGATGTTGCCGCCCTTCATCGCCTCGTATCCGATCGGCACGGACAGGGTCTGCACGTCGGCCTGATATCCCAGCGCGTCCAACACCGTGGCGGCGACGCCGTTGGTCGCGGTGATGTCGGTCCAGCCGGGGTCCGACAGCCGGATCGTGCCGCAGGCGGCGGGGTCGTCGGCGGCCAGCGCGGCCGAAGTGGACAGGGCGGCCAGCACGGTCAGCGGGATCAAAAGGCGGGTGGTCATGGGCAAGCCTCGCCAAAAGGGGGCCGCCGCGCGGGATGCGGGCGGTCTGCGGCGCGGATCGTGCCGCCGCATGGGATGGATTGCAACCCGCGCGGCCCGCTTGCCGGTCGCAGCGCGCGCCCCTAGTAACGCGCGCAAAGACCCGAGGTGCCGATGACCGACCTACCCAGCCCGCGCGGCGCCCTGACCCCCGGCCGCGCGCTGGCCGACCTGACCTGGCTGCGCGTCGGCGGCCCGGCCGACTGGCTGTTCCAGCCCGCCGACGCGGACGACCTGTCGGCCTTCCTGCGCGCCCTCGATCCCGCCGTGCCGGTCTTTCCGATGGGCGTCGGGTCGAACCTGATCGTGCGCGACGGCGGCATCCGGGGCGTTGTGATCCGCCTTGGCCGCGGCTTCAATGGCATCGAGATCGACGGCGATCTGGTCCACGCGGGCGCCGCCGCGCTGGACGCCCATGTCGCCCGCCGCGCGGCCGAAGCCGGGCTGGACCTGACGTTCCTGCGCACAATCCCCGGCAGCATCGGGGGCGCGGTGCGCATGAACGCGGGCTGCTATGGCAGCTATGTGGCCGATCATCTGGTCAGCGCCGATCTGGTCGCGCGCGACGGGGCGGCGGTGACGCTGGGCGCGGCCGAGCTGGGGTTCGCCTATCGCCACGCCGAGATCCCGCCCGGCTGGGTCGTCACCCGCGCCAGTTTCCGCGCCGAACACGGCGACCCCGATGCGCTGGCCACGCGGATGGACGACCAGCTTTCCCGCCGCGACGCCAGCCAGCCCACCCGCGACCGCAGCGCCGGATCGACCTTCCGCAACCCTGCCGGGCACAGTTCCACCGGGCGCGCCGACGACAGCCACGCGCTGAAGGCGTGGACGCTGATCGACGCCGCCGGCCTGCGCGGCCAACGCCTGGGTGGCGCGCAGATGAGCGAGAAGCACCCCAACTTTCTGATCAACACCGGCGGCGCGACCGCGGCCGAGCTTGAGGCGCTGGGCGAGCTGGTCCGCGACCGCGTCCGCGCCGCCTCGGGGCACGAGCTGACGTGGGAGGTCATCCGCATCGGCGACCCGGCGCACACACGCGCAGGTTGAGCGGCGCGATGGACGCGCGAGGCCGCCCCGCGCCACCGCCGCCCGCCATCGCCCCGGCGGCCTGTCCGATCCGGCGGGCAAGCCGCTGACGCGGCGGCGTTCCTTTCCACAGAAACCCCCTTTCCCCGATGCCGCGCTTGTGACTATCATGGCCGTGACGCAGCGCCGCCAACGGCGCGCGGATTCGGGGTGAACCACCCCGCAACGGTCCCCGGCCAACCGGGGCGGAAAAGGCAGTTGTGGCGGGCAGGTCGAGCAGGACAGCCCACACCGTAGCAGTCCTGATGGGTGGCCCCTCGGTCGAGCGAGAGGTGTCGCTGTCGTCGGGTCGCGAATGCGCGGATGCGCTGCGGGTGGCGGGATACACGGTGGTCGAGATCGCTCTTGGCCCCGATGACGGCGCGACGCTGCCGTCGCGGCTGGCCGAGGCCGCGCCCGACGTCGTCTTCAACGCGCTGCACGGCCGCTGGGGCGAGGATGGCTGCGTCCAGGGCCTGCTGGAATGGCTGCGCCTGCCCTATACCCACTCGGGCGTGCTGGCGTCGGCGCTGGCGATGGACAAGACCCGCGCCAAGCAGGCGTTCCGCGACGCGGGCCTGCCGGTGGTGGACAGCGTGGTCGCCTGCGCGGACGAGGTGCGCGCCCGCCATGTCCTGCCGCCGCCCTATGTGGTCAAGCCCAACGACGAGGGGTCGTCGATCGGCGTCTATATCGTCCATGACGGCGCGGGCGGCCCGCCGCAGTTGTCCGGTGCCATGCCCGCGCATGTGATGGTCGAAACCTATGCGCCGGGGCGCGAGCTGACGACCACCGTGCTGGGCGACCGGGCGCTGGGCGTGACCGAGATCATCACCGACGGCTGGTATGACTATGACGCGAAATACACCGCCGGCGGGTCGCGCCATGTCGTGCCCGCCGACATCCCCGCCGACATTGCCGCCGCCTGCGGCGACTATGCCCTGCGCGCCCATCGCGCGCTGGGGTGCCGCGGCCTCAGCCGGACCGACTTCCGCTGGGACGACAGCCGCGGGCTGGCGGGGCTGGTGCTGCTGGAAACCAACACCCAGCCGGGGATGACGCCCACCTCGCTTGCGCCCGAACAGGCCGCGCAGGCCGGCATGGATTTCCCGGCGCTGGTCCGCTGGATGGTAGAGGACGCGCTATGCCGGGATTGAACCGCCTGACCCACCCGCTGGGCTGGGGCGCGCGCCCCGCGCCCGCGCGCCCGGCGGGCCAGCGTCCGCAACCCGCGCAGGGCGTCGCCACGGCGGCGCGGCCGCAGCGGCGCGATCCGGCGCCGTCACGGCTGGCCTATCGGCTGACGCGCATGTGGCTGACGCCGCTTTACCGCCGGTTCATCCGCGTGGGCCTGCCCGCCTTCCTGGTCTGCATGGTCGCGGGCATCTGGCTGTCGGACGAAACCCGCCGCGCGTCGCTGCAGGGGGGCGTGACCACGCTGGTCGAAAAGGTCCAGACGCGCGAGGCGTTCATGGTCCACCGAATGGAGATCACCGGCGCATCCCCGGCCGTCGAGAAGGGCCTGGCCGCGATGCTGCCGGTCACGCTGCCCGCGTCCAGCTTTGACATCGACCTGGACGGGCTGCGCGCGCAGGTCGAGCGGCTGGACGCCATCGAAAAGGTGGAACTGCGGATCAAGCCCGGCGGCATCCTGTCGGCGCATGTGACCGAACGCCAGCCCGCCGTGCTGTGGCGCCACGCGCGCGGCATCGACCTGCTGGACAAGGGCGGGCACCGCGTCGCGTCGGTCACGTCGCGCGACGTGCGCCGCGACCTGCCGATGATCGCGGGCGAGGGCGCGGGCGCCCATGCGTCCGAGGCGATGGCCCTGATCGACGCCGCCGGCCCCGTGCTGCCGCGGCTGCGCGGGCTGGAACGCATGGGCGAGCGGCGCTGGGACGTGGTGCTGGACCGCGGCCAGCGCATCATGCTGCCCGAGGATCGCGCGGTCGCCGCGCTGGAACAGGCGCTGGCGATGGCGCGCGACGGCGACCTGCTGGCGCGCGACGTGGTGGCGGTGGACCTGCGCGACCCGGCCCGGCCGGTGCTGCGGCTGGGGCTGACCGCGCAGAACACGCTGCGCCGCGCGCAGGGGCTGCCCGAGCTTGCCCCCGACGGATCGCTGATCGAGCCGGACGAGGGCGGCGCAAGCGGCGCCAGGGGCAAGACGACGGCCGCGGCGGACGGCCGGGCGGCGAAACGGGGCTGAGGATCGGGCGGGGGACACGAGGGGCGCGATGAGGGATCTGTATCAGGCACAGCGGACGATGCGGCAGATGCGCCGCAATGCGATGGCGCGCGGCGTGCTGGCCGTGCTGGACATCGGCACATCCAAGATCACCTGCATCATCCTGCAGTTCGACGGCCCCGGCCAGTTCCGCGACACCGACGGCGTCGGCCCGATGGCCGGGCAGTCCAGCTTTCGCGTGATCGGCCAGTTCACCACCCAGTCGCGCGGCGTCCGCTATGGCGAGATCGACACGATGGGCGAAACGGAACGCGCCGTGCGTCATGTCGTGCAGGGCGCGCAGAAACAGGCGGGGGTGCGCGTCGATCACGTCATCGCCAGCATCGCGGGCGCGCGGCCCGCCTCCTATGGCCTGGCCGGAGAGATCACGCTGACCGCCGGCAAGGTCGGCGAACAGGACGTGGCGGCCGTGCTGGCCGCGTGCGACGCCCCCGATTTCGGCCGCGGGCGCGAGGTGCTGCACGCGCAGCCGGTGAACTTTGCCGTCGACGCGCGGTCGGGCCTTGGCGATCCGCGCGACCATGTCGGCAACCGGCTGGCCGTGGACATGCACGTGCTGACCATCGACGGCACCGCCGCCAGCAACCTGGTCCAGTGCATCCGCCGCTGCGACCTGGAACTGGCGGGCGTCGGATCGGCCGCCTATGCCGCCGGCCGCGCCGCGCTGGTCGAGGATGAACAGGAACTGGGCGCCGCCTGCATCGACATGGGCGGGGGCATCACCGGCGTCTCGATCTTCCTGAAAAAGCACATGATCTTTGCCGATGCCGTGCGCATGGGCGGCGATCTGGTGACGCGCGACATCAGCCAGGGGCTGCGGGTGCCGATGCACACGGCCGAATGGCTGAAGACCCGCCACGGCGGGCTTGAGGCGACGGGCCGCGACGACATGGAGATGATCGCCGTCGGCGCGGTGTCCGGCCCCGAGACAGGCGACTGGGAAACCGACCGCCGCACGGTCAGCCGCGCCGACCTGATCGGCATCATGCGCCCGCGGGTCGAAGAGATCCTGGACGGCGTGCGCGCGGTGCTGGACGCGGCGGGGTTCGACCACATGCCCTCGCGCCAGGTCGTGCTGACCGGCGGGGCCAGCCAGATCCCCGGCCTTGACGCGCTGGCCGGGCGCATCCTGGGCCAGAACGTCCGCATCGGGCGGCCCCTGCGCATTCAGGGGCTGGCCCAGCAGCACACCGCCCCGTGTCACGCCGCGACGGTGGGTCTGGCGCTGCACGCCGCCAATCCGCAGGACGAGTGGTGGGACTTCGAGATGCCGGTCGAGCGGGCGGGCGTGATCGGCCTGAAACGCGCCGTTCGTTGGTTCAGAAACAACTGGTAAGTCAGTCAATGGGCTGACCCACTAGCCCTAGACATATGGGCAAGATACCGCCTATGATTGCGTGCAGACACGCCATATTTTGTGGATATGTCCTGTTTACGGCGTGACGGGTCGGGCAAATCTGATACCCTTGGCGGCAGCACAGGGGATTCGACCGGGCGCCACGACCCGGCTAACCAATGGAAGGGCAGGCGGCGATGAATCTGAACCTGATGATGACCGACGACGACGAACTGCGCCCGCGCATCACCGTGTTCGGTGTCGGCGGTGCGGGCGGCAACGCCGTCAACAACATGATCGAACAGCAGCTCGACGGGGTCGAGTTCGTCGTGGCCAACACCGACGCGCAGGCGCTGGCGCAAAGCCGCGCCGAACAGCGCATCCAGCTGGGCCCGAAAGTGACCGAGGGGCTGGGCGCGGGGGCCAAGCCCTCGATCGGGGCCAAGGCCGCCGAGGAGACGATCGAGGACATCGTCGATCACCTGATGGGCGCGCACATGTGCTTTATCACCGCGGGCATGGGCGGCGGCACCGGCACCGGCGCCGCCCCGATCATCGCCCAAGCCGCGCGCGAGATGGGCATCCTGACCGTCGGCGTCGTGACCAAGCCCTTCCAGTTCGAGGGCAGCAAGCGCATGCGGCAGGCCGACGAGGGCGTCGAGGCGCTGCAGAAGGTCGTCGATACCCTCATCATCATCCCCAACCAGAACCTGTTCCGGCTGGCGAACGAAAAGACCACCTTCACCGAAGCCTTCGCGATGGCCGACGACGTGCTGTATCAGGGCGTCAAGGGCGTGACCGACCTGATGGTGCGGCCGGGCCTGATCAACCTGGACTTTGCCGACGTCCGCGCCGTGATGGACGAGATGGGCAAGGCCATGATGGGCACCGGCGAGGCCACGGGCGAGAACCGCGCCGTGCAGGCCGCCGAAAAGGCCATCGCCAACCCGCTGCTGGACGAAATCAGCCTGCACGGGGCCAAGGGCGTGCTGATCAACATCACCGGCGGCTATGACCTGACCCTGTTCGAAATGGACGAGGCCGCGGAAAAAATCCGGGAAAAGGTCGATTCCGACGCCAACATCATCGTGGGTTCGACCCTCGATCCGTCGATGGAGGGCAGCGTCCGCGTGTCCGTCGTGGCGACCGGCATCGACGCGGCCGTCGCCGCCACCGACGTGCCGGTGGCGCGCCGCGGCATGCGCGAGCCGCTGACCCAGAACCCCTCGGTCGCGCAGGCGGCCGCCGCCGCGCACGAGGAGCCGCTGGTCCCGCAGCGCCGGATCGTCGCCGAGGCGCCCCGCGCGCCCGTCGAGGACGAGCTGCCCGCGCCCGCCTATCAGCCCGCCGAACGGGTCGAGTTCCGGGCCGAGCCGCGCGTCGAGCTGCGGGCGGAACCCGCCCGCCCGGCCGATCTGCGCACGACCTCCAGCCGGCTGAACGACGCCGCCGAAAGCTTTACCGCGCCGTCGCGTCCGCGCGCCGGTCAGGGCGACACGATGCGCGAGCGGCTGGACCGCGTGAAAGCCGCCGCCGCCGAGGCGCACCAGCGCCGCGCGGCTCCGGTCGCCGCGCCCGCGCCCGCGCCGCAGGGCACCCAGCGCATGGCCGGTCTGGGCCGGATCATGGAACGGCTGTCGGGGTCGCACGAACCCGCGGCCGAACGCCCGCAGGCCGCGACCATCGCCGAACGCGTCAGCGAGCGGATGTCGCGCAGCCGCACGGCCGACGGCGACTTCGACGACCTGGCCTCGCCCGACGCGGCACAGGACAACGTGGAAATCCCCGCCTTCCTGCGCCGTCAGGCCAACTGACGCGATCACGCCTCAGCGACCGAAAAATGCCGAAAGGGGCCGCCACCGCGGCCCCTTTCGCGCATCGTCGGGCGGCCGGGTCGCCGACCGGCCCGGCCAGCCCGGATGTTTCAAGCTGTTACAAAAGGTTAATTGAGACGCACGGCCCGCAGGCCTAACTGATGATCGACCGGGGCCGCGTGGCCCCCAACGAGAATCGGACGACGACCATGCAGGCCACCCTTGCCACCACGGCGGAATTCAAAGGCGCCGGGCTTCACTCTGGCGCCCCCGCGCGGTTGACCATCCGGCCGGCGCAGGCCGGGCACGGCATCGTGTTCCGCCGCACCGACCTGGCGCAGGGGCAGGGCGGGGCGCTGATCCCCGCCCTCTGGGATCTGGTGCAGCCGTCGCGGCTGTGCACGCTGCTGCAGGGCGCGGGCGGGGCGACGGTGTCCACGGTCGAACACGTCATGGCGGCGCTGGCCGGGACCGGCGTTCACAACGCGCTGATCGACATCGACGGACCCGAGGTGCCGATCCTTGACGGATCGTCGGCGCCGTTCGTCGCGGGCATCCTGCGCGCCGGGCTGCGGATGCAGCGCAAACCCCTGCGCGCGATCCGCGTGCTGAAGGCCGTCGAGGTGCGCGAGGGCGAGGCGTTCGCCCGTCTGGCCCCCGCCGACCATCTGGAAATCGACTTCGCCATCGACTTTGCCGACGCCGCCATCGGCCATCAGGAAAAGCGGCTGGACATGGCCAACGGCGCCTTCCTGCGCGAGCTGATGGACAGCCGCACCTTTTGCCGCCAGTCGGACGTGGACGCGATGAAGGCCAGCGGCCTTGCGCTGGGGGGCACCTATTTCAACGCCGTCGTCGTGGACGGCGACCGGGTGCTGTCGCCCGGCGGGCTGCGCCACGCCGACGAGGCCGTGCGCCACAAGATGCTGGATGCGATGGGCGACCTGGCGCTGGCGGGCGCACCGCTGCTGGGCCGCTATACCGGCCACCGCGCAGGCCACGCGATGACCAACCGCCTGTTGCGGGCGCTGTTCGACACGCCCGGCGCGTGGGAATGGACCACCTGTTCCGACGATCTGCAGGCCCGCCTGCCGGGCGCGGGCGTCGACCGCTATGACGCGGGAACCGTGGGCGCCGGCATCGCGGCGCGCGCCGTCGCCTGAACCGGGCGCACCCGGCGGGCGGCGGCTTTTCCGCCGGGCACCCGCCAACCTTGCCCTTTTGCGCGGCCTGATATTCTGTGCTAGGCAGCCGCGGGACGCGAACGGACAGGACGGACATGGCAGTCAGAAAAGCGGGACCGTTGCTGTTGGCGGTGGTCGTCTCGGTGTCGTTGCTGGCCGGCTGCGGTCGCGGCGGCAACGCGACAAAGCAGCCGCTGGACAACTTCACCGCCGAGGAAATCTACAAGCGCGGCGAGTTCGAGCTTGAGAACGAGAACAAGCCCCGCGACGCCGTCCATTACTTCTCCGAGGTCGAGCGGCTTTACCCCTATTCCGACTGGGCCAAGCGCGGCCTGATCATGCAGGCCTATTCGCACCACAAGGCCCGCCAGTATGACGAGGCGCGGGGCGCCGCCCAGCGGTTCATCGACGCCTATCCCGGCGACGAGGATGCGGCCTATGCCAAGTATCTGCTGGCGTTGTCCTATTACGACCAGATCGACGAGGTCGGGCGCGACCAGGGCCTGACCTTTCAGGCGCTGCAATCGCTGCGCGAGGTGATCGAGCAGTATCCCGACACCGAATACGCGCGCTCGGCGGTGCTGAAGTTCGACCTGGCCTTCGACCATCTGGCCGGAAAAGAGATGGAGATCGGGCGCTATTACCTCAAGCGCGGGCATCACACTGCCGCGATCAACCGCTTTCGCGTCGTGGTCGAGGATTACCAGACCACCACCCACACCCCCGAGGCGCTGATGCGGCTGGTCGAGGCGTATCTGGCCCTGGGCCTGACCGACGAGGCGCAGACCGCGGGCGCGATCCTGGGCCACAACTTCCAGTCCTCGCCGTTCTATCAGGACGCCTACGCCCAGCTGCGCGGTCGCGGCCTGACCGCGACGCCGCAGGGCAGTTCGTGGCTGACCAACGTCTATCGTCAGGTGATCCAGGGCCGGTGGCTCTGACCCCGGCCGCAAGGGTGTGATCCGATGCTGCGGTCGCTGGACATCCGGGACATGCTGCTGATCGACCGGCTGGCGCTGGATTTCGCGCCCGGCCTGAACGTGCTGACCGGCGAAACCGGGGCGGGCAAGTCGATCATGCTGGACTGCCTGGGGTTCGTGCTGGGCTGGCGCGGCCGCGCTGAACTGGTGCGCGCCGGCGCGACCCAGGGCGAGGTGACGGCGGTGTTCGACCTGCCCGCGGGCCACCCCGCCCGCGCCGTGCTGGACGAGGCCGGCATCAACGCCGAGGACGAGCTGATCCTGCGCCGCGTGAACGCCGCCGACGGTCGCAAGACCGGCTGGGTGAACGACCGCCGCGTCTCGGGCGAGGTGCTGCGGGCGCTGTCGGACGCGCTGGTCGAACTGCACGGCCAGCACGACGACCGCGGGCTGCTGAACCCGCGCGGCCACCGCGCGCTGCTGGACGCGTTCGCCGCGATCGACCTTGCGCCGCTGCGGGCCGCATGGTCCGCGCGCAGGCAGGCGGCGGCGGCGCTGTCCGAGGCCGAGGCGGCGCTGGAGGCGGCGCGGCGCGAGGAGGATTTCCTGCGCCACGCCGTGGCCGAGCTGGCCAAGCTGGACCCCCAGCCCGGCGAAGAGGCGGCGCTGGACATCGCCCGGCGCCAGATGCAGGCCGCCGAACGCATCCGCGGCGACGTCGCCCGCGCGCTGCAGCTGGCTGGCGTCGAGGGGGCCGAGGGCGCGATGGTCGAGGCCGTGCGCTGGCTTGAGGGCGCGGCCGCCAAGGGCGACGACGGCGCCGCCGCCGCGCTGGACGCGCCCATCGCCGCGCTGGGGCGCGCGCTGATCGAACTGGGCGAGGCCACGCGCGGGATCGAGGATGCGCTGGCCGCGGCCGACCACGACCCCGCCACCCTTGAGGCGACCGAAGAACGCCTGTTCGCCCTGCGGGCGCTGGCCCGCAAGCATGACGTGCTGGCCGACGACCTGGCCGGGCTGGCCGCGACCCTGGCCGACCGGCTGGAGGCGCTGGACGCGGGCACCGCGCGGCTGGGCGAGTTGACGCAGGCCGTGCGCGCCGCCGACGCCGCCTATGATGCCGCCGCCGCCGCCGTCACCGCCGCCCGGACCGGGGCCGCCGGCCGCTTGGACGCGGCGATGGCCGCCGAGCTTGCGCCCCTGAAGATGGAGCGCGCGGTGTTCGAGACCCGCGTCACCCCCGGCGACCCCGGACCCGAGGGCCGCGACACCGTCGCCTTTACCGTCGCCACCAACCCCGGCGCGCCTGCGGGTCCGCTGGACCGCATCGCATCCGGCGGCGAGCTGTCGCGGTTCCTGCTGGCGCTGAAAGTGTGCCTGGCGCGGGGCGGCGACAGCCTTGTGATGATCTTCGACGAGATCGACCGCGGCGTGGGCGGGGCCACCGCCGACGCCGTGGGCCGCCGCCTTGCGCGGCTGGCCGAGGGGGCGCAGGTGCTGGTCGTGACCCATTCGCCGCAGGTGGCGGCGCGCGGCGACCGGCACTTCCGGGTCGCCAAGGCGGTCGCGGACGACATGACCACATCGACCGTGACGCCCCTTCCGCAGGCGGAACGGGTCGAGGAACTGGCGCGCATGCTGGCCGGCGAGGCGATCACCCCCGCCGCGCGCGCCGCGGCACAGGCGTTGCTGCAGGGCTGACGCCCGCGCGCCGCGCCGGTCAGTCCAGCAACGCCTCGACCAGCCGGATGATCGACAGGATGCGCGCGGTGCCGGAATCGACGCGGACAAGGCGGCCGTCCACGATGGCGTAACGCTGCCCCCGCGGCGGCTCGGTAAGCCCATACAGGCCGGGGCGGGTGACGACATGGACGTGATTCCAGTCGATGCGGTCGCCGACGACGACCCGGCCGTCCATCTTTCTGGCCTGTCCGGGCGGAACGCAGGCCGGGCTTTTCTTCGCCAGACCCGGCGGACAGGCCCGCTGGACAAGGGTGCGGGCGGGGCGGTCGGGGTCCACCACCACCACGGGGTCGCGGCGGCGGTCGGTGTCGCGGATGACGACCACGGGCGCGCGGCGCAGCTGCGGCGCGTGGTCCCTGGCCTTGGCCGAGTGCTGGGACTGGCCCTTGTTGCCGTTGCCGCTGTTATTGCCGCCCGCGTGCGCGGGCTTGTCGGCCAGCGCAGACAGCGGCAGGGTCGCGGCCATCAGGCCGGCGAGCAGCGCGGATCGGATCATGGCCGGCATCCTTCTGTCGTGGCCAATGCAAACGCGGTGATGCACCACGGCGTTTCCCGGCGACACCGCAAAAGACCGCGAGCCGGGGCGGACCCGCCCCTCAGCCCTGCCGGCCGCGCGCTGCAAGCCGCGGCAGCATTGCGGAAAAATCCCGGCCGCGCCCGCCTTCGGTCTCGACGAAATCGGTGTAAAGCCGCGTCGCAAGCTGGCCCATCGGCGTGTCGGCATCGACCGCCTCGGCCGCCTGCTGGGACAGCCGCAGATCCTTCAGCATCAGTTCCGCCGCAAATCCGGGCTTATAGCCGTTGTCGGCGGGCGAGGTCGGCCCCACCCCCGGCGCCGGGCAATAGGCGTTCAACGACCAGCTGTAGCCTGATGAGGTGGACACCACGTCGAACATCCGCGCCCGGTCCAGCCCCAGCTTGTCGGCCAGCGCGAACGCCTCGCAGGTGGCGATCATGGTCGCGCCCAGGATCATGTTGTTGCAGATCTTGGCGGCCTGCCCCGCGCCCGCGGCGCCGCAATGCACGGCCTTCTGGCCCATCACGTCGAACAGCGGGCGCACGGTCGCAAAGGCGTCGTCCGGCCCGCCCACCATAAAGGTCAGTGTGCCCGCGGCCGCGCCCCCGATGCCGCCCGACACCGGCGCATCCAGCGCCCCCAGCCGCGCCGCTGCGGCATCAGCGGCGACCGCGCGGGCGCTTTCGACGTCCACGGTCGAACAGTCGCACAGCACCGCGCCGGGGCGCATGACGGCAATGACCTCGGCCGCGACGGTGCGCAGGATCTGGCCGTTGGGCAGCATGGTGACGACGACATCCGCGCCGCGGGCGGCGTCGGCCGCGCTGGCGGCCGCGATGATGCCGTCCGGGACGGTGCCCGACACGTCAAAGCCCCGGACCTCGTGCCCCGCGCGCAGCAGGTTCAGCGCCATCGGCGCGCCCATGTTGCCCAGTCCGATGAACCCGATCTGCATCTCAATCCTCCCAGTTCAGTTCGGCGTCGCCCAGCGTCGCCAGCATCGCATCGACCGCCGCGGGGTCGGCGGGGCGCGACCAGGCCGGGTTGCGGTCCTTGTCGATGATCTGGGCGCGCACGCCCTCGACGAAATCCGAATCGGCGGTGGCGCGGTGGGTAAAGCGGTATTCGCGCGACAGGCTGTCCTGCATCCGCTGGTCGCCGCGCGCCGCCCGCACCATCGCCAGCGTCGCCGCCATCGACAGGGGCGAGTTCCGGCGCATCGGCTTCAGCGCCTCGTCGTCGCCGGCCGCCTGCAGCGCCGCCATGATCTCGGCCACGCTGCGGCCGCCGAACGCCGACAGGTCGCGATCTTCCAGCGCGGCCGGGGGCGGGGTCCGCCCCTTCAGCACGCTGACGTCGCCGGTTTCGGCCAGCCGGTCCTTGGCCGCCGGCCATTCCGATTCCGGCAGATACAGATTGCCGAAACCCGCGTGGATCGCGTCGCCCGCGCCCATCCGCGCGCCGGTCAGGCCCAGATATTCGCCGATCCGGCCCGGCGCGCGCGACAAAAGCCAGGTGCCGCCCACGTCGGGGATCAGCCCGATGCCCGATTCCGGCATCGCCATCTGGGTGCTGTCGCCGACGACGCGGTGGCTGGCGTGGCCGCCGATGCCGACGCCACCGCCCATCACGAAGCCCTGCATGAAGGCGACGACCGGCTTGGGGTAATCCGCGATGGAGGCGTTCATGCGGTATTCGTCGGCAAAGAACCGTTGGCCGATGCCGTGATCGCCCGCGCGCCCGCCGTGATAGACGGCGGCAATGTCGCCCCCGGCGCAAAAGGCGCGGTCGCCCTCGGCGTCGATGATGACCAGCGCCACGGCGGGATCGTCGCGCCAGCCGTCCAGCGCGGCCTTGATATCGTTGGCCATGTCGTGGCTCAGCGCGTTCAGCGCGCCGGGCCGGGTCAGGGTGATGCGGCCGGCGCGGCGGTCGGTGCGGATCGACAGATCGGCCATCACGCGCGTTCCGCCAGCAGGGCGCGGCTGACGATCAGGCGCATGATCTCGTTCGTGCCTTCGAGGATCTGGTGGACGCGCAGGTCGCGGACGATCTTTTCGACGCCGTAATCCGCCAGATAGCCATAGCCGCCGTGCAGCTGCAGGCACTGGTTGGCGACGTCGAACGCGCGGTCGGTGACATACATCTTGGCCATCGCGCAGAACTTTGTCGCGTCCGGTGTCTTGTTGTCCAGCTTCCACGCGGCCTGCCGCAGGAAGACGCGGGCGGACTGCAGCGCGACCTCCATCTCGGCCAGCCTGAACTGCAGCGCCTGGAACTGGTCCAGCGTTTTGCCGAATGCCCGGCGCTCGCCCATATAGGCCAGCGTGCGGTCCAGCGCCCCCTGCGCGCCGCCCAGCGCGCCGGCCGCGATGTTCAGCCGCCCGCCGTCCAGACCGGCCATCGCATAGGTGAAACCGCGGCCTTCCTCGCCCAGCAGGTTGTCGGCGGGGATGGCGCAGTCGTCGAACTGGACCTGCGTCGTGGGCTGCGCCTGCCAGCCCATCTTGCGTTCCAGCGCCCCGAACGACAGGCCCGGCGCGCCCTCCTCGACCACGACGGTGGAAATGCCCTTGGGCCCGTCCTCGCCGGTGCGGACCATGCAGACATAGGCGTCGGAATAGCCCCCGCCCGAGATGAAGGCCTTGGTGCCGTTCAGCCGCCAGCCCTCGTTCGTGCGCTCGGCCCGCGTGCGCAGGGCGGCGGCGTCCGATCCGCTGCCGGGTTCGGTCAGGCAATAGGAAAACACCTTGTCCATGCTGCACAGGTCGGGCAGCCAGCGGGCCTTGTCCTCGGGCTTGCCGAACTTGTCGATCATGCCGCCGCACATGTTGTGGATGGACAGGAACGACCCTACGGCGGGATCGGCCATCGCCAGCGCCTCGAACACCAAGGTCGCGTCCAGCCGGGTCAGGCCGGAGCCGCCGTATTCCTCGGACACATAAAGGCCGCCGAACCCCAGCGCGGCGGCCTTGGGCCACAGCGCCTTGGGGATCGTGCCGGCGGCTTCCCATTCGTGGGAATGGGGCGCGATCTCGGACTGGCCGAAATCGCGGGCCATGTCGAAGATGGCCTGCTGTTCCTCGGACAAGGCGAAATCCATGCGCTCTCCCTTCGCGTGGCGGTCGGTGTCGGGGCTATCCGGTCAGTGTTGCATCACTGTTGCAGCGAAAGGGGCGCCCGGCCACGCCCCTTCTTCTTGGCCTGAAACTCCGGGGGTCCGGGGGCTGGCCCCCGGTCCTTGCGGTGATGTCAGTCCATCGCCTTGAAGTTGAAGGCCGCGCCTTCCTTGATCCCCGACGGCCAGCGCGAGGTCACGGTCTTGGTGCGGGTATAGAACCGGAAGGCGTCCGGCCCGTGCTGGTTCAGGTCGCCGAAGCCCGATTTTTTCCACCCGCCAAAGGTGAAATAGGCCAGCGGCACCGGGATCGGGACGTTGACGCCGATCATGCCCACGTTGACGCGGCTGGCAAAGTCGCGGGCGGTGTCGCCGTCGCGGGTAAAGATCGCCGTGCCGTTGCCGTATTCGTTGTCCATCGCCAGCTTCAGCGCGTCCTCATAGGACGCGGCGCGGACGGTGGACAGGACCGGGCCGAAGATCTCGGTCTTGTAGATGTCCATGTCGGGCGTCACGCGGTCGAACAGATGCGGGCCGACGAAGAACCCGTCCTCGTATCCCTGCAGGGCAAAGTCGCGGCCATCGACGACCAGCTCGGCCCCCTGCTCGACGCCGGTTTCCACCAGCCGCAGGATGTTTTCCCGCGCGGCCTTGGTCACCACGGGGCCATAGTCCACGTCGTTGCCCGCGGTCCACGGCCCGACCTTCAGCTTTTCGATGCGCGGCACCAGCTTTTCGATCAGCGCGTCGGCGGTCTTTTCGCCCACCGGAACGGCGACCGAAATCGCCATGCAGCGTTCGCCCGCCGCGCCGAAACCGGCGCCGACCAGCGCGTCGGCGGCCTGGTCCAGGTCGGCGTCGGGCATGATGATCATGTGGTTCTTGGCGCCGCCAAAGCACTGCGCCCGCTTGCCGGTCGCCGCCGCGCGTTCATAGATATACTGCGCGATGGGGGTCGAGCCGACGAAACCCACGGCCTGGATGACCTCGGAGTCGAGGATCGCGTCCACGGCCTCCTTGTCGCCGTGCACGACCTGCAGCACACCGTCGGGCAGCCCGGCCTCCTGGAACAGCGCGGCCAGCATGTTGGGGACGGTCGGGTCACGCTCGGACGGCTTCAGGATCACGGCGTTGCCCGATGCCAGCGCCGGGCCCAGTTTCCACAGCGGGATCATTGCCGGAAAGTTGAACGGCGTGATCGCGGCCACGACGCCCAGCGGCTGGCGCATCGAATACATGTCGATGCCGGGGCCGGCGGCGTCGATGAACTCGCCCTTCAGCTGGTGGGGCGCGCCGACCGAAAACTCGATGACCTCAAGCCCGCGCTGGATGTCGCCCTTGGCGTCGGGAAAGGTCTTGCCGTGTTCGGACGACAGCACCTCGGCCATCTTGTCCATGTCGCGGTTGATCAGGTCGACCATCTTCATCATCACCCGGGCGCGGCGCTGGGGGTTGGTCGCGCCCCATTTCACCTGCGCCTCGGCGGCGCGGGCGATGGCCGCGTCCATGTCGGCCTTGCTGGCCAGCGCGACCTTGGCCTGCACCTCGCCGGTGGCGGGGTTATAGACGTCGGCGGTGCGGCCCGACGTGCCCGCCGCTTCCTTGCCGTCGATCCAGTGGTTTACCTGACGCATCGCGATTCCTCCGCTTGGGCCCATGTTGCGGGCAATCTAGTCTTGCGAATACGCGGAATAAAGCGACGATGCCGCCAAAGCGTTTTGCGGAAATGCAAAGGGGGGCCGCGTGGACTGGGACGATCTGCGCGTCTTTCTGGCCGTCGCGCGCGAGGAATCGCTGTCCCGCGCGGGCCGCCGGCTGGGGATGGACGCGTCGACCGTGGGGCGGCGGGTGGCGCGGCTGGAAACCGCGCTGGGGCGGGTGCTGTTCGCCAAGACGCCGCAGGGCTATGCCGCGACCGCCGACGGCGCCGCGCTGATCCCCCACGCCGAGGCGGCCGAGGCCGCCGCCGCCGCCGCCGCCGAGGGCCCGGGCACCGCCGGGCTGACCGGCCAGCTGCGGATCGGCGCGCCGGACGGCTGCGCCAACTATGTCCTGCCGCAAATCTGCGCGCAGATGGTCGCCGATCATCCGGGGCTGGACATCCAGATCGTCGCGCTGCCCCGCGTGTTCAACCTGTCGCGGCGCGAGGCCGACATGGCCGTCGCCGTCAGCCGGCCCGACACCGGCCGGGCCGCGGTGCAAAGGATCACCGACTATCACCTGCACCTGGCCGGGCACGCCGATTACCTGGCCGGGCACCCGCCGATCCGGTCGCCTTCCGACCTGAAGGGGCACCGGATGATCGGCTATATCGCCGACATGATCTTTGACCGCGAACTGGACTATCTGACCGAGACGGGCGCCGACCGCGCGGTGCTGTCCTCGAACTCGGTCAGCGTCCAGATGCAGGCGATCCGCGCCGGGGCGGGACTGGGGATCGTGCATGATTTCGCCATCCCCTTCGCGCCCGGCGTCCGGCGCGTGCTGGCCCGCGACATCGCGCTGACCCGGTCGTTCTGGCTGATCCGCCACGCCGACGACCGCCGGTCGGACCGCCTGACCCGGCTGGCCGACGCCGTGGCCGCGGGCATCCGGCGCGAGGTCGCGCGGCTGGAGCTGCTGGCGGGTGCGACCGATCCGCCGCCCGGCGATGGTCGCACTTGACGCTGGCCCGCGCCGCGGCAACGCTGGCGGGAACGGATGCGATTGGGGGAATGGCAGATGATCGTCAAACAGATTCTCGCGATGAAGACCGGCCCCGAGACACTGGTGACGGTGACGCCCGACAGCTTTGTCGCCGACGCCGTGCGGCTGCTGGCGGAACGCCGGATCGGCGCGGTGGTCGTCTCGACCGACGGCAAGACCCCGGACGGCATCCTGTCGGAACGCGACATCGTGCGCGAACTGGGCCGGTCGGGCGCCGAGGTGATGGGCCGCAAGGTCAGCGAGATGATGACCCGCAAGGTGTCCACCTGCGTCTGCGCCGAGGACGCGCTGACCGTGCTGCAGCGCATGACCGACGGCCGGTTCCGCCACCTGCCGGTGGTGGACGACCACGGGCAGATGCTGGGCGTGGTGTCCATCGGCGACGCGGTCTCGGCCCGGCTGAAAGAGCTTTCGGCCGAGAAAGAGGCGCTGACCGGCATGATCATGGGCAACTGACCGGATTTGCGGCCGCGCGGCGCTTGCCAATCGCGCGGTTTCCGGCTTTCCGTATGACATCGCCGTGAACGGAGCCGCCCATGCGCATCGGCCTATACCCTGGCACCTTTGACCCGGTCACGCTGGGACATGTGGACATCATCCAGCGGGCGATGGCGCTGGTGGACCGGCTGGTGATCGGCGTGGCGATCAACCGCGACAAGGGCCCGACCTTTACCCTGGAACAGCGCGTCGCGATGGTCGAGGCGGAATGCCAGGCCATCGTGCAGAAAACCGGGGGCGAGATCGTCGTCCACCCGTTCGAGAATCTGCTCATCGACGCCGCCCGCGACGTCAACGCGGGCATCATCGTGCGCGGCCTGCGGGCGGTGGCGGATTTCGAATACGAGTTCCAGATGGTCGGCATGAACCGGGCGCTGGATTCCAGCGTGGAAACCGTGTTCCTGATGGCCGACGCCCGCCGGCAGGCCATCGCGTCCAAGCTGGTCAAGGAAATCGCCCGGCTGGGCGGCGACGTGTCCAAGTTCGTGACGCCGGCGGTGAACGCGGCGCTGCGCGACCGTTACGCCCAGCCGGGCGCGCAAGGCTGAGGCCGGCCACAGGCGGGCGCGGCCAGGGACACACGGCCACCACAGGAGAGACAGCGATGACCCATCCCGCCGACCCGGTGCCGCGTCCGCATCCGCTGCCCGACCCGACCCGCCCGCCGTTGCCCGACCCGATGCCCGACCCCGGACCGGGCGATGGGCCGGCCCACCGGGCGGGTCACGGGGCGGGCCACAGGGCGGCCGACGAGATTCCGCCCCCCGCGCTGATCGGCTTTGACGCCATCGGCGGCGCGCTGCGCGACGGCTGGCGCGATTTCCGCCGCGCGCCGGGGTTCGGGCTGTTCTTCTCGGCCTTTTACGTCGCGGGCGGGCTGGTGCTGTCGGCGGTCGCGCTCGCCGCCGGGCAGGAATGGTGGCTGATCCCCTTTGTCGTGGGCTTTCCGCTGATCGCCCCCTTCGCCGCCGTCGGCCTCTACGAGGTCAGCCGCCGGATCGAGGCCGGCGAGGCGCTGGACTGGCTGTCCGTCATGGGCGTCGTCTTCGGGCAAAAGGACCGGCAGGTGCCGTCGATGGCGATGGTGATCCTGCTGATGTTCATGTTCTGGGTGTTCGTGGCGCACACGATCTTCGCGCTGTTCATGGGGGTGCAGGCGCTGACCAACATCACCTCGTCCCCCGAACTGCTGTTGCAGGGGCGGGGGCTGGCGATGCTGGCGGTCGGCACGGCGATCGGCGCGGGCTTTGCGGCGGTGCTGTTTGCGATGACTGTCGCCGGGCTGCCGCTGATCCTCGACCGCGAGGTCGATTTCATCAGCGCCATCATCGCCAGCGTCGGCGCGGTCGCGGCGAACCTTGCCGTGGCGCTGGCCTGGGCGGTCGTGGTGGCGCTGCTGCTGTTCGCGGCCATCACGCCGCTGTTTCTGGGGCTGTTCGTCGCGCTGCCGGTGCTGGGCCACGCAAGCTGGCACATGTATCGCCGCCTGATCCCCGACTGGGACTGAGGCGGGCCGCACCCGCGCGGGCGGTCACAAGGCAGCGCGCAATGTTTTGCAAGCGGGATGGCCGGTCCCTGCCGGTGGGGCGTCCCGAAGGCCGGAACAGAGTTCCGGCGGGATGCCCTGAAAACCCGAGCCATGCGCCGCTGCGGCCCTAAGAAAACCAGAACGGCGCCCCGGTGGGACGCCGCGCGAGCTGCCGGGGCGGCGCGATCACTCGGTCTTGGGCGCGGCCGGGCTGGGCGGCGCCAGCTTGGGGGTCACGCCATTGCCCAGCGGGTCTTCCTGGCGCTGGACCGATCCTTCGAAATGCGCGCCGGATTCAATGGCGATGGTTTTGTGGACGATGTCGCCCTCGACCCGCGCGGTGGCCGACAGGCGCACCTTGAGGCCGCGGACGCGGCCCACGACGCGGCCGTTCACGATGATCTCGTCGGCCACGATCTCGCCGCGGATCGTCGCGCTTTCACCGACGGTCAGCTGGTGGGCGCGGATGTCGCCCTCGACCGTGCCCTCGATCTGGGCGTCGCCCTGGGTGGTGATGTTGCCCTTGACGGTCAGGTCGGACGACAGGACCGACGGACCCGACCGGGTGCGCAGCTGCTGTTGCGGGGGGTGGTCATAGTGGTGGTCCATTGCGGGGCGGTTCAGATCGGTCTCTGGGCTGGGGCTGCGCGGGCCAGGTTCGGTGACACGGGTCTTAGAAAACATTCTGTGCGGCCTTGATGAAGCTCATGGGATCGACGGCGCGACCTTTGACCCGCACTTCATAGTGCAGATGCGGGCCGGTCGATCTGCCGGTGTTGCCCATAGCACCGATCAGGCTGTTGCGCGACACCTTTTGCCCGACCTTGACCCCGATTTTGGACAGGTGGCCATAGCGGGTTTCGGTGCCCAAAGCGTGCTGGATCTTGATCAGATTGCCATAGCCGCGCTGCCAGCCGGCATAGGTCACGACGCCGTCGCCGGTCGAATAGATCGGCGTGCCGACGGGGCCGGCCATGTCGATCCCCTCGTGCGCGCGGCCCCAGCGGCGGCCGAAATCCGACGAATAGCGGAAGGCCGATTTCACCGGCATCGCCAGCGGCAGCTTGCTGACGGCGATGCGGTATTTGTTGACGTCGCCCAGCGAGACCATGACCTCGTTCGCCCGCGCCTCGGATTCCGAGATGGCGGCGTTCCCGCGCGATGAATAGCCCATCGGCGTCAGCGGACCGCCCTGGCCGGAATAGCCCTCGCGCACGGTCGCCAGCAGCTTGTCGCCGTCGATGCCGACCTTGCGGAACATGTCGTCCAGCGGCTTGACCGACATCTCGACCGCATCCTCGAGCTGGGCGAAGATTTCCTCGTTGCGGGCGACGATGGCGTCGCGTTCGACGGCCAGCGCCTGGGCGGTGCGCTGCGCCTCGGCGGCCTTGGCCTGCGCCGCGGTGCGTTCGGCGGCGGCGGACTGCAGCTCGCCCGACAGGATGTCCAGCGCGACGGAAAACTCCTGCGCGCGCTCGGCCTGGGGCAGGGTTTCGGTGGCGACGGTTTCCTCGGTCAGGGCCAGCTGGCGCTGCGCCGCGTCGCGGTCGGCCATCGCGTCGTGCAGCGAGGCCTGGATCGCGCCGATGCCCGATTCCAGCTCGCGCCGGCGTTCTTCCGAGGTCAGCAGCTGCGACTGCATTTGCGACACCTGGGCCAGCGCCACGCCGAACCGGTGCTGCGCCGCCGCGGCCTCGGCCGCGCGGGCGTCGCGTTCGGCCGACAGTTCCGCCAGCCGCTGCTCGAACGCGGCCTGAGAGGATTGCGCCTGATCGCGCGACGATCCCAGGCCGGCCGCGTCGATCGCCAGGATCGAGCTGGCGATGACGGTCCAGCCCAGCACCAGCCCGCCGCCGACCCACGCCAGCGCGCGCGTGCCGGACCGCAACCGGGCGGGGCGGGCGCCGGGGCGCTGTTCCGGCGCGGATTGCCCGGAAACGGAGGACATGCGGTTCGCAAGATGGCGCGGCACTGGGGTTCTCCATTCCTGGGGAAACCGGGGACGAAACCCGGCAAAGTCACGGGGTGGTTACGGGAAAGCGTGGCCGTCCTGCAACATGGCTGATCCTTTTCGGGGGTGGTGTCGGCGGAACCCCGCCGCGGCTGGCAGAAACCTGCCGGCCGGCGGGAACCCGCGACCTCGCGCCGCATTGCCGCGCATCCGGTCAGCCGATGGCATAGGGCAGCGGCCCCTGCCGGTCGCGGGGCACCACGATGTCGCGGTCGATGGGCGGCACGGACCGTTGGTGGCAATCGGCGCGCGGGCAGATGCGGCACGAAATCCCGATCTGTTCATAGGAGTGCGGATTCCCCGGGTCCAGCCCGTCGGCATAGACCATGTCGCGGGCGTGGGTGATCTCGCACCCCAGGCAGATGGCAAAGCGGCGGATGGGCGCGCGGAACTGCCCCGCGGGCTTGGCCACCTCGCGCGAGAGGCACAGATAGCGCACGCCGTCGGGCGTCTGGGCCAGCTGGCGCAGGAACCGGCCCGGCGTCTGGAACGCCTGGTGGACGTTCCACAGCGGGCAGGCCCCGCCAAAGCGCGCGAACTGCAGCCGCGTGGCGGAATGGCGCTTGGTGATCGTGCCGGCCTGATCGACGCGGACGAAAAAGAACGGCACGCCCTTTTCGCCGGGGCGCTGCAGGGTGGACAGCCGGTGCGCGACCTGTTCCAGCGACGCGCCGAACAGATGCGCCAGCCGTTCCAGGTCGTGGCGTTCCGCCCGCGCCGCGGCAAGGAACGCGCGATAGGGCAGCAGCGCCGCCCCGGCAAAGGAATTGGCCAGCCCCACCCGCGCGATGTCGCGGGCGGCCTGGCTGCGGAACCGTCCCAGGTCCAGCGTCGCGTCCAGCAGGTCGCCGCGGGTCTCGCGCGCGACAAGGTTCAGCAGCTGGAACACCTGGCTGGCGTGTTCGGCGGATACGTTCAGGGTCAGCCGGTTGCCGTCGCGGCGAAACACCGCGCCCGGCGGCAGTTCGGCGCGGTCGACCGTGATTCCGCGCGACGACAGCGCGGCCAGCGCGCGGGCCATCGGGTCGGCGCGCTTGCCGTCGGGGCAGGCAAAGCGTTCCGCGGCACGGTCCACCGCGTCGATATAGTTGTCGCAGTAATGGAAAAAGTCGCGCACCTCCTCCCACGGAGAGGTCAGGGCGTTCTGGCCGGTGGCCCCCAGCGCCTCGTCCAGCGCGGCAAGGCGGTCCTGCCCCTCGCGGTGGGCGCGATACAGGTCCAGAAAGGCGCGGGCCAGCGACGGCGTGTTGGACGCGGCCAGCCGCAGGTCGGCCAGCGGCGTCGGCGCGTCGAACAGGGGGTCCGCCAGCGCCTCGGCCATGTCCAGCACCATGCGGTCGGCGTCGCCCGCCGCCATCGCGCCGACGTCCACCGCGAACTCTGACGCCAGCCGCAGCAGCACCCCGGCCGACACTGGCCGGTGGTTGTTTTCCATCTGGCTGAGATAGGGCAGCGAGACGCCCAGCCGGTCGGCGAACAGCCGCTGCGTCAGGCCGTGGCGGCTGCGCGTTTCGCGCAGCGCCGCGCCGGCATAGATCTTGTGGGTGGCCATCGCGGGTCCATTGGCTGCCAGGGCCGGGGATAGCGTTTGCAAAGCCGCCATTGCAAGCGCGCAAAGGACGCAGGTCAGCAACAGGGTCAGGGCGAATCGGCGGCTCATGCCCCGACCCTGGAGCAAAGCCGCAAAGATCCGGTTAACGCGCCTGCATCAGGGCCAGCACGCCCGCCAGCGACCCCACCGCCGACAGCAGCATGATGACCAGCAGCGGCGCGGCCCCCGCGCCCGGCACCAGCAGCGCCCCGGCCAGCGCCGCCAGCGCGGCGCCCCCCGCCACCGCCATCGCGCCCCCCAGACCGCTGGCGGTGCCGGCGAGTTCGGGGCGCACGCTCATCATGCCGGCGTTGGCGTTGGGCAGGACCATGCCGTTGCCGAGACCCGTGACGGCGACGGCGCCGAAGAACATCAGCGGGTGGTGCAGCCCGGCCAGATCGGCCGTCAGCGCGACGGCCAGCGCCGCCACGGTCAGGATCGCGCCCCACAGGATCATCCGGTTCATGCCGATCTTCATCGACCAGCGCCCCGAGATGAAGTTCCCGGCCAGATAGCCGATGGACGGCGCGGCGAACCAGTATCCGACCTCGGCCGGGCGCAGGTGGAACACCGTCTCGCCGACAAAGGGCGCGCCGCCCAGATAGGCGAAGAACGCCCCCGAGGCGAGCGTCGCCGCCGCGGCATAGCCCCAGAACCGCCCCGACCGCGCCAGCGCCGGATAGTTGCGGATCTGCGCGGCCATCGGCAGGCCGCCGCCGCGCGCGGTCTCGCCCATGTCGGCCCACGCCAGCGCCATGACCGCGGCCCCGGCAATCGCCAGCATCGAGAAATTGGCCCGCCAGCCGAACGCCTCGTCCAGGATGCCGCCCAGGACCGGGGCCAGCATGGGGATGACCGACATCCCCATCGTGACATAGCCGATGCGGCTGGCGGCCGCGTCGCCCGCGACCATGTCGCGCACGACCGCGCGCGACAGCACCATGCCCGTGGCGATGGCCGACTGGATCATGCGAAAGAACAGGAACCAGCCGGCGGTCGGCGCGGCCCAGGTGCCGACGCTGGACACAAGAAAGATCGCCAGCGCCCCCAGCATCACCGGCCGGCGGCCGAAACGGTCGCTGATCGGCCCGGCCAGCAGCTGCACCACAGCAGCGCCCGCCAGATAGGCCGACACCGACAGCTGCATCAGACCGTAATCGACGCCGAAATCCCGCGCCATGCCGGGCAGCGAGGGCAGGAACACGTTCATCGACAGCGCGCCCAGACCCCCCAGCGCGACCAGCGTCAGGATGTGCGGCGGCGTCCTAGCCCCAGTCGTGAAAGACAAACCAAGCCCCCGCACAGATCAGCGCGAAGCCCACGCCATGTTGCCAGCCCAGCTTTTCACCAAGATAAAGCCATGAAAACCCGGCAAAGACGGTCAGGCTGATGACTTCCTGAATGGTTTTCAGCTGGGCGGCGCTGAAATGCCCGTGGCCGGCGCGGTTGGCGGGCACCTGCAGGGCGTATTCCGGCAGCGCGATTAGCCAGCTGACCGCGATGACCAGCACCAGCGGCGCGGCCTTGAACCGCAGATGGCCATACCACGCCAGCGTCATGAACAGGTTCGACAGGACCAGCAGCCCGACGGTGACGACCGGAACCGGCAGGCTCAGCCCCATTGCTGCACGTGATGGCGCACAAGGTTGCCAAACCGGGTAAAGCGGCCCTCGAAGCTCAGCTCGACGGTGCCGATGGGGCCGTGGCGCTGCTTGCCGATGATGACCTCGGCCTTGCCGTGGGCCTGCTCCATCCGGCTCTGCCACTCGGCCATCTTGTCCAGCTCGTGGTCGCCCGGCTTCTTGCGTTCCTCGTAGTATTCCTCGCGATAGACGAACATCACGATGTCGGCGTCCTGCTCGATGGACCCGGATTCGCGCAGGTCGGACAACTGCGGGCGCTTGTCCTCGCGGTTCTCGACCTGGCGGGACAGCTGCGACAGGGCGATGACGGGGATGTTCAGTTCCTTGGCCACGGCCTTGAGGCCTTGGGTGATCTCGGACACCTCGTTCACGCGGCTGTCCTTGGCCGACGCGGCGCGCAGCAGTTGCAGATAGTCCACGATCAGCACGTCCAGGCCCATCGTCCGTTTCAGCTTGCGGGCGCGGGCGGCCAGCTGGTTGATCGGCAGCGCGGGGGTGTCGTCGATATACAGCGGGCAGTTCTGCAAATCGTTGGCGGCCTGGACAAAGCGGCGGAACTCCTCCTCGCTCATGTCGCCGCGGCGGATCATCTCGCTGGGCACCTCGGACGCCTCGGACAGGATGCGGGCGGCCAGCTGTTCGGAGGACATTTCCAGCGAAAAGAACCCGACCACGCCGCCATCGACGGTGCCGCGGCTGCCGTCGGGCAGGTCGCCCATCCGGTGCGCCTTGGCGACGTTAAAGGCGATGTTGGTGGCCAGCGAGGTTTTCCCCATCGACGGACGCCCGGCCAGGATCAGCAGGTCGGACTTGTTCAGCCCGCCCAGCTTGGCGTCCAGATCGACGAGACCGGTCGAGATGCCTGACAGCCCGCCGTCACGCGCATAGGCGGCGTTGGCGGCCTGAACCGCGCCGGTGACGGCCTGCAGGAACGACTGGAATCCGCGTTCCGCGACGCCCTGCTCGCCCAGCTTGTACAGCGTCTGCTCGGCGACCTTGATCTGTTCCTCGGCGTCGTCGTCGATGGCGACGGTGGCCGCGCGCGCGGCGATGTCGTGGCCCAGCGTGATCAGTTCGCGCCGCATGGCGAACTCGCGGATCATCCGGGCATAGTCGCGCGCCGCATAGGACGACACCGCCGCCCCCGCCAGCCGCGCCAGATAGGCCGGACCGCCCAGTTCCTTCAGCCCGGCGTCATGTTCCATGAACGCCTTGATCGTCACCGGGCTGGCCAGCGCGTTGCGGGTGATGCGCTCGGCGCACAGGTCAAAGATGCGGCGATGCACCGGGTCATAGAAATGCTCGCCCCGGATCAGCCGCGTGACGCTGTCGAACACGTCGTTGTTGGTCAGCAGCGCGCCCAGCAGCTGCTGTTCGGCCTCGATCGAGAAAGGGACGGCGGGGGTATCCATGTCCTCTGCCGCCGCCGGCCGGCGTTCGAGCGCGCGGAGTTCGGTCATCGCGATGTCCTTGAATCAGATGCGGCGGGTTATCTCATGCCGGGCCGCACGGGTCCACGACCCACCGCCGGATGCGGTGCTTTTTGCTGGGGGCGGCGCGGTGGAACGCCGCCCGGCAAAGCTGTGGACAGGCTGTGGATAATCAGGGATGCGCCGCCTGCCAGCCGCGGGGATCGTTCAGGAAAGCCTCGACTTCGGCGATGGTCGCGCTGTCGAACGACCCTTGCGCCTTGGCCTCGGCCAGCACGTCCCACCAGCTGCACAGGTGATGCAGCGCGACACCGTGGTCAGCCAGACGCTGCGTCGTTTCGGGGAAGATGCCGTAATAGAAGATCACCGCCGTATGCGCGCAGGTGGCCCCCGTCTCGCGGATGGCATCGACGAAGGACAGCTTGGACCCGCCGTCGGTGGTCAGATCCTCGACCAGCAGGACGCGCTGGCCCTCGGTCATCGCCCCTTCGATCCGGGCGTTGCGGCCGTAGCCCTTGGGTTTCTTGCGCACATAGGTCATCGGCAGGCCCAGGCGTTCGGCCACCATCGCGGCGAATGGGATGCCCGCCGTCTCGCCGCCCGCGATGTTGTCGAACGCCTCGAACCCCGCGTCGCGGCAGACGGTCGCGGCCATGAAATCCATCAGCGTGCCCCGGATGCGGGGATATGAGATCAGCTTGCGGCAGTCGATATAGGTCGGCCCCTTCAGCCCCGAGGCATAGGTGAACGGATCGGCCGAGAAATGCACCGCCTTGATTTCCAGCAGCATCCGTGCCGTCAGGCGGGCGATTTCGTCGGCGGTCGGGAAGGTCAGGGTCATGCGGCATCCTCGACGTGCCAGTGGATGGGAAAGCCGGGGTCGAAAACCGTGACCGTCTCGCCGCCCGCATCGATGCGAGGGGGCCAGGTCGCGGGTTCGTCGCGGCGGGTCAGGGTGATGCTGTCGCTGTTCGCAGGCAGGCCATAGAACGCGGCGCCGTTCAGGCTGGTGAAGCCCTCCAGCCGGTCCAGCGCGCCCGCCTGCTCGAACACATGGGCGCAGATTTCCAGCCAGTTCGGCGCGGTGAAACAGCCCGCGCAGCCGCAGGCGCTTTCCTTCGCGTGGTCGGGGTGGGGGGCGCTGTCGGTCCCGGCAAAGAACCGCGCGTCGCCCCCGGTCGCGGCCTGAACCAGCGCCAGCCGGTGGGTTTCCCGCTTGGCGACCGGCAGGCAGTAATAATGCGGCCGGATGCCGCCCGCCAGGATGTGGTTGCGGTTGATGACCAGGTGATGGGCGGTGATCGTGCCGCCGATGTCGCCGCCCGCCTGGACGTAATCGACGCCGTCCCGCGTGGTGATGTGTTCCATGATGACCCGCAGTCCCGGCGTGGCCCGCCGCACCGGGTCCAGCACGCGGTCGATGAACACCGCCTCGCGGTCGAAGATGTCCACCGCAGGGTCCGTCACCTCGCCGTGGACGCACAGCGGGATGCGGGCCTCGGCCATCGCCTCGAACACCGGGCGGACGCGGTCGAAATCGCGCACGCCGCTGTCCGAGTTCGTGGTCGCGCCCGCCGGATACAGCTTGACGGCGGCGATGATGCCGGCGGCATGGGCGGCCACGACATCGGCGGGGTCGGTCGTTTCGGTCAGATACAGCGTCATCAGCGGACGCAACATCGCATTCGCGGGCAGGGCGGCGGTGATGCGGTCGCGATAGGCCGCGGCCTGCGCCCCTGTGACGACCGGCGGCACAAGGTTCGGCATGATGATGGCGCGGCCCAGCCGGGCCGACCAGGGGGCCACCGCGGCCAGCATTTTCTGGTCGCGCAGGTGCAGGTGAAAGTCGTCGGGGCGCGCGATCGTCAACTTTTTGGTCATCAGATGCATCTATAGCAGCCCTTGGACGTTAGCCAGCGCGGACCCGTCGAACCGGGGCCGTATCCAGCCCAAGGCAGGGGTTGCCATTCCCCGGCCCGCGGGTGCAGCACATGGCTCTGCATCGCAGCAGAACTGCGAAAGGGACGAAGGAATGAACAACATGCTGTGTGACCCCGCCGCCTCGATGAAGCTGTGGGGCGATGTCATGCGAATGACGTGCGAGGCGCAGTACGTCATGGGCGTGCGGATGGCCGGGATGATGGGGATGATGCCGCAGCGCCAGGGCGAGAATCTGCGCATGGTCGTGGAAAAGGGCGACGCGGCGCGGGAATCCTTTGGCGCGGCGTTCCGGTCGGCGGCGCTGGGGTCGCGCGCGGACGAGGTGCTGGCGGCGGCGCTGAAGCCTTATGGCCGCCGCACCCGGGTCAACGCCCGCAGGCTCAGCCGCTCGGCCTGAAGGGCGCCGAACAGGCCCGGCAAGGCGCCGGGCCTGTGGCTGGGTCGGTTCAGATCAGCTTGCCCATGACGACGGCCGTGTCGGACATGCGGTTCGAGAAGCCCCACTCGTTGTCATACCAGGTCAGGATGCGGCACATCCGGCCGCCCATGACCTTGGTCTGGTCCATGTGGAAGATCGAGCTGCGCGGGTCGTGGTTGAAGTCGATCGAGACCAGGCTTTCCTCGGTATAGCCCAGGATGCCCTGCAGCGGCCCGGCGTCGGCGGCAGCGCGGATCGCGGCCTGGATCTCCTCGACCGAGGTGTCGCGGGCCGCCTCGAACGTCAGGTCCACGACCGACACGTTCGGCGTCGGCACGCGGATCGCCACGCCGTCCAGCCTGCCCTTCAGCTCTGGCAGCACCAGCCCGACCGCCTTGGCCGCCCCGGTCGAGGTCGGGATCATCGACAGCGCCGCGGCGCGGGCGCGATACAAATCCTTGTGCATCGTGTCCAGCGTCGGCTGGTCGCCGGTATAGCTGTGGATCGTGGTCATGAAACCCTTGGCGATGCCGATCGTGTCGTTCAGCACCTTGGCCACCGGCGACAGGCAGTTCGTCGTGCAGGACGCGTTCGACACGACGTGGTCTTCCGATTCCAGCGTGTCGTGATTGACGCCATAGACGACGGTCTTCAGCGCGCGATCCGTGGACCATTCGCCCGACACCGGCGCCGAGACCAGCACCCGCCTGGACCCGTTCTGCAGGTGGATCGCGGCCTTGGCCCCGTCGGTGAAGATGCCGGTGCATTCCATCGCGACGTCCACGTCGCCCCACGGCAGCTTGGCCGGGTCGCGTTCGGCGGTGACGCGGATCGGGCCGCGGCCCACGTCGATGCTGTCGGCGGTGGTCGTCACCTGCGCCGGAAAGCGGCCGTGCACGCTGTCATAGCGCAGCAGATGGGCGTTCGTCTCGACCGGACCCAGGTCGTTGATCGCCACCACCTCGATATCGGTCCGCCCGGATTCGACAATCGCCCGCAGCACGTTGCGCCCGATCCGGCCGAAACCGTTGATTGCCACCTTTACAGCCATGAAAACCTCCAACCGCTGGTTATCCGCGGGTTCCATGCCGAAAACGGCGGCGGATTGCAATCAGCCGAGGAAGGGAGGGGGAAAGCGCGGGCGGCGGCGGGGTGCGGGGCGTGCGGCTGGCGCAAGGTGGCGACGGGGGCGGCCGGCGCCGATCCATCGCGGCACCGGCGCGCCGGCCTCAGCCGATCGGGGTCAGCGCCAGAAGCTGGCCCATTCGACCAGCGAGGCGAACTGCTTGCCGATCAGGATCGGCAGGCCCAGGTGCAGGACGGTCGCGTCCAGCAGGAACACCCCGGCCACGAGGGTCGCCAGCACAATCGCGATGCCGTTCGTCATGCCGTCCCCTTCCACCAGCGCGGGCGAGCCGCCCGGTCCGACCGCGCCGCCACTGCCGCCGGCCTTAGCCCCCGCGCCCTTGGGGGGCAAGCCGGCGGCAGGCTTTGCGGGGCATCGTCGGCCACGCAAGGCGCGCCCGTCCCGGCGTCATTGCGCCGTGGCGATGGTGATCTCGTCCTCCTCGGCCTCGACGATCAGGAACAGCTCGCCCGCCGCCTCCATCCGGCGGATCGTCGCCACGACCTCGTTCATGGCATCCTCGGCATCCTTGCCCGACACCCTGCCAAGCCCCGCCATCTCCTCGCGCATGCTTTCGGCCAGGCGGGAACTGAGGCCGGAGAGCAGGAAATCGACCGTGGCGGCATTGTCGCCGCGCGACCCCGCCATCGCCTTGGACACGACCGTCGCGTCCACCTCGCGCAGCACGCGGGGGATGTCGCGGGGGTCGATGCGGCGGGGAATGTTGGCCCAGGTGAAGATCGCCTTGCGGACCTTGCCGGCAAACTCGGCGTCGTCCTGGTCCAGCCCCGCCAGCACGCTGTCGCGGGTCGTGGCGGGGGCAAAGTTCAGCAGCGCGCCCACCTTTTCCACCGGCTGGGCATCGATCGCCGGCTGCGGCAGGGCGTCGATGGCGTGCATCAGGGCCAGCCCGATGCGGCGCAGGGCCGGCGCCTCGATCCCGCCGGTCTGCGACATGGCCAGCGCGATCCGGCGGCCCAGTCCGGGGTCCAGCAGGGCGAACACCTCGGACGCGCGGGCGACGGGCAGGCGCGACAGCATCACCGCCGCGATCTCGACGGCCTCGGACCGCGACAGCGCGGCCAGTTGCGGCGGCGGCAGGGCGGCGATGCGGTCCCACGGGTCGCCCGATCCGTTCAGCGCCGCCATCCGGCGCAGGCGGTTCGTCGTGTCGGGCGACAGATGCGAGCCCAGGAAATCCAGCGCCCCGTCGATCGAGCGCGGGAAGGTCACGCCGACGCGTTCCAGATTGTCGCAGAACTCGTTCAGGACCGCATCGCAGGTCGCGCGGTCCACGACCTGCATCGTCGCCATTTCCTGCGCCAGCAGCGCCTGCATGTCGGGCGGCAGCGAGGATAGCGCCATGTCCGCCCCGTCCGCCACCATCAGCCGCACGACGATCGCCGCCTTTTGCCGGGGCGTCAGCCCCGGTCCCGCCATGAACATGATCGCCCCCGAATCGCGCGTCGTGGGGGCAGTATCGCGCCGGCCCGCTAACGAACCGTGAACAGCGGCTCAGCTTTCGCCGAAAACTCGGCGGAAGATCGTGTCGACATGCTTGGTGTGATAGCCAAGGTCGAACTTCTCCTCGATCTCGGCGGGCGACAGCGCGGCCGTCACCTCGGCGTCGGCCAGCAGTTCCTCGCGGAAATCGGCGCCCTGTTCCCAGACTTTCATGGCGTTGCGCTGGACCAGGCGGTAAGCGTCCTCACGGCTGACTCCGGCCTGCGTCAGCGCCAGCAGCACCCGCTGGGACATGACCAAGCCCTTGAACTTGTTCATGTTGGCCAGCATGTTGTCGGGATAGACGACCAGCTTTTCGATCACCCCCGCCAGCCGGTTCAGCGCGAAATCCAGCGTGATCGTGGCGTCCGGGCCGATGGCGCGTTCCACGCTGGAGTGGCTGATGTCGCGTTCATGCCACAGCGCCACGTTCTCCATCGCCGGGATGACGGCCATGCGGACAAGCCGCGCAAGGCCGGTCAGGTTTTCCGTCAGCACCGGGTTGCGCTTGTGGGGCATCGCGGAACTGCCCTTCTGGCCGGGCGAGAAATACTCCTCCGCCTCCAGCACCTCGGTCCGCTGCATGTGGCGGATCTCGATGGCGATATTCTCGATCGAGCTGGCGATGACGCCCAGCGTGGCGAAGAACATCGCGTGGCGGTCGCGGGGGATGACCTGGGTGCTGATCGGCTCGGGGCGCAGGCCCAGTTTCGCGCAGACATGCTCCTCGACCGCCGGATCGATGTTGGCGAAGGTGCCGACCGCGCCCGAGATCGCGCCGGTCGCGACCTCATCGCGGGCGCGTTCCAGCCGTTCGCGGCCGCGCGCCATTTCCGCGTGGAAGCGGGCAAAGGTCAGGCCCATCGTGGTGGGTTCCGCGTGGATGCCGTGGCTGCGGCCGATGCGGACGGTGTCCTTGTGCTCGAACGCGCGGGTTTTCAGCGCGGCGAGCACCCGGTCCATGTCGGCCAGCAGGATGTCGGCGGCGCGCACCAGCTGGACGTTCAGCGTGGTGTCCAGCACGTCGGAACTGGTCATGCCCTGATGGACAAAGCGCGCCTGATCGGCGCCCACATGTTCGGCCAGATGGGTGAGAAAGGCGATGACGTCGTGTTTCGTCACCGCCTCGATCTCGTCGATGCGGGCGACGTCGAACTGCACGTCCTTCGCCCGCCACACCGCCTCGGCGTTCTCGCGCGGGATCACGCCCAGATCGGCCTGCGCGTCGCAGGCATGGGCCTCGATCTCGTACCAGATGCGGAACTTGGTCTCGGGCGACCAGATGGCGACCATCTCGGGGCGGGAATAGCGGGGGATCATGGCGGGCCTCGTGCAGGAACTCATGCCCGCTTAGTCCCGCAGGGCCGCCGGGCGCAACCTGCCCGTTCTTCCTTGCGGAAATATCCTTTGGGCCTTCCTTGCTGGAAACGGTCCGGTGACCGTTTCCAGCAAGGAAGGCCACGGCAGTGGCCGGGGGTGGAAAACCCCCGGCGGGGCGCCGCCGGAGGCATGAGGCTGAACAGGGGCGCCGCCCCTCAGCAGCTGTAATACATCGCATACTCGATCGGGTGGGGCGTATGCTCGAACGCATAGACCTCTTCCCACTTCAGCCGGATATAGCTTTCCAGCTGGTCGCGGGTGAAGACGTCGCCCTGCAGCAGGAAGTCCATGTCCTTCTCCAGCTCCTCCAGCGCCTCGCGCAGGGAACCGCAGACGGTCGGGATCTCGGCCAGTTCCTCGGGCGGCAGGTCATACAGATCCTTGTCCGACGCCGGGCCGGGGTCGATCTTGCTGCGGATGCCGTCCAGGCCCGCCATCAGCAGCGCGGCAAAGGCCAGATAGGGGTTCGCGGCGGGGTCGGGGAACCGCGCCTCGACGCGCTTGGCCTTCGGCGATTCGGTCCACGGGATGCGCACGCAGCCCGAGCGGTTGCGCGCCGAATAGGCCCGCAGCACCGGCGCCTCGAACCCCGGGATCAGCCGCTTGTAGCTGTTGGTGGACGGGTTCGTCAGCGCGTTCAGCGCCTTGGCGTGTTTCAGGATGCCGCCGATGAACCACAGCGCCTCCTGGCTGAGGTCGGCGTATTTGTCGCCGGAAAACAGCGGCTTGCCGTCCTTCCAGATCGACATGTTGACGTGCATCCCCGACCCGTTGTCACCCTTCATCGGCTTCGGCATGAAGGTCGCGGACTTGCCATAGGCGTGGGCCACGTTGTGGATCACGTATTTGTATTTCTGGATGTTGTCGGCCTGCTCGACCAGCCCGCCAAAGATCATCCCCAGCTCGTGCTGGCCGGTGGCGACCTCGTGGTGGTGCTTGTCGACGCGGATGCCCATGCGCTTCATCGTGGACAGCATCTCGCCGCGCAGATCCTGCGCCGCGTCGATGGGGTTCACCGGAAAATACCCGCCCTTGTGGGGGGCGCGATGGCCGGTGTTGCCCATCTCGTATTCGGTGTCGGTGTTCCAGGCGGCGTCGGCGGCGTCGATCTGATAGCTGACCTTCTGCGGCGTCACGGAATAGCGCACGTCGTCGAAGATGAAGAACTCGGCTTCCGGGCCGCAATAGAAATCGTCGCCGATGCCGGTCGATTTCAGATAGGCCTCGGCCTTGACGGCGGTGCCGCGGGGGTCGCGGGAATACGGCTCGCCGGTGTCCGGCTCGGCCACGTTGCAGTGCAGGCACAGCGTCCTTTCGGCATAGAACGGGTCGATATAGGCGCTGGACGGATCGGCCATCAGCTTCATGTCGGACTGGTCGATCGACTTCCAGCCCGCGATCGAGCTGCCGTCGAACATGAAGCCTTCCTCGAACCACTCTTCGTCCACCAGGTCTGCGACCAGGGTGACGTGCTGCAGCTTGCCCTTGGGATCGGTGAAGCGGACATCGACATAGGCCACCTCCTCCGACTTCATCAGTTCCAGAACTTCGTTGACCGTCATGGCCGCTCCTTCGGTTGGGCCGGGATACCGGCCAATCGTTGATATCTGGTTAAGTCCCGTCCGGCGTCAGACCGCGTCCTCGCCGGTTTCGCCGGTGCGGATGCGGATCGCCTGCTCGACCGGGCTGACAAAGATCTTGCCGTCGCCGATCTTGTCGGTGCGGGCGGCGGCGATGATCGCCTCGATCGCGGCATCGACCATGTCGTCGGGCAGCACCATCTCGACCTTCACCTTGGGCAGGAAATCGACCACATACTCCGCGCCGCGATACAGTTCGGTGTGCCCCTTCTGGCGGCCGAAGCCCTTGACCTCAGTCACGGAAAGCCCCTGCACGCCCACTTCCTGCAGGGCCTCTTTCACGTCGTCCAGCTTGAACGGCTTGATGATCGCCTCGACCTTTTTCATGCCCAGCAACTCCTGTCCGGCTTGCGTCGAGGTGGTGGTGGATTATGCCGAAATCAGGGTCAATGGCTGGCCGCCCCCGACGCGCGGTGTCCTGCGCTGCCGGGGGCGGCTGCACAAAATATAGGCACGGTGAGAGGATGATGGGCATTCTGGGAAGCGGCGGCGCAACAAGCCAGCTGATAACCTGCAGCCAGATGCGCCAGTTCGAGGCGTCCGTGATCGCCAGCGGCGAGACGACGGGCGCCGAGCTGATGGAGCGCGCGGGCAGCGCGGTCGTCGCCGCCATCGAACGCCGCTGGCCCGAGCTTTTCCCCCCGGCAGAGCCGGGCGGCGGGCAGGCTGTCGTGCTGTGCGGGCCCGGAAAAAATGGCGGCGACGGGTATGTAGTGGCGCGCCTGCTGCACGAGCGGGGCTGGTCCCTGGACGTGATCGGCCTGGGCGACCAGGCGTCACTGCCGCAGGACGCGGCCGCGGCCCGGCAGCGCTTTCTCGATGCGGGCGGAGAGGTGGATGACTGTCGCGACCCGGAGGGGGAGTTTCCCGGATACATGGTCTCGACGTTCTATGACGTGCTGATCGACGCCATCGTCGGCGCCGGCGGCCGATGCCCCCTGCCGCCCGGGTGGCGCCGGACCCGTGACGCGTTCGCCGAGGATTCCGAGCGTCTGGTCGCGATCGACTGCTTCAGCGGTCTGGATCTGGACACGGGGCAGGGCGAGGGCGGGGATGGGGCGGACCTGACCGTGACGTTCCACCGCGGCCGGCCGGGGCATGTGCTTGGCCGCGGCCCCAGCCTTTCGGGCACGGTGATGGTGGCGGATCTGGGTCTGAACAACGCCTGGAACCACAGCAACGGCATCGGCTGGCGGTTCCAGCGCAAGGCCGCCCTGGTGTTCGGGCCGGACATGGCGCTGGGCGGTCGCGCCTTGGCAAAGCCCGTGGGGCGGCACAAGTATGACCACGGTCATGTCCTGGTGCTGTCGGGTCCGCCCGAGCGCGCGGGCGCGGCGCGCCTTGCGGCGCGGGCGGCCCTGCGCGTGGGGGCGGGGCTGGTCACGCTGGGCGTGCCGCTGCCGGAAGACCTGGCCGGGGGCGGCCCCGACGCGCTGATGCGGCGGGTGATCGACGGGCCTGACGCGCTGACCGCGGCGCTGGAGGACGAGCGGATCAACGCGGTCTGCATCGGCCCCGGGCTGGGGATCGAGCGTGCGCGCGCCATGACGCTGGCGGCGCTGCGCCATCCGCGCGGGCGGCGTCGCCCGTCCCTGGTTTTGGACGCCGATGCGCTGACCGCATTCGCAGGCGACGCCCGGACGCTGTTCGACCTGATGGGGCCGTGGCCGGTGGTGATGACCCCCCACGCCGGAGAGTTCCAGCGGCTGTTCCAGTCCGCAGACCGTCCCGGGTCGCGGACCAGCCTGATCGACACGGTCCGCGACGCGGCGCGCGAGGCCGGCGCGACGATCCTGCACAAGGGCCCGACATCGGTCATCGCCGACGACGCGGGCAGCCCCCCGACGCTGGTCGCGGCATTGGACGTGCCTTGGCTGGCGACGGCGGGCACGGGCGATGTGCTGGCCGGCATTGTCGCCGGGCTGCTGGCCCGCGGGCTGGCCCCGGCGGACGCCGCCGCAACCGGCGCCCTGCTGCACGCCGCCGCCGCCCGCCGCTTTGGCCCCGGCCTGATCGCCGACGACCTGCCCGACCAGCTGCCCGGCGTCTTCCGCGACCTGGGGCTGTAGATTCCGCTCGCGCGCCAGCCCCCGCTTTGCTAAGAGGGCGCGGATTTGCTGGCGGGCCGCGCGGCCTGCCCGGCTGACGCATTGCGGGTGTGGCGAAACTGGCAGACGCACCAGATTTAGGTTCTGGCGCCGCAAGGCGTGGGGGTTCAAGTCCCTTCACCCGCACCATGCCATGTCATCAGGGATTGGCCATGTTTGATTCGCTTGAAAAGCCCGGCCCCGCCGAACGCGAAATGCTGGCCCGCGGCGAGATCGCAAGTGACAACATGTGGTGGGCCTGGTGGGGCAACTTCAGGAACTTCGGCGACTGGATTGGCCCTTATCTGTATCGTCAGCGGACCGGCCGGCTTCCGCGCTATTGCGCGCCGGGCCACGTGCCCGAGGGCGTTCCGGTTCACTTCACCTGCGGCAGCATCATGCACAAGATCCGCAGGAAGAACCGCGCGGTGGTCTGGGGCACCGGCATCAAGGAGCCGGACGCGTGGTTTGCCCGCCCGCTGGAGATGAGGGCGGTCCGCGGGCCGCTGACGCAGCAGGTGCTGGACAGCCGCCGCCTTGATGTGCCCGAGGTGATCGGCGATCCGGGTCTGTGCCTGCCCCGGTTCCACATGCCTGCAAGCACGGGCAAGACGTATCGGCTGGGCTTGATCCCGCACGTCTACGACATGCCGTTCTGGAAGCAGAACGGCAATCTGCTGCCCGCCGACGCGGTTCTGATCGATCTGACCGATCCGTTCGAAAGCGTGATCGACGTGATCGCGTCGTGCGAGGCGACGCTGTCGACGTCCCTGCACGGGCTGATCGTGTCCCACGCCTATGGTGTGCCGACCTGCTGGACCGCCTCGTTCTCGGCCGAGCTGGAGAATGACTTCAAGTTCAGGGACTATTTCCAGTCCGTCGGTCTTGACCTGTCCGCGTCGGACCGGCGAAAGATCGCGCTGCCGTTCGATCTGGGCGACTATGCGGACGACCTGACGCTGCCGGCCGTGGACGTCGGCCGCATGGCCGACCGCCTGCTTGCAGCATGCCCGTTCTGATCAGCCCCGCCACAGAACACCCGCGTGCAGGCGCCCAGGCTTCCTCGACCGGGCCGACACCGCCGCTTGCACGCCGTCGCCGCGATGCCTAGAAGGTCGAACAAATGCACGGTCGCCTTGGTCGCGGCCCGTTGGACATGACAAAGGAACCCCAATGCAGGTCACGGAAACCCTGAACGAAGGTCTCAAGCGCGGCTATCGCCTTACCCTGCCGGCGGCCGATCTGGCGGCCGAGGTGGACCGCCAGCTGGCCGAGGCCCGGCCCAACGTCGAGATGAAGGGCTTTCGCAAGGGCAAGGTGCCGATGGCGCTGATGAAAAAGACCTATGGCCCGCGGGTCATGGGCGACGCCATGCAGAAATCCATCGACGACGCGCTGCGTGTCCACATGGACGAAAACAAGGTCCGTCCGGCCATGCAGCCCAGGATCGAGATGCAGGACGGCGAAGGCTGGAAGGAAGGCGACGACGTCGTCGTGAACGTCAGCTATGAGCTGCTGCCCGAAATCCCGGACACCGACCTGTCCGGCGTCGAGCTTGAGCGCCTGACCGTCAAGGCCGAGGATGCGGCCGTGACCGAGGCGCTGGAGAATCTGGCCAAGAACGCCCAGTCCTTCGACGACCGCGACGAGGGCGCCGCCGCCGAGACCGGAGACCAGGTCGTGATCGACTTCAAGGGCATGGTCGACGGCGAGGCGTTCGAGGGCGGCACCGCCGAGGATTATCCGCTGGTGCTGGGCTCGGGGTCGTTCATCCCGGGGTTCGAGGATCAGCTGGCGGGCGTCAAGGCCGGCGACTCGGTCAACGTCAACGTGCGCTTCCCCGACGATTACGGCGCGCCCCACCTCAAGGGCAAGGACGCGGTGTTTGAAACCACGGTCAAGGCCGTGAAGGCCCCGAAAGCGGCCGAGATCGACGACGCGCTGGCCAAGCGCTTCGGCGCCGACGACCTGGACGCGCTGAAGGCGCAGATCGGCGAGCGGTTGGAATCGGAATACAAGGACGCCAGCCGCGCGCTGATGAAACGCGCCCTGCTGGACCGCCTGGACGAGCTGGTCAGCTTTGACCTGCCGCCCTCGCTGGTCGAGGCCGAGGCGGGCCAGATCGCGCATCAGCTGTGGCACGAGGAACACCCCGAAGAGCACGGCCACAACCACGGCGAGATCGAGACCACCGACGAGCACCGCAAGCTGGCCGAACGCCGCGTGCGGCTGGGCCTGCTGCTGGCCGAAGTCGGGCAAAAGGCCGAAATCACCGTGGGCGACCAGGAGATGACCCAGGCGGTCATGCGCCAGGCCCGCAACTTCCCCGGCCAGGAACGCGCGTTCTTCGAGTTCATCCAGCAGAACCAGGCCGCCCAGCAGCAGCTGCGCGCCCCGATCTTCGAGGACAAGGTCGTCGATCACATCATCGCCGGCGCCAAGGTCACCGACCGCACCGTGACCAAGGAAGAGCTGGAAAAGGCGCTGGAATCGCTGGACGAAGCCTGAGGGTTTCGCCGCGCAGAACGGAAAGGGCCGCCCGGTTGGGCGGCCTTTCTCCTGCGCGCCGCGCCTCAGCGCTGCGCCAGATCCTCGTCGCCCTTCGGCTCGACGCCGTTCTCGATCTTGATCTGGCGCTCGACCTCCGAGTTCAGCTCGGCCCCGGTCAGCACGACGATGGCCGCGATCCACAGCCACATCATCATGGCGATCGCCGCGCCCAGCGAGCCATACGTCTCGTTGTAGTTGGCGAAGTTCGCAGCATACCAGGAAAACAGCAGCGATGCGACCAGCAGCCCGACCGTGGCCAGGATCGCCCCAGGCGAGATCCACTGCCACGCCGGATCGTCCTTGCTGGGGCCAAAGCGATAGATCACCGCCAGCCCGGCCAGCAGAAGGCCCGCCATCAGCGGCCAGCGCAACAGCTTCATCACCGTCTCGGCTGCGCTGCCGGCCAGCACCGCCTCCAGCACGGCAGGCAGGACCGTGATGACGCCAAGCATGACGATGATGCCGACGATGGCGCCCAACGTCATCGCCAGCGACACGACGTTCAGCTTGATGAACCCGCGTTTTTCGGTTTCGAACCAGGCGATGTTCAGCGCCTCGATCAGCGCCTTCATGCCGCCGTTCGCCGACCACAGCGCGACCAGGATGCTGATGATCCCGGCGATCGACAGCGCGGTTTTCGGAGCCGAGGCGATGGCCGTCACCTGACCCGCGACCAGGTCGATGGCGCTTTCCGGCAGGATGCGGTTCAGCATCGCCAGGTTGTCCGAGATGGTGGCCGGGTCCGCCACGCGGCCATACAGCGACACCAGTGCGGTGATCGCCGGAAACAGCGCCAGCAGCGCGAAAAACGTGACGCCGCCCGCGACCGAGGTCACGCGGTCCTTGCCGAACTCGGTCGCGGTCCGCTTCAGCACGGTCATCCAGCTTGACCGGCCCAGCTGCCACGGCGTCTCGGGCGCGCCGGGAACGCGGGGCGGGGGGGCGGCGTTCGCCGCAGCCGTCTTTGCATCGCTTTTGACGACCGCTGCGGCGTCGGCGCGTTCGTCGGCGTCGAGGGTGTCGGTGCCCGAACCGGACGCGGGCGGCCTGTGCCCCTGCCTTGCATCCTTCGCCGGGTCCGGTGCGGCGCCATCGGGCGGCAGTCCCTTGCGCTCGCGCCAGCCCGCGGGCAGTGGGCCGAACAGGGCGTCATAGACGTCGGGCCGGGTCGGGGCAGGATCGGGTCGGTCGGGCATGGTGCGCTCGCAGGGGTCAGGGCGGTAAGGCCGCGCCGTTCTGGCGCGGCCGGGCGTGGCGGCGGGGCCGGGCCTACAGCCGGTGGGTGCGTGTCTCGGCACCCGCGATGCCGCCGTCGCGCAGATCCACGACGTCCGATTTGCGCGGCCGCTGGAACCCGCCCGCCTGTTGCCCCCCTTGCGGGCGCGGGGCCTGGTCGGCACCGGTGTTCAGGAAACTGCGGATCTGATCGGCGGTGCCGGAAAAGTCGCGCACCACCCCTTCGGCGTTTTCGGCAACTGCACGGAACGCGTTCATCGCCCCGCCCACCGCGGCGATGATGCTGTTGAGATTGCCCGACAGGCGCTGCGCGGTATCCTCGATCTCGGAGATGAAGCTCATCGAGGTGCGGGGCGGGCGCGACGGGCGCGGGCGGTCGGTGCGCCGGTGCTGCCCCCCGTCGCCCCGGGGACCAAAGCGGTGGCTGTCGTCGTCGTGCTGCATCCGCGACCGGGCGCGCGCGCGCATCGCCTCGCGTTCGCGTTCGGTCGGGCCATCGCGGCGGGCGGCGCCATACACCCGCTCGCGCGCGCGTTCGGCGGCGCGTTCGGCATCGTCGTGAATCTCGTCGTTGCCGCTGACCATGTCGGCGACCTTGCGGACCGCCAGCACCGCGCCCGCCGTCACCGCGGCCGCCGCGACCGCGGCCCCGCCATAGACCAGCACGCGCGACGTCATCGACGGCTCGGGCCACGCACGACTGCCGTCGGGCGACACGTCGCCATGCGGCAGCGTCTTTTGCGGCGGATAGGGAGAGGGGCGATAGGTTTCCTGGCTGCGGTCGATGGGCGCGCCAATCACGGGGCCGTCGGACATGGACATCGAAATACCTTTCTGGGATGGCGGCGGTGTTCCGTCGCGCGTTGACCTGCCGTGAAAACCGCCACGCGGGCGGAATGTTCCCGGACCGGGCGGCCGGGCGGTCCGGTCAGCGGCCCCTATCGTCCCGCGTGTCGTCCGGGGGGTCGCCGCCGGCGTCCCCCGAGGTTTTGGACGGCGCGATCCCCAGCGCCTCGTCGGGGTTGGTGGGCACGGTTTCCGTGTCGGGGATCGCCAGATCCTGTTCGACGTCCAGCGTCGTCCGGGCGGCGGGGTCGTCGTCCATCTCGCCGGTCAGCAGGGATTTCAGCACGCGGGGGTCAGTCATGGCCAATCCTTCGGACAGCGGGGCGCTGCACGGATCAACCCGCAGGCGCGCGGCTTCGTTCCCCCGGATCGCGCGCCGCGGGCCGCCCCTCGGCACAAAGGAAAGGGCCGCGCCGGTGATCCCGGCGCGGCCCCTTATGCCCGGCGGTGACGGCCCGCGTCAGGCAGGCGCATCAGTCACGGCGAAAAGGAAAGGGCCGCGCCGGTGATCCCGGCGCGGCCCCTTATGCCCGGCGGTGACGGCCCGCGTCAGGCAGGCGCATCAGTCACGGCGAAAAGGAAAGGGCCGCGCCGGTGATCCCGGCGCGGCCCCTTATGCCCGGCGGTGACGGCCCGCGTCAGGCAGGCGCATCAGTCACGGCGAAAAGGAAAGGGCCGCGCCGGTGATCCCGGCGCGGCCCCTTATGTCCCGCGGTGACGGCCCGCGTCAGGCCGACGCGTCGTCGTCGCGGCCGGCCGAGCCGATGTCGTCGAACAGTTCGGCGATCTCGAACTCGGCGGCGGCTTCTTCCTCGGCGGCGCGGTCTTGGATCGACTTGCCCGACGCCTGCAGTTCGGCCTCTTCGGGCGAACGGGCGACGTTCACGGTCACCTGGACGTCAACCTCGGGGTGCAGGTGCACCTTGACGTCGTGCAGGCCCAGATCCTTGATCGGGCCGGCCAGCACGATCTGGCGGCGTTCGACCGCGAAGCCTTCGGCCACGGCGGCGTCGGCCACGTCACGCGGCGTGACCGAGCCATACAGCGCCCCGGCGTCGGATGCCGAGCGGATGATGACAAAGGACGCGCCGCCCAGCGAGGCCGCGATCTTTTCGGCGTCGGCGCGGGTTTCATCGTTGCGGACGGCCAGGTCGGCCTTGCGGGCCTCGAACGCCGCGATGTTGGCGTCGTTGGCGCGCATCGCCTTGCCCTGCGGCAGCAGGAAGTTGCGGGCGAACCCGTCCTTGACCCGCACCACTTCGCCCATCTGGCCCAGCTTGGCCACGCGTTCCAGCAGAATGACTTGCATGATTCAGCCCCTCACTTCACGGCGTAAGGCAGCAGCGCCAGGAACCGGGCGCGCTTGATGGCGCGGGCCAGTTCACGCTGCTTTTTCGCCGAGACGGCGGTGATGCGCGAAGGCACGATCTTGCCGCGCTCGCTGATATAGCGCTGCAGCAGACGCGTGTCCTTGTAGTCGATGGCCGGCGCGTTGTCGCCCGAGAAGGGGCAGACCTTGCGGCGGCGGAAAAACGGCTTGGTTGCCATGTCTTGCTCTCCTTCGGATCAGAACCGGTCGCCGCGGGGGGCGCGTTCGCTGCGCTCGCCACGGTCGCCGCCACGCTCGCCACGGTCGTCGCCGCCGCGTTCGCCACGATCGCCACGGTCGGCCGAACGGCGGTCGCCGCCCCGGTCGCCATCACGGCGGTCGCCATCGCGACGGTCGCCACGGTCGCCGCGGTCACGCTCGTCGCGGCGCTGCATCTGCACGGACGGGCCTTCGTTGTGGGCGTCCACGCGCACGGTCAGCACGCGCATCACGTCGTCATGCAGGCGGGCCAGGCGTTCCATTTCCTGCACGGCGGCCGACGGCGCGTCGGTGCGCAGGAAGGCATAGTGGCCCTTGCGGTTCTTGTTGATCTTGTAGGCGAGCGTGCGCACACCCCAGTATTCGCTTTCCTTGACCGTTCCGCCGTTGTCGGACAGCACGGTCGAGAAATGTTCGATCAGCCCTTCGGCCTGCGTGTTCGACAGGTCCTGGCGGGCGATCAGCACATGCTCGTAAAGCGGCATGGCATCCCTTTCGTCTCGGGCGCGCTTCATAGGCGGGTCAAACCCTCCGCGCCCCGCCACGAGAGGCTGCGCCGGTTTCGCAATGTGCGGAAGGATGCGGTCTTATACAGTCCGCGCCCCGCGATGCAAGCCGATTCCCGTCGCCGGGGATCAGGCCGCGCGCGCCCTTTCACAGCCGCGAGAGCGGCGCGGTTCGCCGGAACCATCGCCGCGTCAACGGGTTGGCCGGTGTTGGCGGCGGATCGGCGTGGCCCGGTCCCGCCTGTCCCGCCGTGTCTGCCACCCGTGCCCGTCACAAGGAGAGTTTGAATGTCGAAGACGATTTCCGCGCTGGCGATCAGCCTGGCGCTGGCTGCCCCCGCGTTCGCCCAGACGGCCCCCGCGCCCGACGCCGCCGCCCCGGCTGCGGCCGCCCCGGCCGATGCCGCCGCGGCACCTTCCGCCGACGCCGCAGCGCCTGCAGCCGCGCCGGCCGCTGCCCCCGCTGCCGATGCGGCCGCGGCCGGCGACATGAGCGGCACCTATGCGTTCGACCCCGCGCACAGCCAGATCGTGTTCGAATACGACCACCTCGGGTTCTCGACCTCGCACGGGATCGTCAACGGCGTGACCGGCACGGTCATGCTGGACCAGGCGAACCCGGCCAATTCGTCGGTTCAGGCGCAGTTCCCGCTGTCGGCGATGGTGACCATCGCCCAGCAGCTGGACGATCATCTGCTCAGCGCCGATTTCTTCAACGCCGCGGGCGACACGCAGGTCACCTTCAAGTCCACCAGCGTCGAACCGGATGGCGACGACGAGGCGAAGGTGACCGGCGACCTGACCATGAACGGCATCACAAAGCCGATCACGCTGGACGTCGAGGTCAACAAGGCCGGCCCGCACCCGATGGGCGGCAAGCCCACCGTCGGTTTCCACATCGAGGGCAAGCTGCTGCGCTCGGACTTCAACCTAGGCGCGATGGCGCCGGCGATCGAGGACGAAATCGAGTTCGACATCGCGGTCGAGGCCAGCAAGGGCTGACCCCGCGCGACCCTTGCCGAAAATGCGACAGGCCGCCCCTTTGGGCGACCTGTTCCGTTTGCGTGGGCCTTCCAGCCGCGCGGGATCAGTTCGACGTGGCGGGAACCGCGGACGCCGCCGGCAGGTCGATGGGCGCGGGCCGGGGCGTGTCCACGGTGCGGGCCGGCAGGATCGGGTGGACGACCAGCGGCTGTTCGCCGGTCAGCGTTTCCAGGAACGCCACGATGTCGGCGGTCTGTTCGTCGGCCAGTTCGGTCCCAAGCTGCGCGTTCGACATGACCTGCACCGCCTCGGCCAGATCCCAGACCTTGCCGGAATGGAAATAGGGCGGCGTGATCGCCACGTTGCGCAGGGGCGCCGCGCGGAACACGTATTCGTCGCCCGCGGTGTTGGTGACGGTGAACCGGCCGGCGTCGCCTTCGGGGCGCACCTCGTCATCGGGCGCCTCGACCAGGCCGAAGGGGAAATAATCCTGCCCGCCCAGGTTCACGCCGGCGTGGCAGGTGGCGCAGCCGGTGTCGATGAACGCCTGCAGCCCGCGCTTTTCCTGTTCGTCCATCGCGCCATCGGTGCCGGTCAGCCACTGGTCGAACCGCGCGTTGGGCGTGACCAGCGTCGCCTCGAACGCCTCGATCGCCTGGGCGAAGTTGTCGAAGGTGATCGGCTCGGGCTGGCCGGGGAACGCGGCCTGGAACGCCTCGACATAGCCGGGCATCGACTGCAGCGTGGCGATCAGGTTGTCGGGCGTGTTGTTCATCTCGACCCCGGCCTGAACCGGACCCTTGGCCTGCGCCGCCAGATCCTCGGCCCGTCCGTCCCAGAACTGGGCGATGTTGAAGACCGCGTTCAGCATGGTGGGCGAGTTGCGCGGCCCCGCCTGCCAGCCGTGCCCGATCGAGGTTTCCAGCGCGTCCACGCCGCCCATCCCGATGTTGTGGCAGGACTGACACGAGAAGACGCCCGATTTTGACATCCGCGGGTCAAAGAACAGCATCGTGCCCAGCTGGATCTTGTCGCGGGTCATGGTGTTGCCCTGCAACGTCGGCCCGCTCATCGGGATCGGCTCGAACAGCGCGGCGGCGGCGGCGCGCAGTTCGGCGTCCGGCGACGCGGCCAGGGCTGCGGCGGCAGCGGCGGCGGCGCCGACCGGCGCGGGCGAGACCTTGGTTTCCGCCGCGACCGTGGCCGCATCGCGGGCGACGGGCGCATCGGTGCCCTGCGCCTTGGCGGCGACGGCCGGATCGGCGGCGGGCGTGTTCCCGCCCTCGACCTGCTGGGCCTGTTCGGCCTGTTCGACCTGCGCGGCGGCGGGGTCGGTCGCAGCCTGCTGCGCCAGCGCGGGCAGGGCGGACAGGCAGGCGGTGGTCAGGAAGAGGGCGGAACGGAAAATCATGGCTACCTCGCTGGGAACTGTGCGGTTGGCCGCCAGTATAAGGGTGGCGGCGTGACTCGCCCCTGACCCAGATCAACATTGCGCGTCGGGCTGGTTCCGGCCGATCCGCGACGGCTTGCCGCGGCGGGGCCCTGCCGGTATCCCCGCGCCATGCTGCCCGCCGACCGCCTGATCCAGATCGTCCAGCGTTTCGAATATCTCGAGGCGCGGCTGAACGCGGGCGCGCCCCCTGACGAGATCGCGGCCGTCAGCCGCGAATACGCCGAGCTGAAGCCGGTCGTGGCCCAGATCGCCGCATGGCAGGCCGCGCAGGCGGGCGTCGCGGACGCGCAGGCCATGCTGGCCGACGCCGAGCTGCGCGAGCTGGCCGAGGATGAGCTGCACCGCCTGCGCGCGTCGATGCCCGACCTGGAACAGGCGCTGCGGCTGGCGCTGCTGCCCCGCGACGCGGCCGACGCGCGCCCCGCGATCCTTGAAATCCGCCCCGGCACCGGCGGGGACGAGGCGGCGCTGTTCGCCGCCGACCTGCTGCGGATGTATCAGCGCCACGCCGAGATGCAGGGCTGGCGGTTCGAGCTGCTGGAACTGGCGCAGTCGGAACTGGGCGGCGTGCGCGAGGCGATGGCCCGCATCTCGGGCGACGGCGTGTTCGCGCGGCTGAAATACGAATCCGGCGTCCACCGCGTGCAGCGCGTCCCCGAGACGGAATCCGGCGGCCGCATCCACACCAGCGCCGCCACCGTCGCCGTCCTGCCCGAGGCGCAGGACGTGGACATCGACATCCCCGCCGCCGACATCCGCATCGACACGATGCGCGCGTCGGGCGCGGGGGGCCAGCACGTCAACACCACCGATTCGGCGGTCCGCATCACCCACCTGCCGACCGGGCTGATCGTCACCTCGTCCGAAAAGTCGCAGCATCAGAATCGCGCCAACGCGATGGCGGTGCTGCGGGCGCGGCTTTATGACATGGAACGGTCGCGCGCCGATGCCGAACGCGCCGCCGACCGGCGGTCGCAGGTCGGGTCGGGCGACCGCAGCGAGCGCATCCGCACCTATAACTTTCCGCAAGGAAGGGTGACCGACCACCGGATCAACCTGACGCTGTATGCGCTGGACCGCGTGATGCAGGGCGACCTGGCCGAGATCATCGACGCGCTGACCGCCCACGATCAGGCCGCCCGGCTGGCCGAGGCCGAGGGATGAGCCGGCGCACCGTGCGGCAGGCGCTGAACGCGGCGGCGGCCGGGCTGAAGATGGCCGGGGTTCCCGACCCGGCCGCCGACGCGCGCCGCCTGCTGGCCCATGCGCTGGCCGTCGATCCCGCGCGGCTGGGCCTGATCGGGGACGACCGGATGACCGCCGACCAGGACGCGCTGCTGGACGCATATCTGACCATGCGCGGCGCGCGCCAGCCGGTCAGCCAGATCACCGGCACCCGCGATTTCTGGAGGCACCGCTTCCACGTCACCCGCGACACGCTGGACCCGCGCCCTGAAACCGAAACGCTGGTCGCGGCGGTGCTGGACCTGCCGTGGCGGTCGGTGCTGGATCTTGGCACCGGCACCGGCGCGATCCTGCTGTCGCTGCTGGCGGAACGGCCGGGTGCACGGGGGCTTGGGGTGGATGTGTCAGCCGCGGCGGTCGAGGTCGCGCGGGGCAACGCCGCAGGCTTGGGCGTCGCGGCGGACCTTGCCGTCTCGGACTGGTTTTCGGACGTTCGCGGGCGGTTCGACCTGATCGTGTCGAACCCGCCCTATATCGCGGCGGACGAGATGGCCGCGCTTGCGCCCGAGGTGCGCGACTGGGAACCGGCGGGCGCGCTGACCGACGGGGACGACGGGTTGGGGGCCTATCGCGCGATTGCGGCCGGTGCGCCCGCGCATCTGTCGCCCGGCGGCTGGCTGGCGGTCGAGATCGGGCCGACGCAGGCCGCTGCCGTGACGGCGCTGTTCGCAGGGTCGGGGCTGGCCGCGATCGACGTCCGCCGCGACCTGGACGGCCGCGACCGGGTCGTGCTGGGCCAGAACGGCGGCTGAATGCCGCCCCCGCGACACATTGCTGCGATTAAGGGCGGTTTTTGCTTGCCACGGCGCGATCCGCATGGTTAGCAGGCCGGGTGACGGGGGCCTTGGCGCCCCTGCACGGGTCATCCCGCACAAGCTGCCGGACTGCTTCCGCGAACTGCCCGGGTTCAACCGGGCCATGTTGCCGAACACCGACCCCAACCCCATCCGGGCGCCCGTGCGCCGGACTAAGACATTGGCCCGATGAGATCTTCCAAATCCCGTTCGCGCAACAAGTCCCGCAACCCCCGGTCGCTGGGCAACGTCGTCAACCGCGTCTTCGACAGTTCCGGCCCCGAGGGGAAGGTTCGCGGAACGCCCCAGCAGATCATCGAGAAATACCTGGCGCTGGCGCGTGACGCGCAGCTGTCCGGCGACCGCGTGGCCGAGCAGAGCTTTTTCCAGCACGCCGAACATTACACCCGCATGCTGGGCGAGGCGCAGCGCGAGCAGGCCGAGCGCCAGGGCCAGTTCGGCGGCAACTATGCCGGGCAGGGCGACGACCGCGACGACCGTCCGGCCCAGAACGGGAATGGCGGCAACGGGAACGGGAACGGCAACGGACATGCCGGCTATGGCAACCCGCAGCCGCAGGGTGGCCAGCCGTCGGGCGAACGCCGCGACGACCGGCAGGACCGCCGCGACGACCGGCAGGACCGCCAGAACCCCCGCAATGAGGACCGCGACCGCCGCGACGACCGGCAGGACCGCAACCAGCAGCGCGCCCGCGACGACCGGGGCGAACGGGGCGACGACCGCCGCGACCGCGGCGACGCCCCGGCCCGGCCGGCGGCGGCACCCGCCTCGCTGACCGACGATTCGGCGCCCGATTTCCTGCGCCGCGCGCCCGAGGATCGCGGCATCCCCGAGGCGATCGACCCGCAGGACGGCCCCGTCGAAACCCCCGAGGATCGCGGCGCCGACCCTGCGCCGCAGGACGAGCCTGCCGCCGCGGCGGGAACCGCCGCCGCCGCGCAGCCGGCCGAGGCGCCCGCCCGCGCCCCCCGCCGCGCGCCGCGCAAGGCCGCGACCGGTGACACCGGCGCGCCCGCCGCGCCGCGGGCCCCCCGGACGCGCAAGCGCGCCGAACCCGAGGGTGCCGACACCCCCGCGCCCGCGGCCGACTGACCGCACACGCCGGTCAACGCGGCAAAACGAAACGGGCGGCCCTGGTGGCCGCCCGTTCGCGTATCGGATCAGCCGCTGCGCCGCCGCGCGACAGTGCGCGCCTGTTCGCTTGTCGGATCAGCCGCGCGCCGCCGCGACGCCGCGCGCCAGCGCGCAGAACCGGTCCAGCCCGATCTCTTCGGCGCGCGCGGTTGGGGGGATGGCGGCATCCTCCAGCAGGCGCTCGATCGCCGGATGGACGCCGCGCAGCGATGCCCGCAGCATCTTGCGGCGCTGGTTGAAGGCGGCGAAGGTGATTTCGGACAGCACCCTGGCATCGGCCGGATAGCGCGGCCGGGGCAGGGCGGTCAGGTGGACCACCGCCGATTCGACCTTGGGCGCGGGCACGAAGGCCTGCGGCGGCAGGGTCAGCACGATGCGCGCGTCGCAGCGCCACTGCGCCAGCAGCGCCAGCCGCCCGTAATCCTTGCCGCCCGGCCGCGCCACGATGCGCTGGGCGACCTCGCGCTGGA
>NZ_SDEA01000007.1 GCF_004522155.1 Paracoccus luteus | reverse complement strand
GCTGCCGCGCCCGGCCCCGGCGCGTTCGCGGGCGGCGCGGCGGGCTGCGGCGCGCCCGGCTGCATCGCGGGACCGCCCGGCGTGCCCAGCGGACGCGGCGGCGCGGCGGTGAACGGAGAGGCGGCGGCCGGCTGCGCCGGTCCCGTCTGTCCCGCAGTCTGGCGGGGGGCTGCCGGGTCGGGCCTGTCGCTCACCATCGTCGCTTTCGCTGGTTTTTCCTGATCGCCGTTGATACAGAGCCGCAGGCGCCAAGGCCAGCCTCAGCGATCACATGTCCGACATGACCGTTCCCGCATCATCCGCCCCGCAGCGTCCCGGCCAGCCCGCCCGCGGGCCGCGGTTCCGCATGGTCCGCACCGTGGTGGCGCTGATGCTGCGCGAGATCTCGACGACCTATGGCCGGTCCGTCGGCGGATACGCCTGGGCGCTGCTGGACCCGATCCTGGGCATCGCGCTGCTGACGGTGGTGTTCCAGGGCGCGCTGGGCGCGGCCAAGCCGATGATCGGCAGCAACTTTCCGCTGTTCTATGCGACGGGCTATATCCCGTTCGTGATGTATAACGACATCGCCAACAAGATGGCCGCGTCGCTGCGCTATTCCCGTCCGTTGCTGGCCTATCCCGCCGTCACCTTTGTCGATGCGCTGATCGCGCGGTGGCTGCTGAACCTGGCGACGCATCTTGTGGTGTTCTTCGTGGTCGTGGGCGGCATCGCGCTGATCTTCCGCATGCCGCTGGTGATGGACGTGGGCGTCGTCATGCAGGCGCTGGGGCTGATCGCCCTGCTGGCGGCGGGCGTGGGCACGATGAACTGTTTCCTGATCATGCGGTTTCCCGTGTGGGAACGGGCGTGGTCGATCCTGAACCGGCCGCTGTTCCTGATGTCGGCGGTGTTCTTCACCTATGAATCGCTGCCGAACGTGGCGCAGAACGTCCTGTGGTGGAACCCGCTGGTGCATCTGATCGGGCTGTTGCGGCGCGGGGTGTATGGCGTCTATCCGGCCGATTACGTCAACATCCTGTATGTCGCGTCGATCGCGGTCGGGCTGTTCCTGTTCGGTCTGCTGCTGCTGTGGCGGCGCTATCGCGACCTGCTGGAGCTGACTTAGACGTCCTCTAGACGTCGCCCAGACCCGCGATGATGGACCGCAGCGTGGCGATGCCGCGGCCCTTTTCGGACGAGGTGACGACCAGTTCGGGGAACGCCGCCGGGTGGCGTTGCAGCTCGGCCTCGACCTGGGCCAGCGTCTCGGACAGGGCGGCCGCCCCGATCTTGTCGGCCTTGGTCACGACCACCTGGAACGGCACGGCGGACCGGTCCAGCAGGGTCAGGATCTCGTGGTCCACCGGCTTGACGCCGTGGCGCGCGTCGATCAGCGCGAAGGCCCGGCGCAGCGTCGGCCGCCCCGCCAGATAGCGTTTCAGCAGCGCCTGCCATTTCGCCACCACCGCGACCGGGGCCTGCGCATAGCCATAGCCGGGCAGGTCCACCAGATAGCTGTGGTCGGCCAGCGCGAAATAGTTGATTTCCTGCGTGCGGCCGGGGGTGTTGGACGCCCGCGCGATGCCCTTGCGCCCGGTCAGCGCGTTGATCAGGCTGGATTTGCCGACGTTCGACCGTCCGGCGAAACAGACCTCGGGGCGGTCGGCGGGGGGCAGGCCGTCCATGTTGACGACGCCCTTGACGAAATCGACGGGCCCCGCGAACAGCAGCCGGCCGCGTTCGGCGGACGCCTCGTCGGGGTCGGGGGCGGGGGGGAATGCGACCTTCAAAGCACCGTTACCTCGTCGCCGGGGCGGATGGTTCCGCCGGTTTCCACCTGCGCGTAGATGCCAAAATCGCGGTGCCAGAACAGCCGGTCCAGGTCGGCGGGCATGTCGCCGTCGATCCGCCCGGTCGCGGTATCGGCGCTGGTCGCGGCGCAGCGCCCGATCCGGTCGGTCAGTTTCAGCACCACCGGGCCGATGCGGACCTTGTGCAGCCGCATGTCGTGTTCGGCGTGCGCGTCCCAGCCGTCGATCCACAGGTTCCCGCGCCAGCGGTCGGTGCCCAGCCGCCGGCCCAGCCGCCGTTCAAGATCGGCCAGCGAGGTCAGCGACAGCACCGACACCCACGGCTGCTGGACGTCGGACAGGGCCTGCGGCCCCTCGACCAGCCGCGCGGCCGGGGCCTTGCCGCTGTCGGCCCACAAGGGCGCCAGCCAGTCCAGCAGGGGCGCGTCGTCGCCTGTCGGGTCGAACCGCAGGGGCGGGCGGTCGGGGTGGGTCAGCGCCAGCGCGTCGCCCTCCCACCCGCCGCGCACGGCCTGCAGGGGCGCTGCCGCCACGCCGCGCACAAAGGCCGATTTCGGCAGCCAGCGGTGCAGCGCGTCGCCTTGCAGGTGGTGGGCCGCGTCGGCGTGCAGCACCGCGAAACGGCGATCGCCGGGCAGGGGCTGCCCGGCGGTCAGGGTCACGCTGTCCAGCGTCTCGCCGCCGATCGACTTGACCGGATAGCGGCAGATGCGGGCCAGCCGCGCCGTCACTTTTTCGCGCCGCGCTTGGGCAGGCTGGACCGGATGTTGCCGAACAGGTCGGGCGGATGGCCGTGCATCTTCATGATCGTGTATTGCTGCACGATGGTGATGACGTTGTTGGTGATCCAGTACAGCACCAGCCCCGACGCGAATCCGCCCAGCATGAACATGAAGATCCACGGCATCCACGCGAAGATCATCTTCTGCGCGGGGTCGGTGGGCGCGGGGTTCAGCTTTTGCTGCACCCACATGGTGATGCCCAGGATGATCGCCATGACCGGCAGCGAAAAGCTGTGCAGCATCGTGCCCTGCGCGGGCGAGGCAAAGGGCAGCAGCCCGAACAGGTTCAGCAGCGACGACGGGTCGGGGGCCGACAGGTCGCGGATCCAGCCAAGCCACGGCGCGTGGCGCAGTTCCAGCGTGACGAAGATCACCTTGTAAAGCGCGAAGAAGATCGGGATTTGCAGCAGCATGGGCAGGCAGCCCGCCGCCGGGTTGACCTTTTCGCGCTTGTAGAGGGCCATCACCTCTTGCTGATACTTGGCGCGGTCGTCGCCGGTGCGCTCCTTGATCGCCTCCATCTGGGGCTGCATCTCGCGCATGCGCGCCATCGAGACATAGGATTTGCGCGCCAGCGGGAACACCAGCAGCTTGAGGATGAAGGTCAGCGCGATGATCGCCCAGCCCATGTTGCCGATCACGCCATGCAGCCAGTGCAGTACGCGGAAGATTGGCTTGGTCAGGAAATAGAACCAGCCCCAGTCGATGGAATCGACGAAACGGTCGATGCCCTGCTGTTCCTGATAGCGGTTGATCTGCTCCCACTCCTTGGCGCCGGCGAACAGATAGCTGCTTTGCGACACGCTGGCGCCGGGGGCCACGGTCTGCATCGGCATCCGCGTTTCCGCCTGATAGATGTCGGCGCCCGGCGCGTATTTCACGACCGAGGTGAAGGGCTGCCCCGGCGCGGGGGCCAGCGTCGTCATCCAGTATTTGTCGGTGAACCCGACCCAGCCGTTGGTCGCGACCTCGGTCACCTCGGCGGGGCCTTCGGCGCCGACCGGGTCAAGGCCGGCGATGTCCTTGTATTTCGCCTCGATCAGCTCGCCGTCGGTCATGCCGACCGCGCCCTCGTGCAGGACGAAAAAGTTCTGGGTGTCGGGCTGGCCGTGGCGCGCAAGGATGCCATAGGGCGCGGCCGAGAACGGCGCGGCGGCGGTGTTTTCCAGGCTTTGCGTGACGGTGAACAGGAAGTGGTCGTCCAGTTCGAACGTGCGGCGGAAGACCTGCCCCGCGCCGTTGTCCCAGGCCAGCGTGACGGGCTGGCCCGGCGACAGCGTGGTGCCGCTTTCGACCGACCACAGCGTTGCCGGGTTCGGGACCAGCGCCGGATCGACGCCGGGGCCGGGCATCCAGCCATAGACGGCGTAATAGGGTTTCTGGACCACGACCGCCGGATCGCCGCCGGGTGCGACGGGGCTGCCCGTCGCCTCGACGCGCGGCTGCGCGGTGGGCGACAGCAGCCGCACGAACGGCGAATTGGGGTCCAGCGTCTCGCGATAGCCGCTGAGCAGCAGGTCATCGACCCGCCCGCCCGCCAGCGAGATCGAACCTTTCAGCGCGGGCGATTCGATCGCCACGCGGGGCGCGGACAGCACCGGATCGTCGGCCGCCCCGGTCAGCGCGGGGGCGGCCGCGGTGCCGGCGGGGGCCGCAGCCGTCGTGGGCGCGGGGGTGGCGGCGGTCGTGCCGGGGGCGGTCTGGGTCACGGCGTCGGGCGCCACGGCCGGCGGCTCGGGCGCGAAGAAGGCGTACCACCCGATCATCACCAGTGCGGACAGCACCATGGCAAGGATCAGGTTGCGATTGTTGTCGTCCATCCGTGGACCCCGGGGCTATGCAATATCGCGCCGCTTTGACCGGACCCCCCTGCAAAGGTCAAGCGGATTTGGCCTGCGCACCTGCCCGCGCAGCCGGCGGGCGAAGGCTGCCGGGGCGCAAGGGGTGGCGCGGCCGGTGCGCGGGCCGGGGATGTGTGGCGGGGGCGAGCCGCGATCAGATCGGCGTGACCTCGCGTTCGGCAAACAGGCGTTCGACGTCCGCCGGGCGGCACAGGTCCGTCGCGGGCGTCATCACCGTGGCCGAGGCGGCGGCAGCCCCCAGCCCCATCGCGTCCGCGACCGGCCAGCCGCGGGCGATCCCCAGCGCATAGCCGGCGACAAAGCTGTCGCCCGCGCCGACCTTGCTGGCGACCGGCACGTCATGGGCCGCCACATGCCAGCGCCCGTCCGGCGTGGCGATGATGTTGCCGTCGGGCCCGCGCGCGATGATGACCGTGCGGGCCGCCCCCGATGCCGCCAGCCGCGCTGCGAAATCGGCGGTGTCCGCGCGGGTGGGCAGGGGGGCGCCGCACAGGGTCGCGGCCTCGGCGTCGTCCATGCGCAACAGTTCAACCGGGGCGCCCTGCGCGGCCGCCACCGACGCCAGCGCCTTGCCCGAGGTGTCCACGATCAGCCGGCTGCCGGTCGGCGTCAGCCGCGCCGCGGCCATTGCCGCGAACTCGGGCGGGACGCCCGGCGGGTTCGACCCCGACAGCACGACCAGCCCGTCGCGGGGCGCGGCGGCGGCCAGCGCGTCCAGCGCCGCGCGCACGTCCAGCGTGCCCCATTCCGGCCCGGGCAGGACAAAGCGGAACTGCTGGCCGGTGCCGCGGTCGGTGACGGACAGTGAATGGCGCGTCTCGCCCGGCGCATCCAGCCGCAGCACGGTCAGCCCCGCCTGCGCCAGCAGCGTGGCCAGCCGCGCGCCCGCGCCGCCCCCAACGGCGACCAGCGCGGTGGACCGCCCGCCCATGCGGTCGATGGCGCGGCTGACGTTGATGCCGCCGCCGCCCGGATCGACCTGCGGCGCGTCGCAGCGCAGCTTGATCTCGGGGACGACGGAATCGACGGCGGTGGCGATGTCCAGCGCCGGGTTCAGCGTGACCGTCAGGATCGGCGCCTGCCCCGTGCCCGCCATGCGCGTCATTCCCACCAGCGGTCGATCCGGGCGATGTCGTCGTCCGACCAGCCGAAATGATGCGCCAGTTCGTGCACGACGACATGGCTGACCAGCGCCCCCAGCGTGACGTCGCCGCGTTCGGCCCATTCGTCCAGGATGGCGCGGCGGAACAGCCAGACGGTGTCGGGGAAATGCTGCGGCTCGCTGGGCGATTTTTCGGTCAGGGGGATGCCGTCGTAAAGCCCGGTCAGTTCCAGCGGGTCGTCGATCTGCAGTTCGTCCAGCACGTCGTCGCCGGCGACATCCTCGACCCGCAGGATCACGTCCTGCGCGTGGCCGGCGAATTGGGCGGGCAGGGCGGCAAAGACCTCGCGGGCCATCGCCTCGATCGTGGCGCTGTCGGGCGCGTTTCGTTCCGTCCAGTCGGTCATGGCCGCCTCTCCTGTGGCTGGGGCCGATATGGACAAAAACCCCCGCCTGTGAAAGAGCGGGCCGACCAAGGAGCCGCCGATGACCACGACCCGTTTCGCGCCCTCGCCCACGGGGCATATCCATGTCGGCAACCTGCGCACGGCGCTGATGAACTGGCTGATCGCCCGCAAGGCCGGCGGCACGTTCATCCTGCGGCTGGACGACACCGACCGCGAGCGGTCGAAGCAGGAATACGCCGACGGCATCCGGCGCGACCTGGAATGGCTGGGCCTGACCTGGGACCGGGTGGAACGCCAGTCCGACCGGCTGGACCGCTATGCCGAGGCCGCGGACCAACTGCGCGGCGCGGGGCGGCTTTACGAGGTGTTCGAGACACCGACCGAGCTGGACCTGAAGCGGAAAAAGCAGCTGAACATGGGGAAGCCGCCGGTCTATGACCGCGTCGGGCTGAACCTGTCGGACGACGACCGCGCCCGCCTGCGCGCCGAGGGGCGCGAGGGCTACTGGCGGTTCCGGCTGGACCAGGAACGGATCGAATGGCCCGACGGCATCATCGGCGACGTGTCGATCGACGCGGCGTCCGTCAGCGACCCGGTGCTGATCCGCGCGGACGGGCAGGTGCTGTATACCTTCGCGTCGTCGGTCGATGACGTGGACATGGGCGTGACCGACATCGTGCGCGGCGCGGACCATGTGACCAACACGGCGACGCAGATCCAGATCATCAAGGCGCTGGGCGGCACCCCGCCGCGCTTTGCCCACCACAGCCTGCTGACCGGTCCGCAGGGCGAGGAGCTGTCCAAGCGGCTGGGCACGCTCAGCCTGCGCGACCTGCGCGAACAGGGCGTCGCGCCTCAGGCGCTGCTGTCGCTGATGGCGCGGCTGGGGTCGAACCAGCCGGTGACGCTGCGGATGAGCCTCGACGAGCTGGCCGAGGGGTTCGAGCTGTCGCAGTTCGGCGCCTCGCCCACCAAGTTCGACGCGGATGACCTGTGGCCCCTGACCCGAGAGCGCAACCAGAACCTGCCGTTCGACGCGGTGGCGGACCGCATCGCGGCGCTGGGCGTGCCGCAGGATCTGGCGCGGCCGTTCTGGGAGGTCGCGCGCCACAACATCACCCGGCTGGACGACCTTGACCCGTGGTGGGCGCTGATGCGCGACGGCGCGGACGCTGTGGTCGCCCCCGAGGATGCCGAGTTCGTGGCGCAGGCGCTGGCGCTGCTGCCGCCGCGCCCGTGGACGGCGGCAAGCTGGGGCGAATGGACGGGCGCGGTCAAGGCGGCCACCGGGCGCAAGGGCAAGGGTCTGTTCATGCCGCTGCGCAAGGCGCTGACCGGCATGGACCACGGCCCCGAGATGGCCGACCTGATGCCGCTGCTGCAGGTGGTGCGCGGGGGCTGAGCGTTACAGCCCGGCCCGCGCCCGCGCCTCGCGCAGCAGCAGGTTGATGACGTCGGACCGCGTGATGACGCCCGCGACGCGCGCGCCTTCCATCACCGGGACGACCTGCGGCCCCTGCACGGCCAGCCATTCCAGCAGCGCGCCGACCGGCAGGTCGGCCTGCACCTGCGGCCCGCCCGTCCGCATGATCCGCGCCGCCGTCAGCCGCCGGCGCAGCGTCGGCGCGGACATCAGCGCGCGCACCAGATCGCCCTGCTGGATGATCCCCGCCAGCCCGCCCGCGGCGTTGACGACCGGCACGCTTTTGATCGCGTGGCGGGCGAACAGGTCCGCGATCTCGGTCATGTGGGCGTCGGGGCCGACCGAGATCAGCGGCCGGGTCATGATGTCGCCGCAGGTGGTGCCGTCGAAACGGTGGTGGGCGGCCTCGGCCTCGGCCGCGGCCAGCAGCCGGCCGAGGTCCGCCGCGCCCAGGTTCGCGCCCTGCCGGAACCGCACCAGCAGCCCGTCCAGTTCGGCCCGCGACAGGCTGATCTGCGGCGTGGCGATGCCCGCGGCCGCCGTCTGGCGCAGCGGATAGACCCGGCCGGTCAGCCGGTTCCAGATCACCGCGCCCGCGACCAGTATCGTGGTGCCCAGCATCAGCGGCGCGATCAGCGCAAAGGGCTGCGCCGGATCGGCTGCCAGCGCCGTCAGCAGTGCCGCCGCCCCGCCGGGGGGATGCAGCGCGCGCACCGCGATCATGACGGCGATGGCCAGCCCCGCCGCGACGGCCGCCGACCACGGCGCGGGCAGGAACATGGCGGCAGGGACCGCCGCAAGCGCCGACACCAGACAGCCCGCGATGGCCGACCACGGCTGCGCCAGCGGGCTGTTCGGCACGGCGAAGGCCAGCACCGCGGTCGCCCCCATCGGCGCCAGCAGCACCGGGTCCAGCCCGGCCAGCAGCATGACCGCCGCCGCCAGCGCCAGCCCCGCCGCGCCGCCTGCGGCCGCGCGCATCATCTCGCGCCCCGAAGGCGCCGGCATGGCGGGCAGCAGCCCGCGCAGCAGTTCCACCCTCATCCGCGGCCCGTCCCTTGTGCGTTCGACCGCCCATCTGCCGCGTATCGTGCCGGAACGGAACCCCGCGCGGCGGGGCAGGGGGTCCGACCTTCGGCTGGGAACGGGGGCGCACGCCGGTCGCCGGTGGTCGCGGCCCCGGTCGTGGGACCGCGCCCGCGCGCCTACTTGTCGCGCGGCCCCTCCAGCCCCACGCCGGTCGGCTGCAGCCGGCCCGCGCGCCGGATGCGCAGCGCCTGGCACAGGGTGCGCGCGGCGTTGCGCACCTCGTCCTGGACCGCGCTGTCGCGGTCCAGCTCCTGGTGGCTGGTCGCATAGGGCTTGAAATAACCGATATAGCGGTCCAGCTCGGCCTCGGCCCCGGCGCTTTCCATCTGGATCGACCGCATCCAGTCGGTCAGGCTGCGGCGCACATTCTCGGCCCCCTCGGCGTCGCCGTGAACGACCACGGAAAACAGCCGCCCCTTGAGGTGGCGCGGATAGGCCCAGCCCTTCAGCTCCTCGCGCTTGGCGGCCTGCGCGTCCTTGCCGTGGGTCAGCGTCGGGTCGGGGTTGCCGCCGTCGGCGCAGACCAGACGGTCCATCATCAGCTTCAGCCCCGAGGTGGGGCTGAACCAGTTGACCGGTGTCACGATCATCACCCCATGCGCCTGAACCCACATCGGAAAGATGTCGTTCATCATGTCCTGGGTCTGGCCCAGCGAATGGTTCGGATAGCACGAGCAGGGCCAGTGGCACAGCGCCGCGGCGGTCGAGAAGCACGCCTTGCAGGGATGGATCTTGCGCCCGTATTCGGACGCCAGGCGCGACAGGTCGAGGAACGCGACGTCAAAGCCGCCCGCCTCCTCCAGCACCTCGCGTGCCAGCTGGGCCAGCCGCCACGATTTCGACACCTCGCCCGGGCAGGTATGTTCCGACCGGCCCGATCCGTTGATCAGCAGCACGCGCAGCGGGCCGTCCGGGTCGTCGTGGCGGGCTTGCGCGGCGTCGATGGCCTCGCGGGCGGCGATCCAGTCCACGGCAAGGTCATAGTCGGGGTCGGCATGGCCGGGACCGGCCTTGCGGGTCCGGGGGCTTTTGCGTTCATGCGCATAGCCGTCCCAGGCGGCGTCGGCGATCCGGTCCAGTTCCACGGCCAGCGCGTCGAAGGCCGGATCCTGGAACTGGTCGCGGAACCGCCGCTTGAACTCGGCCTCGTCCAGGCGCGGGCTTTCGGACCCCCTGCGCGGCGCGGGCGCGCCCCCGGTGACATAGCCGGCGATGTCCCTGATGCGCATGGCGATCCCCTGTCCTGCGTTCAGGGCCCAACGCGGAACCGCCGGGCGCGGGTCCGGCCGGGATGAATCACCAGAGGAAATCGTCCGATCCCAGCGCCGCCAGGTGCTTGCCCTCGATGGTCAGGACGTCGTCGCCCATTCGGAACACGACGTTGCCGCCCGACCCAGCCAGATGGGCGCGCACGTCGGCCCAGCTGTCCAGACCGGCAAAGCTGCGCAGGTCGATCACGTCGGCCGTCTGGTCGAACCAGCGGACGGTGTCCGCGCCGTCGTTGAACACGAACCTGTCGCGCCCCGCGCCCCCGCGCAGCAGGTCGTCGCCCGTCCCGCCATCCAGCACGTCCGCCCCCGAATCGGCCAGCAGGGTGTCGTTTCCGGCCCCGCCGACCAGCCAGTCGTTGCCGTCGCCGCCGACCAGCAGGTCGTTTCCGCCGTCGCCCCACAGCGTGTCGGCCCCGGCCTGCCCCTGCAACTGGTCGGCGTCGTCGCCGCCGTTGATGCGGTCCACGCCCAGCCCGCCCCACAGCGAGTCGAACCCCGCCCCGCCAAGGATGCGGTCGTCGCCGGTGCCGCCGTGAACCGCGTCGTTGCCGGCGCCGGCGTCCAGCAGGTTGGCCCCCGCGCCGTCGTGCAGCCGGTCGTTGCCCGCCCCTCCGCGCAGCTGGTCGTTGCCCCCGCCGCCATAAAGATGGTCGTCACCCTCGTCGCCGGCCAGGATGTCGTTGCCATCCCCGCCCTGGATGGTGTCGGCGCCGTGGCGGCCGTGGATGGCATCGTTGCCGTTGCCGCCCGCAAGACGGTTGCCGGCGGCGTTGCCCAGGATCGTGTCGTTGCCGCCACCGCCGGTCGCGTGTTCGATCACCGTGCCGCTGACGATCTGCATGTTCCCGGTCGCGCCCATGACGCTGGAGATCGCGCCGCCGGTCAGGTCGATGCGCTGCGACGCCGCGAAGCCTGCAAAGTTGACGTGGTCGATCCCGCCGTGATCGGCGATCAGGAATGTGGCGCCGCCGCCGATCTGGGCGGCCCGGTCCAGCGCCCCGCCCGCGTTCGAGCCGACGCCATAGGTCGTGTTGCCGAGATGCATGTCCGGCGCGTCATACATCTGCCGCAGCGCAAGATAGTCGGCCAGCATCGGCGTCAGGTGATAGGCCTTGCTGGCGTCGACGCGGCTATTCTCGTTCTGGTCGAAATAGGACATCAGGCTGATCTGCCAGCTGTCGTTGGCGATCGACGACTGGGCGTAATCCTGGACGCGGCCGTAATCCTGCGGGTGCCCCAGTCCCAGCGCGTGCAGCGTCTCGTGCATATAGGTGCGGGACGCAAAGCTGCCATAGCTGTCGCCCGGATCGACCCGGTCGGACGCGATGCGGACGGTGGCGCCGGTGATCGTGGTGCCGCGGGCAGAGGTCTGGGTCTGCGCCCCGCTGCCATCGTTCAGATAGCGTATCTGGGCGGTCCCGGTCGTCTCGGCAAAGCGCAGGCCGGTCATCGCCGAAACCTCGACCAGGGCAGCGCGGGCCAGCGCCTTTTCCTGCGCCGTCAGGTCCGTGAGGTTGACGGTGATCCCGTTTGCGCCGGGCTGCATGGTCCGGGTCACGCCGTCCGAATACGAACTGGTCATCAGGCGTTGGGCATATTGCTGCGGGGTCAGGACTTGCATCCGGATCTCCTGAATGCGGACGGGGGGGCGTCGGGTGCCAGTGACCTGCGGGAATGCAGCATCGCGGCGGGTTCGTCCAATGGTTGTTATCTACAAATCTATACAATCTAGACGGGAACGGCGAAGCCGGTCAAGGCGCCCGGCCTGAGGACGGCAGCGTCGTCCGGCCTGCAAGTCGCGCCGCGCGGCGATCCCTAGGCTGTCGGCGCGTCCGACTGCAAGGCCGCGGCCCCGCCCTGGGCCGGGCTGAAGGCGACTTCGTGCCGAAGGGCAAGCGCGCGGGCGAGATCCACACCACGGGCGCGGGCGTGATCGGCGGGACGGCGTCCTGATCCGTGGTTTCCGGCTGATCCTCGGCATCGCCGCGCTGCCGCCGGGGTTGCGGGCACGCAAGGGGGCGGCACAGGACGCCAACGGCAGCGGCTTTCCGATCCTGCCCGCACGGGTCTTTGCCCAAGGACATGGTTGCGGCTTTCCGCCGATTTCCTGTTGCGTCATATTCTGGATCGTGTGTCACATGTAAAGAATGCGGTGCCAGATGGGTGAGGTTTGCATGCGAGACTCGACCGAACCCTGCGACTGGCGGGCCGTCGTTGACACGCGATTGGCCGGGATCGCCGCGGGCTTCGGCGCGGCCTCTCCCGCGCTGGGGCGGGCGATGACCGACGCTGCGCTGGCGCCCGGCAAGCGGTTCCGCGCGATGCTGCTGCTGATCGCCGGGCAGGCCACCGGCGATGTCGGGCCGGGTCTGGTCGATGCCGCCTGCGCGGTGGAACTGGTCCATACCGCGTCGCTGGTGTTCGACGACCTGCCCTGCATGGACGACGCGCAGGCAAGGCGGGGGCGGCCGACGACGCACCGGGTTCATGGCGAAAGCCGGGCGATCCTGGCGGGGATCGCGCTGGTGACCGAGGCGATGCGGCTGCTGTCCACCGCCCGCGACACCGACGCGGCCACGCGCGCCGGTCTGGTCGCCATGCTGGCCCGCGCAATCGGCCCCGCTGGCCTGAGCGCCGGGCAGGATCTGGACCTTCACGCGCCCAAGGACGCGGCCGGGATCGAGCGTGAACAGGATCTGAAGACGGGCGCCCTGTTCGCCGCAGGGTTCCAGATGCTGGGCCTGATCCAGCGGCTGAACGAGGCCGACCGGACAAGTCTTGCGCTGCTGGGCCGGGCCCTGGGCCGTGCGTTCCAGTGCTATGACGACCTGCTGGATGCCGAGGCCTCGACCGACATGCTGGGGAAGGACACCGGGCGCGACACCGCGGGTCGGGGGCCGGCCCGCGGTGTGCTGGCGGTGCAGGGGCTGTCCTCGGCCAAGACCCGATACGAGGCGCAGCGCATCGGGATCGACGCCATCTTGTCGAACTGCCGCTTTGACAGCCGTCCACTTGCCCTGCACATCGCGCGGGTGCTGCCGGTGCGCGCAAGCCGGGCCGCCTGATCTCAGCCTTTTGCGCGGGTCCACAGGCCGTGGCGCGGGACAGATCGGGGTGCGAGCCGCGAGATCCCGGCGTCCGCCAGGGCGCGAAGGGCAAGCCCGGCCTTGGCCCTGCCCGAGGTGCCGATGCGCTGGCTATAGGCCTGCGGTCCGCCACTGCGGATGCGGGTGCCGATCGCCCGATAGATTCGCGCCGCCGAAGCGATCGACCAGGCGCAGCGCGGCGGCAAATGGGGCAACCCGGCCAGGGCCGACGCGTAATATGGCTCGGCCGCGTCCAGCAGGCGCAGGATGACGCCATGAAGCCGGGGCGAGGGGATGCGGCCATCGACCGTCGCCCCGGCCTCGTCCAGCCAGTCGCCGGGCAGATAGACGCGGCCGATGCGCGCGTCGTCGATCACGTCGCGGGCGATGTTGGTCAGCTGGAACGCCAGCCCAAGGTCGCAGGCGCGGTCCAGCACGCCTTCGTCGCGCACGCCCATGACGCGCGCCATCATCACGCCCACCACCCCCGCGACGTGATAGCTGTAGTCGAGCGTGTCGTTCAGCGTCCGGTAGTCCCGCCCCGCCACGTCCATCGCAAAGCCGTCGATCAGGTCCAGCGGCCAGCGGTCGGGGAAATCATGCCGCCGCGCCACTTCGCGCAGGGCTGCAAAGGGTGGGCTGACGGGGTCGGAGCCATGCAGCGCCTCCAGCGTCTCAGCCTTGAGGCGCGCGAGCCGTGCGGCAGGATCGCCCTGCGCGACGGGCGTGCTGCCCAGCTCCTGCCCGTCCACCACATCGTCGGCATGGCGGCACCAGGCGTAAAGCATCACCGTGTCGTCGCGGATGCCCGCGGGCATCAGCCTTGCCGCCGCGGCAAAGCTTTGCGAACCCGCGGCGATGGCGGCCTGCGACTCGGCGACCGGCGCCGTCATGCCGCGCCCGCGTCGGCCAGCATCACGCCCGCCGTGGCCTTGGCCGAGCCGACGACCCCGGGGATGCCCGCGCCGGGATGAGTGCCCGCGCCGACGATGTAGAAGTTGCGGATGCTGCAATCGCGGTTGTGCGGGCGGAACCAGGCCGACTGGCGCAGGATCGGTTCCACCGAGAAGGCGCTGCCGTGATGGGCGTTCAGTTCCGACGCGAAGTCGGCGGGCGAGAAGATGCGCTTTACCCGCAGGTTGGCGCGCAGGTTCGGGATCAGCCGTTCTTCCAGACTGGCGAGGATGCGATCGGCGTAGGCCTCGCCCTCGGTCGCCCAGTTGATCGCCGCGCGGCCCAGGTGCGGCACGGGGGCAAGGACGTAATGCGTGGACATTCCCGGCGGCGCGAGGCTGTCGTCGGTGACGCTGGGCGAGTGGAGGTAGAGCGAGAAATCCTCGGCGAGCTTCGGGCCGCGGAAGATCTCGTTCACCAGCTCGCGGTAGCGGGGACCGAACAGGATGGTGTGATGCGCCAGCCCTTCGGGGCGCTGCGACAGGCCGAAATGGACCACGAACAGCGACATGGACCAGCGTTGGCGTTTCAGCAGCGCGGCCTTGGTCCGCCCGCGCCGGGTGCCGCCCAGCAGGTCGCGATAGCTGTGCATCACGTCGGCATTGCTGGCGACCATGTCGGCGCTCAGGCGCGCGCCATCCGCCAGCGTGACGCCGGTGGCGCGCGCGCCTTCCGTCTCGATCCGGGCGACCTTGGCGTTCAGGCGCAGGCTGCCGCCCAGCCGTTCGAACAGCGCGACCATGCCGGACACCAGCGCGTTGGTGCCGCCCTTGGCGAACCAGACGCCGCCCCGCCGTTCCAGCGCGTGGATCAGCGCATAGATGGAACTGGTCGAAAAGGGATTGCCGCCCACCAGCAGCGTGTGAAAGGAAAACGCCTGCCGCAGGTGCGGGTCCTTGATGAAGCGCGCGACGACGCCGTGGACCGAGCGATAGGCTTCCAGCCGCACCAGCGCGGGCGCGGCCTGCAGCATCTGGCCCAGCTTCAGGAAGGGCACGGTGCCGAGGCGCAGGTAGCCTTCCTGATAGACCTGTTCCGAATAGTCGTGGAAGCGGCGGTAGCCGTCGAGGTCGGCGGGATTGAAGGCGGCGATCTCGCGTTCCAGCGCGTCGGCCTCGTTCACATAGTCGAAGCGTTTCCCGTCGGGCCAGAGCAGCCGGTAGAAGGGGCTGACCGGCAGCAGGGTCACGTCGCGGGCCATGTCCTGACCCGACAGTGCCCAGAGTTCCCGCAGCGCGTCGGGGTCGGTGATGACCGTGGGGCCCGCGTCGAAGACATGGCCCTCCTCGCGCCAGACATAGGCGCGCCCGCCGGGCTTGTCGCGGGCTTCCAGCAGCACCGTGGCGATGCCCGCCGACTGCAGGCGGATGGCCAGCGCCAGCCCGCCGAAGCCCGCGCCGATGACGATGGCCGAGCGGGCCGGGGTCGCATGGAGCGTCATGGGCTTTCCTTCAGCAGCGGCGCTTCGCGCAGGCAGGGCAGCGCGTCGCGGATGGGAATGGGGGGCTTGCCCGTGACGATCCGCAGCCGGTCCAGCCGGGTCAGCCGGCCGGCGTAGAAGCGTTCGATCAGCGGCTCGGGCAGGCGGTAGAAGCGGGACAGCACGCGATGGCGATGCCCGGGCGGGCAGCCGCGGAACAGCATCCGGTTCAGCAGGCGCAGGAAGCGGTCATCCCGGGCGCGCGAGAGCGCATGGGCGCGGACGGCCGCAAAGACCTCGGTGGTGGTCGGCCCGGCGGCGGCAACCACGTCGGCCACCTGCGCGGCGACGGGCAGGGAATAGCCCGTGACAGGGTGGAAGAGGCCCGCGCGCATCCCCACGGGCACGGGTCCGCCCTGCGCCTCGGCCCAGAGGGCAGCGGCGTCATGGGCCAGCGCGATGGGCAGGACGCCGCGCTCGCGCCGGACCTCGTGGCCGCTCCAGCCGTGGCCCTGCGCGTAATCGGCGATGGCGCGGGCCAAGGCTTCTTCGTCCAAGCCTGCGCCGTCGCTGTAGCGGGTGTCCTCGATCAGCAGGCGCGTGGGGGAAAAGGGCAGCAGGTAGACGAAGCGATAGCCGTCCTGCTGCGGCACGGTCGCGTCCATGATGACCGGGCGGGCGACGCCATGGGGGGCGTCCATCTTGAACTCGATGCCGACAAACTTCTGGAAGCCGGTGACGAGATGGCGCGAGGGCGCGGCCCCCCGCCCGTCGATCACGCAGGGCGCCTCGATCCGCTCGGTTCCCAGCGTCGCGCCGGTCGCGTCCAGCGCCGTGATCCCGGCATCCCAACGCAGGGTGACGCCGGGCGTATGGGCCAGCAGCTGCGCCAGTCCTGCGCCGTCCAGCGAGGCATAGCCCGCGCGCAGGGTCCGGGCGTGGTCGGGGAAGCGGACCTCCTGCCCCTGCCAGCGGCAGCGGATCGCAGGGGAAAGGCGGCGGTGCCAGGACAGCCGCAGGTCGGGGTCGTGAAAGGACCAGGTGTGCGCTTCGGACGGTCCCGGTCGGCGGTCCAGCATCAGGATGCGCGTGCCCGGCCGGGCCTCGGCCAAGGCCAGCGCGATCAGGGCGTTGGCAAGGCCCGCGCCGGCGAGGATCAGGTCGGGCCTCATGCGGCGATCCTGCGGACAAGGCGCGTCTCGATCAGGTCGGCGGCGCGGGACGCGCCGCCCGCCACGGCAATCTCGGCGGCGGGGGCGGCAAGCGCGGCGCGATACGAGAGGTCGGAGAGAACCGCCGCCAGCGCCTCGCGGATCGTGGCGCGGGTGGCGCGGCGCGGCGGCACGACGCGGGCCGCGCCGTGAAAGGCGAGCCGGGCGGCGGTGGCGGGCTGCTCGAAGGCCAGCGGGACCGCCACCATCGACACCTGCGCCGCGGCGCAGTCCAGCACGGTGTTCAACCCGGCGTGGGTCACGCAGGCAGAGGCCCGCGCCAGCACCGCGCGCTGCGGGAAGAAGTCGCGGACGATGGCGCGGCCGGGCAGCGCGCGTGCCTGCGCCTCGGTCAGGCCGCCGCAATGGGCCAGCGCGAGGCAGACGCCCAGATCCTCGGCAGCCCCGGCGATGGCAGCCAGCAAGCCCCGCCGCCCGCCCTGCAGCGTGCCCAGCGAGGCGAAGACCAATGGCCTGCCGCCGGTGTCCAGCGTGAACTCGTCCGGCGCGCCGTCCCGCAGCGGCCCGGCCGCCCGCGCCCCCGGCCCCGGCGCATGGGGAAAGTCGAGCGACGGCACCATCTGGCGCAGGTCGAGATCGGGCGAGATCCAGTCGTCGATCCGCCGCCTGACGGGCAGCCCGTGGTCGCGGCATCCCCTTTCCAGCGCGCGCGCCTGCAGCATCATCAGCGCGTCCGCCACCCGCCAGCCCCCGCGATTGCGCCTCAGCCCCGCCTCGCCATCCTGCCAGTGCCAGTCCACGAAGGGGGGCGGGATCGCCTCGTCCCGGTCCATCGGCAGGGCCGAGGCGAGCGTGACGCGCGCGATGCCCGCCGCCTCGGCCGCAAGGCTTGCGCCGGGTTCGGCCTGGTCGGCCACCACGATGTCAGGGGCGAAACGGGCCAGCGCGTCCGGCCCCTGGCGCACAAAGGCGCGGGTCGCCATAGCCGTCGCCCGCAGCGTGCGGATCAGCCCCGCGCCGCGCAGATCGAAATCGCGCGTGCCAAGGCTTTCGAACGCCAGCCCCTCGCGCGCGGCCAGCGGCCGCAGGCCCGCGCCGCCCACCATGCGGCAGTCGTGCCCGCGCGCCGCCAGCGTCCGGGCAAGCGCGCCGTGGACGGCGGCGTGGCTGGGCAGGGCGGGCAGGCAGAACGCGATCCCTGCCATGCGCCGCTCAATCCTCGCCGCGGTCGGGACGCCAGGCGTCGTGATGGCGCGATTGCCGCTGCGCCAGCACGCCCGACGCCCGCAGCCGCGTCTTCAGCCCGTCCACCGGCGGCGCATAGACAAAGCCGAAGGACACGCAGTCGTCGCGCCCTTCGACCGCATGGTGCAGGCGGTGGGCCTGATACAGCCTGCGGAGATAGCCGCGGCGGGGGACATAGCGGAACGGCCAGCGCTGATGCACCAGCCCGTCATGGACGACGAAGTAGATCAGCCCATAGGCGGTCATCCCCACAGCCACCCACCACATCCACGGCCACCAGCGGCCGCCGAGCGCGAAAAGCAGGACGGACACCCCCGCGAAAACCACGGCGTAAAGGTCGTTCTTCTCGAAGGGGCCGTGGCGATCCTCGTGGTGGGACTTGTGCCAGCCCCAGCCGAAGCGGCCGTGCATGATCCAGCGGTGGACGGAATAGGCCACGCCCTCCATCACCGCGACGGTCAGCACGACGATCAGGACGGGGCCAAGGACGCTCATGCCTTGCGGTGCCGCGTGGACGGCAGCCGCCACCACGGCACCGAGGGATGCAGGTGGTGTTCGTGGTGATAGCCGCCGAAGTGAAAGCAGGTCAGCAGCGATACCGGGTCGCTAAGGCGGGTCGAGCGCGCGTTGTGCCGGTCGGGGAACTCGTCCTGGCCGGGGCGGTGCGGCAGCCAGGTGCCGAAGACGAACAGCTGGACCGAGGCCAGGATCGAGGGCACGGCCCAGAACGCGACGTAAGGCCAGCGGGGACCGAGGATCAGCGCGTAAAGGATGACCGCACCGCCCAGCACCCAGAACTCGCGCCAGCCGAAATAGCTGCGGACGAAGGCGCCATACCATCCGACCGGCCCGCCGTGGCCGAAGTCGGGATCGTCGTCGGTGCCTGCGTGGCGATGATGCGCCATGTGCTTGACGATCAGCTTGCGCCAGGAAAACCCGGCGTAAAGCAGCAGCGCCAGCGACCCGATCGCCGCGTTGATCCGCGGCCGTCCGGGCACGACCGCCCCGTGCATCGCGTCATGGGCGACGATGAACAGGCCGACCGACAGCCAGGTCAGCCCGACCAGGCAAAGCGCCGCCAGAACCGGCGCGCCTGCGGCGTCCAGGTGCCAGACGGCAAGGACGTGCAGGGCGGTCCAGGCGCAGATGACGGCGCCTGCCAGCGCCAGGCTGACGATGCCGGGTTTCAGGAAGCGTCGGCGCGTATCAGGCAAGCCTCGTCCTCTTCATCCTGTATCACCTGTCACAATCTAAACCATCCAGCCACGCGTTTCCAGCCCGGCCGCAAGCCGCGTGCGTGCCTGTATCCTCACTCCAGCGGCGCGCGGCGCAGGGCGGCAAGGTCGCGCGAGCCGGTGCAGAACATGGCGATGCGCAGCTGCTCGACGACCTCGGACAGATGCCCCGCCAGCGCCTCGGCGCCGTCGCGGGCGGCGGGCAGCACGCCCGCGGCCTGTCCCGCGAGATCCGCGCCCAGACGAACGGCCCGCGCGACATCCAGCCCGTGCCGGACGCCGCCGGATGCGATCAGCACTGTGCCCGGCCGCATCAGGGGCGCCATCGCGGCCACCGCCCCGGCGGTCGGGATGCCCCAGTCGAAAAAGGGCGCCGCGATCCGGCGCAGCCGGTCGTCGCCGCGCTCGGCCTCGACCCGCGCCCAGCTGGTGCCGCCAAGGCCGGCCACGTCAAGAACGACCGCGCCCGCGTCCAACAGCCTTTGGCCGACGGAGGCGGACAGTCCTGCCCCGACCTCTTTCACGCCCAGGGGCACGGGCAGCGCGCCGGCCAACGTCTCGATCCCTCGCAGCAGCCCCGAGAAGTCTCGGTCGCCGCCGGGCTGGATCGCCTCCTGCAAGGGGTTCAGGTGCAGCATCAGCGCGTCGGCCTCCAGCATGTCGACCGCGCGCCGCGCCTCGTCCAGCCCCATGCCGCGCCGCAGCTGAACCGCGCCAAGGTTGCCGAGGATCGGGACGTTCGGCGCTTTCGCGCGCAACTCGCGGCCAAGGCCGCCCGCGCCCCGCCCCTCGATGGCGATGCGCTGCGATCCGACGGCGAGCGCCAGCCCCAGCGCGCCGCAGGCCTCGGCAATGGCCAGGTTGATGCGATAGGCCTCGCGCGGCCCGCCGGTCATGGCGGACACCATCACCGGCGCAGAAACCCTGCGGCCGAGAAACATGGTCCCGGTGTCGATCTCGTCCAGCGACAACTCGGGCAGCGCGTTGTGCCGGAAGCGGATCGCGTCAAAGCCCGTGCCGCGGGTGTCCTGCACGCCCCGGCCGGCGGTCACGATCGCAAGATGCTGTGATTTGCGGTCTTCGATGTCGTCCATCCAGTCTCCGATGCGGATGCAGCGCGGGTCAGTCTGCACGATAGGCGCGGATGAACGAATCCACCACGTGGTCGAGATAGGCGTCCCCCTCCAGCGGATAATCGCGCGCGCCCCCCAGTTCCTTCTGGTGCAGCGCCCCCAGCAACAGCGGCGAGGCGAGCGTCAGCGCGGCCATGCGGGTGTCCACGGCCCGCATCTCGCCCCGCGCGACATGGGCGTCGAGGCGTTCGGTCAGGGCGATGACGAACGGCTCGAACATCGTCTGGATGAAGGCCGGGCCGAGCAGGTCGTCGCGCATCCCCTCGACCATGCCCATCGCCAGCACCCCCGCGACGCCGTGCTGCGTCAGCACGGTCCAGGACAGCGCCGCGGCGTCGCGCACGGACGTCGCAAAGTCGGGACCGGCGATCCGGGTGGCGTCGAACTGGCCCTGTCCCCGCTGGCCCGATTGTGCGAACACCGCCAGCACGATGTCGTTGCGCTTGCCGAAATAGTGGTTGAGGGTCGAGACGCTGCACCCCGCGGCCGTCGCCAGATCGCGCAGGGTCGGCCGCATCGCGTCGCGCTGCGACAACCGGGCCTTGAGCCGGTCGAGCAGTTCGGCCCGGCGCTCGTCAAAGCGCGCGTTGCGGGCACCCTTGGGCCTCAATCGTCGTTCCTTCCGGTCTTTCGGCCGCTCGCCCCGCGCCTCAGCGCAGGACCACCTTGACAGTGCCAAGCACGAAACCATCGTGGACGATCAGGGCTGCGGTGATTTCGGCCGACGCGCCGGCCGCGATGACGAACCAGCGCGGCAGACTATGCGCCCCCAGGAAGCCGAAGGCAACGAAGGCCGTGTCGCTCAGCGCGTTCACGATGCTGTCGCCGCGATAGACGTCGGGGCTGCCGGGGCCGTTGAAAAGCGAGATCACGGCAGGCGCGTTCTCGACCACCTCCCACACGCCGCTGCACGCGATCACCATGATGAAGCGCCGGTGCAGCGGCCAGTCCGGGCAGACCGCCCGCGCCGCGAAGCAGAGGGCCGCGCCCGAGACGGCGTGCAGCGCCGAATAGAAATCCGCGATGTGCTGCGAGTTGTCGGCGGCCAGCGTGCTGCCGCTCCACCATTGCAGCGGCACGGTGTCGGGCAGGACGCCGCGGCCCAGAAGCAGCAGCCACAGGATCACGGCCCCGTTGACCAGCAGGATCGCCATCGCAACCTGCAACGCCGGCCATGCGGCGGGAACCGGCATGGGCGAGCGGCCGAAAAGCCCCGTTCGCTGGATGGCGTCGGCGTCGTGCAACGGGTGCGCCTCCGTGCGGGCGGGCGGACCGCTCATCCGGCTCTCAGCACGGCGGCGGGTCTGACGCTCAACGCGCCGAGTGCGAACGCCAGTTCCGCAGCCATCGTCGCCAGGACGCCGCCTGCGACAAGCGCCACCGCATTCGGCCAGATCACCGCATAGCCGGTGTCCAGCACAAAGCGCGCGACCGCCCAGCCGCCCGCCACCCCGGCGGCGATGGCGGCCAGCCCCGCAAGCAGCCCCAGCAGCGCCGCGCGCAGGGCAAAGCTTGCCAGGATCACCGCCCGGCTCGCGCCCAGCGTCTTGAGGATCGCGGCCTCGTATCGGCGGCTGCGGGCGCCGGCCAGCGCCGTGCCGATCAGCACGGCAAATCCCGTGACCAGCGTCGCCGCCGCGCCCCAGCGCACCGCCCCGGCGATGCCGCCGAGAAACTGCGACACCCGCGCGATCGCCTCGCCCACGGGAATGCCGGTGACGTTGGGCCAGCGGTCCACGACCTCGCGCAGGATCGCGCTTTCCGCCCCGGTGTCGGCGTAGACCGTCGCGATCCAGCTGTGCGGCGCGCCGCGCAGGGCGGCCGGGTTCATCGACATGACGAAGCCGATGCCTGCGTTCCTGAAATCCACCTGCCGGAACGAGGCGATGCGACCCGTGATGTCGCGCCCCATGATGTTGACGGTCAGGGTGTCGCCAAGGGACAGGCCAAGCTCCGCCCCCTCGTCGGCCGAAAAGCTGATCAGCGGCGGGCCGTCGTAGCCGGGCGGCCACCATTCGCCCGCGGTGATCGTGGTGCGCGCGGGCGGGGTGTCGGAATAGGTCACGCCGCGGTCGCCCCGGATGACCCAGTGGTCGCCCGCGACCTCGGCCGCGGGGCGGCCGTTGATCGCCGTGATGACGCCGCGCAGCATGGGCGCGGCCTCGACGCGGGTGACGGCGGGGTTGCCGCGCACCAGCGCGTTGAAGCCGTCGATCTGGTCGGGCTGCAGGTCCACGAAGAAAAAGGAGGGCGCGACGCCCGGCATCTCGCGCGCGATCGCATTGCGCAGTGTGCCGTCGATCTGTCCGACCGCCGCCAGCACGGCAAGGCCCAGTCCCAGCGACAGAACGACCGCCGACGCCTCGGCCCGCCGCGTCCGGACGGCGCCAAGCGCCAGCCGCAGGGCCGGGCGGGTCCGCGCCAGCGGTGCCAGCGCCCGCGCAAGGGGTGCCGCCAGCAGCGCGCAGGCGGCCAGCAGCGCAAGTGCCGCGGCGATGCCGCCCAGCGTCCACAGCGCCAGCCGCCAGTCGCCCGAGAATGCCGCCGCCGCGACGACCAGCGCCAGCACGGCGGCGGCGATCATCGCCAGATGGCCCGCCCGCGGCACCCGCCGCCCCGGCGCCACGGCCGCGCGGAACAGGACCGCCGCCCGCGTCTCGGCCGCCAGCGCCAGCGGCCACAGCGTGAAGATCAGCGCGGCGAGGATGCCATAGATCGCCGCCTCGGCCAGCGGGCCGGGATAGATGCCGAAGGCCGCGGGCATCGGCAGGCGCGACTGGATCAGCGGCGCCAGCAGCAGCGGCAGCCCCGCGCCCAAGCCCAGCCCGATTGCGACGCCGATCAGGGTCAGCGCGCCGATCTGCAGCAGGTAGATCAGGAAGACCGTGGCGCGGCCCGCGCCCAGGGTCTTGAGCGTGGCGATGGTGGGCACCTTCTCGTCAAGATAGGCGCGCACCGCCGCAGCGATGCCGACGCCGCCCACGGCGAGGCCGGACAACCCGATCAGGACGAGGAACGCGCCCAGCCGCTCGACAAAGGTCGAAATCCCCGGCGCGCCCTCGCGGGCGTCGCGCCAGCGGGGGGCCGCGCCTTCCAGCGCGGACGTGACCTCGGCCTCTGCCGCGTCAAGATCGGTGCCGGGGGGCAGCAGCATCCGGTATTGCGATTCAAACAGCGTCCCCGGCGCCAGCAGCCCGCTTTGCGCCAGATCGGCGGTCCGCAGGATGGTGACGGGACCAAGCGCAAGGCTTTGGCCGGTGTTGTCGGGATAGCTGACGAGGATCGCGGAGAGGGTGAACGCCTGCTCGCCCAGCCGGAAACGGTCGCCGGGGGCGAGGTTCAGGCGCTCGGCCAGCGCGCGTTCCATGACCGCGCCGGGCAGGCCGCCGCCGGGCGCAAGCGCGCGGTCCAGCGGCATGGGCGGGGCAAGCGCGACCGCGCCGACCAGCGGATAGGCGTCGTCCACCGCCTTGACCTGCGTCAGCGCGCGGTCGGTCCCGCCCGCGCGGTCCACGGTGGCCATAGACCGGAACTCGGCCGTCTCGGACAGATCGGCGGCGATGCGATCCAGCGCGGCGCGCTCGTCCGCGGTGGCAAAGCGATAGTTCAGCTCGACCTCGGCATCGCCGCCCAGCAGCCGCGCGCCGTCGCGGTCCAGCCCGGCCTCGATCGCGGCGCGCACCGTGCCCACCGCCGCCAGCGCCGCCACGGCCAGCGCAAGGCAGATCAGGAAGACGCGGAACCCGCCAAGCCCGCCCCGCATCTCGCGCAGGGCGATGCGGGCGGCGATGCGCAGGCCGCTCATGGCGCAGGCTCCAGCCGGCCGTCGCGCAGGCGGACGGTGCGGGCGCAGCGGGCGGCAAGGTCCGGCGCGTGGGTGACCATGACCAGCGTCGTGCCGCGCGCGCGGACCATGCCGAACATGAGGTCGGCGATCTGCCGGCCCGTCGCCTCGTCCAGATTGCCGGTAGGCTCGTCGGCCAGCAGGATCGCGGGTTCGGGCGCAAGCGCGCGGGCCAGCGCCACCCGCTGCTGCTCGCCCCCCGACAACTGCGCCGGATAGTGGTGGGCGCGGTCGTGCAGGCCGACGGCCGCCAGCCCCGCCATCGCCCGATCGCGCGCGTCCACGCGGCGGGCGAGTTCCAGCGGGATCGCCACGTTCTCCAGCGCGGTCATGGTCGGGATCAGGTGAAAGCTTTGGAAAACGACGCTGAGGTTCTCGCGCCGGAACCGGGCCAGCGCATCCTCGCCCATCGCGGACAGGTCATGCCCCAGCGCCCGCACCCGCCCGCCGGTCGCCCGTTCAAGCCCGCCCATCAGCATCAGCAGCGACGACTTGCCCGACCCGGACGGACCCACCAGCCCGACCGTCTCGCCCGTCGCCACGTCCAGCGTGATGCCGCGCAGGATCTCGACCGGACCGGCGCCCGAACGCAGCGTCAGGCGCACATCGTCAAGCGACAGAACCGTTGGCGCCATCGTGCGTTCCTTTGACAGTTCCGGCAGGGCCGGGGAAAAAGACGGCGGCACGGTGCCAGCACGGCACCGATCACAGGAAACCCAGAGGTCCGCAATGCTTGCCCGCGCGCTTGCCATCACGTTCCTGACCGCCCTGCCGGCGGCGGCCCAGCCGGTGACGGTGGCCGCCCTGGGGGACAGCCTGACGCAGGGCTATGGCCTGCCGCAAAGGGCCGGGCTGGTCCCGCAGCTTCAGGCGTGGCTGCGCGACCGGGGCGCCGACGTCACCCTTGTCAACGCGGGGGTGTCGGGCGACACCACGGCGGGCGGGCTTGGCCGCGCAGCGTGGACCCTGACCCCCGAGGTGGACGGGCTGATCGTGGCGCTTGGCGGCAACGACCTGCTGCGCGGGATCGACCCGGCGGTGACGCGCGCAAACCTGTCGGGCATCCTCGACGCCGCGCGCGATGCGGACGTGGACGCCATGCTGATCGGGATCGAGGCGCCCGCGAATTACGGCGGCGACTATCGACGGGCGTTCAACGCCATCTATACCGATCTTGCCGCGGCCTACGACATCCCCGTGATCCCGTCGATGCTGGCCGGCGTCATGGCGGCGCCCCAGCCGCGGGCGCTGATGCAGCCCGATGGCATCCATCCGAACGCGCGGGGCGTCAAGGCGGTGGTCGAGGCGATCGGACCGTCGGTGCTGGCGTTCGTGGACAGCCTCGGGGCCTGCGACGGCGGCTGCATCGCCGCCCGGTGATCGCCCGGCGACCACGCGAAGTCGGGTCTGGCGAGACGCCGCGATACGCCGGACGCGCGGTCGCTTGGCCATCTCCGGCTCAGTGCGCCGCCCGACCTTGGGCCGGGCCGTCGTTTAGCGGCGATGCCCGCGACCCGGACGCCCGCGACATCGCAGCCGTCGGGGACGCGCGGCGGCGCCAGCCGCGTTCCCGCGCCCCGCCGGTCAAAGCGGAACCGTCGCCTGATCGTCCTTGTCGTCCTTTTTCGGATCGATCCCCAGCAGCGACTTGACCCCGGCGACCAGGCTTGACCCGTCAAGCCAGATTTCCGCCTGTTCGGCGTCCAGCCGCAGCAGCCGCAGCTTGGGGTCGTCCTTGCCGTTCTCGAACCACGCGCTTGCCTGCGGGTTCCACAGCTTGTCGATCATGGCGCGGTCCTGCGAGACGGACAGGTTCCCGCGGACGGATGCGTAGAGGTCTCCCTTGATGGCCACCGTCGCAATCGCCCGGCGGCCCTCGCGCACCGCATCCACGATATGGTTGTCGGACGACGCGAAGAACCAGATCGGGCTGCGGTCCTGGTCGATCTGGGCGGCCATCGGGCGGGCAAAGCCGTCCTCGACGCCGTCCACGCCCAGCATCATCACCGGGTCGGACCTCAGCGCCTTCCAGAAGCGGGCTTCGATCTGCTTGTCATCGGGCATCGGGCGTCTCCGGCTGGTGTTCAAGGGGGATCTGGGCATGCTGGACCACCGTCCAGTCGTCATGCCCGCGACGGCGATAGACCGAGGTGCAGGCGGCGGCGAAGCGGGCTTCGCCCTTGGTCGTGGCCACGCGATAGCCGATGACGATCAGCCCTTCTTCCGGGCGCCGCACCGCGCGGTCCGAGAACGAAACCTCGTCCCATTCCGGCGTCTGGCTGACCGCATCGACGGCCGCGCGCCCGGCAAAGACATGCGGTGCGCGGCTCAGCGACATGATGCAGTCGGCATCGACCCGCTGGTGATAGCGTTCGTCGCTTGCGCGCCACAGGCTCTCTTCAAAGCGCCAGACCCGTTCGTCGTCCATCTGCGGCCCCCGTCGTTGGTCCACGTCAACGACCGGCGTGACATGCCGTTCCGTCCGCCGCAGGATTTTTTGTCGCGGGTGTCACACGCTAAGACCGGCGGCTTTCCCTTGCCTGCCCGCGCAGACACAGGTTCTGCAGATGCAGCCGGATGATGGGCGGTCGGCGCAACGCTTCCGTTTCGCGCAGGGCGTTGTGACCGTCCCCCCATCAGCCATGACGCTGCGGGCATGACCGCGAGCGAAGAACAGGAAATCAACCCGATCTGACCCCGTAGAATCCAGGGCGGGTTGAACCCTGGAATGCAATCTGGCCTTGCCGATATGACGATGTCAGCCTTGATGTCCAGCTATAGGGAAAGGATATTTTTTGCGTTCTTCACATGCCGCCGGACCAGTTCCTTTTGCAGCATGCGCGATGGAATTGCATGTGCTGGCGCCCCGGGGTAGGCGACTTCGCCAACCTTCGGAAACAGTGACAGAAACTCGTCCCGCTGCGCCTTGCTCAGGGTCTTTTGCGTTTCGAAGTTCATCAGAAAGCTCTCGGTCGGCGTGCCTTCGGCGAATATCACTTCATGATTCTTGAAGATGAGGTGGAAATACTCGACGCGCTCGATGGCGCTGTCCACAAAGATTCCCGGCAACTCGGTCAATCTTATTGCGGCGACAAGAACGGTTTCCGACCCGAACATGCGTTTGGCAATATCGGACTTCACGACCATTCGGTGCTGGCGCGACACGACCAGATCTCGTTCAGGCAGCCCTGAACCCAACGCGCCAGCCGTGATCCGCACCGGATAAAGCTTTGCATTTCTGCGCAGCTCATTGGTTCCCACGACCCGGCTCATCGTTGATACGAGTTCCTGGAAACCATGATCCTGGGTCAGTATCCTGCAGCCTGATTCCAGATCCTCGATGGGCACATCGCCGCGATCCGTGGTGATCAATGTTCCGCGGACGATACAGGTCACCCCGGATGGCACCAGGTCACCGGCATCCCTCATCGTGTCGATGTCGGAGTTCCACCTAAGACCCCCCAGAAGGCCGCCCCCCGGAAGCTGAGAGAAATCAACAACCATCGTCGTGTAAAGATCGCCCACGGCCGGGCTTCCCGTCAGGTTGACGATCCCTGAATATGTCACTGTCAGGCCGCCGGTGATTTCTTCATATTCAGGGGCCAACCTGAACGGATAGCCATTCAGGGAAGTGGGCGTTGAATTGCCATCCGGATAATCGCCGCTATCCAAGGTCGTGTCGAACACCGAGCTTGCGGGCTGCAGGTCGATTTCCAGCGAGCTTAAAGCCTTCGTCGTGGACAGCTCATGCCAGTCGAAGCCGAAGGACATTTCGATGTCCGTGCCGGTGGCGCCGCCATAGGTGTATGAGTCCCGCGCATGCCACGTCAGGATTTCGGTAGAGCCGTCCACATATGTGACCGTGATCCGGGCGCCTTCCAGATCGACCCCGCGCGAGTTGGTATCGTCGCGAATGCCATTGACGGTTTCATGCGGGTTCTCGTCGCGCCGGACAATATCGATCGAGGGCATTTATCAAGCCACCTTCTGCCGTTTACATTCGCGCCAATCGGTTCCGATTGCGGCAATCTTGCGTATTTTCCGACGAAGCCTTCCGCGTTCGCGCATCGCCGCAAATGCCCCTTGTGCAATCTTTTTGCCACAGGAAATGCATTGTTGCGCAAATCGGATGGTGCGCAGTTTTCCTTTTCCCGGACATACTTGCCCTGCGGCTGTGCGGACCAGTATGACGAACGCCGTGAAGCGGTTCAAGACGGTCCGTCGCATCGGCGTGTCTGCTGCCACAGCCTCTGCGAACTTGCGGAGACGCGCCAACGAGGGGGGGTGGTAGCGGAGGAGGGATTTGAACCCCCGACACGCGGATTATGATTCCGCTGCTCTAACCAGCTGAGCTACTCCGCCCCAGAACCGAGTCCTCGGGTGCGGGGGATTTAGGGCCGCGCGGCGGAGGCGTCAAGCGGATTTCGTCGGGCCTGGGGTTGCGGCAAGGCAGGTGCCCGCCGCCCCGACGGCCCAGCGGTGCCGTGTGCTTCGCCCCCACCAGCCGCCCCACGCGGGCGGCACCGCCCGGCGGGGCCTTGCCGCTGAATGGTGGCGTCCGGCGGCCGGGCCGCCTATGAACGCCCCAGTCACGAACGAGGCGGCGATGTCGGAACTGATCCTGCATATCGGTGCGCACAAGACGGCCACCACGACCATCCAGAAACTGCTGGCCGAATCGGCCGGCGCGCTGGCGCGGGCGAATGTCGTCTATCCGCGCATCGCGTGGTTCCAGTTCGCCCAGCACCGGCTGGCGTTCGGGCTGAAGCGGATGACGGACCCGACCGCGCGCGACGTGCCCGACCCGCTGGCCGAGATCGCGGGCATCAACGCCGTGCTGGCCGCCAACCGGGGCAAGCGGGTGCTTGTGTCCAGCGAAGAGCTGTTCACCATGCCGGCCGCGTCGCTTGAGCTGCTGAAGGGCAATCTTGTGGCGGACAGCATCCGCATCGTCGCCTGCGTGCGCCGGCCCGACGACATGCTGCTGTCGATCTATAACCAAAAGGCCAAGACGCCGAACAACGGCTTTGCGCGGATGCTGGACCATTTCGTCGCCAATCCGCGGCTGATCGACCCCGACATCGCCTATGGCCAGCAGCTGGGGAAATGGATCGACGCCTTCGGTGCGTCCGCGCTGTCGGTCTATACCTATGAAGAGAGCCCGCCCGTCGCCAGCTTTTTCGCCCAGCTGGGCATGGTCGTTCCGCAAGGGGGCGCATCCGCGTTCAACCCCAGCGTGCCGGGCACCGTGGTCGAGCTGATGCGGATGGCCAAGGCGTTCGGCATGGCCGCCGACCGGCAGCCCCGGCTTTATGCCGCAGCCCTGCGCCAGTTTGCCGATGCGCCGCTGCGGACCCTGCCGGACGAGGCGCGCCGGTCGATCGTGGCCACGATGCAGCCGGAATGCGACGCGCTGTTCCAGCGGCTGGGCCGGGCGAACCCCTATACGGTGGACCGGCTTGTCCCGGCCAGGGCCGATGCCGCGGCCGCGCCCGCCCCCAGCGTGAGTTACCGCGACCTGATGTCGCTGGTCGAATCGCTGCTGCCGCCGTCCTGACCCGTCGCGCGGTCCGCCGGGCCGCGCGTCGCCTGCAGGAATGTCGCCAACAGCGTGTCCGGCCTGCGGTCGGGCAGGATGTGCCCGCGCGGGGCCTGCGCCACGGCGTCACCCTGCGCGCCAAGGTCAAAGGCCATGACCGGCAGGCCGGTCGCCAGCATCTCGTGGGTGGTGAATGAAAACGTCTCGGGGACGATGGACGGCATCAGCCACGCTTGCACGCGATGGCGGCGGATCAGGGCGGGCAAATCCTCGACGTGATAGCGGCCGGTGACGGCGACGCTGCCGGGCAGGGGAAAGGCCATGTCGAACTCGCCGATCACGATCAGCCGGGGGGCGCCGGGGCGGCGCGCAAAGTCGGCGGCGACCTGACAGACATACTCCGCCCCCTTGTGGACCCCGATGGCGCCCAGAACGGCGATGGTGCCCGGCCGGTCGGCGCCCCAGTCGCCGGTGTCCACCGCCAGATCGGGGATCGCCAGGCTGTGCGGATGCACGGCCAGCGGGGCATCGGGCCAGACCGCCCGGACGATCCGCGCGCTGTCGTGGGAAAACACCACGACCTGCCGCGCGGCGGCGACCAGACGGCCCCACGCGGCCTGCCATGCGGCCAGCGTGACCTCATCCCCCCCGACCGTGCGGGCGCGGTGGGCCGGGTCTGCCCGGCCGGGCAGCGGCACGCCGCGGAACACCCCGTCGGCATCGACCAGCGTATAGGAGGGGCTGACCGGCCAGTAATCGTGGAACAGCACCCGGATCTCGGCGTCGGCGCCCGCCAGCCGCAGCAGCAGGCCCGGGATCTCGATCCCCGCCGGATCGCCGACGCCGCAGGAATAGACGACGCGCTGCCCGGCCAGCGGCGCCAGCAGCCGCGCCAGCACGGCGGCCGAATCGGTCGCGCCCCGCGTCACGCCCGCGTCGCTGTGCAGCTCGATCCCGAAGCGGACCGGCCCGCCCAGCCGCAGCACGACCGCCGGGCGGCCGCCTTCCAGGTCGGCGGCAATCGCGCCCGCCAGCCAGCTTTCCGCGCCGCCGCCCAGCGAATGGCCGACATAGACCGACACGCGGTCGTCCGGCGCGGCGCCCGCCGCCCATGCCAGCCCCAGCGCCAGCCGCGCGTCCGCCAGCGGGTCGGCGGCGATGAACTCCTGCACGTCGAGGTCAAAGTGCGGATAGCGCGAGGTGATGATGCGCCCGCTGGCCAGCATCGCCGCGGCCTTGACCTCGTTGCCAAAGGACTGGCCGCCGCGGTGTTCGACGAACAGGTTGGGGATGCCGACGTGGCGCATCCCCAGCGCGCGGGTGCGCTGGCACCAGTCCACCTCTTCGCCGTAACCCTTGCCGAAGACCGGGTCCAGCTGCGGCACGGCGGCCAGCGCGGCGGGCGACAGCGCCATGCAGAACCCGACGCCGGTCGGCGCCTCGGCGGCCAGCAGGGGGTTCAGGGTGCGCGCCGTGGCGTCGATGCGGTCCGCCTGGCCCTCCGCGATGGCGCGGCTCAACGCGATGTCGGGCACGCTGAAGATGGTGGCGTCGTTCGACATGGGCGTCACGCTGGCGACGCCCGGATCGGACAGGATCGGGCCCACCAGCCGCGAGGCCCAGTCCGCCGGCACCAGCGCGTCGCTGTTCAGCAGCACCACCGGACGGCCCGCGGGCGCCAGCGCCAGCGCGCGGTTGACGCTGCCGATAAAGCCCAGGTTGATGTCGTTTTCCACCAGCGTCACCCGGTCGGGGCGCGCGGCGGCCCAGTCGCGCAGCCACGGGCGCACGGCGGGATCGGTGGACCGATCCTCGACCGCGATCAGGTGCCAGGGCAGGTCGGTGTGGGCATCGACCCGGCGCAAGGTCTGGGGCAGCAGGTCAAAGGCGTTATAGACGGGCAGGACGATGGTGATGCCGTCCGTCGCAGGAACGGCGGGGGGCGCCGTCGCGAACAGGCCGTCGCCGATTGTCCGCGACAGGACGCCCGCCCCCGCGCCCAGCCCAAAGCGCCGGCGCAGCAATCCCACGTCGGGGTCGCGCCCGCGCGCCATGTCGATGGCCACGCCGGAGCCGACCCGCAGCGCGGTCACCGCAAAGCGGCGCAGCGCGCGCTGGCGTCCGGCGCGCAGCACCCGCGCGTCGGGCAAGGGCAGGGGAACATGCAGGTCGCGCGCCCCCGCGTCGGCGGTCGCCGGCAGGCGGATCGCCAGCGACACCGGCCCGCCGGACCACATCAGATCGGCGGCAAAGCCGACCTGCGGGCCGCTGTGGGCGACAAGGTCGGGACGCGCCTGCGCCACGTCCGGGCGCTGCACCGTGCGGTGGACAGGCTTGACCGATCCGGCGGCGACCAGCGCCAGCCGCCCCGCGACGCACCAGCCGGTGACATGGACGCGGCCCGCCTGATAGCGGACCTCGTCCACATAGCCCAGCAGCGCGCCGCCGGGATCCTTCAGCGGCACGCCCCGCGCGGTCGCGGCCAGATGCTGGCGCAGGTATTTCTGGAACAACCGGCGCGCGCGGGCGATCATCGGCGGCCCATTGCGACCAGGAACAGCGCCTCGGCGCCATCCCCGTCCGCATCCGCGCTCAGCACCAGCCAGCCGCGCGGCTCGCCCGCGGGGGCGGCGACCTGGAACATGCGCGCGCCCGCGTGCCCGGCGGCCTGCGCGCCCGCGTGCGGCGCGCCGACGCGCCCCGGATAGACGCCCGCCGCGTCCTGCAGCGCGACGGTCCGCGCCGTGGTCCAGCCGCTGACCGCGCGACCCTGGGGATTGTGGCGCACCGCCTCGCACCGGCCCAGCACCCTGCCGTCGGCCGACAGCAGATCGAACGGCGCCCGTCCGCCCGGTTCGGCGGACAGCGCGATATCCAGACGCGGCGTCATGGCGCAGGGGGCGGCTTGCGAAACACCCGCGGCAGTTAGCCCGCGCCCCCGCGTTCCGCAAGATGCCGGCGGCCGCACCGGCGGGTTGTGACCGGCGCGGCGATGTGCAGAAATGCCGCGCCAACAACAGGGGTCGGGCGGCATGCCAAGCATCGAAATCAACGGCAGGCGCGTGCTGTTCGTCCACATCCCCAAGACCGGCGGCACCTCGGTCACGCGCTGGATGCAGGGGCTGGGGCGGGTGCGCCTGCACGCCGACACCAAGCCCGAGGCGCTGAAGGTCGCCCCCCAGCACCTGACGTGGACCGACATCGACTGCCTGTGGGGGGGCGATGATTTCGACTATGCCTTCGCCGTCGTCCGCAACCCCTTTACCCGCATGGAAAGCGAGTTCCGCATGCGGCAGAAGCTGCGCGCGCAGGGGTTCTTCGGCGGCAGCCTGCATTTCGCAAGCTGGCTGGAACGCGCGCTGATCGACGCCCGCGCGAACCCCAACCATTTCGACAGCCACATCCGCCCGCAGTGGAGCTTTGTGAGCGACCGACTGCACGTCTTCCGGTTCGAGGACGGCATCGACGCCATCCTGACCCGCATCGCCAGCGACCTTGACCTGCCGCCGCCCGCCCGCGCGCCCCACGCGCTGGCAACCGCCGCCGAGGTGCCCGCCGTGACCTGGGACCGCGCCGACATCCTGCGCATGCAGGAGTTCTATCGCCTGGACTTCCAGCAGTTCGGCTATGATCTGCTGCCCCCGGTGGCGGCGGGCGCGGCGCGGGGCGCGGGTCTCTGACATGGACCTGATCCTTCACATCGGGACGGAAAAGACCGGCACGACCTCGATCCAGCAGGCGCTGGCGGCCAGCAGGGACGCCCTGGCTGAACGCGGCATCCTGTATCCCGCGCTGCTGGGCACCGAAAACCACATGGAGATCGCCGCCGCCGCGATGGGGCCGCGGGCGAACGACAGCATCCAGATCCAGGAACTCGCCCGGACCGGGCTTGACCTGCCCGCCTATGTCGATGCCGTGCGTGCCCGGCTTGCGGCCGAGATCGAGGCGACGGGCGCCAATACGCTGCTGATATCGAACGAGCATTGCCACGGCCGGCTGGACACGCCCGAGTCGGTTCAACGGCTGGCGCAGCTGCTTGGCGCGCCGTTCCGCCGTGTCCGGGTCATCGTTTATCTGCGCCGGCAGGACCAGATGGCGGTCAGCCTGCATTCGACGCGGCTGAAGGGTGGCGGAACCGGGGCGATGCTGCCGCAGTGGGGGATCGTGCCCCAATACTATGATCCGCACGGGCTGATGGCGCGCTATGCGGATGTGTTCGGCCAGGCTGCGATCACGCCCCGGCTGTATGAACGGAACCGGCTGGCAGGCGGCGACGTGGTGCGGGATTTCTTCCAAACCGCCGAACTGGGCATCGACCCGCCGGCGATGACCAAGGCGAACCCGTCGCTGTCGCGGGCGCAGGCGCGATTCCTGTCGCTGTTCAACGCGCGCGTGCCGCTGATCGTGGATCGCAAGGTCAACCCGGACCGTGGTCCGGTGGTGGCTGCCATCATCCGTGTCCTGCCCGGCCCGCCAGCCCGGCCCGCCCGCGCCGAGGCGATGCGCTTTCAGCAGCAGTTCGACGTGGTCAACCGGCTTGCGCGCGAACGTTTCATGCCGACGCTGGACCGGCCGACCTTGTTCGACGACGATTTTTCCGCCTATCCCGAGGCGGGCGACGACGATCAGCCCCTGACCGAGGAAGAGTTCGCCGCCTTCGCCGAAGCCCTGTGGGTTTATGGGCGGAAAGCCGGCGCGCCCCGCTGACGGGGTTCGCGCATCGGCCAACTCACCCCATCGGCGGCATGAACGCGGGCCATCTGCGAGCCCGCCCGCCGGCGATAGAAATAAAGCGTCTCCGCCACCGGTTTATGCGCATGGCCTGCGGCAAGCGTCACGCGGTTCCAGTGCCAGTCCTCGTGGCCAAAGCCTTCGTGCAGCGCGTTCAGCGTGAACGGATGGCGGCGATACAGGTCAAGCGACGCACAGGAAATCGCGATCCAGTAATTGCTCCATTCCAGATAAAGCGGATCGAACAGCGCGGATTCGGAATCGACGTGCCACCACAGGTGCTTTTCCTGGCCGAATGCCAGCGAGCAGGCGGGATGCCAGATCGCGTCGGGACGTTCGGCCGACATGGCTGCGGCCCGCGCGAACCAGTTCTCCGAGACGAGATCGTCGGCGTCCAGAAAGGTCGCGGCAGTGCCCCCAGCGGCCTCGATCCCGCGGTTGCGGGCGCCGCCCGGATCGCCTTCGTCCGTCTCGAGGAACCGGGCAGGCGTGTCGGCGACGTCGCCAAAGCCTTCGCGCAGGATGTCGCGGGTGGGCGCGTCGGCGCGGTCCAGCACAACCACCACCTCCATCCGCACGCCCTTGGCGCGGGCATGGTCGATGCCTGCCCGCGCGCTGCGGATCGTGGTGCCCGCCAGGATACCCTCGCGGTGCGCGGTCAGGATCAGGCTGAGGTCGATCATCGTGCTGTTTCCTCGGCTGCCAGGACGCGGTCCAGGACTTCGCAGTAGTGATCGAATGAATGGCGGTCGCGGGCGCGCGCCATCAGCGCGGTCGCACGTTCACGGCGCCGGGCCGGGTCTGCCAGCATCTCTGTCAACGCGGCGGCATACGCCTCGGCGCCGGCGCCCGGTTCGACGGGCCATCCGGTCGTGTCGTCCACCAGTTCCGGCACCCCGCCCACGGCGCTGGCGACGACCGGCATGCCCTTTGCCGCGATCTCGATCAGGATGGTGGGCAATCCGTCCCAACCCGAGGTGTAAAGCCACCCGTCGCAATCCGTCAGCGGCAGTTCGTCCAGGCGGCCGTAGGTGCCCATCAGCGTCATGTTGTCCGGCAGCGCCGACAGGTCGGGCGCCTGGTCCAGCACCGCCTTTCCCCAGCACAGGAAATCCCAGCCGGGCAAAAGCCGCGCAATCTGCTGCACCAGGTCAAAGCGCTTCTGCCGGTCGAACCGCCCGGCCCACAGGATCCGCGGCCGGGACCGTCCGGCCGATGTCGCGATCTGTGCATCGACCACGGGAACGCCCGCAGGCGGCTCCATCGCGGGTGAATAGAGGGGCTGCACACGCGCAGCCATGCCAGGGGTCAGGGCATGGCGGTCGACCAGCACCCGCGCGAAATCGGCATTGTCGATCAGCGCGCAATCGAGATTGCCTTGGAGAGACGCGAAGAAGTCGATCGCATACCCCACCTCGGTGCCGTCGGGCCGCCGGTCCGCGCAGAAGTAATAGGTGTACAGCGCCATGAACCGCGACAGCTGGGCGCCAAAGCGCAGCATCGTTTCATAGGCCGCGCGGCTGTTGACATTGAACAGGCGCCGCGCGCCCGCATGGTGCAGCACGGCATACAGGACCGATGCGCGTGTCCGCATGTCCACCTGCCCCAGCAGGTCGGACAGATCGGCCGTGGCTATACCCTGCGGGAACCAGTCGGGACGTTCCCAGTCTGCCTGCTCGGTCCGAAGCACCAGCACCCGCGCCCCACGCCGGTCAAGCGCCCGGGTCAGCACGCCCGCGACGAAATCCGCGCCGCCCATCTTGCAGAAGGGCATGGCGACGACAGTGTCATACTGGCCAGCGGGCAGGCGTTCGACGCAGGCCTTGAACAGCAGGAACGCAGTGTCGTGCCAAGGCGGCAGAAAGGATGCCATGCGCTCGCCCACGATGCCGACCAGCGGCTCGATGTCGCGCGCCTTGGCGACCAGCGCATCAAAGCGCCCCTCGCGGAAATTGCGCATCCCGGCCAGTTCCCGGTGGGCGGGACCGGCGAAATCCTCGGCAAAGACCCGTGCCAGCGGCCGGTGCGGTCCCGCGGCCACCGCCCGCGGCGAAGCGCCCAGGGTGATGCCGGCCAGCGCCGGCCGCTGCTCGTTCAGCCCGTTGACGACCCAATGGCCGAAATGCGCCGCGCCGGCCTCGACAAGGCCGGGGTTCAGCGCGGCATAGGCCGCGCGATCGAATGCCGGGGTCGGCGACAGCCCCGCCGCGTGCCCGCGCTTCAACCAGTCCAGGAACGCTGGCCCGTTCGGGGGGGCAAGGCCCGCTGCTTTCAGCTGGCGCAGATAGTGTTCGGTATCGAACAAGGGCCCCGGCGGCACGCCGCGGGGCAGGTCGAACATCAGGTAACGCGTCAGCAGCGCAAGGTCGCTTTGACCGCTGCCTTGCGCGTGCCGCCGGCGATAGTCGGCAGGCGAGAACATCGCCACGATGACGTCCGCGTCGGGGCCGCCGGACACCGCCGCGAACGGTCCCAGATCATAGCCGGCGGATTTCAGCAAAGCCTGGATCTCGGCGTTCCAGAACCCGTGGCTGGCGCGGTTCGCGCGATCGACCAGGGGCGCGGCCGCAATGTCGATGTCGTCGGGCATTCCGCTTGCGACATAGTGCTCCAGCGGGCTGACCTCGCCCCCGCGCAGCGACGGCACTTGTTCCAGATAGTGGCGCGTCGAGAAAAAAGGTGAGGGGTCTGCCCCATCCTTCCAGCCTTGCAGCAGATAATGCTGCAAGGGATCGACGCCTGCGGCACGCAGGGCCGGAAAGGCCGCAAGATAATGATCGGCGTCGAACAGCGCCGCTATCGCCGGATCGACCGGGCGCGTCGCCAGCCATGCGGCATGCACCAACGGACAGACGTCTGTCTCTCGCAGGGCCGGAAAGGCATTCAGGTAACCGGACGTGGAAAACTTCGGGTGCGGGTTGCGCCCTTCGCGCCAGCCGTGGCGCAGGTAATGGGTCAGCGGGTCGAGGTTGGCGGCACGCACATCCGCGTTGCGCGCCAGATAATCACCGGCGTCGAACAGCCCTTCAGCCAGCGCGCGCTGCTCTGCTGGGTCGGTCGGCAGAACCGCAAACCGGGGTTGCGACATGAATGGCCCGATCAAACTATTGAGGTCGCGCCCACTTTCCGCATTCTGGTCGAGATGGCAAGCCGCCCCCGCCACAGGGGCGCCAGACCCGCCGGGATGGGGTCGCAGGCGCGGGCGGGGTTCTTTTTTCATGGTGGCATCGCGCCCGCGCGTTGCCTTGCAAGGTGAGGTTTCATGGCATTTTCCGATCGCGTCGCGCTGGTCATCGGGGGCGGGGGGTTCATCGGGCAGGCGCTTGTCGCGCAGCTGCTGGAGGACGGGTGGTTGATCCGCAACCTGGATTTCATCGCCGGGCCTGCGGACCACCCGTCGCTCAGCCACTGGCAGGGCAGCTTCATGAACCGCGACCTGCTGCGCGAGGCGATGGTGGGGGCGGAATGCGTCTTCCACCTCGCCTCGACCCATTTCCCGCGCGAGGCGAACCTGCACCCGCGCGCCGACGCCGAAGGGGGGATCGTCGGCACCGTCGCCGTGGCCGAGACGGCGGCCGAGATGGGCGTGCGGCGGATGGTCTTCGCCTCGTCCGGCGGCACGGTCTATGGCCCGCTGACGCAGGTGCCGGTCCCCGAGGATCATCCCACGCGGCCGATCACGGCCTATGGCATCTCGAAGCTGGCGGGCGAACATTACATGCGCTTTTTCGACGGGCGCGGGGTGTCCACCGTGTCGCTGCGGGTCGCCAACCCCTATGGCCCCGGCCAGAACATCAGCAAGGCGCAGGGCGCGCTGACGACATTCTGCCATCACGCCGCCTTCGGCCTGCCGATCGAGATCTGGGGCGACGGGTCGGTGGTGCGCGATTTCGTCCATGTGGACGACGTGGCGTCGGCCTTTGCGCTGGCCGCCGACGCGCCCGCCCGCGGGACCGAGATCAACATCGGGTCGGGCCGGGGCGCGTCGCTGAACGAGCTGCTGGACCTGATCCGCGCCGTGACCGGACGCGACCCGGACGTCACCTATCACCCGGCGCGGGCGTTCGACGTGCCGCGCAGCGTGCTGTCCATCGACCGGGCGCGGGCGGCGCTGGGGTGGACGCCGCAGGTCGAGCTGCGCGACGGCATCGCCGGCATGATGCAAAGCTTTGCGGGCTGAGCGGCGGCCCGGCCGCGTTTGCCCAAACCGCCAGCGCGAACGCTGTTTGCCGCCGCCGCCCCGCCCGCCTATGGTGCGCGCGTCCAGCCCGTGAAAGGGGAATCCAGATGGTCCGGCCACGCGTGCTGATCCTCGCCGAGGACTGCAACCCCGAATGGCCCTCGCTGCCGATCGTGGGATACAACTATGCCCGCGCGCTGGGCCGGGCGGCCGACATCACGCTGGTCACCCATGTCCGCAACCGCGCGAACATCGAGGCCGCGCGCGACATGACCGGGCCGGTCGCCTATATCGACACCGAATGGCTGGCCGCGCCCATGTATCGGCTGGCGCGGGCGCTGCGGGGCGGCGACCAGGTGGCATGGTCCACCAGCCAGATCATGGCCTATCTGCCCTATCTCGCGTTCGAGCATCAGACACTGCGCCAGTTCCGCCAGCGGCTGGCGCGTGGCGATTTCGACCTGATCCACCGCATCACGCCGATGTCGCCCACGCTGCCCTCGCCCATCGCGGGGCGGACGCGCCAGCCGTTCGTGATCGGGCCGCTGAACGGCAACCTGGACTGGCCGGCGGCCTATGGCGGCGAACAGCGGCGCGAAAAGGAACGGCTGCGGGCGCTGCGCGGCGCCTATCGCGTGCTGCCCTATGCGCGGCGGACCTGGCGCCGCGCCGACTGCGTGCTGGCGGCGTTCCAGCACACCATCGACGACCTGACCGCCGCCGATCCGGCGCGGATCGTGCCGTTCCCCGAGATCGGCATCGACCCGGCGATCTTTCACGCCCGCGGCCGGCGTCCGGCGTTTTCCGGGCCGGGGCCGTTCCGGTTCCTCTATGCGGGGCGGCTGGTCCCCTACAAGCTGCCCGAGGCGGCGGTCCGCGCCTTCGCCACCTCGCCGGCGCTGGCCGGGCACCGGCTGTCGATCATCGGCGACGGCCCCGAGCGCCCCCGGCTTGAGGCGATGGTCGCCGAGGCGGGCGCGGGTGACCGCATCACCTTCGAGGGGCGCAAGTCGCAGGCCGAGGTGGCCGACGCCATGCGCGCCGCCGACGCGTTCGTCTTTCCCTCGATCCGGGAACTGGGCGCGGGCGTGGTGATCGAGGCGATGGCCTGCGGCATGGTCTGCCTTGTCGCCGATTACGGCGCGCCCGGCGCGCTGGCGGCGGACGGGCGCGGCATCGCCGTGCCGCTGCGCCCGCTGGAGGAGCTGATCGTGGACCTGCGCGCCGCGATGGACCGCTGCGTGACCGATCCCGCGCCGCTGGGCGCGATGGTGGCGCGCGCGCAGACCCATGCCGCGCGTTTCGACTGGGACGAAAAGGCGCGCTATACGGCGCAGATCTATGACGCGCTGCTGTCGGGGCGGCCGGTGGCGGGGTTCGATGCCTATGCGTGACCGGCGGCCGGATGCGGGGGCGGGCGGGCGACCCTTGGCCTGACCGCCGCAGCCTTGCGCGGCGGCTACTCGACCCCCGCGCGCTGCGGCAGCCAGTCGGCCGCAACGATCCGCCCCTCGGCGTCGACCACCGCCTCGCGCGGGATCGGGTGGCTGATAAAGTTCACCGGGCTGGTCGTCGGGCCATAGGCCCCGCTCATGTGGATGGCGATCAGCGCGCCGGGTTCGACGCGCGGCAGCATCGCCCCCTGCGCCAGCCGGTCGATCGAGGTGCAGAGCGGCCCGGTCAGGTTCACCGGCTCGACCTCTCCGGCGCCGCCGACCAGATGCAGGCGATAGTTGCGGTGGATGACCATCCCGAAATGCCCGCTGGCCGCCAGATGCGCGTTCATGCCCCCGTCGCACAGCGCGATCCGCTGTCCGCGCGACTGCTTGACGGCCACCACGCGGGTCAGGAACCACCCCGCAGGCCCGACCAGATAGCGCCCCAGTTCCAGCAGCGGGCGCGCGAACCGCCCCTCGGCCGCCAGCGCGTCCAGGTCGGGGGCGATGTCGTCGGCGATCGCCTGCAGGTCCAGGGGCGTGTCGGTCAGATGATAGGGGATGCCCAGCCCCGCCCCCAGGATCAGCCGCAACGGGCCGTCCGCGCACATGGGCGCGAGGTCGCGCGCCAGCCCGATGAAGATGCGCCAGTTTTCCACGACCGCATCGGCGCGCAGGCATTGCGTGCCGGAATAGAAATGCAGCCCCGCCAGCCGCAGATTGCGCAGCGCCGCGATCTGCGCCAGCGTGTCCGCCGCCTCCTCGGCGTCGATGCCAAAGGGGCTGGGGCGGCCCGCCATCTGGTCGCCAAAGCCCTTGGGCACCCGGTCCGGCGCGATCCGCGCGACCACCTTCTGCCGCAGGCCCAGCCCAGCCGCGGCGGCATCGGCCATCCGCGCCTCGGCCAGCGATTCCACCACCAGCTCGCCCAGACCGGCGGCCAGCGCGGCCCCGATCTCGGGCGCGCGCTTGGCGGGGCCGGTAAAGCTGGTGCGGCCCGCGTCCCAGCCCGCCGCGGCGGCCTGCGCCAGCTCGCCCCCCGACGACACGTCCAGCGTGTCCACCATGTCCGCCAGCGCGCGCAGCAGCGTCGGGTTCGGGTTGGCCTTGACCGCAAAGCTGAGGCCAAGACGCCCGCGGAACGCCGTCCGCAGCCGCGCCGCGCGCGCGGCGACGCGGCGCAGGTCGTAAAGGTAAAGCGGCGTGCCGGCGGCCGCCGCCCGTGTCAGGATCGCGTCGTCGGGCGGGGCCAGATCGTCGGCCCACAGGTCGCCTTCAGCGCCGGCCGCGCCCGACCAGCCGCCCGGCAGGTCAGCGGCGGGCGGCGACAAGGGCCAGCATCCGGTCGGCGGTGTCCAGGTTGTCCAGCGTCACATCCTCGGTCCCGATGCGGACCTGGCCGTGATCCTCAAGATAGCCGATGACCTGCATCATCGCGATGGAATCGATCAGCCCGGTGGAAAACAGCGGCGTTTCGGCCCCCAGCGTGTCGTCGCCCGCCACGCGGCGCAGGAAATACAGCAGGTCGTCTCGGGTCATCTCAAGCCTCGTCCTTGGCGGCGCAGGCGGCGGCGACGGCTTTCCGGTCCAGCTTGCCGCTGGAGATCCGGGGCATCGGCCCGTCCCACGCGTGAATGCGCCGGGGCATCATGTAGTGTGCGGCCCGCGCGCGAAAGTGGTCGATCAGCGCCGGTTCCAAAAAACCGTCCCGCGGAGCGACGGCCAGATGCACGGCCTGGCCCATCGTGTCATCCTCGACCCCCCAGGCGACCGCGTCGGCGACAAGGCCGCTGGCATAGGCGTGTTCCTCGACCTCTTCGGGGGACAGGCGGAACCCCATCGTCTTGATCATCGCGTCGCGGCGGCCGACGAACCACAAATCGCCGTCCGCGTCCATCCGCACCGTGTCGCCGGAATGGACGACGCGGACGCCCCCCAGCGCGGGGCAGGGGCGGAACTTTTCGGCCGTCTGTTCGGGCTTGCCCCAATAGCCGAGGCTGACCAGCGGCCCTGCGTGGATCAGCTCGCCGTCCTCGCCCGGCCCCGCCAGCGTCCCGTCGGGGCGCAGCACGCGGACATCTGCGCCGGGAATGGCGCGGCCGATGGCGCCGGCCTTGGTGGCGAACAGATGGGGGGGCAGGTGGGTGGACCGGAACGCCTCGGTCAGGCCATACATCAGGTGGATCGCCACGCCGGGGAAGACCTGCGGCATCAGCGCCAGAATCGGATCGGGGATCTTGCCGCCGGTGTTGGTCACCCGCCGCAGCGTGGGCATCGGCGTCGGATTGTCGGCCAGATGGCGCACCACCTGTCCCCACAGCGGCGGCACGCAGGCAAGGCCGGTCGCGCCGTGGCGGTTGATCGCGGCCACGATCTCGGCCGGCATCGGCACGGGCTGGTGGATGACCGTGCCGCCCAGCAGCAGCATCGTCGTCAGCTGGTTCAGCCCGTAATCGAAACTATAGGGCAGGACGCTGACCAGCCGGTCGTCGGGGCCGAGCCCCAGGTATCGCGCGACGGCCCGCGCCCCGGTCAGGACGTTGTGGTGCGTCAGCATCACGCCCTTGGGCTGCCCGGTGGACCCCGAGGTGTAAAGGATCATCGCCAGATCGCTGTCCAGCACCGGCGCGACCGGCGGCGGCGGCCCGGCGTCGGCCCAGCCCTGCGCGCCGCGGACCAGCACCGGCGGGGCACCCTCGCCCAGCCGCCCTGCGGGCACGGGGCCGGTCAGCACCGCCGCCGCCCGGCTGTCGGCGATGACATAGGCCAGCTGTTCGGCCGTCCACTGGGCGTTGACGTTGACCACCACCGCGCCGATGCGCGCCGCGCCCATCATCGCCGCCACCTCGGAGGCGGATTTGCGCAGATGCACGATCACCCGGTCGCCCCGCGCCACGCCCTGCGCGGCCAGCCAGCCCGCGACGCCCGCCGCCTCGTCCATCAGCGCGGCATAGGTGACGGTGCGGTCGGGTTCCACGATGGCGGGGGCGTCGGCGCGGTCGGGCAGGTTGTCGGCCAGCAGGTCGTGCAGCGTCATTGCAAGCGGCGTCATCGTCACGACCCCCGGCTCAGCGGGCCAAGCCGCGGCATGATGCGCGCGGGCGATCCGACCGCGATGCAGTCGTCGGGCACGTCGGTCGTGACGGCGGTGTTCGCCCCGATGCGGACCCGGTCCCCGATGCGGACGGCCCCCAGCACGCACGAGTTCACGCCGATGAACACGTCGTCCCCGATCACCGGCGCGCCCGGTCCCATGTTGGTGCCGATGGTGGTGTTGTGCATGATCCCCAGCCGGTCCCCGATCACCGCGTCCGGGTGGATCGAGATCGAGCCTTCGCAATGGACGATGTGCAGGTCGCGCCCGATGCGGGTCTGCGGCGGCAGGAACACTCGCGTCCAGGGGGCCACGAAAAAGTTCAACAGCCCATAGGTCTTACCCGCGATGGCGCGCGACCAGCGCCCCCGGCGCGAGATCGCCCACTGGCCGTAACGGAACGTCGCCATCGCCAGGAACGCGGGCTCTGACAGGCGGCGGCCATGCACGACCCAGTCGCCACGGATCGCCGCGCGCAGGTCGGACAGGTCGGGCAGCGGGCGATAGGGCGGCGCGGCGCCGGGCCGCAGGGGGGCTGTGTCGTGGATCGGGCCTGTGTCGTTCATGCTGCCTCGGCCATCAGATCGAAGGTCGCCATCAGCTCGTCGCCGTCCACCGCGAAATGCCGGGCCGAGCCGGTGCCGATCAGGATGCCGTAATCCTGCAACCGCCGGTCCGTCATCAGCTTCAGCCCGCCGTTCACCCGGTCGGGCGGGTGGATCGTCAGCAGCCCGGTGCCGGGCGCCATCGCGACCAGGGCGTGGGCCAGCTGGCTGCCTTCGTTGCCGATGGCGATCCGGGCGCCCGCGCAGGCGGCGATGATCGTCGCCGCATCGTCGCGCCGGGGGTCCAGGATGGTGACGCCGCGTTCGCGGGCCAACCGGTCGGCCAGCGCCTGTTCGTCGGCCAGGATGCGCTGCATGCCGGTCGTGCCGCGCAGGACGAACACGCCCGGATGCGGGGTCGCGTCGAACCCCGCGATCAGCCGGCGGCGCTGTTCGGCGGCGCGGGCCTGCTGGCCGGGGTTGGCGCCGTGGTCGTCGAACAGGACCATTTCGTCGAACCGGCCGGTGGTCAGGTGGGCGGGGTCCATGCCCAGCCGCGACTGGTAATCGGACATATGCCCCACGGGCGGGGGCCGGGTGGTGACGATGGGGCTGTCGGCCACGCGTTCGGCCAAAAGCCAGGTCACGCAATCCTCGGCCAGCCAGTTGCCGAAATAGGTGTTGCCGATCCAGCTTTCGAACAGCGTCGCCCGCCCGGCGTCGGGCGGCGCGCGGTGCCATGCCGGGTGGCCGCGCTGCGCCTGCAGGTGCCGCGCCGCGGCCCCGGCATACAGCACGCCGCCGACCAGATCGACGTCGGTCAGCCGCATTGCCAGCGTCGGCGGCTGGGGCGAATCGAACCCGCCGGTGAAATGCTGCGTGACCTCGGCGGCGGAGGCGAACTCGGTCCCGCGCATCCGGTCCAGCATGCCGGGCAGGCACAGGACCGGGGGCACGGCCAGATCGCCGCCGGGTTCGACGGCGGTGATCTCGGCCATCGCGGCGATGTCGGGGACCGGCCGGCCCAGCCTGGACCGCAATGCGTTCAACCCGGGACGGAATGAAATCACGCAGCGTCCTCCTGCCTGTCGGGGCCAGTATGGTGGCGGCGGACGCTTTTGTCGAATGCTAAGCCCGGTGCAAAGCCTGCGACGGTCCGGTCCGCGCCGCATCAGGGAAAGGGCGGCGGCGCCGCGGCCAGATAGGCGGCAATCGTGGCCGAGATGGCGGCGTGGTCGGCCGCGGACGGGTGCCAGCCGCAGGCGGTCTTGTCCATGCGCGGCAGGCTGACCAGCGCCACGGCGTCGTCGCCCGCGTCTTCCCGCAGGTCCAGCGCGGCGCGGTGGGCGCGCATATAGGGGCGCCCGTATTCCGGCCAGACCGCCAGCAGGATCGCGGCATCCGGCGCGCGGTCGCGCAGACCGGCCAGGAAATCCGCCAGCGCCGGGGCAAAGTCGCGGGCGATGGCGCGGGGGCCGTCCCACCGCTCGTCCGGTTGCAGGGGCGAGGCGAAGTCGTTGGACCCGATCGCCACCACGATCAGCTGCGGCCGCCACGCGTCGGCGGGGTCCGGCGGCGCGACCGTGTCCGCCCACAGCGTGCGCGGATAGATCGCGGGCATGGTGCGGTCGGGCGCCGCGCCGCCATAGTTGCGGATCAGGCCCACGCCGGTCGCGGCGTGCAGCCGCAGGTCGGCCCCCAGCGTGCGCGCCAGTTGCGCGGGCCAGGCGGCGGTGCTGTCGCTCGACGCCTCGGTCGTGGCGGCATCGCAGTCGCGGCCGTCGTGCAGGATGCCGTGGCCGGTGCTGTCGGAATCGCCGATGACCTCGATCCGGCGCGGCGGCGGTGGCGGTGGCGGGCGGACGGCGGCCGCGTCGGGCACCAGCAGGCGCGGCAGGACGCCGGGTTCGCCGGGCGTCTCGCCCAGCGTCTCGATCAGGAGGCGGTGGGGGCCGGGGCCGGGGGCGTCGAGGTCAAGGGTGCCGGTGGCGGGGCGGTCCAGCGTGACCACGCGAGGGGCCGGGCCGCCGCCGTCGATGGTCACGCGATAGCGCGCCGGGCTGTCGGTCAGGGCCAGCGCGGCGGCGGGGCCGGCGAACTCTGCCTCGGCCCGGATGGCGGGCCACTGGTGCAGCAGCTTGCCGTCCCGCGCGGCGACCCGGCCCTGGATGCGCATCGGCGCCTCGGTCCAGCCCTCATGCCGCGCCGCCTGGGCGCGGGCCGCAGATGGCAGGGCCACTGCCAGCGCCAGCGCGAGCCGGATCGCGATCCCCCCGCGTCCCCGCGCGGCAGGCCGGGCCGCAAAGTCCGGGATCGCGCGCGGGACGATCATGCCACGGGCGGGACGACCAGACGCCACGAATACCACGCGCCCGCGGCAAGGACGGCGACGGTCAGGGCAAGCCGCGCCAGCCCCGCGGCCCGTTCCGCCGGGGTGGGCAGGCGGCGGGACACGGCGATGGCGCCGGTGCCCAGGGCCTTTTCCAGCTGGCGCGGGGTGCGCAGGATCGGGCGCGAGAACTCCAGCAGCAGCGCCAGCAGCAGCGCCGCGCCGCCGGTCGCGGCGACGCCCAGCACCGCCACCCGGCGGCGGTTGGACGACTGCGGCCGCTCGGGCACGGCGGCGCGTTCCAGGATCACCATGCGCTCGCCGTGTTCGTCCGAGATGAGGCCCTGGTCCAGCCGGGCCGCGGCCAGCCGCGCGGCCACGGCGTCGCGCTGGGTTTCCAGCCCGCGCAGCTGCCGGTTCAGCACGTCCAGCCGCTGCGCCACGTCGGGCATGCGGGCGATGGCGCGGTCGATGTCGGCCAGCCGGGCATCCAGCGCCGTGCGCTCATCCTCCATCGTGGTCAGCTGTTCGTCGATCAGCGCGACCTGCCGCTGAAGGCCGGGCGACAGGTTGCTGGCCCCGCCCCGCTGCAGTTCGGCGATGCTGTCCTGCAGGCGCTGCACCTCGGGGTGGTTGTCGCCCAGCCGTCGGCGGGCCTGCGCCAGATCCACGCGCAGCCGCCCGATCTGTTCGGACAGCGACACCGTGGTCGTGCCGCCTTCGGGGCCGCCGTCGCTGACCTCGATCGTCAGGCGCTCACGCTCCAGCGCCTGGATGCTGCGGGTGGTGGCCACGCGCTGGCCCTGCAGGGTGGTCAGTTCGGTCTGCAGCAGTTCCTGGTTCTCGGGCAGGGCGTCCATCTCGCTGCGGCGCACGGCGTCCACGTCGTCCTGCACGGCGTTGACCTGCGCCAGCAGGCGCTGATCCTCGTCGTTGAGGGCCGACACCAGGTCGCCCAGACGGCGCACGATCACGTCGCGGTTGCCCGCCACGATCTGGTCGGCGATGTCGTTGGCCAGCGCCGCGGCGACGGGCGCGGAACCGGCGTTGGCCGTCACCATCAGCGCCGAGACGCCGCCGTCCGGGCCCGGCACGCCGCCCGCCGACGGGATCAGGTCGATGCGCATGTCCTGCCGGAACCGCCACAGCCGGTCGGCGTCGGTCATCTGGGGCGTATCCTCGAACAGGTGATGGCGGGCGATCATCTCCATCACGTTGCGCCGCGTCATCACGCGCTGTTCGATCAGCCGCAGCCGCGCCGGCGCGTCGGCGGTCTGGGTGCCCAGCCCCGCCGCCTGCATGGCGGACGGCTGCAGCTGGATCGCCGTGATCGCCTGATAGGTGCGCGGCAGCGAGGTCGCGTGGGTCAGCGTGGCGACGATGCCCACCGCCAGCACGACCGCGATCAGGGGCGCGCGGCGCACCAGCATGGAAATCAGTTCGCGCAGTCCGACGATCGGTCCCATTCAGCCCTCGGCATCGTAGAGAAACAGGCCCAGCACCGGCCGCCGCGCGGCGACCAGCCGTTCGGCGCCGCGCACGGTCGCCGCGGTGTCCTGGGTGCCGTCGACGGCGACCAGCACGGTGTCCACCATCTCGATCGCGGCGATCCCGGCGTCGCCGGCCAGGATGGGCGGGACGTGGACGACCACCAGATCGGGCGCCAGCCCGGCCAGCAGGTCGGTGACATGGCGGTGGAACTGCGGCGCCAGCAGCGTCTCGGACCCGCGTCCGGGCGCCGAGGCAAAGCTGAGGATCGCGAGGTTCGCCTGCAGCCGCGACCGGCTGCTGCGGGTCGCGCCATCCGGCGCGGCCACGGTCTGGCCCAGCAGGCCAAGCACGGGCCGGCGTTCCAGGTCCAGGTCCACCAGCGCGACCCGCTGGTCCGGCCGCCGCGCGGCGGCCAGCGCCAGGTTCAGCGCGGTCGCGGCCGAGGCCGGGCCGGGGCTGGACTGCGCGACGCCAAGCCGCGTCCAGCCCGCGTCCGCAAGCGCATACAGCGCCCGCGTCCGCAGCACGTCATAGGGGTGGGTCGAGGCAAGGCCGCGGTGCGCCTGCGGGCCGCCGGCCAGCCGCCGCCGCAGGTCCGCGGCGTGGGGCCAAGGCAGCGGGGACAGCGTGGCCCACGCGTCGCCGTCGGGTCCATGCGCCCCCGTCGCGTGCAGGGCCGCGGCGCCCGGCGCCCCGGCGGAATCGGGCGGCGCGGCGGCGCGTGCGGGCGCCAGCGTCCGCGGCGTGCCGGAGGGCAGGGCGCGCGCGGTCGGGCGCTGATCCGCCCCGTCCTGTTCGGTCCCGCGCCGGTCCGTCCCGCCGCGGCCCGCGTCACCCCCGGCCACGTCGGTCCTATCCGCTGCCGGATGGGACGGGACAGCCTGCGCGGCGGCGGCCGGCGCAGGACGCCCCGGTTGCGGATCTGCCGCGCGATGGTTCTTTACGGTGCCGTCCACGATGTCCCCGGTCTGTTTCGTCTGGAATATTACGCGTCTTTGCCGCCGTCTCAACGACGATTGCGTGAATGCGGCCCCGCTTGGGGCGTTTATGTCGAACAAATGCTGGGCATTTTCGCCCGGCCTGTCTTTTCGGACAGGCTTGCCGCCGGGCCTGCGGCCCCTATGCTGCAGGCTTCGGAAAAAGGGGGCACGGGTGCATTCGCCGCTGGGCTTGATCGTCCTGACATTGTGGCCGGCGGTGGCGGCGCTGCTGTTTTCGCGGCTGGACCGCGCCAATGCGGTCATCTGGACGATCCTCGGCGGGTATCTGGCGCTGCCGCCGCTGGTCGGGATCGACCTGCCGATGGTGCCGCTGCTGGACAAGAACTCGGTCGCGGCGCTGGCGGCGCTGGCGGGGGTGCTGACCGTGGGCACGGGCGACGCCGGTCCCGCCCCGGCCATGCCCGCCTGGGTCAAGGCGATGCTGGCGATGGCGATCCTGTCGCCCGCGCTGACCGCGATGGCCAACACCGAGCCGCTGGTCGAGGGCGTCAGCTATCGCCGCGCGATGGGCCCCTATGACGGGTTCACCGGCTCCATCGCGGCGGCGATCGAGATGATCCCGTTCATCCTTGGCTATCTGGTGCTGTCGTCGCCGCGGGCGTTGCGGGCCTGGCTGCGGGCGCTGGTGCTGGGGGCGCTGGCCTATGCGCCGCTGATGCTGCTGGAAATCCGGCTGAGCCCGCAGATCAACGTCTGGGTCTATGGGTTCTTTGCCCATGATTTCGGCCAGATGATGCGCTATGGCGGGTTCAGGCCGATGGTGTTCCTGTCGCACGGGCTGTGGGTCGCGATCTTTGCGTCCTCGGCGGTGCTGGCGGCGGCGACGCGGCTGCGCGACCGCGCGGCCGACGCCCTGCGCGGGCGCCGCCTGTGGATTCTCGTCGGGCTGCTGATCCTGCTGGTGCTGTGCAAAAGCCTTGCCTCGATCCTTTATGCGTTCCTTCTGGTGCCGCTGATCCTGCTGGCGCCGCCCCGCGTCCAGTTCCGGGTGGCCGTGGTGCTGGCGGTGGCGGTGCTGTTCTATCCGCTGCTGCGCTGGCTGGATGCGATCCCGGTCCGGGCGGTCAGCGACTTTGTCATGGGGCTGGACACCGACCGCGGCGGATCGCTGGAGTTCCGCCTGATGAACGAGGACGTGCTGCTGGCCCGCGCCGCCGAAAAACCGCTGACCGGCTGGGGCGGGTGGAACCGCAACCACGAGGTCGATCCCTTCAGCGGCCGCGTCACCACGGTCACGGACGGGCGCTGGATCGTGCAGATGTCGGCCGGGGGGCTGATCAGCTTTGCCGCGACATTCCTGCTGCTGACGGGGTCGGTGGTGCGCGCGGCACGGGCGGCGCGGGCGACGGCCTCGTCGTCGGACGCGGCGGCGGCGGGGCTGGCGCTGATCGTGGCGGCGAACATGGTCGACCTGATCCCCAACTCGACCCTGACCTCGCTGACCTGGATCTCGGCCGGGGTGCTGGCCGGCTGGGCCGCGCGGCGGCAGGCCGAGGGCGGACCCGCCGCCGCGGCCGCCACCCCGCACGCGCGGCCCGCGCCGATGCGGGTGATCCTGTCATGATGCCCGCCCCGGCGGCGGCCCCCCTGGGCAGAGCGTCCGCGTGAATCCGGCATCGCTGACCTATCGCCCCGAGATCGACGGGCTGCGCGCCGTCGCGGTGCTGGCCGTGGTGCTGTATCACTTCGGCGTGCCGGGGCTGGGCGGCGGGTTCGTCGGCGTGGACGTGTTCTTCGTCATCTCGGGCTATCTGATCGGTGCGATCCTGTGGCGCGAGGCCGCGGACAGCGGCCGCATCTCGCTGGGCCGGTTCTGGCTGCGCCGCTTTCGCCGTCTTGCCCCCGCCTGGTCGGTGATGGCGCTGGCGGTGTGGGCGGTCGGCTATGCCGTGCTGCTGCCCCATGATTTCCGCGAACTGGGCAAGTCGCTGATCGCGGCGACGGTGTTCGCCGCGAACATCCACCAGTTCCGGCAGGCGGGCTATTTCGACGCCTCGGCCGAGGAAAAGCCGCTGCTGCACATGTGGTCGCTGTCGCTGGAAGAGCAGTTCTACGTCGTCCTGCCGCTGCTGCTGCTGGCGCTGGCGCGCCGGCCGCGCATTGCGCTGGCGGTGCTGGCGGGCTTTGCCGTGGCATCGCTGGCCGGGTCGGTCATCGCCACCCGCAGCCATCACGTCGCGGCGTTCTATCTGTTCCCCTTCCGCGCGTGGGAGCTGTTGGCCGGCGTCCTGCTGGCGGTGCGCGACCAGCACGCGCGCCCGGCGCGGCTGGGCTGGCCGGTGTCGGCGGCGGGGCTGGCGCTGGTCGTTGCGGCGGTCGTGCTGATCCGCCCCGGCGCGGGCTTTCCGGGCTGGGTGGCGATGGTGCCGGTCGCGGGGACAGTGCTGCTGATCCTGAACGGGCGCGACGACAATCCGGTCAACCGCCTGCTGGCGACGCGGCCGATGGTGATGGTCGGGCTGATCTCGTATTCGCTGTATCTGTGGCACTGGCCGGTCCGCAGCCTTGCGCTGTTCGTGCTGGGGCCGGATCTGTCGGCGCCGACCCGCGCCGGGCTGATCGCCCTGTCCTTTGCGCTGGGGTGGCTGTCGTGGCGGTTCGTCGAACGCCCGGCGCGCGACCCCGGCCTGCTGCCGCGCCGGGCGCTGGTCGCGGGCGTGGCCGCCAGCATGGCGGGACTGGTCGCGCTGGGGGCGTGGCCCTATCTGCGCGCGGGTCTGCCCGGCCGCTGGTCCCCGCAGGTGCTGGTCCATGCCGCCGCGGCGCAGGATTTCATCCAGGACTGGTCGCGCTGCACCACGCAGGCCGATGGCCCCTGGGCGGGGGTCGAGGTCTGCGCCCTGGGACCGGACGGCCCGCCGCAGGTGCTGGCCTGGGGCGATTCGCACCTGCGCGCCATCAAGGAGGGGCTGGACGACGCCGCCCACCACGCCGGGGTTCCCACCCTGCTGATCTGGCACGCGGGCTGCCCGCCGCTGTTCGGCGTCGACAAGCGCGAGACGGCCGCCACCCGCGCCGAGGATGCCGCCTGTTCCGCCGACAACCGCCAGATCGCCGAGGGGATCGCGGCGACCGACATCCCCACGATCCTGCTGGTCGGGCGGTGGAGCTATTACGCCACCGGCGCCGGCAGCGGGGTGGACGCGCATAACCGCATCGTGCTGTCGGCGCAGTCGGAAGGGCAGGCAGGGACGCAAGCGGACGGGCAGGCGGCGGCACGGCCGGGCGCGCTGGCGCGGGCTGAAGGGCAAACGGGCGCGCAAGCGGACGGGCAGGCGGCGGCGCAGGCAGAAGGGCCGGCCGGTGCGCAGGCAGGGGCGCAAGCGGACGGGCGGGCAGAGGCGCAGGCGGGCGGGCAGGCGGCGGAGCAGGAGAGGGCGCAGGCGGACGAACAGGCGGCGGCGCAGGAGAGGGCGCGGGCGGACGAACAGGCGGCGGCGCAGGCGGACAAGCAGATGGACGGGCAGGCGGGCGACGCGCCCTATCCCGCCGCCGTCGCCGGGACGCTGGATGCGCTGGCCGCGCCGGGGCGGCGGGTGTTCGTCCTGCGGCAGGTGCCGGAACTGCCCCGCTATCGCTCGGCCGAGGTTGCGCGCGCGATGGCGCGCGGTGCCCCCGTGGCGCCCGACGCGCTGTCGGTGCAAAGGCCCGAGGCCGAGGCGCGCGACGCCGCCGGCTTCGCCCCGTTCCGCGCGGCCGAGGCCGCGGGGCGGGTCGCGATCCTGGACCCGTGGTCCGGGCTGTGCGATGCGCAACAATGCCTTGCGCTGGGCACCAGCCCCGACCCGGAACAACCCTCGCCCGTCTATTTCGACAACAACCACTTGACCAACACCGGCGCGCGCGGCCTTGCCGATATTTTCGCGCCGCTGTGGGTGCAAAAGGATATTCCTGAATGAACACCGCCGCGGAAGACCGGATCTGGGACGTCGTCGTGATCGGCGCCGGGCTGGGCGGCGGCCTGTGCGGCCGCGCGCTGGCCGAGGCGGGGTTGTCGGTGCTGTTCGTGGATCGCGGCCGCGAGGGTCCGCGTCAGGCGGTCAACGGGCTGGACTGCCCCGAGGGCGATCCGTTCGCCCGCACCGCCTATGGTTGCTGGCCCACGCGGCTGCGCGGCAGTTTCGACGGCAAGCCCGTCACCGACTACGCGATGCAGGGGACGGGGCCGGGGGGCACCTCGGTCTTTTACGCCGCCTCGCTCGAGCGGCCCGAGCGGCACGACCTGGAATCGACCCCCGCGATGCCGCATCCGACCGGCGGCTGGCCCGTGGGCCATGACGAGTTCCGCCCCTGGTTCGATCGCGCGCAGACCCTGATGGCGCTGTCGGGCACGCCAGACCCGCTGCGCCCCGACCCCGTCGCGCCCCTGCGCCAGCCGCCGCCGCTGTCGCCGGCCGAAACCGGGCTGGTGGCACGGATGCAGGCGGGCGGGCTGCACCCCTATCGCACCCATCTTGCCATCCGGGGCGGGCCGGGCTGCATGGAATGCATCGGCCACAAATGCCCGCGCGACTGCAAGCAGGACGGGCGGTCGGCCGGGGTGGAACCGGCTCTGGCCACCGGCCGGGCGGTGTTTCTGGGCGACACCGTCGTGCGCCGCATCTGCGGCGGCCCCGACCGCGTGACCCATGTGCAAGCGGAATGCGAGGGCGAACCCGTGACCCTGCGCGCCCGCGCCTTTGTGCTGGCCGCAGGGGCGCTGGGGTCGCCGCATCTGCTGCTGGCCTCGGCGTCGGAACAGTGGCCGCAGGGCTGCGCGAACGACAGCGGGCTGGTCGGGCGCGGGCTGATGTTCCATCTGGGCGAGCGGGTGGCGCTGTGGCCGCCGCGCGGGCTGGACCGCACCGGCCCGGCCAAGACGCTGTGCCTGCGGGACTTTTATTCCCATGACGGCCGCAGGCTGGGGCTGTTCCAGTCGCTGGGCCTGCCGGCCAACTATGGCAACATCGTCCATCTGCTGAACGGGCGCTATGACGGCTCGGTCCTGCGGCATTTCCGGCCGGGGCGCGAGTTCACGCGCATCCCCGCGCTGATCGCCGCGCGCCTGCTGGGCGAGGCGCGGATCTTTGTCGGCATCCTGGAAGACCTGCCGCTAGACGAGAACCGCCTGACCTATGATCCGGCCCACCCCGACGCGTTCACCTTTGTTTATCGGATTTCGGACGAACTGCGCGAACGCCGCGCCCTGTTCCGGCGTTGCATCCGCAAGGGCCTGCGGGGCATCCGGTCACTGTTCCTGTCGCTGCAGCCGGAACTGAATCTGGCGCACCCCTGCGGCACGCTGCGGTTTTCGGACGATCCCCGCCGGGGCGTGCTGGACCGCGACTGCAAGGCGCATGGCGTGGATAACCTTTTCGTGGCAGATTCGTCGTTCATGCCGACTTCGACGGGGGTGAACCCCAGCCTGACCATTGCCGCGAACGCCCTGCGCGTCGCCGATGTGATCGTCCGCAGGCTGGGGCAGCAAGCAGAACGCTAGCAACGAGGTGGAAGCGTGGAGGAGATTCGAGAGAGGAAGCCGCAGACCGGGCCGCCCGCCGCGCGCAGCGTGACAAGCCGGACCCCGCCTGCGGCTCACAGGATCGCCGATGGTCGCGTCGCGATCGTGACGGGCGCCAGCGCCGGGCTGGGCCGGGCGCTGGCGGTCGAGCTGACCGACCGCGGCGTGATCGTCGCCGGCATCGCGCGGCGGGCCGACGCGCTGGCCGCGACGGGCGCGCTGTGCGCCGACGGGCGGTTCCACGACCTTGCAGGCGATGTCCGCGACGCGCAGCGGATGCGCGACATCGTGGCGGACGTGGAACAGCGCATCGGTCCCGTCGCCATCCTGATCAACAACGCCGCCGTCTATCCGCGGCATGATTTCCTGTCCGCCCCGGCCGAGGACGTGATCGACGAGATCGCGATCAACCTTGACGGCTATGTCACCACGACCAGCGCGGTCCTGCCGGGAATGGCGGCGCGCGGCACCGGCCGGATCGTCAACGTCAGCAGCTTTGCCGGCGACGAGCCGCTGACCGGCAGCCTCGGCTATAGCGTCAGCAAGGCGGGGGTGCGCGCCCTGACCCGCGCCATCGCCGCCGAGACGCGGCACCGCCTGCCCGGCATCGTCGTCAGCGAATGGCTGCCGGGGGTGATGAACACCCGCATCGGCGTGCCCGGCGCGCTGGACCCGGCGGTGGCGGCGGTCTGGGGCGCAAGGCTGGCGATGGACAACGACCCGGCGCTGCACAACGCGGTCTTCGTCCGGGACGAGCAGCGTCTGCCCCCGCGCGGCGCGGCGCAGCGGATCAAAGATTTGCTTTTGATGCGTTTCCCGGCGCCGCCGCGACGGTTGTGATGGCAGGACCGGGCCCGGCCGTGCTATCGGGGGCCGACATGGATGGACAGCCTGCGATGGGGGTCAGATGCGACTGCCGCGACTGCGCCGCGTGATCGCGGCGATGATGCTGATGGCGGCGGCCGCACCCGCCGCAGCCGACCCGTGGCCGGTGCGCGACCAGGCGCGGGTGCTGTTTTTCGGCAACAGCCTGATCCATCACCTGACCGACAGCGACACGACCGCCGTTCCGCACTGGCTGGCGCTGATGGCGCGCCATGCGGGCAAGTCCTTTGCGGTGGACGGCGTCTGGGGCTTTCCGCGCCAGTTCTCGGCCGACCTGCCGCCGGTGAACAACTGGGGCTTTGCCGAGGCGGCGCGCGTCAGTTCGGGCGAGGGCCGGCTGGACGCCGCCAGCTATGACCTGGTGATCCTGAATACCGAGAACTTCGTCCACTATCAGTCGCCCGAGCGTCCCTATCAGGGCGACAACCCGTCCGGCGAATCGCCCGTCGATGCGGTGCTTGCGGTCACGGACTGGGTGGCCGCGGCCAGCCCCGCCACGCCGTTCTGGATCTATGAGGGGTGGCCGGACATGACGCCGCTGGTGCGCCGCTTTCCGCCGCGCCCGCGCGAGATGGCGCGCTATCACGGCTTTGCCAAGGGCGATTACCACGACTGGAACCGTGATCTCGTGGCGGCGCTGCAACGCCAGCGGCCCGACCGCGACATCCGGCTGATCCCGGTCAGCCGGGTGATGGCCGACCTGCTGACGCAGCCCGACCTGGCGGCGCTGCCGGTCGAGGCGCTGTATTCCGACATCTCGCCCCACGGGACCGCCACGACCTATCTGCTGGCGGCGATGGTGACCTATGCGGCGATCTATGGCGAACGTCCGCCCGCCGGGTTCGCCGTGCCCGACGGCATCGATCCGGTGGTCGCGCAGGGTTACGAATCCATCGCCGACCGCATCTGGGCCGCCATGTCCACGGGCGCCGACTGATCCATGCGCGCCGCACTGACCCGGCTGAGCCAGGGCCAAAGCCTGCTGCACCGCGCGGCCCGCGGGTCGGCGTGGACGATCGTCGGCGTCTTCGGGGGGCAGGGCATCCGGCTGGCGTCGAACCTTGTGCTGACCCGCCTGCTCTTCCCCGAGGTGTTCGGCGTCATGGCGCTGATCATGGTGATGATCCAGGGGCTGAACAACTTTTCCGACGTGGGGATCACGCCCGCGGTGCTGCAAAGCAGGCGCGGCGACGACCCCGATTTCCTGAACACCGCCTTCACCCTGCAGGCGATCCGCGGCGTGGCGCTGTGGCTGGCCTGTTGCGCGCTGGCCTGGCCCGCGGCCCAGTTCTATCAGGTGCCGGAACTGGCGCTGTATCTGCCTGTGGCGGGCTTCACCTCGGTCATCTGGGGGCTGCAGACCACCAAGATCGAGGAGGCGAACCGGCACCTGCAGCTGGGCCGCCTGACCCGGATCGAGATGCTGTGCCAGCTTGTCACGACGCTGGTGACGGTGGCGCTGGCCGCGGTGATGCAGTCGGCCTGGGCGCTGGTCATCGCGCTGGTGCTGGGCGCGGTCATCAAGATCGTGGCCGCAGACCTGATGCTGCCGGGCAACCGCAACCGCTTTCACTGGGATCCGTCGGCCGCGCGCGAGATGATCGGCTTTGGCAAGTGGATCTTTCCCAGCACCATCGTGGGCTTTGGCCTGGCGCAGGGCGACAAGGCGATCCTGGGCAAATACCTCAGCCTGACCGGGCTGGGGATCTATAACATCGCGTTCTTTCTGGCCAGCTTCGCGCTGCAGATGGGGATGACGGTGATCTGGCGCGTGATGATCCCGATCTATCGCGAATCCCCCCCGGTGCCAGCCGCGACAATTTCCTGCGCGTCCGCCGCATCCGCATGGCGCTGACCGCCGGGTTCCTTGGGGCGCTGGCGGTCATGGCGGCACTGGGCCCGTGGCTGGTCGAGGTGCTGTACGACGACCGCTATGCCGCCGCCGGCGGGCTGGTGCGCCTGATCGCCTGCGCCACGATCCCGCAGCTGATCCTGATCACCTATGACCAGTCGGCGCTGGCCGCGGGCGATTCGCGCCGGTTCTTTGCGCTGACCGTCATCCGCGCCGTGCTGTTCCTGACGCTGTTCTGGCTGGGCGTGCGCGAATGGGGGCTGGCCGGCGGGCTGGCCGGACAGGCGCTGGCGGCGGTGCTGGCCTATCCGGCGACGGTGTGGCTGGCGCGGCGGCACGGGGCATGGGATCCGCTGCACGACATCCTGGCGGCGGCGGCCGGTCTGGCCATCGCCGCAGCCTTTGTCCGCCCGGGCCATGTTGCCGGATTGCTGTGACGAACCTGTCCAAACAGACAGTTGTGCGGTTTCTTGCCGACCCTAGAATCGGAACACTGCGTTTCTTTACCCCGAGGTGATTCCCCGATGCATCGTCTTGTCGCAACCTCCGTGGCCGCCGTCGCGGCCCTGTCGACCCCCGCAATGGCCCAGTCGTGGTGGCCGTGGCCGCCCCGCCCGCCGGTCCATCGCGTCCCCGAGATCGACCTTTACAACGGCGTCGGCGCGGCGATGGCCGTGGTCGCGCTGGGCCTGCTGCTGTGGGACCGCCGTCGCCGGTCGGTCCGGTCCTGACCTCCGATCTCTCTGCGACCCACCCGGCGGCCTTGTCCGCCGGGTGGACCAATTTGCACCGGCTGGCAGCGATGACCGCGCTGCTGGTGGCGCAGCTGGTGTTTGTCGCCATCGTTTATCAGTTCCTCCGCGACATCGACTGCACCAGCTTTGGGCAGCAGAAGGTGTGCGACGTGGTGCGCGACGGCATGGGCCGCGCGCTGGCGCTGCTGGCGGTTCTGGCGCTGGCCATTCCGGCGCGGCGCCGGTCGTTCGGTTTTCTGTGGCGGCGCCCGGGCGATGATCTCGACGGCGCGCTGATCCCCCGGCGGTCCGCCGGGATGGCGCTGGCGGGCTTTGCCATCGCGCTGCTGCCGGCGCTGGCCCCGACCTCGGCGTTCGAGCCGATGCTGCCACTGTTCGCCCTGATGTGGGCGGTCGGGTTCGGCCTGATGGCGGTGGCGGTGCTGGCCGCCACAGGCAGCGCGCGGGACTGGCTGGCCGCGCTGCGCGACGCCGGCCCGGTCATGGCCGGGGCGCTGCTGCTGGCCCTGATCTCGCCCGAGCTGACCGCGCTGGCGGAACACGCCTGGGATTGGCCGGCGCTGACGCGGCTGACCTTTGACCTGGTGGCGCGGCTGTTGGCGATGGTGCCCGGCGCGCTGTATGTCGAAACCGGAACGCTGATCCTGGGCTTTGACGAGTTCTATGTCGAGGTCGGCGGCCCCTGTTCGGGCCTTCAGGGCTTTGCCCTGATCACCCTGATGCTGACCGTCTATCTGACGCTGTTCCGCGACCGCCTGAGGCTGCCGCAGGCGCTGGTGCTGATCCCCATCGGCATCGCCGCCAGCTTTGTGCTGAACGTGCTGCGGATCGCCGTGCTGGTCTGGATCGGGGCGCGCATCTCGCCCCAGCTGGCGGTGGACGGGTTCCACAGCCACGCCGGCTGGCTGACGTTCACGCTGCTCAGCTTTGCGTTGATCGGGGTTGGCCATCTGGTGTTTGCCCGGCCGGTCACCGGACCGACCGCCGCGCCCTTGCCGCCGGTGCGCCGCGATCCGGCGGCGGCGATGCTGGTGCCGCTGATCGTCATGCTGCTGACCGGGCTTGCCGCCGCGACGCTGGTCACGGTTCCGGCGCTGGCCTATCCGGCGCGGGCGCTGGCCATCGCGGCCGCGCTGGCGCTGTTCGCGCCCTATTGGCGCGGCATGGACTGGCGGCCGGGCGCGGTGCCGCTGGGCGCGGGTCTGCTGGTCGGCGCGCTGTGGCTGATCACCGCGACGGCGCCCGCGGACCCGGCGCTGACGGCCGGGCTGGATGCGCTGTCGCCGGCGATGCACGGCCTTTGGGTGCTGTCGCGGCTGGCGGGTGCGATCCTGCTGGTGCCGCTGGTCGAAGAGGCGGCGTTCCGCGGCTTTCTGATCGGAACGCTGGGCGGGGGCAGGTGGGGGCGGCTGGCGATGCTGGTCGTGGGCGCGGCGCTGTTTGCGCTGTTGCACGCGCACCCGGTCGCCTTTGTGGCCGGTCTGGCGTTCGGGCTGGTCTTTCTGCGCCGCATGCGGCTGGCCGATGCCGTCTGGGCGCATGCCGCGGCCAATCTGGTGACAGCCTCGGCGGCGGCGCTGTCAGGCAACTGGGCGGTGGTCTAGGCAAGCCCTGGCGCGCGGCCCATGCCGCGCCGCGCGCCAAGGCTTGCCGGCCCCGGCCTGCGTGATAGCGTTGCGCCAAGTTTGCACAGGACGCAGCGATGCCCGCCCCCCGCCCCCTCTGCCTGCCCGCCGCGGTGGTCATCGGCCGCAACGAAGGGGCGCGCCTGTCGGCCTGCCTCGCCTCGCTTTCGGGGCGGGCCGATCCGCTGGTCTATGTCGATTCCGGTTCCACCGACGACAGCGTGGCGCGCGCGCAGGCGGTGGGCGCGGATGTCGTGACGCTGGACATGACGCTGCCCTTTTCCGCCGCGCGCGCACGCAACGCCGGGCTGGCGCGGGCGCGGGCGATGGGCGCGTCCGATCTGGTGCAGTTCGTGGACGGCGATTGCATCGTCGAGGCGGGGTGGCTGGCCACCGGCGTGCAGGCGCTGGCCGCCGACCCGGGGCTGGCCTGCGCCGCCGGACGCCGGGCCGAGATCGCGCCCGGCCGCTCGATCTATAACCTTGCCTGCGACGTGGAATGGGACACGCCGGTCGGCCCGGCGCTGGCCGTCGGGGGCGACATGCTGGCCCGGATCGACGCGCTGGCGCAGGTCGGCGGCTTTGACCCGACCCTGATCGCCGGAGAGGAGCCCGAGCTGTGCCTGCGCCTGCGCCGCGCCGGCTGGCGCATCGCGCGCCTGGACGCGCCCATGACGCGCCACGACGCCGCGATGGACCGCTTTGGCCAGTGGTGGCGGCGGATGCGCCGCGGCGGCCATGCCTTTGCCGAGGTGTCGTGGCGCCACCGCACGGACGCCGGGGCGTTCTGGCAGGCCGAGACGCGCCGCGCGCTGGTCTGGGGCGCGGGACTGCCCGCCGCCGTGGTGGCGGCTGGCGTGGTTCACCCCGTCGGCTGGGCTCTGGCGCTGGCATGGCCCGCGCAGTGGCTGCGGCTGGCGCGGCGCGACACCAGCGGCCGCCCGCGTCGCCTTGGCCGCGCGGGGCTGACCGTCCTGGGCAAAAGCGCCGAGACGCTTGGCATCATGGAATATCACCTGCGCCGGCTGGCGGGCCGCCGCCGCGACCGGCTGATCGAATACAAATGATCCCGCTGAGCATCATCATCCCCGCCCATGACGAGGTCGACTGGATCGGCCCGTGCCTCGACAGCCTGCTGGCGCAGGATCACGCGGGCGCGGTGCAGGTGGTGGTCGTCGCCAACGGATGCCGCGACGACACCGCCGCCCGGGCGCGGCAAAGCGGCCCGGCTTTCGCCGCCCGCGGCTGGGCGCTGCGGGTCGAGGATCTGGCACAGGGCGGCAAGCCCGGCGCCCTGAACCACGGCGACGCCTGCGCCACGCACGAAGGGCGGGTCTATCTGGACGCCGACATCACGCTGGGGCCGGGGCTGCTGGCCGGGCTTGCGGCGGCGCTGGACCGACCGCAGGCCGCCTATGCCAGCGGCCGGCTGGTCGTGGCGCCCGCCCGCACCGCCGCGACGCGCGCCTATGCGCGGTTCTGGTCGCGGCTGCCGTTCGTGGCGCAGGGCGTGCCGGGCGCGGGCCTGTTCGCGGTCAATGCGGCGGGGCGGGCGCGCTGGGGCGGGTTTCCGGGCATCATTTCGGACGACACGTTCGTCCGGCTGCATTTTTCGCCCGACGAGCGGATCCTTGTCGACGCGCCCTATCTGTGGCCCGCCGTCGAAGGGCTGGGCCGTCTGGTCGTCGTCCGCCGCCGCCAGAACGCGGGCGTGGACGAGATCGCCCGGCTTTATCCCGCGCTGGCCGGCGGCACGACCGAGGCGCGCCCGTCGCGTGCGACCATTTTGGGGCTTGCGCTTTCCGATCCTGCCGGTTTTGCGACCTACGCCGCGGTTGCGCTGGCCGTGCGGCTGAAACGCCAGGGTTCCGGCTGGACGCGGGGGCGCTGAGGCTTTCGTAACCGGCTGGAAGGTCAGCCTAATTGACCCGACGTCACGAATGATCCGGTTTGGTTAACGGCGTCCGTCAGCGGCGGCCCTGACCAAAATGGCAGGCTGTCTGAAAAATATGCAATATAATCAATCTGTTAATCCAGCTATCATAGAAAAAATTGCCCGCAGGACAGACCAATCAATCAAATTTTCCCTTTATTTCTAAGGGCTGCCGGATGAGTGTCACTCAACCGCTGGAGGGACAATGATGAAGCGAATCGGGACCATGGACGGGGCAGAACTGGAGGCTGTGGCAGCCGCGGCGGACCAGTCCCCGGCGGACGGGTTCTATGCGCGCCGCGCCAAGCGAGTGCTGGATGTCTCGGCCGTTGTCGCGGCCCTGCCGTTTGTCCTGCCGCTGATTGCGATCCTGTCGCTTGCGATCCTGCTGGGCGGGGGCAAGCCGTTCTATACCCAGCTGCGCGCCGGCCGGAACGGCAGGTCGTTCCGCCTGTTCAAGATGCGCACGATGGTTCCCGACGCCGACGCCGCGCTGGAACGGCACCTGGACCGCAACCCCGCCGCGAGGGCCGAGTGGAACCGCGACCAAAAGCTGAAAAGCGATCCCCGCATCACCCGGGTGGGTGCGCTGCTGCGCAAAAGCTCGCTGGACGAGCTGCCGCAGCTGTTCAACGTGCTGATCGGCGACATGAGCCTGGTCGGACCGCGCCCGATGCTGCTGTCGCAGGCGAAACTGTATCCGGGCACCGACTATTACCGGCTGCGGCCGGGCGTCACGGGCATGTGGCAGGTCAGCGACCGCAATGATTCGGCCTTTGCACAGCGCGCCACGTTCGATGCGCAATACGCCGCGCAGCTGTCGTTCATGACCGACATCCGCATCATGTTCCGCACCGTGGGCGTCGTGCTGCGCTGCACCGGCTATTGACCGCCGCCGTTACCGGGCCGCGCGGCTGACGCGACCGGACTGATCATGGCGGGTGACGCAGGCCGCATGGGCCAGCGAAACCGCCACCATGACCACAGCGCCAACCACCATATAAGCAAGGATTCCGCCCAGGACCGATCCGGTCCAAAGGATTGTCGCAACGCTGGCGACCACGGCCCCAAAGGCCGACAAGATCAGGGTGCCGATCATCCAAGCCTCCGCTGGTTCGGGTTGTGGGGCAAGTCGTTCACCTTAAGCAAAGTCCCAGTTGCGCTTGCTCACAAGAAGGACGTTCGTTCAACGAAAGCATCTGACCAAAAGTTGCCTAACGAAGTATGAAGGTGGGCGGAAACCGGCTGTTTTTCAACTTCTACGTGTTCACAAGGTTTTTGATGCAACGAATAGGCTACGTCGTCAACACTTATCCGCGCGGCTCGCACAGCTTTATCTGGCGCGAGATCCAGGCGCTGGAACGGGCAGGGGCCACGGTCACGCGATTCGCTGCCCGCCCCCCGGACGAGGCGCCGGCCGATGCGATCATCGCCGCGGAACAGGCCCGCACCGTCTATCTGAACGCCGGCCGCGCCGCGCTGTCCCGCGCGGCCCTGCGCAGCGGGCGCGCGCTGCCGCTGGCCCGCGCACGCGCGCAGGCGGCCGAGGCGCCGCTTGCCCGGATGATGGCCTATGCGGCGCAGGGGCGGCTTTTGGCGGATGAGTGCCGCGCCCGGGGCATCACCCATCTGCACGCCCATTTCGGCACCAACCCGGCCCGTGTGGCGGCGTTCTGCAGGTCTTTTGGCGGGCCGCCCTTCAGCATGACCGTGCATGGCCCCGAAGAGTTCGACCGCCCCGAATCGCTGGATCTCGCCGGCAAGGCGGCGGCGGCCGCGTTCACCGTCGCCGTCAGCCGCTTTGGCCGGTCGCAGCTGATGCGCTGGGTCGATCCGGCGCACTGGGACCGGCTGCACGTCGTCCATTGCGGGCTGGCGCTGGATGAGTTCGCCGAACCCGCGCCGCCGCCCGCCGGTCCGCCCCGGCTGGTGGCGGTGGGCCGCCTGGCCGAGCAGAAGGGCTTCGGCCTGCTGGTGCCTGCACTCGTCGCGGCGCGCAGGGTCCACCCCGACTTGTCGCTGACGCTGGTGGGCGATGGCCCGCTGCGCGAGGCGATCGAGGCTCAGGCGCGGCAGGCGGGTCTGGGCGATGCGCTGCGGCTGACCGGCTGGCTGTCCCCGGCCGAGGTGCGCGCGCAGATCGCGCAGGCCGATGCGCTGGTCGTGCCCAGCTTTGCCGAGGGCCTGCCCGTCGTCATCATGGAGGCGATGGCCCTTGCCCGCCCGGTGCTGGCGACCTGGGTGGCGGGCATCCCGGAACTGGTGTTGCCGGGTCAGACCGGCTGGCTGGTCGCGCCGGGCGATGCCGGACCGCTGGCCCGCGCCATGATCGCGGTCGCGGATGCCGGACCGCAGGCGCGGGCGGCGATGGGGCGGGCGGGGCGCGCCCGGGTGACGGCGCGCCACGACGTGGACGAATCGGCGCGGCGGCTTATGGCGCTGATCGCGGAAACCACGCCAGCGCGATGATCCGGCCCCCCGCGCGCAGCAGTTGCCCCCGCGCCACCCCGGCGGGCATCCGCGCCGCGAAACGCTGACCCGCCGCGGCCAGCGCGACGTCCGAGAACTCCAGCAGCGCGCCGGTTTCGGGGAACTGCGCCTTGAACGCGGCCTCTTTGGCGACAAAGGCCGTCAGGCCGTCACAGCCATCGAAGGGGGCCACGGCGGCCGCCAGATCCGGCGCGGCGGCGTCCAGCGGCTCGACATCCACGCCCGGCCAGTGCGCGCCCACCGGGCCTGCGACGGCGATGGCAAGGCCTCGGTCATGGGCCAGGCTAACGGCGACGTCAGGGGGCAGGACCGGGCGCCGGTCGGGACCGGGCAGGATGGGGCCGGGGACCGGCCGGCCGCTGGCCGCAAGCGCCCGCCGCAGGGCCGCGCGGCCGGCCGCGAACTCTCGCCGCCGCTGCGGGACGGCCTGCGCGACGGCCGCGGCCTCGGCCGGGTGCAGGCCGTGCGGATCGGCCAGACGGCAGACCTCCGCCGCCCAGCCGGGCGGCAGCAGCGCGGCAAGCGCCGCCTGCACGGCCGCCGCCAGCGCCGGGCTGGCGGCGTCGCCACCGGGCACCGGCGGCTGGCCTAAAGCCCGCGCCTGAACTGTTCGCGCAGGGCGCGCCGCCGGGCCATCGGGTCGTCGCCCGCGTCAGCCTGCGGAACGGCGGGGGCGGGTTCGGCCGCTGCCGGCGCGGTCGAAGCCGGGGTCGTCGCAACCGCATCAGCCGCTGGTGCCGGCGCGGGCGCGGGCGCGGGGGCCGGGCGCGGGACCAGCGATTCCGCGTGGCGGATGAAGTCGCCCAGCACCGGAAAGCGGAAGATGTCCGTCACCGCCAGCCGCGACAGGCCCAGCCCGTCGCGCAGGGTACGGTGCAACTGGATCGCCAGCAGCGAATGGCCGCCCGAGGCGAAAAAGTTGTCCGAGGCCCGCGCCTGCGCGACGCCCAGCGTCTCGGTCCAGATGCGGCGCACGCCTTCGGCCACCGCGCCGGGTTTACCGGGCGGGGCAGCCACTGCAGCCACCGGCGCCGCAGGCGCGCTGACGGGCGCAGCCACCGCCGCAGGCGCGGCCCGCGCCGCCAACGCCTCGGGCGCGGGCAGGGCCTTGCGGTCGGTCTTGCGGTTGGGCGTCAGCGGCATCCGCGGCAGCGCCACGATCCGGCCCGGCAGCATGTGCGCGGGCAGGTCGGCGGCCAGCGCCGCACGCATCGTGCCCTCGTCCGGGGCGTCCGCGCCGCAGACATAGGCGACCAGCCGGCGGTCGCCGGGCGCGTCCTCGCGCACCACCGCCACCGCGTCGGTCACGCCGGGGATCGCGGCCAGCCGCGATTCGATCTCGCCCAGTTCGATGCGGAAACCGCGCAGCTTGACCTGATGGTCGGCGCGCCCGACGTAATCCAGCAGCCCGTCGCCGCGCCGCCGCACCAGATCGCCGGTGCGATACATCCGCGCACCGCCCGGCGCCGCGGCATCCGGGGCCACGAACGGGTCGGGCCGGAACGCCGCGTCGGTCAGTTCCGGCCTGCGCCAGTATCCGCGGGTGACGCCGTGGCCGCCGATCCACAGCTCGCCCTCGGCCCCCGGCGGGACCGGCGCGCCCTCGGCGTCCAGAACGTAAAGCTGGGTGTTGGCGAAGCCGGGCGCCAGCACCGGGGTGCCCGTCACCTCGGCCACCGCCGACCAGATCGTCGTCTCGGTCGGGCCGTACATGTTCCAGATCGCGGCGGGCGAGACCGCGCGCAGCCCGGCGACCAGCGACGGCGGCAGCGCCTCGCCCCCGATCATCAGGCAGTCCAGCCGCCCCAGCGCCCGCGCCGCGACCGGGTCGTCCAGCAGGATGCGCGCCATGCTGGGCGTGCATTGCAGATGGGTGACGCCGTGGCGCGCGATCTGCGCGGCGATGCTGAAATCGTCGTCGGCAGGGCCTGCGGCGACACCCACCGCCTGGCGCAGCGCGGCCAGCCGGGGCAGCCCGTCGATCACCACGTCGGGCGCGATGCCGTAGTCGATCAGGCAGGCCACCTCGGTCACGCCGATGGCGCGCAGCTGCTCGACGCGGGCGGCGCCCTCCTCGACGGTGCCGAACAGGCCCGAATCCTCGAAATAGCGCAGGAAGGCGAACTCGAGTATGCCGTCCATCTCCTCCTCGGTCAGGCTGCCCAGGTCGATGGCCATCGGGTTGGTCATGCCCGCCGGGCGGCGGAAGACGGGGAAATCCCAGGCGAACTGTTTGACCAGCCCGGCGGCGCTGCGCAGATAGGATTTCATCGGCTCGCGCGCGATCTCGCGCGCCGTTTCGCGGTCCTCGGCCAGATAGCTGTGCAGCATCAGCGTGACGGTAAAGTCGCGCGGATCGTGCCCCGCCTCGCGCAGTGCGCCGTGGTAATCGCGGATGCGCGCGGCGACGATGTCGATGCTTTGCCCCAGCAAATGGGTCAGGACGTTGGTGCCCAGCCGCCCGGCCTCGATCCAGCTGTCGGGGTTGCCGGCGATGGTCAGCCACAGCGGCAGTTCCGCCTGCACCGGGCGGGGCTGGGTCACGACGCCCTGCGTGCCCTTGGCGGACGGGAAATCCACCCGCTCGCCCCGCCACAGGCGGCGCAGCTGGTCGATGCCCTGGATCAGCGCGGCCTTGTTGCCGGGGGGCGTGTTCTCGGGGCGCAGCACGAAATCCTCGGGCTGCCAGCCCGACGCCACGGCCAGCCCGGCGCGGCCTGCGGTCAGGTTGTCGATGACCGCCCAATCCTCGGCCACGCGAGCGGGATGGTGCAGCGGCAGCACGCAGCTGCCCGCCCGGACCGCGACGTTGCGCGTGACCGCCGCCACCGCCGCGCCGCTGACGGCGGGGTTCGGGTAGGGGCCGCCAAAGGCGTGGAAATGCCGTTCCGGCGTCCAGACGGCGGCAAAGCCATTCTCGTCGGCAAAGCGCGCCCCGTCCAGCAGCAGGCGGTATTTCTGCGGCCCCGGCCCGTCGTCGTTGCCCCAATAGAACAGGCTGAAATCCATCTGCCCGCCGTGGGTGCCGCCCGATACGGCAAGGCGCGAATCCTCGGCCGCGATCACCAGCTTCAGCCCGCGCGCAAGGCTCCAGAAGATTTCCAGCACCGAGATGTCGAAGGACAGCGACGTGACCGCCAGCAGGCAGTCGTCGTCGCCTGCCGGGATCGTGTCGTCGATCCCGGCGAAAAAGTTCACCACGTTGCGGTGTTCGACCATCACCCCCTTGGGGCGCCCGGTCGAGCCAGAGGTATAGATCAGATAGGCGAGGTTGTCGGGCCGCGCGGTCGCCGTTGGCACGGGAGCGCCGTCGGGGATTGCCGTGGGGATCGGCATCAGGATCGCGTCGGACGCGGGCAGCGACGCCGCCAGCCCCTGCTGGACCAGCACCAGCCCCGCGCCGCTGTCGGCCAGGTAATGCGCCAGCCGGTCGGCGGGATAGTCGGGGTCCAGCGGCAGATAGGCCCCGCCCGCGCGCAGGATCGCCAGCGCGGCGATGACCAGTTCCGGCCCGCGGTGGGCGAACAGCCCCACCGGCTGGTCGGGGCCGACGCCAAGCGCCTGCAGCCGCACGGCCAGTGCCCCGCTGGCGCGGTCCAGTTCGGCGCGGGTCAGGCTGCGGTCCTGGAACACCAGCGCGGTGCGGTCGGGATCGCGCGAAAGCGTGGCGGCGATCAGGTCGTGGATGGTGGCGTCGGGCACCGCGCGGGCGGTGTCGTTGCCGGTGGCGCTCAGCGCGCGCGCGGTCGCGTCGTCCATCAGCGGGCGGCCCGCCAGCGCCGCATCCGCGCCCCGGTCCAGCAGGGCGGCGATGGCGCGCGCGGCCAGCGCCGCCGTCTGCGCGGGCACGCGGCCGGGGTGCAGCGCCCAGCCCGCCGGGCCGCGCGTGATCCACAGGTCCATGCCCGCGCCCGTGGTGCGGCCGGTCAGGTCCACGCCCAGCCGGGGCTGCGCCTGATCGCGCAGTTCGGGCGCGCGGCGGTTGAGGTCGCCCATCGGGAACGCGCGGGCGGCGATCTGCGCCTGCGCGGCGGCGATCTGGTCGGCCAGCGCCCCCAGCGTCGGCGCCGCGGTCAGGTCCACGCCCAGCGGCAGCCACTCGGCGACGGCCGGGTCATCGGGCAGGTCGTCGGGACGCAGGGCCAAGTCGATGCGGTCGCGCCCGTCCAGCCGGGCCAGCGCCCAGACTGCGGCCGCCAGCGTCAGCGGGTGGTCGGGCAGGGGCAGCGGGTCGCCGCCGTCACCCTCGGCCCCGTGCCAGGCGGCGGGGACCAGCCGGTCCAGCCGCCCCCGCCACCAGCCGTCGTGCCGCGCGGCCCGCGCGGCCAGATCGGTCAGCGCCGCGCGCGCGGCGTCGTCCGCGACAGGCAGCCGGTCGCCGGGGGCCAGGCCCTGCGCGGTCCCGTCCAGCGTCACGCGCAGCGCGCCCTCGCCGGTGGCGACGGTCAGGCCCGCGTCGTCCACGGCCAGCACCTCGCCCGGGGCGCCCGTGCCCGCCGCCGGCTGCGCGGCGGTGACAAAGGCGCGGCCTTCGGGCAGTGCGATCCACGGTGCGACCAGCGGGTTCCAATAAGGGCCGTGGTCCAGCCCCCGCACCAGCGCGTCCAGCCTGGCCGCGGGCGCGCGCCAGTCCAGCATCCCGGCGGCGTCCGGGCGGCGGTCGCGGGCGTAATAGGCGCGCTGCGACAGATCCTGCGCCACCGGCGACAGCGGGCCGGTTTCCAGCATCGCCATCACATCCTCGAACCCTTCGGCGGCGGCGGCATAGGCCTTGGCGTTCAGCGTCAGGGCGGTTTCGCGCGGGTCCAGCGCGATGTCGCGGGTGACCAGCAGATCGCCCTCGTCCACGCCGCCGGCGATCAGGTGCCAGCTGATCCCGTGGCGGGCGTGGCCCTGCATGATCGCCCAGACCGGGGTGTTCAGCCCCGCCATCGCGGGCAGGGGGCCGTCGTGAAAGTTGATGGCCCCGTTCGTGCCCCGCGCCAGCATGGCGGGCGACAGCATCGACAGGTTGGCGATCGAGAACAGCCAGTCGGCGGTGGCGTCGCCGGGCGCGTCCTGATCCTCGACCGTCAGCCCGGCCTCGGCCGCCCAGCGGGTCAGGTCGGGGTCGCGTGTCACGACGGCGCGGACGCTGTGCCCGCGCTCGATCAGCCGCTGGGTGCAGTGGCGCAGCAGGCTTTCATTGCCGACGACGATAGCGGAAAAGTTTTTCATTCAGGACGGCTCCTCGGGTTCGGCCGCAGCGCGTGGGTGACAAGCCGGCGCAGGTGGTCGGGTGGCGCATCGACCGGGCGGCGGGTCAACGCGCAGCGCAGCCGCCACAGCGCGCCGCCGCCCAGATGGGCCAGCGTTGCGGTGACGGCGCCGCGGCGGCCGTGATGCTTGAGAAAATAGTGGCGGCGGGAATCATACCAGTAATCGGGGACGCGGGACCACTCCTTCATCCCGGTGCTGGCCGACCCGATGTGGACGACCAGGCTTTCGACGACGTAATGCGTCTGCCACCCGGCAAGGGCCGCGCGGCGGCACAGGTCGGTCTCCTCGAAATACAGAAAGAACGTCTCGTCGAACAGGCCGATGCGGTCCAGCACGTCCTGCCGGATCATCATGCTGGCGCCCGCCGACCAGTCCACCCGCAGGGTTTCGGTCGGCTGCGGCATGGCCACGATGGACCGCCGCAGCAGACGCGAGACGGGGCCGCTGCGCGCCGCCGCCTCGAACTCTCCGGCGGCGGTGGGAAAGCGGAAGGCGGTCGAATGGGGCGCGCCGTCCGGCCCCTGCAGGCGCGAACAGGCGATCCCCGCCTCGGGGTGGCGATCCAGATGGTCGATCAGCGCCCGGATCGCGTCGGGCCGCGGCATCGCGTCCGAGTTCAGCAGATAGGTCAGTTCGGGCCGCCCGCCGCCCGGCAGGCCGCGGCGGATGGCAAAGTTGTTGCCCGCGCCGAACCCGCCGTTGCGGCCGCTGGGCACGACCGCGATGCGGTCCCAGCCCGGCTGGCCGGCGCGCGCCGCGACGGCGGCGGCCATCCGTTCCAGGCTGCCGTCGCCGGAATCGTTGTCGACGATGGTGATCGCGCCGTCGATCCCGTGCATGGCGGTGACTGCGGCGGCCGCCGCGTCCAGCGTCATATCGGCCGAGCGCCAGTTCAGGATGATCGTGTGCAGCACCGTCATTCGGCCGCCTGCGACATGCCCGCGCCCGTGTCCGCCGCCGCAAGCGTGCGCCCCAGCCGGGCCGCCAGAACGCGGACGTTGGGTTCCAGCACCATGCTGTCGTGGTCGCCCGGCACCTCGGACACGGTCAGCCGTGCCATCCAGTCGCCCCAGCCGTTGTCCTCCAGCAGGTATTCGCGCGCCTCGGTCACCCAGCGCCCGCCGCCGACCCGCCAGCGCCGGTCCAGCGGCGGGCGGAACAGCGTGACCGGCCCGTCCCAGCGCGCCAGTTCCATCCGGGGCAGCGCGGCATAGAACGCGGCCTCGATGGTGCGGTCGTGAAAGCTGGTCTGGTCCGGCCCCGCGTCCGCCGCCCGCGCCGCAAGCGAGGCGCGATAGGCGCGCTTGTCCGCCAGCCACTTGCCCAGAAAACCGGTGCCCTGCTCGCGGATCTCGCCCCAGCGGATCGCCAGCCGGTCGCGGCGGGTCAGGCTGGCGCGCATCGGCAGCGGCGTGTCCAGCATGACCAGATGGGCGACGCCCTGCCCTCGGCGTTCCAGCTCGCGCGCGATTTCCAGCGCGATCAGCCCGCCGCCCGAAAAGCCCGCCAGAAGATAGGGGCCGTCAGGCTGGACCTGCGTGATCTCGTCCAGATAGTCGCGGGCGGCCTCGGCAAAGGTCTCGTGCGGGGGCTCGCCCCCGAACAGCCCGCGCGCCTGCAGGCCATAGAACTGCCGGGCCGTGCCCAGCCGCTGCGCCAGCGGGCGCAGGTTCATGACGTTGCCGAACATCCCCGCGACCATGAACAGGGGCGTGCCGCCCCCCTGTTCCGGCGCAAGCCCGCCCATCGGCACGACAAAGCGGCGGGCGGGCGCGGCGGCGGTGGCGACGGCCGGGGCGCCCGGCGCGGCAGCGGCGCGGGGGCCGGTCTGCTGTTCGATGCGCGCGGCCAGTTCGGCCACGGTCGGCGCCTCGATCAGGGCCGAGATCGGCAGGTCGGCCCCCAGCTGCTTGCGGATCTGGCCGAACAGCCGGACCGCGATCAGCGAATGGCCGCCCAGGTCGAAAAAGCTGTCGGTGGCCCCGATCTGGCGGATGCCCAGCAGCTCGGCCCAGATCGCCGCCAGATCGGCCTGCGTGCCGGGGGCGGGGGCGATGAACTCGCCCTCGATGTCCGGCCGCTCGAACGTCTGGCCGGCGGCGCGGTCGTCGCGCTGCCCGGCCTGCGCGACCAGCGCCGGCAGGTCCAAGGGCGAGACGTGGACCTGCGACAGCCCCTGACGCTGGGCAAGGGCCAAGGCGCGGTCGAAGGCCTGCACGCCCTCGGCCGCGGTGATGCCCGCCGCGACGGCGCGGCGCAGCCGTTCCTCGGGGGCCGAACGGTGGGGACGCGCGGCGGCAGGCAGCCCCTGGGCCATGCGGCGCAGCGACAGGCCGCGCAGATCCACCGCCAGATGCCCGTTCGCGAACAGCTGCACGTCGAACGCCGCCTCATCCTCGGACGCGCGGGCCAGCGTGACGCGGCTGACCGTCTCGGACCCCAGGGGCGCGTGGACGGTCAGCGCGTCATAGCCGGTGGGCACCCACAGCGCCGCCGGGTCATAGCCGGGGATCAGCGCCATCGCCCAGCCGGTGGCGATGTCGAACAGCCCCGGATGCAGCACCATGCCGGCGGTGTCGAAGCGCGGGTCCAGCGACAGCCGCGCCGTGCCGCCCTGCGCGTCGATGCGGCGGGCGCGCAGGACGCGCCATTCGGGGCCGAAGCGCATCTGCCCCTCCTGCGCGGACGCCATCCCGGCGGGGTCGGCGGCGTCCCAGCGGCCGGTGTCGGGCACCGCCGAGGGCGCGGGCCGCGCCGCCTGCGCCAGCCGGGCGGTGGCGTTCGGGCCGTCGCCCGCACCATCATCGACGGCGATCAGCCCGTCCGGTTCGATGCGGACGCTCAAACGGGTTGCAGCGCCATCCGCGACCAGCGCCGGGCGCAGGAACCGCAGATCGGCCAGCGCCACGGGCGCGCGATGACCGGCGGCCGCCAGCGCCTCCAGCATCAGTTCGGCGATGCCGGTGCCGGGCAGCAGCGCCTGTCCCTGCGCGGTGCGGTGGCCGTCGACCAGCCAGTGCGCCGCGTCCAGTTCAGCGATCGCGCCGGACGGCCCGGCCACGGTCAGCAGCGCGGCATCGGTCGCGCCGCCGGTGACGGCCGCCAGCCCCAGCGCGCGGGCGGCCATGCCGGTGTCAGCCCAGACCCCCCAGTTCAGCGCCACCGTGCGCCCCAGCGCGGGCGGCTGCGCGGCGGCCAGCGCGTCCAGCCAGGCGTTGGCCGCGACATAGTCGGCCTGCCCCGCCGCCGCGATCGCGGTCGAGGACGAGCTGAACAGCACCGTCATGGCAGGCGGCGCATCGGCCAGCGCCGCCATCAGCGCGCGCGCGCCATACAGCTTGGGGGCCAGCACGTCGGCCGCCGCCGCGTCGGTCTTGGACGCGATCAGCGCGTCGTCCACCGTGCCTGCGGCGTGGATCACAAGGTCCAGCCGCCCGTGCCGCCGCCGCGCCTCGGCCGCGGCCGCGCGCAGGGCGCCCGCGTCGGTCGGGTCGGCGCTGAAGGCCAGCGCGTCCGGTCCCAGCGCCGCCGTCATCGCGGCGATGCGGCGGGCGGCGGGGCTGTCGCCCGAAACCGCGCCGCGCGTGGTCAGCACCAGCCGCGCGCCGCGTGCGGCCAGCCCGCGCGCCAATGCCTGCCCGATGCCGCCAAAGCCGCCGGTGATCAGCACCACCGGCCGGTCGGGCAGTTCGGGCGCGGCCTGCGGCAGCGCCACCGGGCGCAGCACCTGCCGCCAGCGCCGCGCGCCGCGCAGGGCGATGGTGTCCATCGCGGGGCCTTCGGGCGGGCTGGCCAGTTCCTCGACCAGCCGGGCGGGCGAGTCGGCGTCGCGGCGCAGGTCGATCCAGCGGGTGCGCACCGATCCAAGCTCGCGCGGCAGAACGGCCAGCGGACCGGCGACCGTCGCCAGTTCCGGCGCGGGCGCGGGTTCGGCCGCCACGCGCAGCGCGCCGTCGGTCACCACGGTCAGGGTCAGCGGATGGTCGGGCAGTTCCGATTCGATCCCCTGCGCCAGATGCAGCAGGCTGTAAAAGCCCCGGTCCAGCATCGCGTCCAGTGCCGACAGCCCTGCCCGCGCGCTGCTGTCCAGCGTGCCAAGGTGCAGGATGTGGTCGGGGCGCAGGCCGGCCGCCTCGACCGCGGCGAACATCAGGCCGAACCCGTCGCGGTCGCTTTCGGGCGGCATCACCCAGCGCCCGGGCGCAGTCTCGGCAAAGCGGTCGCCGGGGCGCACCAACGCCACGCGCTGCCCCGCCGCCGTCAGCGCGGCGGCCACCCGGTCGCCCAGACCGGCGGCATCCGACAGGATCAGCCAGTTCTGCGGCGCGGCAAACAGCGGCGCGCCGGTCGCGTCCAGCTCGACCGCCGGGGCCGACAACTGCCAGCCGGGACGCCAGCCCCAGTCGGCCATGTCCGCGATCCGGTCCAGCGCGGCATCCACGGGCGCGGCCGTCGGGGCCTCGGCCTCGATGAAATAGCGGCGGCGCTGGAAGCTGTAGCCGGGCAGGCGCAGCCGCTTGCGCGCCGCGCCGCCCCACAGATCGGCCCAGTCCACCGCGACGCCCGCGGCGTCGATGCGGGCCAGCGCGCCCAGCAGATAACGGTCGTCCGGCGTGTCGTGCTGCGCGTGGCGCAGCACCGACACGACCTGATGGGCGGCGACGGCGGGGTTGATCTTGACCATCGCGCTGGTCGCGCGGCCCGGCCCCACCTCGATGAACAGCGTGTCGGGGGCGGCCAGATGCGCGATGCCGTCCCCGAACCGCACGGTGCCGCGCAGATGCGCGACCCAATAGGCCGGGTCGGTCGCCTCGGCCGCCGTCAGCGGCTTGCCGGTCCGGTTCGAGATGATGTCGATCTGCGGGGCTGACAGCGGGATCGACCGCAGATACGCGCCAAAGCGGTCGAGAATGCCGTCCAGCATCCGCGAATGGGCGGCGATGGCGATCGGGATGTCCTGCACCTCGACCTCGCGCGCGGCCATGCGCGCGGCGAACGCGTCCAGCGCCGCGCGCGGCCCGCTGACCACGCTGAGGCCGGGGCCGTTCAGCGCCGCGAGATCAAGGTCGGGGCCGAGGTCGCTAGCGAAATCCTCGGGCGGCAGGGGCACGCTGACCATGCCGCCGGGCGGCACCGCGTCGAACAGCGTGCCGCGCAAATGGACCAGCCCGATGCAGTCCTGGAACCGCATCACGCCCGCTAGGCAGGCGGCGGTGTTCTCGCCCATCGAATGGCCGATCAGCGCGTCGGGGCGCACGCCCCAGCCGATCAGCGTCTGGGCCAGCGCGTATTCCACGATCATCAGCAGCGGCAACTGGACCGAGGGTTGGCGCAGGGCGCGCTCGGCCGCCTCCTCGTGGCCCGGTTGCGGCAACCAGATGGCGCGGGGGTCGGTCCCGGTCAGGGTCTGCAGATGCGCAAGTCCCCGGTCCATCCAGTCGCGGAACACGGGTTCGGTGGCGTAAAGGTCGCGCGCCATGCCGGCGTGCTGCGCGCCCCCGCCGGGCAGCATGAAGACGACGCGCGGCGGCTCGCCCAGCGGGCGGTGGTCAAAGACCTGCCGCGGATCGGGGTCGCGCAGCAGGGCCGCAGCCTCGGCGGGGGTGCCCGCGACCAGCACGCGGCGGCGGTCGAAGACGTGCCGCCCGGCCAGCGTGTGGGCCACGTCGGCGACGTCGGCATCGGGATTGGCATCCAGCCAGTCGGCCAGCGCGGCCGCGTTGGCGTCCAGCGCCGCCTTGCTGCGCCCCGACACGACCAGCGGGTGCCACGGCCAGACCGCATCGGCGGCGGCGGGCGCGGGCGGCGGCTGCTGGATCACCACATGGGCGTTGGTGCCCCCCACGCCCAGCGAGTTCACGCCCGCGCGGCGCGGCGCGCCCAGTTCCGGCCAATCCATCCGCCGGTCCGCCACGCGGAAGGGCGAGGATGCGAAGTCGATGGCGGGGTTTTCCCGCTCGAACCCCAGGGTGGGGGGGATCTCGCCGTTCTCGACGACCAGCGCGGCCTTGATCAGCCCGGCGGTGCCCGCAGCGGTGTCCAGGTGGCCGATGTTGGTCTTGACCGACCCCAGCCGGCAGGGCGCGGCGCGTTCGCCGTCGCCGCCCGCCATCTGGAAGGCGGCGGTCAGGGCCGCCACCTCGATCGGGTCGCCAAGGGCGGTGCCGGTGCCGTGGCATTCGACATAGCCGACGGTGGCCGGGTCGCAGCCCGACACCGCCAGCGCCTCGGCGATGGCGCGGGACTGGCCGCCCACGCTGGGCGCCAGATAGCCCGCCTTGCCCGACCCGTCGTTGTTGATCGCCGTGCCCTTGATGACGGCGTGGATCGCGTCGCCTGCGGCGATGGCGTCCGACAGCCGCCGCAGCACGACGACGGCCGCGCCGCTGCCGAAGACGGTGCCCTGCGCCCGGTGGTCGAAGGCATGGCAGTGGCCGTCCGGCGACAGCACCTCGTTCTCGCGGAACAGATAACCCACGCCGTGCGGCATCTCGATGGTGACGCCGCCGGCCAGCGCCAGGTCGCATTCGCCGCCCAACAGCGCGTTGCACGCCTGATGCACCGCCACCAGCGAGGTCGAGCAGGCGGTCTGCACGTTCACGCTGGGCCCGGTCAGGTTCAGGATGTGGCTGACCCGCGTCGCCAGGAAATCCTTGTCGTTGCCGGTGTGGCGCAGCAGGAAATGCCCCACCCCGTCCACAAGGTCGCGGTTCGACAGCACGTGCTGCCAGTAATAGGTGCCCTGCCCGCAGCCCGCGAAGACGCCCACGGGACCGGCAAAGCGGGCGGGGTCGATGCCCGCGTCGTCAAAGGCGTGCCAGCAGGTTTCCAGCAGCTTGCGGTGCTGGGGGTCCATGATCGCGGCTTCCTTGGGGTTCAGGCCAAAGAACTCGGCGTCGAAGCCGTCGAACTCCTCCAGCTCGGCCGCGGCGGGGACATAGTTCGGATCGGCCAGCCGCGCCGCCGGTTCGCCCCGCGCCAGCAGGGTTTCGCGCGGGATGCGGCGGATCGATTCGATCCCGTCGCACAGGTTCGACCAGAACTGCGGCAGCGACTGCGCGCCGGGCACCTGCAGCGCCATTCCGATGATGGCCACGTCCGTGGCGCAGACCGCGTGGTCCTGCATGATCGTGCAACCCTCTGATTCGGCAACGCCGGGCAATGATCTCGATGACCGGCGAAAGTTAGCCTAACGGCCGGTCCAAGTCTTGCCCGAGTTGCTCAAACTGTCCCTTTCTACAGGTCGCGCGGGTTGTGGCGCGAGGTTTTCCGTCGCGCAAAGCGGGTGGCGCGCGCGACGGGAAAGGCGGTTTTCCCCGTCGCGCCCGCCGCGGCGCGGCGCTAGCGTGGGACGGGCGCGGCGGATTGGCGCAGGCGGGTGGCTGACGGCAACGGGCAGGGGGCAGGGGTGCGGTTCCAGTATCAGGACGGGACGGCGGTGACGGTGAATTGCGCCGACGCGGGGTCGCTGCTGGCGCAGGTGGCCGCGCGGCTGGCGGCCGGGCAGGGGTTCGCGCTGGCCACGATCAACGTCGATCACCTGGACCAGCTGCGCCGCGATGCGGCGTTCCGCGCCGCCTATGCCGCGCAGGATTTCGTCGTGGCCGACGGCAACCCCATCGTGTGGCTGTCGCGGCTGGCCGGGCGGCCCGTGTCGCTGGCGCCGGGGTCCGACCTTGTGCTGCCGCTGGCGCGCGTGGCGGCGGCGGCCGGGGTATCCGTGGCGCTGATCGGATCGACCGGTCCCGCGCTGGACCGCGCCGCCGAGGCGCTGCGCGCCGCCGTGCCGGGCCTGCGGGTCGCGCTGACGCTGTCGCCCGGATTTCCCTTCGACCCCGACGGCGACGAGGCGGGCGCGGTTCTGGACCGGCTGGCCGCGTCCGGCGCGGGGCTGGCGTTCCTGGCGCTGGGCGCGCCCCGGCAGGAACGGCTGGCGGCGCGGGGACGGGGCCGGGTGCCGGGCTGCGGCTTCGCCTCGGTCGGGGCGGGGCTGGATTTCCTGGCGGGCACCCAGCGGCGCGCGCCCCGCATCGCGCGGATGGCCAAGGCGGAATGGCTGTGGCGGATGCTGTCCGACCCCCGGCGGCTGGCGCGCCGATACGGCCGCGGCTTTGCGCTGCTGCCGGCCGAGGCGGTTCGCGCATGGCGGCTGCGGCGCAATGGCGGCCCGGATGCGCGGCCCTGACGGAGGCAGCCGCGCGCATGGCCGCGATGCGCAAAGGGCAGGGCGGGGCATATTCCCCCGGCGGGCGGGTTGTGGAACTGTCGCCCGCGACCGGGCGGCACAGGGGGGGCGGCATGACGCAACACGGCATCTATGATCGGGGGCTGGACCGCGGCCCGGCCAACCACGTCGCGCTGACGCCGCTGACGTTTCTGGAACGCACCGCGGCGATCTGGCCGCAGCGCACCGCCGTCGTGCATGGCGAGGTGCGCCGGACCTGGGCCGAGACATATAACCGCACCCGTCGTCTGGGCAGCGCGCTGGCCCGCCGCGGCATCGGGCGCGGCGACACGGTGGCGATCATCGCCGCCAACATCCCCGAGATGTTCGAATCGCATTTCGGCGTGCCGATGGCGGGCGCGGTGCTGAACGCCATCAACACCCGGCTGGACGCCGAGGCCATCGCCTTTATCCTGCGTCACGGCGAGGCGCGGGTGCTGATCGTCGACCCCGAGTTCAGCGGCGTCGCCGCCGAGGCCGTGCAGATCGCCGCCATCCCCGGCCTGCTGGTCGTGGACATCGTGGACGCGAGCTTTGCCGGCGGCGGGCCGGTCGGCGCGGTGACCTGGGACGCGCTGCTGGCCGAGGGCGACCCGGCGTTCGACTGGCTGATGCCCGGCGACGAATGGGATGCCATCGCGCTGAACTATACCTCGGGGACCACGGGCGATCCCAAGGGCGTCGTCTATCACCACCGGGGCGCCACGCTGAACGCGCTGTCCAACATCGTCACCTGGGGGATGCCGCAGCATGCGCATTACCTGTGGACGCTGCCGATGTTTCACTGCAACGGCTGGTGTTTCCCCTGGACCATCGCGGCCAATGCGGGCGTCGCCGTCTGCCTGCGCCATGTCCGCGCCGACGCGATCTTCCACCAGATCCGCAACGAGAAGGTCAGCCATTTCTGCGGCGCGCCCATCGTGCTGTCGATGCTGGCGAACGCGCCCGGCCACCTCAAGGACTTTGACCACACGGTCAGGGTGATGACCGCCGGGGCCGCGCCGCCCGCGTCCGTCATCGCTGCCATGGAGGCGATGGGGATCGAGGTCACGCATGTCTATGGCCTGACCGAGACCTATGGCCCGTCGGTCGTGTCGGAATGGCAGGCCGACTGGAACGACCGCCCGCCCGCCGAACGCGCGGCGCTGAAGGCCCGGCAGGGCGTGCCCAACATCGCGCTGCAGGGGCTGATGGTGGCCGACCCCGAAACGCTGGCCCCGGTGCCGCGGGACGGCGAGACGATCGGCGAGATCTTCATGCGCGGCAACGTCGTGATGAAGGGCTATCTGAAGAACCCCGAGACCACCGAAAAGGCGTTCCGCGGCGGCTGGTTCGCGTCCGGCGACCTGGGGGTCGTGCATCCTGACGGCTATGTGGAACTCAAGGACCGGTCCAAGGACATCATCATCTCGGGCGGCGAGAACATCTCGTCGATCGAGGTCGAGGAGGTGCTGTATCGCCACCCCGCCGTGCTGCTGGCCGCCGTGGTCGCCAAGCCCGACGAGAAATGGGGCGAGACGCCCTGCGCCTTTGTCGAGCTGAAGCCCGGCGCCGAGGCCAGCGCCGACGAGCTGATCGGATTCGCCCGCGACCGCATGGCCCATTTCAAGACGCCGCGCCGGGTGGTGTTCGGGGAACTGCCCAAGACCGGCACCGGCAAGATCCAGAAATTCGTGCTGCGCAGCATGGCGCGCGACATCGACTGACCGGGGCCGACCGTGGCGTGCGCCGGCCGCGCGCGGGGGCGCATCACGCAGGCGTGCGCCCTGACGCCGCGTCGGTCATTGTTCCGCGGCGGGGCGGGCTTATCTTGCCGGCAGGGAGGATGCGTTTGACAAGGATCGCATCGACATGCCGGGCACGACCCGCGCCTATTTCCGCCGTCTGTTCCCGTGGGAATCCGACCGCTATGCCGCGCATCTGCGGACACTGACGCCGCAGGGCCGCCGCTGGCGCTTTTGCGGCCTGCTCAGCGACGATGCGCTGGACGACCATGCCGCGCGCGCACTGGACACCGGCCATGTCGAGGGCTGCTTCCTTGACGGCCGGCTGATCGGCGCGTTCGAGCTGTTCGTCGATCCGCACCCGCCGGGCCACGCGCAGGTCGCGCTGTCCGTCGAGCCCGCCCACACGGGGCAGGGTCTGGGGACCGAGATGATCGAGCGCGCCCGCCGCCGCGCCAGCCTGCTGGGCGTGCCGGACATCGCGCTGATGATGCAGGGCGACAACGCGGCGATGATCGCGGTCGCCCGTCATGCGGGCGCCTCACTCGTGCGCGCCGGGCCGGAACTGGGCGCGACGCTGGCGGTGCCGCCGCGCGACCTGCGCGCCCTGCCGGCGGCGCTGGCGCTGGACGAGGCGAGCCTTGTGCAAAGCGTGACGTCGGCGATGCTGCGTGCAGGCCGCGCCGCCGCCGCCCGCGCCATGCTGGCCCCCGCCGCGATGCGCCGCGCCGGGCACGAGGGCGGGCGGGCGACCGCCTGATCGCGGCGACCGGGGGGCGCTGACCGGCTGGTGGGGCGCAGGCTGGGTGGCGCAGGCTGAGGGGCTGAGGGGCTGAGGGGCTGAGGGGCGCAGAGCGAGTGCTGCCTGCCGCGCCGGGGGCTTCGCGCCCCCGGACCCCCGCGGGATATTTCGACAAGGAAGAAAGACATGGACGATGCGAGGCCTGTGAGGATCGACCTGCGCGCCGCCTGCGGGGACCTGGGCGTCCGCAAGGTGCTGGACGAGCTGGACCGTGATCTGGTCGGGTTGGCGCGGCTGCGGCAGGCAAACCGGCTGGTTTCACGGGATCGGCCCGTGACGGCGGACGATCTGTGCATTATCAGCGGCCCCGACATCCGCGCCGGCCGCGTCTTTCACGGCGGGCTCGGCCCCGACGGCAGCCCAAGGAAGGACCGCCCCGATGAGTTTTGACCGTTCCATCAAGATCGCCCCTTCGATCCTGTCGGCCGATTTCGCCGATTTCGGCCGCGAGATCCGCGCGGTCGAGGATCAGGGCGCCGACTGGGTGCATGTGGATGTGATGGACGGGCATTTCGTGCCCAACATCACCTTTGGCCCGCCCGCGGTCGCGGCCTTTCGCAAGCACGTCACGACCGTCATGGACGTGCATCTGATGATCGCCCCGGTCGATCCCTATATCGACGCCTTCGCGCGCGCGGGCGCCGACATCATCACCGCCCATGTCGAGGCGGGCGCGCATATCCACCGCACATTGCAGGCGATCCGGGGGGCGGGGGCGCGCGCGGGCGTGGCCCTGAACCCCGGCACCCCGGCCGAGGCGGTGGAACATCTGCTGGACCTGGCCGACCTGGTCTGCGTGATGACGGTCAACCCCGGTTTCGGCGGGCAGAAGTTCATCGACATGACCGCCAAGGTCCGCCGCCTGCGCGCCATGATCGGCGACCGCCCCGTCCATATCGAGATCGACGGCGGCGTCGATCCCGCAACCGCGCCGGCTCTGGCTGCTGCCGGGGCGGACGTGCTGGTCGCGGGATCGGCCGTGTTCCGGGGCGGGTCGGTGTCGAACAGCGCGCCTTACGGCGAGAACATCGCCGCGATCCGGGCCGCGGCGCAGGCGGCGCTGGGGTGACGCCGCAGGCGATCATCCTGGACGCGGAAGGCACGCTGGCCGAAACCGAAAAGCATCGCCCTGACGTCCGGGATGCGGCGCCCGCGTGGCCGCCGCATCCCGGACGCGCACGCGTCAGATAAAGTCGAACACGTTGCTCAGCAGCACGCTGTCGCCGCCGCCAAAGTTCAGCAGCGTGCCGGCGTTCGTCTCGGTCGCCGTATAGTCGCGGCCGTCCACGCGCAGGATGTCGACGCCCACGTCGAAGCCCAGCACCGTGTCCGCCCCGTCGCCGCGGCGGAAGATCAGCGTGTCCACGTCCCCGTCGCCCGGCGCCTGCAGGTTGTAGAACTCTCCGTTCGCCGAGATCAGGTCGTTGCCGCGGCCGCCGGTGATGGTGTCGCGGCCCTCGCCGCCTTCCAGCGTGTCGTTCCCGCGCGAACCCACCAGAACGTCGTCGCCCCAGCGGGTGTTGAAACGGATGCCCTGCTGATTGGCCGCAATGACGGCATTCGCGGCGCTGACGGTATCATTGGCCTGATGCGTCCAGCCGTTTTCGAAATCGAAGAAACGCAGCGTATTGGTCACGCCGCCCATCGTCGAAACGGCGGTTCCGTTTTCGGCGGTGGTAAAGTTGACGCGCGCGCCCGTCGTGCCGTTGCCGGCCACGACCCAGATATTGATCAGGTCGCCATTCGCCTCGCCGTGGGCGCCGCCCCAGATCGTGTCATTGCCGGGCGCGACGTTGTCGCCCAGGCCCCAGCGGATGTTTTCATTGCCCGCGCCGCCGTTGATGTGGTCGCTGCCGGTGCTGGACTGGATGAAATCGTCGCCCCCGCCGCCGAAGATCGTGTCGTTCCCGGCGCCCCCGTCCAGCACGTCGGCGGCCTTGGACCCGGTGATCAGGTCGCGGCCGGCGCCCGAATAGATGGACAGACCATGTTCCGGCGTGTTGCCGTGGGCGGTGTTGACGATCGCGTTAGCCGCTGAAATCGTGTCGTTTCCACCCGTTCCGTGGACGCGTTCCACGCCGAAGAACCGCAAGGTCTGGTTGCCGATCTGCGCGGTGCCATTCTCGGTCGAGCCGAAGCGGATGTTGGCCCCGACCCAGCCGTTCAGGTAAAGGCGGTCGCCGCCGGGGTTGCCGGTGTTATACGGGTCGGCGTCATATCTTTCGTTCAGATCCCCGGCGTAAAGCGTCGTGCTGCCGTCGGCCTGGCCCCAATAGATGCGGTCGTCGCCGCCATAGGCATAGATCGCGTTGCCATTGTAATGGCCTCGGATGATGTCGTCGCTATGAGTAGGCATTCTGTTCCCTCTTCATCTTTTTGCGGACAGCCGAGCCGATGCCCCGATTTCTGTCTGGTTCTGCATCGACCGGCGGCGGCGTGATCGCGGCGCTGGCGGCATTTGACAACCCAGATGTTAACATTCAGCAAATCGTCGGCATGTCCCGGCCCGGTTCGGTGACATATCGGCGGCTTGGTGCCGAATGGCCGCGCGGTCGGACTGACCTGCGCGCGCACCGCGAGGGTCTGGCGGCGCGCAGGATTTGCGCGGAGAACGCGCCGGAACTGCCCGCGCAGCATCGGAAATCCCGCGCCGTGGCCATTGGGGCCGCAACTTCCCGGCGGCGTCTTAGATGGCGTTCCTGTCCTGGTTGCGGCGGATTGTCGCCAGTTCGGACTGCCCGCCCATATCCAGATCCTGCACCCGAATCGCCTGGCCCGCGGCGACCCGGCGAATCACCCTGCGGCCAGCGGCAAGGTAATAGGGCACCGCGGCGCCGTCCCCCAGCGGGCCGGCAGGGGTCATGCGGCCGCTGACGCCGTGGATGCTGTGGTGATGCCCCTGGGCTGTCAGCAGGGTGCCGGGTTCCAGCGCGATGTCGGCCCAGGCGGTCAGGTCGATGCGGGGCCGCGGCCGTTCCGCGCCCGAGGACCGGCCCAGCAGCGCGGCCTCGAATACGCTGGTCGCCACCTCGACGCCCAGCAGGTGGCGGGGCAGGGCGATGGCGGCGCTGCGCCCGTCGGCCGACAGGATGTGGCCCTTGTCGCCCAGCATCCGCCAGGTCGCCGCGTCGTCGCAGGCGACGGTGACAAAGACGCCGCCGGCAAAGCTGGCCTCGCCCGACAGGCGCAGGCAGTGGAACACGTCCAGCCGCCCGGCCCCGGCCAGCAGCCCGCCCCGGTCGGCGGTGGTCAGCGCGCCCGCGATTTCCGGGATGCGCAGGATCGGGGCGTGCAGGTCGGGGCGGTCGGGCGACAGGCCGGTGGCGTTGGCGACCAGGGTCAGTTCGCACAGATCGGGCACGGCGCGCTGGGGCAGGGCGGCGGCGGCATCCGCGCGCCCCGCCGCGACGACGGCCCAGGGGCGGCCGGCAGGGTCCAGCCAATCCGCCAGCCCCGGTGCGGGAACGGTCCGCCCGTTCGACGTCACCTGCCCGGTGGCCGGGTCGAAGACGAAGTCGTATTCGCTGGACTTGCCCGCGCACAGGATGGTCAGGCCCAGCACCTCGGCCCATGTCACCAGCCCGATCAGCAGGCTGGGCTGGTCGCCGTCCGCGGGCGTCACGACGACGCCCCGCGCCGCCGCCATCCGCGCCAGTTCGGGGCCGATGACGCTGTCGGTTTCCTTGGTCACCATGACGACGTGGCGGCCCGCCGCGATCGCCATGCGGGCGTGGCGGGCGCCCGCCTCGGGGCTGCCGGTCGCCTCGATCGCGACCTCGAACGGCAAGGAGGCTATGGCGGCGAAATCGCCGGTGGCGACCAGCCTGCCCGCGTCCCACGCGGCCAGCGCCTCGGCCGGGGTGTCGCATTGCGCGACCTGCGCGGGGTCGGCGCCTGCGGCGACCAGCGCGGCGCAGGCGCGGCCCGCGTCCACGTCCACGGCCAGCCGGCAGGACAGGCCCGGCACCCGCGGCACCTGCGCCAGATAGCTTTGCCCGAACCCGCCGGTCCCCAGGATGCAGGTTTCCACGACCCGTCCCCGAGGCCGGGCGAAATAGCTGTGATGGTTCATTCCACGACCTCGGGCGGGTTGCGTCGCCGGCGCAGCCCGCCCAGCCGGGGCAGGATCAGCAGGGCCAGCGCGATCGCCATGATCGACGCCACCAGCGGGTTGGAAAAGAAGATGCCCAGCGACCCGTCCGACAGGATCATCGACTGGTGAAAGGCGTTTTCCGCCTTGTGCCCCAGCACCATCGCCAGGATCAGCGGGGCCAGCGGATAGTCCAGCCGCGTCAGCAGATAGCCGACAAGGCCGAAGACCAGCGCCAGCCACAGGTCAAAGCCGGCCGACGACACGGTATAGGCGCCCACCAGGCAGATCGCGACGATGATCGGGCCGATGATGGCAAACGGGATGCGCAGCAGCGCGGCGAACAGCGGCACCGTCGCCAGCACCAGGATCACGGCGACGACGTTCGACACATACATGCTGGCGATCAGGCCCCAGACGAAATCGGGCTTGGTGGCGAACAGCATCGGGCCGGGGGTCAGGCCCCAGATCATCAGCCCGCCCATCATCACCGCCGCGGTGGCCGACGACGGCACCCCCAGCGCCAGCATCGGCAGCATCGCGCAGGTGCCGGCGCTGTGGTCGGCGGCCTCGGGGGCGACGATGCCTTCGGGGCGGCCGGTGCCGAAGGCGGGGCCGGACTTGCCGGACGCCTGCCGGGCCACGCCATAGGACATGAACGACGCAGCCGTCGGCCCGCCCGGCGTGATGCCCATCCACGTCCCCACCACGCCCGACCGCAGCAGCGTGGCCCAGTATCGCGGCAGTTCCGCCATCGTGGCCAGCACGTCGCCCAGCCGGATGCGCGAGGCGACGCCGCGGAACCGCAGCCCTTCCTGCACGGTCGCAAGGATCTCGCCCAGGCCGAACAGGCCGATCACCACGACCAGAAAGCTGATTCCGCCCAGCAGGTCGGTGAACCCATAGGTCAGCCGCACCACGCCGGTCACGCTGTCCATCCCGACCGTGGACAGCAGCAGGCCCGCGGAAAGCGAGGCCACGATCTTCAGCGGCGCGCCGGTGCCCATGCCGATGAAGGCGGCAAAGGCCAGGAAATACACCGCGAAATATTCCGGCGCCCCGAAGCGCAGCGCAAAACGCGCGGCCCAGCCGGCCAGCAGGGTGATGACCACGACGCCCAGCAGCGCGCCGAACCCCGCCGACATAAACGCCAGCGTCAGCGCGCGCGTCGGCTGGCCCCGTCGCGCCATCGGATAGCCGTCAAAGGTGGTGGCGACGGAACTCGGCTCGCCGGGGATGTTGAACAGGATCGAGGTCGTGGACCCGCCGAACAGCGCCCCCCAATACATCGACGACAGCAGGATGATCGCCGATGTCGGGTCCAGGCTGAAGGTCAGCGGGATCAGCAGCGACACGCCGTTGGGCGCGCCCAGTCCCGGCAGCACGCCGACGACCAGCCCCATCAGCACGCCGCCGATCATCAGCGCGATGTGCAGCGGCGTCAGCGCGGTGCCGAAGCCCCCCATCAGCAGGCTGAAATTGTCCATCCGCGAGGGTCTTTCCGGTCAGTGGATGCCAAGCAGCGGTTCCAGCGGGCCTTTCAGCAGCGGAACCTTGAAGGCCATCTCGAATACGACATACAGCAGCACCGTGAACGCGGCCCCGATCGCCACCGCGACGACGCCGCGATAGCCGCCGCGGAAACGGGCGTTGAAGGCGACATAGACCGCCGAGGCGACGTAAAGCCCCAGCCAGACCGACCCCGCGACATAGGCCAGCAGCGGGACCAGGAACCCCAGCAGGCGGCGCGACTGTTCGGGTTCAAGCCACGCCTCGTCCTGCGCGCCCCGCGCCCGCAGCGCCATGACGCCGTTGCCAAGCGCCGCCGCGATCAGGATCAGCCCGACATAAAAGGGGAAATACCCCGGCTCGGGACCGCTTTCGGTCCACGAGGCCCCCAGCTCGGCCGAGCCCAGCACCCCGGCCAGCCCCAGCCCGCCGGTCAGCGCGGCGGCCAGCATCTCGGCTGGCAAACGTCCGACCCTCATGTCGCCTCCTCCACGGTCGATGGCGGGATGGGCCGGCGCGCGAACGCCGGCCCCTTGCGGTCAGTTGGCGGTCCAGCCCTGCGCCTTGAACACCGCGACGGCCTTGCCCTCGGATTCGGTCACGAACTTGTCCAGGTCGGCCCCCGCCATATAGACGCCGCTTTGCGAGGTCTTGGCGACATAGTCGGCCCATTCCGGCGTCTCGGACACCTTCTTCAGCAGGTCGGCATAGAACGCCGTCGCCTCGGGCGGGACGCCCGCCGGCAGCCAGACGGTGCGCGGCATCTGATAGCTGTCGATGGCGACGCCCTGTTCGGCGCAGGTCGGGATGTCGCCCCAGCCCTTGCCGTCGAACACCGGCTCTCCGGCCGCCATCCGCCGGGGCGAGAACACGCACAGCGGCCGGATCGCGCCGGCCTGCCACTGGCCGATGTTCTCGTTGGGGTTGTTGACGTTTCCGGCCACATGGCCGCCGGCCAGCTGCACGCCGACCTCGCCCCCGCCGTTGAAGGGGACATACTTGAAATCGGCCCCGGTCGTATCCTCGATCAGGGCGACCAGCGTCTCGTCGGTGTCCTTGGACTGGCTGCCGCCGAACGGAATCGTGCCGGGCGCGGCCTTCGCGGCCTCGATCATCTCGGGCAGGGTCTGCCAGGGGGCGTCGGCCTTGACCCAGACCAGGAACTCGTCCAGCGCCAGCGAGGCGACGGGCGTCAGATCCTGGAACGAATAGGCCATCTTGCCGACATGCGGCAGCAGATAGGCGTTGTTCGTGCCGAAGATCAGCTTGTGGGGGTCGCCCGCGTTCTGCTTGGCGTAAAGGAACGCCTCGGCCCCCGATCCCGCGCCCTTGTTCAGCACCACGACCGACTGGTCCATCAGCTTGTGGGTGGCGATGACCGACTGGATGGTGCGCGCAAAGTTGTCGGTGCCGCCGCCTGCGCCGGACGCCACGACGAACTCGACGGGCTTCTCGGGCGCCCAGCCCGTTTGCGCCAAGGCGGTGCCCGCGACCAGCGCCGCGGCGACCGACCCGGCAGCGATCCGAGTGACATAGGACATGGTTTCTCCTCCCATTGATGTTGGTTCGGCGCGGCCCCTCCCCGGACCGCGCCACGGTTCATGGCGCGGCGGCGAATGCCCCCAGCGGTGCCGCGGCCGCGGCGGTGCCGGGCTGGCGGGGGTTCAGCCGGGCCAGGTCGCGGCCCAGCCGCGCGGCCTGCAGCGTCGCGCCCGGATCGGCGCGGCCCTGCCCCGCGATGTCGAAGGCGGTGCCATGCGCGGGCGTCACCACCGGAAAGTCATAGCCCGCGATCAGCGTCACGCCGCGGTCAAAGCCCAGCAGCTTCATCGCGATCTGGCCCTGGTCGTGATACATCGTCAGCACCGCGTCGAACTCGCCGCGCAGCGCGCGGACGAACACCGTGTCGGCGGGGACCGGCCCCGTGACCCGGTGCCCCGCGCCCCGGCTGCGTTCCACGGCGGGGGCGATGACGTCGTCATCCTCGTCCCCGAAATTGCGGCCGTCGCCCGCGTGGGGGTTCAGCGCCGCGACCCCGATGCGGGGGTCGGGCGTGCCCGCAGCCCCCATCACCTGCGCGGTCAGCGCGATGCTGTCCACGATGCGGTCGGCCGTCAGCGCATCGGCCACCGCCCGCAGCGGGATGTGCGAGGTCACGCGCGCGTTCCACACCTCGTCCAGCACGTTGAACTCGCGCCCGCTGCGGTCGCTGGCCAGCACCGCGTCGATGAACCCGATCTCGTCCACGTAATCGGCCCGCGCCAGCCGCATGGAATGCTTGTTGAAGGGGGTGAACATCACCGCGTCGGCCAGCCCGGCGGCCCCCAGGCGCAGCGCCGTGGCAAAGTTCTGCAACGAGGCGCGCCCGGCCGTGGCGCTGCTTTGCCCCATCGGGGCGGCGTCGGGGTCGCAGTTCGCCAGGTCGAACAGCACGTGCCCGGCGGGCAGGGCGGCGGCGTCGGCGTCCACGGACGGCAGGTCCAGCGCCACCCCCGCGTGCCGCGCCCCCATCGCCAGCACCGCGGCCGATCCGATCACCACGATGTCCTGATCCGCCATTTCCGGGTGCGACAGCAGCCTGGCCGCCAGTTCCGGCCCGATCCCGCCCGCGTCGCCCAGTGCCAAAGCTATCCGCATCCCGACCTCGCTGGTGTATACTGTATACGGTATATAATTGGAGGCTGGCTCGACAACAGTTTTCTGCGTTAATCTGCCGTCATTCGCGGAGGCCCCATGAACATCGCCGGCGACACGACGCTTCGCATTGAAAAGGCTACACTTTACCAGCAGGTGCTGACCCGGCTGCGCGATCTCATCATCGAGGGAGAGCTGGCCGCCGGCGAGCGGATCGACGAATCGGCCCTGATCGAACAGCTGGGCGTGTCGCGCACCCCCTTCCGCGAGGCGCTGCGCACCCTGGCCGCCGAAGGGCTGGTCGAGACGCGCCCCGCGCGCGGCACCGTCGTGCGCGCGCTGACCGCGCCCGAGGTGCGGTCCATGCTGGAACTGCTGGCGGGGCTGGAACGGATGGCCGGGGACTGGGCCTGCCAGCGCGCCGACGACGCCACCATCGCCGCGCTGGTCGATCTGCACGACCGGATGATGGCGCACTACGCCCGCCGCGACCGGATGCCGTATTACAAGCTGAACCAGGCCTTCCACACCGGCCTTGTCGCCGCAGCGGGCAACCCCGCGCTGGCCGAGGTGCATGGCAACATCCAGGCCCGGCTGAAGCGCATCCGCTTTGTCGGCCACCGCCTGCCCCAATTCTGGGCCGAGGCCGTGGCGGAACACGCCGAGATGGTGCGCCACCTGACCGCCCGCGACGGCGCGGCGCTGGGCGAAACCATGTCGCGCCACCTGACCCGCACCTGGGACCGCGTCAGCGAGGTCGTGATCTAGGCGCGACGTTGGTGAAAACCGGGAAAACTGGGGAATCGGGAAATGGTCGGAGCGAGAGGATTCGAACCTCCGACCTCCCGGGTGCGTCGATTTCAAACAAGTGATTGGCTGACTATGAGTTTGCTGCGAATGACTGTTCCGTGGGCAGGTGTGCCGGTCTCGAGGATTGGGGACGGATCATCGCGCATCTCCAGCAGACGCGGTTCGGTCTATTATGCTCGGATCGATGTGCCCACGAATCCTGTGCAGATCGTGGGGACTCAGACGATGAAGAAATCGTTGGGAACCAAGAACGCGACCCGGCGCGGGATGAACGCCGACCAGCCTTGACAGCCGGTGCGCCGCCGTCGCAGAACCCGATCGTCGAGGTGCCGCGAGAGCGGCATAATATGGGAACCGGGTGCGCCTTCAGGCAAATCCCGGACTGCCCCCGCAACTGTAAGCGGCGAGCGCCGGCCAATACGCCACTGTGCCCCCGGGCATGGGAAGGCTGGCCGGAGTGTTGACCCGCAAGTCAGGAGACCTGCCCCGACGATCACCCATCCACGGCGCGGGGTGCGTCCGAGGAGCGGCTATTCCGCAGCGGTGACGATTGGAACCGTCTGCGGGGCATGAATCCCCCACAGGCAGATTGTCATGTGGCCCATCGGGCCCAGGCGGGGGAGGGAACCATGCGGTTCTCGTCACTATCCATTCTGGCCATCGCGGCAGTGATGCCGGCCATGTCCACCAATGCGCAGGACCCGGTCCTTCTGGACGAGATCATCATCTCGGGCGGCATCACGCCGATCGAGCAGGCGCGCTATGGCCGCGCCTATTCCGTGCTGACTGCCGAGCAGATCCGGCAGCGCGGCATCACCTCGGTGCAGGACGCCCTGCGCGCTGTGCCGGGCGTCGCGGTGAACGGCTCGGGACGCAGCTTCACCAAGGTCCGTATCCGCGGCGGCGAGGGCAATCATGCGCTGGTGCTGATCGACGGGGTCGAGGCGGCGGGTGGCGGCGACGAATACGGCATTTCGGGTCTCAGCGCGCTCGACATCGAGCGGATCGAGGTGCTGCGCGGGCCGCAATCGGTCTATTACGGCTCGAACGCGTCGTCGGGTGTGATCAACATCATCACCAAGAAGGCCAGCGGAACCGGCTATGGCGGTCAGGTCGAGTTCGGCAACGGGCATATCGCCAATGTCTATGCCCAGACGCGAACTGATCGTGGCGGGCTTCGCCTGTCCTTCGGCGACAGCTACGACAAGGGCGTCGACGAAAGCGGCAGAGGCGGGGAACGGGACTTCATCGACCGCCAGACACTGCGCCTGAATGGCGACTGGCAGGCGTCCGAGGCGCTGTCGTTCCGCACCATCATCACCGCCGCCCGCGAGAAACATGCCTATGACCGTCAGGACGACACGGCCACCGGCGCAGCACAAAGCGTGGTGGACGACCCGAGCCTGTTCACGTGGAAGCGCGAGCAGATCCTGTCCTTTGGCGCCGTCTACGAGATGATGGGCGGGCGGCTTGTCCACGACCTGAGCCTTGCGCGGACGATCAGCAGGTCGCGCAGTGACGAGTCCGACCCGTGGACCAAGGGCACGACCGACAGCCTGAAATACCGTGCGCAATACGGCGTCGACGGTGCCGTAGACTCGGCCGATCACATCGTGAATTTTCTGGCCGAGCGGCAGGAGGACTATAACCGCTCGGACACCGCCTATTATCGGCGCGAGATGAACTCTTATGCGCTGGAATACCGGGGCGAGTTGCCGCGGGGCATCAGCCTGCAAGCCGGGCTGCGGTATGACGACAACAAGGTCTTCGACGATTTCCTCGGCTTCACCCTTGCCGCCGCCTGGCAGGTCAATGACGGCGTGCGGCTGCATGGTTCCATCGGCCGCGCCTCGGTCAACCCCGGCTATTACGAGCTTTTTGCCGACGACGGCTTCACCGTCGGCAATCCGGGACTGAAGCCCGAACAGAACCGCAGCGTCGATCTGGGCGTCGAACTCACCTCGGCCGATGGACGCGGACAGGTCGACGTCACGGCCTTCCACGAAGTCCTGCGGGACGAGATTTCCTACCTCTACGGCGCGGCCCCGGACGGCAGCGGGCGGGCCAGCTATGTCAACCAGCCCGGCAAAAGCCGCCGCAAGGGTCTCGAGGTCAGCGGAGGCTGGGATCTCACCGATCAGCTGCGCCTGGGCCTGAACTACACCCACCTGCGCGCGACCAACCCGGACGACAGCGTGGAAGTCCGCCGCCCGCGCCACGAGCTGGGCCTGCAGGCGACATGGCAGACTGCGGACGAGGGGTTCGCTGTCACCGGCGATCTGCGCCATGTCGCAGGCAACCGCGACACGCAGTATGTCGGCTCTTACCCGGTCGCCAAATTACCCGACTATACCGTGTTCAACCTTTCGGCTCGCTACGCCGTGACGGACCAGGCAATTCTAACTGGGCGCGTGCTCAACGTCTTCGACAAGGAATATTCCGATGTTTGGGGCTATCGGGCGCAGGACCGGGCCGTCTGGCTCGGCCTGAGCGCGGATTTCTGATGCGCAGGAGCGTTTGGCAATGGGGAAGGGGCGTCGCGCTCGCCCTCTCGGGTGGGCTTTGCGCGCTTTCCACGCAGGCCGGGGCGGCGCCCTCGCGCGTCGTCTCGATGAATCTCTGCACCGACCAGCTGGCGATGCTGGTCGCGGCGCCGGGGCAGCTTGTCTCGGTCAGCTATCTTGCAGCCGATCCCATGGCCTCCGCCATGGTGGCCGAGGCCAGGACGGTGGAGGTCAACCACGGTCTTGCCGAGGAAATCGCCTTTCTGCGGCCGGACCTGGTGCTGGCGGGCAGCCATACCAGCCGCGTCACGGTCGATATGCTGAAACGTCTCGGCCATCGCGTCGAGGTGTTCGAACCCGAGAACAGCCTCGACGATATCCGCGCCAACCTGCGGAAGATGGGACACGTCCTCGGGCGCGACGCGCGGGCAGAGGAACTGGTCAGGCGCATGGACGATGCGCTTGCCGACATCGCGTCCTCTCAACCGCCTGTGCGGCGAGACACGGCCATCTATCATGTCTCCGGTTTCACTTCGGGCACCGGGTCTCTTGGCCATGCCATCGTCGAGGCGGCAGGGCTTGAGAACATCGCTCCCAAGCTGGGGCTTGCGGCGGGGGGCGCCCTTCCGCTTGAGGCGCTGATCCTGTCCGGTCCCGATGTCGTGGTGCGCGGACAGAGCCATCAGGGCCACAGCCGAGGCGAGGAGATGCTGCGCCATCCGGCCCTCGAGCGGATGCTGCAATCCTCGCGTGCCGCTGCAGAAACCCGGCCCGAATGGAGTTGCGGAACGCCCCTGACGGTGAATGCCATCCGGGCGCTGCGTCAAGCGGCACAGGAGGGAGCGTGAGGCTGGTCCTGCTTCTCGGCGCACTTTGCGTCCTGCTGTTTTCCGCCTCGCTTTTCGTCGGCTGGGGCAGCGTCAGCTTTCGCGACAGCTTCTGGGCCTATCTGGGAGAGGGCAACCCGCTGGTCGTCATGGTCATGCAGGAACTGCGCCTTCCGCGCGCGTTGCTGGCGGTGCTGATCGGCGCGTCGCTGGGCTTGGCCGGGGCGGGGATGCAGGGTTTTCTGCGCAATCCACTGGCAGAGCCGGGGCTTGTCGGGACCTCGGCCTTTGCCGCCCTGGGCGCGGTGCTTTCCCTCCAGACCGGGCTTGCGGCGGCTTTTCCGATGGCGCTTCCGCTTGCCGCCCTCGGCGGCGCATTTCTGTCGGTCTTTCTTCTGGTGGTGCTGGCCGGTCCGGGCGCGCGGACCACGACGCTGATCCTGTCGGGCGTCGCCTTGTCGGCGGCCGCGGGTGCGATGGTCAGCCTCGCCCTGAACCTTTCCCGGAATCCGTTCGCCGCCAACGAGGTGGTGTTCTGGATGATGGGATCGCTGGCAGACCGCTCTTTCCAGCATGTCATGGTGGCGCTGCCGATCCTTGCACTGGGGGCGGTGCTGATCTGGTCCTCGCGCAAGGAACTGGATGCGTTGTCCCTCGGCGAGGAAACGGCGGCCTCGATGGGCGTGCATGTCCGCAGCCTGCGGGTGAGGCTGATCCTGGGCACCGCCTGCCTGAGCGGTGCGGCGACCTCGGTCGCGGGCATGATCGGTTTCGTCGGCCTCGTCGTGCCGCATTTGCTGCGCCGGGCGACCGGGGGAATGCCATCGCGGCTGTTGCTACCGTCGGCGGTGGGCGGTGCCGCGCTGATCCTGGCGGCCGATATCGCGGTGCGGGTGATCCTGCCGGGGCGCGACCTGAAACTGGGCGTCCTGACGGCGCTGATCGGCACGCCGGTCTTCCTTCACCTGATCTGGTCGTGGCGCGCGCGCGAGGCATGACGGCGCTTCTGACGCTCAGGGATGTATCGGTCGGGCGCAGGCTCAAGCCGTCGAGCCTTTCGCTTTCCGCAGGCGAGTTCGTCGGGCTGATCGGCCCCAACGGCGCGGGCAAGACGACGCTGCTGCGCGCCGGGCTTGGGTTGATGTCTGCAAAGGGGGAAAGCTCGATCGCCCGGCTGCCCGTCTCCGCGCGCCCCCGGCACGTCGCCTATCTCGCGCAGGAACGCGAGGTCGTCTGGCCGATCACCGTCGAGGACATCGTCGCCCTGGGCTGGCGTGCGAACCCGGATCATCGTGGCGAAGGACTGGCCGAGGCACGGGCGCTGCTGGATCGCCTCGGGCTTGGGGCATTTGCGCGGCGTCACGTTCCCGATCTTTCCGGCGGGGAACGCGCGCGGGTTCTGCTGGCGCGTGCCTTGGCGCAGGGCGCGCCGCTTCTCATCGCCGACGAACCCTGCGCGGCGCTTGATCCCGCGCAGTCGATCCGCACCGCAAAGCTTCTGCGGGCGCGGACCGATGCGGGCGATGCGGTTCTGGCGACGCTGCACGACCTGCCCCTGGCCGCGCGATACTGCACCCGCGTCATCCTGCTCGATCAGGGGGAAATCCGCGCCGACGGTCCGCCCGAGGCGGTGCTGACGCCCGGGCTTTGCCGCGAGGTCTTCGGCATCACGCTGCTTCGTCAGGGCGGGGGATGGGCCGTCTCTGAACTGGAGGAAGAGACATGAGAGAAACGCCGGATCGCTGGCTGCGCGACGAGATCACCGGCTGGTCGATGGGCAGCTTCGGCGGCATCTGCGAAGCCATCCGCTGGCCGGGGGACCCGAGCGAAGAAGTGTTCCGGTCGTGATCGCCAGTTAAAACTATCCCGTCGAAGTAGGAGTTAATCTTAACTGGTCGGAGCGAGAGGATTCGAACCTCCGACCCCCTGCTCCCGAAGCAGGTGCGCTACCAGGCTGCGCTACGCTCCGACCGTAGGTGGGGCAGGTAACGCGGGCGTCGGGGGATTGCAAGGGGCGGATTGCAGGCGCTTCGCCAAGGGCTGGCCGCAGGGGCCGCAAAGGCGCAGCCCTAGCGGCGCAGCAGCCGCGCGATGGGGCTGGGGCGGGGCGAGGGCAGGGCGTCGCCCGCGCGGTCGCTTTCCAGCACCGGGCGGGTGGACGACGCGCCCCGCGATTCGCGCCACAGGATGTAAAGGCCGGACGCCACGATCACCGCAAGCCCCACCGCGGTGGGGCGGTCGGGCGTCTCGTCGAACAGCAGCCAGCCATACAGCACCGCCCACAGGATCTGGCTGTATTGCATGGGCGCGACCACCGCCGCCTGCCCTGCGCGATAGGCCAGCACGGACAGCGCCGCCCCGGCCATGCCGAACAGCGCGATCAGCCCGGCCAGCCCCAGTTCCCCCGCGCCCATCGGGCGATAGACCCAGGGCAGCGCCACGGCGGTCACGGCGAGGTTCAGCAGGATCGGCCAGACCACCAGCACCTGCGTCGCCTCGCGCCCGGCCAGGCGGCGGGCGATCACCGCGGCCAGCGATCCCCCGGCCGCCGCGACCAGCGCCCCCAGATGGCCCGCCGACAACGGGGCCTGTCCCGGGCGCAGCACGATCAGCACGCCGACCAGCCCCACGGCGATGGCCGCCCAGCGATGCGGGCCGACACGCTCGGACAGCAGCGGCACGGCCATCAGCGTGATCAGCAGCGGCATGGCGAACAGGATCGCATAGACCTGCGCCAGCGGCAGGGTGGAAAACGCCAGCACCGCGCCCAGCACGTTCACCGTGCCCGCGCAGGTCCGCAGCGCGACCCAGCCGGGGTGGCGCGGACGCAGCGATCCGCCGCCGCGGGCCAGCGCCACCGCAGCGACGACCGGCATCGACAGCAGCGCCACGAAAAAGATCAGCTGGAACGGCGACAGCCCCGCGCCCAGCAGCTTGATCGCGGCGTCGTGGGTCGCATAGGCGGCCATCGCCGCCAGCCCCAGCGCGGCCCCTTTCAGGTTCGCGCCGGGCGCGGTCATGGGGTCAGGCGGCCGAAAGGGCCGCGACGATGCGGTCGCCCATCTCGGACGTGCTGACCGGCGTCCCGCCCTCGGGGCCCATCAGGTCGGCGGTGCGCACGCCGTCGGCCAGCACCTTTTCCACCGCCCGTTCCAGCGCGTCGGCGGCCTGCCCCTCGTCCCAGGAATAGCGCAGCGCCATCGCGAACGACAGGATGCAGGCGATCGGGTTGGCCTTGCCTTGTCCCGCGATGTCGGGGGCCGATCCGTGGACGGGTTCATACATCGCCTTGGGACGGCCGTTCGCCGCCGGCGCGCCCAGGCTTGCCGAAGGCAGCATCCCCAGCGACCCCGTCAGCATCGCCGCCGCGTCCGACAGGATGTCGCCGAACAGGTTGTCGGTCACGATCACGTCGAATTGCCGCGGGCGGCGGACCAGCTGCATGGCGCCGTTGTCGGCATACATGTGGGTCAGCTCGACGTCCGGGTATTCGTTGTCGTGGACCCACTGGACCTCTTCGCGCCACAGGATGCCCGATTCCATGACGTTGGCCTTTTCCATGGAACAGACGCGGTTGTTGCGTTTCCGCGCCAGTTCGAACGCCGCGCGGGCCACGCGCCGGATCTCGCCGCTGGTGTAACGCTGGGTGTTGATGCCGACGCGGCCGCCCTCGTTGTCGGGGTTGTTGTCGTCGGCGTGGATGCCGCGCGGCTCGCCGAAATAGACGCCCGAGGTCAGCTCGCGCACGATCAGGATGTCGAGGCCCGCGACCACCTCGCGCTTCAGCGAACTGAAATCCGCCAGCGCGTCGAAACACTGCGCCGGGCGCAGGTTGGCGAACAGGTCCATCTCCTTGCGCAGGCGCAGAAGGCCGCGCTCCGGTTTCACGCTGAAATCGAGGTTGTCATAGGCCGGGCCGCCGACCGCCCCCAGCAGCACCGCGTCCACCGCCTGCGCCTTTTTCATCGTGGCGTCGGTCAGCGGCGTGCCGTGCGCGTTATAGGCGCAGCCGCCGACCAGATCTTCGGACACGTCGAACTGCATCCCGCGGTTCGTCTGAAACCAGTCGATGACCTTGCGGACCTCGGCCATCACCTCGGGGCCGATGCCGTCGCCGGGCAGGATCAGCAGGGAATATGCGGTCATGTTGGCCTCGCGTCAGGGGCGTTCTGGGGTCACGCCCCGCCTATCCGCGGCGTTCCGCCGGGTCAAGTTCACGGGCATTTGGCTTGCGGTCCGGCCCCCGTCCGGGCGGTATGCGCGCAGCCGCCGCGACCGGCGGCCAGGACGCAAGGAGCCGTGAGATGACCCCGATGAAAGCTGCCATCCTGTGGGCGGCCTGCGCCGGGGCCGCGCTGGCCGAGGGCGGGATGACCGTCCAACTGCCCGACACCTCGTCCCTGCCGCAGGATCAGGCGCAGGCGCTGATGACGGCGCTGGCGCAGGTCAACGTCATCACCTCGAACTGTGCGGGCTATGGGCTGACGGACGGGGAATGGACGCTGGTGGCGGGCACCGGCGACCGGCTGGCGGCGCAGCTGGGGCTGGACGCGTCGGCCTATGACCGCGACTATTACGCGCCCGCGTTCCGGCTGCTGGACGATCCGGGGGCCTGCGACCGCATCGGCCCGACCGCGCGGCCGCTGATCGCGCGGCTGAAGGGGATGGGCGGCGGCACCGCGCCGCTGGACCGCTCGCAATAGAAAGGGACGGCCGCGGCGACGGCAGTTTGCGCGCGGGCGGCCCCGGTCGGGAACCCCGGCCCCGGCGGCGCCGGATCCGAACCGCGCCTGGAACCCGCGCCGCGACGGCGCGCGTGCGACCATGCGGTGAACGTCCTTCCGGGCCGGGGCGGGAAGGGTCGTCTCGTCCCGGCCGAAAGGCGGCGCTTGCGCGGGGGATCGGCAGGAAAAGCCAGCCGAACCACGCCCGCATCCCGAAAGGCGGCGCTTGCACGGGGGATTGGTCATCGGCTTGCATCCTTGGTGCATGGCGGATGCGGGTTGGCCACGCGGCCGGTGTGCCAGCCTGGCGTCGTCCTGCGACGGGTTGGCGGCGGACGCTCAGGGCAGGGCCAGATCGACCCAGACCAGCCGGTGGCGCGAGGCGGCGGCGACCGTGTCGGCCAGCGGCTGCCCCGGCGCGGGCCACAGCACGCCCGCATCGGTGACGGTCAGGTCGGGCGAGGGCAGGACGTAATCCACCCGCAGGTTGCCCGGCCCGTCGGCGTCGGCCCAGTCGGCGGTGTCCAGCGCCGGGTCGCCCTTGTGCGTGGCGTTGGCCCCGGTCTGCGGCGCGGCCGCCCCGCCATCGCTGCGGGGCAGCGGGTCGGTCGTGCGCGCCATCAGCGCGGCCAGCGCCTGCGGGCGCCCGTCGCCGTCCACCGTGTCCAGGTTGGCGTCGCCCAGCAGGACAAAGCGGCCGGCGGGCAGGCGGTCCAGCCAGAACGCGGCCTCGTCGTGGTTGCGGCGGCCGTTCCGATCCTCGGGGCCGTCGAAGACCGGCGGCGTCGCGGCCCAGGCCAGCAGCGTCAGGGGCGTGTCGCCCGCCATCACCGGCACCTGCCAGTGCGCGACCGACGACAGGCGCTGCGCCCCGGCCACCTCGGGCGGGGCGGGCGGCATCAGGTTGCCGGGCAGGTCGCGCCACAGCGCGGCGGAATGGTCCGTGACCGGACCCAGCGGCAGGCGCGACAGGACCGCCATGCCGCCCTCTCCGGTGAACATCCCGAACCCCTGCGCGTCGTCGGCGGTGCCCAGCCTTCCGTCGCCGTCAAGGTCCAGCCCGCTGGCCACCCCCGCGTTGGGCTGGCCCGCGAAACGGTGCGGATAGGGCGCGCCCGCCTTGCCCAGCAGCTCGGCAAAGGCCGACAGCGCCAGCCCGTCGTGGTCCCAGTCGAACCCGGTCAGCAGCAGCACGTCGGCATCCGCCGCCGCGATCACCTGCACCGCCGCCGCAACCTGTTCGTCCTTGCCCGACCGTATGTCGCGCAGCAGAAGACCCGGCCCCTTGCGGGTCAGGTCGGGCGACCATGTGGCGACGCGCAGCGTCCCGGCCCCGGCCGGGGGCGCGGCAAGGGCCAGCGCCAGCGCCAGCGCGGCTTTCAGACCCAAGGCTGGGACTGGGCGATCTGCGCCTCATACGACTGGATCGCGGCGGATTTTTCCAGCGTCAGCCCGATGTCGTCCAGCCCGTTCAGCAGGCAGTGCTTGCGGTGGGGGTCCATCTCGAACGGCCAGGCGGTGCCGTCCGGCGCCGTCACCGTCTGCGATTCCAGATCGACGGTCAGCCGGGCGTTGGCGCCATTCTCGGCGTCCTTCATCAGCGCATCCACGGCATCCTGCGGCATGACGATCGGCAGGATGCCGTTCTTGAAGCAGTTGTTATAGAAGATGTCGGCAAAGCTGGTCGAGATCACGCAGCGGATGCCGAAATCCAAGAGCGCCCAGGGCGCATGTTCGCGCGATGACCCGCAGCCGAAGTTGTCGCCCGCCACGATGATCTGCGCGTCCCGGTATGCGGGCCTGTTCAGCACGAAGTCGGGGTTCTCGGTCCCGTCGGGGGCATAGCGCATCTCGTCGAACAGGTTCTTGCCCAGACCCGAACGATGGATCGTCTTCAGGAACTGTTTGGGGATGATCATGTCGGTGTCGATGTTGACCAGCGGCATGGGCGCCGCGATGCCGGTCAGGGTGGTGAACTTGTCCATGTCTGTCCTCGCAGGTAATCTTCGGGGGCCGGCCGCGCAGGGCCGGCGATGGGTTACAAGGGCGCCTGGTCGCCGGAAAGGCGACGGCGATGGGATCTGCGGCGACCGTGTGGTCCTGTCTGGGCCAGGGCTGGCAACCGGGGATCGGCGATCCGGGGCTGACGGGCTGGCTGACGGTGGCCGCCTATCTGGCAAGCTGCGCCCTGGCGTGGCGCGTGGCCGCCCGGCGGCCGCGCGTGGCGGGGCGCGGGTTCTGGCTGCTGCTGGTGGCGCTGATGGGGTTCCTTGCGCTGAACAAACAGCTTGACCTGCAGACCGCGCTGACCGCCACGGGGCGCTGCATGGCCCACGCGCAGGGCTGGTACGAGAACCGCGCGCAGGTGCAGCTTGCCTTCATTGCAGGCCTGGTGGCGCTGGCGGTGCTGGTGGTGGGCGGGCTGGCGCTGACCCTGCGCGGCAGCCTGCGCCAGAACGGCCTGGCCCTTGCCGGGCTGGTCGTGGTGTCGGCATTCGTGCTGGTTCGCGCGGTGGGGTTTCATCACGTCGATCTGCTCATCAACCGGGATTTCGGCGGCGTCCGGTCCAATTTCCTGTTCGAGACCGCGGGGCTGGCCCTGATCGCGCTGAACGCGCTGATCCTGCTGAAGCCCCGCGGCCGCGCCGTCCGGCCGCGCTGATCAGGCCGTCTCGGCCAGCACCGCGCGCACGTCGGTCAGGTGCCCGGTGATCGCCGCCGCCGCCGCCATCACCGGCGACATCAGATGCGTGCGCCCGCCGCGGCCCATACGCCCCTCGAAGTTGCGGTTCGAGGTCGCCGCGCAGCGTTCGCCCGGCGCCAGCTGGTCGGGGTTCATGCCCAGGCACATGGAACAGCCCGCCAGACGCCATTCGAACCCGGCGTCGGTGAACACGCGGTCCAGCCCTTCCTCCTCGGCCTGCAGGCGCACGAGGCCCGATCCGGGGACGACCATGCCGCGCACGCCCTGCGCCAGATGCCGGCCGCGCAGGATTTCGGCGGCGGCGCGCAGATCCTCGATCCGGCCGTTGGTGCAGGAACCGATGAACACCGCATCGACCTTGATGTCGGTCAGCTTCATCCCCGGCGTCAGGCCCATATAGTCCAGCGACCGGCGCGCGGCCTCGACCTTGCCGCCGTCGAAATCCTCGGGGGCAGGGACGGTCGCACCGATGGGCAGCACGTCCTCGGGCGAGGTGCCCCAGGTCACGACCGGCTCTATATCCTCGGCCCGGATGGTGATGACCTTGTCCCAATGCGCATCCGCATCGGAATAAAGCGTCTTCCACCAGGCCAGCGCGGCTTCCCACGCGGCGCCCTTGGGCGCATGGGGGCGGCCGTTGACATAGGCAAAGGTCGTCTCGTCCGGCGCGATCAGCCCGGCGCGGGCGCCGCCCTCGATCGCCATGTTGCAGACGGTCATGCGGCCTTCCATCGACAGCTCGCGGATCGCCTGACCGCAGTATTCGATGACATAGCCGGTGCCGCCGGCGGTGCCGGTCTGGCCGATGATGGACAGGGTGATGTCCTTGGCGGTCACGCCGGGCCGCAGGCGGCCGGTGATCTCGACCTTCATGTTGCGGGATTTCTTCTGGATCAGCGTTTGCGTCGCCAGCACGTGTTCCACCTCGGACGTGCCGATGCCGTGGGCCAGCGCGCCGAACGCGCCGTGCGTCGCGGTGTGGCTGTCGCCGCACACGACCGTCATGCCGGGCAGGGTCCAGCCCTGTTCCGGGCCGACGATGTGGACGATGCCCTGGCGGACGTCGTTCATCGGGTAATAGTTCAGCCCGAACTCGCGCGCGTTCTTGTCCAGTTCCGCGACCTGCACGCGGCCTTCCGGGTTCTCGATCCCGTTCACGCGGTCTGGCGTCGTCGGCACGTTGTGGTCGGGCACGGCGATGGTCTTGTCGGGCGCGTGGACGCGGCGGCCGGACATGCGCAGCCCCTCGAACGCCTGCGGGCTGGTCACCTCGTGGACCAGATGGCGGTCGATATACAGCAGGCAGGTGCCGTCGGGCTGGCGGTCCACGACATGCGCGTCGAAGATCTTGTCATAAAGGGTGCGCGGTGCGCCCGCGTTGATGGTGCCGGTCATGGCTGGTTCTTTCTGAAGGACTGGCAGGAAGGGTGCGAAGGCAGAAGGGGCCGCAGCCTGCGGCTCGGGCGCGACGTCGCGCCCGCGTCCGTCACAGTCGGGCGGTAATCGACAGGCTTTCGCCATAGAACCGGCCGGGCAGGCGGGCACGGTCATGGATGTCGAAATAGACGAATCCTCGCATGACGCCTGTTCTACGCAAGATTTCCCCGTCAGGCAACCTTGGCAAGCGCCGCGTCAGGCGGCGGCGGCGATGCGCCGGTCGCGGATCGGGCGGCGTTCGCGCCAGGCGTCGAACACCTCGTCCAGCGCGCTGCCGAAGGAATTGGCCGCATCCATGAAGCGCGCGCCGGCAGGGCCGCAGGCCGCGATCCGCGCCGCCAGCCCCGCCCGGTCGCGGTCAAGCGCGGCCAGCGCCGCGGCATAGCCGGCAACATCGTCCGCCGGAACGATGTCCACGGCGCCGCCCACGTAATTCACCGCCGGGCAGACGCTGGACGCCACCGCCGGCCGCCCGGACAAGACGGATTCGACGACGATCTGGTTGAACCCCTCGATGAAATCCGCGCGGGTCGGCACGATCGAGACATGGCACTGCGTCATCACGTGACGCAGCGCGCTGCGGTCGCACCAGCCGTGGAAGACAAAGCGGTCGGTCAGGCCCTGCTGCGCGACCATCGCCTGCATCTCGTCCAGCGCGCCGCCGATGCCGCAGATGTGGAACCCGAAATCGACCCCCTGGGCCAGCAGGCGGCGGGCGATCTCGACCAGGTCCAGCGCGCCCTTGCTGGGTTCGACCCGGCCGATGAACATGATCTGCAGGCGGGTCGCGTCCAGATCCGGCGCGGGCAGGCCGCTGTAGTGGTCGGTGTGATACAGCGGCAGGAACTCGACGATGGGGGTGGCGCCCGCGCCCGCCAGCCGCTCGACCTGCGCGGTGACGGCGTCAGACGAACTCAGCACCGGGGTGGCGCCGTTGGAATAGCCCTTGCGATAGCCGCGCATCCGCAGGCGCTGCATCAGGCTGAGCGGCCGGTCCTCGCGCCACAGGCGCGTGTGCAGGGCCTGCACCACCGTCACGCCGCGCCGGCGCAGGGGGGCGTAATGGGCGGGGATCGTGTCCTCGCCGATGATGACGACATTGGCGCCGAAATCCAGCGCGTCGCGCATGTTCATCCGGGCCTTCTGGTAAAGACTGCGGTGAAACGCCAGCCCCGACCGGCCCTGCGACGGGTCGGGCCTGCGCACGACCGAGATGCCGCCAAAGTTCTGCTCGTCGTCGTCGGCATAGGTGCAGGTGATGCGGGCCGCCGCGCCGTGCCGGGCCAGCGCCTCGTACATCTGGCGGGAATAGCCGACGTGCGACACGACCAGATCGTGTTCGCCCCGCGCCCACATGCGAAAGGTCTGGAAGGCGTTGCCCGGACCGGCCGTGTAAAGCACCTTCAACACCATAGCACCCTTGATCCCGCGCCGCGCCGCACCGGACCCTAGCACGGCCGGCCCGGCCCCCATAGGAAAAATCCGGGCAAGCGGATGCAACCGCACGGTTTTCCGCCCGCCGCCCCGCGCCGCCGGGCCGCCGCCGCGGCCGGACGCCGCCTGTTTTCGATGCAATTTCCCTTGCGCGCATTGAGAGGCGCAGAATCCGTGCTACATTATGCACGCCCCTGCGCCGGGGGAGATCGGCGCGATGACCGGAGGATGAACCCTGTCCAATACCGTCCCGTCGGCAATCGTGCCGACCGCGACCGCCGCGGATACCAGCGACGACACGCTGGCCCGCGTCCTTGCCTCGCTTGATGACGACAAGGCCGAGGATATCGTTTCCATCGACCTGCGCGGGCGGTCTGCAATGGCCGACCACATGGTGATCGCGTCCGGGCGCAGCGCGCGCCAGGTCGGCGCCATCGCCGAAAAGCTGGTCGAGCGGCTGAAGCAGGCCACCGGCCGCACCGCCCGTGTCGAGGGCAAGGACACCGGCGACTGGGTGCTGATCGACACCGACGACGTCATCGTCCACGTCTTCCGCCCCGAGGTGCGCGAGTTCTATCAGCTGGAGAAGATGTGGATGCCGACCGACGCGCTGGGCGCACTGCGGTCGGACGCGGCACGCGACGCCGCGATGCCCGTGGCCAACTGACGCCCGGCCCATGCTGCGCGTCCGTATCGCCGCGGTCGGCCGGCTGGCCGCCCGTGCGCCGGAACGCACGCTGATCGACGACTATCTGGCGCGGTTCGCCCAGACCGGACGCCCGCTGGGCCTAGGCCCGGCCGAACTGGCCGAGGTCGAGGATCGCCGCGGCGTCGGCAAGACCGCCGAGGCAGCCCTGCTGGCCCGCCAGATTCCCCAGGGCGCCGCCGTCATCGCGCTGGACGAACGCGGGCGGCTGTTGTCCTCGCCCGATTTCGCCGCCGTGCTGGCGCGCTGGCGCGACGACGGGCGGTCCGACGCCGTGGCCCTGATCGGCGGCGCGGACGGGCTGGACGCGACCCTGCGCGACCGCGCCGATCTGGTCCTGTCGTTCGGGGCGATGGTCTGGCCGCACATGCTGGCGCGCGTCATGCTGGCCGAACAACTCTACCGCGCCGCGACGATCCTGGCCGGTTCGCCCTATCACCGCGCCTGACCCGCCCCGCATGGAACCCGACGGCGCCGCCGCCGCTTTCGCCTGCGCCCCGTCAGGAGAACGCCCGTGCCCGATTTTGTCCCACCAGACCTTGCCCCACCCGTCCGCTTTTCGCCCGATGTCGAAAAGGTCCAGCCCGACGAGGACGAGGTCGCCCGCAAGATCGCCGAACAGATGCGGTATATCATCGACCGCACGCACAAGGTGGACGGCCACGCGGTCCGGTCCGTGCACGCGAAAAGCCACGCGATCCTGCAAGCCACGCTGCGCATCCACGAGGGTCTCGCCCCCGAACTTGCGCAAGGGATCTTTGCCGCGCCCGGCGACCATCAGGCGCTGGTGCGGATATCGACCATCCCCGGCGACGTGCTGCGCGACAGCGTCTCGCTGCCCCGCGGGATCGCGATCAAGGTTTTCGGCGTGCAGGGCGACCGCCTGCCGGGGTCCGAGGGCGAGACCACGCAGGATTTCCTGATGGCGGGGGGGCCGGTGTTCTCGGTCCCGACGGCCAAGGCGTTCCTGGGCAACCTCAAGCCCTTGGCGCTGACGACCGAGCGGGCCGAATGGGCCAAGGCGGCGCTGTCGGCGGTGCTGCGTCCGGTCGAGCGCGCGATCGAGGCGGTCGGCCTGAAAAGCGCGGCGCTGGGGGCGTTCGGGGGCTATCAGCCGACCAACCCGCTGGGGGAAAGCTATTTCACGCAGGTGCCGCTGCGGCACGGCGATCATATCGCCAAGCTGCGGGTGGTGCCGGCCTCGGCCAGCTTTCGGGCGCTGAGCGATGACCGCATCGACCTGGACGACCCGGACGCCATCCGCGCGGCGGTGATCGCCGCGCTGGCCGGGCAGGGCGGGGCTTGGACGGTCGAGGTGCAGCTGTGCCGCGACCTGGACACCATGCCGGTCGAGGATGCCTCGGTCGAGTGGCCCGAGGAACAGTCGCCCTTTCAGCCCGTCGCCACCCTGACCGTTCCCGCGCAGCAGGCGTGGAGCGCAGAGCGTTCGGCCATCGTGGACGAAACCATCGCCTTTCGCCCGTGGCGCGGGATCGAGGCGCATCGGCCACTGGGCAATGTCATGCGCGCCCGCCGTCACGTCTATCCGGTCGCCGCCGCCCATCGCAGCGCGCTGACCGGCTGTCCCATCCACGAACCCCAGCGCCTGCCCGACCTGGGCTGACGCGGGCCGGTTCAGCCCGCGCCGTGGTCAAAGGCGTCGATGGCGGCCATCGCCTGGTCGGCGGTGTCCACAAAGGTCATCAGCGCCAGATCCTCGGGGCTGATGGTGCCGGCGTCGGCCAGCGCCTGCCAGTCGATGATGCGATTCCAGAACTCGGTCCCGAACAGCAGGAACGGGACCGGGCGCATCCGGCCGGTCTGGATCAGGGTCAGCGCCTCGAACATCTCGTCCAGCGTGCCGAACCCGCCGGGAAACACCGTGATGGCGCGGGCGCGCATCAGGAAATGCATCTTGCGGATGGCGAAATAGTGAAAATTGAACGCAAGATCCGGCGTCACATACAGGTTCGGCGCCTGCTCGTGCGGCAGCACGATGCCCAGCCCGATGGACTGCCCGCCGGCGTCATGGGCGCCCTTGTTCCCCGCCTCCATCACGCCGGGACCGCCGCCGGTGCAGATCACCCATTCGCGGCCATAGCAGGCGATGGACCGTTCGGTGATCAGCCGCGCGAAACGCTCGGCCTCGGCGTAATAGCTGGACAGCGCGGCCAACGTCGGCGTGCGCGCGCGGCCGGCATCCTGCGGCGCGGGGATGCGCGCGCCGCCGAACATCACCACGGTGGACACGACGCCGCGTTCGTCCATCACCATCTGCGGCTTCAGCAGCTCCAGCTGCAGCCGGACCGGGCGCAGCTCCTCGCGCAGCAGGAACTCGGTATCCATGAACGCCAGCCGATAGGACGGCGCGCGGGTCTGCGGCGTGTCGGGGTCGCGGGCGGCGACGATGGCGTCCTGCTCGCTGTGGCGCAGGGTGTGGCGGGCGTCGTCGTCGGGGGGCGGTGACGTCATGCAAACCTCAAAGCTGGCCAGCGGCGTTGCGCGGCCCTGACCCCCCGCTTATAGGCCAATGGTAAAGATTTCCACCCGACCGCCTGAAGGAGCCGCCATGTCGAACGCCGCGCTGGAAACCGTCATCGAAGCCGCGTGGGACGCGCGGGACGCGATCACCCCCGCCACGACCGGCGAGACGCGCGAGGCGATCGAGGCGACGCTGGACGCGCTGGACCGGGGCGCGCTGCGCGTCGCCGAACGCCAGCCGGACGGGCGCTGGCACGTCAACCAGTGGGCGAAAAAGGCCGTCCTGCTGGGGTTCCGGCTGAAGGACATGGAGATGCAGGCGGGCGGCCCGCAGGGGGGCGGCTGGTGGGACAAGGTGGACAGCAAGTTCGCGGGCTGGGGCGACGACCAGTGGCGCGCGGCCGGGTTCCGCGCCGTCCCCAGCTGCGTCGTGCGCAAGTCGGCGTTCATCGCCAAGGGCGTCGTGCTGATGCCCAGCTTCGTCAACCTTGGCGCTTACGTCGATGAGGGCACGATGGTCGATACCTGGGCCACCGTCGGCAGCTGCGCCCAGATCGGCAAGCGCGTCCATCTGTCGGGCGGCGTCGGAATCGGCGGCGTGCTGGAACCCATGCAGGCCGGCCCGACCATCATCGAGGACGACTGCTTCATCGGCGCCCGGTCCGAGGTGGTCGAGGGCGTGATCGTCCGCGAAGGATCGGTTCTGGGGATGGGCGTCTTCATCGGCCAGTCCACCAAGATCCTGGACCGCGACACCGGCGAGGTGACCTATGGCGAGGTGCCCGCCGGGTCCGTCGTCGTCGCGGGATCGCTGCCGTCCAGGAACGGCGTGCATCTTTACTGCGCGGTGATCGTCAAGCGGGTGGACGCGCGGACCCGCAGCAAGACCTCGATCAACGAACTGCTGCGCGACTGACGCAGCCGCCCGGCCCCGGGGCGGAACCCCGCCGCGGGGCCGTCGTTCCGCCGTCCTGCGCCGCACGGAACGGGGCCGGTCGCGTCCTTACGGCTGCGGCAGCGCCGCCGGGCCGGCGTCCCGCGTCACAGCGGGCCGTGCGCCCGTTACCGCCATCAGATCCTCGCGCAGCGTGGACCGCAGCCGGACCCGGTCCCGTTCGACCATGCCGGGGATCAGGAACAAATCCACCAGCACCCAGACACCCACGATCAGCAGCAGGAACGCGCCCACCACAAAGGCCAGCGTCAGCCATCCCAGAATCCACAGGATCAGGATCGCCGCCCCGCTGCCCGTGCGTCCCAGATAGAACCGATGCGCGCCAAAGCCGCCCAGAAAGATCGCCAGCAGATAGGCGACGACAGGCGATTTCGCGTCATTGGTGACGCGCTGTTCGATCAGCATCTGCTGTTGGGTGTCGAGTGTCATGGCTTGTCCCTTTCGCTGCCTGACAGCGGTCTAGGGGACAAACCCTGAAGATTTCGTTAACGTGGGCGCGGACGGCACGTTCTGCCGCCCGCGCCCGCGTCTCAGCGCAGCTGCCCCAGCAGGATCGAGGTGGGATAGCCGTCCGGCGCGACCCCGATGGACCGCTGGAAGGCGGCGATCGCCTCCATCGTGCCGGACCCCATCTTGCCGTCGATCTCGTCGGCATAAAAGCCGCGGCGGGCCAGATGGCGCTGGATCTCCATCCGCTCGGCGTTCGACAGCGGCCGGTCGCTGCGCGGCCAGGCGCCGGTGATGCCCTGCCGGCCGGCGATCGCCTCGCCCAGATAGGCCACGCCAAGCGCATAGTTGTCCGAGTTGTTGTAGCGCAGGATCGACCGGAAGTTGTCGAGGATCAGGAACGCCGGCCCGCGCGCCCCCGCCGGCCGGATGATCGAGCCGGTGCCACTGGGCAGCGCGCCCCCGCCCTTGCGGGTGACGCCCGACGCGGCCCACTGGGCCGACGACCGCCGCGTGCCCTTGCCCACGGCGCTGAACCCCGACGGCAGGTCCACCTCGGTTCCCCAAGCCTGGCCGCGCGCCCAGCCGTTGCGGGCCAGATAGGCGGCGGTCGATGCCAGGCTGTCGGTCGGGTCGTCCGACCAGATGTCGCGGCGCCCGTCGCCGGTGAAATCGACGGCGTATTCCAGGAACGACGTCGGCATGAACTGGGTGTGCCCCATCGCCCCCGCCCACGACCCCAGCAGATGCGCGGGGTCGGTGTCGCCCGCCTGGATGATGCGCAGCGCGGCGACAAGCTGGTTCTCGAACATCTCGGCGCGGCGGCCGTCATAGGCCAGGGTCGCCAGCGCCGGGATGATCTGGGTGCGCCCGCGGTTGGCGCCAAAGTTCGATTCCATCCCCCAGACGGCCAGCACGATCTCGCGCGGGACGCCATAGCGCGCCTCGATCGCGGCCAGGGTGCGGCCGTGCTGGGCCAGCATCTGCCGGCCGGTGGCGATGCGGACGTCGGACACGGCGCTGTCCAGATACAGCCATACGGGGCGCGAGAACTCGGCCTGCTTGCGGTCCAGCCGCACCACGTCGGGGTTGAAGCGCGCGATGGCCATCGACCGGTCGAAGGTCGCGGGCGTGATGCCGCGCGACAGCGCGCGCGGGCGGAAGTTCTGGACCCAGCGCTGCAGCCCGGCCTCGTCCTGGGCCGAGGCGGCGGGAATGGGGGCGGGGGTCAGGTCGCCGCCGCCGACGGGACCGGCGGATCGCACGGCCATGCCGCATGACCCCAGCAGGGCGATCATCGCGGCGGACAGCGCGATGCGGGTGAAGGAAAGGGTCATGATCACTGCCTTTGGTTTCTTGCCTGTTGTTGGCGCAAAGGATAGCAACCATCGCCCCCGGCGCAAGCCGAACCGGCGCTGCGGCGCAGGCCGGACCGGCCCCCCGGCGCAGGCCGGACCGGCCCCGCGCGCGCCGCCGCTCAGGGGCGGTCGTCGCCCGTGCCCAGGCGGTCGGCCTCGTCATAGAAGGGGTCCATCTGCGCCACGATGACCGAGTTCTCGGCCAGCGCGCGGTCCATCAGGGCGCGTTCCTCGTCGGGAACCTCGTGGCCCTGTTCCAGCCGTTCGGCCAGGCTGCCGTAGCCCTGCACCTCGAGGGGCGCGAGGTCGGCCTGCTTCAGGATCGCCACCGTCTCGCGCACCGCCTCGTCCTGGTCCTTGCCCGAGGCATAGCAGACCAGCGCCGCCCCGATGGCGCCCGCGGGCAGGCCGTCGCCCGGCTTGCGCCCGACCTCGACCAGCAGCGTATAGACCTGTTGCGCCATGTTCCGCCCCCTGCGATGGTGCCGCCGTTCACGGCCGGGGGATGGGGGATGAGCCGCAGTTTGGCAAGGGTTCAGGCGGCGCTGGCCGCAGCCGGGCTGCCCGCCCGCATCGTCGAGGCGGGCGACTGCCGCACCGCGGCCGATGCCGCCGCGGCGGTCGGCTGCGCGGTGGACCAGATCGCCAAGTCCATCGTCTTTCGCGGCGAGGCGACCGGGCATGTCGTGCTGTTCCTGACCGCGGGCGGCAACCGGGTCGATGCCGCGCGCGCGTCCGCGGTGGCGGGCCAGCCGCTGGGCAAGGCGGATGCGGGCCTGATCCGGGCCGAGACGGGGTTCGCCATCGGCGGCGTCGCCCCGCTGGGCCACCTGCTGCCGGTGACGGCGTTCTGGGACGCGCGGCTGTCGGATTTCGACACCGTATGGGCCGCCGCCGGCACCCCGCGCCACGTCTTTGCCGCCGCCCCCGAGGCGCTGCGCCTTGCCGCGGGCGCCACCGTCGCCGACTTCGCCGTGCCCGGCGATGTGCTCGACCCCGCGCCCGGCCCCGCGCCCGGCCCCGCGCCCGACCCCAAGCCCGGCCCCGTGCCCGGCGGCGTGTCCTAGTCGATCAACCCCGGCTCGCTGTCGCGGACAAGGGTCGCCTGCGTCCACCGGCTGCGCCCGCAGTCGCGGCAGGACTTGTCGGGCAGCACCGACGCGGGCAGGCGCAGCGCCCCGCAGTTGGTGCAGCAGGCATGCGCGTCGGGCTGGCCGGGCGGGTGGGTCATCGGCGGCGGCGGCCTGACGTCGTCGGGCGGCACCAGCGCAAGGCCGGGCCGGGGATGTTCGCGGCGGAACACCGACAGCCCGCCCCCCGCCTCAAGGAACGCATGTTCCACCTGCCCCAGGTTGGCCACGCCCGCCACCCGCAGCATCCCCTTGATTTCCTGCGAGGAAAGATCGCGGTGCCTCAGCCCGTCGTTCAGGATGCGGCCGCCCCGGACGACCGCGATGGTGCTGCCGTCGATCAGCGAGCGGGCGCGGTCGAACCGCTCGACCAGCGTGTCCAGGCCCTTGTTGATGCCAACGACCACCGTGATGACCGCCATCGCGGCCAGCACCGGCACCTCGGGATAGAACATCGCGTCGCCGACCGCCGATCCCAGCGCGATGACCAGCAGCATGTCCACCATCGACAGCTGCGCCACCGACCGCCCGCCGATCCAGCGGATCAGCGCCAGCGTATAGCCATAGATGACCGCCGTGCGGACCACGATTTCCAGATAGAACAGCGCCGGGTGGTCGCCGACCAGCATCCGGCCGATCTCGAAGGCAACGACGGGTTCGTCCATGATTGTCCTTTGCTTGCCCGGCCCGCCGGGCCGCCCGCAGGTGATGGCCAAGGATCGCGCCGGACGCAAGGACGGCAGGCGGCGCGGCGTCAGTCGGGGGCAGGGCGGTCGCCGGCGGCCTTGACGGGACGGCGCGGACGGCCGAAGCCTGCGGGTCAGGCCCGCCGCGCCGGGATCATCTGCTGGGCCGGCCCCGCCAGCAGCAGCCACAGCGAGCTGACGACCAGCCCCCACAGCGCCCAGCTTTGCGAATGGAAATCGACCGCGATGGCCCACAGCGCGAACCCGACCCACGCCGCCGCCATCGGCAGCGACACGGCGCGCCAGCGTTCGGTGCGGACGGGGTGGATGAACTTGACGTTGACGAACATGGTGACCGCAAGCGCCACGACGACGATCAGGCTGATCCAGTAATCGGGGCGCAGCGCGAACAGCACCAGCACGACCATGTTCCAGCAGGCCGGGAACCCCGCAAAGCTGTTGTCGCGCGTCTTCATCCGGGTGTCGGCCATATAGATGATCGAGCCGAAGACGATGGCGATGGTGCAGACCCAGCCGGTCCAGCCCGGCAGCAACCCCGACTGGAACAGCGCAAAGGCCGGGATGAAGATCCACGTCATATAGTCGATCATCAGGTCCATCACCACGCCGTCATGGGTGGGCCAGTTGACCTTGACGTCATAGCGGCGCGCCAGCGGCCCGTCGATTCCGTCCACGACCATCGCGACGATCAGCCAGACGAACATGGCCGACCATTGCCCGTCCACCGCGGCCAGCATCGCCAGCATCGCCCAGACGACCCCCGTGGCAGTGAAGAGATGGACCGAAAAGGCCTTGAGACGCAGGTTCATGGTGCCGCTTGTCGCATCCGCCGCCCCGCCGCGCAACCGTGCCGCGGCCGTGTCCCGCAACCGTGGCGCGCGGCCTACAGCGTGTCGATGGGCAGGGCGGTGGTGGCCTTCATCTCCTCCATCGACAGCAGGGCGGTGACGTTCTGGATGCGCACCTCGGCGATCAGCGACTGGTAGAACCGGTCATAGGCGCGGGCGTTGCGCACCACCACCTTGAGGATATAGTCGACGTCGCCGGCCAGCCGGTGCGCCTCGATCACCTCGGGGCGGGCGCGCACGGCGGCCAGGAACCGGGCGGCCCAGTCGGCGTCGTGTTCGGTGGTGCGGATCAGCACGAAGAAACACGCCTCAAGCCCCAGCGATTCGGCGTTCAGCAGCGCGACCTGTCCGCGGATGACGCCCTGTTCGCGCAGCCGGCGAATCCGGTTCCAGACCGGCGTGCGCGAGGCGCCGACGCGGGACGCGATCTCCTCCAGCGGCAGGCTGGAATCCTGTTGCAGCAGGGACAGTATCTTGCGGTCGGTGTCGTCCAGCCGGACGAGGTTCTGAACTGCCGGGGCCATCTGGACGGTTTTCCTGTTCGCAGGCGCGTATTGCGTGATAACCGTCCTTATTTCCCGGGCTATCTGGCTCTTTGCAACATCTTTTTCCTATATTGGGCGCAAGGAACCAGCAGGTGCGCCATGTCCAAGACCTTCGTCCCCTCGCCCCGCACGCCCGCCGTGCTGACCGGCAATTTCCTGCGCGACGGGCGCAACGTGTGGAAGGCGGGCGAGGACTGGACGACCGACCCGCGCGTCGCCACCCTGTTCGAGGATGCGGGCCTGGCCGAGTTCGCCCTGCTGGACGCGCAGGCGCAGGGTCATGTCGTCGTCGGCCCCTATCTGGCCGAGGCGGTGCGCAATCCCGACGGCACCCCCGGCCCCGCCCATTTCCGCGAGGCGTTCCGCCAGCGCGGCCCGTCCACCGAACCGTCCGCCACCCCAGCCCAACCGCTTGCCGAGGTCGCCCATGTTTGACGCCGCCGCCGAACCCCAGGCCTATCTGCGCCACCGTGCCGCCCAGTTTCGCGCGCAGGTCGCCCGAAGGCTCGACGGCTCGCTGACCGAGGACGAGTTCCGCCCCCTGCGGCTGATGAACGGCGTCTATCTGCAGCTGCACGCCTATATGCTGCGGGTGGCGATCCCCTACGGCACGATCAGCCCCGACCAGATCCGCGGGCTGGCCCACATCGCCGACCGCTGGGACCGCGGTTACGGCCATTTCACCACCCGCCAGAACATGCAGTTCAACTGGCCGCGGCTGGTCGACATCCCCGACATGCTGGACGCGCTGGCCGACGTCGGGCTGCACGCCATCCAGACCAGCGGGAACACCATCCGCAACGTGACGACCGACGCCTTCGCCGGGGCCGCCGCCGACGAGGTGGACGACCCGCGCCCGTGGGCGGAGCTGCTGCGCCTGTGGTCCACCGACCACGCCGAGTTCCAGTTCCTGCCGCGCAAGTTCAAGATCGCCGTGTCCGGCGGGGCGCGCGACCGGGCGCTGGTCCCGGCCCATGACATCGGCCTGCGGCTGGTGCGCCGGGACGGGCAGGTGGGCTTTCAGGTCTGGATCGGCGGCGGTCTTGGGCGCACGCCGCTGCTGGGGCAGGTGGTGCGCCAGTTCCTGCCTGCAGGCGACCTGCTGCCTTACGTCGAGGCGATCCTTGCCGCCTATAACCTGTCGGGCCGGCGCGACAACAAATACAAGGCCCGCATCAAGATCACCGTCGCCGAACGCGGCATCGACGTGATGCGCGACGAGATCGAGGCCGAGTTCCTGCGCCGCCGGGCGGTCTTCACCGGGATCGACCTCGACCTGATGGACGGCCTGCGCGCGCGTTTCGCCGCACCCGATTTCCGGGCCGCCGACGACGCCCCTTATGAGGCCGCGCGCGCCGCCCGCCCGGGGTTCCGGGCGTGGACCGACACCAACCTGTCGGCGCACCGCGTTCCCGGCTATGCCAGCGTGACCGTCACGCTGAAGGCGCCGGGCGCGACGCCGGGCGACTGCTCGGGCGCGCAGATGCGGCTGCTGGCCGATCTGGCGGAACGCCACGCCCACGGCGACCTGCGCATCGCGCATGACCAGAACGTCGTGCTGCCGCATGTCCACCGCGCCGAACTGCCGGCCCTTTACGACGCGCTGCGGACGGCGGGGCTGGCCACGGCGAACGCCGGCCACATCACCGACATCGTCGCCTGCCCCGGCATGGACTTCTGCACGCTGGCCACCGCCCGCTCGATCCCCGTCGCGCAGGAACTGGCGGCCTATGTCCGCGAACGCGAGCTGGAACACGACATCGGGCATTTCGACGTCCGCATCTCGGGCTGCATCAACGCCTGCGGCCATCATCACCTGGGCCATGTCGGCATCCTTGGCCTCGACCGGGCGGGGGTCGAGAACTATCAGATCACGCTGGGCGGCGACGGCTATGACCAGCCGGCGATCGGCGAGCGCGCGGGCGCGGGCTTCCCCTATGACCAGGTGGTGCCCGCCATCGGGCGGCTGATCGACGCCTATCTGGCGGTGCGCGAAACCCCCGAGGAGCGGTTCATCGACGCGCTGCGCCGCCTTGGCCCCGCGCCGTTCAAGGCCGCGCTTTACCCCGAGCCTGCGCATGCTTGACCTGAACCTGGAAAGCCGCGCGGCGACGCTGAACGCGCGGTATCGCAACCACGCGGCGGTGCAGGTGCTGCGCCACGCGCTGGCCGACCCCGACCTGGGGCGGGTGGCGCTGGTGTCGTCCTTTGGTGCGGAATCGGTCGTGCTGCTGCACATGCTGTCGGTGGCCAGCCCCGACACGGCCGTCCTGTTCATCGACACCGAGATGCTGTTCCCCGAGACGCTGGACTATCAGCGCACCATCGCAGAACGGCTGCCGCTGACCGACATCCGCATCATCCGCCCCGACGCGGGCGCGGTGGCTGCGGCCGACCCCGACGGCACGCTGCACCGGCGCGACACCGACGCCTGCTGCGATGTCCGCAAGGTCGTGCCGCTGGAACGGGCGCTGTCGGGCTTTGACGCGTGGATCACCGGGCGCAAGCGGTTCCAGGGCGGCCAGCGGACCGCGCTGGAGTTCTTTGAGCCCGAGGCACCGTCACGGCTGCGGGTGAACCCGCTGGCGCACTGGCGGCCGCAGGACGTCGCCGAATACATGGACGAAAACGCGCTGCCCCGGCACCCGCTGGTCGCAAAGGGCTATCCGTCCATCGGCTGCGCGCCCTGCACCTCGCCGGTCAGGGCGGGCGAAGACCCGCGGTCGGGCCGCTGGCGCGGGTCCGAAAAGACCGAATGCGGCATCCATTTCATCGGCGGCAAGATCGTGCGCGGCCCCGTGCCGGTTGAGACCAGCCCGGCCGAAGCAATGCCCGCCGTCGCCAGAACCGCCGGTCCAATGCCCTCCGACGCCGTGCGGGTGGACGCGGCCCGGCCCTCCGACGCCGTGCGGGCGGACGCCGCCCCGCCAGGCACGGTCGCGCCTGCCGCCGAAACCCCCGCCGACGCCGCCCCTTCCGCAGACCAGCCCGAGAGCCAGCCCATGACCGAGATGCCCACCGCAACGATCGTCGCCCTGCCGGACGCGCCCGTTCTGGTGCGCGACGACGGCTTCCACCCGGTCGCGGGCGAACCCACCGTCAGCCTGCCCCCCGACACCGACCCGGCGAGCCTGGGCCAGTATCTCAACGCCGAGCTGATCGCGGTCGAGTTTCCGGCGATGACCGACGGCCGCGGATTCTCGCTGGCCCGCCTCCTGCGCGAACTGGGCTTTGCCGGACGCATCCGCGCCACCGGCGGGCTGATCGCCGACCAGTATGCGATGGCGCGCCGCGTCGGCATCGACGAGGTGCAGATTTCCGCCGCGCTGGCCCGCCGCCAGCCCGAACCGCAATGGCTGGCCCGCGCCGACTGGCGCGACTGGGACCACCGGTCGCGGCTGGCGGGCTAGTCCCCGCCGCGCCCTTGCCCTATGTATTCCGGGACGATGACATGACACTGGACCTGCCCGTGGCCGACACTCCGATCTCGACCGCCAAGCTGATGCCCGATGCCCAGACCGTGACCGCGGTCCGCCACTGGACCGACCGGCTGTTTTCGTTCCGCGTGACGCGGCCCGCCAGCCTGCGCTTTCGTTCAGGCGAGTTCGTGATGATCGGCCTGCCCGACGAACGCGGCAAGCCGGTGCTGCGCGCCTATTCCATCGCCTCGCCGAACTGGGACGAAGAGCTTGAGTTCTATTCGATCAAGGTGCCGGACGGGCCGCTGACCTCGCGGCTGCAGCACATCAAGGCGGGCGACCAGATCATCCTGCGGCCCAAGCCCGTGGGCACGCTGGTGCTGGACGCGCTGCTGCCGGGCAAGCGGCTGTGGTTCCTGGCAACCGGGACCGGCATTGCGCCCTTTGCCAGCCTGATGCGCGACCCCGACACGTTCGAGCGTTACGAGCAGGTCGTGATGATGCACACCTGCCGCACCGCCGACGAGCTGGCCTATGGCCGCGACCTGGTCGAGAACCTGCGCCACGACCCTCTGCTGGCCGAGATCCACGGCGAGGGCTTTGCGGACCGGCTGGTCTATTACCCGACCACCACGCGCGAGACGACCGACCGGATGGGTCGGATCACCGAGAACCTGACCAGCGGCAAGGTGTTCGCCGACTTGGGCATCCCGCCGATGAACCCGGCCGAGGACCGGGCGATGGTCTGCGGCAGCCTGGCGTTCAACGTGGACGTCAAGGCGGTGCTGGAAGGCTTTGCCCTGCGCGAGGGCGCCAACAGCGAGCCGAAGGAGTTCGTGGTCGAAAAGGCCTTCGTCGGCGACGGCATCTGACCCCCGCCCATCCCGGCTGAACCTTTGTTCAAGGAACCGGCGCGGCAAGCGCCGGTTTCACTTCGGGCACGTGACCCAGTTCACCGCAACCCGGAGATGAAGCCATGAAGACCATGATCCTTGCGGCCGTTGTCAGCCTTGCGGCCGGCGGCGCCGCCGTCGCGCAGACCGCGACCAGCCCGACCGACGGAACGATGACCCCCGTCCCCGCCCCGGCCGAAACCACAGCGGCCCCGGCGCCCGCCGCCGCGCCGATGGCCGCAGCCGATCCGGCGATGGCCAATCTGACGGCGCAGCAGTTCGTGGAGATGGCCGCAAGCGGCGGCCTGTTCGAGGTGCGGTCCAGCGAACTGGCGCTGGAACGCAGCCAGTCCGACGACGTCAAGGCGTTCGCGCAGATGATGATCGCCGACCACGGCAAGGCGAACGACGAGCTGAAGGCGCTGGCCACGGCCAAGAACCTGACGGTCCCGGCCGAACCCGCCGGCCCGCCCGCAGACCATCTGGCCGCGGTCATGGCGGCCGAGGGCGACAACTTCGACCCCGCCTATGTCGAGCATCAGGCCCAGGCCCACGCCGAGACGATCCAGCTGTTCCAGGCCGAGGCCGCCAGCAGCAACGACGCGGATCTTGCGGCCTTCGCCGAAAAGACCCTGCCGACGCTGCAGATGCACGCCGAGCATGTGCAGGGGCTGGCCAGCCAGTAACGCCGCCCCTTTGCCCGGTTTCGGGGGCGCCGCGGCCTTGGGGCCGGGCGCCCCCTGCCATGTGCGGCCTTTCCGCCGGGGCCCGGCGGCCGCGTTGACAGTGCGCCGCGCTGCCCCCATGTTCCCGCCCCTGTCCGAGGAAAAGGTCCGCCATGCCCGTCGTCGTCGTCGAATCCCCCGCCAAGGCCAAGACGATCAACAAGTATCTTGGCGACGCCTACACGGTTCTGGCGTCCTTCGGCCACGTCCGCGACCTGCCGCCCAAGGACGGGTCAGTCGATACCGACGCCGACTTCGCCATGAAATGGGAGGTGGCGGCGGAATCGAAAAAGCACGTCAAGGCGATCAAGGACGCCTTGGCGTCGGACCCGAACCTGATCCTTGCCACCGACCCCGACCGCGAGGGCGAGGCGATCAGCTGGCACCTGCGCGAAGCCCTGGCCCCTGCGCTGAAGAAGGGGGCAGAGGTCAGCCGCGTCACCTTCAACGCGATCACCAAATCGGCCGTGACCGAGGCGATGGCCAACCCGCGCCAGATCGACCAGCCGCTGGTCGATGCCTATCTGGCGCGCCGGGCGCTGGATTACCTCGTGGGCTTCAACCTGTCGCCGGTGCTGTGGCGCAAGCTGCCGGGCGCCAAGTCCGCCGGCCGGGTCCAGTCCGTCGCCCTGCGGGTCATCGTGGACCGCGAGATGGAGATCGAGGCCTTCCGCGCCCGCGAATACTGGACCGTCCACGCCGCGCTGGCGACGCCCAAGGGCGACGAATACCGCGCCACGCTGGTCAGCTATGCCGGGAAAAAGCTGGAACGCTATGATCTGGCCGACGAGCAGGCCGCACGTCTGGCCGTCAGCGCGGTGCAGTCGCGCGACCTGACCGTGACCTCGGTGGCAAGCAAACCCGCCAGCCGCAACCCCTGGCCGCCGTTCATGACCTCGACCCTGCAGCAGGAGGCCAGCCGCAAGCTGGGCCTTGGCGCGCGGGCCTGCATGTCGGCGGCGCAGCGGCTGTATGAGGCGGGATACATCACCTATATGCGGACCGACGGCATCGACATGGCGCCCGAGGCGGTGATGGCCGCCCGCGACGCGATCAAGGCGCGGTTCGGTGAGGCTTACGTTCCGAAAAGCCCGCGCATCTACAAGAACAAGGCCAAGAACGCGCAAGAGGCGCATGAATGCATCCGGCCCACCGACATGATGCTGTCGCCCGACAGGCTGAACGTCGAGGCCGAGCAGCGCAAACTGTATGACCTGATCTGGAAGCGCACGCTGGCGTCCCAGATGGAGGCCGCGCGGATGGAGCGGACGACCGTCGAGATCGGGTCCGCCGACGCTCAGGTCGGACTGCGCGCGACCGGGCAGGTGATGCTGTTCGACGGCTTCCTGCGGGTCTATGACCAGGGCACCGACGACGACGAGGGCGAGGACAGCGCCCGCCTGCCGCAGATCACGCAAGGCGAGGCCGCGGCCAAGCGCGACGTGACGCCGGAACAGCATTTCACCCAGCCGCCCCCGCGTTACACCGAGGCAACCTTGGTCAAGCGGATGGAAGAACTGGGCATCGGCCGTCCGTCCACCTATGCCAGCATCGTCACGACGATTCAGGACCGCGAATACGTCCGCAAGGACAAGAACCGGCTGTTCCCCGAGGACAAGGGCCGGCTGGTGACGGCCTTCCTGACCCGGTATTTCCCGCGCTATGTCAGCTATGACTTCACCGCCGATCTGGAAGGCGAGCTGGACGACATCTCGTCGGGGTCGCGCGAATACCGCGACGTTTTGCGGCGGTTCTGGCGCGATTTCACCGCCGCGCTGGAAGGCACCAGCGAGCTGCGCATCACCGAGGTGCTGGAGGCGATCGACGAGGCGCTGGCGCCGCATCTGTATCCCGCCCGCGCCGATGGGGCCGACCCGCGGGAATGTCCGCTGTGCGGCAAGGGGCGGCTGAACCTCAAGACCGCGCGCTCGGGCGGGGCCTTCATCGGCTGCAACAACTATCCCGACTGCCGCTATACGCGCCCGATCTCGGGCGCCGAGGGCGATGCCGTGGGCGACACGGTCCTGGGCCTGGACCCGCAGGGCATCGAGATCAGCCTGAAGAACGGCCGCTTCGGTCCTTACGTCCAGCGCGGCGAGGCGACGGCGGATGCGCCCAAGCCGCCGCGCGCGTCCATCCCCAAGGGCTGGGACGCGGCCGCGACCGATCTGGAAAAGGCGCTGATGCTGCTGGACCTGCCGCGCACCATCGGCCCCCACCCCGAGGACGGTGTCGCGGTCGAGGCCGGGATCGGCCGCTATGGCCCCTATGTCAAGCACGGCCCGAAATACGTGAACCTGCCCGATGCCGACGAGGTCTTCGTCATCGGCATGAACCGCGCGGTCGAGGTGCTGGCCAGCAAGCCCCAGCGCGGCCGCGCCGCCGCCGCCGCGCCGCTGGCGGAACTGGGCGAGCATCCCGAGGGCGGGCCGGTTCAGGTCCTGGGCGGGCGTTTTGGCCCCTATGTGAAATGGGGCAAGATCAACGCCACCCTGCCGCGCGACATGGCGCCCGAAACGGTGACGATGGCCGCCGCGCTGGAACTGATCGCGGCCAAGGCATCGAAGAGCGGCAAGAAGCCGGCGGCGAAGAAGCCTGCGGCGAAGAAACCGGCGGCGAAGGCTGCGGCGGAAAAGGCCCCGGTAAAGAAACCGGCGGCGAAGGCTGCGGCGAAGAAACCCGCCGCAAAGGCCAGTGCCAAGAAGCCTGCGGCAAAGGCGGCTGGCGAGGGCGCGCCCCGGAAGCCCGCCGCAAAGGCCCCGGCCGAGGACTGACCCCCTCCGGTCCCGGGCATCGCGCTTGTCTGCCGGCGCGGGCGTGCTATCCTTGGCCGCAGGGACCAGGGGGAACGCCGATGACGCTTTCGACCGGCCTGCGGCGGGTGTGCGCCGCCACGCTGCTGATCGCCGCCGCAGGATCGCCCGCGCTGGCGCAAGAGGTGGCGATCTTTTCCGAAATGGACCGGGTTCACCCGGTCTGGGCCGCGAACGGCATGGTCTCGACGCAGGAACGCGTCGCCGCCGAGGTCGGGCGCGACATCCTTGCGCAGGGCGGCAATGCCGTTGACGCGGCGGTGGCCGTCGCCTTCGCGCTGGCGGTGACGCTGCCGCGGGCGGGCAACATCGGCGGCGGCGGCTTCATGCTGGTCCACGACGCCAAGGCCGGCACGACCCACGCCATCGACTATCGCGAGACTGCGCCCGCATCCGCCGAACGCGACATGTTCCTGAACGCGGCGGGGGACGCGGACAGCGACAAGTCGCGCTATTCCGGCCTTGCGACCGGGGTGCCGGGCACCGTCGCGGGGATGAGGCTGGCGCTGGACCGGCATGGCAGCATGACCTGGGCCGAGGTGATCGCCCCCGCGATCCGGCTGGCCGCCGAGGGGATCGCCGTGACCCCCGACCAGGCCGACAGCCTTGAGGACGCGCACGACGATCTGACCCGCTATCCGTCCGCCGCCGCGATCTTCTACAAGCCCGACGGCGGTTTCTGGCAACCCGGAGAGCGGCTGGTGCAGGCCGACCTTGGCCGCACGCTGCAGCGCATCGCCGACGAGGGGCCGGACGGATTCTATAAAGGGCCGGTCGCCGAGGCGATTGCAAAGGCGGTGCAGGCGGCAGGCGGGCGCATCACGGTCGAGGACATGGCCGCCTATCGCGCGGTCGAGCGCGAGCCGATCCGCGGCAGCTATCGCGGCTATGAGGTCGTCTCGATGCCGCCGCCGTCGTCGGGCGGGGTGCATCTGATCCAGATGCTGAACGCGCTGGAAGGCTATCCCATCGGCGCGCTGGGGGCCAATTCGGCGCAGACCATCCACCTGATGGCCGAGGTGATGAAGCTGGCCTATGCCGACCGGTCCGAATACCTGGGCGACCCGGATTTCGTGGACGTGCCGGTCGCGGCGCTGACCGCCAAGGATTATGCCGCCGCCATGCGCGACAAGATCGACGCCGATTTCGCCACGCCCTCGGCGCTGATCCGCCCGGCCGACCTGACGCCGTATGAATCCGACCAGACCACGCATTTCTCGATCATCGACGCCGACGGCAACGCGGTGTCGAACACCTACACGATCAACTTCTCCTATGGTTCGGGGCTGGTCGCGGACGGCACCGGCGTCCTGATGAACAACGAGATGGACGATTTCTCGGCCAAGCCGGGCGTGCCCAACGCCTATGGGCTGATCGGCGGTGACGCCAACGCCGTCCAGGGCGGCAAGCGGCCGCTGTCGTCGATGACGCCGACCATCGTCAACAAGGACGGCAAGGTGTTCCTTGTCACCGGCTCGCCCGGCGGGGCGCGCATCATCACCACCGTCCTGCAGGTCATCATGAACATGATCGACCACGGCATGAACGTGGCCGAGGCCAGCACCGAGCCGCGGGTCCATCACCAGTGGCTGCCCGAGGAGCTGCGCATCGAGGAGGGGGTCAGCCCCGACACCGTCCGCCTGCTGCAGGGCAAGGGCCACAGCGTCGTCGTGCGCGAGGCGATGGGGGCGACGCAATCGGTCATGCGCGACCCCGCCAGCGGTTATCTGTTCGGCGCGTCCGATCCGCGCCGGTCCGACGCGGCGACCGTGGGATACTGAACGGCGCCACCCGGCCGCGGCCGCGACCGCGGTGCGGCGGCAGGCCGGGCGCATCGCGGCTGTGCGCCCCGGCCCCCGGCGGCCACCTCACCCCCGCAGCCAGTCCCGCAGCGCGACGGCGTTGTTGTGCGCCTCGTCCCGGGCGCCATAGACCAGCGTGACCGGCCCCGCCCGCCACAGCCGGCGCAGTTCGGCCACCGGCGCGCCGTCCGCATCCAGTTCGGCGGCATAGCGGCGGCGGAACTGGTCCCATTTCGCGGGATCGTGGCCGAACCAGCGGCGCAGCGCGGTGCTGGGTGCAAGATCCTTCAGCCAGGCGTCGATCCGCAGCGCCTCGCGCGTCACACCGCGCGGCCAGACGCGGTCCACCAGCACCCGCCGGCCGTCGTCGTCCGAGGCGGGTTCATAGGCGCGCTTCACGCCGATGCGGTGCATCGCTTGCCCCCCTTGGCTGGCCGCCTTCAGATTGACACAACGTCACGCACCCGCCAAACACATCGGCGACAAACGGAGGGGCCGGATGAAAAAGGTCTATGACAACGCCGATGCGGCGCTGGACGGGCTGCTGACGGACGGGATGTCCATCGCGGCCGGGGGGTTCGGGCTGTCCGGCATCCCCGAACTGCTGATCGCCGCCATCCATCGCGCGGGGACCAGGAACCTGACCATCGCGTCCAACAACTGCGGCGTTGACGGCTTCGGGCTGGGCATCCTGCTGGACAGCAAGCAGATCAGGAAGATGCAGTCGTCCTATGTCGGCGAGAACGCCGAGTTCATGCGCCAGTATCTGTCCGGAGAGCTTGAGCTTGAGTTCAACCCGCAGGGCACGCTGGCCGAACGCATGCGCGCGGGCGGCGCGGGCATCCCCGGCTTTTACACGAAAACCGGCGTCGGCACCGTCATTGCCGACGGCAAGGAAGTGAAGACCTTCGACGGGCAGGACTATATCCTGGAACGCGGCATCGTCACCGACCTGGCCATCGTCAAGGCGTGGAAGGCCGACGAGACCGGCAACCTGGTGTTCCGCAAGACGGCGCGCAACTTCAACGCGCCCGCCGCGACCTGCGGCAAGGTCTGCGTCGTCGAGGTCGAGGAGATCGTGCCCGCCGGGTCCATCGACCCCGACCACGTCCACCTGCCCGGCATCTATGTCCACCGGATCGTCCAGGGCCAGCACGAAAAGCGCATCGAACAGCGCACCGTCCGCAAAAGGGAGTCTGCCTGATGGCCGCCGAAACCAAGGGCTGGGACCGCAACCAGATGGCCGCCCGCGCCGCGCGGGAACTGCAGGACGGGATGTATGTGAACCTCGGCATCGGCATCCCGACGCTGGTGTCGAACTATATTCCCGATGGGGTCCACGTCACCCTGCAATCGGAAAACGGGATGCTGGGCATGGGCCCCTTCCCGTATGAGGGCGAGGAAGACCCCGATCTGATCAACGCGGGCAAGCAGACGATCACCGAACTGCCCCATTCCGCCTATTTCGACAGCGCGCAGTCCTTCGCCATGATCCGCGGCGGCAAGATCGCGATGGCGATCCTGGGCGCGATGGAGGTCGCGGAAAACGGCGACCTGGCGAACTGGATGATCCCCGGCAAGCTGGTCAAGGGCATGGGCGGGGCGATGGATCTGGTCGCGGGCGTCAAGCGCGTGGTCGTGGTCATGGACCACACCAACAAGGCGGGCGAATCCAAGGTGCTGCGCGAATGCACCCTGCCGCTCACCGGGCGGGCCGTGGTGGACCGCATCATCTCGAACCTGGGGGTGCTGGACGTGGTGCCGGGCGGCCTCAAGATCGTGGAACTGGCCGACGGCGTGTCCGAGGACGAACTGTGCGCCGCCACCGCCGCGACCATCGTCAACTGACCGGCAGGCGCGCAGCCAGCCTTTCGCACGGGCGTCGCCGGCGCCCGTGCTTGCCGTTCCAGTCCCCGCACAGCCGATGACCCGCCGATGACCGACCCCAGCGGACAAACGACCGGGGCGCTGACCCCCGACGCCATCGCGGCCCTGTTCACCGCCGCCGACGGGGCGTTCCTCTGCGCCCGCTGGGGGCGGCCGGTCGCGCCGGTGGCCTTCGGCCTCGCCGACGAGACGCTGGCCATCTTTCGCGGGGCGCTGGCCGCGGTGCTGGCCGACGCGCGCCATCCCCTGGCCGACACCGACCCCGAGATGGGCGCGAACCTGATGATCTTCGCGGTCCGCGACTGGGCGGAACTGGCGGGCGTCCCCGACCTGGACCGGCTGACCGGCATCGCCGATCTGCCCGCGCGGCTGGCGGGGCAGGGGACCGACCGCTATCGCCTGCTGCGCTTTGACGCGGACGGGGGCATCCGCGCCTGCCTGTCGTTCCTGCGGCTGGGCGGCGCGCTGGCGGACGCGCATCCGGGCCGCCTTGCCGAAAGCGTGGCGGTCAATGCGGTGCTGTCCTTCGCGCGCCCGGCGGCGCCCTCGCCCGCGCTGGCGGCCCTGATCCGCGCCGCCTATGACCCCGCGCTGCCGGTCGCCGCGCGTGACGCCAGCCACGCGCTGCGGCTGGCCGCGCGGATCTGACGCGGCCTCACGCGCGTTCTTCTTGGCCGAAATACTCTGGGGGACGCGCGCTGGCGCGCGGGGGGCAAAGCCCCCGGCGGCGGTTCCATCCGGGCCGCCGCCGTGCTTCAAGGCCCCAGACCCAACCGAAGGCCCGCCATGACCCACCGCCTGCCGATCCGCGTCTATTACGAGGATACCGACCTGGGTCAGGTCGTCTATTACGCCAACTACCTCAAGTTCATCGAACGCGGCCGCAGCGAATACCTGCGGCAGGCGGGCATCGACCAGGCGCGCCTGCTGGCCGATCACAGCCTGGCCTTCGTCGTCCGCCGGGTCGAGGCGGATTACCTGCGCCCGGCGCGCTTCGACGACCTGGTCGAGGTGGTGACGACGCTGGACGAGGTCGCGGGGTCGCGGCTGACGCTGACCCAGACCGTGGACCGCGACGGCCAGACGCTGTTTTCGGCCCGCGTCACCATCGTCTGCGTCGATCTGGGGGCCATGCGGGCGCATCGGGTGCCCGCCCATGTGCGGGCCGCGCTGGGGCGGCCCGAGGGGGCCTGAGCGGGGCGCCATCCGGCGGGCGCCCGCCTGCATCGCGCAACTGTGTTGGCGCGGGGCTGGCAATCGGGACTAGAACCTTGGCAAAACGCCGCGAATTGCGAAAGGGGCGGGCGGCGCGCAGGCGGGCCGCCGCGATCCCCGGACAAGCCGGCAACAAGGGGCAGTCACATGGAACAACTCGCCATCGGGGCGCCGGTCGATTTCTCGCTGGTCGCGCTGTTCATGCGCGCGGGGCTGACCGTCAAGATCGTGATGATCATCCTCGTCGTCGCCTCGGTCTGGGGCTGGGCGGTCATCATCCAGAAATTGATGGTGCAGGCCACCGCGCGGCGGGATTCGGCCCGCTTCGACCGCCAGTTCTGGTCGGGCCAGCCGCTGGACGACCTTTATGACCGCATGAACGGCCGGGCGGGCGGCGCGGCCGAGCGGATCTTTTCCGCCGGCATGGGCGAATGGCGCCGGTCGCAGCGCGACGACGGCGGGCTGATCCCGGGCACCCAGCCGCGCATCGACCGCGCCATGAACGTGGCGATCAACCGCGAAAGCGACCGGCTGACCCGCGGCCTGCCGTTCCTGGCAACAGTGGGATCGACCGCGCCCTTCATCGGGCTGTTCGGCACCGTCTGGGGCATCAAGACCGCGTTCGAGGGCATCGCGCTGTCGCAGAACACCAGCCTTGCCGTCGTCGCCCCCGGCATCGCCGAGGCGCTGGTCGCGACCGCGCTGGGGCTGCTGGCCGCGATCCCGGCGGTCATCTTCTATAACAAGCTGTCCTCGGACGCCGACCGGATCACGGTCAGCCACGAGGCGTTCGCGGACGAGTTTTCCACCATCCTGTCGCGCCAGATCGAGGACGCCTGAATGGGGGCCGGGATCAACCGCCGGGCGGCGACGCGGCCCGGCCGCCGCCGCCACGCGCCGATGGCGGAAATCAACGTCACGCCCTTCGTGGACGTGATGCTGGTGCTGCTGATCATCTTCATGGTGGCCGCGCCCCTGCTGACCGTCGGCGTGCCGCTGGAACTGCCCCGCACCGCCGCCGAGGCCGTGGCCCAGGAACCCGAAGAGCCGCTGACCATCTCGATCCCGGTCGAAGGCCCGCTGGTCCTGATGACCTCCGAGGTGCCCGAGGGCGAGCTGGTCACCCGCCTGCGCGCCGTCGCCCAGGAACGCGCGTCGGCCCGCATCTATCTGCGCGCCGACGGCAACGTCGCCTATGCCCGCGTCATGCAGGTCATGGGGGCGCTGAATGCCGCCGGTTACAGCGACATCGTGCTGGTGACCGACGCCGGCGGCCCGCGGATGGATGGCTGACCCGTTTCCCCCCGACGACGCGCGCGCGCGTCGCACCGGCGCCTGGCTTTCGGGTGTCGCGCACGCCGCCCTGATCGGGTGGGTGGCGCTGGGTGGCGCGCTGTTCCGCCCGCAGCCCGCGCCCGCCATCCGCATGGCCGAGGTCGAGACCATGTCCGAGGCGCAGTTCCAGCAGATGGCCGCCGCCAGCCGCGGCAGCGGCCCGGTGGGTGATGAGGCTGCGGCGACCCCCGCCCAGCCGCGCCCGCCCGCGGACGAGGTGGCGCCGGGCGGCGCGCAGGCCGTGTCGCCGCCGACGCCCGACGCCGACCCCTCGAACCTGCCCGCGCCGCTGGCCGCCCCCGAGGCCGCGCCGGATGTCAGCGACATGCAGCGCCCCCAGACCCCGGTTGCGGTGGCGACCGTCGCGCCCGAACCGCGCCAGCCCAGCCCGGCCGGCGACGACGCGCCGCCCGCGCCCGCGCCCGAGGCGGGGGCCGCGCCCGCCGCGGCGCCAACGCTCGCGCCGCAAGCGCCCGCCGTGCCCGATGCGCCGGTGGTGGCGACCGCACCCGCGCCGGTGCTGACGACATCGGCCGCGCCGGTCGACGTGGCGTCGGCGCGCCAGCGCCGGGCCGACCGCATCGCCGCCGCTGCCGCCGCCCGTCAGGCCGAGGCGCAGCGCCAGGCCGCCGCAGCCGCAGCCGCAGCCGCAGCCGAGGAACAGCGCCAGCGCGAAGCAGCAGCCGCACAGGCGGACGAGGCCGAACGCCAGCGCATCGCCGCCGACGCCGCCGCCCGCGCGCAGGCCGAACGCGCCGCCGCGCAGGCCGCAGCCGACGAGGCCGCCCGCGCCGAGGCCCAGGCCGAAGCCCGCGCCGAAGCCGAACGGCAGGCGGCCGCCGACCGGCAGGCCGAGGCCAACCGGCAGGCCGAAGCCGACCGGCAGGCCGAGGCGGAACGGCAAGCCGAGGCGCAGCGCCGCGCCGACGAAGACGCCCGCCGCCAGGCGCAGGACGAGCTGCGCCGCGCCGAAGAACAGGCCGCGGCCCGGGCCGCCGCCGAGGAAATGGCCCGCGCCGCCGAGGAAGCGGCCCGGATCGAGGCCGAGGCGCTGGCCCGCGAACAGGCTGAGGCGCCGCGCCCCGCCCCCGACGCAGACCCCCTGACCGCCGCCCTGAACGAGGCGATGGACCTGCCCGAGGGCGCGGGGGCCGAGGGCGGTGGCGGCCGCGCCGCCGACGCGCCGCCGTTGTCGGCGGGCGAAAAGGACAGCTTCCGCCTGACCATCGCGGAATGCTGGAACATCGGCGCGCTGTCGCGCGAGGCGCAGCGCACCACGGTCAGCGTGGGATTCTCGCTGGGCCGCGACGGGATGCCGGATGCCGAATCGATCCGCCTGATCGCGCATGAGGGCGGCTCCGACGCCGCCGCCCGCCAGGCGTTCGAGGCGGCGCGCCGCGCCATCCGCCGCTGCGCCCTGCAACAGGACGGCTATCGCCTGCCGCCCGAGAAATACGCCCGCTGGCGCGAGGTCATCGTGGACTTCCGGCCCACGGGCGGGCCGACCCTGCGATGACCCGGCCAGTAACCCGGCCAGTGACCCGGCCCGTGACTTGGCCCGCATGGCCTATGCCCCGCTTTCCCGATAAGGCTTTCACCATGACCCGTTCGACCCGTCCCCCGATCCCCGCGCCCCGGCCCAGCGTCGCGCTGCCCGCCGTCCTCGCGCTGCTGCTTGCGGCGTTCCTGCCGCTGTCCGGCCCGGCGCTGGCGCAGGACGCGGCCCCTCCCGACGCACTGGCCGCGGACGACGACAGCGGCCCGCTGCGGATCGAGATCACCGGCGGCCAGGTCGAGGCGATGCCCATCGCCGTCGCGCCGTTTTTCGACGAGGGGGGCGCCGCCGAACTGGCCCGGCAGGTCCAGCAGGTCATGACCGCCGACCTGACCGGCACCGATTTGTTCCGCGCCATCCCGGCCGACGCCCATGTCGCCCGGCCGCAGGCGTTCGACGAACCCGTCGCCTATGCCGACTGGCGCGCCGTCAACGCCGAGGCGCTGGTGACGGGCGCCGTCGCCGTCGCGGACGGGCGCGTGACCGTCAAGTTCCGGCTGTTCGACATCTTCTCGGGGCAGCCCCTGGGCGACGGCATCCAGTTCGACGTCGAGCAGGCCAGCTGGCGGCGCGCCGCCCACAAGGCCGCCGACCAGATCTATGCCCGCATTACCGGCGAGACGGCCTATTTCGACAGCCGCGTCGCGTTCGTGTCCGAAACCGGCCCCAAGGACGCGCGGCTGAAACGCATCGGGGTGATGGACTATGACGGCGCGAACCCGATCTGGCTGACCGACGACAGCGCGCTGGTGCTGGCGCCGCGGTTCTCGCCCGACGGGCAGCAGCTGCTGTTCACCAGCTTTGCACGCGGGGCGCCGCAGGTGATGCTGATGGACGTGACGACGCTGTCCACCCGCGCGCTGAAGCAGGAAGCCGGCACCATGAGCTTTGCGCCCCGGTTTTCCCCCGACGCCCGCTGGATCGTCTATTCGCGCGAGAAATCGGGCAACACCGACATCTGGCAGATGGATGTGGCGACCGGCGCGGAACGGCCGCTGACCAGCGCGCCGGGGATCGAGACCTCGCCCGGATACAGCCCCGACGGGACGCGGATCGTCTTTGAAAGCGACCAGTCGGGCACGCCGCAGATCTATGTCATGCCCGCCGACGGATCGGGCGAGCCGGTGCGCATCAGCTTCGGCCCCGGCCGCTATGGCACCCCCGCCTGGTCGCCCAAGGGCGACCTGATTGCGTTCACCAACCAGCAGGGCGACCGCTTTCACATCGGGGTCATGCACCCCGACGGCGGGGAAGAGAAAATGCTGACGGAATCGTTCCTTGACGAGGGACCGACCTGGGCCCCCAATGGCCGCGTGGTCATGTTCACGCGGCAAACACCGGGCGGGGATGGCACGCCGCGACTGCATTCCGTCGATGTCACCGGCCGCAACATGCGCCCGGTCGAACTGGATGGCGCGGCGTCCGATCCCGACTGGGGACCGCTTCTGCCATGACGATGGGGATGACGATGGTTCGGTTTCGCTTGATCGGTGCGGCAGCCCTGCTGGGGGCGCTGGGGGCCTGCGCGCAGCCCGCGCCCGCGCCGCTGGTGGTCGATCCCTATGCCGGGCGGCCCGGCGGGGCGTTCACCGGCGATCTGGCCGGGCTGGGCGCCACGGCCGAGGATTTCCGCAACACCGCCGGCGACACGGTGCTGTTCTCGCAGGACCAGTCGTCGCTGGGCGCCGAGGCGCGGGCGACGCTGGTCAGGCAGGCCGACTGGCTCAAGCGGAACGGCAACTTCGCCTCGGTCGTCGAGGGGCATTCGGACGAGCAGGGGACGCGCGAATACAACCTGGCGCTGGGCGCGCGCCGCGCCGGGGCGGTGCAGGAATACCTGATCTCGCAGGGGGTCGAGGCGGGGCGCATCACCACCCGCACGATGGGCAAGGAACGCCCGCTCGAGGTGTGCTCGACGCCCGAGTGCTATGACAGGAATCGCCGCGCCGTGACCATCGTGCAGCCGGGGCTGGGCGTATGACGCTGGCCGCCACCTTTCGCGCGGCGCTGGCCGCCGGGTTGCTGGCGTTGGCGGCGGCCCCGGTGGCCGCGCAGGACCAGCGCCCGGCCGCGTCGCTGGGCGACGTGCGCGCCGACCTGCGCGCCCTGACCGCCGAGCTGCAGTCGCTGCGCGCCGAACTGAACGCATCGGGCGCGGCGGGCTTTCAGGCGGCGGGCGGCGACAGCGCCATCGACCGCATGAACGCGATCGAATCCGAACTGTCCCGCCTGACCGGCGAGACCGAGCGGCTGAAGAACCGCGTCGAGCGGGTGGTCCGCGACGGCACGAACCGCGTCGGCGACATCGAGTTCCGCCTGTGCGAGATCGAGGAAGGCTGCGACTTGGGCGCGCTGACGACGCCGATGCTGGGCGATCAGGACGGCGGCGGCGCGGGGCTGGCCCCGGCGGTCGTGCGCGGGTCGGCAGCCGAACCCGCGCCCGCGCCGACCGATGCGCTGACCGCGCGCGAACGCGCCGACATGGGCCGCGCGTCCGACGCGATGCAGGCTGGCGATTTCCCGCGCGCCGCCCAGCTTTACGGCGACTTCGCCGCCACCCACGCCGGCAGCCCGGCGGCGGCCGAGGCGCTGTTTCTGAAGGGCGCGGCGCTGGACGCCGCCGCCGATCCCAAGGCCGCCACGGCGGCGTGGCTGTCGGCGTTTGCCGCCGATCCCACCGGCCCGCGCGCGCCCGACGCGCTGCTGGGGCTGTCGCGGGTCAGCGCCACCGGCCGCCCCGCGTCCGAGGGCTGCGTCTATCTGCTGGAACTGACCACCCGTTTCAGCGGCACGCCGCAGGCGGACGAGGCCGCCAAGCGGATGGCCTCGGCCGGGTGCGAGACGGGCGCTGACGCTGACCCCGAGCTGGGCGCGGACCTGGGCGCCGACCCGCTGGCCGGCGCGGACCCCGAGGCTGCGGCCGACCTGGCCGATGGCGGCTGATCCGCGAACTGTCATCACCGCTGCACTGGACAGGCTGGCCGGGCATCTGCCCGGCTTGGGCGTGGCGCTGTCGGGCGGCGGCGATTCGCTGGCGCTGCTGCGGGTCGCCGCCGGCTGGGGCCGCGCGCGCGGCATCACCATCGCCGCCGCGACCGTCGATCACGCGCTGCGGCCCGGCTCCGCGGCCGAGGCCGCGCAGGCGGGCCGCATGGCCGCCGCCGTGGGGGTGGCGCATGACGTGCTGCGCTGGGATCGTGACGGGCCGCCCGGGGGCAATCTGATGGCGGCGGCGCGGGACGCGCGTGCGGCGCTGCTGGCGGGGTGGGCGCGTGGCGGGGGCCTGCCCGCCGTCGCGCTGGGCCACACGATGGACGATCAGGCCGAGACGCTGCTGATGCGGCTGTCGCGGGGTGCGGGCGTGGACGGGCTGTCCGGCATGGCCGAGGCGCGCAGGGCGCAGGGCGTGCTGTGGCTGCGCCCGCTGCTGGGCACCCGCCGCGCCGACCTGCGCGACTGGCTGGCGGCACAGGGATTGCGCTGGATCGACGATCCCACCAACGACGACGCCGATTTCGACCGCATCCGTATCCGCCACGCGCTGGCGGCGCTGGACCTGCCGGTTCCGGCGCTGGCGCAGTCGGCGGCGAATCTGGCGCAGGCCCGCGCGGCGCTGGGCCACGCCGCGCAAGCCGCCGGGCAGGGGGCGGTGGCGGATCGCGGGATGCTGACCCTGCCGCGCGCGGAATGGCAGCGCGCCCCGGCCGAGATCCGCCGCCGCCTGACCGTGGGCGCGCTGCGCTGGATCACCGGCGCGGACTATGGCCCCCGGCGCGAACCCGTCGCGCGGCTGATCGCGGCGCTGGCCGCGGGCGCGCAGGCGACGCTGGACGGGGTGATCGTCCGGGCGCGGGGCGAGGGGGTCGAGTTCATCCGCGAACCCGCCGCCGCTGCCCGCGCGACCGCCACGCCACAGGCGGGCGCGGCGGTCTGGGACAACCGCTGGCAGCTGACCGACCTGCCCGCAGGCGCGCTGGTCCGCGCCACGGCCGAATCCGACCTGGCCGGGCGCGACTGGCGCGCAACCGGCTTGCCGCGCGCGGCGCTGCTGTCGGTACCCGCGGTCCAGACCGCCGCCGGAACGGTCCTGCCGCTGCTGGACGCGGGGCCCATCGGCGCGCGTCCGCTGCGCGACGCCACGGATTTCGCCGCGATCCTGTCGGCGCATTGATACCGGGCCGCTGACGACCTATTTTATCCCCGACAACTTTCCCCCGCGGAGGACCGGCCCTTGGGCAACGCGCGCAACATCGCCTTTTGGGTGGTTCTGTTCCTGATGATCCTGGCGTTGTTCAACGCCTTCGGCGGCGGCCAGTCGCAGATGAACAGCCGCCAGATCAGCTATTCCGACTTTATCCAGCGGGTGAACGACGGCCAGGTGTCCGGCGTCACCATCGACGGCGAAAACGTCATGATCACCGCCACCGACGGCAAGCAATACGCCACCGTGCGCCCCGCCGGGGACGAGCTGGCCGGCCGCCTGCTGGACAAGAACGTCGAGGTGCGGGTCGAGCGTCAGCAAAGCTCGGGCTTCATGTCCCTGCTGGGCGTGTGGCTGCCGTTCATCCTGCTGATCGGCGTCTGGATCTTCATGATGAACCGGATGCAGGGGGGCGGCAAAGGCGGCGCCATGGGCTTCGGCAAGTCCAAGGCCAAGCTGCTGACCGAAAAGCACGGCCGCGTGACCTTTGACGACGTGGCGGGCATCGACGAGGCCAAGGAGGAACTTGAGGAGATCGTCGAGTTCCTGCGCAACCCGCAGAAGTTCTCGCGCCTCGGCGGCAAGATCCCGAAAGGCGCGCTGCTGGTCGGCCCGCCCGGCACCGGCAAGACCCTGCTTGCGCGCGCCATCGCGGGCGAGGCGGGGGTGCCGTTCTTCACCATCTCGGGTTCGGACTTCGTGGAAATGTTCGTGGGCGTCGGCGCGTCCCGCGTGCGCGACATGTTCGAGCAGGCCAAGAAATCCGCCCCCTGCATCGTCTTCATCGACGAGATCGACGCGGTCGGCCGCGCGCGCGGCGTCGGCATCGGCGGCGGCAACGACGAGCGCGAGCAGACGCTGAACCAGCTTCTGGTGGAAATGGACGGCTTCGAGGCGAACGAAGGGATCATCATCATCGCCGCCACGAACCGCAAGGACGTGCTGGACCCGGCGCTGCTGCGCCCCGGCCGCTTCGACCGCCAGATCCACGTGCCGAACCCCGACATCAAGGGCCGCGAGAAGATCCTGAACGTCCATGCCCGCAAGGTGCCGCAAGGGCCGGATGTGGACCTGCGGATCATCGCGCGGGGCACCCCCGGCTTTTCGGGTGCCGACCTGATGAACCTTGTGAACGAGGCCGCGCTGATGGCCGCGCGCATCGGCCGCCGCTTCGTCACGATGGAGGATTTCGAGAACGCCAAGGACAAGGTGATGCTGGGCGTCGAACGCCGCAGCATGGTCCTGACGCCCGAGCAGAAGGAAAAGACCGCCTATCACGAGGCCGGCCACGCCATCGTCGGGCTGTCGCTGCCGAAATGCGATCCGGTCTACAAGGCCACGATCATCCCGCGCGGCGGCGCGCTTGGCATGGTCGTCAGCCTGCCCGAGGCGGACCGGCTGAACTTTCACAAGGACGAGGCCAAGCAGAAGATCGCCATGACGATGGCCGGCAAGGCCGCCGAGATCATCAAATATGGCGAGGATGGCGTGTCGAACGGCCCGGCCGGCGACATCCAGCAGGCCAGCGCGCTGGCCCGCGCGATGGTGATGCGCTGGGGCATGTCCGACAAGGTCGGCGCGGTCGATTACGCCGAGGCGCACGAGGGCTATCAGGGCAACACCGCCGGCTTTTCGGTCAGCGCCGCCACCAAGGAGCTGATCGAACAGGAGGTGCGCGAGCTGATCGAGACCGGCTATCAGGAAGCCCGCCGCATCCTGCTGGACAAGTCCGAGGAGTTCGAGCGACTGGCCAAGGGCCTGCTGGAATACGAGACGCTGACCGGCGAGGAAATCGGCAAGGTCATCCGCGGCGACAAGATCGGCGGCGACGACGACCTGCCCGGATCGGCCATTCCGTCGATTCCGGCGGTTCCGCGCCCGGTCCGCCCGGCGGGCGATCCGCTGCCGCAGGCCTGATCGGCGCAGGGCGCTGGAACGGCCCCGGTCCTTGGACCGGGGCTTTTCCATGCGCGGGGGCAGGCGGCAACGGCGGGTCGCCGGGTGAGGGGTTCCGCCGCGTCGCTGCATGCGCGCGGCGATTTTGCATCGTGCTGTCCCCGGTCCCCTGCGCCGACCTCGGGCGGTGGTCCCCGGCCGCCAGTCCTGCGGCCACGTCGCAAGCCGCTTGCACCGCCCGGCCGGGGCGGGCATGACGCGGGCATGATTGCCCGCATGACCGACGACGACATCGCCGCCCTGACCGACATGACCGCGCTGCGCGCCGCCATCGACGCGCTGGACCGGCGGCTTGCCGCGATGCTGGCCGACCGGTCGCGGCTGATCGACCGCGCCGCCCGGATCAAGGCGCAGGCCGGGTTGCCCGCCCGCATCGACTGGCGGGTCGAGGAGGTGGCCGCCAACGCCCGCGCCAACGCCGCAGACGCCGGGCTGGACCCCGACCTTGCCGAGGCGCTGTGGCGCCGCATGATGGACCATTTCATCGCGCAGGAAGCCCGCGCCCTGGGGGAAACCGATGACTGCTGAGTTGATCGACGGCAAGGCCTTTGCCGCAACCCTGCGGGCGCGCATCGCCGAACAGGTCGCCCGCCTTCGCGCCGATCACGCCATCACGCCGGGCCTGGCCGTGGTGCTGGTGGGCGAGGACGCGGCCTCGTCGGTCTATGTCCGGTCCAAAGGCAAGGCCACGGTCGAGGTCGGGATGGAAAGTTTCCAGCACCGCCTGCCCGCCGACGCGCCGCAGGCCGACCTGCTGGCGCTGGTAGAGCGGCTGAACGCCGATCCGGCGGTGAACGGCATTCTGGTGCAGCTGCCGCTGCCCGCCCACATGGACGAGGCGGCGGTCATCAACGCCATCGCCCCGGAAAAGGACGTGGACGGGTTCACCGTGCTGAACGCCGGGCGGCTGGCGACGGGGCAAAAGGCGATGGTGCCCTGCACGCCGCTGGGCTGCCTGATGCTGCTGCGCGACCGGCTGGGTTCGCTTGCGGGCCTGAACGCGCTGGTGATCGGGCGGTCGAACATCGTCGGCAAGCCGATGGCCCAGCTGCTGTTGGCCGACAGCGCCACGGTGACGGTCGCCCATTCGCGCACCCGCGACCTGCCAGGCCTGTGCCGCCGCGCCGACATCGTGGTCGCGGCGGTGGGGCGGGCGCGTTTCGTGCAGGGCGACTGGATCAAGCCGGGCGCGACGGTCATCGACGTGGGCATCAACCGCACCGATGCGGGACTGGTGGGCGATGTCGATTTCGACGCCGCGCGCGCGGTCGCGGGCGCGATCACGCCGGTGCCGGGCGGGGTCGGGCCGATGACCATCGCGTGCCTGCTGGCGAACACGCTGACCGCGACGGCGCGCGCGCGGGGCCTGCCCGACCCGCGGGGGCTGACGCCGTAACCGGGGGGGCGCGAACGGCCCCGCCCGTCGTTCTCCGGCCCCGGTCCTTATGATCCGCTGTATTTCTTGCCGCTGCGCGCGATCAGCCAGTCCATCGCGGCCATCAGCAGCCCCGACACGACAAAGACGACGTGGATCATGACCAGCCACCCCAGCTCTCGGTCGCCCAGCGGCACGATGCCGGGCCGCCCCAGTTCCATGAACCGCTTGAGCAGGTCGATCGCGGAAATCGCCACGATCGACGCGATCAGCTTCATCTTCAGCCCCGAGAAATCGACCGTGCCCATCCAGGCCGGACGCTCGGTGTCGTCGCCGATGTTCAGCTTGGACACGAAGTTCTCGTAGCCGGAAAAGATCACGATCAGCAGCAGGTTCGCCGCCAGCGTCAGGTCGATCAGCGACAGCGCCGCGAGGATCGCGGTTTCCGCCGTCATGGTCAGGGCCTGCGACAGGTAATACAGCGACTGGCGCACGAACACGACCAGCATCATCCCCAGCACCGCCACCAGCCCCAGATACATCGGTGCCATCAGCCACCGCGATGCGAAAAGCAGCCGCTCGAAAGCCTTTTCCATGTCAGTCCCCTGTCCGTGCCGCGCCGGCAATAGGGCGTGGCGGGATTGCGGGCAACCCGGTGGGTCGGGCTTTTCGCGCAGGGCGATCTGGGCTAAACCCGCAGCAACCATTGCAGGAGGCCACCGGCCATGAGATTTTTCGTCGATACCGCCGACATCGCCGCCATCCGCGAGCTGCACGAGCTGGGGATGGTGGACGGCGTCACCACCAACCCCTCGCTGATCCTGAAATCGGGCCGCGACATCATCGAGGTCACCAAGGAAATCTGCGATCTGGTCCCCGGCCCGGTCAGCGCCGAGGTCGTGGCCGAAAAGGCCGCCGAGATGATCGCCGAGGGCAAGAAGCTGGCCGCCATCGCGCCCAACGTCACCGTCAAGGTGCCGCTGACCTGGGACGGGCTGAAGGCGTGCAAGGCGCTGACCGACGACGGCCACATGGTCAACGTGACGCTGTGCTTTACCGCCGCGCAGGCGATCCTGGCGGCCAAGGCTGGCGCGACCTTCATCAGCCCGTTCATCGGGCGGCTGGACGACATCGGGCTGGACGGGATGGAGCTGATCGCCGACATCCGCCAGATCTATGACAACTATGGGTTCGAGACGAACCTGCTGGCCGCGTCGATCCGGTCGGTCAACCACGTCATCGCCTGCGCCCGCGTCGGCGCCGACGTCATCACCGCCCCCCCCGCCGTCATCAAGGCGATGGCCGCCCATGTACTGACCGACAAGGGGCTGGAACAGTTCACCGCCGACTGGGCCAGGACGGGCCAGAAGATCGGCGCATGACCGACGCCGCCGCCTCCCCCGCGCTGGACGACACCACCCGCGCCCAGCTGATCGCCGACCCCGCGCTGATCCTGGCCGACCGCGACCTGATGCGGGCGCTGGTCGCCGCGCGCGAGGCCGAGCTGGGCGCGAATGTCATCGACATCCGCGGCCGCGCGATGGAGGCGCTGGAACACCGGCTGGACCGGCTTGAGGCCGCGCATGAAAGCGTGATCTCGGCCGCGTATGAAAACCAGTCGGGGATGAACACCGTCCACCGCGCCGTGCTGTCGCTGCTGGAACCGCTGGATTTCAAGGGCTTTCTTGACAATCTGGACAGCCACGTCGCGCCCATCCTGCGGGTCGAGACGCTGCGGCTGGTGATGGAAACGGCCGACGACGGCAGCCCGCAGCCCGAAACCGGCGAGACGCTGGTGATGGTGCCGCCGGGCGCGGTCGCGCGCATGGTGGCGGCCGGCCGCCGGGCGCCGCGGGGCGACGACATCGTGCTGCGCCGGGCCGTGGCGGACACCCGCGCCCTGCACCGCACCGAGGTCGCGTCCGAGGCGCTGCTGCCGCTGGACCTCGGCCCCGGCCGCCGCCCCGCGCTGCTGCTGATCGGGTCGCTGGAACCGGGCCGCTTCACCCCGGCGCAGGGCACCGACCTGCTGCGGTTCTTTGGGCAGGCGTTCCGGCTGGTGCTGCTGGGCTGGCTGACCGCATGACGCCGCCGCCGCTGGCGCTGGCCCCCGCGATGGCGGATGCGCTGGCCCGGTGGCTGGACGGCGAACGGGCCGCCCGCGGCCGGTCGGATCACACGATCGCCGCCTATCGGGCCGACGTGCTGGCGTTCCTCGCGTTTCTGGGCGGCTATCACGGCGAACCCGCGCTGCCCTCGCGGCTGGGCGAAGTCGTTCAGACCGACATGCGCGCCTTTGCCGCCGCCGAACGCGAACGCGGCCTGTCGGCGCGGTCGCTGGCGCGGCGGCTGTCGGCGGTGCGCAGCTTCCTGCGCTGGCTGTCCGACCGCGAGGGGTTCGACGCCAGCCGCGCCCTGTCGGCCCGCGGGCCGAAATACCGCCGCAGCCTGCCGCGCCCGCTGGCCGCCGAACAGGCCCGCGCGGTTCTGGACCTGGCGGGGCAGGGCCACGACACCCCCTGGGTCGCGGCGCGCGACGCGGCGGTGCTGACGCTGCTTTATGGGCTGGGCCTGCGCATCGGCGAGGCGCTGGCGCTGGACGGCGGCGACTGGCCGCCGGGCGAATCGCTGGTCGTGCGCGGCAAAGGCGGGCGCGAGCGCATGGTGCCGGTGCTGCCGGTGGCGCGGGCGGCCGTCGCCGATTACCTGCGGCTGTGCCCTTGGCCGCGGGCGGCCGGCCAGCCGCTGTTCCGGGCCATCCGTGGCGGGCGGCTTTACCCGCAGGCGGTGGATGCGGCGATGGTCCGGCTGCGCGCGGCGCTGGGACTGCCGGAAACCGCGACGCCGCACGCGCTGCGCCACAGCTTTGCGACGCATCTGCTGGCCGCCGGCGGCGATCTGCGGACGATCCAGCAACTGCTGGGCCATGCGCGGTTGTCCACGACGCAAATCTATACCGGGGTGGACGACGCCCATCTGCTGGCCGCCCACCGCGCCGCCCATCCGCGGGCGTGATCGGTCATTCGCAGCGCGGCGGCGGCTCGGGCGCGCGCACCATCGGGCTTTCCTCGGCGCTGTCGCCAAAGGTGGCCCAGTCGGTGTCGGGCTCGGCGCGGGGCAGTTCGCGCCGGTCCCAGGACAGGTGCATGTGCGCCTTGGCGATGAACAGCCCGGTGATCGGCGCGGTCAGGAAGATGAACAGCGCGATCAGCAGCTCGTGCCAGGTCGGGCGGCCCAGCACGAACCACGAAAACACCATCGAGGCGATCAGCACCGACCCCACCCCCAGCGTCGCGGCCTTGGTCGGCGCGTGCAGCCGCGTCATCGGATCGGGCAGCCGCACCAGCCCCCACGACCCGACCGCGCCGAAGACGCCGCCCACGACCAACAGCAGCGCCACCACGATCTCGGCCAGCGCGGTCATTCGATGATGTCCCCGCGCAGGACGAACTTGGCGAAGGCGACGGTGGACACAAAGCCGACCATCGCGAACAGCAGCGTCGCCTCGAAATACATGGGCGTGCCGTGCAGGATGCCGAACAGGGTCAGCAGCGCGATCATGTTGATCGTCATGGTGTCCAGCGCCAGCACCCGGTCGCTGAGGCCGGGCGCATAGACGACGCGGAACAGGCAGAACAGCTGCGCCAGCCCGAAACAGCCGAATGCGAACCACAGCGCCGACGTCAGGATCGTCGCGGTCATCGGAAGATCTCCTTCAGCCGGGATTCATAGCGGGTCTTGATCTCGTCCAGCACGGCGTCGGGGTCGGGGGCGTGCAGGCAGTGGACCAGCAGTGCGCGCCCGTCCTCGGACAGATCGCAGCTGACGGTGCCAGGGGTCAGGGTGATGGTCCCGGCCAGGACGGTGATCGCCTCGGGCGAGGTCAGGTCCAGCGGGACGGTCAGCCAGCAGGGGCGCAGGTCGCGTTTCGGCATGAACAGCACAATGCGGGCGACGGCGATGTTGGCTTTGGCGATGTCGATCAGCACGATGCCGATGTAACCGGCAATGCGGCCGGGGCTGCGGAAACCGGCGCGGTCGGGCCAATAGGGCGCGGTCATCACCGGGACCACGACCCCCAGCACGACGGCAAAGACCAGCGACCCCCAGGCAAAGCGGTTGACCAGCATCATCCAGACCAGCGCCACGATCAGCGACACGCCCGGATGCGGCAGGATGCGGCGCATCAGCGACGCGGCGCGATGCGGGGCGGGATGGTGCGCGCCGTGGCGATGCGGGGCCGCGGGGGTCGCGGCCGGGCGGGTGGGGGCGGGACCGGGCGGGGCGGGACGGGTCATCGCGCCCCCTCCTGCCGCATCAGCACGGCATCGACATAGGGCGCGGGGTCCACAAGCTGCCGGGCGGTCGCGCGGGAATAATCCATCACCGGCCCGCCGAACACGGTCAGCGCGACCATGCCCGCGACCAGCGCGCCCGCGGCGGTCAGCGCCAGCGCCGGGGATGCGCTGTCGGCCAGATCCTGCACGTCCTCGTCGGGTTCGACTTTGGCGGGCAGGGGGCGGCGGCTGTCACGCGACGCGGCCTGCGGGACGGGGGCGGGTCCAAGCTCGTGCGCCTTCCAGAAGACCGTCGATCCGGCCCGCGACAGCCCATAGATCGCCAGCAGCGAGGTGACGAGGATCACCGCCCAGATCAGCAGCACCCAGTCGGCCTGCCGCGTCGCCTGCATGATCGCCAGCTTGCCGAGGAAACCCGACAGCGGCGGCAGGCCCGCGACGCCGATGGCGGCCGCAAAGAACAGCGCGGCGACGATGCCGCCCTGCGCGATGGGGGGCAGGGGGCGCAGCCACAGGCTGCCGCCCGCGCGGCGCGCGCCGATCAGGTCCACGATCAGGAACAGCGCGCCCGCCGCCAGCGTCGAATGGATCAGGTACCAGATGGCGGCGATCAGCCCCGGCTGGCGGAACTGCGCCACGCCGATCATCAGCGTGCCGACCGACGCCAGCGCCGCGAAGGCCGCGACCCGGCCCAGGTGCCGGCTGCCCAGCACTCCGATCTGCCCGATCACCAGCGTCGCCAGCGCGGCCGGCAGCAGGATGTCGGCGGCCAGCCGCTCGACCGCGCTGTCGGACGGGAAGACCAGCGTGAAGAACCGGATGATCGCATAGACGCCGACCTTGGTCATGATGGCGAACAGCGCCGCCACCGGCCCCGGCGCGCGCGCATAGGTCGCGGGCAGCCAGAAATGCAGCGGCACCAGCGCCGCCTTGACCGCGAACACCAGCATCAGCAGCACCGCCCCCACCCGCAGCAGGGCGGTGTCGTCGGCCGGCAGCTGCGCGACCTTGACGGCCAGATCGGCCATGTTCAGCGTGCCGGTGGCGGCATAGATCGTCCCCAGCGCGGCCAGGAACAGCGTCGATCCGGCAAGGTTATAGATGACATACTGCACGCCCGCGCGCAGCCGCATCTCGCCGCCGCCGTGGATCATCAGGCCATAGCTGGCGATCAGCAGCACCTCGAAGAAGACGAACAGGTTGAAGGCGTCGCCGGTCAGGAACGCGCCGTTGATCCCCATCAGCTGGAACTGCCACAGCGCGTGGAAATGCCAGCCCTTGCGGTCCCAGCCCGACCCCACGGCGTAAAGCTGGACGACCAGCGCCAGCACGGCGGTCAGCACCAGCATCAGCGCCGCCAGCCGGTCCAGCATCAGCACGATGCCGAAGGGCGCGGCCCAGTTGCCCAGGCGATAGACGTGGATCTCTCCGCCCGCGGCCAGCGCCATCAGGGCCAGCGCGATCGCCAGCTGCGCGACGGTGGCGGCGACGGATACGACCCGCTGCAGCACCAGATCGTGGCGCATCGCCAGCACGATCAGCGGCGCGACAAAGGCGGGCACCACCACGGGTGCGATCAGCCAGTGGTTCATGCGCCGCCCTCCGGCCGGTGTCCGGGCCGGGCCGTGCCGCCGGGCGGTTTGCGGTCGGCGCCGGTCAGGTCGCGGCGCGGCATGTCGATGCGGTCGTCGCCGCCCTCGAGGAACGCGCCAAGCGCCATCATCACGACCAGCGCGGTCATCCCGAACGAGATCACGATGGCCGTCAGCACCAGCGCCTGCGGCAGCGGGTCGGTATAGGACGCGGCCCCCCCCTGCAGGATCGGGGGCCGGTCGATGACCAGCCGCCCGGTCACGACCAGAAACAGGTTGATCGCATAGCTCAGCATGGTCATGCCCAGCACGACCGCAAAGCTGCGCTTGCGCAGCACCAGATAGACCCCGGCGGCCGTCAGAGAGCCGATGGCGATGGCGATCAGCAGTTCCATGTCAGCGCCGCCCCCCGGTCAGGTCGATGTCCATCGGCCGGACGTTCACCCGCTGCCCCGCCGCCCGCGCGATCCGCGACAGCGAGTTCAGCGCCAGCATGACCGCGCCCACGACGCACAGGAACACCCCGGTATCAAAGCCCATCGCGGTCGCCAGCTCGAACGGCTCGATCCCGTAGAGGCTGAAGTATCCATAGGCCGAGGTCAGGAACGGCTTGCCCGCGAACCACGCGCCCGCGCCCGTCACCCCCGCCGCCAGCACCCCCAGCCCGATCAGCGCGTGATAGGGGATGTTCTGGCGCGCCTGCGCCCAGGCAAAGCCCGACGCCATGTATTGCATCACCAGCGCGATGGACACGACCAGCCCGGCCACGAACCCGCCGCCCGGCGCGTTGTGCCCGCGCAGGAAGATATACAGCCCCACCACCAGCGAGATGGGCAGGATCACCCGCGTCGCCACCACCAGCATCAGCGGGTGCCGGTCGCCCGCGCGGCGCATGTCGTGGACCCAGTGGCGCAGCCGCTGGGCGGACCGCCCGGACAGCAGCGTCTCGGTCAGGGCAAAGATCGCCAGCGCGCCGATGCCCAGCACGGTGATCTCGCCATAGGTGTCATAGCCGCGGAAATCGACCAGGATGACGTTGACGACGTTGTCGCCCCCGCCCAGTTTATAGCTGTTTTCAAGCATATAGCCGGAAATGCTGGGAAACGCGAAATCCCGCCGCATGATCGCATAGGCCAGCCCCCCGAACCCCAGCCCGGCAATCGCGGCGATAAAGGCGTCGGTGCCGCGTTTCAGGTTGCCGGTGTCCAGCACCGTGCGCTTGGGCAGAAAGTTCAGCGCCAGCAGCAGCAGCATGACGGTCACGACCTCGACGCTGATCTGGGTCAGCGCAAGGTCGGGGGCGGACAGATAGATAAAGCCGCAGGACACGATCAGCCCCACGATGCTGACCAGCACCAGCGCCAGGATGCGGCGGCGGTGGAAGGCGACCGTGCAGCCGATGGCGACCATCGCCATGACCCAGCCCACCGCCGCGACGGGCTGGACGGGCAGCATCGGGCGCACCGGCGGACCGGCGCGGCCGGTTTCCCAGGCGGCGACGCCGCAGATCACCGCCGTCAGCATGAAGGCCGCCAGCGCCCGCGACATCGACCCGTTGGTCAGCCCGTCGCCGAACCGGCGCGCCCAGCGTTCCGCCGTCAGCGTCATGGCGTCGAACAGCGCCTTGGCGTCGGCGCGCGGCAAGGCGCGGCGCAGGCCGTCCGCCGGAACCCACGCCGCCAGCAGCAGCGCGCCCCCGGCGATTGCCGCGACCGACAGCATCAGCGCGGGCGTGACCCCGTGCCACAGCGCGAAATGCACATGCTGCGCCTGTCCCGTGACGGCGCTTGTCGCCGCGCCGACCAGCCAGCCCGCGGTCGTGTCGGGGGCCAGCCCGATCACCACGACCAGCGCCGCAAGGATCGCCGGGCCAAGCCACAGGCCCATGCCCGGATCATGCGGGGCGGCGGGATAGTCGTCGCGTTCCGGCCCCATGAAGACATGGACGACCAGCCGCAGCGAATAGGCGACCGACACCAGCGCGCCCAGCGTGGCCAGCCCGGCAAAGACCGCGCCCGTCAGCGTCGCCTGCTCCAGCATCAGCTCCTTGGAGATGAAACCGTTCAGCGGCGGGATCCCCGCCATCGACAGCGCGGCCACGGCCACGATGGCGAAGGTCAGCGGCATCAGCGCGCGCAGCCCCCCCAGCCGGGCGATGGACCGCGTGTGCGCGGCGTGATCGACGATCCCCGCCGCCATGAACAAGGCCGCCTTGAAGGTCGCGTGCGCCACGATGTGGAACATCGCCGCGACCGCCGCGGACTGCGTGCCAAAGCCCAGCAGCATCGTCACCAGCCCCAGATGGCTGACGGTGGAATAGGCCAGCAGCCCCTTGAGGTCGTCCTGGAACAGCGCGATCACCGCGCCCACGATCATCGTGACCAGCCCGGCGGTGGCGACGATGGCGAACCATTCTGGCGTGCCCGCCAGCACCGGCCACAGCCGCGCCATCAGGAAGATGCCCGCCTTGACCATCGTGGCGCTGTGCAGATAGGCGCTGACCGGCGTCGGCGCGGCCATCGCGCGGGGCAGCCAGAAATGGAACGGGAACTGCGCCGATTTGGTGAACGCCCCGATCAGGATCAGCACCAGCGCCGGCAGGTAAAGCGGCGAGGCCTGGATCGCGTCGCGCGCGGCCAGGATGTCGCCGATGCGGTAAGACCCGGCGATCTGCCCCAGCATCAGCATCCCCGCGATCATCGCAAGGCCGCCCAGGCCGGTCACGGTCAGCGCCATGCGCGCGCCCTGCCGCCCCTCGGGCAGGTGTTTCCAGAAGCCGATCAGCAGGAACGACGACAGCGAGGTCAGTTCCCAGAACACCAGCATCATCAGGATGTTGTCGGACAGCACGATGCCCGTCATCGCGCCCTGGAACAGCATCAGATAGGTAAAGAACGGCCCCGCCGCGTCTTCGCGCGACAGATAGTGGCGCGCGTAAAGGATGATCAGAAGCCCGATTCCCAGGATCAGGATGCCGAACAGCAGCCCCAGCCCGTCGATGCGGAAATCCGCGTTCAGCCCGATCTGCGGCATCCAGGGCAGGCGGGTGGCGACGACCTCGCCCGCCATCACCGCCGGGATGTGCAGGCACAGCCCCAGCAGCGCCAGCCCGGTGGCGATGGCGCAGGCGGACGCGGCGGCGCCGCGCCCGGCGCGGACCATCAGGCCGGGCAGCAGCGCACCCAGAAACGGCAGCAGGGCGATCAGGACAGGGGACATCGTTCCTCGCAACTCACCCGTGGGTGTCCCAAGTCGGGGCGGGTGTTGTCAAGCAACCCGCCGCGAAAAGCCGCTAGGCGATGTTCGCCCTTCGTGCTAACCCACGGAAAAACATGGGGCAGTCAACATGCGCGTTCTGGGGATCGACCCCGGCTTGGTGAACATGGGCTGGGGCGTCATCGCGGTCGATGGCGCCCGCCTGCGCCATGTCGCCAACGGCATCATCCGGTCCGACAGCGCCGGCCTGCCGGCCCGGCTGGCGGACCTGTATCGCGGGCTGGTGGCGGTGATCGCGGCCCACGCGCCGGACGCGGCGGCGGTGGAACAGACGTTTGTCAACAAGGACGCCGCTGGCACGCTGAAACTGGGGCAGGCGCGCGGCATCGCCCTGCTTGCGCCCGCGCAGGCCGGGCTGGCGGTCGGGGAATACGCGCCGAACGCGGTGAAAAAGGCCATCGTCGGCGTCGGCCACGCGCAAAAGCAGCAGGTCGAGCACATGGTCCGCCTGCAGCTGCCGGGGGTGGACCTGGCCGGGCCGGATGCCGCCGACGCGCTGGCCATCGCCATCTGCCACGCCCGCCACCTGCAGTCGCGGGCGCTGCGCATCAAGGTGGTGGCATGATCGGCCGCGTCGCGGGCATCATCCTGCACCGCGCGGCCGATCACGTGCTGATCGACGTGCGCGGCGTCGGCTATCTTGTCCATGTCAGCGAACGCACGGCGGCCAGCCTGCCGCCCGTCGGGCAGGCCGCGGCGCTGTATACCGACCTTTTGGTGCGCGAGGATCTGTTGCAGCTGTTCGGCTTTCCGACGCTGCTGGAAAAGGAATGGCACCGGCTGCTGACATCCGTGCAGGGCATCGGGGCCAAGGCCTCGCTGGCGATCCTGGGCGCGCTGGGACCGGACGGCGTCGGCCGCGCCATCGCCTTGGGCGACTGGTCGGCGGTCCGCCGCGCGCCGGGCGTCGGGCCGAAGCTGGCGCAGCGCGTGGTGCTGGAACTGAAGGACAAGGCGCCGGGCATCATCGCGATGGGCGGCGCATTGACCGTGGACGCGGGAACCGGCGGCGCATCCGCCCCGGGCGATGCCGTGCCGGAACCCGCCGCGACGCCCGCGCCGCCGCCGCCGCCGCGTGCCGCCGCGGCTTCGTCGGCCGAGGCGATGTCGGCGCTGACCAACCTCGGCTATGGTCCGTCCGAGGCTGCGGCCGCCGTGGCGCAGGCCGCCAGCGCGGAACCCGCCGCCGCGACCGCCGGTTTGATCCGCGCGGCGCTGCGGCTGCTTGCGCCCAAAGGCTAAGGGGGTTCACATGGCGGGAAACGCACGCACATTCATCCTGATGGCGGCCATGACGGCGCTGCTGATGGGGCTGGGCTGGCTGCTGGGCGGGCAGGGCGGCGCGATCCTCGCGCTGCTGTTTGCCGGGGCGGGCAACCTGTGGGCCTGGTGGAACAGCGACAAGGCGGTGCTGCGCCAGCAGGGCGCGGTGGAACTGACCCCGCAGTCGGGCGGCGATCTGGTCGCGCTGGTCGCCGCGCTGGCGCAGAACGCCGGCCTGCCGATGCCGCGCGTCTATCTGCTGCCGACGGACCAGCCCAACGCCTTCGCCACCGGGCGCAACCCGCAGAACTCGGCCGTTGCGGTCACGCAGGGCCTGCTGGGCATCCTGACCCGGGACGAGCTGGCGGGCGTCATTGCCCACGAACTCGCCCACATCAAGAACCGCGACACGCTGACCATGACCGTGACGGCGACGATGACGGGCGCAATCGCCATGCTGGGCAACATGTTCCTGTTCACCGGCGGCAACCGCGACCGGGGCGGCATGCTGGGCGGCATTCTGGCGATGATCCTCGCCCCGCTCGCCGCGTCGCTGGTGCAGATGGCGATTTCGCGCACGCGCGAGTTCGAGGCCGACCGAGAGGGCGCGGCGATCAGCGGCCAGCCGATGGCGCTGGCGGGCGCGCTGGCCAAGATCGCCAACGCCGCCGGGCGCACCGTCAACGTGCCCGCCGAACGCAACCCGGCCAGCGCCGCGATGTTCATCATCAACCCGCTGCACGCGCTGCGGATGGACAGGATGTTCTCCACCCACCCGCCGACGCAGGACCGCATCGACCGGCTGGCGGCGCTGGCGCCCGCCGCGCACAGTTCCGTCCCGCCGGTGCGGCGCGGATGACGCCCGACCCGACGCTGCGCGGCGCGGCCTTGGAGGGCGACGCCGAGGACCGCGCCCTGCGCCCCCAGCGGCTGGAGGAGTTCGTCGGACAGGCCGAGGCGCGCGCCAACCTGCGCGTCTTCATCGACAGCGCCCGGATGCGCGGGCAGGCGATGGACCACACGCTGTTTCACGGCCCGCCGGGGCTGGGCAAGACCACGCTGGCGCAGATCATGGCGCGCGAACTGGGCGTGAACTTCAAGATGACCAGCGGCCCGGTGCTGGCCCGCGCGGGCGACCTGGCGGCGATCCTGACCAACCTGGACGCCCGCGACGTGCTGTTCATCGACGAGATCCACCGCATGAACCCCGCGGTCGAGGAAATCCTGTATCCCGCGATGGAGGATTTCGAACTGGATCTGGTGATCGGCGAGGGGCCGGCGGCGCGGACGGTCAGGATCGAGCTGCAGCCCTTCACCCTGGTCGGGGCCACGACCCGGCTGGGGCTGCTGACGACGCCGCTGCGCGACCGCTTCGGCATCCCGACGCGGCTGCAGTTCTATACGGTCGAGGAGCTGGACCAGATCGTCGCCCGCGGCGCGCGGCTGATGGGGATCAGCGCGGACCCCGACGGCACGCGCGAAATCGCGCGCCGGTCGCGCGGCACCCCCCGCATCGCCGGGCGGCTGCTGCGCCGGGTGGTCGATTTCGCGCTGGTCGAGGGCAACGGCCGGCTGGACCGCGCCATCGCCGACATCGCCCTGACCCGGCTGGGGGTGGACGATCTGGGGCTGGACGGCGCCGACCGGCGTTATCTGACCCTGATGGCGGAACATTACGGCGGCGGCCCGGTCGGCGTGGAAACCCTGTCCGCCGCCCTGTCGGAAAGCCGGGACGCCATCGAGGAGGTGATCGAGCCCTATCTGCTGCAGCAGGGCTTGATCCAGCGCACCCCGCGTGGCCGGATGCTGGGGCAACTGGGCTGGCGGCACCTGGGGCTGGACCAGCCGAAAACGGCACAGGCGGGATTGTTCGATGGATGACCTGGAACGGCGGCTGCGCGACAGCTTTGCCCGGCAGACGATGATGGAAACGCTGGGCGCCTCGATGGTCGAGGCGGCGGCCGGGCGCGTCGTGATCGCCGCGCCCGTCGCGGCGCATCTGCTGCAACAGCAGGGGTCGGCGCATGCCGGGCTGGCGTTCGCCATCGGCGACAGCGCCGCCGGCTATTCGGCGCTGTCGGTCCTGCCCACGGGCGCCGAGGTCGTCACCGTCGAGATGAAGATCAACCTGCTGTCGCCCGCCGTGGGCGACCGGCTGGTGGCCGAGGGCCGCGTGATCCGCCCCGGCCGCCGCATCGTCGTCGTGGGGGCCGAGGTCTGGGCGGAAACCGGCACCGCCCGCAAGCACGTCGCCACCATGCTGGGCACGATGGTCCCGGTCGAGGGCTGAGGCGGGCGCGTCGGTGCGGGTGCGCGGGCTCGGCCGGTGGTGCCCGGTGCGTCGGCGTTGTGGCGGCGCGGGGCTATCCTTTCGGGATCGCGTCACCAGCCCCGCCGCGAGGCCCGGCCGACGAGCGCATCCTCAGCCCGATGCGCGTCGGGGCGGGCTGTGACTGCGATGTTTCAGCGCCACGGCAAGGTCATTGCGGTATTCCCTAGGTGGAACTGTAGGTGAGGAGGGCCGGACGGCCCTGTCGGGTCGCGTCCAGGTCGTCCGGGCGCGAGATGACTGCCCCCTCGACCCGCCAAGCTGTCGCATTGACGCCCGCCCACCGCCGCGCGATGACGGGCGCATGAGCAACCGGCCCCTGATCCTGCGACTGTTCCTGACCGCGTTGGTGTTCGCGCCGACGATGTGGGCGTTTTCCACCGGCCAGATGGCGCTGGCCGTCGTGGGGGTTGCTGCGTGTTTCTGGGTGTTCAACCGGCTGTTCATGCCGTGACCCGGCCGCTCGGCCCCGGTTGACGCAGCCCCGCCCCGCGGGCGACACCCGCCGCCATGACGACGCATTTCCCAAGCGGCGCCCGCATCGGCGTGCTGACGACCGAGCCGGTGGGCCTTCTGGACTATCTTTCGCCGCCGGGCGGGGTCGCGGCGGGACAGCTTGTGCTGGTGCCGCTGGGACCGCGCCGCGTCATGGGCGCGGTCTGGGGGCCGGGCGAGGGCGGCTTTGACGCCGCCCGGCTGCGGCCCGTCGCGCAGGTGATCGACGCGGCGCCGCTGGGCGCGGCGATGATCGAGTTCCTGACCCGCGCCGCCGACTATACCCTGACGTCGCTGCCGGTGATGCTGCGCATGGCGCTGCGCGCGCCCGATCTGGACCAGCCGCCCGCGGCGCGGCGCGTGATCCATCGCGCAGGCCCGCCCCCCGACCGCATGACGCCCGCTCGCGCGGCGGTGCTGCGGGTTCTGGACGATCACGGCGGCGCAGGCTTTGCGCCGGGGGAACTGGCGTCGCTGGCTGGCGTCGGCGCATCCGTCGTCAAGGGGCTGGTTGCCACCGGCACGCTGGTCGAGACCGAGGCCCCGCGCGACGCGCCCTATCCGGCCCTGGACCCCGACCGCCCCGGCAAGCCGCTGGCCCCCGATCAGGCGGCGGCGGCCGACGCGCTGCGCGCCGGCCTGCGCGCGGGCGGCTATGCCACGACGCTTTTGCGCGGCGTCACCGGCTCGGGCAAGACCGAGGTCTATCTGGAGGCCGTGGCCGAAACCCTGCGGCTGGGGCGGCAGGCGCTGGTCCTGCTGCCGGAAATCGCGCTGTCGGCCGAGTTCCTGGACCGGGTCGAGGCGCGCTTCGGCGCGCGCCCCGGCGAATGGCACAGCGGCATCACCCGCGCTGAGCGCCGCCGCCTGTGGCACATGGCGGGGCAGGGTCAGGTGGGCTTGGTGGTGGGCGCGCGGTCGGCGCTGTTCCTGCCGTTCCGCGACCTTGGGCTGATCGTCGTGGACGAGGAACACGACGGCTCCTACAAGCAGGACGAGACGGTCTATTACAACGCCCGCGACATGGCGGTGCTGCGCGCGTCCACCAGCGCGGCGCAGGTGGTGCTGGCCTCGGCCACGCCGTCCGTCGAAAGCTGGGTCAACGCCGCGCAGGGCAAATACGCGCGCCTCGACCTGCGCGCCCGCTATGGCGAGGCGGAACTGCCCGACATGGCGGCCATCGACCTGCGCGCCGAAGAGATGCCGGGCGGGCGCTGGATCTCGCCCACGCTGGCGCGCGCGGTGGACGCGCGGCTGGCGCGGGGGGAACAGTCGCTGCTGTTCCTGAACCGGCGCGGCTATGCGCCGGTGACGACCTGCCGGGCCTGCGGGCATCAGGTCGGCTGCACCGACTGCGACGCGCGGATGGTGGAACACCGGTTCCAGAACCGGCTGGTCTGCCACCAGTGCGGCGCGACGCGGCCGGTGCCCACCGCCTGCCCCGCCTGCGGGGTCGAGGGGCGCATGGCCGCCATCGGGCCGGGCGTCGAACGGCTGGCCGAAGAGGTCGCGGCGCGGTTCCCCGCCGCCCGCGCGACCGTGCTGTCGTCCGACCTGTTCCAGTCGGCCCGCGCGCTGAAGGAAACCATCGCCACCATCGCGGGCGGCGGGGCCGACATCATCATCGGCACCCAGATCGTCGCCAAGGGCCACAACTTTCCCGCCCTGACGCTGGTCGGCGTGATCGACGCCGACCTTGGCCTGCAAGGCGCCGATTTGCGCGCGGCAGAGCGGTCGTTCCAGCTGATGCGGCAGGTCGCGGGCCGGGCGGGGCGGCAGGCGGGCGACCGGCCCGGCCTTGCGCTGCTGCAGACCCACCAGCCCGACCACCCGGTCATCCGCGCCATCCTGTCGGGCCGGGACGAGGATTTCTGGAACGCCGAGGCGGACGCGCGCCGCGCCGCCGGGATGCCGCCCTACGCGCGGCTGGCGGGCATCATCCTGTCCCACCCCGACCAGCCGGTGGTCGAGGGGTATGCCGCCGAACTCGCCCGCCGCGCCGCCCCCCTGCGCGAGATCGGCGCCGACCTGTTCGGCCCCGCGCCCGCCCCCATCGCGCGGGTGCGCGGCCGCTATCGCGTGCGGCTGCTGGTGCGCGCGCCCCGGCAGGCGCCGGTTCAGGCGGCCATCGCCGCGTGGCTGGCGGGCGCGCCGAAAGCCCCCGCGAACCTGCGGCTGGCGGTGGACATCGACCCGCAGAGCTTTCTTTAACGCCCGCCCGACACGTCCAGGTTCGCCCCGGTGACATAGCTGGCGGCGTCCGACAGCAGCCACAGGATCGCCGCCGCCACCTCGTCCGCGGAGCCTGCCCGTCCCAGCGGCAGCGAGGGGCCGAGGCGGGCGGCGCGGTCCGGCTCGCCCCCGTCGGCGTGGATGTCGGTGTCGATCACGCCGGGGCGGACCGCGTTGACGCGGATGCCCGCCGCCGCAAGTTCCTTGGCAAGCCCGATGTTCAGCGTGTCGATGGCGCCCTTGGACGCGGCGTAATCGACATACTGGCCGGGCGATCCCAGCCTTGCCGCCGCCGACGAAACCAGCACGATCGCGCCGCCGCGACCCAGCCGCCGCGCCGCCTCGCGCGCGCAGAACAGCGCGCCGGTGAGGTTGGTGTGGACCACGCGTTCCAGACGGTCCGTGTCCATGTCGGCCAGCGCCGATGTCGCGGCGACGATGCCCGCGTTCACGACGACGCCGTCCAGGCCGCCCATCGCGGCCTCGGCCGCGTCGAACAGCGCCGCGACCTGGGCTGCGTCACCCACGTCGGCGCTGTGCGCCCATGCCTGCCCGCCCGCGGCGTGGACGGCGGCCACCGCGTCCTGCGCGGCCGCCCGGTTCCCGCGATAGCCCAGCGTGACCGGCCAGCCCATCGCGGCCGCCCCCAGCGCCGTGGCGCGCCCGATGCCGCGCGTGCCGCCGGTGATCAGCAGTTTCATGGTGCGAACCCCTCGAAGGTGATGTTTTGCGCCACGGCCGCCGCGGCGTCGGCCTGTTCGGGCGACCGGATCGTCCAGCACAGCACCGGCACGCCGCGCGCGGCCAGCGCCGCCACGGCCGGGTTCGCCAGATCGGCGTGGTGATGCGAGATGAAGGACGCGCCCACGCGGTCGAAATCCTGCAGCCGGGCCAGCGCCTCGCGCCGGGCGGGCGGGACGCCGGGCCAGTCGTCGGCGGGAAACGCGCAGCTGGTCAGCCCGACCGCGACATGCGGCGCGGCGGCGCGGACCGCCGCCACCGCCTCGGGGTTGAAGGACATGACGGCGACCGGCCCGTCGTAATCCGCGACCAGCGCGGCCACGCGGGCGGGCAGGTCGCCCATGTTCGGGCCAAGCCCGCCGTCCTGGTCCTTGATCTCGATCAGCAGCGGCACGCGGCCCGCGACCTCGTCCAGCACCTCGGCCAGCGTGGGGATGGCCTCGTCCGTTCCGGCCAGCCGCAGCGCCCCGGCCGCGGCCACGGTCAGCGCCGAGACGACGCCCCCGCCGCCCGTCAGCCGCGCCAGGTCATAGTCGTGAAAGACCAGCGGCGTGCCGTCGGCGGCCGGCTGCAGGTCCAGTTCGATCCCATAGCCCGCGTCCGCCGCCGCACGCATCGCGGCCATCGAGTTTTCGGGCACGCCCGGCCCGTGCAGCCCGCGATGGGCGATGGGACGGGTCAGGAAGTCGGGGTGCAGCATGGCGCGCCTGTCGGTTTGGGGCATGATGGGGTGACCGCGTCGGGCGATCCCGCGCGGCCCTTGCGTGGGTCGCGGGGGTCAGTCCGCCGCGATCTCGAACACGGCCTCGATCTCGACCGCGACGCCGCGGGGCAGGGCTGTGGCGCTGACCGCGGCGCGGGCGTGGCGGCCCTTGTCGGCGAACACCTCGACCATCAGGTCGGAACAGCCGTTGATGACCTCGGGCTGGTCGGTGAAACCGGGGGTCGAGTTGACGAAGCCCGTCAGCTTGACCACCCGCGCCACCCGGTCCAGCGACCCCAGCGCCGCGCGCGCCTGCGCCAGCAGCGCCAGCCCGCACCCCCGCGCCGCGGCCGCACCCGCGGCCACGTCCATGTCGTCGCCCAGCCGTCCGCGGATCAGCCCCTCGGGCCCGGCCGAGATCTGGCCCGACACGAACAGCAGGTTCCCCGTCTGCACATGGGGCACATAGTTCGCCGCGGGCGCGGGCGCGTCCGGCAGGGTGATGTTCAGCTGCGACAGGCGGGCGTCGATGGACATGGCGGTCTCCGGTTGATGGGTCGGCGCGATCCTAGACGCGTCCGGGGCGGTTTGGCAAAGCCGACCGTGCCAGCGCGAACTGCGCGGCGTAATAGGTGCCCAGCACCCACAGCGGCGACAGCGGCACCGGCCCCTGAAAGCGGTTCAGCGCCAGCATCGTGTCGCTGACCATGAACAACACGCCCCCCAGCGCCGCCAGCCGCGCGGCGGGTGTGGCAAGGATCTGCGCCCGCGTCACCGCCTGCGCCCCCATCGCGGCCAGCACGGCGGCATAGACCGCGACCGGCGCGCGCATCCCCGGCGGCACCCCGCTCCACAGCACGGCCATCAGCCCCACGGCCAGCGCGGCGAACAGCGCCCAGGTCAGCGGCCGCGCCGCCAGCGGCGCGCCGCGGGTCAGCGCCCGCAGATAGGCCAGATGCGCCAGAAGGAACGCGACCAGCCCCGGCAGGAAATGATCGCCCGGCAGCATCAGCGCGACGTCGCCCACCAGCGACAGCGCCAGCCCGGCGGTGACCGCGCGCGCATAGCCGCCTCCGTGCGGCGCCACCATCGCGATCAGCAGCGCGGTCGCCAGCGGCTTGGTCGCCCAGTGCAGCCACGGCCAGCCGGCAAGCGCGGCCAGCGTCGCCAGCGCCGCGGCAAGGACAAAGGCCCGCGTCATGCGACCAGCGCCTCGGCGCGCTTGAGGTCAACGCTGACCAGCTGGCTGACCCCCTGTTCTACCATCGTCACGCCGAACAGCCGGTCCATCCGGGCCATCGTCACGGCGTGATGGGTGATGATCAGGAACCGCGTGTCGGTGCGGCGCGCCATCTCGTCCAGCAGGTCGCAGAAACGCGAGACGTTGGCGTCGTCCAGCGGCGCGTCCACCTCGTCCAGCACGCAGATCGGGGCGGGCGTCGCCAGGAACACGGCGAAGATCAGCGCCAGCGCGGTCAGCGTCTGCTCGCCCCCCGACAACAGGCTGAGGGTGGACAGCTTCTTGCCCGGCGGCTGGGCCAGGATTTCCAGCCCGGCCTCCAGCGGGTCGTCGGATTCGACCAGCACCAGCCGCGCCTCGCCGCCGCCGAACAGATGGGTGAACAGCGTGCCGAAGCTGGCGTTGACGGCATCGAAGGCGGCCAGCAGCCGCGCGCGCCCGTCGCGGTTCAGGCTGCCGATGCCGCCGCGCAGCTTGTGGATCGCGGCGGTCAGGTCGGCCTTTTCAGCGGCCAGCGTCTCGCGTTCGGCGTCCAGCGCGCGCTTGTCCTCGTCGGCGCGCAGGTTGACGGGGCCAAGCGCGTCGCGGGCGGCGCGCAGGCGGGCGACGCGCGCGTCCAGCTCGTCCGCGGCGGGCAGGGCGGCCGCGTCCAGCGCCAGCGCCGCGGCCAGCGCGTCGGGGGTGCCGCCAGTCCCCTCGGCGATGCGGGCGCGGGCGGCGGCCTCGGTGTCGCGCGCGGCGGCG
>NZ_SDEA01000006.1 GCF_004522155.1 Paracoccus luteus | reverse complement strand
CGCGGCAGCCGCGCTGGCGCGGCGCGGCGCGGCGGCAGGCGCGCGGCGGCCGGGAACCGCAGGCGCGGGATCGGCCGCCGACGCGACCGGCTGCCGTGGCGCCGACACCGGCCGGTCCGAGGTGGTCAGCCGCGCCCCCGATGCGGGGCGGGCCGCCGACGCGGCAGGTGCCGCCGCCGGGTCGGCGGGCCGGTCCTGCGCGGTCCGGCGCGCGGCCGGTGCAGGGGCCGCAACGGGGTCTGCGGGCGGCGCGGGGGTGGGCGCAGCCCCCCCCGAGGTCGGCTGCGCGGCGTCGGACGGCGGCGCCGCGATCCGGGCGTCGGCGTCATCGCCGGTGCCGGGTTCGGTCGTGTCCTCGACCACGGTGGCGGCCTGCGTCGGGGTTGTTGCGGACGGTTGGGTCGGGCTGACCGGCGGGTTGACGGCTGCGGCATCGGTCGTCGCGGCAGCAGCCGCATCGCCGTCCGCAGCGGGGGCGGCCGCGACGGGCGCGGTGGCCTGCGGCTGGGCCGATGCGGGCGGCACGGGCGCGGCGTCAGGGACGGCGGCCGTTTCCTGCGGCGCGGCGACGGCGGGCACCGGCGCGGTCGCAACGGGCGGCGCGGCGGCGGCAGGCACCGGGGCAGCCGCGACAGGCGCAATCGTCGCTGCGGGGGCGGTTTCCGCGGGGGCGGTCGCCTGCGCCGTCGCGGTCTGGACGCCGCCGGTGGCTGCGGTCCGCGCAGGCGGCGCTGCGGTCGTCGGGGTGTCCTCGCCCCCCGTCACGACCCGCCCGGCCGTGTCCGACGGGGCGGTCGCCACCGTGCCGGGCGCTGTCGCCGGACCGTCACCGGTGGCGAAGGCCCAGACGACCATCAGACCGACGACCAGCGCGCCCAGCATCACGACCAATCCGCCGACCCCGCCCCGCGCGCCCGGATGGGCATCCGGGGCGGGCGTCGCCGCAAGGCGCTGCGCCTTGGCGTGACCGGCCCGCGCCAGCACCGCCGCCGCCCGGTCGGGCAGCGGGTTCGAGGCCCCGGCAGCCGGTTGCACGGTGGGCAGCGGTTGGGCGGGCTGGGCGGACAGCGCGGCAGGCGCTTGCGCGCTGTCGGGCGCCGTGACCTGCGGCTGGTCTCCGTGAAAGTCCGTGACCCTTGCGCCTGCGGCCGCGTCATCGGGGTTCCCGTCCACGGACGCGGGGGGAATGCCCGCAGGGTCTGCGGCGTTGCCAGCAGGGGCTGCTGGCTCAGCGGTCAATGCAGGATCAAGCGGATCGGCGGCCGAAGCGTCGCCTGCGGCTGCCTCAGGGGCAGCGTTCGCCGCCGCGACATTCGTTGCGTCTTCGGCGGGGTCCGTCGCGGCGATTTCATCGTCGCCCTGCCCCGTCGGCGCGACACCCGCCTGCGCCTGCGCGCCATCGGAAACCCTCGGCTGCGCGACCCCGTTCCCGGCGGCCGCACCACCGGCCGCATCGCCACGCGCAAGGACGGCCACGCCAGCAATATCGGCAGCCGCATCAGACGCATCGGCCGCCTCAACAACGGCTGCATCCGCCGCCGCATCGCCACCGGCGAGGGCGGCCGCACCATTGGCATCGGTCGCGTCACCGGCAACCACACCGGCGGCAGCTGCCGCGTCGTCCCTAGCCGCAGCCACACCGGCAGCAGCTGCCGCGTCGCGGGCTGCGCCTTCGCTTTCCACCGCTGCCCGCCCATCGCCGTCGCCGGGCAGGGTCAGGTCGTCGCCGGACTGCGTTTCGCTGACGTCGCCGTCCTGCTCGCCCTCCGCGTCCTTGCCGTCCGCGTGAAAGCGTGGCGTCGCGGGGAACAGCCCGTCGCCGGGGTCGCCCAGAAAGCTGGCCGGGGAAAACCCGTGGCGGCGGGCGAATTCGTCGGCCTCGCGCAGCGTCTGACGGGCGACGGCGGCGACGCGGATGCCCTCGCCCTCGCCGTCCGGGCGCCAGTCCCACGCCAGCTCATCGACGGCATAGGGCGTCAGCCCGTCCAGGGCCGACCCCACCGCCTCGGCGCGCTGGCCCACCGGCAGGCGCGTGTAGAGGATCTGGTCGTCGGGAATGATCAGCGCCACCGGCGCGTCGTCGCCATTGGCCGCGATCCGGCGCAGCCGGGACATCGCCTCGCGGAAATCGGGGGCGCAGAAGGGCGCGGCGGCGCGTTCTTGCCAGCGGGGCGGCGCGTCGGGCCTGTCGTCCACGGGTTCGGGCCGCGTGCTGCCGCCCCCCGTGGCCGACCGTTCCAGAAGATGAACCGCATCACTGCTGAAGGACAAGGCGAAATCAGGCGAAATCCGCATGTTCATGGCCGGTGCTTTTCATTCGTGGCCGGTCGTCGTTGATCGCGATCCGGTCCGTTGCTGCTCACCTCCATCACTACGGCAAGCGGGGCCTTATGGAAAGCGAAACACCATAACGTGAGGCATCCTTTTGGCACGAATGGGGTTTGATGCGGGACAACGGGCGCACGGCCGGGACCGGCTGCGCCCCGTTGCCCGCCAACCGCGCATCGCCCGCCAGGGCCGCGCCGAACGATCCGAGGTTTCCATGATCCTGCCGCCCACCCTGTCCGCCCGCACCAGCCTGACCCGCACGCTGGCGATGGCCGCCGCCACCCTGGCGCTGGCCGCCGCGCCCGCGGTCGCCGGACCCGGAGGGCACCCGAAGGCGGGCTGCGGCCCTGCCGCGCAGCTGTCGGTGACCGGCGAGGGTCAGGCGGGCGTCGCCCCGGACATGGCGCAGGTCTCGCTGGGCGTGACCACGCAGGCGCAGACGGCGGCGCAGGCGCTGGCCGACAACTCGACCCGGCAGGCGGCGGTGCTGGCGGCGCTGACGACGCAGGGCGTGGCCGAACGCGACATCCAGACCTCGGGGCTGAATCTTTCGCCCATGCAGGATTACTCGCGCGAGGGGCAGCCGCCGGTCATCACCGGCTATCAGGCGCAGAACATCGTGACGGTGCGGGTCCGCGACCTGGCGCGGCTGGGCGCGGTGCTGGACGGGCTGGTGACGGCGGGCGCCAACGAGGTGCAGGGCATCGCCTTCTCGCGCGAGGATCGCACCGCGACCGAGGACGAGGCCCGCGGCAAGGCGGTCGAGAACGCCCGCCACCGGGCCGAGGTGCTGGCCGGCGCGGCCGGGATGCGGCTGGGGCGGCTGATCTCGCTGGGTGACACGGGTTCCGCGCCGGGGCCGATGCCGGCGATGATGATGGCCCGCGACGCCAAGGCGGAATCCGTGCCCATCGCCACCGGCGAGCTGACGATCACCGCGCAGGTCAGCGCAACCTGGGCGATGCTGCCCGAGGGTGCCGATGGCGACTGCCCGATGCCGGGCGGGGCGCATGGCGGGATGCACGGTCCCGGCAAGGGCGATGGTCACGGCATGATGCACGGCCACGGCGCGCCGGGAATGCCGGGCGGCCCCCACCCGATGACCGGGGATGCCCCGGGCAGCCAGCCGCCCGCGCCCAACGATGCCCCGGAAGCCCCGCAGGGCGCAACGCCCAAGCCGCCCGAGGGGGCGGTTGTTGCGCCGTCCCGGCCAGCGCCCGCGCCGGGCGCCGCACAGGAGGGCACGGCTTCGCCCGACGCCCCCGCGCAGGACAGCAGCGCCGAGCCCGCGGCGGCCCCGCCCGCGAACTGACGCGGCAGCACACGCGGCGGCGCCCGTCGCCGCCGCGTGTGCTGCTCGGGCGGCACGCGACATCGACGCGCCGCCGCTCGGCTGGACCGGCGACGCACAGAGCCGCCGCACACCGCTGCTCGGCGGGACGGGCGGCACGCGCCGCGCCGCCGCTCGGCTGGCTAGGCAGATGCTGCACGCCGCCGCACCGCTGCTCGGTCGGCAGGGCGGCACGACCGACGCGGCCTAACTTGGCTGGGCAAACGCCGCCGACGCACCGCCGCTCGGCTGGACGGGCAGCGCCACCGCGCGTCCCCACTTGGTTGGGCGGACGCCGCACGTCGGCGCCGCTCGGCTGAACAGCGGCTCAACCGACGCCGCCGCGCTGCCAGAGATCAGGCTGCAGCCAGCGCCTGGTCCAGGTCGGCGATGATGTCCTGGGGATCCTCGATCCCGATGGACAGCCGCACCATGTCCGGCCCTGCGCCCGCGGCGACCTGCTGCGCCTCGGTCAACTGGCGGTGCGTGGTCGATGCCGAATGGATCGCCAGCGTCCGCGCGTCGCCAAGGTTGGCGACGTGGCTGATCATTTTCAGCGCGCCGATGGTCTTGACGCAGGCGTCATAGCCGCCCTTCAGCCGGATCGTGAACAGCGCCCCCGCCCCGTCGGGATACAGCCGCTGAACCCGGTCGCGATGGGGCGAGGAGTCCAGCCCCGCATAGCTGACCGCCTCGACCCGCGGGTCAGCCTCAAGCCAGCGGGCCACGGTCACGGCGTTTTCCACGTGGCGGCGCATCCGCAGCCCCAGCGTCTCGATCCCCATCAGCGTGTAATGCGCGGCCTGCGGGTTCAGCGTCATGCCCAGGTCGCGCAGCCCGATGGCGATCGAGTGGAAGGTGAAGGCCGCCGCGCCGAAGGTCTCGTGGAACTTCAGCCCGTGATAGGCCGGCTCGGGCGCGGACAGCGACGGGAACTTGCCGGACGCCGACCAGTCGAACGTGCCCGAGTCGATCACCGCGCCGCCCATGACGGTGCCGTTGCCGGTCAGGTATTTCGTCAGGCTGTGGACGACCAGCGTCGCGCCCTGCTCGATCGGGCGGCACAGGAAGGGGCTGGCCAGCGTGTTGTCCACGATCAGCGGGATGCCCGCGCGGTCGGCGATGGCGGCGATGGCCGGAATGTCGGTCACATAGCCGCCGGGATTGGAAATCGATTCGACAAAGATCGCGCGGGTGTTGTCGTCGATGGCGGCGGCAACCGCGTCGGTGTCGTCCAGATCGACGAAGGTGCAGGACCAGCCAAACCGGCGGATCGTCTGGCCGAACTGCGTGACCGTGCCGCCGTAAAGCCGGCTGGAGGCCACGATGTTCATCCCCGTCCCCATCAGCGGGAACAGCGCCATGATCTGCGCGGCGTGGCCCGACGAACAGCAGACGGCGCCCGCGCCCCCCTCCAGCGCCGCCAGGCGGGCCTGCAGGGCGCTGACCGTCGGGTTGGTCAGCCGCGAATAGATATAGCCCACCTCTTGCAGGTTGAACAGCGCGGCGGCGTGGTCGGCGTCGCGGAACTGATAGGCCGTGGTCTGATAGATCGGCACCTGCCGCGCCCCGGTGGCGGGGTCGGGCGCGGCCCCGGCGTGAATGGCGGTGGTGTCGAATCCCGGCGTGCGGTCGGTCATGGTTGTCCCCCGTTGTCTGTCGCGCCAGACCCTAGGTCGGCGCCCGCGCGCGGGCAATCGGGATCGCCGGCGGCGACCCGCGCAGGCGCGGCCGGATCGCAAGTGTCGTTCCTCAACAGCCTCATTCGGCGCCGATCCCCGCGCGAGCGCGGCCCGTTCATCGCCGCGCTGCTCAGGCATCTGACGGTTCACCCGTTCCTTGCGCAGGCGCGGCCCGATCCCTGCGCAGGCTTGAACCGCGCCCGGCAAAGGGTCAGATGATGCGCGTAACCGAAAGGACCGCCCATGACCGCCATCGCCCGCGACGCAGAAACCGCCACCAGCCCCGCGGCCGACCTGGGCCTTTTGCCCGAATGGGATCTGTCGGACCTGTATTCCGCCCCCGACGCGCCGGAACTGGCGGCCGACCTGGCCGCCCTTGACGCCGCCTGCGCCGCCTTCGCCGCCGACTACCAGAACCGCCTGGCCGACCTGACCCCGGCCGAGATGCTGGAATGCGTGGAACGTTACCAGCGGATCGACATCCTGGCCGGACGCATCATGTCCTATGCGGGGCTGCGCTATTACCAGAACACCACCGACGCGGGCCGGGCCAAGTTGATGGGCGACCTGCAGGCGAAAATCACCGACATGACGACCCCGCTGGTGTTCTTCAGCCTGGAGTTCAACCGCATTCCCGATGAAATCTATGAGCAGGTTTTCACCGCGCCCTGCGGCCCGTCCCGCTACAAGCCCGTCTTCGACCGCATGCGCGCCATGCGCCCCTATCAGCTGTCGGACGAGATGGAGAAGTTCCTGCACGACAACAGCGTCGTCGGCGCCGCCGCCTGGAACCGGCTGTTCGACGAGACCACCGCCGCCCTGACCTTCGACGTGGACGGCGAGGTGCTGGGGCTTGAGGCCACGCTTAACCTGCTGACCGACCACGCCCGCGCCCGGCGCGAGGCGGGGGCGCGGGCGCTGGCGCGGGTCTTTGGCGATCAGGTCAAGCTGTTCTCCCGCATCCACAACACGCTGGCCAAGGAAAAGGCGGTCGAGGACAAGTGGCGCAAGATGCCCACGCCGCAGACCGGCCGCCACCTGTCGAACCATGTGGAACCCGAGGTCGTGCAAGCCCTGCGCGATGCCGTGGTTGCCGCCTATCCGCGGCTTTCGCATCGCTATTACCGGCTGAAAGCGCGCTGGCTCGGCCTCGACAAGCTGCAGGTCTGGGACCGCAACGCGCCCCTGCCGCAGGAAAGCCCCCGGCTGGTCGGCTGGGACGAGGCGCGGGCGACGGTGCTGGACGCCTATGCCGGGTTCGACCCGGAACTGGCAAAGCTGGCGCAGCCGTTCTTCGACAAGGGCTGGATCGACGCGGGCGTCAAGCCCGGCAAGGCGCCGGGCGCCTTTGCCCATCCGACGGTGACGACCGCGCATCCCTACGTCCTGCTCAACTACCTCGGCAAGCCGCGCGACGTGATGACGCTGGCGCATGAACTGGGCCACGGCGTCCACCAGCGGCTGGCGGCGGGTCAGGGGGAACTGCTGGCCTCGACCCCGCTGACGCTGGCGGAAACCGCGTCCGTCTTCGGCGAGATGCTGACCTTCCGCGCGCTGCTGGCCAAGACCACCGATCCTGCCCAGCGCAAGGCCCTGCTGGCCGGCAAGGTCGAGGACATGATCAACACCGTCGTCCGCCAGATCGCCTTCTACGACTTTGAATGTCGCCTGCACGCCGCGCGGGCGGAAGGAGAGCTGACCCCCGACGACATCAACGCGATCTGGATGCAGGTCCAGCATGAATCCTTGGGCGACGCCTTCGAGTTCATGCCGGGGTATGAGACGTTCTGGACCTATGTCCCGCATTTCGTGCACTCGCCCTTCTACGTCTATGCCTATGCCTTCGGGGACGGGCTGGTGAACGCGCTTTATGCCGCCTATGAGGACGCGCCCGAGGGGTTTCAGGCGAAGTATTTCGACATGCTGCGCGCGGGCGGGTCCAAGCATCATTCCGAACTGCTGGCCCCCTTCGGCCTGGACGCCGCCGACCCGGCCTTCTGGGACAAGGGCCTGTCGATGATCGAAGGCTTCATCGACGAGCTGGAAGGCATGGAGGCATGAGCCGGCGGCCCCGCGCATGAGGTTCCTGCGCCGCCTGATCCTGTGGCTGCTGGCGCTGGCAGTGATCGCCGCCGCGCTGGTCGCCGTGTTCGGCCCCAATTTCGTCGCCGGCCGCCTGAACCCGGTTACGGCGCATGGGCCGTGGCCAGTCTCGGCCGAGGCGCAAGCCTTGCACGGGCGGGTGGTCATCGCCGACCTGCACGCCGACCCGCTGCTGTGGGACCGCAACCTCGCCGTCCGCCACGACAGCGGCCATGTGGACCTGCCGCGGCTGGATCAGGGCAATGTCGCGCTGCAGGTCTTCACCACCGTCACGAAAAGCCCGCGCGGGCAGAACTATTCGGAAAACGACACCGAGGCCCCGGACAACATCACGCCGCTGGTGATCGGCCAGCTGCGCCCGGTGCAAAGCTGGTTCAGCCTCAAGGAACGGGCGCTGGACCAGGCCGCGCGCCTGCGCCGGCTGGCGGGCGACCACCCCGAACAGCTGCGGCTGATCCGCTCGCGCGACGATCTGGACGCGCTGCTGGCCGACCGCGCGGCGGGCGCGCGCGTGATCGGCGGCGTGCTGGGGATGGAGGGCGCGCATCCGCTGGAAGGGCAGCTTTCCAATCTGCAGGTGATGGAGGGGGCGGGCTTTCGCGTCTTTGGCCTGACGCATTTCTTCGACAACGAACTGGGCGGATCGCTGCACGGGACCACGGGTGCGGGGCTGACCGGTTTCGGGCGCGAGGTCGTGGGCGAACTGGTCCGGCGGCGGCTGGTGATCGACCTGGCCCACGCCTCGCCGCAGATGGTGCGCGACGTGCTGGCGATCCCCGGCACGCGGCCGATGCTCAGCCACACGGGCATCCGGGCGGCCTGCGACACGCCGCGCAACCTGCCCGACGATCTGGTGCAGGCCATCGCGGCCAAGGGCGGCATCATCGGCATCGGCTTCTGGGAGGATGTCACCTGCGACGACAGCCCGCGCGGCATCGCCCGGACCATCGCCGCCGCCATCGCGCTGGCGGGCGAGGATCAGGTCGCGCTGGGATCGGACTGGGACGGCTCGGTCGGCGTGCCTTTCGATGCGGCGGGCCTGCCCGCGCTGACCCAGGCGCTGCTGGACGAGGGCCTGTCTGAGCCGCAGATCGCCAAGGTCATGGGCGGGAACGTCGTGCGCTATCTGGGGCAGGTTCTTCCGTAAACGGCGACGGCGGGGCGCGCGGGAACGCCGTAATCTGCACCTTTCCGCCCGTCTCTCTCTCTTGGCCCAAATGTCCCGGGGGTCCGGGGCGCGCAGCCCCGGCTCGCCCGCGCGGCGCTGCCTCAGCGCATGATCCGGTTGACGTGCCCCATCTTGCGGCCCGGCTTGACCTCGGCCTTGCCATAAAGATGCAGCTGCGTGTCGGGCTGGCCCAGCAGGGCCGGCACCCGGTCCATGTCGTCGCCGATCAGGTTTTCCATCGTCACGTCCGCGTAACGCCGACCGTCGCCCAGCGGCAGGCCCGCGACGGCGCGGATGTGCTGCTCGAACTGGTCCACGGCGCAGCCCGCTTGCGTCCAGTGGCCCGAGTTGTGGACCCGCGGCGCGATCTCGTTCACGACCAGCTCGCGCGGCGTCACGAACAGCTCGACCCCCATCACGCCCACGTAATCCAGCGCGGTGACGATGCGGCTGGCGATCAGCACCGCATCGGGGATCAGCCGCGCGGGCAGGCCGCAGGGCACCGTGGTGGTGCGCAGGATGCCGTCCCGATGCAGGTTCAGGCCGGGGTCATAGGCCGCGACCGCACCGTCCTGCCCGCGCGCGACGATCACGCTGATCTCGGCGGTGAAATCGACAAAGCCTTCCAGCACCGAGGGCGCGCCGACCTGCGCCCATGCCGCGGCGGGATCGTCGCCCGCGGCGATCCGCACCTGCCCCTTGCCGTCATAGCCAAGCCGCCGCGTCTTCAGGATCGCGCGGCCCTGGCCCTGCATCGCCGCCGACAGGTCGGCGGCGGAATCGACGGGGGCATAGGGCGCGACGGTCAGGCCCAGCCCGGTCAGAAAGTCCTTTTCGTCCAGCCGGTCCTGGCTGACGGCCAGCGCGCGGCGGTTCGGGCGGATCGGCACGATGCTCTCGATCAGGTCCAGCGCCGCGGCGGGGACGTTCTCGAACTCATAGGTGACGACATCGACCGATGCCGCAAAGGCGCGGATCGCGGCCTCGTCCTCATAGGGGGCGTTCGTCACCGCATGCGCCACGTCGCCCGCGGGGGCGGCGCCCGGTTCATAGATGTGGCTGCGGTATCCCAGCCGGCTGGCCGCGACCGACAGCATCCGGCCAAGCTGGCCGCCGCCCAGAATGCCGATGGTGGCGCCGGGGTTCAGGGGAAAGGTCATGGCGTCTCCTGCGGGGGCACTGGTGGCGAGGTCATTCGTCCTGCGGCGCCTCGGGGATCGACGCCGACAGCGCCGCGCGCCAGTCGTCCAGCCGCTGCGCAAGCGCGGGATCGTTCAGCGCAAGGATGCCCGCCGCCATCAGCCCGGCATTGGCCGCCCCCGCCGCGCCGATGGCCATCGTTGCCACGGGGAAACCCTTGGGCATCTGCACGATGGAATAAAGCGAATCGACGCCCCCCAGCGCGCGGGTCTGCACCGGCACGCCGATGACCGGCAGCCGCGTCTTGGACGCCATCATGCCGGGCAGATGCGCGGCCCCGCCCGCGCCCGCGACGATGACCTGCAAGCCGCGGCCCGCCGCCTCGCGCCCATAGGTCCACAGCCGGTCCGGGGTGCGGTGGGCGCTGACGATCCGCGCCTCGTATGCGACGCCCAGCTCGTCAAGGATCTGCGCCGCCTCTCGCATCGTGGCCCAGTCGGACTGGCTGCCCATGATGATGCCGACCGGAACCGTCATGCCCGCCCCCCTTGCGCCGCGCGCGTCCTGCAAGGCGCGCATCATAGCGGCCGCGCCGGCAGGTGCAATCAGGCGGGCACACCCCGACTTGCCGCGTCAAGGACGGGCAGTCGTGCGGTCCGCGGCCGCTCAGGCGATGATGTCGGGGGTCAGCTCATCCTCAAGCCGGGCGATCTGGTCCTTCAGCGCCAGCTTGGTGCGTTTCAGCCGGCCCAGCGTCATGCTGCACACGCTGCCCTGCGCCGCCATCGCGGCGATCGCCTCGTCCAGTTCGCGGTGCTGGCGGCGCAGCCCCGCCAGCCGCGTGCGGGCCATGTCCTCGGGTGACATGTCCGCCAGTGTCGTCAGGTGCAGGTCGTGCATGGTCAGGCGGTTGTCCGGCGGGGGCGCGCCAAGGCGCGGCATGGGGTCGCGCAGATGCTGCGCGCTGCCCCAGCTTACAGGCGCTTGCTCCTGAAAGGGAACAAAATCTTGCGTCCCTTGCAGCACCGCGCGCGGCACCACATATCAGTCGTGTCCGGTCGCCGCTGTCGGGGCCGGACGCGCAGTCGCCTGAAGGGACAAGGACACCGACGATGACCAAGATGACGCTGGGCGGGCATCCCTATCTGCTGGGGTTCGACCAGCTGGAACGCCTGGCCGAACGCGCCGCCAAGGGGGCCGAGGGCTATCCGCCCTATAACATCGAACACCGCGCCCCGGACGGGTTCCGCATCACCCTTGCCGTGGCCGGCTTTGCCGAGGACGACCTGACCGTCACGACCGAGGATCGCCAGCTGATGATCCGCGGCCGCCAGTCGGACGCCGCCGACGAACGGGTGTTCCTGCACCGCGGCATCGCCGCCCGCGCGTTCCAGCGCAGCTTTGTGCTGGCCGAGGGGATCGAGGTCGAAGCGGCCGCGTTGGAAAACGGCCTGCTGCACATCGACCTGCGCCGCCTGACGCCGCAGGGCATCGTCAAATCCATTCCGATCAGCCGCAGTTGAAAGGGGATCGCCATGAACATGAAACATGATTTTCCGCAGACCGAGGACGGCAACGTCGTCTATATCCGCCGCGTCGAGATGGACGCCCTGCCCGCCGAGGTGCGCGATCAGGCGCCGGGGCTGGAATCGCTTTACGCCGTGCATGGCGTGGACGGCGAACGGCTGGCGCTGGTGCGCGACCGGCAGCTTGCCTTCATGCTGGCCCGCCAGAACGAGCTGACGCCGGTCAGCGTTCACTGACCGGGCGCGCGCGGGCGTTCAGCGTGCTGCCACGCTGTGGCGGGCGAGATACGGGGCCTCGATCCGGTCCCGCATCTCGCGCTGAACGCGCACGCGGCCCAGGTATTTCGGTCTGCGCGCCAGAACCCCCAGCGCCAGCCGGCGACTGCGGTTCAGGCGCGACAGCCGTTGCCGCCACGTCACCCTTTTTCGCGGCGGCATGAGGTCCGCGATGCGGTCGGCGTGCATCTGCCAGACCGCGGCCAGCGCACCGGGCAGCGTCCACGGCTTGTTGTTGACCACGAAATGCAGCACCGCGGGATTGTCGGGCAATGCGCCGGTCAACGCATAGGCGGCCGGGTCGGCATAGACGTTGAAACGCGCGGGCAGCGGCAGGATCCGTCCGCGACAGACCAGGTTGATGGCGGATTGATCCTCTGCAAGCAGGCGCCGCGCCGGATCGGACAGCAGGGCAAGGCACTGGCCGGCAATATCCTCGGCGCGCCAGACGGGCAGGTTCATGACCAATAGCCCCGCATTGACATAGGTCGCAGCGGCAATCCCGGTGTCCGCCAGCTCGGCTGCGTCGGGGCTGGGGCACGGAACCGCCGCCACCGGCGCATTGCCCAGCGGCACCCGGTCCAGTTCGGACAGGTCGTCGATCACGACCATGTCGCAGTCCATATAGACCACCCGCTCTGCCTCGGGCATCAGCACGGGGATCAGCAGGCGCAGATAGGTGCTTCGGGTCAGGTGCCGCCGCATCACCGGCACATCGGCAAACCGTTCCTCGGAAATCTCGATGCGTGACACGCGTCCGCCCAGCCGATCCCCAAGCGCGTCGATCCGCGCCCGGTTCTCGGCCGAGATGCCCATGTCCAGCACGGTGAAGCGGGCGTCCGGCGTATGGAAGGCCGCCGAGGCGATCAGCACCAGAACGCCGGCCGCATAATTGTCGTCCGAACCCGTCACGATGTGCATGGTCACGCTCCCTGCCACGCCCGGCGCAGCCAGCCGATGTCGCCGATGCGGCGATACCAGCGCCCGCCCCTGCCCGCCAGCACGTCGGCCATCTTGGGATTGCCCGCGAACAGGACGATCCGCGCCCCGCGCGGCGGCGCGGGGTCGCGCAGCCAGCTGCGCCACAGGCGCGGCACGCAGTCGTTCTTGAAGCTGACGCACCAGCCCTGCGGCCAATAGCTCAGCCTGCCCTGTCGGTGCAGGATGTCGCTGACCATCTGCTGCTCATGCTCATAGGCGGCCTGCGCGGCGGCGGGGTCGGCCTCGTACGTCTCGACGATCTCGGGATGCGCCCCGATGCGCCAGCGAAAGACCGAGGTGTTGCCGACCATGTGCAGGAAACGGTCGCGCGCGGGGTTGATCCGGCGCAGCGGCTTGGCGCGGAACAGGTCGTCGTCGCGGATGATGCAGACCTCGCCCGGATGGTCCAGGAACGGGGCGAGGTTGCCGATGACGACAAGGTCAAGGTCAAGGAACAGCGCGGTCCCGGACAGCCCGTGCAGGTCGCGCTGAAACAGCGCCAGCTTGCGCCAGCGGGTGTCGCCCGACCCCGGCGGCAGCCGCAGTTCGGGCAGCGGCAGCGCCTCGATCCCCGCGTCCAGCCCCGCCGCGTCGTCGGTCAGGCAGATGAACTGGTGCGGCCGCGCCAGATGCCGGCGCACCCCGCGCGCAAGGTTGTTCACATCCGCCGCGCCATACAGCGTGCCCCATTTCATGCACAGGATCAGCACCGGGTCGGACATCGCGGCTCCAACGCAAAACGCCCCCCGGTGTGGCCGGGGGGCACATCGAAAGTCAACGGGCGGCAGTTCAGGACAGCCCGACCAGCCCCATCTGTTCCAGCTTCAGCAGAACCTGCTGGGCGGCGAAATCGACGTCCACGCCCTCGGTCTGGACGCGCAGCTCGGGGTTCTCGGGCACCTCGTAGGGGTCGGAAATGCCGGTGAACTCCTTGATCTTGCCCTCGCGCGCCAGCTTGTAGAGGCCTTTGCGGTCGCGGCGCTCGCACTCCTCGACGCTGGTCGCCACATGCACTTCAAGGAAGGCGCCGAACTGCTCGACCATCTCGCGGACCGCGCGGCGCGTCGCGGTATAGGGCGCGATGGGGGCGCAGATCGCGATGCCGCCGTTCTTGGTGATCTCGGACGCGACATAGCCGATGCGCTTTATGTTGATGTCGCGGTGCTCTTTCGAGAAGCCCAGTTCCGACGACAGGTGCTTGCGCACCACGTCGCCGTCCAGCAGCGTCACCGGGCGGCCGCCCATCTCCATCAGCTTGACCATCAGCGCGTTGGCGATGGTGGACTTGCCCGACCCGCTGAGGCCGGTGAAGAACACCGTGAAGCCCTGCTTGTGGCGCGGCGGCGAGGTGCGGCGCAGCTGGGCCACGACCTCGGGGAAGCTGAACCATTCGGGGATGTCCAGCCCCTCGCGCAGGCGACGACGCAGTTCGGTGCCCGAGATGTCGAGGATGGTCGCGCCCGCCTCGACCTCGTCGCGCGGCTCGTATTGCGCGCGTTCCTGCACATAGACCATCTGCTTGAAATCGACCATCTCGATGCCGATCTCGTCCTGGTTCTTGCGGAACAGTTCCTGCGCGTCATAGGGGCCATAGAAATCCTGGCCCTGGCTGTTCTTGCCCGGCCCGGCGTGGTCGCGGCCGACGATCATGTGGGTCATGCCGTGGTTGCGGCGGATGATGCCGTGCCACACCGCCTCGCGCGGGCCGGCCATGCGCATCGCAAGGTTCAGCAGCGACAGATGGGTGGTGGCCTGCGGATACTTGTCCAGCACCGCCTCATAGCACCGCACGCGGGTGAAATGGTCCACGTCGCCGGGCTTGGTCATGCCCACGACCGGGTGGATCAGCAGGTTCGCCTGCGCCTCGCGGGCGGCGCGGAAGGTCAGTTCCTGATGCGCGCGGTGCAGCGGGTTGCGGGTCTGGAAGGCCACGATGCGGCGCCAGCCCAGCTTGCGGAAAAAGGCGCGCAGTTCGTTCGGCGTGTCGCGGCGGGCGCGGAAATCGTAATGCGTCGGCGGCTGGATGCCGGTGATCGGCCCGCCCAGATAGACCGGACCCGCGACGTTGTGCAGATAGTTGACGGCCGGATGCGCCAGGTCGTCGGCGCCAAAGACCTTTTCGGCCTCGCGCTTCTTGTTGGGCGTCCACTTGTCGGTGACCGACATGATCGCCAGAATCACGCCCTCCTGGTCGCGCAGCGCGATGTCGGTGCCCGGCTCAAGCCCGTCGGCGAAGGCCTCGCTCACGTCCAGGTTGATCGGCATGGGCCACAGCGCGCCGCTGGTCAGGTGCATGTCCTCGACCACGCCATCGTAATCGGCCTCGGTCAGAAAGCCCTTCAGCGGATAGAACCCGCCGTTCATCAGCAGCTCCAGATCGCAGATCTGGCGCGGCGTCAGATCCCAGGAAGGCATGTTGCCCGCCTCGACCTTCAACTTTTGCGCCGAATCGGCGTTCACATACAGTTCCGGGATCGGCGCAAGGTTCGGCTGCTGGGTCATCGGACAACTCGGGTTCAGGACAGGGCCGCAGGGCCGCCGGATGCGGCCGCGCGAGTGATCGCGGCCGCTTTACGGTGCAAGCCTCGGTTGCGCAACCGGCCCGGCCGCGAAAACCCGCCAGCCGCCTGGCGCATGGGTCGGGGCTAGCTTCAGGCCCGCGCCGCGTCCAGTGCCGACAGGTAATGCTCGGCGTCCAGCGCCGCCATGCAGCCCATGCCGGCGCTGGTGACCGCCTGGCGATAGACGTCGTCGGTCAGGTCGCCCGCCGCGAACACGCCGGGAACCGAGGTGCGGGTGCTGCCGGGATGGACCCAGACATAGCCGCCCTCGCGCAGGTCCAGCTGATCCCTGACCAGCTCCGATGCGGGCGTGTGGCCGATGGCCACGAACACGCCGTCCGCCGCGATGGTGCTGGTGGTGCCGTCCGTCGTGGACCGCAGCACCGCGCCGGTGACGCCCAGGGGGCTTTGGTCGCCGGTGATCTCGACCACCTCGGCGTTCCAGATCACGTCGATCTTTGGATGGGCGAACAGGCGGTCCTGCATGATCCGTTCGGCGCGCAGGCTGGCGCGGCGGTGGACCAGCGTGACCTTGCTGGCGAAATTGGTCAGGAACAGCGCCTCCTCGACCGCGGTGTTGCCGCCGCCGACGACGATCACCTGCTTGCCGCGGTAGAAGAAGCCGTCGCAGGTCGCACAGGCGCTGACGCCAAAGCCCTGGAACATCTGTTCGCTGGGCAGGCCCAGCCAGCGCGCCTGCGCGCCGGTGGCAAGGATCACCGCATCGGCCGTCATCCGCGCGCCGCTGTCGCATTCGGCGAGGAAGGGCCGCGCCGACAAATCCAGCCGCGTCACGGTGTCGGTCACGATCTCGGCCCCCATTGCGCGGGCGTGCGCCTCCATCCTCACCATCAGGTCGGGGCCCTGCACCGACGCGTCGCCGGGCCAGTTCTCGACCTCGGTCGTGATGGTCAGCTGGCCGCCCGGCTGCATCCCCTGCACCAGCCGCGGCTTCAGCATGGCGCGCGCCGCATAGACGGCAGCGGTATAGCCGGCCGGGCCGGAGCCTACGATCAGGACGCGCAGGTGGTCGGGGGCGGGGGCGGGGGCGTCTTGGGCGATGGCGGGGTCTTGGGCGGACATGGCGGGCCTTTCGGAACGGTCGGTGCATCAGCTATGCCACCGGGCGCCCCGTCGCAATGGCGGCTGCCGCACGGCTGACCGATCCTGCACCCGCGCGATAACGCTTGCGCCCTGCCCCCTGTCCCCGGACACTTTCCTGACCCGACGCCGAGGGACCGCCCATGAAACCCGCCCGACAGGACACACCGCCCGAACCGCCGCATTTTCCGGTTTCCGCCGGCATCCTCTTCGGCCTTGGGCTGGGCGGGTTCTTCGACGGCATCGTGCTGCACCAGATCCTGCAGTGGCACCACATGCTGACCAGCGCCGGATTTCCCGCCGACAGCGTGCCCAACCTGCGGCTGAACACGCTGGCCGACGGGCTGTTTCACGCCGCGACCTATGTGTTCGTGGTCCTTGGACTGCTGGTCCTGTGGCGTCAGGCCCGCAGGCGGCATCTGCGCTGGTCGGGCAAGCTGCTGGCGGGGTCGATGCTGATGGGCTTCGGCCTCTTCAACCTGGCTGAGGGGGCGATCAACCATCACCTGCTGGGCATCCACCACGTCAACGAAACGGCGCCAACCACGCAGTGGATATGGTGGGACGCCGGGTTTCTGGCGTGGGGGGCGGCCATGCTGCTGGGCGGCTGGGCGCTGCTGCGGGCGGGCCGCCGCCAGACCCCCGACTAAGGTTTCCGCCGCGTCGCCATTTGCGAAAGAATGTTGCGCCCGCCGCGCCGCATGGGTAAGGAACCGTCGGATTGCGGCAGGGAACAGCATGGCGGGCAACAGACTGGACGACATCGACCGCCGCATCCTCGCCGAATTGCAGGCCGACGGCCGCATGACGAACGTCGAGCTGGCCCGGCGGGTGGGCATCTCGGCCCCGCCGTGCCTGCGACGCGTCCGCACGCTGGAGGAGGCGGGCTATATCCGCGGCTATCACGCCGACATCGACCCGCGCGAACTGGGATTCGAGGTGCAGGTCTTCGCGATGGTCCGCCTGCACAGCCAGTCCGAACGCGACCTGACCGCGTTCGAGAACCGCGCCCGCGACTGGGCGCTGGTGCGTGAATGCCACATGCTGAACGGCGAGATCGACTTCATCCTGAAATGCGTGGCCCCCGACCTGTCCAGCTTCCAGCGGTTCCTGACCGACCAGCTGACCGCCGCCGACAACGTGGCCAGCGTCAAGACCAGCCTGGTGATCCGCTGCGCCAAGGACGAACCGGGCGTCCCCTTCGACGTGGTCGAGGCGCGCGGCTGAGCGGCGCCCCTGGCACCTTCCTGGCCCAGATACTCACGCGACCGCCAAGCCCGCCCGGGCCATCTGACCTGTTCAAGGCGCGCGGCTCAGCGGCGTCCGGGCATTTTTCTGGCCCAAATACTCACGCGACCGCCAAGCCCGCGCGGGCCGTCTGACCTGGTCAAGGCGCGCGGCTCAGCGGGGTCCAGGCATCTTCTTGGCCCAAATACTCATGCAACCGCCAAGCCCGCGCCCGGCCCGCCCCTCTACAGCGCGATGGCCGAGATCAGCCGGCCGTAATCCGCCTGCCCCTGGTGGGTGGAGCGGCGATAGGAAAAGAACCGCTCGGCGTCGGAATAGGTGCAGTGGCCCGTCCAGTCCGCCTCGACCCCCAGGGCGCGCAGCCTGTGCCGGCCAAAGCCGGGCAGGTCGAACATCGGCCGGCCGTGGGGGCCGCCGGCAAAGAACCGGTCGTTTTCCGCGTCCTCGGCCAGGAACCGGTCCATGAACTCGTCGCCGACCTCATAGGCGCGCTGGCTGATGCATGGGCCGATGACGGCGCGGATGCGGTCGGCGCCTAGCGCGCGCATGGCGGCGACGGTGGCGTCCAGGATGCCGTCCACCGCGCCCTTCCACCCCGCATGGGCCGCGCCGATCACCCCGGCGCCCGCATCCGCCAGCAGCACCGGCTGGCAATCGGCGGTCAGCACCGCGATGGCGATGCCGGGGGTGGCGGTGACGATGGCGTCGGCCTCGGTGCGGCAGGCGGCGGCCGGGTCGTCGCCGGGCCGCAGGGTCAACACGCGGGCGGAATGGGTCTGGTGGACCGTCGCCAGCCGGTCCGGCGCGACCCGCATGGCCTCGGCCACCCGGGCGCGGTTCACCGCCACCGCGTCGGCCTGGTCGGACGATCCCCGGCCGCAGTTCAGCCCGGCGAACAGCCCCGACGACGCCCCGCCCTTGCGGGTGAAAAACCCGTGGCGCAGCGGCGCCAGCAGCGGGTGCGTCAGGATTTCCAGCGTTGTCTGCATCGGCGGCAACTCGGGTCTGGACAGGGTGGCGCGGGCAGGGTCGGCGCGGGCGGGGTCGGGGCGGGCGGGGTCGGGGCGGGCGGGGTCGGCGTGGACGAGGTCGGCGCGGGCGGATCGGTGTGGCGGGGCGACAGCGGTCCCGCGGCGCGCGGGGCCGGTCTTCAGGTCTCGGGCGGGCGGCACGGGGCCGGGGCGGGCCGCGTCAGTGCAAGAAAGCCGGGCGGCGGCGGGGCGGGACGTGGCCAGACGGCCATCGCCTTGAACAACTGTCCCATCCGGACGGGGCTGGTCAAGCGGTCAAGCGCCCCGGCCGCGCCCGCGTCGCCCGCGGCCGCCAGCCGCGACGCGCGCTGCGCGATGCCCAGTCCCAGCAGCCAGTCGCCCTGCGGCACAGGCGCCGAGGCGGCGGCCCCCGCCGCCAGCGCCGCCGCAGCCAGCGGTGCGAAATCGACATGCGCCGTCAGGTCGGCCAGCCCCGGCTGGGCCAGCGGGTCCGTGGGCGCATGGCCCCGCAGCGCCTGGAAACTGTCGCCGCGCCCGTCCCATGTGCCATAGTCGATGACGATCGCGGCCCCGCCGTGGCGCGCGATCCTGCCCGCGACGGCGGCCATGACGGGCAGCGCCTCGGCGCAGGTCTCCCACACCTCGCCATCAGATGCCTGCCGGTCCAGCGCGACGGGCGGGGCCAGCGCCATCGCCAGGCGGTCGCCTGCCAGCGTCACCATGCGTTCCGCCCAGCCGCACCGGACCCGCTGGAACTGCCGGATCGGCAGCGCGTCAAAGAACTCGTTGGCGACAAGGAACAGCGGCCGGTCGTCGGGCAGCGCACCGGCGTCGTCGCAATGCGCAACCGCGCCCAGCCGGTCGCGCTGGACGCCGCGCAGATGCGCCGACGCCTCGACCAGCACGACGCGGGCGGCATCGGCAAAGCCGGGCACCTTGCGCGTCGCCCGCAGGATGTCGGCCATCAGCGTGCCGCGCCCCGGCCCCAGCTCGGCCAGCGTGAATGGCGCCGGCGCGCCCTGGTCCAGCCACGCCTGCGCCAGCGCAAGCCCGACCATCTCGCTGAACATCTGGCTGATTTCCGGCGCGGTGGTGAAATCGCCGCCCGCGCCGAACGGGTCGCGGGTCGCGTAATAGCCATGATCGGGGTGCAGCAGGCACAGCCGCATATAGTCGTCCAGCCGCATCGGCCCCTCGGCCGCGATGCGGGCGGCGATGATGCGGCCCAGGGCCGTCATCGCCCCCGCCGCGCCCACAGCACAAAGCCCAGCCCGGCAAGGATCATCGGCAGCGACAGCAGCTGCCCCATCGTCAGCCCCCAGACCGGCCCGCCCAGCACATGCCCCCAGGGGTTGTCCGGCGTGACGAACTGCGCGTCGGCCTGGCGGAAGAACTCGACGATGAACCGCGCAAGGCCATAGCCCGACAGGAACACCCCCAGCGCCAGCCCCGGGCGGCGCAGGCCGCCGCGGCGGACCAGCCACAGCAGGGCAAGGCCCAGCAGGATGCCCTCCATCCCGGCCTCGTACAGTTGACTGGGGTGGCGGGCGCAGGGGCCGGTGACGCCGGGGCAGTCCTGCGCGGCCTGGCCGGGGAAGATCACGCCCCAGGGCAGGTCGGTCGGACGGCCCCACAGCTCGGCGTTGATGAAATTGGCGATGCGGCCCAGAAACAGCCCGACGGGCGTCGCCACCGCCAGCGCGTCGGCCAGCCGCAGGGGCGCGATGCCGTTGCGGCGGGCAAACAGCCACGCGGCGGCGACGACGCCCAGAAAGCCGCCGTGAAACGACATGCCCCCCTGCCACAGGATCGGGATCTGGCCGGGGTTCGCCAGGTAATAGGCCGGCTCGTAGAACAGCACGAATCCCAGCCGTCCGCCCAGCACCACACCCGCGACGATCCAGGTCAGCAGCTCCTCGACCCTTTCGGGGGCCATCGGCGCGGTGCCGCCCCACAGCGCCGGGCGGCGCATCAGCGCGACGATGATCCGCCAGCCGGCGATCAGCCCGACCAGATAGGCCATCGCATACCAGCGCAGGGCGAACTCGCGGCCGAACAGATCGACGGTGAAGATTTCGGGCGAAATGTCTGGAAAAGGGATCATCGGCTCCTCGCGCGGGTGGCGCAGGCTTGGCGGCGCGCGCGCAAGGTGTCAACCGCGGGACATTGAAGCAAACCCGCCCCCGCGCCATATAGGCGGCAACGGACGCGAAAGGATCGCCCATGACCAGCCCCGGACCCAACCGCTTTTTCGACGACATGGCCCGCCTGATGACCAACGCGATGGGCGTGGCGCAGGGCGCCAAGGACGAGGCCGAGACCGCCTTCAAGGGCTGGGTGGACCGCTGGCTGGCCGAGCGCGACTTTGTCACCCGCGAAGAGTTCGAGGCCGTGCGCGAGATGGCGATCAAGGCCCGGACCGAGAATGCGGAACTGCGCGCCCTGATCGGGGGTATGGGCGGGTCCGCAGACGCCTCGGCACCCGGCGGCGCGCCTGCACAGGCCCCGCATGTCAGCCAGGCCGACGCCCCCGCGGCGGACATGACGTCCCCCGACGCGGGCAAGGCGGAGGCGGCAGACGCGCCGCACGTCAGCCAGGCCGACGCACCCGCCGCGGACATGGGTGCCGCCGGGACGACCGACGCGGGCAAGGCGGGCGCGGCAGATGCGCCGCATGTCAGCCAGGCGGACGCGCCGCCTGCCGACATGGAGCCTGCCGGCAAGGGCTGAGATCGCGCCCCGCGCCCCCCCAACCCCCGCGCCCGGCGGCAATCACGCGTCCGGCGCGACCCTTTGGCGCAGCGCGCCGGTGCGGTCGTAAAGCAGGATCTCGCCCCCGTCGGTCACCACCACCGTCCAGTCGCGGGCGAACGTCACCGCCGCCGCCCGCGCGCCTGCGGGCAGGGCGATGGCGCCGGGCAGTTCCGGCAGCGGCGGCTGCGACAGGCGCAGCCATAGGATCGCCACGATCGCCGCGATCCCCAGCCCCATGACCAGCGCCAGGCCGACGACGACGCGGCGCAGCAGGGCCAGTTCCGGCACTTTCGCCGCCGCGCCGGTATCGCTATCATGCCGCGCCATGCCTGACCTCATCCTGACCATACCCGAAGGGCCGCGGGACGGCCCCGCCGACGGGACCGACCCCGAGCGGCTTGATAAGGCGCTGGCCGCCGCCGCGCCAGCGGGTGCGGCGCTGTCACGCTCGCGCCTGTCGCGGCTGATCGCGCAGGGCGCCGTGACCGGACCCGGCGGCCCCGTCACCGACGGCAAGGCCCGCGCCCGGCCCGGCGACTATCGCGTGACCATCGGCGAGCCCGCCCCGATCGAGGCGCAGCCGCAGGCGATGGACCTGTCCGTCGTCTACGAGGACGACGCCCTGATCGTCATCGACAAGCCCGCCGGCATGGTCGTCCACCCCGCCCCCGGCAGTCCCGACGGCACGCTGGTCAACGCGCTGCTGGCGCATTGCGCGGGCAGCCTGTCGGGCATCGGCGGCGCGGCGCGGCCGGGGATCGTGCACCGCATCGACAAGGACACCTCGGGGTTGCTGGTCGTCGCCAAGACCGACCTGGCGCACCAGACGCTTGCCGCGCAGTTCGCCGACCATTCGGCCGCGCGCCGCTATCTGGCGGTGGCGCACGGCACCATCGACGCCGCCGACCCCCGCCTGCGCGGCCTGCGCGGCGTCACGATGGAACCGGGCGGCGTGCTGCGGATCGCCACGGGGCTGGACCGCCACCCGACCGACCGGCAGCGGCAGGCGGTGCGGTTCGACGGCGGCCGTGCGGCTGTCACGCGGGCGCGGATGATCGAGGCGTTCGGCACGCCCCCCGCGGCAATGCTGGCGGAATGCCGGCTGGAAACGGGACGGACACACCAGATCCGCGTGCATCTGGCGCATTGCGGGCTGGGGCTGGTCGGCGACCCGACCTATGGCGGCGCGCGCAAGCCCTCGGCCCGCGCGCTGGGGGCGGAGGCGGCGGCCGCCATCGCGGCATTCCCGCGGCAGGCGCTGCATGCCGCACATCTGGGATTTGCCCATCCCGACGGGCGCTGGCTGGCGTTCGACAGCCCCCTGCCCCCTGACATGGCCGCGCTGCTGGCCCGTGTGCGGGGAACCCCGGCCCCCTAGGGGCGTTCGATTCGCAAGCGGCCGCCCATCCAAGGGGGCCAGACAGGATTCCGATGGCCAGCTATACCAACCTTCCCGCGCCCAGCCCCGAACAGGGGCTGAACCGCTATCTGCAGGAAATCCGCAAGTTCCCCCTGCTGGAACCGGAAGAGGAATACATGCTGGCCAAGGCGTGGGTCGACCACGAGGACAGCGAGGCCGCCCACAGGCTTGTGACCAGCCACCTGCGCCTGGCGGCCAAGATCGCGATGGGCTATCGCGGCTATGGCCTGCCACAGGCCGAGGTCATATCCGAGGCGAATGTCGGGCTGATGCAGGCGGTCAAGCGATTCGACCCGGAACGCGGCTTTCGCCTTGCCACCTATGCGATGTGGTGGATCAGGGCGTCGATCCAGGAATACATCCTGCGATCCTGGAGCCTGGTGAAGATGGGCACCACCAGCGGGCAGAAAAAGCTGTTCTTCAACCTGCGCAAGGCCAAGTCCAAGCTGGGTGCGCTGGAAGAGGGCGATTTGCGGCCCGAAAACGTGGCGCGCATCGCCAAGGATCTCAGCGTGACGGAGCGCGAGGTGGTCGAGATGAATCGCCGCCTGTCGGGCGGCGACGCCTCGCTGAACGCCACGGTGGGCGGGGCCGAGGGCGATTCGGCCGCTCAGTGGCAGGACTGGCTGGAGGACGAGACTGCCAACCAGGCTGAAGCCTTTGCCGAGGCCGACGAGCTGGACACCCGCCGCCAGATGCTGGCGGCCGCCATTGACGTGCTGAACGACCGCGAACGCGACATTCTGGTGGAACGCCGCCTGCGCGACGACCCGATGACGCTTGAGGATCTGTCGGTGCGCTATGGCGTCTCGCGCGAGCGTATCCGCCAGATCGAGGTCCGCGCCTTTGAAAAGCTGCAGGAACGGATGCGCAAGCTGGCCCGCGAACGCGGAATGGCCCCGGCCGAGGAGTGAGCGCCCGCCCTGCCGCCCCCCCTGCCGCCGGACCCGCCATGCGCGCGCCTTGGATGGATGATCTGGACGGCGATCTGGACGGACGGGCCCCAAGGCCGCAAAGTGGCCGTGATCACACGGGCAAGGGGCTTTCGCACAGGTGACCGCGCTTGCGCAGTATCAGCGGCTTGAATCGTCGGGGGTCTGGCGTCCCTCGCCCGACGACCGGCTGCGCGACGTGGTGGTGGCCTTCGGCGACGCCACGCTGATCCTGCGCGATCCGCGGTCCGAGGAACCGCTGTCGCACTGGTCGTTGCCCGCCGTTACCCGGCTGAACCCCGGCCAGCGCCCCGCGATATTCGCCCCCGGCGGGACCGAGCGGGACGAGGTGCTGGAAATCGACGACACGCTGATGGTGGACGCCATCGAGCGTATCCACACCGCCATATCGGCGGGCCGCCCCCGGCCGGGCCGGGTCCGTGGCGGGATGATGCTGGCGCTGGCGGCTGTCGCGCTGGTCGCGGCGGCGGTCTGGATGCCGGGCGCGATCCAGCGCCACGCGGCGCGCATCTCGCCCCCCGCGCAGCAGGTCGCCATCGGCAACCAGATACTGGCCGACCTGCGGCTGGCCACCGGGCCGGAATGTTCGCGCGCCGCCGGATCGGCGGTGCTGGACCGGCTGGCCGGGCGGCTGCTGGGACCGCAGGGGCGCATCGTCGTGCTGCCCGCGACGCTGCGGGGCGCGCGCGCCCTGCCGGGCCGCATGATCGTGATCGGGGACGATCTGATCGCCGGCAAGGACGACCCCGCCATCGCCGCGGGCCACGTGCTGGCCGCGGACGAGGTGGCCAACGCCCACGATCCCCTGCTGGGCGCGATCCAGCGGGCGGGGACACGGGCCGCGATCGAGATGCTGACCGCAGGCGAGATGCCGGCCGGCGCGCTTGCGGGCTATGGTCAGACGCTGCTGGCGGGGCCGGTGGCGCGTCCCGCCGACGAGGCGCTGCTGGCGCGGATGGAACAGGCGGGCGTGCCCAGCGAGCCTTACGCCCGGTCGCTGGACCCCACGGGCGAATCGGTCCTGCCGCTGATCGAGGCCGACCCGTTCCGCACCGCCCCCCCGGCCCGGCCGATCCTGTCGGCGGGCGAATGGGTGCAACTGCAGCAGATCTGCAGCATCTGAGCGGGCGGCGGACGCCCGGCGGGCGCTAGCGTCAGGCTGCAGCGGACGCGCTACGCAGCCCTGATCCTCATGCGACTTGTCCCGGCCTCGCGCCCGAGGATGCGCTACGCGGCCCCCTTCCTCGCGCGGACGACCCGCGCCCCGCGTCAGCGGCCCCAGTCGTCATGCGGGCCGCCCCGCCCCGCGTCCGCGGGGCAACGTCGCCCCCGTCCTATGCGGACTGCCGCCCCGCGTCAGCGGCTGCCATGCAGTCCCCGGCCGCAGGCGGGTTGCGCCGCGCGGTCCACCCGGCGCGGGGGTCGGCGGTGATACGTCGGGCGGGCAATCCCGCCTCAGCGCACGCCAGGCAGCCCTGCCCCGACGCGAATGCCCCGCCGCTGCATCAGCGGCTGCTACGCAGTCCCCGACCTCAGCCGGGTTGCGCCGCGTGGCCCACCCGGTGCGCGGGTCCGCGGCAACACGGCAGGCGGGGCGCCAAGCCCCAACGGATGCGCAACGCAGCCCCCGTCCGCACCCGCGCAAGCCGCCGCCCGCCTCAGCGGTCGCGGAACTGCGCCTCGCGCTTTTCGACGAACGCGGCCATGCCTTCCTTCTGGTCCTCGGTGGCGAACAGCGCCTGAAAGGCGCGGCGCTCGAACAGCAGCCCCTCGCGCAGCGAGGTTTCCAGCGCGCGGTTGACGGTTTCCTTGGCGACGCCCACGGCCACGGCGGATTTCGCGGCGATCTTCTTCGCCGCGCCCATCGCCTCATCCATCAGCTTGTCAGCGGGCACCACGCGGCTGACCAGCCCCGACCGCTCGGCCTCGGTCGCGTCCATGAAGCGGCCGGTCAGGTGCATGTCCATCGACTTGGACTTGCCCACCAGCCCGGTCAGGCGCTGCGTGCCGCCGATCCCGGCCATCACGCCCAGGTTGATTTCCGGCTGGCCGAACTTGGCGTTGTCGGCGCAGATGATGAAATCGCACATCATCGCCAGCTCGCATCCGCCGCCCAGAGCATAGCCCGACACCGCCGCGATGATCGGCTTGCGCGTGGCGCTGATCGCGTCGATGTCTGACCCGAACAGATTGCCGGTCAGCGCCTCGACATAGCTGCGGTCGGCCATTTCCTTGATGTCGGCGCCCGCGGCGAACGCCTTTTCGCTGCCGGTCAGCACGACGCAGCGCACCGCCTTGTCCGCGTCCGCGGCCTTCAGCGCGGCGGCGAGTTCCGACAGCAGCTGCGCGTTCAGCGCGTTCAGCGCCTCGGGTCGGTTCAGGCGGATCAGCGCGACATTGTCGGCGATCTCGACGATCAGGGTCTGATAGGCCATCGAAGCATTCTCCCACAGGGTTGAGGAATGGTTATCAAAGCTGCGTGTGCGGTTCCAGCCGCGACTGAGGGCATGGTTTCCATCCCGTTATCGCCGGGGGTGGCGGTCAGTGCTGGCAGGCGGGACAATACCAGCTGGACCGGCCCGACTGCACGATGCGCCGGATGCTGCCCGCGCAGCCGGGGCGCAGGCAGGGCTGCCCCTCGCGCCCATAGACACGGAAGGCGTGCTGGAAATATCCCAGCTCGCCCGAGGTCTGGCGATGGTCGCGCAGCGACGATCCCCCCGCCTCGATCGCGTCGGCCAGCACGTCGCGGATATGGCCGACCAGCGCCGCCAGCCGCGCGCGCCCGATGCGTCCGGCGGCGCGCGCGGGGTGGATACCGGCACGGAACAGCGCCTCGCACACATAGATGTTGCCCAGTCCCGCGACGAGCCGCTGGTCCAGCAGCATCGACTTGATCGGCGCGCGCCGGCCCGACAACGCGTCGGCCAGCCGGTCCGCGTCGAACTCGGCCGCGAAGGGTTCGGGGCCAAGCGCCGCCAGCAGGGGGTGCGTTTCGCCCTCGCGCACCAGATCGACGGCGCCAAAGCGGCGGGCGTCGTTCAGGGTGATCGTCGTGCCGGCGTCGGTCGTCAGCACCAGATGATCGTGCTGCGGCAGGATCGTCGCGTCATGGTGGAACTGCCCCAGCCCCGCGCCCTCGATGCGGATGCGCCCCGACATGCCCAGATGCACCAGCAGGCTGCCGCCCCGGTCAAGGTCGGCCAGCAGGTATTTCGACCGCCGCCGCAGCGCCGTCACCTGCGCGCCGGTCAGCACCTGCACAAGGTCCGGCGGCATGGGCCAGCGCAGGTCAGGGCGGCGCTGGTCCACCCGCGCGATCCGCCGCCCCGTCAGGTGCGGCTCAAGGCCGCGACGCACGGTTTCCACCTCTGGCAGTTCTGGCATTCCGCCCCCATCCGTCGCATGGTGCCGCGCGCAACGGCACGGAAAGACTGACCTATGACCGACCCCCGCCCGACACAATCCGGCCGCCAGACCCATTTCGGGTTCCGCGACGTGGCCGAGGATGAAAAGGCCGGTCTGGTCCACGGCGTCTTTTCCCGCGTGGCGTCCAAATACGACGTCATGAACGATTTGATGAGCGTGGGCGTCCACCGCGTCTGGAAGACGGCGATGATGGACTGGCTGGCGCCCCGCGACGGCCAGCACCTGCTGGACGTGGCGGGCGGGACCGGCGACATCGCCTTTCGCTTTCTGGGCCGCGCGCCCGCCGCCCGCGTGACGGTCTGCGACATGACGGAATCGATGCTGGTCGAGGGGCGCAAGCGCGCCGAGGCCGACCGGCTGGCCGACCGCCTGGCCTGGGTCACGGGCGATGCGATGGCCCTGCCCTTTGCCGACGCCAGCTTTGACCGCTATACGATCAGCTTCGGCATCCGCAACGTGACCCGCATCCCCGATGCCTTGGCCGAGGCGCGGCGCGTCCTGCGCCCCGGCGGCCGCCTGATGGTGCTGGAGTTCAGCCAGTTGCCGGTGCCCGCGCTGCAATGGGCCTATGACCGCTATTCCTTCAACGTCATTCCGCCGCTGGGCCAGATCGTCGCGGGCGACCGCGACAGCTATCAGTATCTGGTGGAATCCATCCGCCGCTTTCCCGATCAGGAAACCTTTGCCGCGATGATCCGCGATGCGGGCTTTGGCCGCGTCCAGTATCGCAACCTGTCGATGGGCATCGCCGCGCTGCATTCCGGCTGGGTGATCTGACATGCGCGGCCCCCACAACATCTGGCGCCTGATCCGCACGGGCGCCACGTTCGAACGCACGGGCGCGATGGGCGCCGCGCTGGACGCGATGAACGCGCCCCCCCGCGTGCGGCTGGCCGCGCGCATCATGGGCTGGCCCTTTGCGTGGCTGGGCTATCGCGGCGATCCGGCGCTGCCGCCCGTCACGCGGGCGATCACGGCGCTGGGGCCGGCCTATATCAAGTTCGGGCAGATCCTTTCCACCCGCCCCGATGTGGTGGGGGCCGAGATGGCGGGCCAGCTGCGGATGCTGCAGGACCGGCTGCCGCCGTTTCCGCAGGCGACGGCGCGGGCGCTGGTGGCCTCGGAACTCGCCGCCCCGGTCGAGACGCTGTTCACCGAGTTTTCCGAACCCGTCGCCGCCGCCTCGATCGCGCAGGTGCATTACGCGCGCCGCGCCCGCGACGGGGCCGAGGTCGCCGTCAAGGTGCTGCGCCCCGGGATCGAGGCCGCGTTCCGCCGCGACATCGACGCCTTTCACTTTGCCGCCGGGCTGATCGAGCGTCTGTCGCCGTCCAGCCGCCGCCTGCGGCCGCGCGACGTCATCGGGCACTTCGAATCGGTGGTGCTGGGGGAACTGGACTTCCGGCTCGAGGCCGCGTCGGCCTCGGCCTTTGCGGAAAACACCCGCGAGGATGCGGGCTTCGATGTGCCCCGCCCCGACTGGGGCCTGTCGTCGCGCCGCGTGCTGACCAGCGACTGGATGCACGGCGTCCCGATGGGCGACGTCCCCGCGATCCGCGCCGCCGGCCACGACACGCGCGCGCTGGCCGAACGCATGATCCAGCTGTTCCTGTCCCACGCGCTGCGCGACGGGTTCTTTCACGCCGACATGCACCAGGGCAACCTGCGCGTGTCGCCCAACGGCGACATCGCGGCGTTCGATTTCGGCATCATGGGCGAGATCGACGAATACACCCGCCGGATCTATGCCGAGATCCTGATGGGCTTCATCCAGCGCGACTATGACCGCGTGGCCCGCGTGCACTTCGAGGCGGGCTATGTCCCGCGCGACCGCGACGTCGCCGCATTCTCGCGCGCGCTGCGCGCCGTGGGCGAGCCGATCTTCGGCGCCGACGCCAGCCGCATCTCGATGGCGAACCTGCTGGCCTATCTGTTCGAGGTGACCGAACGCTTCGGCATGCAGACCCGGACGGAACTGATCCTGCTGCAGCGCACGATGGTCGTAGTCGAGGGCGTGGCCCGCACGCTGGACCCGCAGATCAACATGTGGAAGGCCGCGGGCCCGGTCGTGGAACGCTATATCCGCGACAGCCTCGGGCCGCGCGCGGCGCTGCGCGACGGGCTTCGGGCGGTGCAGACGCTGGGCCGCTATGGCCCGCTGCTGCCCGAGTTGATCGAGCGCGGGCTGGACGCCGCCACCCGCCCGCCGCCCCCGCCACCCCGCTGGACCCCGGCCCTGCGGGCGCGCGACTGGCTGATCGGCGGCGTGCTGGTCGCCGCCGGGACGGTCATGGGAACGATGCTGGGCTAAAGCCGCACGCGCGGCCGCGCGGTGGCGGCTGTCACTGCATTTTCGCTTTACAGTCCGCCCGATTCCCCCCTTAGCCTATGTTGTATCAGGATCGCGGCTGACCCCCCGGTCTTGTGGCAGCCACCAAAGGTTGGGGGTAAACCCGGCCGCAGACAGGCAGGGCACGACATGGCGCAGCTGGACCATTTCATCCACAGCGACGACATCCACCCCATCGACATCGTCGAGACGGTCGCCGCGCATCACGACTGGGACTTCGACCGTCTGGCCGACGACCAGATCGCGATGGCCGTTCAGGGACAGTGGCGCAACTATTCCCTGACGCTGGCGTGGTCCCCGCGCGACGAGGTTCTGCGCCTGATCTGCAGCTTTGACATGGACCCGCCGGCGGCGCGGCTGCCGGTCCTGCACGAGGTGCTGAACCTTGCCAACGACCAGGTATGGGACGGCGGCTTCACCTTCTGGGCGGCGCAAAAGCTGATGGTCTGGCGCTATGGCCTGGTGCTGGCCGGCGAGGCGATCGCCGGCCCCGAGCAGATCGACCGCATGATTCGCGCCGCGCTTGAGGCATGCGAGCGGTTCTATCCCGCCTTCCAGCTGGCCTGCTGGGCCGATGCCACCGCGCCCGCCGCGATGGAGGTGGCGCTGTCGGCCGCCTATGGCCGCGCCTGAACGCAGGGCGCGCGCCGCCAGCGCGCTTTCTCCTGCGCCAAATATCCCGGGGGCGGCCCGCAGGGCCGGGGGCAGCGCCCCCATCTTTGTCCCCCCTTGCCCATCCCGCCACGCCTGCTAGGCCTTGCGGGACCACGGGGGACGGCGATGGATCTTGCACATCTGAACGAACGCGGACTGGTGCTGGTGGGCTGCGGCCGCATGGGCGGCGGTTTGCTGAAAGGCTGGCTGGCGCAGGGGCTTGCCACGCGGGCCGTCCATGTCGTGGACCCCGCCCCGCTCGCCTGGATCCAGGAACGCGGCATCGCGGTCAACTGGCCGCTGCGCGCCGATCCCGCCGTTCTGGTGCTGGCGGTCAAGCCGCAGATGATGGGCGCCGTGCTGCCGGAACTGACGGCACTTGGCGGACGCGGCACGCTGGTGCTGTCCGTCGCGGCGGGCGTCACCCTCGCGGCCTATGATGCGGCCTTTCCGGGTGCCGCGGTGGTGCGCGCCATGCCGAACACCCCCGCCGCCATCGGGCAGGGCATCACCGCCCTTGTGGGCAACTCCCGCGCGGGGGCGGCCGAGATGGACCTGGCCGAAAGCCTGATGGCCACGGTGGGCCGCGTGGTGCGGCTGGACGACGAAACGCAGATGGACGCCGTCACCGCCCTGTCGGGGTCGGGCCCCGCCTATGTCTTTCACCTGATCGAGGCGATGGCCGCCGCCGGCGTGGCCGAGGGGCTGTCCGCGCCGCTGGCGCTGGAACTCGCCCGCGCCACCGTCGCGGGCGCGGGCGCGCTGGCCGTCCACGAGGATCAGGATCCCGCCGCGCTGCGCGAGGCCGTGACCTCGCCCGGCGGCACCACGGCGGCGGGCTTGGCGCAGCTGATGGACCCGGAAACCGGCCTGCCGCCCCTGATGCGGCGCACCATCGCCGCCGCCGCCGCGCGCGGGCGGGAACTGGGGGCATGAGCGGCACGGCCGACCCTGCCCCGCAGATCGCCTGGGACGATTTCGCCGCCGTCGATATCCGCGCGGGCACCGTGATCCGCGCCGAACCCTTCCCCGAGGCGCGGGTGCCCGCGATCAAGCTGTGGGTCGATTTCGGCCCCGGCATCGGGGAAAAGCGCAGCTCGGCCCAGATCACGCGCCACTATGACCCCGCCGCGCTGGTCGGGCGGCAGGTGCTGGCGGTCGTGAACTTTCCCCCTCGCCAGATCGGCAAGGTCATGTCCGAGGTGCTGGTCCTGGGCCTGCCCGACCCGGACGGCCAGGTGGTGCTGATCGGCCCCGACAGCCCGGTCCCGAACGGCGGACGGATGTTCTGATGCGCCTGCTTGTCACCCGCCGGATGACCGACCGCGCCGAGGCGGCCCTGCGCGCCCGCTTCGACGCCACCCTTCGCGACGACACCGCCCCCCTGACCGAGGCCGAGGCCCGCGCGGCGCTGGCCGGATACGACGCGATCATCCCGACGCTGGGTGACGGCTTCACCGCCGCCGCGCTGGCGGGCGGGCCGCATCGCTGCCGGCTGCTGGCGAATTTCGGCGCGGGGTTCAACCACATCGACGTGGACGCGGCCCGCGCGGCGGGCGTCGCCGTCACCAACACCCCCGGCGTCGTCACCGACGCCACCGCCGACATCGCGCTGACCCTGATCCTGATGACCGCCCGCCGCGCGGCCGAGGGCGAGCGGCTGGTCCGCGCCGGTCGCTGGACCGGCTGGCAGCCGACCCAGTTGCTGGGGATGCACGTCACCGGCCGCACCGTGGGCATCGTGGGCATGGGGCGGATCGGACAGGCCATCGCGCGGCGCTGTCATTTCGGCTTTGGGATGCGGGTGCTGTTTCACAACCGCTCGCGCGTGGCCGTGGATTTCCCCGCCGAGCAGGCGGCCGACCTGCCCGCGCTGCTGGCCGCGTCGGACATCGTGGTGCTGGCGGTTCCGGGCGGCAGCGCCACCCGCCACCTGATCGGCGCGGCCGAGCTTGCCGCCATGCCGCCGCACGCGATCCTGATCAACGTCGCGCGCGGCGACGTGGTGGACGAGGCGGCACTGATCGCGGCGCTGTCTGCGCGCCGCATCGCGGGCGCGGGCCTTGACGTCTATGAGCGTGAGCCGGTCGTCCCCCCTGCCCTGACCGCGCTGGAAAACGCCGTGCTGTTGCCGCATCTGGGCACCGCGGCGGACGACGTGCGCACCGACATGGCGCTGCGCGCGATGGCGAATGTCGTGGCGCTGGACGAAGGGCGCGACCTGCCCGACCGGGTCGCCTGACGGGGACGCCGGAACCGAGACCGCGCGCAGCGCGTTGAAATCCCGTAACCACATCCAAAGGAGGATGCGATGAACTGGGATGTCATCCAAGGCAAATGGGACCAACTCAAGGGCTCGGTCAAACAGCAGTGGGGCGACCTGACCGACGACGATCTGACCCAGATCGAGGGCGACCGCGACCGCATGGCGGGCAAGCTGCAGGAACGCTATGGCTGGGCCAAGACCGAGGTCGACGAGAAGATGAACGACTTTTTCCGCCGCCACGTCTGATCGGCCGGAGAGTTTCGGAAAAAGGGGGGCGCCAGCGGGCGCCCCCTTTGCCGTTCCGGCGCGGTGTCCCAACGGGCACCCCCGCGATTTCGGTCACGGGGTCAGCGCTGCCAGGTCGAAGCGGCGATCAGGGCGCGGGAATATTCCTCGCGCGGGGTCGCAGCGCGCAAGGTCGCGGCGTCCATGATTTCCACGATGCGCCCCGCCTGCATGACGGCCAGACGGTCGCACATATGCGCCACCACCGCCAGATCGTGGCTGACCATCACATAGGTCAGCTGATGTTCGGCCCGCAGATCCTTGAGCAGGTTCAGGATTTCCGCCTGCACGCTGACATCCAGCGCGCTGGTCGGTTCGTCCAGCAGCAACAGCCGCGGTTCTGCCGCAAGCGCCCGCGCGATGGCCACGCGCTGGCGCTGCCCGCCCGACAGCTGGTGCGGATAGCGAAACCGGAAGCCGCGGCCCAGCCCCACATCCTCAAGCAGGCGCGTGATGCGGCGGTCCACGTCGCCCAGACCCTGCAGCGCCAGCGTTTCCGACAGCACCCGGTCCACCGAATGGCGCGGGTGCAGGCTGGCATAGGGATCCTGGAACACCATCTGCACGGTCTTCTGGAACGCCCGGTCGCGGCGCATGGCCGTGACCGCCTTGCCCTCGACCGCGATGCGGCCGGACCAGCCGGAAATCAGCCCGGTCACCGCCCGCAGGATGGTCGATTTCCCCGACCCGCTTTCGCCGACCAGCCCAAAGCTTTCGCCGGGGGCGACGGCAAAGGTCGCGCCCCGGACCGCCGTCACGCGGTCATGCGCGGGGCCGAACCACACGTCCAGCCCGGCCACGTCCAGCATCGGGGTCATCGCAATCCCCCCGGCTGCGCGTCCAGCATCGACCCTTCGATCGCTTCGGTCCGCCAGCTCTCCTCACGCTCGAGCACCGCCAGCCGGTCCACCGGCGCGTCCAGCCGCGGCAGGCTGTCCAGCAGCCCGCGCGTATAGGGGTGGCGGGCGGCGTGCAGGTCGCGCGCGGGCAGTTCCTCGACCACGCGGCCGGCATACATGATCAGCACCCGGTCGCAGAACTGCGCGACAAGGTTCAGGTCGTGGCTGATGAAGATCAGCCCCATGCCGCGGTCGCGCACCAGCGCGTCCATGATGTTCAGAACCTCGGCCCGGACCGACACGTCCAGCGCGCTGGTCGGTTCGTCCGCGATCAGGATTTCGGGGTCGGGGGCCAGCATCATGGCGATCATGATGCGCTGGCCCATGCCGCCCGAGACCTCGTGCGGATAAAGGTCAAAGACGCGTTCCGGGTCGCGGATCTGGACGGCGGCCAGCATTTCCATCGCCTTGGCGCGGGCCTGCGCGCGACCGCCGCCGGCGTGCAGGCGATAGGCCTCGATGATCTGCTGGCCCACGCGCATGACGGGGTTCAGGCTGAACTTGGGGTCTTGCATGACCATGCTGATCCGCCCGCCGCGGATCGCCCGCATCCGCCGCTCGGGCAGGTTCAGGATGGGCTGTCCGTCCAAGTCCATGCGCGCGGCCGTGACCCGTCCCGGCGGGCGCACCAGTCCGAGGATGGCGCGCCCGGTCATCGACTTGCCCGAGCCGCTTTCGCCGACGACGCCCAGACGCTCGCGGCCAAGGTCAAAGCTGACGCCGCGCACGGCCTGAAACTCGCCCTGACGCGTCGGGAACGTCACGCGCAGGTCGCGGATGGACAGCAGCGGGGCGGTCATTCCTTGGCCCCCTTGGGGTCCAGCACGTCGCGCAAGCCATCACCCAGCAGGTTGAACGCAAGGCTGACGATGAAGATCGCCATCCCCGGCATCGCCGCCACCCACCAGTGATCCAGGATATAGGTTCGCCCGTCGGAAATCATCGCGCCCCATTCCGGCAGGGGCGGCTGCGCGCCGAGGCCAAGAAAGCCCAGCCCCGCAGCCGACAGGATGATCCCCGCCATGTCCAGCGCCACCCGCACGATCAGGGAACTCACGCACATCGGCCAGACGTGCCCGATCAGCAGCCGCGCCGGTCCCGCGCCCTGCAGCCGCGCCGCGGCGATATAGTCGGCATTGCGCACCGCCAGCGTCTCGGCCCGCGCGAGCCGGGCATAGGGCGGCCAGCCGGTGATCGCCAGCGCCAGCACCGCGTTGACGATGCCCGGCCCCAGCGCCGCGACCAGCGCCAGCGCAAGGATAAGCTTGGGGAATGCCAGAAAGATGTCGGTGATCCGCATCAGGATCTGGTCCACCCAGCCGCCGGCAAAACCCGCGACCGTCCCGATCAGCAGTCCCAGGATGGGCGAGATCAGCGCGACGGTGCCCACGATGAACAGCGTCACCCGGCTGCCCCAGATGATCCGGGACAGGATGTCGCGCCCCAGCGCGTCCGTGCCCAGCCAATGCGCCGCCGAAGGCGGCATCAGCCGGTCGGCAAGGTTCTGCGCCACCGGGTCATAGGGCGAAAGCCACGGCGCAAAAATCGCCATCAGCGCCAGCGCGATCAGGATGACCAGCCCGACCATCGCCAGCGTGTTGGCGCGGAAGGTCAGCCAGCCCTGATACAGCGACCCCAGCCGCGCCTGCCGCCGCGTGGACGGCGCGTCGGACAGCAGCCAGTCGCGGGTGGACGGAGAGCGGGTGGACAGATCGGTCATGCCGCCCTCGGGTCAAGGAAGCGATACAGCAGGTCGGACAGCACGTTCAGCCCGATGAAGCAGACGCCCACCACGATGGTCCCGCCAAGGACGGCGTTCATGTCGCCCGCCAGCAGCGTCTTGGTGATATAGCTGCCGATGCCGGGCCAGCTGAAGATGATCTCGGTCAGGACCGACCCTTCGAGCAGCGACCCGAACGACAGCGCGATCACCGTGACCAGCGGCACGGCGATGTTGCGGAAGGCGTGGCCCCAGACCACGCGGCGTTCCGACAGGCCCTTGACCCGCGCGGTGGTGATGTATTCCGCAGACAGCTGTTCCAGCATGAAGCTGCGGGTCATGCGGCTGATATAGGCCAGGCTGAAATAGCCCAGCAGGCTGGCGGGCAGGATGATGTGGGAAAACGCGTCGCGGAACGCGCCCCAGTCGCCGGCCAGCGCGCTGTCGATCAGCAGAAGCCGCGTCACCTCGGGGACCATGCCGTCATAGATGATGTCCTGCCGCCCCGGCCCGCCGACCCAGCCGAGGATGCCGTAAAAGACCAGCAGCCCCATCAGCCCCAGCCAGAAGATCGGCATCGAATAGCCGACCAGCGCCGCCACGCGGGCGATCTGGTCCACCCAGCCGCCGCGCCGCGCGGCCGCCACGACCCCCAGCGGGACGCCGATCAGCACCCCGATCAGCGTGCCCAGCGCCGCCAGTTCCAGCGTGGCCGGAAACACCCGGCGCAGGTCTTCCGACACCGGATGCCCGGTCGAGATCGAGCGCCCGAAATCGCCCCGCAGCACGTCGCCGATATAGCCGATGAACTGCACGACCAGCGGCTGGTCCAGCCCCATCGCCTGGCGCGCAGCCTCGTATTGCGCGGGCGTCGCGCGCTCGCCCACGACCTTCAGCACCGGGTCGATGGGCATGACGCGGCCGATGATGAAGGTGACCAGCAGCAGCCCCAGCAGGGTCAGCGCCAGCGACAAAAGGATGCCGCCCAGCGCCTTGGCGCGCCGCCCGGTCGCGGCCATGCGGCCCGATCCCGGCGCGGGACCGGGGGCGGCGGATGCGGGGGGCATGGCCTGCCCCCCGGTATGGTCGCTCACGCTCAACGGCTCATTCGCCCTTGGTGACCTGGTGATACATGACCGAGGTCACGGCCCCGCCCGCCGACCAGCCCTGCACGGTGTCGCGCATGGCGGCCTGTTCGACGCGCTGGAACAGCGGCAGGATCGGGGCGTCGGCGCGGTATTCGGACTGGATGTCCAGATACATCTGCTTGCGCTTGTCGCTGTCGCCTTCCAGCGTCGCGGCCTTGACCGTTTCCTGCATGGCGGCGGGCACGGCATAGCTGTTGCGCCACGCCAGCGTGGACCCCTTGCCCTCGTTGTCGGGGTTCCAGGCGAAGGTGCCGGCGTTGGTCTGCGGGTCGGCGTAATCCGGCCCCCATTCGCCCAAAAAGATCGGCACCTCGCGGGCGCGATAGGCGTCCAGCACCTGCGCGCCGGTCATCTGTTCGATGTTCAGCGTCAGCCCGGCCTGCGCCATCGACGCCTGGATGGTCTGCGCCACGTCCAGATATTCGCGCAGGTCGCGCACCTTGGTCGTGATCGTCGCGTTGGTGATGCCGGCGTCGGCCAGGATCTTCTTCGCCGCCTCGACGTCGTATTTCCACGGGTTCTCGTCGGACGCGCCAAGATACCCCTCGGGGATGAAGTTCTGGTGGATCTTCCACTGGCCTTTCAGGAAGCTGTTGGCCATCCCCTCGAAGTCGATCAGGTGGCGCATGGCCTGCTGCACCGGTGCCTGGGACAGCATCGGGTCGCGCTGGCTCATCCCCATGTACAGGATGCGGCCGCGGGGTTCGTCCTTGATGACGATCCCCTCCTTGCCGGTCACGCCCTCGATGTCGCTGGGGGTCAGGTTGCGGGCCACGTCGATGTCGCCCGCCTCAAGCTGCAGGCGCTGCGCGCTGGATTCCTGCACGTTCTTGACGATCACCCGCTTCATCTTGGGCGCGCCGCCGAAATACCCGTCGAAGGCCGTCAGCTGCACCACCTCGTTCGGACGCCACGCCGCCAGCGCATAGGCGCCCGACCCGGCCGAGTTCGTGGTCAGCCAGGTGTTGCCCATGTCCTCGCCCTCGACGTGCTGCATGACCGTTTCCTTGTCGATCACGCTGGCCACGCTGGCCGACAGGCAGTTCAGCACGAAGGACTGGGCATAGGGCTGGTCCATCGTGATGGACACGGTGTTGCCGTCGGCCTTGACCATCTGGTCCACGTTGTCGGGCGTCAGGCCGAACTGGGTCAGGATGAAGGCGGGCGACTTGTCCAGCTTGACCGCGCGCTGCAGCGACCATGCCGCGTCTTCGGCCCGGACGGGGTTGCCGGACTGGAAGGTCACGCCCTCGCGCAGGGTCAGGGTGATGGTCTTGCCGTCCTCGCTCACCTCCCATTTCTCGGCCAGGCTGGGCTGGAAGCCTGCTTCCAGGTTCAGCGGGTCGAAATCGACCAGGCGGCTGTAGAGGTTCTGCGTGACGTCGTTGCCCGAGAACTCGAAGCTCTGCGCGGGGTCCAGGCTGATGATGTCGTCGATGGTCCCGGCGACGACCAGCACGTCGGCGGGCGTGTCGGCCCATGCCGCCGACAGGGGCGCGACGGCGATGGCGGACGCCAGCAGGATCGCACGGGGGGAAAATCGGGTCATGTCAGTCTCCCTGTTGGTCCCCGTCGTTCAGCGGGGTTGATCGCGTTTTTGTGCGCTGTTCCGCAACGCGGGGCAAGAACCTGTGTTCGCCCCGGGCGAAATGCCGTTCAGTCCGGCAGAATGACGGAGCCCGCGTCCTTCACCGCCTCCATCGCGACATAGGTCGAGGTGGCGGCGACATGCGGCAGGGTGCTGATGCGGTCGGCCATCACCCGGCGATAGGCGGCGATGTCGGTCGTGCGCACCTTCAGCAGGTAATCGAAGCCGCCGGCGATCATGTGGCATTCCTCGATTTCCGGCACCGCCATGACGGCCCGGTTAAAGGCGCGCAGCGCCGGCTCGCGCGTGTCCGACAGCTTCAGCTCGACAAACGCCACATGCGCCGCGTTCAGCCGCACCGGGTCCAGCACGGCGCGATAGCCGCGGATCACGCCCGCCTGTTCCAGCCGCCGCATCCGCGCCTGCACGGGGGTCTTGGACAGCCCCACGCGGGCCGCAAGGTCGGTCACGCTGATGCGCCCGTCGGCGGCCAGCGCGGCCAGAATGGCGCGGTCGATGCGGTCCAGCGCGATCGCGTCGCGCGCGCCCGCGTCTTTGGTGGAAACGGCCATGCGTCTGCCTCTCTTTGGCCGAACGGCCTGCCTGCCGCCGCTTATCATGCGCCATCCGACAGGGACAGCGACATGACCTATACCACCGCCCTTTCCGCCATCGACGCCGCCACGCTTGCGCCCGAACCGCCGCTGATCCGCGACCTGATCGCGCAGGCCGCGCTGTCGTCCGCCGACCGGGCGCGCATCGCGGCCGCCGGGGCCGATCTGGTCGCCCGCATCCGCGCCGACCTGCACCCCGGCATGATGGAGGTGTTCCTGGCCGAATACGGCCTGTCCACCGACGAGGGGCTGGCCCTGATGACGTTGGCCGAGGCGCTGTTGCGGGTGCCCGACGCCGAGACTTCGGACGCGCTGATCGCCGACAAGATCGCGCCCGCCGACTGGTCCAGCCACAAGGGCCGGTCGCGGTCGCGCATGGTCAACCTGTCCACCCGCGGGCTGATGCTGACCGGCGGCGTGCTGGACCGCCGCCACGCCGGGCTGATCCGGGGCGCGGTGCGCCGGCTGGGCCAGCCGGTGATCCGCGCCGCCGTCACCCGCGCCATGCGCGAGATGGGCCGCCAGTTCGTGCGGGGCCAGACCATTCAGGACGCGATGGACCGCGCCCGCGAGACGCCGACCGCCACCCACAGCTATGACATGCTGGGCGAGGCCGCGATGACGCAGGGCGACGCCGACCGCTATGCCGACGCCTATGCCCGCGCCATCGCGGCCATCGCGCGGGCCTGCAAGCCCGGCGCGGTGCGCGACAACCCCGGCATCTCGGTCAAGCTGTCGGCGCTGCACCCGCGGTATGAGACGGCGCAGGAAGGCCGCGTCATGGCCGAGCTTGTGCCCGTGCTGGCGCGGCTGGCCCGCGCGGCGGCGGCCGCCGACATGGCCCTGACCATCGACGCCGAGGAATCGTTCCGCCTGACCCTGTCGCTGCAGGTGATCGAGGCGGTGCTGGCCGACCGCCGCCTGGCGGGCTGGGACGGCTTTGGCGTCGTCGTGCAGGCCTATGGCCGCCGCGCCGGGCCAGTCATCGACTGGCTGCACGACCTGGCGGTGCGGACGGACCGCAGGCTGATGGTGCGGCTGGTCAAGGGTGCCTATTGGGACGCCGAGATCAAACGCGCGCAGGTGCTGGGGCTGCCCGATTTCCCCGTGTTCACCCGCAAGATCGCGACCGACGCAAGCTATGTCGGGCTGGCCCGCAAGCTGCTGGGCATGACCGACCGCATCTATCCCCAGTTCGCCACCCACAACGCCCACACCGTCGCCGCCGTCCTGGACATGGCCGGGGACAAACCGTTCGAGTTCCAGCGCCTGCACGGCATGGGCGAGAACCTGCACCGCATCGTGCAGGCCGACCGCGGCACCCGCCTGCGCATCTATGCCCCCGTCGGCGCGCACCGCGAGCTGCTGGCCTATCTCGTGCGGCGGCTGCTGGAAAACGGGGCGAACTCGTCGTTCGTCAACCAGATCGTGGACGAGGCGATCCCCCCCGCGACGGTCGCCGCCTGCCCGCTGACCGCGGTGGAGACGCTGGCGCAGGTCGAGAACCCGGCGCTGGCGCGCGGCCCCGCGCTGTTCGCGCCGCAGCGGGAAAACTCGGCCGGGGTCGATCTGGCCGACCGGCCGGTTCTGGCGGCGATGCAGGGGGCGCGCGCGGCCCACATGGGCGACCTGCCGGCCGCGGCGCCGATCCTTGCGGCGCCGGTGCCGGACGGCCCCGCCCGCCCGGTCCCGAACCCCGCCACCGGCGCGGCGGCGGGCACCGTCGCCGACGCCACGGCCCCGCAGGTCGCCGCCGCCATCGACGCCGCCCGGCCGTGGACCGCGGGGGCGGCGCAGCGCGCCGAGACCCTGCGCCGCGCCGCCGATCTTTACGAACAGCACGCGCCCGAGATCATGGCCCTGCTGACGCGCGAGGCGGGCAAGACCTGGTCCGACGCCGTCAACGAACTGCGCGAGGCCGTGGACTTCCTGCGCTATTACGCGGCAGGTGCCCCGGCCCTGCGCCACCCCGCGCGCGGCGTCTTCGCGGCGATCAGCCCGTGGAACTTTCCGCTGGCGATCTTCACCGGCCAGATCGCGGGCGCGCTGGCGGCGGGCAACGCGGTGCTGGCCAAGCCCGCCGAACAGACGCCGCTGATCGCGCATCTGGCGACCCGGCTGATGCTGCAGGCGGGCGTCCCCGCCGCCGCGCTGCAACTGTTGCCGGGCGACGGCGCGACGGTGGGCGCGGCGCTGTCCGCCGATCCCCGCGTGGCGGGCGTCGTCTTTACCGGCGGCACCGACACCGCGCAGGCGATCCGGCGCAGCATGGCCGACCATCTGGACCCGACCGCGCCGCTGATCGCGGAAACCGGCGGGCTGAACGCGATGGTGGTCGATTCGACCGCCCTGCCCGAACAGGCGGTGCGCGACATCGTGGCCAGCGGCTTTCAGTCGGCGGGCCAGCGCTGTTCGGCGCTGCGCTGCCTGTATCTGCAGGACGACATCGCCGCCCCGGTGCTGGACATGCTGACGGGCGCGATGCGCGAGCTGACCGTGGGCGATCCGGCCGACATCGCCACCGACATCGGCCCGGTCATCGACGCGGACGCGGTGGCCGCCATCCGCGCGCATATCGACGCGGCGCGGGCCGAGGGGCGGGTGATCCTTGAACTGCCCTCGCCCGATCCGGCGCGGTTCGTCGGGCCGACGCTGATCCGGGTCGAGGCCATCGGCGACATGGGGCGCGAGATCTTCGGCCCCGTGGTCCATGTCGCGACCTTCCCCGCCGACGGGCTGGACCGGGTGATCGCCGAGGTGAACGCCAGCGGCTACGGCCTGACCTTCGGCCTGCACAGCCGGATCGAGGCACGGGCGGACCGCCTGTCGGGCGCGGTCCACGCGGGCAACATCTATGTCAACCGCAACCAGATCGGCGCGGTCGTGGGCAGCCAGCCCTTTGGCGGCGAGGGGCTGTCGGGCACCGGACCCAAGGCGGGCGGGCCGCTGTATCTGGACCGCTTCACCGCCGCGCCCGCCAGCCCTGCGGGCGTGCCCCAGCCGCCGGGCGGCGCATCGGTGCAGGCGCTGATCGACCGTGCCCGCGCGCCGCGTCCGGCGCTGTCCGACACCGCCCTGCCCGGCCCCACGGGCGAATCGAACCGGCTGGCCGTCCTGCCCCGCGATCCCGTGCTGTGCCTTGGGCCCGGTCATGACACCGCCAAGGCGCAGGCGGCCGAGCTGGCGCGGCTGGGCGGCGTCGGGGTCGCGCTGGACACCCTGCCCGACCCGTCCGCGCTGACCGCCGCGCAGGGGTTCGGGGGCGCGGTCTGGTGGGGTGATACGGAACGCGGCCGCGCCTATGCCCGCGCGCTGGCCGTCCGCCCCGGCCCGATCCTGCCGCTGATCGGCGGCATCGACGCGGGCCACGCCGTCGCCGAACGCCATGTCTGCATCGACACCACCGCGTCGGGCGGCAACGCCGCGCTGCTGGCGGGCGAGGCGCTGGGGGCCGCCGCCACGCGCTAGCCGCCCCGGCGGCGGGCGCACTTGCATCGCGGCGCGCCCCTTGCCACATCGGGGTAACCAACAAGGCGCGCCATGCACAAGATCAACCTTCCCGAACGTCCCGGCTGGCGCGACCGCGCCGCCGAACTGGGTTTCACCTTCGCCGACATGGGGGGCGAACCCTATTGGGACGAAACCAGCGCCTATCGCCTGACCCTGCGCCAGGTCGAGGACGACATCGAAGACCCCGCGACCGAACTGCACGCCATGTGCCGCGAGGCGGTGGCGGCGGCGGTCGTGTCCGAGGAATGGATGGAGCGGCTGGCCATCCCCCGCCCCTATTGGGATTTCGTCGAACGGTCCTGGGCCGCAGGCGAGCCCGAGCTTTATGGCCGGTTCGACCTGGCGTATGACGGCCACGGCCCGGCGAAACTGCTGGAATACAACGCCGACACGCCGACCTCGCTTTACGAATCCGCGTCCTTCCAGTGGCTGTGGTTCGAGGAAAGCCGCGACGCGGGCGTGCTGTCCCCCGACACCGACCAGTTCAACCGCATCCACGAGGCGCTTGTCGAACGCTGGGCCGAGATCTGCGCCCCCGGCGAGGACGTGCATTTCGCCGCCGACCGCGACAACCCCGAGGATTACGCCACCGTCGAGGCCATCGCCTGGGCCGCGCGCGAGGCGGGACTGGGCGCGCATTTCACCGCGCTGACTGAAATCGGTGTCACCGAGGAAGGACAGCTGGCCGACGACAAGGACCGCGTCATCGGCACGCTTTTCAAGCTGTATCCGTGGGAGGACATGCTGCGCGACGCCTTCGCGCCGAACCTGCAACCCTCGCAGACCCGGTTCATCGAGCCGCCGTGGAAATCGGTGCTGTCGAACAAGGGGCTGCTGCCCTTGCTGTGGTCGATGTTCCCCGGCCACCCGAACCTGCTGCCCGCGTTCTTCGCCGCCGACGTCGAGGCCGCGCGCCGGGGCGAGCCCAGCCCCTTTGCCGACGCCATCGCCGAGGCCGGGCCCGCGCTGGCCCGCGGCCACGTCACCAAGCCGATCTTTTCGCGCGAAGGGTCCGGCGTCGTCATCACCGAGGGCGGGCGCGAGACCGGCCGCGCCCCCGACGACAGCTATTCCCATCACCCGCAGGTCGTGCAGGTCCTGGCGCCGTTGCCGGTGTTCGACGGGTTCCACCCGGTTCTGGGCGCGTGGATGGTCGGGCAGGCCTGCGCGGGCCTTGGCATCCGCGAGGACCGGGCGCGCATCACCCACAACCTCAGCCGCTTCAAGCCGCATTTCATCGAAGGGTAAGCCATGACCGACCTGTCGCCCCCCCGTTGCCGCAAGCGGTCGCGCCACGTCGCGCTGATGCTGGCCGGCGCCGCCGTGCTGACCCTGGCCGCGTGCGAGGATGACAAGACCGACGCGCAGGCGTTCCCCAACCTGGACGCCTGCCTTGCCGCCGCCAAGGAAGGCGGGCTGTGGTTCACCGCCGACGACTGCCGCACCCAGTTCGCCGAGGCGGAAAAGACCCATCTGGAAACCGCGCCGCGCTATGAATCGCGCGAGTTGTGCGAACAGGAACACGGCGCGGGGGCCTGCGGGGCCGATCCCGCGCAGACGGCGGCGGCGGACCCGAACGCGCCCGTCGATCCGAACGCCCCGGCGGCGCAACAACAGGGCGGGGGCGGGTTCAGCTTCATGCCGCTGCTGGTGGGCTATATGATGGGGTCGATGCTGTCGCGCGGCGGCGGGGTGTTCAGCCAGCCGATGGTGCGCACGCCCGGCGGCTATTCGACGCCGAACGGCGGGCAGACATTTTCCAGCAACACCGGCGCGGGCCGGGTGCCGGCGACGACCTTCAACCGCGCGCCCGCCACCATCGGGCAGCAGCCCATGACCCGCGCGCAGGTGGCGCAGCGCGGCGGGTTCGGCGCGGGCGCGACCGCGCGCACCGCCACCGGCGCGGCGCGCAGCGTCGGCGGCTGACCGGCGACGCTGCGCAACGGGCGGCGAGACCCGGCGCGCCCTCTTGCGCCCCTGCTCCGCGGCTGCTCTCNCGCTGCGCAACGGGCGGCGAGACCCGGCGCGCCCTCTTGCGCCCCTGCTCCGCGGCTGCTCTCCGCGTCCGTGCATCCCGCCCCGTCCCGGCGCGCCCCCATGCGGCCCCGCGCAATCGCCTGCCCCGCGGCTGCTCTCCGCATCCCTCTGCATCGCGCCCCGTCCCGGCGCCCCCTCGTGCGGCCCCGTGCGCCCCTGCCCCGCGGCTGCTCTCCGCGTCCCTGCATCGCGCCCCGTCCCGGCGCGCCCTCGCGCGGCCCCCCGCAATCGCCCTGCCCCGCGGCGGCTCGTCGCGGCCCGTCGCAGCCGCCTTCGCCGCGACCCGGCCGTGCCAAAGCCCGCTTGCAGCCGCGCCGCGCCTGTCGCAGGGTGCGCGCGCAGCAGACGAAAGATCCACCATGACCCCCGAACACCAGTCGGCGCGCACGCGCGCCCTGTGCGGTCTTGCTCCGGTCATCCCGGTGATCGTCCTGTCCAACCCCGACTGGGCCGAACCGCTGGCCCGCGCGCTGGTCGCGGGCGGCCTGCCGGTGCTGGAGGTGACGCTGCGCACCCCCGCCGCGCTGGAGGCGATCGGCATCATGGCGCAGGTGCCCGGCGCGCAGGTCGGCGCCGGCACGGTGCTGAGCGCGGCCGATGTCCACCGCGCGCGCAAGGCGGGCGCGACCTTCGCCGTCTCGCCGGGGCTGACCGACGCGCTGGCCGACAGCTGCAAGGACGCGGCCCTGCCGCTGCTGCCCGGCGCGGCGACGGCGACCGAGGCGATGCAGGCCGCCGATCGCGGCTATACCATGCTCAAGTTCTTTCCGGCCGAGGCGGCGGGCGGCGTGGCCATGCTGAAATCGCTGGGCGGGCCGCTGCCGGGGCTGTCGTTCTGCCCGACGGGCGGGATCACGGCGGACAATGCGGCCGCCTATCTGGGGCTGCCGAATGTCGCCTGCGTGGGCGGCAGCTGGATCGCGCCGGAAACGCTGATGGCCGCTGGCGACTGGGCCGGAATCGAGGCGCGGGCCCGCGCCGCCGCCGCCCTGCGCCGTTGACCGTCCGTCAGCCAGCCGTGCCGGGCAACCCGCCATGACCACCATCGCAGACACGCCCGCCGCCCGCCGGCAAAGCTGGCGCAACCTGGGGGTGCTGATCGCGGCGCAGGCGATCCTGGGATCGCAGATGTCGATGATCTTCATCGTCGGCGGGCTGGCGGGGGCGACGCTGGCGCCCAACCGGTGCCTTGCGACCCTGCCGCTGTCGATGGTGATGCTGGGGTCGGCGGTGTCGGCGCGCTGGCTGTCGGGCTTCATGGCGCGGCACGGGCGGCAGGCGGGGTTCACGCTGGCCTGCATGATCGCGGCCGTGGGCGCGATGCTGGCCGTGGCGGGCCTGCGCGCGGGCAGCTTTGCGCTGTTCACCGCCGGCACCACGCTCTGCGGCGTCTATATGTCGGCGCAGGGGTTCTATCGCTTTGCCGCGACCGATACCGCGCCTGTGGACCTGCAGCCGCGCATGATCAGCCTGGTGCAGGCGGGCGGGCTGTTTTCCGCGCTGCTGGGGCCGGGGCTGGTCACGCTGACGGCGGAACGCACGGCCATTCCGTTCGCGCTGACCTTTGCGGTGATCGCCGGGCTGAACCTGCTGGGTCCGCTGCTGTTTGCCGCGCTGGACATGCCCCGCGCGACCGCGGGCACGGTCCGGCTGTCGGGCGGGCGCAGCGTGGGGCAGATGCTGCGCGATCCGCGCATCGCGGTGGCGATGATCTGCGCGATGGTCAGCTATGCGCTGATGAACCTGGTCATGACCTCGACCCCGCTGGCGATGGTCGGCTGCGGCTATGGCACGGCCGACGCCTCGCAGGTGGTGTCGGCGCATGTGCTGGCGATGTTCGTGCCGTCGTTCTTCACCGGGCACCTGATCGTGCGGTTCGGCGCGGCGCGGATCGTGGCGGTGGGGCTTGCGATCCTGGCCGCCGCGGGCGCAGTCGCGCTGAGCGGGGTCGAGATCGAGCGCTTCTTCGCCGCACTGGTCCTGCTGGGGATCGGCTGGAACTTCGGCTTCATCGGGGCGACGGCGATGCTGACCGCCGCCCATTCGGTCGAGGAACGGGGCCGCATCCAGGGGATCAACGACGCCGTGGTGTTCGGCGGCGTGTTCCTGGCGTCGCTGTCGTCAGGGGGGCTGATGGGCTGCACCGGCGGATCCGCGCAGGCGGGCTGGTCGGCGGTCAACATGGCGATGCTGCCGTTCCTGGTGCTGGCCGGGGGCGCGCTGATCTGGCTGACCCTGCGCCCCCGCGAGACGCGCTAGAACAGCGACCCCTGATCTGGGGCCTTATCCGGTTCCCGGTCGCGGGCTGGGGGCCGCCGCCGGCGCGGGGCCGGGACGTCCGCACGGGTGGCCGCGTCGGGTTCGCCCGCCTCGGTCTTTTGCCGGGAGGCTGCTGGCGCGACGGATGCCGCCTCGGCCTTGCCGGGCACCCTTGCCCTGTTTCCGGGCGCATGTCCGGGCGGCGCTGCGGTGTCCCCGACTGCGGGTGTGCCATCGACGGTCGCGCCCGGGCCATCTCGGCCGCCTTTGCCGTCGCCACCTTCGCCGCCCCCGCCATCGCCGCCGTCCAGCGGCCGGACGGCCAGATCTCCGTCGTGGAACTGCACCTGCAGCCTTGGGACCGCAGCGGCGGCGGCCACCGATGTGACCAGCCCGTCCGGGCCGCGCACGATGGCAAAGCCCCGCCGCAGCGTTTCGGTGTGGCCCAGCGTCTGGCGCAGGCGGTCCAGCGCGGACAGCGCCTCGGCCCGGTCGGCGGTCAGGCGCGGACCTTGCGCATCCAGCCGCCGGGTCAGGCCGTCAAGCGCCGCCCGGCGCTGCACGGTCCCGCGTCGCGCATCGGCCAGCGTGCGCGCCCGGGCGCCGTTCAGCCGCGCGCCCAACCCGTCCAGCCGCTCGGCCTGACGGGCAGCGCCGCGCCGCGCGGCCGGGTCCAGCCCGCGGCCGGCCGCGTCCAGCGCCCGCCGGGCATCGCCCGTCGCGCGCGCCAGCCACCGGGCGTTCAGCGCGGGCAGCATCGCCCGCCGCCGGTCGCGGTCGCGCCCCCGCGCCTGCGTCAGGGCCAGCGACGCGCGGTCGAACCACTCGCGCCGCGCCGCCATGAACCCGCGCAGCGAGGCGCGGGGCAGCCCCAGCCCCTCGACCCCGCGGCGGCGGTCGCGCAGAAAGCCGCGCAGCGCCGGGTCCAGACGCGGCCCCGTCAGGTCCAGCCGCTGCCGCGCGGCGCCCGTCAGCGCCTGCGGCCGCCCAAGGCCGCGTCCCAGATCGGCCAGCCGCTGTCCCGGACGGTCCAGCCGCCCGCGCACGCCGCGGATCAGCCGCCCCTGCGTGTCGGCCAGCCGCCCGGCCAGTTCCGCCAGCACCGGCACCGCCATTTCGGCGGCGGCCGTGGGCGTCGGCGCGCGCAGGTCGGCCGCGTGGTCGATCAGCGTGGTGTCGGTTTCATGGCCCACGGCGGAAATCAGCGGGATCGTCCCGCCCGCGACGGCGCGGATCACCGCCTCGTCGTTGAAGCCCCACAGATCCTCGACCGAGCCGCCGCCGCGCGCCACGATGATCAGATCGGGGCGCGGCACGCGGCCGCCGGGGGCCAGCGCGTTCAGCCGCCGGACCGCGTCGGCGACCTGAGGCGCGCAAGCGGTGCCCTGCACCGCCACGGGCCAGATCAGCACGCGCGACGGAAAACGGTCGCGCAGCCGGTGCAGGATGTCGCGGATCACCGCCCCGCTGGGCGAGGTCACGACCGCGATCACGCCCGGCAGATAGGGGATCGGCCGCTTGCGGGCGGGGTCGAACAGCCCCTCGGCGGCCAGCATCCGGCGGCGCTTTTCCAGCATCGCCATCAGCGCGCCAAGGCCGGCGGGCTCGACCTGTTCGACCAGCAGCTGGTATTTGGACTGGCCGGGAAAGGTCGTCAGCCGGCCGGTGACGACGATCTCCATCCCCTCTTCGGGGCGATGGGTCAGCCGGCCCGCCTGGGTCTTCCAGCAGACCGCCGCGATGCAGGCGTTGTCGTCCTTGAGGTCGAAATACAGGTGCCCCGATCCGGGCCGCGACACGCGCCCGACCTCGCCGCGCACGCGGACGCGGCCGAACTCGCCCTCGATCACGCGCTTCACCGCGCCCGAGATTTCGGACACGGTCAGGGCGGGCGCGTTTCCGGCGGCGGTTTCGGCGGCGGGGGTGCCGCTGTCCTCGAACAGATCCATGCGTTCAGATGTGGCGCAGCCGCAGGGCGGGCGCAAGCGCACGGGAATGGCGCATTGATCGCGCGCCCCGGCCGTCCCAGATTGGGGCCATGATAAAGCTGACCCCGATCCTGCTGATCGTCCTTTACGCGCTGGCGATGTGGGCGTTTTCCGCCTGGCGCCTGCGGGCCGAACTGAACGCGAGGTCCACGCCGCTGACCGATCCGCGGCTGGCGGCGGCGCTGGACCGGCTGGGTGCTGCGATGGGGCTGGGGCGGGTGCGCGCCCATGTCTATGAGATCGCGCCCGTGAACGGGCTGGCCGCGCCGGACGGGCGGGTGTTCCTGACGCGGGGCTTTCTGGACCAGCTGGACGCCGGCCGCGTGACCGAGGCCGAGCTGGCCTCCGTCATCGCGCACGAGCTGGGCCACGTCGCCCACGGCCACACCCGCCGCCGGATGCTGGACTTCGCCGGCCAGAACGTCGTGCGCGCCGTGCTGGTCGGCGTCTTTGGCCGGATGGTGCCGGTGGTCGGCCCGTGGCTGGCCGGGCTGGTCGCGACCGCGCTGGCCGCCCGGCTGTCGCGTCAGGATGAATACCAGGCCGACGCCTTTGCCGCCGCGCTGATGATCAAGGCAGGCTTCGGGACGGGACCGCAAAAGGCACTGCTGGGGCGGCTGGACGCGATGACCGGCGCGGGCGGCGCGCGGGGGCTGGCGTGGGCGCAGTCGCATCCCCCGGCGGCAAGCCGCGTCGCCGCGATCGAGGCCTTGGAGGCGCGCTGGCAGGTCCGCTGACGCCGCCCCGGCGCGGTCGGCCGGCCCGCGCCGTGGCCTGCGGCGGCATCGCCTTTCCCTGCGCCGCCCACGCCGCTATGCTGCGGCTGCATTGCACGGGCAGACCGCATGACCCGACCCTTTCGCCGCCGCGTCCTTTACATCCCCGGCTACGACCCGATCCCGCCCCGCCGCTATCGCGAGCTTTACCGGCGCGAGGGGGCCGCGCAGGCGGCCATCGCGGGCTATCGGCTGGACTTCGGCCCGCGCCGCGACCGCACCGGCTTTGGCTGGGGGGTCAGCGGCGACTTTCCGGGCGGCGCAGCGCAAACCGACATCGAGGTGCTGGTCTGGGCCGATGTCGTGCAAGGGTCGATGGGGCGCAGCATCGCGGCCACCTATGGCCAGCTTGTCCGCACCGCCTGGGCCTATGTGGCGTCGGGGGCGCTGTTCCGGCTGATGCGCCTGCGGCGGGGGCCGGTGATCGCGGCGCTTTATCCCATCGCCGTGCTGATCGCGCAGCTTGCGGTGGCGATGGCCGTCGGGGCGCTGGCGGGGTGGATCGCCGCGCGGGCGCTTTCGGCGGCGGGGCTGCCCGGACCCGGCCCGGCGCTGGCCGCGCTTGCGCTGGCGGCGGCCGTCACTGCCGCCGGGCTGATCCTGTTCCGCCGCATGGATGGCCGGTTCTTCGCCTATTACCTGATGCATGATTACGCCTTTACCGCGCGGGACGGGGGCGCCTATCCGCCGGAACTGGCGGCGCGGATCACCCGCTTTGCCGACCGCGTGGCCGAGGTGCTGGCCGACGACTGGGACGAGGTGCTGGTCGTCGGCCATTCCTCGGGGGCATATCTGGCGGTGTCGGTGCTGGCCGAACTGATCGCATCGGGCCGGGCCGATTGCGACGGGCGGCTGGCGCTGCTGACGCTGGGCCATGTCGTGCCGATGGCGTCGTTCCTGCCGCGCGCGGGCCGCCTGCGGTCGGACCTGCGGTATCTGTCGGCGCGGGCCGAACTGGACTGGGTGGACGTGACCGCGCCGGGCGACCCCTGCTGTTTCGGTCTGTGCGATCCGGTCGCGGTGTCGGGGGTGGAACCCCCCGGCCGCCGCCACCCGCTGGTCCTGTCCGCGGCCTTTCGCCAGACCCTGTCGCCCGACCGGCGGCGGACGCTGCGCGGGCGGTGGTTCCGGCTGCATTTCCAGTATCTGTGCGCCTTTGACCGGCCCGAACGCTATGACTATTTCGCCATCACTGCCGGGCCGCAGCGGCTGGGCGCGCGCTTTGCCGGGCGCGGGCATTCGCCGGGCCGCATCACCCGCGCGGTGAACGACTGGCCGGGCCGGTCGCGGGGCGCGCCGTGATCCCGCCGCGCCCCGACGCAGCGCCCCCCGGCCGCGGGCTGGTCCGCATCGCGCGGGCGTTCCGGCGCGACCTGCTGTCGGCGCTGCCCGACAAGCTGTATCGCGCCTGGATGGCCGAGTTCCGCAGCCCGCTGGTCCGCAGCGTGCTGTGCAACGACCCCGCGCTGGTGCGGCTGGTGCTGTCGGAACGCCCGCGCGATTTCCCGAAATCCGGCCGCCTGCGCGAGGGGCTGGCGCCGCTGCTGGGCCAGTCCGTCTTCGTCACCAACGGCGAGACATGGGCGCGCCAGCGCCGCATCATCGACCCCGCGTTCGAGGGCGGCCGCATCCGCGAGACCTGGCCCGCCATGTGGCAGGCCGCTCGCGCCGCCACCCTGCGCCTGACCGCCGCCGCGGGAACCCAGATCGACGTCGAGCCGGAAACCAGCCACGCCGCCGCCGACGTGATCTTTCGCGCGCTGTTTTCCATGCCCATCGAACACCGCATCGCCGCGCGGGTCTTTGCGGCCTTTCGCGCGCATCAGGACGCGCAGCCGCTGGTCAACCCGGCCGCGCTGATCCCCATGCCGCGCTGGCTGCCGCGCTGGCATTCGCGGCGCACCCGCGCCACCGCCGCGACGATCCGCGGCCTGATCCGCGACCTTGTGGCGGCACGGACCGCCGCCATCGCGGACGGCACCGCGCCCGACGACCTGGCGACAAAGATCATGACCACCCCCGATCCCGTCACCGGCCGGTGTTTCGCCCCGGCCGAGATGGTGGACCAGGTCGCGATCTTTTTCCTGGCCGGGCACGAGACGTCGGCCAGCGCGCTGGCCTGGGCGCTGTGGCTGCTGGCCGCCAACCCCGACTGGCAGGACCGCGTCGCGGCCGAGGCCGCCGAGGCGCTGCAACCGGCCGGCGACCCGCCCGATTTCGGGGCCGTCAGCCGCCTGCGCGCCGCCCGCGCGGTGTTCCGCGAAGCGATGCGGCTTTATCCGCCCGTGCCGATGATGGTGCGCGAGACTGCGCGGCCGGAAACCCTGCGCGGCCGGCCCCTGCCCCGCGGCACGCAGGTCGTGCTGTCGCCCTGGCACCTGCACCGGCACCGGCGGCTGTGGGACGATCCCGACAGCTTTGACCCCGGCCGCTGGGATACGCCGAATGGCCGGGCCTGCGCGCGCGAGGCCTATGTCCCCTTCAGCGCCGGGCAGCGGGTCTGCCCCGGCGCGGGGTTTGCGATGATCGAAGGGCCGCTGATGCTGGCGATGATCTGCCGCGACCTGCGGCTGTCGCGGGGCGACGCCGATCCGGTGCCGGTCGCACGGCTGACGCTGCGGGGCCGCGACGGGGTCCGCCTGCGGATCGACCGGCGCTGATGGAACAGGCGGGGCGTCAGTCCCGCCAGCGATCCACCAGCCACAGCAGGATCAGCGCCCCGGCCACGGCCCCAAGCGCGCCGACCAGCAGACCCAGCAGCCCGATCAGCACCCACAGCCCGACACCCCCCGCCGCGCCGCCGACCGCGCCGACAACCGCCGAGGTCACGCGCCCGCGCCCGATCTGCCCGGCCGCAAGCCAGCCGATGACGGCGCCGACGATTGCAAAGATCACGATCATGCCCATCCGCCCGACATAGGGCCGCCCGTGCCGACCGCAAGTCCCCTAGCGCAGGATCGGCGGTGCCGCGCGGTCGTCGCGCAGGTCGCGCACGCCCATCCGCAGCCCCGCGCCGATCCGGTGCGCCAGCGCCGACCAGGCCCGCGCCGTGGGCTGGGGCAGCGTGCGGATCAGCGTCGCATCGAACAGCATCAGCCAGGGGTCGAAATGTTCGGCCCGCACGTCGCCCGCCGCCATGTGGACGCGCATCGGATTGCCGTCATAACTGCGCTCATACAAAATCGCGTTGCGCCAGAAGGCGGCGATCCTGCTTTCGTGCGCAGGCCAGTCCGCGACATGACGGCCAAAGACCGGACCCAGCACCTCGTGCCGGCGGACGGCGGCGTAAAACACGGCGACCACGCGGTCGATCTGTTCGGGGGTGACGTCGAAACGGGGCGGGATCATGGCGCCTATGTGGGGGCCGCAGGCGGCGGGGGCAAGCGGCGGGGTGTCACAGGCGGCCGTCCAGCCATGCCTGCAGCAGCCAGCCCGCGATGGCGCCCGGACGCGGCGCGCGCAGGCTGGCGTGGGTGCCCGCGCATACCGCCGCCAGCTCGTCCCGGCCGACCCAGCGCGCGTCCTCCAGCTCGACCGGATCCAGGGTGATCGTCTCGGTTTCCGCATCGCCCGCGCAGCCCAGCATCAGCGACGCCGGGAACGGCCAAGGCTGGCTGGCCGCATAGCGGACCACGCCGACGGTGACGCCGGTTTCCTCGGCCACCTCGCGGCGGACGGCGGCCTCGATCGTCTCGCCCGGCTCGATAAAGCCGGCAAGGCAGGAATACATCCCCTCGGGCCAGCCGGGCGAGCGGCCCAGCAGCACGCGGTCGCCGCGCGCGACCAGCATGATGACGACCGGATCGGTGCGCGGGAAATGCATCGCCCCGCAGGACGGACAGCGCCGCTGCCAGCCCGACTGCGCCGGTTCCGACCGCGCCCCGCACGCGGCGCAGAACCGGTGCGCGCCATGCCAACCGGTCAGCGCCCGCGCGGTCGCGGCCAGTTCGGCGTCCAGCGGGGACAGCCGCGACATCACGCCGCGCAGTTCCACAAAGCGCGCGTCCGGGATCAGCGGGTGGACCTGTTCGGTCGGGTCGAAGAACAGCTGCGTCTCGGGAAGGCTGGGGGGCGCCCAGGCGCTGATGTCCTGCGCGGCGGCGGCCGTCGCGCCGTCCAGTCCCAGCAGCACCGGCGGCTCGGCCCCGGCCAGCGCTGGGTGGTCGGCGGGCAGTCGCGCCAGCCGGTCGTCGCCGCCCACCAGCACCTTGCCGCGCCAGACCGGCAGCACGGCCGCGCCGTCGCGCCAGCCGTCGCCGCCGCGCCGGTCCGCCGCCCGGTCCAGCCCGCCGCCCGCAAATGCCAGCCCTGTCGTGTCGATGCCCATGCCGCGCCCCCGCCCCGGTCCGCCGCCACGCTGCCGCGCGTGGCCGGGAATGCCAAGGCCGCGCGCGGCCCATCTGCCGTTGCGCCCCCGTGCCGCCCCCCCTACATTCCCGCGCAAGCCCAGGGGACCGCATGACCGAAACGCAAGCCTATCAGGTGCTGGCCCGGAAATACCGGCCCGAGACGTTTGCCGATCTGGTCGGTCAGGACGCGATGGTCCGCACGCTGCAGAACGCGTTCGCGGCCGACCGCATCGCGCAGGCGTTCATCATGACCGGCATCCGGGGCACCGGAAAGACGACCACCGCGCGGATCATCGCCAAGGGCATGAACTGCACCGGGCCGGACGGCACCGGCGGGCCGACGACCAGCCCCTGCGGGGTCTGCGAGCATTGCGTGTCCATCGCCGAGGGGCGGCACGTGGACGTGCTGGAAATGGACGCGGCGTCCAGAACCGGCGTCAACGACATCCGGGAAATCATTGATTCCGTTCACTATCGCGCCGCTGTCGCGCGCTATAAGATCTATATCATCGACGAGGTCCACATGCTGTCCACCAGCGCGTTCAACGCGCTGCTGAAGACGCTTGAGGAACCGCCCCCGCATGTGAAGTTCATCTTTGCGACGACCGAGATCCGCAAGGTGCCGGTCACGGTCTTGTCGCGCTGCCAGCGGTTCGACCTGCGCCGGATCGAGCCGGAGGTGATGATCGCGCTCTTGCGCCGCATCGCCGCAGCCGAGGGCGCGCAGATCGCCGACGACGCGCTGGCGCTGATCACCCGCGCGGCCGAGGGGTCGGCCCGCGACGCGACCAGCCTGCTGGATCAGGCGATCAGCCACGGCGCCGGTGAGGGAGGGGCGGGCGAGACGACCGCCCCGCAGGTCCGCGCCATGCTGGGGCTGGCCGACCGCGGCCGGGTGCTGGATTTGTTCGACATGATCCTGCGCGGCGCGGCGGCCGAGGCGCTGGCCGAGCTGCAATCGCAATACGCCGAAGGCGCCGACCCGCTGGCCGTCCTGCGCGACCTGGCCGAGATCACCCACTGGGTCAGCCTGGTCAAGATCACGCCGGATGCCGCCGAAGACCCCACGGTCGGTCCCGACGAACGCGCCCGCGGCCGCGACATGGCCGAGCGCGTGCCCATGCGCGCGCTGACGCGGCTGTGGCAGATGCTGCTGAAATCGCTCGAGGAGGTGTCGGCCGCCCCGAACGCCATGATGGCGGCGGAAATGGCGGTCATCCGCCTGACCCATGTCGCCGACCTGCCCGACCCCGAGGCGCTGATCCGCCGCGTGCAGGCCGGACAGGCGGCGGGCGAGTTCGCGCGCCCCGCGCCCGCGCCGGGGGCCGCCCCCGGTTTAGCGCCGTCGCATGCGCCCCGCGCCGCCGCCGCACCGCAGGCCGTCCGGGCGGCAGCCGTCGCCGTGCAGGCGGGCGGCACGAACGGCGCGCTGGCGCTGGCCACCGCCCCCGACGCGGTGGCGGCGCTGACCGACTTCGAAGCCGTGGTCGAACTGATCCGGCGGATGCGCGACATGACCCTGCTTCTGCAGGTCGAAAGCCACGTCCGGCTGGTGCGCTATGCCCCCGGCCGGATCGAGTTCCAGCCCACCCCCGACGCGCCCCGCGACCTCGCGCAGCGGCTGGGCGAGCGGCTGCGCGGCTGGACCGGCGGCGCCCGCTGGGCGGTGTCGGTCGTCGACGCGGGCGGCGGCCCGACGATCGCGGAAACCCGCGCCGCCGCGCAACAGGCGGCCGAGGTGGCGGCGCTGGACAACCCGGTGATCCGCGCCATCTTTGACGCCGTGCCCGGCGCGCGCTTTGCCGCGATCCGCCACGACGCGCCCCCTGCCCCGGACGACGACGGCGCCGCCGCCCCGGACCTGCACGCCACCGCGCAGGGGGGCCTTGCCGAGGCCGAGGAATGGGATCCCTTCGAGGACGAGGAGTGACAGGATGAAGAACCCCTTTGGCGGGCTGGGCGACCTGAACAAGATGATGGCCGCCGCCCGCGACATGCAGGGCAAGGTGGCCGAGCTGCAGGCGAAACTGGACACGATCACCGTGACCGGCGAGGCAGGCGCCGGGTTGGTCCGCGCCACCGCCACCGCCAAGGGCGAGCTGACGGCGCTCGACATCGACCCGTCGATCTTTGTCGCCAGCGAAAAGCAGGTGGTCGAGGATCTGATCCTGGCCGCGATCAAGGACGCGCAGCGCCGCGCGCAGGACCGGCTGGCCGAGGAAACCCAGCGCATGGGCGCGGGGATGGGCCTGCCGCCGGGCATGAACCTGCCGTTCTGAATGGCCGAGGGCAGCGACGAGATCCAGGCGCTGATCGCGCAGATGGCGCGGCTGCCGGGGCTTGGCCCGCGGTCGGCCAGGCGCATCGTGCTGGCGCTGATCCGCCGCCGCACCGGCCAGATGGCGCAGCTGGCCGCGCAGATGGCGCGGGTGGCCGAAACCTCGCGCGAGTGTTCCCGCTGCGGCAACATCAGCGACGCCGCGTTGTGCCCGATCTGCGCCGATCCCGCGCGTGGGAATGGCGAATTGTGCGTCGTCGCGGACGTGGCCGATCTGTGGGCGCTGGAACGCGGGCGCGCGTTCCGCGGGCGCTATCACGTGCTGGGCGGCACGCTGTCGGCGCTGGACGAGATCGGGCCGGACGAACTGGGCATCCCGCGCCTGGTCGCGCGCGTCGCGGACGAATCCGTCACCGAGGTGATCCTGGCCCTGAACGCCACCGTCGAGGGCCAGACCACCGCCCATTACATCGCCGAGGCGCTGGAACCCGCGCAGGTCACCGTCACCGGGCTGGCGCAGGGCGTACCCATCGGCGGAGAACTGGACTATCTGGACGACGGCACCATCCTGGCGGCGCTGCGCGCAAGGCGGCGGCTGTGAGCGCGCCGTTCCTCACGGCGCCGATGACGGTCGAGGAGGGCTGGACCGATTACAACGGCCACCTGAACATGGCCTATTACCACGTGCTGTTCGACCGCGCGCTGGACGTGGTGCTGGGACCGCTGGGGCTTGGCCCGCAGGTCGCGGCGGCGGACGGGGTGTCGGTGTTCACCGCGCAGGCGCAGGTGCATTACCTGCGCGAATTGAACGCGGGCGACCGCGTGACCGTGGAAACGCGGCTGATCGCGCATGACGCCAAGCGCCTGCATTACGTCCAGACCATGCGCCACACGGACGGCTGGGTCGCGGCGGTCAGCGAGAACCTGTTGCTGCACGTCGATCTGGCGACGCGCCGCGTCACCCCGTTCGCGCCCGCGGTGGCGGACCGCATCGCGGCGGCGGTCGCGCGGCATGCGGACCTGCCCCTGCCGGAACAGGTCGGCCGGCGGGTGGGGCTGATGCGCGGCTGACCCCGCCGCACCTGACGACAGTTCCGGCCACCCGCGCGCCACATGCGGACCGCCCCCGCCCGAAAAGCCGGGCGGCGTATCGGACTGACCGCGCGGGATGAAAAAGGGGCGCAAGGCTTGCGCCCGCGCCCCCCGTGATTATGGCCGAACGGCCGGGCCGATCAGGCGTCCAGCCGGTTCGCCTGCGCCTCGACCGTGGCGGCGGGGCCGGCGGCCTTGGCGATCTCGATCCGGCGGGGCTTCAGCGCCTCGGGGATCTCGCGCACCAGATCGATGTGCAGCATCCCGTCGACGTGGCTTGCGCCCTGCACGCGCACGTGATCGGCCAGCGCGAACTTGCGTTCAAAGGCGCGGGTGGCGATGCCGCGGTGCAGATAGCTGCGGCCCTCGTCCTCGGCCGCCTTTTTCGCGGCAACGATCACGGCGCCGTCGCGCATGTCGACGGACAGATCGTCGGCGGCAAAGCCGGCCACGGCGATGGAAATACGATACGCATTCTCGCCGGTCTTTTCGATGTTATAGGGCGGATAGGTCGGCGCCGCGACGTCCGAGGTCAGGGCGCGGTCCATCAGGTCCGCGATGCGGTCGAACCCGACCGAGGCGCGGTAAAGCGGGGCAAGATCCATGTTGCGCATAATGTGTCATCCTTTGCAGCGATGAGAGTTGTGCTGCCCCCCGGTGACCGGGCGGGCGGTTGACGCCGGCGCCGATTGGCCGTCCGACAGGGCGGATGTGGGTGGGTGCGGCGGCGCTTTCAAGGGCGGCTTCAAGGATCGGCGGGCCGCCGGGATCAGCGGTCGGCGGCCCAGATCGCCGGGTCGGCCAGTTCGATGGAATTGCCCGCCGGATCGCGGAAATAGATCGAGCGCGCGCCGTTGGGCCAGCGGAAATCGGCCTCGATGGCGATGCCGCGCGATTCCAGATGCGCGCGCCAGTCGTCCAGCGTGTCGGGCGCGGCGGCAAGGCAGGCGTGGCCCGGCCCGGTGGCCCCGTGCGGCGGCACCGGCAGCCGCGCGTCCGGGGCGGGCGGACGCGCGGTCGCGCGCGGATCGAACACCAGCAGCACCTGCGGGCGGGGGGTGTCGGTCGTGCGAAAGAACACATGCCGGCCGGGGACGCGGGTGATGACGGTCAGGCCGATGACGCCGGTCCAGAACGCCTCGGCGGCGGCCAGATCCTCGGCGTAAAGCGCCGTTTCCAGCGTGCCGAGGACCGGCGGCGTCATGCGGCCGCCCCGGCGCCTGCCCCCGCGCCCAGATCGGCCAGCGCGGGCGGCTGCGGCCCGCCCGTCGCCCAGTCCAGCAGTTCGACCGTGTGGACGACGGGGATGCGCGTCCCCTGCCCGATCTGGACCATGCAGCCGATGTTGCCGGCGGCCACGACCTGCGGGGCCAGCGCCTCGATCGTGCGGACCTTGCGGTCGCGCAACTCGGCCGACAGCGCCGGCTGCAGCAGGTTATAGGTGCCGGCCGAGCCGCAGCACAGATGGCTGTCGGCGGGCGTCATCACCTGAAACCCCGCCTGCCCCAGCAGCGATTTCGGCGCGGCGACGATGCGCTGGCCGTGCTGCAGCGAACAGGCCGCGTGATAGGCGACGCGCAGCGCGCCCGGCGGCGCGCCATACCCGGCAGGTGCCGCGCCCGCGCCGCCCGGCCGGGTGACGGGGGGCAGGCCGTGGGCATCGAGGAACTCGGTCACGTCGCGGGCCAGCCCCGCCACCCTTTCCGCGCCCGCGCGGTCGGGGTCATGCGCGAACATATGGCCATAATCCTTGACCGTCGTCCCGCAGCCCGAGGCGTTGACGATGATCGCGTCCAGCGGTTCCGCCGCGTCCGCCGCCAGAAAGACGCGGATCGCCGCCCGTGCCGTCGCCATCGCCTGGCCTTCCTTGCCCATGTGGTGGGTCAGCGCGCCGCAGCAGCCCAAATCCTTGGGGATCACCACCTGACACCCCGCCCGGCGCAGCAGGCGGATGGTGGCGTCGTTGATGTCGGGGTTCAGCGCCCGCTGCGCGCAGCCGGTCAGCAGCGCGACCCGCGCCCGGCGCGGCCCTACCGGCTCGAACGTCGCCCCCAGATCGTCACGGGTCGGTCCCGCGATGCGTCGCGGCGCCATCGAGATCATCGCCCGCAGCCGCGCGTCCGGCATCAGCCGCGCGAACGGCCGCGCCAGCCGCGCCCCCAGCAGCGCCAGCCGGAACCGCCCCGGATACGGCACCACCGCCGCCAGCAGCGCCCGCAGCGCCCGGTCGGTCCACGGCCGGCGGTAGGTGTTCTCGACATGCACGCGGGCGTGGTCGATCAGGTGCATGTAATCGACACCCGACGGGCAGGTCGTCATGCAGGCCAGGCACGACAGGCACCGGTCGATGTGAAGCGCGGTGCGGTCGTCGGCGGCCCGGCCGGATTCCAGCATGTCCTTGATCAGGTAGATGCGGCCGCGCGGGCTGTCCAGCTCGTCCCCCAGCACCTGATAGGTGGGACAGGTGGCGGTGCAGAACCCGCAATGCACGCAGGTCCGCAGGATGCCGTTCGCCGTCGCGATGGCCGGATCGGCCAGCTGTTCGGGGGTAAAGTTCGTCTGCATCTATCGCATCCCGGAGAACAGGCCGCGCGGGTCGAACTGCGCCCGCAGCCGGTCGTTCAGCTGCTGCACTGCCGCGTCGGGCGCGGGAAAGGCCGGGGCGGGATCGCCGTGGACACGGACGCCAAAGGCCCCGGCGGGCAGGTCGCCGGGCAGGTCGATGGGCAGCCAGTCGGGCGGCGTCTGCGCCCAGACCAGCGCGCCGCCCCAGTCCAGCGCCACCGGGCCGGGCAGCGCGGCGACCAGCGCCGCCGCCTGCGAGGGGCGGCAGACGATGCGCCAGACCGCGCCCCCGCCTGCCGCCATGTCGCGCGGCATCTGGCGCAGCGCGGCAAAGTCCGCGTCGCCCTCCGTGACCTGAACCGTACCGAAGGGCGCCAGCCGCTGCGTCAGCGTCCCGGCGCGGATGGCGACGGACCCGGCCAACCCCTCGATCCGCAGGATGGTGCGGCCGGACGGCAGCACGCCCGCCCCCGTCACGTCCCAGGGGCCGGTCAGCGCGGCGGTCATCACGGCGACGGCGCGGGCCGGGTCCAGCCCGTCCAGCGCCAGCGTGGCCGCTGACGGGGGCACCGGCTGGGTCTTGAACGCGACCTCGGTCAGCACGCCCAGCGTGCCGCGGCTGCCCGCCATCAGCTTGACCAGATCATAGCCGGTGACGTTCTTCATCACCCGGCCGCCGTTGCGGACGATGTCGCCGCGCCCGTCCACGAAGGTCACGCCGATCAGGCTGTCGCGGGCCGCGCCGTCCTTGACCCGGCGCGGGCCGCTGGCGTTGGCGGCGACGACGCCGCCGATGGTCGATCCGGGCGCGGCCGGCGGCTCGAACGCAAGGCGCTGATCCTCGGCCGCAAGGGCCGCCTGAACCTCGGCCAGAGGCGTGCCGGCGCGCGCGACGATGGTCAGCGCGGCCGGTTCGTACAGCGTGATGCCGGTCAGCCCGGCGGTGGACAGCCGGTCCCCGCCCCCCTCGCCCGGCAGCAGCCGCGTGCCGCCGCCCACGGCGGTCAGCGGGGCCGCGGCGTCGCGGACCAGCGCCGCGACTTCCCGGTCCGAGGCGGGCGCGGCCGCGCCGTCAAGCGACATTGCGGCGCCCCTCGCGGCGGCTGGCCGAGGTGGCCAGCGGGAACACCTTGGCCGCGTTCAGCAGCCAGTGGGGATCGAACACGTCCTTGACGCGCATCTGCGCCTGCATGTCGGTGTCGGAAAACTGCGCCGCCATCAGGTCGCGCTTTTCGACGCCCACGCCGTGTTCTCCGGTCAGGCAGCCGCCGACCTCGACGCACAGGCGCAGGATGTCGGAGCCAAGAGCCTCGACGCGTTCCAGGTCGCCGGGGCGGTTGGCGTCAAAGATGATCAGCGGGTGCATGTTGCCGTCGCCCGCGTGAAAGACGTTGGCGACCGGCAGGCCCGCGGCGTCCGACAGCTGGGCTATGCGCCTCAGCACCTGCGGCAGGGCGCTGACCGGGATGGTGCCGTCCAGGCACATATAGTCGCCCATCTGCCCCATCGCGCCGAAGGCCGACTTGCGGCCTAGCCAGATGCGGCGCGATTCATCCTCGGACCGGCTTTCGCGGAACTCGACGGGGTGGAAGCCCTCGGCGATGGCGCGGATCAGGGCCAGCTGCTCGTCGATCTCGGGCGCGGTGCCCTCGACCTCGACGATCAGCAGCGCCTCGCAGTCAGGGTATCCGGGGCGGGCAAAGTTCTCCGTGGCCACGATGCAGGGGCGGTCCATGAACTCGATGGCGACCGGCAGGATGCCCGCGCGGATGATCGCCGCCACGCAGGCGCCGGCGGTTTCGGACGAATCGAAGCCGATCAGCACGGGCCGCGCGCCCGCGGGCTTGGGCAGGATGCGCAGCGTCGCCTCGGTCACGACGCCCAGCTGGCCCTCGGACCCGCAGATGACGCCCAGCAGGTCAAGGCCCGGCGCCTCGCCCATCGGGCCGCCCAGCTGGACCACGGTGCCGTCCATCATGACCACGGTCGCGCCCAGCAGGTTGTTGGTCGTCACGCCGTATTTCAGGCAATGCGCCCCGCCCGAGTTCATGCCGATGTTGCCGCCGATGGCGCAGGCAAGCTGGCTGGACGGGTCGGGGGCGTAAAAGAACCCCGCGTCGTCCACCGCCCCCGACACCGACAGGTTGGTGCGCCCGGCCTGCACGCGGATCAGCCGGTCGCCGTAATCGACTTCGATCACGGCATTCAGCCGCGCCAGTCCCAGCACCACGGCGTCCGCGGTCGGCATCGAGCCGCCGGCAAGGCTGGTCCCCGCCCCGCGCGGAACCACCGGCACGCGTTCCGCGTGGCAGACGCGCAGGACCGCCGCCACCTCGGCCGTCGTGGTCGGCAGCGCCACGGCCAGCGGCGGGCAGCGATAGGCCGACAGCGCGTCGCATTCATAGGCGCGGGCCTCGACCGGGTCGTCGATCACGGTGCCCGCGCCGACGGCCGCGCGCAACCGCGCGACGATGGCGGCGCGGCGGGCGATGATCGAGGCGTCGGGCGCGGGCATCTGCATCGGCGGGTTCCTGTTCGCGGGCTTGCTGCGGACGGCCGGCGCGCGATCCCGTCCGCGACCGGGGCGCTGCCTCAGGCATAAAGGCGCGGCGGACCGCTGACAACCGCGACCGCGGCCCGGCCCGGCAAGCCGCTGGCCTTGGGCGGGCGGCGCGGCTAGGTTCCGGCCATGCACTGGATCGCGCAGCTGCCCCTTGGCCTGACGGCCGCCGATCTGCTGGCGCTTGCGCTGCTGGCGCTGGCCTGGTTCGGCGTCGGCCACGTGGTGGAACATCCGCCCGCCAACCGCCCGTCGGTGTCGGTCCTGATGATGCGTTACCGGCGCGAATGGATGCGCCAGTTCCTGCACCGCGACCCGCGCATCTTCGACGGCAACATCCTGACGACCCTGCGCGAGGGGACGTCGTTCTTTGCCTCGGCCTGCATGATCGCGCTGGGCGGCGGCATGGCGCTGGTCGGCAACGTCGACGCGCTGGAAGGCATCGCCCGCGATCTGGCGGCCGAGGGGGTTCCGCATCTGCTGTGGCGGGTCAAGATCCTGCTGATGATGCTGTTCGTCGCCAACGCCTTCATGAAGTTCGTCTGGGCGCACCGGCTGTTCGGCTATTGCGCGGTGATGATGGCGGCGGTCCCCAACGAACCCGGCCACCCCCGCGCCCTGGACCGGGCGATGGCCGCGGCCGAGGTCAACATCAACGCCGCGCGCAATTTCAACATCGGGCTGCGCGCGGTGTATTTCGCGCTGGGATCGGCGGGCTGGATGGCCGGGCCTTGGGGGCTGATGCTGGGCACCGCGATCGTCAGCTCGATGACGCTGCGGCGCGAATTCGCGTCGGGGTCGCGCCGGGCGATCCTGCGGGACATGGGCCGCGACTGCTGAGGCTGGGCCGCGCCGGCCTATTGGTGCCAGCGCGGTTTGCGCTTGTCGAAAAAGGCGGCGATGCCCTCGGGGGCCTCGTCATCCTCCCACGCGGCGACAAGGCGGTCGATGGTCATGGCGATCACCTGGGCGTCGATGCGGGGGCCAAGCGCGCGGGCCAGCGCCTTGGCGGCGGCGACGGCCTTGGGCGCGGTCTGCAGATAGGGCGTCACCTCGTCCTGCACCGCCGCGTCCAGATCGGCGGCATCGACGGCATAGGCCAGCAGGTTCAGCGACACCGCCTCGGCCGCGTCGAACAGGCGCGCGGACATGAAGACGCGGCGGGCGCGATCCTCGCCCATGCGGGCCAGCACATAGGGGCCGATGGTGGCTGGGATCAGGCCCAGCCGGGTTTCCGTCAGCCCGAAGGTCGCGCCGCGCGCGCCCACGGCCACGTCGCAGACCGACATCATGCCGACGCCGCCGCCAAAGGCGTTGCCGTGGATGCGCCCGATCAGGGGCTTGGGCAGTTCGTTCAGCGCGTTCAGCATCGCCGCCAGCGCCTGCGCGCCCTGCCGCCTTGTGGCGGCGTCGGCGCCCATCTGCTCGCGCATCCAGGCCAGGTCGCCACCGGCGCAGAACGTCCGGCCCTCGGCCGCCAGCACCACCGCGCGCACGGCGGGGTCGGCGCCAAGCCGTCCGGCGGCCACGGTCAGTTCGTCGATCAACTGCGCCGACAGCGCGTTGTGCTTGTCCGCGCGCGCCAGCCACAGCGTGGCGATGCCGCGGGCGTCGGTCTCGATGCGGATCGTTTCCATTCAGCTCTCCCGTTTCCGCGCTTGCCCGGATGGTGCGGGCCAGGCCCGCGCCACGCCTAGCCCCGCATCCCCTGCGCCATTGCCGCCGCCCGGCGCAGCACATCCATGTCCAGCCCGATGTCGAACCCGCGCGCGGCCAGATGCGCGGCGACCTTTTCCGTCGCCACGTTCCCCGCCGCGCCGGGGGCATAGGGGCAACCGCCCAGGCCGCCCACGGCCGCGTCGAACACCCGGACCCCGCGCGCAAGGCTCGCGTCGATGTTGTCCAGCGCCCGGCCCGCGGTGTCGTGGTAATGCCCGGCCAGCATCGCCGCCGGCATCTCGTCCAGCACCGCGGCCAGCATGGCGTCGATCGCCTCGGGGAAGGCCTGCCCGATGGTGTCGGCCAGGCTGATTTCATAGCAGCCCATGCCGCGCAGGGCGGCGGCCACGCGGACCACGTTTTCGGGCGGAATCTTGCCGTCAAAGGGGCAGTCGGTAACGACGCTGACATAGCCGCGCACCGGCACGCCGTCGGCGCGCGCGGCCTGGACCACCGGGGTAAAGCGTTCCAGGCTTTCGGCGATGGTGCAGTTCAGGTTCGCGCGCGCGAACCCTTCCGAGGCGCTGGTGAACACCGCCACTTCGGACGCGCGGGCGGCGCGCGCGCCCTGATAGCCCTTGAGGTTCGGGGTCAGCGCCGCATAACTGACGCCGGGGGCGCGGGCGATACCCGCCAGCACCTCGGCCGCGTCGGCCATCTGGGGCACCCATTTCGGCGACACGAAGCTGGTCACCTCGATCCGGCGGAAGCCCGCGCGGGACAAAAGGTCCACAAGGGCGATCTTGTCGGCGGCCGGGATCAGCCGCTTTTCGTTCTGCAGCCCGTCGCGCGGGCCCATCTCGAAGATCTCGACGAACTCAGGCATCGGGCAGCTCATAGAAGTCGCGGTCATACAGCACCACCTCGCCCGCTTTCGGCAGGGCGGCGCGGAAGGCGGGCCGTTCGGCGCAGCGGTCGGCATAGGCCTGCAGCGCAGGCGTCAGCCGGACAAAGCGCCCGGCGGTCCAGACCGACCAGCCGACGGCGCAATCGACGCCCGAAAACCCGCCCGACATCAGCCAGTCCTGCCCCTCGACCGTCTGTTCGACCAACCGCAGGGTGCGGGTCAGGCGCGCCGTTTCCAGCCGCATCACGGTCGGCGAGCGGGTCGCCGGATCGCGCAGCATCAGGTGGCTTTGCGTCAGGTTGGCGATGTGCTGGCCGATGGTTTCGGCGAAATGCAGCCAGTCGAGCCAGCCCAGCCGGCCGTCATCCCCCGGCGCGCGCCACAGGTCGCGGCCGCGGGTTTCGCAAAGGTATTCGATCATCGCGCCGGATTCGTGGATCACGTGGCCTTCGATCTGCATCGCGGGCGCGCGGCCCACGGGATGGATCGCGGCGTATTCGGCGGCGCGCATGTCCTTGGACCGCAGGTCCATGACCCGCAGGCTGAACGGCACGTCCAGTTCGTTCAGCAGCCACAGGATGCGCATCGAGCGCGACAGCGGGACGTGCCACAGGACGATGGCGTCGCCCGCGTCGTGAACCGGGCCGCCGCTGGCGGGGGGCGCGTCGGTCATCAGCGGCGGCCCAGCGTGACGCCGCCGGCCTTGATCGAGACGGTGACGGCCGCGCGGCCGGTGCCGATGCCGGCGGCGGCACTGACCGTGCCCCGGGGTGTCCGGGTGACCGGGCCACTGAGGACGTTGTGCGCGCTGGGTGTCATGGCGTTCTCCTTTACCGGTGGGGCCAGCCTAGAGGGCCGCGTCCTCGTCCGACAGCCGGATCAGGGGCGCGCCGGCCTCGACCTGGTCGCCCGCCTGCGCCAGCACCTCGGCCACGGTGCCGTCGCGGGCGGCGGTCAGGGTGTGTTCCATCTTCATCGCCTCGAGGATGGCCAGCCGGTCGCCCGCCGCGACGTCTTGCCCGGCGGTCACGAACACCGCCTTGACCAGTCCCGGCATGGGCGACAGCGTCAGACCGCTGCCTGTCGCCTCGGTCTGGCGGTCCAGCGGATCCTGCGGCACCAGCGTCAGGCTGCGCCCGCCGAAGACGCTGACGCCCGCCGGGTGGCTGACGATGCGCGACCGGCGCGGCGCGCCGTTCACCCACCAGCGCCCGCCCTGCCAGGCGACGTGATGCGCCACGCCGTCCAGGGTGACGCGCGCGGCGCCGGGGCCAAGCACCTCGACGATGGCCTCGCCACCGTCCCATGTGACCGTGCGCCTCAGCGGTGCCCACAGGCTGACGCCGCCGCGCACGTCCGGGTCGTGCAGCCCCGCCACGCCCAGCGCCGCCAGCGCCCGCGTCTCATCCGGGGGTTCGGCCTGGTCCAGCAGCCGGGGCAGGTCGCGGTCGATCAGGCCGGTATCGACCTCGCCCCGCCGAAAGCCGTCATGCCGGGTCAGCGCGATCAGGAAATCCAGGTTGGTGACGGTGCCCGCCACCTCGGTATCGACCAGCGCCTGTTCCAGCGCCTTCAGCGCGATGGCGCGGGTGGGCGCGTGGGTCACGACCTTGGCGATCATCGGGTCATACCAGGGGCTGATGGCGTCGCCCTGCCGCACCCCGGTTTCGTTGCGCGCGCCATCGGCAAAGCGCAGATGCGCCAGCCGCCCCGTCGCGGGCAGGAAACCGGCCGGCACGTCCTCGGCGTAAAGCCGCGCCTCGAACGAATGGCCGGTGATGGTCAGATCCTGCTGGCGCGCGGGCAGCGGCTCTCCGCTGGCGACACGCAACTGCCATTCGACCAGATCGACGCCGGTGATCGCCTCGGTCACGGGATGCTCGACCTGCAGGCGGGTGTTCATCTCCATGAACCAAAAGCCGTCAGGCCGCAGGCCGTGGCTGCCGTCCACGATGAACTCGATGGTGCCCGCCCCGGCATAGCCGATGGCCTCGGCCGCGCGGACGGCGGCGCTGCCCATCGCGTCGCGCATCTCGGGGGTCATGCCGGGGGCCGGGGCCTCCTCGATCACCTTCTGGTGGCGGCGCTGCAGGGAACAGTCGCGTTCGAACAGATGGACGGCGCGCAGGCCGTCGCCGAAGACCTGCACCTCGATGTGGCGGGGGGCGGTGACGTATCGCTCGATCAGGACGGCGGGGTTGCCGAAGGCGGTCTGCGCCTCGCCCTGCGCGGATGCCAGCGCGTCGGCAAAGCCGCCGGGGCGATCAACCTTGCGCATCCCCTTGCCGCCGCCCCCGGCGACCGCCTTGATCAGCACGGGATACCCGATGCGGTCGGCCTGACCGGCAAGGAAGGCCGCATCCTGGTTGTCGCCGTGATAGCCGGGAACGACCGGCACGCCCGCCTTTTCCATCAGCGCCTTGGCCGCGTCCTTGAGGCCCATTGCCCGGATCGCGTCGGCCGACGGGCCGATGAAGACCAGCCCCGCCGCCGCCACCTCGTCCACGAAGGCGGGGTTTTCCGACAGGAAGCCATAGCCCGGATGGATCGCCTGCGCGCCGGTGTCCAGCGCCGCCTGGATGATCGCGTCGCCGCGCAGATAGCTGTCCTTGGGCGCGGGGCCGCCGATATGGACGGCCTCGTCCGCCATCGCCACGTGCCGCGCGCCGCGGTCGGCGTCGGAATAGACCGCGACGGTGCCGACGCCGAGCCTGCGGCAGGTGTCGATGACGCGGCAGGCGATCTCGCCCCGGTTGGCGATCAGGATCTTGCTGAACATGCGGGTGCCTCATGTTGCCGCGCCGGATCGAGGCTTCGCGCCCCCATCGTCGTATACGACGATCCCGCGGGATATTTGTGCAAAGAAGAAAGACCCGGAAGCCCGCGCATCGTCACATCCTGAAGACGCCGAAGCGCGTCGGCTCGATCGGGGCGTTCAGGCTGGCCCGCAAGGACAGCGCCAGCACGTCGCGGGTCTTGCGCGGGTCCACCACGCCATCGTCCCAGAGGCGGGCCGAGGCGTAGAGCGGGTGCGACTGACGGTCGAACATCTCGACGGTGGGACGCTTGAACTCGGCCTCATCCTCGGCGCTCCAGCTGCCGCCCTTGCGCTCGATGCCCTCGCGGCGGACGGTGGCCAGCACGCCCGCCGCCTGCTCGCCGCCCATGACGCTGATGCGGCTGTTGGGCCAGGTCCACAGGAACCTCGGCGAATAGGCGCGTCCCGCCATGCCGTAGTTGCCGGCGCCGAAGCTGCCGCCGACCAGCATGGTGATCTTGGGCACCGCCGTCGTCGCCACCGCCGTCACCATCTTGGCGCCGTGGCGGGCGATGCCCTCGTTCTCGTATTTCCGGCCGACCATGAAGCCGGTGACGTTCTGCAGGAAGACCAGCGGGATCGATCGCTGCGAGCAAAGCTCGATGAAATGCGCGCCCTTCTGGGCGGCCTCGCTGAAGATCACGCCGTTGTTGGCGATGATGCCGACGGGGCAGCCCTCGACATGGGCGAAGCCCGTCACCAGCGTTTCCCCGAAACGCGGCTTGAACTCGTCGAAGCGGCTTCCGTCCACGGTGCGGGCGATGACCTCGCGGATGTCGTAGGGGGTGCGCAGGTCGGCGGGGACGACGCCGAGGATTTCCTCGGGGTCGTAGAGGGGGGCTTCCGGCGATTGCCAGACCACCGTCTGCGGCAGGCGACGGTTCAGGTGGCTGACGGCGCGGCGGGCCAGCGCGAGCGCATGGGCGTCGTCCTCGGCCAGATAATCCGCCACGCCGGACAGGCGCGTGTGGACGTCGCCGCCGCCCAGATCCTCGGCGCTGACGACCTCGCCGGTCGCGGCACGCACCAGCGGCGGGCCTGCGAGGAAGATGGTGCCCTGATCGCGCACGATGATGGTGACGTCCGACATGGCGGGGACATAGGCGCCGCCCGCCGTGCAGCTTCCCATCACCACGGCGATCTGGGGGATGCCGCGGGCCGACATCTGCGCCTGGTTGAAGAAGATGCGGCCGAAATGGTCGCGGTCGGGGAAGACCTCGTCCTGGTTGGGCAGGTTCGCCCCCCCGGAGTCGACCAGATAGACGCAGGGCAGGCAGCAGGCCTCGGCGATCTCCTGCGCGCGCAGGTGCTTTTTCACCGTCATCGGATAGTAGGTGCCGCCCTTCACGGTGGCGTCGTTGGCGACGACCATCACATCCTGCCCGTGGACGCGGCCAACGCCCGCGATCACGCCCGCGCCCGGCGCGGCATCGTCATACATCCCGTGCGCCGCCGTCGCCCCGATCTCCAGGAACGGCGAGCCGGGGTCCAGCAGGTTCGCCACCCTCTCGCGCGGGGGCATCTTGCCGCGCGCGGTGTGTCGGGCCAGCGCATCCGCCCCGCCCCCCGCCGCCGCGGCATCCGCCGCCTGCCGGATGGTGTCGAGCATGTCCAGATGCGCCTGCCGGTTGGCGCGGAAGCCCTCTGACGACGGCAGGGCCGATGTGGCAAGCTTCATTGTCCCTGCTCCCCCGTCATCGCGCCCAGGCGCAGCGCCTGATCCGCGGTCAGTTCCATCATGCAGCCTGCCGCCGCCGGGCCGCCTGCGGTTCCACCCTGAAATTGCAGGGAGGCATAGCGGCAACTGGCATCGCGAAAGGCGATCCAGTCGCGCTGCGCCTGTTGCAGCACGGGCGCGGCGGGTTCCGCAGCGGAACCCAACTGCATCAATTCGGCATCGGCGGCCTTCGCGGCCGTCAGCGCCTTGCCATAGCTGGCGTTCAAAAGATTGTCCCAAGCCTTGCTTTCGGCGCTCAGGCACTCGACCATGCCGACTGTCGTATCCCCGCCCGGACCCGCCATGCATGCGTCGGATGCCTTTCCGATACAAACGCGCGGATTATCGCCGGCGCCCTCGAGGCAGGAGGAAAGCAGCTTGCCGTCATAGGGCGGTCCGTTCTGCGCCAGCGCGGGCGAGGCCAGCAACAATGTCAGGATCAGCACGCGCATCAGTCCAGCGCCATCAGTTCGCGCCCGATCAGCATCCGCCGGATCTCGCTGGTGCCCGCCCCGATCTCCATCAGCTTGGCGTCGCGGAACAGGCGGCTGACCGCGCTGTCGTTCAGGAACCCCGCGCCCCCCAGCGCCTGCACGGCCTGATGGGCCTGCACCATCGCCTGTTCACTGGCGTAAAGCACCGCGCCCGCCGCGTCCTGCCGCGTGACGCGGCCCGCATCGCATGCGCGCGCCACCTCGTAGACATAGGCGCGGGCGGTGTTCAGCGCGACATACATGTCGGCGATCTTGCCCTGCATCAGCTGGAACGACCCGATGGGTTGGCCGAACTGTTTCCGCTCGCGGACATAGGGCATCACCTCGTCCAGACACGCCGCCATGATGCCGGTGCCGATCCCCGACAGGACCAGGCGCTCATAGTCCAGCCCCGACATCAGGACGCGCACGCCCTTGCCTTCGGACCCAAGGACATTCTCGAACGGAACCTCGCAGTTCTCGAAGATCAACTCGCCGGTGTTGGACCCCCGCATCCCCAGCTTGTCGAAATGCGGGCCGGTGGAAAAACCCTTGAAGCCGCGCTCGACGATAAAGGCGGTCATGCCCTTGCTGCCCGCCTCGGGGTCGGTCTTGGCATAGACGATCAGCGTGTCGGCGTCGGGGCCGTTGGTGATCCAGTATTTGTTGCCGTTGAGAACATAGTAGCCGTTGCGCTTCTCGGCCCGCAGCTTCATGCCGACGACATCCGACCCTGCCCCTTCCTCGGACATGGCCAGCGCACCGACGTGTTCGCCTGAACACAGTTGCGGCAGGTATTTCGCCTTCTGCTCGTCGGACCCGTTCAGCTTCAGCTGGTTCACGCAAAGGTTGGAATGCGCGCCATAGGACAGGCTGACGCTGGCGCTGGCCCGCGCGATCTCCTCGACCGCGATGGTGTGGGCCAGGTATCCCATGCCCGCGCCGCCGAACTCCTCGGGGACGGTGATGCCCAGCAGGCCCAGATCGCCCATCTCGCGCCACAGCGCGGCCGGAAAGTCGTTGCTGCGGTCGATTTCGGCGGCCATCGGCCGGACCCGGTCCTGCGCCCAGCGATGCACCATGTCGCGCAGCGCGTTCACATCCTCGCCCAGATCGAATTCCATGCCGCGGGTGAACATCCGACCCCTCCCCAGATTATTGAACGATCGTTCAGTTAACCGGCTTATGCCGCAGGACGGGACCGCCGGTCAACAGAAAGCTTAGCGCGGGGCGGCGCGCCTGTCTGCGGTCACGTGGGGCGGGGCGTCGCGGCTTGCGCATGGCGGCCGCGGTTGCAATAAGCGGCGGCGCGGGCGGTTAGCTCAGTTGGTAGAGCGTTTCGTTTACACCGAAAATGTCGGGGGTTCGAGCCCCTCACCGCCCACCACACGCCGTTGCGTCACTTGCGCACCGCGTGACATTTTTATCACCCTCCCCGCGCCGCTGGCCCCTCCGTTCGCTGGAAGTTCCGGGCCGCGGACCATAGGTCGGCGGTTGCTAACGAAGAAGGATAAAGCATGTTCAAGACCAGTCTCATCGCCGCCGCCCTGCTGTCGGGCAGCGCCGCAGTTGCCGTGGCCGGCGGTTATGTCGCCCCTGTGGTCGAAACCGCGCCCGTCGTCGTCACCCCGGTCGTCGAGACGACCGCCGACTGGACCGGCTTCTATGGCGGTCTGCAGTTCGGCAAGTCGGACGTCGAGGTTGACGGTGGCGCCGAGCTGGACGGCAACCACTATGGCGTGCACGCGGGCTATCTGCGCGACTTCGGCCGGTTCGTGGGCGGCGCCGAGCTGTCCTATGACAAGCTGGACGATCTGGAAGGCGACGGCTTCGATGCCGAAGGCAACCTGCTGCGCGGCAAGCTGCTGGCGGGTTATGACGCCGGCCGGGTGCTGCCCTATGCCGCGATCAGCGTCGCGCGTGGCGAACTCGAGGTCGGCGGCGCCGATGCCGACGAGACCGGCTTCGGCTATGGCGTCGGGGTCAAGTTCATGGCGACGCCGCGTTTCATGCTGGGCGCCGAATACATGGTCAACACGTTCGAGGTCGACACCGGACTCGGCGATGTCGACATCGACGCCAGCACCATCGGCGTGAACGCATCGTTCCGGTTCTGAAGCCGGTCCTGACCGACACTGGAAAGACGCCGCACCCGCGGCGTCTTTTTCCGTTTCGGGGCCGCCGGTTCGTCGCGAACGATCCTTTCAGCGGCCGGCCCTGGCCCCCGGCACCTACCCGCCCCAGGTGCGTTCCAGCACGCCCACCCAGTTGCGCCACGCGATCTTTTCGACCAGCGCCGGGCCATAGCCGTGGGCCTGCATCGCGTCCAGCAGCCGCGGCAGGGCGGCGGCATCGGGCAGGTCGGCGGGCATCAGCGCGCCGTCGAAATCAGACCCCAAGGCGACGCCGTCCTCGCCCAATATGCCCAGCAAATGGTCCAGGTGGCGCAGAATCGTGTCGAACCCCTCGACCGGCAGGCGCTTGCCGTCGGGGCGCAGGAAGCCGCTGGCAAAGTTCAGCCCGACCAGCCCGCCCGAATCCGCGATCTGGCGCAGCTGCCGGTCGGTCAGGTTGCGCGAGCTGGGCGCGATGGCGTGGGCGCAGGAATGGCTGGCCACCAGCGGCGCGTCGCTGATCCGCGCCACGTCGTCGCAGCCCTTTTCGTTCAGGTGCGACAAATCCAGCATGATCCGCAGCGCATTGCATTCGCGCACCAGCGCGTGGCCCAAGGGCGTCAGCCCCTCGCCCGTGTCGGGGGACGACGGGAAGGCGAACGGCACGCCGTTTCCATAGGCGGTCGGCCGCGACCAGACCGGCCCCAGCGACCGCAGCCCCGCCGCGTGCCACAAATGCAGCGCGTCCATGTCGCGGATGGCCTCGGCGCCCTCCATGTGCAGGACTGCGGCGATTTCGCCCGCGTCCATCGCGGCGCGGATGTCGGCGGCGCTGCGGCACAGGCGCAGCAGCCCGGCGCGGTCCAACGCCAGCAGATGCGCGGCCTGCGCAAAGGCCTGCGGCAGGGCGGCGTCATGGGGCACCTGCGCCGGCAGGTCCAGCGCAAAGGGCGGGTTCTGCATCTGCGTCAGCAGCGCGTCCAGGTCGCCGTGCTGGCTGTCGGGCATCCACATCGCGAACAGCCCGCCCGCCATGCCGCCCGCGCGCACGCGCGGCAGGTCCAGGTGGCCGGTGCCGTCGCCACAGCGCCACAGCGCCTCTGCCCCCGGCCCCGCGGCCACCAGCCGCTGAACGAAATCATTGTGCCCGTCGAATACCGGAATCACCGCGCGCCCCCTTTGCTGCCCGGCGCGACCTTGCGCCGCGGCGCCGGGCGGACACAAGCGGGGGGCCGCGCAGAATGCGCCGTCATGCCCTTTGCGCGGGCCGCGCGGCGTGTCATCCTGCACCCACGCCGCTGGAGGAGTGCCATGACCCAGATCCGCGCCGATGCGCCGGTCCAGACCGTGATCTGCACCTTTGACGTGACGCCCGGCACCGCCCAGGACGTGCTGGATGCGTTGAACGACGCCTATGTCGGCGTCATCTCGGCCCAGCCGGGGTTCGTGTCGGCGGCCGTCCACCTGAACGACGCCCAGACCCGCATCGCCAGCTATTCGCAGTGGCAATCGCGCGAGGACTACAAGGCGATGCTGCGCTCGGCCGAGATGCGGACGCGCAACCGCGCGATCCACGCCATGTGCCGCAGCTTCGAGCCGGTGATGTACGAGGTCGCCTCGGTCTTCTAACAGGCAGCCCGCGCCGCACGGCATTGCCATCGGAGAGGTTATGCTGCAATGCAGCATGATCCTGAACCGGCAGCGGGGGGAACAGTCGTGACCGGACGCATCATCACTGTGGCGCAGCAAAAGGGCGGGTCCGGCAAGACCACGCTGACCGTCAACCTGGCCGTCGCGCTGCGCCGCCGGGGTCTGCGCGTCGCCGTCCTGGACACCGATCCGCAGGGCAGCCTGGGGCGCTGGTTCATGGAACGGCTGGACCGCATGGGCGAGGACGAGGGGCTGGAGTTTTCCACCTCGTCCGCCTGGGGCGCCAGCTATGAAAGCGAAAAGCTGCGCAAGCGGTTTGACGTGGTGCTGATCGACACGCCGCCCAAGATCGAAAGCGACCTGCGCCCGGCGCTGCGCGTGGCCGACCTGGTGGTGGTGCCGGTGGCCTCCAGCCAGGTGGATTTGTGGGCGACCGAGGGCGTGCTGGATCTGGCCGCGCGCGAGAAACGCCCGGTGCTGGTCGTGCTGAACCGCACCCGCCCGAACACCCGCCTTGGGGCCGAGGTCGCGGCCGGGGCGGCGGCCCTGGGCGTCGCCGTGGCGCAGTCGCAACTGGCCAACCGCGTGGCCTATGCCGAAACGCTGGGCCGCGGCGAGGCGGCGATGGAGATCCCCCGCTCGGCCGCGCGCGACGAGGTGGCGGCGCTGACCGACGAAGTGCTGGCCCACGCGGGCGGGTAAGGGGCAATCCGGCCCGGTGCGGCGGGTCGGGCGAGGATCGACGCAGGCCCGTGCCGATCTGTCCCGCGCGAACACGGTTGCAAACGCGCCCGGAAAGCGCCACCTGCCGCGGGCCGCGGCTTGCAGGGATAAACGACGTGATAATACGCCCGGAACAGGCGAACGATCAGGATGCAATCGCCAGCATCGTGGCCGCAGCGTTCGCGCAGGCCGCGCATAGTCGCCAGACCGAACCGGCCATCATCGCGGCCTTGCGCGACGCGGGCGCGCTGACGCTTTCGCTGGTTGCCGTGGGTGCCGGCGAGATCGTCGGGCACGCAGCCTTTTCGCCCGTGATGATCGACGGAAGGGACGTCGGCTGGCACGGCCTCGGCCCCTTGGCGGTCCGCCCCGATCGACAGGGGCAAGGCATCGGCGCCGCGCTGGTCCGCGAGGGACTTGACCGCCTTCGGGCGTCCGGGGCGGCGGGCTGCGTCGTTCTGGGAGAGCCGGACTATTACCGCCGCTTCGGTTTCAGGAACGACGACGCCCTGCGCTACGAGGGCGCTCCGGCCGCGTATTTCATGAGCCTGAGCTTCACGGGCCACTCGCCGGATGGGCGGGTCGAATATCATCCCGGCTTTGGCGCGGAGTGACGACCGGCGGGCCGCCGCGGCGATGCATCGGCGGTCCGGGGCAGGCTGGCCCATCGCAGCCCGATCGACCGCTGCCCTCGTTCGCGCCCTTTCGACCGCTGATCCGCACCCGTGCCTGCGCCCTTCCCTTTTAGGGTGACAGGAACTCGACCCCCGGCAATGCCGCGATCTCGGCCACGTCGTCCTCATAGGCCTCGGTGATGGCGTCCACGATGTCCTGGCTCCATGCGGCGCCGTTCACCTCGGCGTGGACGGCCTCGGGGCGGGCGTGTCGGCCCAGCACATCGGCGAACAGCTCGCGCCGGGCGGCGACGGTCAGGCGGCCGCCTTGGGTCAGACGCTCGCGCAGTTCGGCCAGCCCCTCGGGGGTCAGGATGTCGCCCAGCACCGCAAGGCCCGCCTTCAGCGGAACGTCCGTCGGCATGGTGGCCACGCGGCGCACCGCCTCGGGCCAGATCAGGGGCGTGTCCTCATAGCACCAGACGATCAGCCGCCGGCCCTGCAGCGCCTCGCGGATCGCGCGGACCGACGGCGCCCAGCGCATCGCCAGCGGGTCCAGCCCCGCCATCGCGCGGTCGAACGACGGGTCGGGCAGCCGCGACACCAGATGCGGGATCTGCAGCGCCGGGTTCTGGATCGCCAGCGACACCTCGACCTCGGCGCTGGGAAACAGGTTGGCCAGCGCCCGGATGCGCCCCGCCGCCTGCGCGAAATAGCCGCTGGGCGACAGGCTGCGGGCGGGCGTGCCCAGCAGCGACGCCTGCGAGATGATCAGCCGGCGGACATCGTCGCCGTCCAGCAGCGCGTCATAGATCACCTCTTCCATCTGCGCGGTGGCCTGCCCCCCCGCCAGCGACGAGACCGCCTCGTCCAGCACGCCTTTCAACCGGCCGGGCGCCACGACCTCGACGCCGTTCGCCAGCAGCCAGTCGCGGTTCTCCATCAGGGTCTTGATCATCCGTTCGGGTTCGGTGCCGTGGCTGCCGAAGTGAAACGCCACCTGCATGTCAGTCCCCTTGCGGATCGTTGGCCGGCCGTTCCGGCGGGCGCAACTTAGCGGCCCGGCGTGGACAGTCAAACCGCTTTGGGCTAGCGCATGGGCGATGACGGACGCATCGGTTCCCCCGCGCCCCACCCCACGCCGCGCCGTGCAGGAACTGCGGCACGGCGCCGGTCTGCTGTGGTCGGCGGGCGCGCTGGTCATCGCGGCGCTGGTCATGGCCCCGGTGCTGGCGGTGGGCTGGATGGCGCTGAACCCGTCCGACAACATCTGGCCGCATCTGATCGCCACGACGCTGCCGCGCTATTTCGCCAACACCGTCGTTCTGGCGCTGGGAACCGGCGTGCTGGCCGCCTGCATCGGAACGGGTGCTGCGTGGCTGGTCACGATGTTCGACTTTCCCGGACGCCGCGCGCTGGGATGGCTGCTGATGCTGCCGCTGGCGGTGCCCGCCTATATCGGGGCCTATGCGCTGGCGGATTTCCTGGATTACTCCGGCCCGGTGCAGACCGCCCTGCGCGAGGCGGCGGGCTGGCAGTCGGCCCGCGACTATTGGTTCCCCGAGATCCGGTCGATCGAGGCCGCGATCCTGGTCCTTGCCGCGGCGCTCTACCCCTATGTCTATCTGCTGGCGCGCACCGCCTGGGCGGAACAATCGGCCAGCGCCTATGAGGTGGCGCGCGCCCTGGGCACCGGCGGCTGGGGCCTGTTCCGCCGCGTGGGCCTGCCGCTGGCGCGCCCCGCCATCGTCGCGGGCGCGGCCATCGCGATGATGGAATCCGTCGCCGATTACGGCGTCGTCAGCTATTTCGGCGTGCAGACCCTGAACACCGGCATCTTCACCACCTGGCTGGAGGGGCAGAACGCCGGCGGCGCGGCGCAGATCGCACTGGTCATCCTTGCGATCGTGGTGGTGCTGTCGCTGCTGGAACGGGTCAGCCGCCGCCGCGCCCGCTATCACCAAAGCGCGCGCCAGCCCCGCCCCGTCACCCGCCAGCGTCTGCGCGGCTGGCGCGGCTGGCTGGCAACCCTGGCCTGCGCCCTGCCCTTCGCGATGGGTTTCGTGCTGCCGGTGGCGGTGATCGGGCATTACGCGCTGTCCTATCCGCAGGGCTGGTTCGGGCCGGGGCTGCTGCGGGCGCTGGTCCACACGCTGACGCTGGGCGGCGCGGCGGCGGTCGCCACCGTCGCGCTGGCGCTGTTCATGGTCTATGGCGTGCGCCTGTCGGGGCTGCGCCTGCCCCGGCTGCTGCTGCCGGTGACGACCATCGGCTATGCCGCGCCGGGGGCGGTGCTGGCGGTGGGCATCCTGGTGCCGCTGGCGGCGCTGGACCACCGGATCGCCGATGCGCTGGAACGGCTGACCGGCACCGACCCGGGGCTGATCCTGACCGGCACCGGCTTCGCCATCGTCGCGGCCTATGTCGTGCGGTTCTTTGCGCTGGGACAGGGGGCGCTGGACGCGGCGTTCACGCGGGTTCCGCCGTCGCTGCCGATGGCGGCGCGGTCCTTGGGGCGCAACGCGGGCGGCGTGCTGCGCGACCTCTATGTGCCGCTGATGCGCGGGTCGGTCGCCTCGGCGCTGCTGCTGGTGTTCGTCGACTGCTCGAAAGAGCTGCCGGCCACCTTGCTGCTGCGCCCCTTCAACTATGAGACGCTGGCGACGCGGGTGCATGAAAAGGCCAGCCTGGAGGATCTGGGCAACACCGCCCCCGCCGCGCTGCTGGTCATGGCGGTGGGGCTGGTGGCCGTCGCGCTGCTGGCGCGCGCGAACCTCGGCCCCGCGCGCCGCTGACGCCCTTGCCCGCCGCCCGCCCAGCGCGTATCTGCGAAAGCGCGCGCCGGTTTAGCTCAGTGGTAGAGCGTCTGATTTGTAATCAGGGGGTCGGGGGTTCAAATCCCTCAACCGGCACCAGCGCCTGCGACGGCGGGCCCCATTGCATCGGCCCGATCCCCGGATCAGTGTCGCCGCCAGACGCGCATGGGGGAGCGACTCGGATTGGCCATCATCGACATTCGGCAGCCTGTGAACATGCTGGACCTGGGGTTCCACTATGGAGCGATCAGCAGCTATGACAGCCGACAGATCACCGTCACCGCGGGCGAGATGCGGACGCGGTATCAGGGCCATTTCAGCTATGACGATTACAACGTCTATGGTCAGCTGACCGGCATCACGCAAACCCGCGGCGGGGCGACGGTGTTTTCCGTCACCGGCCTGTATCTGGACGCCTATGAGTTTGCCTGGATGCTGGATGACGAGGACGCCGGCGGCATCCTGAGTGCCGTCCTGGCCGGCGCCGACCGGATCAGCGGCAGCGCGGGTCACGACACGCTGGTCGGGCTGGCCGGCAACGACACGGTGCTGGGCAACGGCGGCAACGACCTGATCGACGGCGGACGCGGCAGCGACCTGATGCAGGGGGGCGCGGGCAACGACCGTTACGTCGTGGACACCACCCTTGACCGCGTGGTCGAGGCGGCGGGCGGCGGCATCGATCTGGTCACCTCGTGGGTCGACCACCGGCTGGGGCTGCATGTCGAACACCTGACCCTGGCGGGCGCGGCCGTAGAGGGCATCGGCAACGCCCTGGCCAACCGCATCACCGGCACGGCGGGCAACAACGTGCTGGGCGGGGGCTTTGGCGCCGACACGCTGATCGGCGGAATGGGCAACGACCTGTATCGCGTGGACGCGACCGACGTCATCCTTGAGGCCGCGGGGGCCGGCATCGACACCGTCGAAACCGCGGCCAGCCACACGCTGGCCATTCCGCTTGAACATCTGCGGCTGGTCGGCACGGCGGCGATCGACGGCACGGGCAATGGCGGCAATAACGCCATCTGGGGCAACGCCGCGGCCAACACGCTGCGCGGCCAGGCGGGCCACGACGTGCTGAACGGGAATGGCGGCAACGACGTCCTGATCGGGGGTGCCGGCAACGACCAGCTGACCGGCGGCGCGGGCGCGGACCGCTTTGTCTTTGCGGCCGGACGCGACGTGGTCACCGACTTCCAGGACGGGGTGGATGTGATCGTGATCGACCGCGCCGCGCTGGGCGTCGCGTCCGCGGCGCAGGTGATTGCCGCCTGCGCCGAACAGAACGGCGACGTTCTGCTGACGTTGGGTGGCCATGCGCTGATCGTGCGGGACACCACCATCGACGCGTTCAGGGACAGCTTCCTGCTGCAATGACCCCTGCCGCCCCCGACCTGACGGAGCTTTTGCGATGCCCGCCTCGATCCTGGTCCTGAACGGGCCGAACCTGAACCTGCTGGGCACCCGCCAGCCCGATGTCTATGGCACCACCACGCTGGCCGATGTCGAGGCGATCTGCCGCGCCGCCGCCGCCCGCGCGGGGCGCGAGGTGGCCTTTGTCCAGTCGAACCACGAGGGGGCGCTGATCGACGCCGTCCACGCCGCGCGGGGCGCGCATGGCGCCATCGTCGTGAACGCCGGGGCGTTCACCCACACCTCGATCGCGCTGATGGATGCGCTGTCGTCGGTCGATCTGCCGGTGGCCGAGGTGCATCTGTCGAACATCCACCGGCGCGAGGCGTTCCGCCACACCAGCTATGTGTCGCTGGTGGCGGTGGGGATGATCGCGGGGTTCGGGGCGCAGGGCTACGCGCTGGCGATCGACGCGCTGGACGCGCATCTGGCGGCCGCGGGGCGCTGACCTTCCCCCGGCCTGTCCCTGCCGCCGCCCCGGCGCGGGTCACATGCCCAGCGCGGCCTTGTACATGTCCAGGATCGCCTCTTCCTCGGCGATGTCGTCCTTGTCGCGCTTGCGCAGCGCGATGACCTTGCGCATGACCTTGGTGTCATAGCCGCGCGCCTTGGCCTCGGCCATCAGTTCTTTCTGGCGCTCGGCCACGTCGCTTTTCTCGGCGTCGAGCTGTTCGTATTGTTCGATGAACTGGCGCAGTTCGCCCGCCGCGATGCCATAGGCCTGATCGTCGCTCATCCGCTGTGTCCCTTCGCTTGGTCGAGGCCGTGGTCTAGGGCGTCTTGCCCCGCCGCGCAATCGCCGCTAACGCGCGCCAAACCGCAGAAGGAGGCCGCCATGACCGTCTTTGACCTGGTGATCTGGGGGGGCGCCGCGCTGACCGCGGCGGGGCTGGCGGGGATCGTCTGGTGCATCGTGGCCGTGGCGCGGGCCAAGCGCGCCCGGCTGGACGACGCCGCCATGCGTGCAAGGATGGGCCGAGTGGTCGCCGTCAACATGGCGGCGCTGGCCGCGTCGATGCTGGGGCTGATGGCGGTCGTGCTGGGGATCATGCTGGGGCGTTGACGTATTCCGCAACCGGAATGTATCCTGCGACAGGTGAAGGAACGGGGGGCGCCATGCCTTTGGACTGGCTGCTGGGCCTGCTGGGCGGGCTGATGATCGGCGCGGCCGCGGCCGTCTTTCTGATCGGCATGGGCCAGGTGATGGGGGCCAGCGGGCTGATCGCCGGGCTGATCGCGCCCGCGCCCTCAGCCCGCCGGGCCGAGCGCGCGGCCTTCGTCGCGGGGCTGGTCCTGGTGCCCGCGCTGCTGGTCCAGCTGGGGCCGGGGCCGGCGTTCGCGCCGGTGGTCGGCTGGCCGGTGCTGATCCTCGCGGGGCTGCTGGTCGGGTTCGGCTCGCGGTTGGCGAACGGCTGCACGTCGGGTCACGGGGTCTGCGGGGTGTCGCGGCTGGCCCCGCGCGGGATCGCGGCCACGCTGACCTATGTCGCATCCGGGGTCGCTGGCGTCCTGCTGGCCCGCTGGGCGGGGTGGGCATGATGGCGATGCGCATCGTCATCGCCCTGCTGACCGGCGCGCTGTTCGGCGCGGGGCTGGTCGTTTCGGGCATGACCGACCCCGGCAAGGTGCGGGGGTTTCTGGACCTGTTCGGGGCATGGGATCCCACGCTGGCCTTTGTCATGGCCGGGGCGGTCGGCGTGATGGCGGTCGGCTGGCGCGTGGCCGCCCGGCTGGACCGGGCCGCCACCGGCGACCCGATGCCCGGCCCCGCAGCGGCCCGGCTTGACGCGCGGCTGTTAGGAGGCGCGGCGCTGTTCGGCTTGGGTTGGGGGCTGGCGGGCTATTGCCCCGGCCCGGCCGCCGCCTCGCTGTTGACCGGCGGGGCGGGTGTCGCGCTGTTCGTCGCGGCGATGCTGGCGGGCATGCGCGCCGCCCGGTGGCTGGGATGAGGGCGCTGGTCCAGCGCGTGACCGAGGCCGAGGTGACCGTCGCGGGCCGGTCCACCGGCCGCATCGGCGCGGGGCTGCTGGTGCTGGTCTGCGCAATGCAGGGCGACGACGCGGCGCAGGCCGACAGGCTGGCCGGCCGCATCGCCCGGCTGCGCATCTTCAGCGACGATGCGGGCAGGATGAACCGCTCGGTCCTGGACACCGGCGGCGCGGTGCTGGTCGTCAGCCAGTTCACGCTGGCGGCGGACACCCGCACCGGCAACCGGCCGGGTTTTTCCACCGCCGCCCCGCCGGATGTGGGCGAGGCGCTGTATCTGCGCTTTGCCGCGGCCTTGCGCGATCAGGGCCTGCCGGTCGCGACCGGAGAGTTCGGCGCGGACATGCGCGTGGCGCTGGTCAACGACGGTCCGGTGACGATCTGGATGGACACCACCGACCGCGCCTGAATTTGCGGCGCGCTGCGGGTTGACTCGGGGGGCGTTGCAGCCCATCTGTTGCCAGTCGCCGTCCGCTGCCGCGTGAGCAGCCGCAGGTTTCCTGCCAGGGCCCGACGCTTCATTGGTTCCCAGGTCACGCAAGGGTTGCCGGCGGGTTTCGTATCTGACCCGCGCCCTTACGTCTGTCCCGTCGCGGCCCATCGGCCCCGCGGGGCCAATGCGTGCGGCCCGATACGGGGGCCGACGCGTTTCAGGAACGAACGATGACGATGACCGACACCCGCCCGGCGCGCCCGGGCAAGCCGCGGTTCGACCGCAACGCCTCGGCTGGCGCGGCCGCCAAGCCGAAATCCGAAGGCTTCATGGCCAAGCGCGGCGCGCGCAAGCGTGGCCCGGCCGAGGCCGAACCCTTTATCCGCCGCGCGATCCCCGACATGGACACGCCGTTCACGCGGATGGGCATCGACCCGCGCGTGGCGATCAACCTGCCCGATTTGGGGCTGGCCGAGCCGACGCCGATCCAGGCGCAGGCGATCCCCTCGATCGTGGCGGGCCGCGACCTGCTGGGGCTGGCGCAGACCGGGACCGGCAAGACGGCCGCATTCTCGCTGCCGATGCTGACGCGGCTGCTGGTGGCGGGCAAGCGCCCGGAACCGGGCACCTGCCGCGCGCTGATCCTGGCGCCCACCCGCGAACTGGCCACCCAGATCGCCAAGAACGTCGAATCCTTCGCCCACGGCACCGGCATCCGCGCGTTCCGCGTGGTCGGCGGCGCGTCGATCAACGTGCAGGTTGACCGCCTTGCGCGTGGCGTGGACGTGCTGATCGCCACCCCCGGCCGCCTGATCGACCTGATCGAGCGCCGGGCGATCCGCTTCGACGACACCCGCTATCTGGTGCTGGACGAGGCCGACCAGATGCTGGACATCGGCTTTATCCACGCGCTGCGCCGCATCGCCAAGCTGCTGCCGGCCGACCGCCAGACGCTGCTGTTTTCCGCCACCATGCCCAAGCTGATGGAAGAACTGGCCGACAGCTATCTGCAGGAACCCGTCCGGGTCGAGGCGAACCCGCCGGGCCGCCCCGCCGACAAGATCGACCAGGGCGTGCATTTCGTGAACCAGGGCGACAAGGCCGCGCTGCTGGCGGAATATCTGTCGAAGCATCCGGGCGAGCTGGCGATCGTCTTTGGCCGCACCAAGCACGGGTCGGAAAAGCTTTCCACGCTGCTGCAGAAATGGGGCTTCAAGGTGGCGGCGATCCACGGCAACAAGAGCCAGGGCCAGCGCGAACGGGCGCTGGCGTCGTTCCGCGCCGAGGAAACGCAGGTGCTGGTGGCGACGGACGTGGCGGCCCGTGGGCTGGATATCCCGCAGGTCGCGCACATCTATAACTATGACCTGCCGAACGTGCCGGAAAACTATGTCCACCGCATCGGCCGCACCGCGCGGGCCGGGCGCGACGGCCGCGCGGTCGCGTTCTGCGCCCCCGCCGAGATCGGCGAACTGCGGGCCGTCGAAAAGGCGATCAAGGCCGTGATCCCCGTCGTGGGCGGCGAGCCGCCGGTCGGCCCCGTGCCGGCCGCGCGCAAGGTCGGCGGCAAGCCCGCGATGACGGCCGACCCGTTGCGCAAGCGCCCGGCCCGCCGCCCGTCGCGCGCGCCGAAATCCGGCCAACGCTGAGCGGACCACCCGTCCCCGCGCGTTTGTTGAAGCGTTCCCCGGCAGGATCGGCATCTTGCCGGGGAACCGCGCCTTTGGCAGATGGCATGCATGGCCAAGCTGTATTTCCATTATTCGACCATGAACGCCGGCAAAAGCACGCTGCTGCTGCAGGCGTCGTGGAATTACCGCGAACGGGGGATGGCCACGCTGCTGCTGACGGCGGCGCTGGACCAGCGCGCGGGCGCCGGGCGCATCGCCAGCCGCATCGGCATCTCGGAACCCGCCACCGGTTTTGGCCCCGAGACCGACCTGTTTGCGCTGGTGCGCGACCGGGGCGCAGGCTGCGCCTGCATCTTCGTGGACGAGGCGCAGTTCCTGACGGCCGGGCAGGTCTGGCAGTTGGCGCAGGTCGCCGACGACCTTGACCAGCCGGTGATGGCCTATGGGCTGCGCACCGATTTCCGCGGCGCGCTGTTTCCGGGGTCGGCCGCGCTGCTGGCGCTTGCCGACGACCTGCGCGAGGTTCGCACCATCTGCCATTGCGGGCGCAAGGCCACGATGGTGGTCCGCCTTGGTCCCGACGGCGAGCCGCTGCACGAGGGCGCGCAGATCCAGATCGGCGGCAACGAGAGCTATGTCTCGCTTTGCCGCCGCCACTGGCGCGCCGCGATGGGGCGCTAGCCGCGGCGGAAGGTGATGCCGCATTTCCGCTGGATGTTCGCCTGCTCCAGCGCCTGCATTTCGCCTTTCAGCCGCGACACCTCGGCCGCCGTCTGCCCGTCACCCTTGATCATGAAGGCGGCCGGCCAGAACAGGACCAGGCTGACGGCCGTGGCCGCGGCGTCGTTCGACGCCTTCTTGTCCTGGACCTGCGCGGCCTGCTGGGCGCGCACGGCGACGCGCTGCGCCTCCTCGGCCAATTGGGGGCAGGACATGCCCTGATAGTTCATGGGCGAGACATAGGCCGCCGCGATGCTGTCGCTTTTGTCGGCACAGGCGGACAGCGTCGCGACCGCGGCGGCGACGGCAACAAGACGTTTCATGATCAATTCCCTTGTGTTCTGCACAGGCCGTCGCTAGCGCAGCGGCGTCGAAACACAAAGCGAACATTCCAGATAATTTTATGTGAATCAGTCGGTTAACAGACTGGTAACCCTGACCTCCCTGCTTTGTTGCGGGGGGGGCCTGGTTCCTGTAACCCTCGCCTGAACAGCCGAAGGAGCGACCGATGCGCGCATTTCTTCTGATCCTGCTGGCGGCGCTGGCCCCCCTGCCCGCGCTGGCATTCGACACCAACGCGCAGGCCGCCTGGGTCTATGACATGTCCACCGGCAGCGTGCTGATGGAAAAGAACGCCGACCAGCCGCTGCCGCCCGCGTCGATGTCCAAGCTGATGACCGTCTATATGCTGTTCGAGGCGCTGCACGAGGGGCGCGTCAGCATGGACACGCAGTTTGCCGTCTCGACCAAGGCGCGCGAGATGAAGGGCTCGACCATGTTCCTGAACGAACGGGACCGGCCGACCGTCGAACAACTGATCAAGGGCATCATCGTGCTGTCGGGCAACGACGCCTGCGTCGTGGTGGCCGAGGGGCTGGCCGGCACCGAGGAGGCGTTTTCCCGCCAGATGACCGAACGGGGTCGCGCGCTTGGGCTGACGCAGTCGAACTTCGCCAACGCCTCGGGCTGGCCCGCGCCCGACCACCGCATGTCGGCGCATGATCTGGGGCTGCTGGCGCAGCATCTGATCACGGATTTCCCCGAACTCTACAAGACCTTCGCCATTCAGGAATACGCCTTTGACAACCGCGCGCCCGCCAACCGCAGCAACCGCAACCCGCTGCTGGGACTGGGGATCGGGGCGGACGGCCTGAAGACCGGCCACACGGTCGAGGCGGGATTCGGCCTGGTCGGTTCGGCCGTGCAGGACGACCGGCGCATCGTGTTCGTGCTGGCCGGGCTGGAAAGCGAGCGCGCCCGCGCCGAGGAATCCGAGCGCATCGTGAACTGGGCCTTCCGGCAATTCACCATGAAGACGCTGATTCCCAAAGGTGAAACCGTGGCCGAGGCGCCGGTCTGGCTGGGCCAGTCGGGCCGCGTGGCCCTGACGACGCCCGACGGCGTGCGCGTCCTGATCCCCGCCGGCGCCGCAAACGGCGTCGCCGCCGAGGCCGTGTTCGACGGCCCGGTCGAGGCGCCGATCACCGCCGGGCAGCGGCTGGGCGATCTGGTCGTGACGATCCCCGGCGCCGTGGAATCGCGGCTGCCGCTGCTGGCCGCGACCGACGTGCCGCGCGCGGGGGTGCTGGGAAGGCTGCGCGGGGCGGCGATGCGGCTGGGCAGTCGCGCCGTCACCGCCGCCGGCGGCTGACGCGACCGGGGCCGGCGGTGTTCATCAGCCTTGAAGGGATCGACGGGTCCGGCAAGTCGACGCAGGCGCATCTGCTGGCCGATCACCTGCGCGCCGCGGGGCGCGAAATCGTGCTGACGCGCGAGCCGGGCGGCTCGCCGGGGGCCGAGGAGATTCGCCGCCTGCTGGTCGAGGGGCGGGGCGAGCGCTGGTCCCCGCAAGCCGAGCTTTTGCTGTTCAACGCCGCCCGCCGCGACCATCTGGAACGCACGATCCGCCCCGCGCTGGCCCGCGGCGCGGTCGTGGTGACCGATCGTTTCGCCGATTCCAGCCGCGTCTATCAGGGCGCCGCCCGCGGCGAGCTGCGGGCGCTGGTCGATGCCCTGCACGCGCTGGTGATCGGGGTCGAGCCGGACCTGACGCTGGTCATCGACCTCGACCCGGCCGAGGCTTTGGCCCGCACCTCGATGCGGCAGGCGGCGATGCTTGCCACGGCGGCCGTGGTCGCGCCCGGTGTTCGCGGCGCGGCCCATGCCGTCGCGACGGCGGCCAGCGCCCCTGGTTCCGGCGATGCCGAGGACCGGTTCGAATCGATGGGCCTGCCGTTCCAGCTGGCGCTGCGCGACGGGTTCCGCACACTGGCCTTCGAGTTTCCTGCCCGCGTGCGCCTGATCGACGGAAGCGGCGACCCCGACATCGTCGCAGCGCGCGTCCGCGCGGCGCTGCCTGCCGCCCTGCGATGACCGACGACGCCGCGCCTGAACCCGACCGCGTCCCCGGCGCGCCCCACCCGCGCGAGACGCCGCGCGTCTTCGGGCAGAACAGCGCCATCGCCGATTTCGCAGGCGCGGCGCTGTCCCGGCGCCTGCATCACGGATGGCTGATCACCGGCCCGCGCGGGACCGGCAAGGCGACGCTGGCATGGGCGATGGCGCGCTGGCTGCTGGCGGGCGGCACCGCCCCCGACCTGTCCGTCGCGCCCGATCACCCGGTCGCGCGCCGCGTGCTGGCGCTTTCGGAACCGCGCCTGCATCTGGTCCGCCGCGGGGCCGACGAAAAGACCGGCCGCCTGCGGGCCGAGATCACGGTGGACGAGATCCGCCGCCTGCTGTCCTTCTTCCAGATGAGCGCGGCCGAGGGCGGGCGGCGCGTCGCCATCATCGACGCCGCCGACGAGATGAACCCCTCGGCCGCGAACGCGGTCCTCAAGCTGCTGGAAGAGCCGCCGCGCGATGCCGTCCTGCTGCTGGTCGCGCATCAGCCGGCGCGGCTGCTGCCGACGATCCGGTCGCGCTGCCGCGAACTGCGGCTGGCGCCGCTGTCGCCCGATGCGATGGCCGCGGCGCTGGGGCCGCTGGACGTCGCGGGCGATCCCGCGCGGCTGGCCGCGCTGGCCGGCGGGTCGGTGGGCGAGGCATTGCGCCTGGCCGGACAGGACGGGCTGGAACGCTATCAGCAGATCGTCGATCTGTTCGCCACCCTGCCCCGGATGGACCGGCCCCGCGCGGCGGCGCTGGCCGACGCGGCGGGCGGCCGCGCCTCGGCCGCGGGCGATCCGTTCGACCTGACGATGACGCTGCTGGACCGGTTCCTTGCGCGGGCGGCGCGCGCCGGGCTGATGGGCCCGCCCCTGCCCGAGGCTGCGGATGGCGAGGGCGCGGCGCTGGCCCGGCTGTCGCCCGACGACCGCGCGGCGCGCGGCTGGGCGGCGGCGCAGGCGGCGCTGTCGGCCCGCGCCCGGCGCGGGCGTGCGGTCAACCTTGACCCTGCGGCGCTGGTGATGGATATGCTGATGACCCTGGCGCAGGGACCCGAGGCCGGCGACGCCACGGGCCAAGGATGACCCGATGACCCATACCCAGCCGGCCCTGGTCGACAGCCACTGCCACCTTGATTTCCCCGATTTCGACGGCCAGCACGCCGAACTGGTCGCCCGCGCCCGCGCCGCCGGGGTGACGCGGATGGTCACCATCTGCACCCGCCTGCGCCAGGAACCCCAGGTCCGCGCGCTGGCCGAGGCGCATGACGGCGTCTTCTATGCCGCCGGAACCCACCCGATGTCGGCGGCGGACGAGCCGCTGGTCACGGTCGATCAACTGACGGCGCTGTCCGCGCATCCCAAGTTCGTCGGCATCGGCGAGACCGGGCTGGATTACCACTATACCGCCGACAGCGCCCCCATCCAGCAGGAAAGCCTGCTGATCCATATCGAGGCCGCGCGCCGGACCGGCCTGCCGCTGATCATCCATTCGCGCGGCGCCGACGACGACATGGCGCGCATCCTGGCGCGCGAACACGCGGCGGGGGCGTTTTCCTGCGTGATGCACTGCTATACCTCGGGGCCCGCGCTGGCGGAAACGGCGCTGGGGCTGGGATTTTACCTGTCGATGTCGGGCATCGCGGCCTTTCCGCGATCTGCCGACATCCGCGCGATCTTTGCCGCAGCGCCGGTCGACCGGGTGCTGGTCGAGACCGACGCCCCCTATCTTGCGCCGCCGCCCCACCGCGGCAAGCGCAACGAACCGGCGTTCGTCGCCCACACCGCCCGCGCGGGCGCCGAAATCTATGGCCTGACGCCCGAGGCGTTCGCGGCGCAGACCTCGGCCAACTTTGACCGGCTGTTCACCCGGGCCGCGGGATGATCCGGGCCACGATCCTGGGCTGCGGATCGTCGGGCGGCGTGCCCCGGCTGGGCGGCCACTGGGGCGGCTGCGACCCGGCGAACCCGAAAAACCGCCGCCGCCGCTGCTCGCTGCTGGTCGAGCGGCAGGGCGCGGCCGGCACGACGCGGGTGCTGATCGACACCGGCCCCGACCTGGTGCCGCAACTGACCGACGCCGGCGTCGGGCTGCTGGACGCCGTGGTCTGGACGCATCCGCACGCCGACCACATCCACGGCATCGACGACCTGCGCCAGATCGTCCACAACCGCCGCAGCCTGCTGCCGGGCTGGGCGGACGAGCCGACGACGCAGGCGCTGCTGACCCGGTTCCGCTATGTGTTCGAGACGCCGCCGGGGTCAGGCTATCCCCCCATCGTGGCGCTGAACCGGATCGAGGGGGCTTTCGCGGTGGACGGCGCGGGCGGCCCGGTGCGGCTGACCCCCTTTGCCGTCGATCACGGGGGCATAACCGCACTGGGTTTCCGCATCCTGGGCGACGGCGGGGCGCTGGTCTATCTGCCCGACGTGCTGACGATCCCGGACGCGGCCTGGCCCGCGATCATGGGGGCGGAAATCTTCGTCTGCGACGCGCTGCGCTATACGCCGCACCCCAGCCACGCCAATCTGGCGCAGGCCATCGAGTGGATCGAACGCGCGCGCGCGCCGCGCGGCGTCATCACCAACATGCATATCGACCTGGATTACGACGCGGTCATGGCGCAGACGCCGGCGCACGTGGTCCCCGCATACGACGGGCTGGTCCTGACGGTATGAGCGCGCTGTTCACCGTCATCATGCCGGTGTTCCTGGTGATCGGCTTCGGCTATGTCGTGGCCTGGCGCCGGATGTTCAGCCCCGAGGGCGTGGACGGGCTGATGCGTTTCGCCCAGAACTTCGCGGTGCCGGTGCTGCTGTTCAAGTCGATGGCGGGGCTGGACCTGTCGGCCAACTTCGATCCGCGGCTGCTGGTGTCCTTTTACGCCGGGGCGTTCGCGTCGTTCTTTCTGGGCTGGGCGGCGGCGCGGCGCGTGTTCGGGCGTTCGCCGCAGGACGCCGTGGTGATCGGCTTTGCCTGCCTGTTTTCCAACTCGCTGCTGCTGGGCGTGCCCATCACCGAACGCGCCTATGGGCCCGAGGCGACGGCCGGCAACTTTGCCATCATCGCGATGCATTCGCCGCTGCTTTACACCTTCGGCATCACCTTCATGGAGTTCACGCGCGCCCACGGGTCCGGCGTGTCGGCAGGCCGCGTCGCGATGCGGGCGCTGAAGGGCGTGGTGCGCACGCCGCTGGTGATCGGCATCCTCAGCGGGCTGGCCATGAACCTGCTGACCTCGGCCGGGCTGGTCATGCCGCAGGGGTTCTGGGGCGGCGTGGACATGATCGCCGCCGCGGCGCTGCCTGCGGCGCTGTTCGGTCTGGGCGGCATCCTGCTGCGCTATAAGCCCGAGGGGGACGCGGCCACCATCGCGGTGTGCTGCGCCTGTTCGCTGGTCGTCCATCCCGCGATCACCTGGGGGCTGGGCCAGACGCTGGGGCTGGATACCGCCGCGCTGCGGTCGGCGGTGCTGACGGCGGCGATGGCGCCGGGGGTCAACGCCTATCTGTTCGCCAGCCTTTACGGCGCGGCGATGCGGGTCGCCGCATCGACCGTGCTGGTGGCGACGGGCCTGTCGATGCTGTCGATCTGGGTGTGGCTGGCGATCCTGCCCTGACCGGGTGTCCGCCCTGCCCCGCCGGTCAGGCGGGGGTCAGCCCCCGCAGCCTTTCGCCGCGCCGCCGCAACAGCTCGACCGTGGTCAGCAGGGCGATGGAAAAGATCACCAGCAGCGTGGCGACCGCCAGGATCGCCGGGCTGATCTGTTCGCGGATGCCGTTCCACATCTGCCGGGGGATCGTCTGCTGGTCGGGACCGGCGATGAACAGCACCGCCACCACCTCGTCGAACGAGGTGACAAAGGCGAACAGCGCGCCCGAGATGACGCCGGGCAGGATCAGCGGCATCGTCACCTTGAAGAACGTCGTCCGGGGATTGGCCCCCAGCGACGCCGCCGCCCGGTTCAGCGACTGGTCGAACCCGATCAGCGTCGCCGTCACGGTGATGATGACGAACGGGATGCCCAGCGTCGCATGCGCCAGGATCACCCCCAGATAGGTGTTGGCAAGGCAGCCCGAATTGGACAGCACCGGGGCCAGCACCCGGCCCAGGGCCGAGGTCGTGTCGACGCAGGTCGAGGAATAGAAAAAGAACATGCCCGTCGCCGTGATGATGATCGGCACGATCATGGGCGAGATCAGCACCGCAATGATGATGCGGCGGAACGGCATTTCCGGCCGCGAAAGGCCCAGCGCCGCCAGCGTGCCCAGCACCGTCGCAAGGATGGTCGAGAAGAATCCGATGATCAGCGAGTTCTTGGCCGCGCCGATCCATTTCGCGTTCGCCCATGCGTCGGCCCACCAGCTTGCGTCGCGCGGCGCGTCGCCCCGCACCATGCCAAAGGTCAGCAGGCTGTCATACCACCGCATCGAATAGCCGTCGGGGTCGAACGACAGCATGCGGTCGGTAAAGGTGAAATATGGCTCGGCGTTGAAGGACAGCGGGATCACGACGATGATCGGGGCGATCAGGAATACAAAGATCGCCACGCAGATCGCGATATAGGTCCAGTGCCAGACCCTCTCCAGCGGCGAGGCATAGGTCGGAAGCGCCATCGGTTCACCCCAGCTTGAGATTGTCGATCCCGACCAGCCGGTCGTAGACCCAGTAAAGCGCCAGCACGCCCCCCAGCAGCAGCGCCGCCAGCGCCGCGGCCATCGACCAGTTCAGCGTCTCGGTCATGTGCATCGCGATCATGTTGGAGATCAGCTGGCCCGACGACCCGCCCACCAGCGCCGGCGTGATGTAATAGCCGACCGCAAGGATGAAGACGAGCAGCGCCCCCGCCCCCAGCCCCGGCAGGGTCAGCGGGAAATAGACGCGGCGGAACGCCGTCCAGCTGGTCGCGCCAAGGCTGCGCGCGGCCCGGACATAGCTGGGATTGATCGTCCGCATCACCGAATACAGCGGCAGGATCATGAACGGCAGCAGGATATGGGTCATCGCGATGACCGTGCCGATCTGGTTATAGATCATCGCCAGCCGGCCCTGTTCGTCGATCGCGCCGATCCAGACCAGGATGTCGTTGATGACGCCCTGCTGCTGCAACAGCACCATCCAGGCGGTGGTGCGCACCAGCAGCGAGGTCCAGAACGGCAGCAGCACAAGGATCATCAGCAGGTTCGATTTCCGCATCGGCAGGGTCGCCAGCAGATGCGCGATGGGGAAGCCCAGCAGGAACGTCGTCGCCGTGATCAGCAGCGACAGCCCCAGCGTGCGCTTGAACAGCATGACATAGACCTGCTGCTGCCCGGCCACCTGGACGATCTCGTTCTGGTCGTTGCGGGTCCGGTCCAGCGCGGCCAGGTAAAAGTTCGCCGTATAGGCGGTCGAGGCGCTGCGCATCGCCCGCCACAGCGTCGGATCCTGCCACTTGGCGTCGGCCTCGACCAGCGCGTCGCGATAGGGCGGCGCGAACCCGGCGCGCGCCTTGCGGCCGGTCGCGGTGAACAGCGACCGGGTGCCGGGCACGTCATAGTTCATCCGCGTGCCGACGATGCCGATGGTGCGCGCCTCGGCCGCCGCGGTCAGGTCGGCGGCCAGCGCGGCAAAGGCCGCCTCGTCGGGCTGCGTGCCGGGCGGATTTTCGGCGAACCATGCGGAAACCTGCGGCATGTTGGCCGAAAACCCGTCGTTGTACATCGACCGGTGCAGCATCTGCCCGATCGGGATCACAAAGGTGATGACGACAAACAGCAGCAGCGGCGCGACCAGCAGGAACGCGCGCCTGCGCGCCCGCGCCGAACTGCGCGCCAGCGCGCGGGCCAGCGGCCGCCCGTCGGCGGTCGTCAGCGCCGCCGCCCGGCCGCCGCCGGCCTTGGCGACGATTGCTGCGTGGGGATCGAGAGCAGTGGCCATTCCGGTCCTATCGATGTGGCCCTGGGATCGGGCCGGTCGTCATTCGTTGCCCAGCCATGCCGTAAAGCGCTCGCGCAGCTGGGGTTCGTGGTCGGCCCAGAACTCCGGGTCCACGAACAGCGCATTCGTCATGTTCTGCGCCGAGGTCGGCAGATGCGGGCCCATCTGCGTGACGCCGTCGCCCGCGTATTCCCCGACCATCGCCTGCGCCGACGCGCGCGGTGGTCCATAGGGCAGGATCTCGGCGGCGCGGGCCAGCACCTCGGGCGACGTCGAGAAGCTGACGAAAGCGCGCGCGGCGTCAGGGTTGGGCGCGCCACTGGGGATGACCCAGCCCTCGACCTCGAGCATCTGGGCGTCCCACAGGATCGCCAGCGGCAAGCCGTCAACCTGCGCGGCCTTGAAGACGCGGCCGTTATAGGCGTGGGTCATCGCCACCTCGCCGTCGGCGACAAGCTGGATCGGCTGGGCGCCTGCTTCCCACCAGACGATCTGGTCGCGGATGGTGTCCAGCCGGGCAAGCGCACGCTCGACCCCCGCCGGGGTGGCCAGCACGTCATAGACCTGATCCAGCGGCACGCCGTCGCCGACCAGCGCCAGCTCCATCGTGAACTGCGGCGTCCGGCCAAGGCCCCGGCGGCCCGGAAACCGCTCGAGATCAAAGAAATCGGCGGCCGAGGTCGGCGCCGCCGCCAGCCGGTCCGCGTCATAGGCGATCACGGTCGAATAGATGTCGGTCGCCACGAAACATTCGGACAGGGTGCGCGGCAGGAAATCATCGGCCACGGTGCCGCTGGCGGGCGGCACAAGGATGGCTGGGTCGATCGGCTGGGCGTCGCCCTCCTCGCACAGCCGCAGCCCCGCGCCCTGCCCCACGCTGGCCACGTCGGCGGTGACGTTGCCCGCCTCGACCTGCAGCTTGATCATGCCGGCGGGGTCGTCGGTATCGACAAAGCGGACGGCCGTGCCCGTGCGTTCGGCGAACGGCCGGGCCATTGCGCGGTCCTGCATGGCCGCAAAGTCGCCGCCCCACGAAATCACCGTCAGCGCCCGGTCCTGTGCAAAGGCAGGGGCGGCTAGCAGCGTGGCGGCAAGGATCAGCGGTCTGCGCATGGGGTCATTCGGGTCGGGGCGCCGGGGCGGCGAACGCCCCGGCGCGGGTTTCAGCTTGCCAGCCAGGCGTTGAACCGCTCGGTCAGCTCGGTCCCGTGGTCGGCCCAGAAGGCGGCGTCGTTGACCAGCGCGCGTTCGGCGTTGGCGGGCGTCGTCGGCAGGAAGGGCGCCATCCCGGTGGTGCCGTCCTTGTATGTGCCGACGCTGGCCGACGCCGATTTCCGGGGCGGGCCATAGGCGATGTATTTCGACAGATCCGCCTGCCGCGCCGGGTCCGAGGCAAAGGCGATGAACTGCATCGACGCGTCAAGGTTCGGCGCGCCCCTGGGCACCACCCAATAGTCCATGTCCAGGTTCGCCCCGTCCCAGACAAAGGCGAAGGGCTTGCCCTCCTCGACGATGGCGTCGAAGATCCGGCCGTTATAGGCCAGCGTCATCGACACCTCTTTGTCGGCCAAAAGCTGCGGCGCCTGCGCGCCCGCCTCCCACCAGACCACCTGATCCTTGATGCTGTCCAGCTTGGCAAAGGCGCGGTCCACGCCCTCGGGCGTTCCCAGCACCTCATAGACCTGGTCGGCCGGCACGCCATCACCCAGCAGCGCGAACTCCAGCGCGTATTTGGGCCGCTTGATGATGCCGCGCTTGCCGGGGAACTTGGCGGTGTCAAAGAAATCCGCGACCGTGGCCGGGGCTGCGCCCGTGAACGCCTGCGTGTCATAGGCGATCACCGTGGACCATACCATGATCGCGGTCGCGCAGTCATGCAGCGCCTGCGGCAGGTAATCGTCGGCGGCCGCCGTCCCGTCCGCCGCCGCGGGCAGGATCGCGGGGTCGATCGGCTCGATCAGCCCCTCGTCGCACAGGCGGATCACGTCGGACTGCTCGACGTCATAGACGTCGCTGGTGACGTTGCCCGCCTCGACCTCGGCCTTCAGCTTGGCGGGCGGGTCCGAATTGTCCACCATCGTGGCCTGGATGCCGCTGGCCTGGGTGAAGGGCTTGGCGAAGGCCTCGTTCACCGCCGCGCCGAAGGCACCGCCATAGGTGGTGATGTTGATCGAGCCGTCTTGCGCATGGGCCGCCCCGGCGGCGATCAGCGCCAGCGCCGTTCCTGCGATCAGTCGTCGTGTCATGATCCGCTCTTTCCCAACGTTGGGTGTGAAGGCGGCGCCGCCCGCGCGGGGCGGCGCCGCCGGCCATCAGCCGGCCAGCCAGGCGTTGAACCGCTCGCTCAGCTCGCCATCGTGATCGACCCAGAAGTCGAGGTTCGAGGCGATGCCCTTGTCGATGTTCTCGGGCGAGGTCGGCAGATGCGGCCCCATCGGGACGTCCTTGCCCGCGACATTGCCGACCAGCGCCGACGCCGACTTGCGCGGCGGGCCATAGCTGATCTGCTCGGCGGCCTTGGCAAGCTGTTCCGGGCGGGTCGAGAACTCGATGTATTTCAGCGCGTTTTCGACGTTGGGCGCACCCTTCGGGATCACCCAGCCCTCCATCTCATAGATCTGGCCGTCCCAGATGATGTTGAACGGCTTGTTCTCGCCGATGGCGGCGTTGAAGATCCGGCCGTTGAAGGCATAGGCCATCGTGACCTCGCCATCCGCCAGCAGCTGCGGCGGCTGGGCGCCCGCTTCCCACCAGATCACGTCGTTCTTGATCGTGCCCAGCTTGGCGAAGGCGCGGTCAACGCCTTCGGGCGTCGCCAGCACGTCATAGACCTCGGCCGGGGGGACGCCATCGGCCATCAGGGCCAGTTCCAGGTTGAACTTGGCGCCCTTGCGCATCGTGCGCTTGCCGGGGAACTTGGCGGTGTCGAAGAAATCGGCGGGCGTCGCGGGCTTGGCGTCGGGGAACTTGCCGTCGTCATAGGCCAGCACCATCGAATAGACGTCGGTGGCGACAAAGCAGTCGGTCAGCGCGCCCTCGATGAAATCGTCCTGCGCGGTGGTGCCGTCGGACGCCGCGGTCAGCACCGACAGGTCGATCTGTTCCAGCGCGCCCTCGTCGCACAGCCGCACGGCGTCGGCGTATTCGACCGAGGCGACGTCGGCGGTCACGTTGCCCGCCTCGACCATCGCCTTGATCGGGGTCGCCGGGTTGTCGGCGTCGGACACGGTGATGCGGATGCCCGTCTCGGCCTCGAAGGGCGCGTTATAGGCGATCGCGTGCGACTGGCCGTAAGCCCCGCCCCAGTCCAGGACGTTCAGGACCTTGTCCTGCGCCCAGGCCGTGCCGGACAGCGCGATCAGCGCGGTGGTCGAAATCAGAAGGCCTCTCATTCCATTCTCCCTGTGTATTTTCTTGTCAGACGAGGTCGAGCGCCCGCGCGTCCTGGGGGTGCCAGCCGATGCGGATGTGCTGGCCGGGGTCCAGCCGTGTCTGGCCCAGCGTGTTGCGGAACTTCATCACGAAATCGTCGCTGCCCGCGACCTTCATCCGGGCGCGCAGGATGTCGCCCATATAGATGACGTCGCGCACCTCGGCGTCGATGGTGTGGGCGCCTGCGGGCATCATCTCGGGCTTGAACTCGACCCGTTCGGGGCGGATCGACACCAGCGTCTGCTGACCCACCTCGCGCACGTTGACAGGGGTCGCGTCGATCAGCTCGCCCGTGGCCAGCCGGACCAGCGCCTTGCCGCCGTCCAGCCGCTCGATGACGCCGGGCAGCGCGTTGTTTTCGCCGATGAACCCCGCGACAAAGCTGTTGTCGGGCTTTTCGTAAAGCTGCGACGGGGGGGCCAGCTGCTGGATGCGCCCGTCGTTGAACACGGCGATGCGGTCCGACATCGTCAGCGCCTCGCCCTGGTCGTGGGTCACATAGACGACGGTAATTCCAAGATTGTTGTGCAGCGCCTTGATTTCATACTGCATATGCTCGCGCAGCTGCTTGTCCAGGGCGCCCAGCGGCTCGTCCATCAGCACCAGCTTGGGGTCGAACACCAGCGCACGGGCCAGTGCGATGCGCTGCTGCTGGCCGCCCGACAGCTGCGCCGGACGGCGCGACTTGAACCGGCCCATCTGCACCATGTCCAGCGCCCGCATGACCCGCGTCTCGCGGTCGGCCTTGCCCATGCCGCGGACCTCCAGCGGAAAGGCCAGGTTCTCGCCCACGGTCATGTGCGGAAACAGCGCATAGTTCTGGAACACCATGCCGATGCCGCGCTTGTGGGGGGGCACGTCGTTGATGTTGCGCCCGTCCAGCCGGATCTCGCCGTTGGTCGCCGTCTCGAACCCGGCCAGCATCATCAGGCAGGTGGTCTTGCCCGACCCGGACGGGCCGAGCATGGTCAGGAACTCGCCCTGGCCGATGGAAAGGTTCAGGTCTTTGACGACAAGCGTCTGACCGTCATAGCTTTTCTGCACATGATCAAAGACGACGAACCCGTCGTTGCCCGATGGCGGTGTCAATGCGCGGCTCCCTGTCTTTTGTCGTTGGTCGTTGGTGCGCGACGCCAGACTATGCGGCGGCGGCGACGCGATGCAACGACGATTTGCGGCAGGCCGGTCATCGGGATGCGCCCGAGGCCGCCCCGGTGCCGCCGCGGCGGGCGGTTGGCCAATGCCGTGCAGGGCAGGTTCGGCTGGGGGATCAGTCGGGGGCAGCCCGCCCCGCGAACGACAACGGGCCAGGGATTTCAAACCCCTGGCCCGTAAATCTGGTGCGGTCGAAAAGACTCGAACTTTCACTCCGGTTAAGGAACAGCGACCTCAACGCTGCGCGTCTACCAATTCCGCCACGACCGCGATCCGTGACGGCCGTGACATAGCCACGGATCGCGCGCTTGAAAAGGGCTATTCCGCAGCCACCGCCGCGCCGGGGACATAGTTCAGCACCGGGGCCAGCCAGCGTTCCGCCTGCGCCACCGTCATGCCCTTGCGCGCGGCATAGTCGGCGACCTGGTCGGCCTCGACCTTGGCCACGCCGAAGTAATAGGCGTCGGGGTGGGCCAGATACAGGCCGCTGACCGACGATCCGGGCCACATCGCCATCGACTCGGTCAGTTCCACGCCGGTCGCGGCGGTGGCGTCCAGCAGGTCGAACAGCGTCTCTTTCTCGGTGTGATCCGGCTGGGCCGGGTATCCCGGCGCGGGGCGGATGCCGCGATAAGGCTCGGCCACCAGCTCGGCGGGGGTATGGGCCTCGTCCGGGGCATAGGCCCAGAACTCGCGCCGCACACGTTCGTGCAGCAGTTCGGCCAACGCCTCGGCAAAGCGGTCCGACAGCGCCTGCAGCAGGATGGCCGAGAAATCGTCGTGCGCGTCCTTGAACGCCTGCACGCGCGCGGTCTCGTCCCCCGCGGTCACGACAAAGCCGCCGATCCAGTCGGGCTGCCCCTCGGGCGCGACGAAATCGGCCAGCGCCACGTTCGGGCGGCCGTCGCGTTTCGTCACCTGCTGGCGCAGCGTGTGCAGCGTGGCGCGGGGCGTCCGGCGCGTCTCGTCCGTCCACAGGCGGATGTCGTCGCCCACGCGGTTGGCGGGCCAGAACCCCATGACCGCGCGGGGCGCCAGCCAGCGTTCGGCGATGATGCGGTCCAGCATCGCCTGCGCGTCGGCGAACAGCGCGCGCGCGGCCTCGCCCTGCCGCTCGTCGTCCAGGATGCGGGGATAGACGCCCTTCATCTCCCACGTCTGGAAAAAGGGCGTCCAGTCGATATAGCGGGCGATCTCGGCCAGATCCCAGTCGGCCAGCGCGCGGGTGCCCGTGAACGTGGGCTGCGGCGCGGCATAGCCGGCCCAGTCCACCGCCACGGCATTGGCCCGGGCATCCGCCAGCGGCAGCCGGGCGCGGTCGGCGTCGCCGCGGTTATAGCGTTCCGCCATCGCCTGATAATCGCCGCGCACGTCGCTGACAAAGCCCGGCTTTTCATCCGACAGCAGGTTTGACACCACGCCGACCGCGCGGCTGGCGTCGGTCACATAGACGGTCTGGCCGCGGCGATAGCGCGGGTCGATCTTGACCGCGGTGTGAACCTTGCTGGTCGTCGCGCCCCCGATCAGCAGCGGGATGTCGAACCCCTCGCGCTCCATCTCGGAGGCGACATGCACCATCTCGTCCAGGCTGGGCGTGATCAGGCCCGACAGGCCGATGATGTCCACCTGCTCGGTCCGGGCGGTTTCCAGGATCTTCTGCGCCGGGACCATCACGCCAAGGTCGATGATCTCATAGTTGTTGCAGGCCAGGACCACGCCCACGATGTTCTTGCCGATGTCATGGACGTCGCCCTTGACGGTCGCCATCAGCACCTTGCCCGCTGAACTCGACCCGCCGCCGTTCGCGGCCTTCTCGGCCTCCATATAGGGCAGCAGGTGGGCCACGGCCTGCTTCATCACGCGGGCCGATTTCACCACCTGCGGCAGGAACATCTTGCCCGCCCCGAACAGGTCGCCGACGACGTTCATCCCGGCCATCAGCGGCCCTTCGATGACGTGCAGCGGGCGTTCGGCGGACTGGCGCGCCTGTTCGGTGTCGGCGACGACGTATTCGGTGATGCCGTTGACCAGCGCGTGTTCCAGACGCTTGTCCACGGGCCAGTCGCGCCAGGCCAGATCCTTTTCGCGGGCCTTCGCCCCGCCCTCGCCCTTGAACCGCTGGGCAAGGTCCAGCAGGCGCTCGGTCGAATCGGCGCGGCGGTTCAGGACCACATCCTCGCACGCCTCGCGCAAGCCTGCGTCGATCTGGTCATAGACGGCCAGCTGGCCCGCGTTGACGATGCCCATGTCCATGCCCGCCTGGATCGCGTGATACAGAAAGACGGCGTGCATCGCCTCGCGCACGGGTTCGTTGCCGCGAAAGCTGAAGGACAGGTTCGACACGCCGCCCGAAACATGGACATGCGGCAGCGACTGGCGGATGCGGGCGGTCGCGCCGATGAAATCGACGCCATAATTGTCGTGTTCCTCGATCCCCGTCGCCACGGCGAAGATGTTGGGGTCGAAGATGATGTCCTGGGGCGGGAAGCCCTCGGCCACCAGCAGGTCATAGGCGCGGGCGCAGATTTCGACCTTGCGGTTCTCGGTGTCGGCCTGCCCGGTCTCGTCGAACGCCATGACGACGACGGCCGCGCCATAGCGGCGGCACAGCCGCGCGTGGTGCAGGAACGCCTCCTCGCCCTCCTTGAGGCTGATCGAGTTCACGATCGGCTTGCCTTGGACGCATTTCAGCCCGGCCTCGATCACCTCCCATTTGGAGCTGTCGATCATCAGGGGCACGCGGGCGATGTCGGGTTCGGCCGCGATCAGGTTCAGGAACGACGTCATCGCGGCGGCGGAATCGATCAGCCCCTCGTCCATGTTCACGTCGATGATCTGGGCGCCGTTTTCCACCTGGTCCCGCGCGACCTCCAGCGCCGCCGGATAGTCGCCCGCGGTGATCAGCTTGCGGAAACGGACGCTGCCGGTGACGTTGGTGCGTTCCCCCACGTTGACAAAGGGGATGTCGTCGGTCTTGACGAACGGCTCCAGCCCCGACAGGCGCAGGCGCGGCGGGATTTCGGGGATGGCGCGGGGCGGCTTGCCCGCGACGGCATCGGCGATGGCGGCGATGTGGTCGGGGGTGGACCCGCAGCAGCCGCCGACGATGTTGACCAGCCCCTCGTCGGCGAAACCGCCGATCTGGGCGGCCATCTGGGCGGCGGTCTCGTCATACTGGCCCATCTCGTTCGGCAGGCCCGCGTTCGGATAGGCGCAGATCAGCGTGTCGGCGACCTCGGACAGTTCCTGCAGGTGCGGGCGCATGGCGTTGGCCCCCAGCGCGCAGTTCAGCCCGACCGTCAGTGGCGCGGCGTGGGCCACGGAATGCCAGAAGGCGGTCGGCGTCTGCCCCGACAGCGTGCGCCCCGACAGGTCGGTGATCGTGCCCGAGATCATCACCGGCAGGCGCAGGCCGGTTTCCGCGAACACCTCCTCGGCGGCAAAGATCGCGGCCTTGGCGTTCAGCGTGTCGAAGATCGTCTCGATCAGGATCAGGTCGGTCCCGCCCGCGATCAGCCCGCGGATCTGCTCGGCATAGGCGACGCGCAGCTGGTCGAAGGTGACGGCGCGGAACCCCGGATCGTTCACGTCCGGGCTGAGCGAGGCGGTGCGGTTCGTCGGCCCCAGCGCCCCCGCCACCCAGCGCGGGCGGGCGTCCTGCGCGGTCGCCGCGTCCAGCGCCCGCCGGACCAGCCGCGCGCCCTCGCGGTTCAGCTGGAACACGCGGTCCTGCATGCCATAGTCGGCCTGCGCGATGGTGGTCGAGGAAAACGTGTTGGTTTCCACGATATCGGCGCCCGCCAGCGCATAGCGCAGGTGGATCGCCTCGATCGCCTCGGGCTGGGTCAGGTTCAGCAGGTCGTTGTTGCCCTGCTGGGGGTGGTTGCTGTGGATGTGGCAGGCGCAGCCGCCGCCGTGGTTCGCCTCGCCCAGGAAATCGCCCTCGGACAGGCCCAGCCGCTGGATCTGCGTGCCCATCGCGCCATCCAGGATCAGGACACGGTCGCGGGCGGCGGCGCGGATCGCGGCAAAGGCGGGGGACAGCGGCAGGGCGGGCATGGGCGATCCTTACGGCACGGGCGGCAGGGCTGTTGTCTAACGCACGATGGCGGGAAAAGTGAAACGCATGATTCTCAGCGCCATCATGCACCACGCTCATGTTAAGCCCCCCTTGCATCGGAGGCGGGCCGGGGGCAACCCTGATCCATGCAGCCTTCGCCCCTTTCCCTGCCGGTTCTGCGCGACGACGATCCCGAATGGCTGATCTCGCCCGGCCTGACCGACCATCCCGCCGCCGTCGCCTGGATGGAGGCGCGCGTCGCCGCCATCCACGACGGCACCGCGCCCGAGGCGATCTGGCTGGTCGAGCATCCGCCGCTTTACACGGCCGGCACCTCGGCCCGGCCCGCCGACCTGACCGATCCGGGCCGCTTCCCGGTGTTCCCGACCGGGCGCGGGGGGCAATACACCTATCACGGGCCGGGCCAGCGCGTCGTCTATGTCATGCTGGACCTGAACCGTCGCGGCCGCGACGTGCGCCGCCTTGTCGCCGCGCTGGAGGCCTGGGTGATCGCCGCTCTGGCCGAGTTCGGGCTGCGCGGCGAGATACGCGCGGGCCGCGTCGGCGTCTGGATCGCGCGCCCCGACAAGCCCCCCCTGCCCGACGGCGCCATGCGCGAGGACAAGATCGCCGCCATCGGCATCAAGCTGCGCCGCTGGGTCAGCTTTCACGGCATCTCGATCAACGTCGAACCCGACCTGGACCATTACGCGGGAATCGTTCCCTGCGGGATACAGGGGCACGGCGTCACCAGCCTGGTGGATCTGGGCCTGCCGGTCACGATGGACGACGTGGACGCCGCGCTGCGCGCGACGTTCCCCGTGATCGGGACGGTCATGGGGCCGGCGGAACCGGCCTGATCCCGCCGGAGGCGTCACATTCCCGCAAGCGGGTCATGAAAACGGGGCACTTTTTGACTTTTGCGGTGTTGAGTGGCCACAGCCCCATGCTAGCCATGCGGCGCAGGGGCCGCGAACCCCCACGATCCATAACTTCGCTGCAAAGGATAACGCGATGAAGATCAGCCTTTATGCCACGCTCGCCGCGCTTGCACTGGCGGTTCCCGCCGCCGCCCAGGATGCCGCCGGCGGCGACGCCGCCAAGGGCGAATCCGAGTTCAAGAAGTGCAAGGCCTGCCACATGGTCCAGGCCCCGGACGGCACCGACATCGTCAAGGGCGGCAAGACCGGCCCGAACCTGTATGGCGTCGTCGGCCGCAAGGCCGGGACCGAGGAAGGGTTCAAGTATTCCGAGGCGCTGATCAAGCTGGGCGAAGCCGGCGAGGTCTGGACGCCCGAGGATCTGGTGCACTACATCACCGATCCGAACGGCTACACCCAGGAAAAGACCGGCGACCCCAAGCTGAAGACCAAGATGACGTTCAAGCTGAACAAGAACCAGCCCGACATCGTGGCGTTCCTGGCGGCCCATTCGCCTGACGCGGCCGGCGGCGCCGCTGCCGCCCCCGCGGCCGACGCAGCCGCGGCCCCGGCCGCCGGCGCGGCTGCGGCCCCCGCCACCAACTGATCCGCGCCGGCCCGTCGCGGGCCGCGTGCCGAATTGCCCCCCGGTCGCACCGACCGGGGGTCTTTCATTCGCAAGAACCCTCGGCGCCACATTGCCGCACCCGGATTACTGGTCTAGAACCGGGCCGAGTCCGCCGGCCCAGCAGCCGGTCCGGCATCGATTCTGAGGGAGAGCATCGCATGGCTGACGCCGCCGTTCACGGCCACGGTGAGCACCATGATACCCGCGGGTTCTTTACCCGCTGGTTCATGTCCACCAACCACAAGGACATCGGAGTCCTTTACCTGTTCACCGCCGGCATCGTCGGCCTGATCTCGGTCGCCTTCACCGTCTATATGCGGATGGAGCTGCAGAACCCCGGCGTGCAGTTCATGTGCCTGGAAGGCGTGCGCTTCATCGCCGACGCGTCCGCCGAATGCACGCCGAACGGCCATCTGTGGAACGTTCTGATCACCTATCACGGCGTCCTGATGATGTTCTTCGTCGTCATTCCGGCGCTGTTCGGCGGTTTCGGCAACTATTTCATGCCGCTGCACATCGGCGCGCCGGACATGGCGTTCCCGCGGCTGAACAACCTGTCCTATTGGCTTTATGTCTGCGGGGTGTCGCTGGGCGTCGCCTCGCTGCTGTCGCCGGGCGGCAACGACCAGATGGGGTCGGGCGTCGGCTGGGTGCTGTATCCGCCGCTGTCCACCACCGAGGGCGGCTATTCGATGGACCTGGCGATCTTTGCCGTCCACGTCTCGGGCGCGTCGTCGATCCTGGGCGCGATCAACATCATCACCACCTTCCTGAACATGCGCGCGCCCGGCATGACGCTGTTCAAGGTGCCGCTGTTCGCCTGGTCGGTGTTCGTCACGGCCTGGATGATCCTGCTGTCGCTGCCGGTGCTGGCGGGCGCCATCACCATGCTGCTGATGGACCGCAACTTCGGCACCAACTTCTTCAACCCGGCGGGCGGCGGCGACCCGGTGCTGTATCAGCACATCCTGTGGTTCTTCGGCCACCCCGAGGTCTACATGATCATCGTGCCGGGCTTCGGGATCATCAGCCACGTCATCGCCACCTTCGCGCGCAAGCCGATCTTCGGCTATCTGCCGATGGTGCTGGCGATGATCGCGATCGGGGTGCTGGGCTTTGTCGTGTGGGCGCACCACATGTATACCGCCGGCATGTCGCTGACCCAGCAGGCCTATTTCATGCTGGCCACGATGACCATCGCGGTGCCCACCGGCATCAAGGTGTTCAGCTGGATCGCGACCATGTGGGGCGGCTCGATCGAGTTCAAGACGCCGATGCTCTGGGCCTTCGGCTTCCTGTTCCTGTTCACCGTCGGCGGCGTGACCGGCGTGGTGCTGAGCCAGGCGCCGCTGGACCGCGTCTATCACGACACCTATTACGTCGTGGCGCACTTCCACTATGTTATGTCGCTGGGCGCGGTCTTCGCGATCTTTGCCGGGGTCTATTACTGGATCGGCAAGATGAGCGGGCGCCAGTATCCCGAATGGGCCGGCAAGCTGCATTTCTGGATGATGTTCATCGGCTCGAACATGATCTTTTTCCCGCAGCACTTCCTGGGCCGTCAGGGGATGCCCCGCCGCTATATCGACTATCCGGTCGAGTTCGCCTATTGGAACTGGTTCTCGTCGGTGGGCGCCTATCTGTCCTTCGCCTCGTTCCTGTTCTTCATCGGGATCGTGTTCTACACGCTGTTCGCGGGCAAGCGCGTGACCCAGGACAACTATTGGAACGAATACGCCGACACGCTTGAATGGACCCTGCCCTCGCCCCCGCCCGAACACACGTTCGAGCAATTGCCCAAGCGCGAGGATTGGGACCGCCGCCAGGCCCACTAGGACCGGGCCAGGCACAGCCAAACGGCCCCGGAGCGATCCGGGGCCGTCTTTCGTTCGGCGGACCCGCGATGCCCCATGAATGGCACGACCACATCGACCCCGCCGGCCAGCCGGTCCGCCGGCTGGTGATCTGGCGATATCGGTCGCTGACACCCACGGGCTTTGCCTGGGCCATCGGCGGCGCTGCGGCGGCGCTGGTGCTGCCGCTGCTGGCGCTGGTCGGTTCGGCGGTGATGTGGGGGCTGCTGCCGTTTGCCGCCGGGGTCGTCTGGGCGCTGTGGTATGCGATGCAATACGCCTGGCGGCGCGGCGGCACCGTCGAGGAGCTGGTGCTGCGCCCCGACCGGCTGCACGTCACGCGGCGCGATCCCGGCCGCGCGGCCCGCGTCTGGCAGGCCAACCCCTATTGGGTGCGCCTGACGCTGCACGACCAGCCGGTCGAGGCGTATCTGACCCTGACCGACGGCGGCCCGCGCGACATCGAACTGGGCGCGTTCCTCGCCCCTGACGAACGCCGCCAACTGCGAGACGAGCTGGCGCGCGCGCTGGCGGCGCTGCGGGCCCCGCCCGGCGGCTGACGCCCCCGAGGTCAGGCTTTCGCCCGCCGCCCGCGGAACGCCGCCAGTTGCACGACTGACGCGCGCTGGCGGCGCTGCGCGCCCCGCCGGGCGGCTGACGCCCCCCTCAAGGTCAGCGCTTTCGCCCGCCGCCCGCGCGTGGCAATGAGGCCTTGCCCGCCCTGTCCCGGAACGACCGTGATGCCCCGCAAGCCGCCCCGTTCCCCGACCGCCCCGCCGCGCGACGCGGCCGGGCGCAGCGCGGGCAAGGCCGCAAAGCTGTTCGTGCTGATGACGGTGCTGATCGACGCCACCGGCATGGGGCTGATCTTTCCGGTCATGCCCGACCTGCTGGAAGAGTTGACCGGGCAGGGTCTGGCCGGTGCGGCGGTCTGGGGCGGCGTGCTGGGCACGTCCTATGCCGCGATGCAGTTCCTGTTCGGCCCGGTGATCGGCAATCTGTCGGACGCCTATGGCCGCCGGCCGGTGATGCTGACCGCGCTGCTGGTGATGACGCTGGACTATGTGCTGCTGGCGCTGGCGCCGACGATCACGCTGATCCTGGTGGGCCGTCTGATCGGCGGCATCATGGCCGCGACCCACGCCACGGCTGCCGCCTATATGGCCGACATCTCGCGCCCCGAGGAACGGGGCCGCAACTTCGGCCTGATCGGGGCTGCGTTCGCGGTGGGCTTTGTCCTGGGACCGGTGCTGGGCAGCATCATGTCCACCATCGACCTGCGCGCGCCGTTCTGGACGGCGGCCGTGCTGGCGGGCGCGAACCTGATCTTCGGCTGGTTCGTCCTGCCGGAAACGGTGACGGATGCGATCCGCCGCCCGTTCACCTGGCGGCGCGCCAACCCGCTGTCCGCCTTTGCCGCGATCGGGCGGCTGCCGCGGATCGGGCCGTTGCTGCTGACATTCGCGCTGTTTCACGTCGCGGCCTATGTCTATCCCGCGGTCTGGAGCTTTTACGGCAAGGCCCGCTTTGGTTGGGATCCGCTGCACATCGGCCTGTCACTGGCGGTGTTCGCGGTGGCGATGGCGCTGGTCCAGGGGGTGCTGGTCGGCCCCGCGATCCGCCGTTTCGGCGTCTGGCGGACCGCGACCGCCGGCTTCCTGCTCGAGGTCGTGGCGCTGTGTTTCTATGGCGTCGTGACCGACCCGATGCTGGCCTTGGCCTTCATGCCGCTGGCGGCGATGGCGGGGCTTGGCGGCCCCGCGCTGCAACAGATCATGTCGAACCGCGCACCGCCCGGCCAGCAGGGAGAGTTGCAGGGCGTGCTGGCCTCGGTCGCGGCCGTCGCGATGGGGCTGTCGCCGCTGCTGATGACGGCGATCTTCGCCTTTTTCACGCGCGCGGGCGCGCCCGTCTATGCGCCGGGCATGCCGTTCCTTGCCGCCGCGGGGATGATGATCGTCGCAGTGGCGATCCTGGTCGCCACCCGACCCCGCCGGCGCGGGCTGGGGCTGGGGCGCGACCTGCGCGACGCCCGCCGCGCGGCCCGGCAGGCCGGCCGGCAGGACCGGCCCTGACGGGGCGCCGGGCTAGTCGTCGTCCTCGGCCCGTTCGGGCAGGTCGTCATGGTCCGTGGCGGCCAGATCCGCCAGCTCCGCCTCGGTCATGGTGTCGAACATCTGCCGGGATGCGCCCTTCAGATCGTCGGGGCTGGAGGAGCCCCGCTTGGCGGACAGGGCCGCGCCCGCGGCCCGCTGCTGCGCGCGCGACTGCGCCGGCATCGCTCAGGCCATCAGGCGGGACTTGACCACCGCTCCCGCCGCGCCGAAATCCATCTGCCCCGCGTGGCGTTCCCGCAGGCCCGCCATGACACGGCCCATGTCGCGCACGCCGGTCGCGCCCAGATCCGCGATCACGCGGTCCACAGCCTCGGCCATCTCGGCGCTGGTCAGCTGGCGGGGAAGAAACTCCTGGATCAGCGCGATTTCGGCCTGTTCCTTCTCGGCCAGTTCCAGGCGCCCGCCCTCCTCATAGGCGCGGGCGGATTCGTGGCGCTGCTTGACCATGCGCGACAGCAGGGCGATCAGGTCGTCGCCGCTCAGCCCGCCGTCGTCGCGGCCTTCGCCCCGCAGCGCGATCTCGCGGTCCTTGATGGCCGCGCCGATCAGGCGCAGCGTGGACAGCCGCGGCGCGTCCCTGGCCTTCATCGCGTCCTTGGTGGCGGCGGAAATCCGGTCGCGCAGGTCCATGTCATCCTCCGGCTGTGCTCGGTCCACCGTTGGCAAACACCCGCCGCCGGGTCAAGGCGCGGCGGTCCCGCGCTTGCGGCACTTGACCGCCCCGACCCCCTGCCTTAGCAGTCAGCCGATTTTTCCCGGGGGTTCCGTCATGGCAAACAAACCGACTGCCTGCCTTGCGCTGGCCGACGGCACGGTCTTTTACGGGCAAGGCTTCGGCGCCACGGGCGAGGTGGTGGCCGAGCTGGTGTTCAACACCGCCATGACCGGCTATCAGGAAATCATGACCGACCCCAGCTATGCGGCGCAGGTCGTGACCTTTACCTTTCCCCATATCGGCAACACCGGCGTAACGCCCCAGGACGACGAGGCCGCCGAGCCCGTCGCGTCCGGCATCGTGGTCAAGTGGGATCCGACCGAGCCGTCGAACTGGCGTGCGGCGTCCGACCTGGTGGACTGGATGGAACGGCGCGGCCGCATCGGCATCGGCGGCGTCGACACCCGCCGCCTGACCCGCGCCATCCGACAGCAGGGCGCGCCGCATGTGGTGCTGGCCCACAGAACCGACGGCCAGTTCGACATCGCCGCGATGGTGGCGCGCGCGCGCCTGGCCGGGGCTGGTCGGCCTTGATCTTGCGCGCGAGGTCAGCTGCGCGCAAAGCTATCGCTGGGACGACGGCGTGTGGGAATGGCCCGGCCAGTTCAGCGCCCCGCGCGCCGACAAGCCGTTCCGCGTCGTCGCCATCGACTATGGCGCCAAGCGCAACATCCTGCGCTCGCTGGTGCAGTCGGGGGCCGAGGTGACGGTCCTGCCCGCCACCGCGACCGCCGACGAGGTTCTGGCGCATTCGCCCGAGGGGGTTTTCCTGTCGAACGGCCCCGGCGATCCGGCGGCCACCGGCGAATACGCCGTGCCCATGATCCGGCAGCTGCTGGACCACGACCTGCCGATCTTCGGCATCTGCCTTGGCCACCAGATGCTGGCGCTGGCGCTGGGCGCGCAGACCGTCAAGATGAGCCACGGCCACCACGGCGCCAACCATCCGGTGCGCAACGTCGAGACCGGCAAGGTCGAGATCACGTCGATGAACCACGGCTTTGCGGTCGATTCGCAGACCCTGCCCGCGGGCGTGCTGGAAACCCATGTCAGCCTGTTCGACGGGTCGAACTGCGGCCTGCGCGTGGCGGATCGTCCCGTCTTTTCCGTGCAGTATCACCCCGAGGCAAGCCCCGGCCCGCAGGACAGCACCTATCTGTTCGACGGATTCGCGCAGGCGATGCGCGACGGCCGCCGGGGCTGACCGGCCGTCACGGACCGGCACGGGGGCGTTAACCGGGCCTTAAGACGTCATGCGGCAGAACAGGCGCATATCGCCTGTCCAAAGGTCGCCCATGTCCGTCACGCCGATTCGCCGACCCGATGCGCCAGCCGCCGACGCGCTGCCGGGCAACACGGTCCGCTTCCGCCCCCGTGCCGCGCGCGTTGACGACCGGCCCGCGCCCGCGGCCCCGGCCCGCGACCGCCGCCCGCTGGGCCAGATCCTGATCGAGGATGGCGCGGTCGCGCCCGGCGACCTGCTCAAGGCGCTTGTCCTCAGGCGCAGGCAGGCGGCGCGGCTGGGCGAGGTGCTGCTGGCGAACGGCTGGGTCAAGGAACCCGCGCTGGCCCGCGCGCTGGCGCGGCAGTGGCGCACCAGCCATGTCGACCTTGCGGCCTCGCCCCCCGACGCCCGGCTGATCGACATCGCGGACGCGGGCTGGTGCCTGAACAACGGCGTCGTGCCCTGGCGGCGGGTCGGGGGCGTGACTTTCGTCGCAGCGTCGCGCCCACATGATTTCGACGCCCTGCGCGCCCGGCTGGCCGGGCATTTCGGAACGGTGCGGATGCTGCTCTGCGAACCCAGCGCGGCGCGCGAGGCGATCCTGAACAGCCGCCGCACCCGCCTGATCCGCGCGGCGGAAAGCTGCGTCGCCCCCGAATTCAGCTGCCGGACGCGCAACGAACTGCGGCTGGGCCAGATCATGCTGGCGGGGATGGGCGCGCTGGCCGCCGGCCTTTGGTTCGCCCCCGTCGCGGTGCTGGCGCTGGTGACCGCGCTGGTGACGGCGACGCTGGCGGCCACCACGCTGGTCAAGGCGCTGGCCTTCCGCGCCACCGTCGCCGCCGACGCCGAGGCGCGACGCGCCGCCCTGCGCCCGCAGCCCGAGATGCTGGCGGAACTGCCGGTGATCTCGGTCATGGTGCCGATGTTCCGCGAGGAGGACATCGCCGACCGCCTGATCGGCCGCCTGTCGGCCCTGACCTATCCGCGCGAACTGACCGACTGCCTGCTGGTGGTCGAGGAAAGCGACGGCATGACCCGCGCCGCGCTGGCCGCGGCAAGCCTGCCGTTCTGGATGCGCGTGGTCACGGTGCCCGACGGGCCGATCCGCACCAAGCCGCGGGCAATGAACTATGCGCTGAACTTCTGCCGGGGCAGCATCATCGGCGTCTGGGACGCCGAGGACCGGCCCGAACCCGACCAGCTGCATCGCGTGGCGCGCCACCTGCATTTCGCCGACCCCCGGGTCGCCTGCGTGCAGGGCGCGCTGGATTTCTATAATCCCCGCACCAACTGGCTGGCGCGCTGCTTTACCGTCGAATATTCCGCGTGGTTCCGCGGTGTGCTGCCGGGGCTGGCCCGCATGGGGCTGGTCGTGCCATTGGGGGGCACGACGTTCTTCATCCGCCGGGCGGCGCTGGACCGGGCCGGCGGCTGGGACGGCTGGAACGTGACCGAGGACGCCGACCTGGGCGTCCGGCTGGCCCGCATGGGCTATCGCACCGAGATCGTCGACACCACCACGCACGAAGAGGCGAACTGCCGCGCCGTGCCGTGGGTCAAGCAGCGGTCGCGCTGGCTCAAGGGCTTTGCGATGACCTGGGGCGTCCACATGCGCGCGCCGTGCCGCCTGTGGCGCGAGCTTGGACCGGCGGCGTTCGTGGGGTTCCACCTGCAGATGTTCGCCACCGTGCAGCAGTTCCTGCTGGCCCCGGTGCTGTGGAGCTGCTGGCTGATGCTTGCCGGGCTGCCGCATCCGCTGGACGGCGCGGTCGGCCGGACCGCCACGGTGGCCGTGATCGCCCTGTTCATCGGGTCCGAGGCGCTGAACCTGGTCGTCGGCATCTGGTCGGTCCGCCGCACCCACCGCCACCTGATCCCGTGGGTCGCCACGCTGCCGCTGTATTTCCCGCTGGCCTGCCTGGCGGCGTGGAAGGCGGTGTATGAAATCGTGGTCAAGCCGTTCTACTGGGACAAGACGGCGCATGGCGTCTTCGACGCGGCCCCCGAGCCGGCGTCCTGCGAACCGGCCCCGGCAACGGATCGGGTTGCCCCCGGCCCGCGCCCCGTGCCGGTCCGCCCGCTGGCACTGGACATCGTGGCCGCCGCCGGCGCCGCGCAGGGCGGCGAGGTGGCTGACCGCCCGGTGCAGGTCATCGGAAAGATCGGCTGACCATGTGCCGGCGCCGCGCAGGGCGGCGAGGTGGCTGATCGCCCGGTGCCAGTCATCGGAAAGATCGGCTGACCATGTGCCAGCGCCGCGCAGGGCGGCGAGGTGGCTGACCGCCCGGTGCTAGTCATCGGAAAGATCGGCTGACCATATGCCGGCGCCGGGTTCCGCGGCGCGTGGCGGGTCGGGCGATGTTGATACGGGCGCTGTTCACGCTTTCCCGAACCCCCGCGCCGCACGGGCGCTGTCCGGGCAGCCCCAACGCCCGCGCGGCGCTGTTCAGACAGCCCCAACCCCCCGCCGCACCGGGCGCTCTGTACAAACAGCCCCAATGCTCGCGCGGCGCTGTTCAGGTAGCCCCAACCCCCCGAGGGCTGTTCACACAGCCCCGAACGCCCGCGCTATACCGCGGGCCTCGGGGCCAGTCAGCGCGCGGGGTGCCCGGCGTGTGGCCCCGCGTCGCCCGGCAAACCGGCCGCCGCCGGTTCCGCTCCCTCCAACGCCCTGTCGATGACGCCCGCCGCGCGCGATGTCACATCCGACAGCCGCCGGTCCAGCGCATCAAGGCTGTCCGATCCCGTCTCGCGCAGCAGCATCTCTTGCCCGCCCTGGCCGACGGTCGCCATGTTCAGCGGCTGGTCGGTCAACAGCCGGGCGCTGCAACGCAGCCGCCACAGAAAGCGATGCGCCTCGGCCAGCGTCGCGGCGTCGCCCGGCGCGATCAGCCCCGCACGCTGCCCCGCGCGCAGCTGCATCGCCGCGCCGCGCGCGGGCGAGCCGGCGCGCAGGGCCAGCGACTGCGCATAAAGCTCGATGTCCTGCAGCCTGCCGCTGCCGGTCTTGATCTCCCACGCGGCGCCGTCGGGGGACTTGGCGGCAAGAATGCGGCGGCGCATGTCGGCCAAATCGGGCAGCACCCGCGGATCGCGCCCCCGCGCGGCCAGCACGGCGACGCGCAGCGCCTCGACCTCGTCGGACAGCGACGGTGCGGCGTCAGGCCCTGCCGCCTGCGCACCGGCGCCCGACCCGGACGGCCCCTCCCCCGGCAACGCCCCTGCGGCGGCCGCTGCGGAAAGGCCGCCGTCCGGGTCAGCCAACAACCGCGGCCTGTTGGAAGACGTCCCTGCCCCGGCAGCGTCCGCCGCGGCGGGGTCGCCGTCCGCGTCAGCCGACAACAGCGCGCCGCCCGGCCCCTGCTCCGACGACGCCCCTCCAGCGGCCGGGCCGCCGTCCGTGTCACCCGACGCCGCAGCACCGCTTGTGCCGGGGATCGCGGCCACGACGCGGGCGCGCGTCAGGGCCAGGTGTTCCCATGTCCACGCCTCATCCATCTGATAGGCGCGAAACGACCCGACCGAGGTCGCGACCGGCCCCTGCCGCCCGGATGGCCGCAGGCGCATGTCCACCTCGTAAAGCCGGCCGGCCGCGGTCGGGGCCGACAGCGCCGTCACCAGCGACTGGGTCAGCCGCGCGAAATAGGGCCGGGACGCCAGCGGCCGCGGCCCGGCCGAGCCGTCGTCGCCCGCCGCGTCATAGATCACGATCAGGTCCAGATCCGATCCCGCATGCAGCAGCCGCGCCCCCATCGAGCCCATGCCCAGCACCGCCGCGCCGCGCCCCGGCGCAGCCCCGTGGCGGCGCGCGAAATCCTGCGCCACCAGCGGCGCCAGCGCCGCGACCGCGGCGTCGGCGATGTCGGCGTATTGCTGCCCGGCCTCGCCGGCCTCGACCAGGCCGCGCAGGTGGTGGACGCCGACGCGGAACTGCCATTCATGGACCCAGCGGCGGGCGGCATCCAGCGCCCGTTCATACCCGCCGTCGGGGGCCGCCGTCGTCGCCGCCAGCAGATCTGACAGCGCCTGCCGCAGCGTCTCGCCGCCGGGCCAGGGCGCAAAGAAGCTGCCGCCCAGCACGGCGTCCAGCACCTCGGGGTGGCGCGCCAGATGGGCGGCCAGCCGCGGCGAGGTGGCGCAGATGTCGCCCAGAAGGTCGATCAGCGACGGGTTCGATTCGAACAGCGAAAACAGCTGCACCCCGGCGGGCAGGCCGCGCAGGAAGCTGTCGAAGCGGCGCAGCGCCTCGTCGGGGCGTGCGGCGCGGTAAAGGCTGGTCAGGATCTTGGGCTCGATCCGGGAAAACACCTGCTGGGCGCGCCCCGACCGCAGCGCGGGATAGCCGCGCCAGCCGTCGACCATCACCTGCGCGTCGGACGTCAGCTCGGGGCGCCCGGCCTCGCCCTCGGGGGCGAAGAAATCGCCGGTCAGCGCCTCGACCCGGTGCAGCCGTTCGACCAGCGCCCGCGACCACGCCGCCGGATCGGCGCAGCCGTCCAGCGCCGCCACGACCGCCACCCCCTCGGCCGACGCGGGCAGGCTGTGGGTCTGGGCGTCGTTCACCATCTGGATGCGGTGTTCGATGTCGCGGTGGCGGCGATAGTGGCGGGTCAGCTCGTCCGCGACATCCTGCGGGATCCAGCCCTTGGCGGCCAGCGCCGCCAGCCCCGCGACAGTGCCGCGCGGCCGCAGGTCGGGGTCGCGCCCCCCCGCGATCAGCTGCCGGGTCTGGGTGAAGAACTCGATGTCGCGGATGCCGCCCGGCCCCAGTTTCAGATTGTGGCCCTGGGCCGCGATCGGCCCGTGCAGGCCCTTGTGGTCGCGGATGCGGCGGCGCATGTCCTGGGTATCCTGGATGGTGGCGAAATCCAGATGGCGCCGCCAGACGAACGGCCGCAGGTCGCGCAGAAACCGTTCGCCGGCCGCGATGTCGCCCGCGCAGACCCGCGCCTTGATGAAGGCGGCGCGTTCCCAGCTGCGGCCCTCGGCCTCGTAATACGACAGCGCCGCCGCGGCCGAGATGCAGACCGGCGTCACCGCCGCATCCGGCCGCAGCCGCAGGTCGGTGCGAAAGACATAGCCATGCTGGGTCAGGTCCGACAGCGTGGCCGCCGCCTTGCGGGTGGCGCGGATCAGCGCGCCGCGCACCTCGTGCTGGTCGGCGGGGCCATAGGCCGCATCGTCGTAAAGCACGATCAGGTCGATGTCCGACGAATAGTTCAGTTCGCCCGCGCCCATCTTGCCCATCGCCAGCGCAAAGATGCCGCCCGCGTCGGGGGCGGCCCCGGTGCGCGGGGCGGGCAGCTTGCCGCGGCGGATCTCCTCGGCGACATGGGCGCGCAGGGCGAGATCGGTGGCGCGGTCGGCCAGTTCGGTCAAGGCGCCCGTGACCTGTTCCAGCGACCAGGCCCCGCCCAGATCGGCCAGCGCCGTCCACAGGGCCACCCGCCGCTTGGCGCGCCGCAGCGCCGGGCCCAGGTCGGCCGGGGACAGCGCGTCCAGCCCCGCGGTTTCCCCGCGCACCACGTCGCCGCGGTCCAGCGCGGGCAGCAGCCAGTCGCCCTCGCGTGCGATCAGCCCGGCCAGATAGGGGCTGGACCCGGCAGCGCCCGCCACAAGGCGGCGCAGGGGCTCGGGCATGGGCGGCAGGCCGGCGGCGGCGGCGGCGCCGCGGGCAGGGTCGGCGGCAAGGGGAAAGCGGGTGATGGCGCTGGCGAAATCCATTGCGAGAGCCTTAGCCAAGGGGCTGGCGGGGTCAACGGCGCCCGGCGGCGCGCGCGTTTGCAGGGTCGGACTGTTGCCTTCGGGAATCGCGGGAAAACTGCGGCGAATGTTTGGCATTGTCCGCTTGGCGGGGCAGAAATCTGTTGTTACGGTCTGCGGGATCGTCCCAACTACGGTTCACAAGCCGTGTCCCTGCCTGCGTCCGCAGCCCTGTTGCCGTCCCCCACGTCGCCGGCCGCATCGGCCGGCATGGGCCGGGTGCGGGCCATGCCATTCATGGCGAAAGCGTCGCCGCCGGGGGCCGGATGATGCGTCATACGCTGCCCAGCGCGCCGCAGTTCTATGTGACGGCGCCCCAGCCCTGCCCGTATCTGCACGGACGGGCCGAACGCAAGCTGTTCACCGCGCTGACCGGCGACGGCGCGCGCGACCTGAACAACACGCTGTCGCGGCAGGGGTTTCGCCGGTCGCAGAATGTCGTCTATCGGCCCAGTTGCGAAAGCTGCGTGGCCTGCATGTCGGCGCGCATCCGGGTGCGCGACTTCCAACCCTCGCGCAGCCAGCGCCGGGTCCAGCGCCGCAATGCCGGGCTGGTCAGGGTCGCCACCAGCGCCTGGGCCACCGACGAACAGTTCGACCTGTTCCGCCGGTATCTGGACACGCGCCACGCCGACGGCGGCATGGCCGACATGGACATCTTTGAGTTCGCAGCGATGGTCGAGGAGACGCCGGTCCGCACCCGCGTCATCGAATACCGCGAACCGGGAACGGACGGGACGCCGACCGGCGCGGGCTCGCGGTTGGTGGCGGTCTGCCTGACCGACCTGCTGGATGACGGGCTGAGCCTCGTCTACAGCTTTTACGACCCGGCCTGGCGGGTCCACAGCCTGGGCACGCATGTGATCCTGGACCATGTCGCCATCGCGCGGGATGCGGGGCTGCCTTACGTCTATCTGGGCTATTGGGTGCCGGGCAGCCGCAAGATGGCCTACAAGGCGCAGTTCGACGCGCTGGAGATCTATAAGGGCGGCGCGTGGCAGGATCTGGGCGACCCCGCCCGGCATGAGACCGAGACCCATCCCCTGTCCGTGGACCCCATCGTCGAACAGGTCGCGCGCATCCACCTGCCGGGGATCTGAGACGTCGCGCAACAATGTTGCGCAAGAACGCCCGTTCCGCGCCATTTTTCTTTCCCGCGCCCGTTGACCCTGCCGGCCGGCTTGCCTAGTTTGCGGCGGCGCAGCGGGCAAATGCCGCCCTGCCGCATTTCTGGTGATGGAGAGTTGGGATGTCCCGAAGCATGACGGGTGCGAGGATGGTGGTCGAGGCGCTGCGCGATCAGGGCGTCGACACTGTATTCGGCTATCCCGGCGGCGCGGTCCTTCCGATCTATGACGAGATCTTCCAGCAGAACGACATCCGCCACATCCTGGTCCGCCACGAACAGGGCGCCGTCCACATGGCCGAGGGTTATGCACGGTCCACCGGCAAGCCCGGCGTGGTGCTGGTGACGTCCGGGCCGGGCGCCACGAACGCCGTCACCGGCCTGACCGACGCGCTGCTGGATTCCATTCCGCTGGTGGTCCTCAGCGGGCAGGTTCCGACCTTCATGATCGGCACCGACGGCTTTCAAGAGGCCGACACCGTGGGCATCACCCGCCCCTGCACCAAGCACAACTGGCTGGTGCGCGAAACCGACCAGCTGGCGCAGACCCTGCACCGGGCGTTCCACGTCGCCACCTCGGGGCGGCCGGGGCCGGTGCTGATCGACATCCCCAAGGACGTGCAGTTCGCGACCGGCACCTATGTCGGGCCGAAACAGGCCGACGTCGCCCGCTATCAGCCGGCGCGCAAGGGCGACATCGCCGCGATCACCCGCCTGGTCGAGCTGATGGAGCGCGCGCGCCGGCCGGTGTTCTATACCGGCGGCGGCGTCATCAACTCGGGGCCGGGCGCCAGCCAGCTGCTGACCGAACTGGCCGACGCCACGGGCTTTCCCGTCACCTCGACCCTGATGGGTCTGGGGGCCTATCCGGCCAGCGGCAAAAACTGGCTGGGCATGCTGGGGATGCATGGGTTGTACGAGGCCAACATGGCCATGCATGGCTGCGACCTGATGATCTGCGTGGGTGCGCGGTTCGACGACCGGATCACGGGGCGCGTGGCGGATTTCTCGCCCGGCTCGGTCAAGGCGCATATCGACATCGACCCCAGCTCGATCAACAAGGTCATCACCGTCGATCTGCCGATCCTGGGCGACGTCGGCCACGTGCTGGAGGATCTGCTGCGGCTGTGGAAATCGCGCGGACGCAAGACCGACACCGCCGGGTTGGGCGAGTGGTGGGACCAGATCAAGCAGTGGCGCGCGCGCGACTGCCTGGCCTATGCGCCCTCGGCCAGTGTCATCAAGCCGCAGCAGGCCGTCGAGCGGCTTGAGGCGCTGACCCGCGGGCACGACCGATACGTCACGACCGAGGTCGGCCAGCACCAGATGTGGGCGGCCCAGTATCTCAAGTTCGACGGCCCGAACCGCTGGATGACCAGCGGCGGGCTGGGAACGATGGGTTACGGCCTGCCCGCGTCCATCGGCGTGCAGGTCGCCCACCCCGACGCGCTGGTCATCAACGTCGCGGGCGATGCGTCCTGGCTGATGAACATGCAGGAAATGGGCACGGCGGTGCAGTTCCGCGCCCCGGTCAAGCAGTTCATCATGAACAACGAACGACTGGGCATGGTGCGCCAGTGGCAGCAGCTGCTGCACGGCGAACGCTATAGCCAGTCGTGGTCCGACAGCCTGCCCGACTTCGTCAAGCTGGCCGAGGCCTTCGGCTGCAAGGGCCGGCAGGTCAGCGACCCGGCGGAACTGGACGACGCGATCCGCGAGATGATCGACTATGACGGCCCGTTCATCCTGGACGTGCTGGTCGAAAAGCACGAAAACTGCTTCCCGATGATCCCGTCGGGCAAGCCGCACAACGAAATGCTGCTGGGCGACCAGGTGGCGGCCGAGGACATCGGCACCGCCATCCAGTCCGACGGCGCGGTCCTGGTGTAAGGGGGCGAACCATGTCGGCACTGAAACTGGAACGCGGCGCGTCCAGCCATTCCGCCTATGACCTGCGCGACTATCACGCGGCGGGCGAGGAACGGCACACGCTGGCCGTCATCGTGGACAACGAGGCGGGCGCGCTGGCCCGCGTGATCGGCCTGTTCTCGGGCCGCGGCTATAACATCGACAGCCTGACCGTGGCCGAGGTGGACCACACCGGCCACCGGTCGCGCATCACGCTGGTCACCCGCGGCACGCCCGCGGTGATCGAGCAGATCAAGGCGCAGCTTGGCCGCATCATCCCCGTCCACGAGGTCCACGACCTGACCGTCGAGGGGCCGTCCGTCGAACGCGAACTGGGTCTGTTCAAGGTCGCGGGGGCGGGCGACAAGCGCGTCGAGGCGCTGCGGATCAGCGACATCTTCCGCGCCAAGGTGGTTGATTCGACGCTGGAAAGCTTTGTGTTCGAGATCACCGGCACCCCGGAAAAGCTGGACGCATTCGCCGAGATGATGCGCCCGCTTGGTCTGGCCGAGGTCGCCCGGACGGGCGTCGCGGCCTTGGCCCGCGGCGCCTGACGGACTGCGCGGGCGCGCTGCGCCGAGTTGGCGCGGCGCCTTTTAACGCGCGGCGGCGGGGTCAGCCGACGGCGCGTTCCCGCAGGTCACGAAGCGGCACATCCTGGGACGGCTGCGCCGCGCCGCCGGGGACGACGGTCAGGCGCACCGGCCTGGCTGGTGCGTTCGTGGCCAGGCGCGTGCGCAGATCGCAATGGCCCGGCATCTGCTGCACCTGCCGGGCGATGCGCAGCTCTCCGTCGGTTTCGGGTTCAAAGGCGACGATGTCGCCCGACTCGGGCCACCGGGCGCCATCGACATCGCCCCGGTCGCGCAGATAGGCCAGCGCGCCGTTATCCTCGCACCAGATCACAGCCTTTTGGCGAAGCGAATCGCTCCACAAGACCACGCCGATCACTTCGCAATCCCTTCCGGCCGACGCCCGGTTGCCCTTGCGCACGCCCTACTCAATTGTTACCTTCGGAAACCTTGGTCGTTGAATGACAGCGATATAGGTCTGACGACAATGCTTATCGTCCGCGCGGCATCTGAGTCAAATATAAGCAAATATTCGCTCAAGAAGTGACGCAACGTTGTTTTATTGCAACGTATACGTGTGGTCGCGGTCGCCCTAGCCCGCGCGTCCGCTGCGGACATCGGCCACGGCGCGCGAGACGACCGCCTGCCGCTGCGCCCGCGACGGGTGGGTGCCCATCACGCGGTTGCCGGGATCGGGGATGCGGGCAAAGAACTGCGCGCCGTATTCGGGGTCAAAGCCGGCGTTCAGGGCGACGATGGCGCCCAGATAATCCGCCTCAAGCTCCCAATCCTTGGAATAATAGCGCGCGCCCATCTGCGCGCCCAGACGCTGCGCCGACTTGATCGCCACCGCGTCTGCGCCCGACGCCGCGGCGATCCCGGACAGGATCACCGCCCCGGCGGACGCGGCGCTGTTTTTCTGGTTGATATGGCCCAGAATATGGTGCGACGCCTCGTGCCCGACGACAAAGGCCAGCTCGTCCGCGTTCCGCGACGCCGCCAGCAGCGCCAGCGTAAAGCCGATGATCGGCCGCCCCGTCGAATCGACGGTCTGGAAGGCGTTCGCCTCAAGCCCGACGCGGTCGTCCACGACGAACTGGAAATCGCAGTTGATGGGCGTCTGGCGGCGCTGGATGCATTCCCGCTCGACCGCGGGTTCCAGGGTGCGGATGACCTGGGCAAAGGCAAGGGCGGACCCGCGGGCGGTGTTCGGCGTGGTCGACGGCGGCGCGGCCGAGGCGGTGGGCGACGGCACGCCGACGATGACCGGGTCCGGGCCGGGGGCCTGAACCGCGCAGCCGGCCAGCGCCGCAATCAGCGCCATCAGGGCCGGCACCCGCAGGCGGCGGCCCCGCAGGCCGGTCTTGTCGCTGATCGTCGTCCGGCTGCGTCTGGCCTGCATCGTCGTCCCCGTCCCGTGCGGCGGCCCGGTCGCACGCGCGCGCCGCTGCACCCTAGCGGCAAACGCCGGCGCTGGCCAAGCCCCGCCCCTTGCATCCCGCCGGGCGATCACGCGAAAGTTGCCTTGGCAATCAAGCGACAGGTCCGCATGTTCACCATCGAGCACGAATTCGACGCGACCGTCATCACCCTCATCGACGAGGCCCCGGCCGGCGAACTCCCGCTGGCCCACGACGTCACGATCCTGACCTTTGACGACCGGGTGGTGATCGAGCAGGCCGACGCCGACGGCGCCGTCGCCCGCGTCACGCTGAGCCTGCTTCAGGTCGAGGAATTGCGCGCGGCGCTGAACCTGCCCGAGGGGAGCTATCGGCTGGACCGCTGAGGCGATCCGCTCCGCAGCCAGCCGCGCCCCCGTCCCCTCGCGGCGTCCGGCGCGTCCGTGACACGCGACGCCCCTCGACGCGCGCCCGGCGCCCAGCTTTACGACCCGCCTGCGCCGTGGCATGGCGGCGGACGGCGCGGCCCGCGCCTTGCGCGCATTGCGGAAAGGACCGACGATGACCCCTCTCTCAGCCGAGGCGCTGCAGTTCCTGCGCCACCGCCGGTCGCACCCGCCCCGGACGCTGGCCGCGCCCGGCCCCAACCGGGATCAGCTGGCGGACCTGCTGACGCTGGCCGCGCGGGTGCCCGACCACGGCAAGCTGGAACCGTGGCGGTTCGTGGTGCTGGAACGCGCGGCGCTGGACCGGCTGGCCCCGGCGCTGGCCGATGCGGTCGCCGCGCAGGGCGGCGACGCGGCGGCGGTGGACAAGGCCCGGTCGGCCTTCGACTCGCCGCTGATCGTCGCGGTGGTGTCATCCCCCGCGCCGCACGCCAAGGTGCCGGAATGGGAACAGTTCCTGTCGGCGGGCAACGTCTGCCTGTCGCTGGTCAATGCCGCGCTGGCCGCGGGCTTTGGCGCGGCCTGGCTGACCGGACCCGCGGCCCAGCCCGAGTTTGCCCGCACCCACCTGGGCGTGACCGGGGACGAGCGGATCGTCGGCCTGATCCACATCGGCCGCCCCGGACCGGCCGCGATCCCCGACCGGCCCCGGCCGGACGTGGCGGCCAAGACGGTGTTCCTGTGATCGCCGCCCTTCGCGCGTTGGTGCTGGGCTGGCTGGACCTGCTGCGCCCGCGCGTGTTCGGCGTCGTGGTGCTGGGGGTGGGGCTGACATTGGCGCTGTTCGTCGCGCTGCAGGTCGCCCTGTTCTGGGCGCTGCGCGCTTGGGGCCCCGAGACGCTGGCGCTGCCCTGGATCGGCGATATTCCCGTGAATGGCGCGCTGTCCTGGGGCTCGCTTGCGCTGCTGCCGGTCATCAGCCTGTTTCTGGCCGCCCCCGTGGCCGCGGCCTTCGCAGGCCTGTTCTCGGAACGGGTGGCCGAAACGGTCGAGGCGGCGCATGGCTATCCGCCCGGCCGATCGCTGGATTTCGTCGATGGCCTGCTGGATTCCCTGGTCATCCTGGGGGCGGTCGTGATCGTCGGCGTCGTCGGTCTGATCCTGACGCCGCTGGTCGGGCCGCTGGCGCCCGTCGTGTTCTATGGCGCGAACGGCTGGCTCTTGGGGCGCGAGTTCTTTTCGCTGGCGGCGCGCCGCCACCTGGACGCCGGGCAGGCCGATGCGCTGCGGCGCGCGCGCGCCGGAACCGTCACCGCGCTGGGTGTCGGCATCGCGCTGCTGCTGACCGTGCCTGTCTTGAACATCGTGGTTCCGGTGCTGGCGGCGTCAGCCTTTACCCATCTGTTCCACGCGCTCAGCCGCGGTGGCCGAACTGCATGATGTGGTCGCGCGTGATCCAGCCCGACCAGATGACCGCCACGATCAGGCCGAAGATCGCCAGCGACAGCAGCGTGGCCATGACCGCCAGGCGGCCGACCCGCAGATCGTGGGGGGCGCCCTCGGGCGTGCCGGGGACGACCCGCCCCGCATCGGCCTGGCTGCGGTGGCCGAAGGGGATCAGCAGGAACAGCGACAGGAACCACAGCGTCGCGTAAAGCACCAGGCCGCCGGTCAGGGACATCAGACCTGCTCCAGCTCGATCAGGCAGCCGTCGAAATCCTTGGGGTGCAGGAACAGGACCGGCTTGCCGTGGGCGCCGATCTTCGGCTCTCCGCCGCCCAGCACGCGGGCGCCCTGCGCCTTCAGCGTGTCGCGGGCGGACAGGATGTCGTCGACCTCAAAGCACATGTGGTGGATGCCGCCGGTCGGGTTCTTGTCCAGAAAACCCCGGATCGGGCTGTTGTCGCCCAGCGGATACAGCAGCTCGACCTTGGTGTTCGGCAGCTCGATGAAGACGACGGTGACGCCGTGGTCGGGTTCGTCCTGCGGCGCGCCGACACGGGCGCCCAGCGTGTCGCGGTATCGCGCGACCGCGGCCTGCAGGTCCGGCACGGCGATGGCGACATGGTTCAGGCGACCGATCATGGCAATTTCCCCTTGCGATCCGGCCCCTCAATAGGGCCGGGCGGCGCCGGGGGAAAGACCTGCCGTCCGGGTGGCATTAACCGGACGTTAGCACTGATGCCGCTAGCCTTGGATCAAGCGCGATTCGGGAAGGAAACGCCATGCACCGAACTGAGACAGCCATCCGCGACGACGCCATCCCGCTGTGGCGCGCCGCCCTGCCCGGCCGGCCGCTGACCGGGTTGACCGTGCTTGTGGTCGAGGACTCGCGTTTCGCGTCCGAGGCCGTCCGCCTGCTTTGCCTGCGCTCGGGCGCGCGGATCCGTCGCGCCGACAGCCTGCGGACCGCCGCGCGCCATCTGCAGACCTATCGGCCCGCCGTGGTCATCATCGACATGGGCCTGCCGGACGGCAACGGGGCCGACCTGATCGCGCAGATGTCGGCGTTGGACCCTCGCGTGCCCGTGGTGCTGGGAATGTCGGGCGATCCCGACAACAAGGCCGTGGCGATGGCCGCTGGCGCGGACGGTTTCATCGAAAAACCCATCGAAAGCCTGGCGCTGTTCCAGCACCTCATCCTCGAGGCGCTGCCGGCCGAGGCCCGTCCGCTTGGGCCCCGGCTGCTGCCCGACGACATCGTGTCGCCCGACCCCGGCGCGCTGCGCGACGATCTGGCCCACGTGGCCGAGGTGCTGGCCGCGGCCGAGGACACGGGCGCGATCGACTATATCGCCCGCTTTCTGGCCGGCGTCGCCCGCTCGTCCCGCGATCGCCCGCTGGAGGATGCCGCCACGGCGCTGGCTCGCGACCATTCGGCAGGCCGCGCGCTTGCCGCCGACCTTGCCCGCATCAGCGGGCTGGTCCAGGACCGGCTGTCGGCGGTGGGCGCAATCTAGGCGGGCCGCGCCGCGACACCCGTTGTGGACGGTTCGATCTTTTTCGCGTTGGCGTGCGCAGCCCCGTGATCCTGCGATTGCAGGTTGCCGGTGCGTGGACCGCGGTCCGTGTCCTTCATCGGCTGGTGTCCGCTTTAACGGCGACGGCAGGTTGATGGCCAGCTATTCAGCCAGATATCCGATTGACGCGGTTGGGCCAGAATCAGGCGCTCGGTATCGCGCCGCGAAAGCTGGCTATTCAGCCGAGGTTTCCGATGGGCGCGGTTGCGTTGGCCGAGGGTGCTGCTCGGGTTCGATACCGCGGCGGCCCGCTTGCCGTGGACGCGCGGGCTGCGCGACCGCCCGCGTGCGGCGACCGCGCAAAGGGCCGCGAGACGATTGGGCGGCTTGTCCCGTTGGCTTGCGGCAGAACCATCGGGGCGTTGGCACATTGACCGTGATCCGGCGCTCATCGGCAAGCGGAACCCCGGACACTGCCCGCCCGCTGCCGGAACCTGCTATGCAGGCAAAATGTGGAACACCGCGGACGCGGCACCAAAGCCGCCGGACAGCGCCTCTGGTCGAGTGGTTCTGAAAGCACGTCGCCCCAGCGGCGAGAGTCCAGCGCCGCAGCCCCCAGGCGGGCGCGACGTCTGTTCCAGCCACAACGCACCCCCGCACTGCCGGCTGTCCGCGCGTCTGGGCCTGTGCAACCAACGGGATGCGACTGCCACCCGGCAGCCGCGATCCGGCAAGGGCGACCGCGCGCCCGCCATAGCGGACGCGCGGTCGCCGCCCTGCCGTCAGTCTTCCGTCAGATCCTCGCCGTCCTCGGCGTCCGCGCCGAATTCCAGGCCGTGGCTGGCGCGGATCTTGTCCTCGATGGCAAGTGCCACCGCGGGATTGTCGCGCAGGAACTGCTTGGCGTTCTCGCGCCCCTGCCCGATCCGTTCGTCGCCGTGCGAATACCACGCCCCGGATTTCTCGACCACGCCGGCCTTGACGCCCAGATCGATCAGCTCGCCGACCTTCGAGATGCCCTCGCCATACATGATGTCGAACTCGACCTGCTTGAACGGCGGGGCGACCTTGTTCTTGACGACCTTGACCTTGGTCGAGTTGCCCACGACCTCGTCGCGGTCCTTGATCGAGCCCGTGCGGCGGATGTCGAGGCGCACCGAGGCATAGAACTTGAGCGCGTTGCCGCCCGTGGTCGTCTCGGGGTTGCCGAACATGACGCCGATCTTCATGCGAATCTGGTTGATGAAGATCACCATGCAGTTCGACCGCCCGATCGAGGCGGTCAGCTTGCGCATCGCCTGGCTCATCAAACGGGCCTGGCTGCCCATCTGCATGTCGCCCATGTCGCCCTCGATCTCGGACTTGGGCGTCAAGGCCGCGACGGAATCGACCACGACCAGGCTGACCGCGCCGGAGCGAACCAGCGTGTCCACGATCTCCAGCGCCTGCTCGCCCGTGTCGGGCTGGCTGATCAGCAATTCGTCCAGGTTCACGCCCAGCTTCTTGGCGTATTGCGGGTCCAGCGCGTGTTCCGCATCGACGAACGCGCAGACCCCGCCCTTTTTCTGCTCTTCGGCCACGACATGCAGGGTCAGCGTGGTCTTTCCCGAGCTTTCCGGGCCGAAGATCTCGATGATGCGGCCCTTGGGCAGGCCGCCGATGCCCAGCGCGATGTCCAGCCCCAGCGAACCGGTCGAGGTCGCCTCGATCTCGGCCACCGGATTGTCGGCGCCCAGCTTCATGATCGAGCCCTTGCCGAACTGCCGTTCGATCTGCGCCAGGGCGCTGTCCAGCGCCTTTTGCCGGTCGGCACTGCGCTTTTCGTCCATTTTCAAGATGCTCGCCCCTGCCATGTTCCTGCCTTTCCCGACCTTATGCCAGCGCCGCGTGTCGCACAATCGCGCGCACGGTTCTTTGTTCCCGCAATGTTCTAGATCGTTCCCGCTGAATCGCAAGCGGAATCGCATTGCCTGCCGCATGAATGCACGGCAAATCTTAAGAATTCATTGACGCCGCAGCGCTTGTTCACCGCATCCGGCGGTGGCATGACAAGCCATGCAGTATTTCACCCGGCACCCGTGACCCCGGCAGCCCGCGCCCAGGCCGCGATCGAGATCCTTGACGTCATCCTGGACGGCGCCCCGGCCGAGGCGGCGCTGATCCGGTGGTCCCGCTCCAGCCGCTTCGCCGGTTCTGGCGACCGTGCCGCGGTGCGCGATCTTGTCTTCGCGGCGCTGCGGCGGCGCCGCTCGCTTGGCGCTCTTGGCGGCTCGGCGACCGGCCGCGGCCTGATCCTTGGCCTGCTGCGCGCCGCCGGCACCCCGCCGGACGAGCTGTTCACCGGCCACGGCCACGCCCCCGCCCCCCTGACCGTCGCCGAGCGCGAGGGGGGGCGCGATCCGACCCCGGCCGAGGCGCTGGACCTGCCCGACTGGGTCGCGCAGCGCCTGGCGGCGGAGCTCGGCCCCGACCTGCCCGTCGTGGCCGAGGCGTTGCGCCACCGCGCGCCGGTCTGGCTGCGCATCAACGCAGCCCGCACGGATGCCAGCCAGGCCGCCGGTATGTTGTCGCGCGACGGCATCGAAACGCAGCCGGCGACGCAGTGCCCGACCGCCCTGCGCGTGACGGCGGGCGAGCGCGGCCTGCAGTCGTCGCGCGCCTTTCGCGACGGGCTGGTCGAGCTGCAGGATCTGGCACCGCAGATCGCCTGCGCCGCCGTGCCGCTGGCGCCGGGCGCAACGGTCCTGGACTATTGCGCGGGCGGCGGCGGCAAGGCGCTGGCGCTGGCCGCCCGCGGCGCCAGCGTGACGGCCTGGGACGCCAGCCCCGCGCGCATGCGCGACCTGCCCGCCCGCGCCCGGCGCACGGGAGCCACGATCAACCGTGCGCCGGACCGCGGGCCGGACGGGCGATATGATGTCGTGCTGACGGATGTGCCCTGTTCGGGATCGGGGACATGGCGGCGCACGCCGGATGCGAAATGGCGCCTTTCCGCAGAGCAGCTGGACAGTTTTCCGGCCACGCAGCTGCAGATTATGGAAAATGCGGCGCAATATCTTAGGCCGGGTGGGCGGCTGGTCTACATGACCTGTTCGCTGTTCGCGGCCGAAAACCAAGGGGTAATCTCTCGGTTTCTTTCGGCGCATCAGCGGTTTGCACTGGAATCGTCGCTGTCCCAGCGTCCCGGCGCGGGCGAGGCGTCGCCGGATGGGTTCTTTCACGCGATCCTTCGCGATTTAACCGGCGGTTAACCCGCGTGCGGCTAGTCTGATGCGAATCGGGTCAAGGGGACAGGTGTCGATGACCGAACGGACCAACATTCCGGCCCGCGGCGTGGCGCTGTTGCCCTTGCTGATGCTGCCGGTCGCGATCGGCGCGGTGATGCTGGCCGTGCTGCCGGGCCACCCGCCGGGACGCTGGATGGTCATCGCCGGCTCGGTCGCCTGCGGCTGGTATCTGCTGGGGGGCATGCTGTCGCTGCGTCAGCTGTCCATTATCCTGCAGCGGCGGCGCGACCTGAACCGGGCGGTCCGGTCCTTGCCGGCGGCGGGTCTGGCGTGGGTCGTGGCGCCGGACGGGCGCATCCACGCTCAGACCGACGACGCCCACGCGTCACTGGACGTCGTCGGCGCAGAGGTCGGGGCGCTGGTCGCGAGGTTCACTGCGACGCCGGACCGCGTCGCGTCCTCCATGCTGGCACGCGCGCACGAACGCCGCCCGGCGGCGCTGGACCTGGCCGCAGGCGGGCGGATCGAGGCGCGGCGCATCGGCGGATCGGCCGCGCAGATCTGGCAGCTGACGCCCGCCGACACGCCGGCGGAACCGGCGATCCCGGCCCCCGCGGCCCACGGCGCCGATTTTGCGCGGCTGCCGGTCGCGCTGATGGAACTGGACGCGCAGGGTCTTGTGACCACTGCCAACGATGCGGCGATCGCGTTGCTGGGCCCGGTCGCCCCGGGCATGCCGTTGGGCGATCTGCTGGACGGGCCGGGGCGGCCGCTGGCCGACTGGGTCGCCGAGGTGCGGGAAGGCCGCGACATCGGCCGCGGCGAGGTTCTGCGCTGCAAGGCCGAGGGGCGCGAAAATCATGTCCAGGTCACGCTGGCCGCCGACGCCCGCACCGGCGGCGCCGTGGCCGTGCTGACCGACGCCAGCGCGATCAAGACGCTTGAGGCGCAGTTCGTGCAAAGCCAGAAGATGCAGGCGATCGGCCAGCTGGCCGGAGGAATCGCCCATGATTTCAACAACCTGCTCACGGCGATCACGGGACATTGCGACCTGCTGATGCTGCGGCGCGACAAGACCGACCCGGATTACGCCGACCTGCACCAGATTTCACAGAACGCCAACCGCGCGGCGGCGCTGGTCGAACAGCTGCTGGCGTTCTCGCGCAAGCAGACGCTCAAGCCGCAGATCCTCGACCTGCGCGACACGCTGTCGGACCTGACCCATCTGCTGAACCGGCTGGTGGGCGAGCGGGTGCTTTTGACCTTTACCAACGATCCCGCGCTGCGGCCGATCCGCGCCGACAAGCGGCAGCTGGAACAGGTGCTGATGAACCTGGTCGTCAATGCGCGCGACGCCATGCCGGGCGGCGGCGAGATCGTGATCCGGACCGACAATGTCCGGCTGGGCGCCGCGCAGGCGATGGACCGCGCCAGCCTGCCCCGGGGCGACTATGTCCGCGTCACCGTCTCGGACGAGGGATGCGGCATCGCGCCCGATCAGATCGACAAGATCTTCGATCCGTTCTTTACCACCAAGCGGCAGGGCGAGGGCACCGGGCTGGGCCTGTCGACGGTCTACGGGATCGTCAAGCAGACCGGCGGCTTTATCTTTTGCGACAGCACGGTGGGCGAGGGCACGACATTCACCCTGTTCTTCCCTTCGCAAAAGCGCGAGGCGATGGCGACGCCGGACCCGGTGCCCGCGCCGCAGCCGGTCGTGCAGGATCCGACCCTGCAGGACCGGCAGCGCAGCGTCCTTCTGGTCGAGGACGAGGGCGCGGTCCGCGCCTTTGCCGCGCGCGCGCTGCGCCTGCGGGGGTTCGAGGTGGTCGAGGCGGACTGCGCCGAACGCGCGCTGGACCTGCTGAAGGATGACAGGCTGGCGGTCGACCTGTTCGTGACGGACGTGGTCATGCCCGGCATGGACGGCCCCACCTGGGTGCGGGCTGCGCTGCGCGACCGGCCCGGCACCAAGGTGATCTTCGTGTCCGGCTACAGCGAGGTGACGCTGTCCGACGCGTCCTCGCCGATCCCCGGGGCGCTGTTCCTGCCCAAACCGTTTTCGCTGTCGGAACTGATCGCCAGCGTCGAGAACCACCTGGCGGGCCTTCCCGGGCCGGCCGTCCCAGCCGAGACTGCGGCGGTTGGCTGAGGGTGCGGCGACCGGCACCGGCAGATGGACCGACCCGCGACGCAGCCGGGCTGCGGCGGATGGCCGCCGTGTCGCCGAAAGGCCCCCCCAGAAGGCCACGGCGGGCCGCATCCGGTCCGCAACGCAAGTGCCCAGGGGCTGGGCCCGCCACGCAGCCGGGTTGCGGCCGCCCGATGCAAGCGGCCACAGCGACCTCAGGCCCTGCGCCGCTGGCGGTCGCGCCATTCGGGCGCGATGTCCGCCGGCAGGTTCAGGGGCGCCAGCATGCCGCGGCCCAGCACGTGGTCGGCGGCCTTCTCGCCCGCCATCAGGCTGGGCGCGTTCAGGTTGCCGTTGGTGATGCGGGGAAAGACGCTGCTGTCCGCCACCCGCAGCCCCTCGACGCCGATCACCCGCAGTTCCGGGTCGACCACGGCCAGCCTGTCATCGGCGCGACCGATGCGCGCGGTGCCGCAGGGATGATAGGCGGACTCGGCATGGTCGCGGATAAAGGCGTCGATCTCGTCGTCGCTTCCGGTCTGCGGGCCGGGCTGGATCTCTTCGCCCCGATAGGGGGCGAACGCCGGCTGCGCGAAGATCTCGCGGGTCAGCCGCACGCAGGCGCGGAAGTCGGCCCAGTCCTGCGCGGTCGACATATAGTTGAACCGGATCTCGGGCGTTTCGGCCGGGTCGGGCGATCGCAGCCGCACCGTCCCGCGCGAAGGCGACCGCATCGGGCCGACATGCGCCTGGAATCCGTGCCCCTCGATCCCCGCCTTGCCGTCATAGCGCACCGCCAGCGGCAGGAAATGATACTGGATGTCGGGGTAATCGACGCCTGCGCGCGACCGGATGAACCCGCAGCTTTCGAACTGGTTCGACGCGCCCAGGCCCTTGCCGGTCGCCATCCACTGCGCCCCGATGGTTCCCTTGCCCCACAGGTTCCAGTGCTTGTAAAGCGTGACCGGCAGGATCGCCTGATACTGCATATAGATTTCAAGATGATCCTGCAGGTTCGCGCCGACCCCCGGCCGGTCGGCAAGAACCTCGATCCCGTGGCCGCGCAGGTGTTCGGCAGGCCCGATCCCCGACAGCATCAGCAGCTTGGGGGTGTTGATGCTGCTGGCCGACAGGATCACCTCGGCCCGCGCCGCGACCGTCCAGCGCACGCCGCCCCGGCGCACCGCGACCCCGACCGCACGGTTGCCGTCGAACACCACCCGTTCCGCCAGCGCGCGCACGATCCGCAGCCGCCCCGTGGCCAGCGCCGGGCGCAGATAGGCGTTGGCGGCCGACCAGCGCCGCCCCTGCCAGATCGAGGCCTCCATCGGGCCGAAGCCTTCCTGCCGGGCGCCGTTATAGTCGCCGGTGACCGGATAGCCGGCCTGCGCGCCCGCCTCGATGAAGGCGTTGAACAGCGGGTTCGCCCGCGGGCCGCGGGTCACGTGGACCGGACCGTCGGTGCCGCGATACGGGCTGGGCTCGCCATCGTCGCCGTGCCACGTCTCCATCCGCTTGAAATAGGGCAGCACGTCGGCATAGGCCCAGCCCGCCGCGCCCTGTTCGGCCCAGTGATCGAAATCGCGGGCATGGCCGCGCACGAACACCATCCCGTTGATCGAGGACGAGCCGCCCAGCACCTTGCCGCGCGGCGTGACCAGCCGCCGCCCGCCCAGATGCGGCTCGGGCTCGGACTGGAAACCCCAGTCATAGCGGCGCATGTTCATCGGATAGCTGAGCGCCGCGGGCATCTGGATGAACGGTCCGGCGTCGCTGCCGCCGTATTCGACCAGATCGACGCGGCGCCCGGCCATGACCAGCCGATAGGCCAGCGCGCAGCCCGCCGAACCCGCGCCGACGATGACATAGTCAGCGACCTCGGCCGCGGGGCCGCCACGGCGGGCGTCAATACGGGGCATCGACCGCCCCCATCCCGACATAGACGGACTTGACCTGTGAATAGGCGTCGATCGCGGCGGCCGAGTTCTCGCGCCCGAACCCCGACATCTTCATCGCGCCGAACGGCATCTCGACGGGAGTCAGGTTATAGGCGTTGATCCAGCATGTCCCCGCCTGCAGCGCCGCGACGACCCGGTGCGCGCGCGACAGGTCGCGGGTGAACACCCCGGCGGCAAGGCCATAGATGGTCGCGTTGGCGCGGGCGACCGCCTCGGCCTCGGTGTCGAAGGGCAGGACGGTCATCACCGGGCCGAAGATCTCGTCCGTGGCGACGGACATCGCGTCGGTGGCGTCGGCCAGCACCGTCGGCGGCACGAACGCCCCCTGCCCCGGCCCGCCGCAGACCAGCCGCGCGCCCTCGGCCTGGCCCGTGGCGATGGCGGCGCGGATCCGGCCCGCCTGCGCGGGCGAGATGATCGGGCCCAGTTGCGTCGCCTCGTCCAGCGGATCGCCCGCGACGATGGCCGAGGTGCGTTCGGCCAGCCGGGCGAGGAAGGCGTCATACAGCCCGCGCTGGACAAAGACCCGGGTGCCGTTGGAACAGACCTGCCCCGAGGAATAGAAATTGCCCAGCATCGCCGCGCCGACCGCGTCATCAAGGCTGGCGTCGTCGAAGACGATCAGCGGCGACTTGCCGCCCAGCTCCATCGTGACGTGGCGCATCCCCTCGGCCGCGGCGGCATAGACGCGCCGCCCCGTCGGCACCGACCCGGTCAGCGAGACCTTGGCCACACGCGGATCGCCGACCAGCGCCGCGCCCACCGCGCCCGCGCCCTGCACGACGTTGAACAGCCCTGCGGGCAGGCCGGCCCGGGCCAGGATCGCGGCCAGTTCCAGCGCACCAAGCGGGGTTTCCTCGCTGGGCTTGAACACCACCGCGTTGCCCATGATCAGCGCGGGCGCGGCCTTCCAGCAGGCGATCTGGCTGGGATAGTTCCACGCGCCGATGGCCGCGACGACGCCCAGCGGCTCGCGCCGCGTATAGGCCCAGTCGTCGCCCAGCGGGATCATCTGCCCGGTCAGCGTGGGGCCAAGCCCCGCGAAATATTCCAGCGCATCCGCGCCCGACGGCCAGTCGGCGACGCGGGTTTCCTGGATCGGCTTGCCGGTGTCCAGCGTCTCCAGCCGGGCCAGCTCCTCGGCCCGGTCGCGGATGATGGCGGCGGCGCGGGACAGGACGCGGGCGCGGTCCACCGGCCGCAGGGCGGCCCAGGGGGGCTGGGCAGCAGCGGCGGCGGCGCAGGCCTGCGCGACCTGCGCGGCGCTGGCCTCGTGCAGGGTCGCAATGGTCTCCCCGGTGTAGGGATAGCGGACGGTCAGCGGCGCGCCCTGCCCCTCGACCGGGGCGCCGTCGATCCACAGGGATGCGGCGGGTTGGACGGAATGGCTCATGCCAGCACCTCGTTCAGGTAATCGGCGACCAGCGCGGTGGCGCGGTCGGGATCGGGGTCGCTGCGTTGTTCCAGCACCGCGCGCAGATAGACGCCGTCGATCAGCGCCCCCAGCGTCGCCGCGACGGGCACGGCGCGGTCGCCCAACCGGGGGCGCAGCGCATGGACCAGGTTCGACCGCAGCCGGCGGTGATAGACGGCCAGCAGCCGCGCCGCCTGCGGGTCGGTCAGGGCCAGCGCGTAAAAATTCAGCCACGCGGCAACGGCGTCCCGTTCAAAGTTCCCGCCCGAAAAGCTGGCCCGCACGATGGCAAGCGCGCGCCCATCCGGGCCTGCCTGCGCCAGCCCCGCCCGCACCCCTTCGGCATAGCGCGACAGGATGTGGCGCATGGCGGCCAGGAACATCTGGGTCTTGGACCCGAAATAATGATGCGCCAGCGCCGGCGACATGCCCGCGTGCCGCGCAATCTGCGCCACCGTCACGTCCAGCGACCCCGCCCGCCCGACGACGGCGATTGCGGCGTTGATCAGCGCCGCCTTTCGGATAGGCTCTGCGCCAGCTTTGTGCATGGGCTCACCGGCAGGAAATGGTTGCCAAGCGGGCCTAGCGCATCTTTAATTGACTAGTCAATCAACAACACGGGGAGAAAACCGCATGACATTCCGCCGCACCCTCGCCGCGCTGGCGCTGACCGGCGCGCTGGCCGGCCCCGCGACCGCCGCCGAACCCGAAAGCTGCAAGGCGGTCCGCTTTTCCGACGTCGGCTGGTCGGACATCACGGCGACGACGGCGCTGGCGACCACCGTGCTGCAGGCGCTGGGATACGAGACCGAGATCAAGGTGCTGTCGGTTCCCGTCACCTATACGGCGCTGTCCACCGACGATATCGACGTGTTCCTGGGCAACTGGATGCCCACGATGGAGGCCGACATCCGCCCCTATGCCGAGGCCGGAACCGTGGACACCGTCCGCACCAACCTGACCGGCGCCAAGTATACGCTGGCCACCAACAAGGCCGGCGCAGACCTTGGCATCACGGATTTCGCCGGCATCGCCGCGCATGGCGACGCGCTGGACGCCAAGATCTATGGGATCGAGCCGGGCAACGACGGCAACCGCCTGCTGCTGGACATGGTGGCGCAGGACAAGTTCGGCCTGGGGACGTGGGAGATCGTCGAAAGTTCCGAACAGGGGATGCTGGCGCAGGTCCAGCGCGCCGACGCGGCGGGCAAGCCCGTGGTGTTCCTGGGCTGGGAACCGCACCCGATGAACAGCCAGTTCACGCTGACCTATCTGCAGGGCGGCGACGAGGTCTTCGGTCCGAACCTTGGCGGGGCCGAGGTGCGCACCAACACCCGCGCGGGCTATGCCGCGGAATGTCCGAACGTGGGCAAGTTCCTGCAGAACCTGGCATTCACCCTGCCGATGGAGAACGAGGTCATGGGCGCGATCCTGAACGACGGCCAGCAGCCGCCCGACGCCGCCGCGGCCTGGCTGAAGGCGAACCCGGACGCGGCCGCGCCCTGGCTGGACGGGGTGACGACCTTTGACGGGGGCGACGCCGCCGCCGCGCTGGCCGCGGCCCTGGGCGACTGACGGATGGAGTGGGTGACGGCGCTGCTGACGGACCACAAGCTGCCGGTCGGCAGGACGGCCAAGGTCGTCTTCGACTGGCTCAAGGCCAACGCGGCGCCGTTCTTCGATTCGGTCGCGGCGGCGCTGGAAGGGCTGATCGCCGCCTTTGAACGCGCGCTGGAGTTCCCGCATCCGCTGGTTTTCACCGCGCTGGCCGCGGCGCTGACCTGGGCGATCCGCCGCAACCTGGGCACCTGCCTGCTGGTCGCGGCGGGGCTGCTGTTCATCCTGAACCAGGGCTATTGGGACGAAACGATGCAGTCGCTGACCCTGGTGCTGGCGGCGGGCGTGGTCTGCATGGCGGTGGGCGTGCCGCTGGGCATCGCCGCCGCCCACCGGCCGCGGCTGTATTCCTGGATGCAGCCGGTGCTGGACCTGATGCAGACGCTGCCGACCTTTGTCTATCTGATCCCGGCGATCGTGTTCTTCGGCATCGGGGCGGTGCCGGGGCTGATCGCAACCGTCATCTTCGTGCTGCCCGCGCCGATCCGCCTGACCCATCTGGGCATCGCGTCGACCCCCACCGAACTGGTCGAGGCGGCGCGATCCTTTGGCGCCACCCCCCGCCAGCTTTTGTGGAAGGTGGAACTGCCCAGCGCGCTGCCTCAGATCATGACCGGGCTGAACCAGACCATCATGCTGTCGCTGTCAATGGTCGTCATCGCGGCGCTGGTCGGCGCGTCGGGCTTGGGCGTGCCGGTCGTGCGGGCGCTGAACAGCGTCAACACCGCGATGGGGTTCGAAAGCGGCTTCGTCATCGTCGTCGTGGCCGTCATCTTGGACCGGATGCTGAAGTTCGGGGGCCGGGCATGAACGCGGTCGAGTTCGAGGACGTCAGCATCGTGTTCGGCGACCGCCCGCAGGCGGCCCTGCCGCTGATGGACCAGGGGCTGGACCGTGGCGCGATCCGCGCCGAAACCGGGCAGGTGCTGGGCGTCCACGACTGCCGGCTGGACGTCGCGCAGGGCGAGATCGTGGTGCTGATGGGCCTCAGCGGGTCCGGCAAATCGACGCTGCTGCGCGCGGTCAACGCCCTGAACCCCGTCTGCCGGGGCCAGGTGCGGCTGCTGGCCGACGGGCGCATGGTCAGCGTGACCAACGCCGACGCGAAAACCCTGCGCGAGATCCGCCTGCGCCACGTGGCGATGGTGTTCCAGCAGTTCGGCCTGCTGCCCTGGCGCACCGTGCGCGAGAACGTGGGGCTGGGGCTGGAACTGGCGGGGATGGCCAAGGCCGAGCGCCGCGCGCGGGTGGACGACCAGCTGGCGACCGTGGGGCTGGCCGACTGGGCCGACCGCCGGGTGGGCGATCTGTCGGGCGGGATGCAGCAGCGCGTGGGCCTGGCCCGAGCCTTCGCGACCGAGGCGCCGATCCTGCTGATGGACGAGCCCTTCAGCGCGCTGGACCCGCTGATCCGCGCCCGGCTGCAGGACGAGTTGCTGGAACTGCAGCAGAAATACCGCCGCACCATCATCTTTGTCAGCCACGACCTAGACGAGGCGTTCAAGCTGGGCAACCGCATCGCCCTGATGGAGGGGGGGCGCATCGTGCAGGTCGGCACCGCGCGCCAGATCATCCAGAACCCGGTCAGCCACTATGTCGAGGAGTTCGTAGCCCACATGAACCCGATGGCCGTCCTGACCGCAGCCGACCTGGCCGAGCCGGGCGAGGCCGCGGGCATACCGCTGCCGCGAGAGATGCCCGCCCGCGAGGTGATGGCCGCGCTGTCGGGGACCGAGGCGCTGCCGCTGGCGGGCGGCGGCCGGATCACGCGCGGATCGGTGCTGGAACGGCTGATCGACCCGCGCCGCTGACGGCCCGCGCTGCTGACGACCCGCGCCGCTGACGGTCCTAGTGCGCGGCGAACTGCAGGCTGTCCACCGGCAGCTCCATCACCGCCTGCAACGGCTGGTCGCCGTCCTCGGAAAAGCCGAAGACGTGCAGCGCCTCGCCGTGCAGGACCAGCCGGCAGAACCGGCCCGGCTGCGCCATCGCGGGCGGGCAGTCGGCCAGGTCGGCGTGATCGACCGTCGCCTCGAACGTGGCATAGTTCATCACCGCCATCGGCACGGGCCGCGCCGGGGCCAGGTTGATGGGGGCCGCGACGTGTTCCGTCTGCGGGCCGGTCTTGTATTCGCCGGGCTGCGAGGCAAGCGCGGGCGCGGCAAGCAGGCACAGGGCAAGGGTCAGCTTGGGGGTCATGCCGGAAACTCCTTGGCATTGCGTGCGATTGACTTACTGAAATACTAGGATTCTGGGAACGCGACATTTTGGCAGCGCCGCCGCGCCCCCGCGCCCCCGCGCCGCCGGGGGGGCATGACGCCGGGTCGGGTCACGTCCAGCTTTACGCTGCCGCCCGCTTGGGGCATGACGTCAACCCTGCCCCTTGAACAACAGCCGCCAGGACGCCCGCATGACCCGTTTTGCCGCCCCCATCGCCGAGCAGATCTGGGACATGAAATACCGCCTGCGCGACGCCGACGGCACGGCGCTGGACGGCTCGGTCGAGGAAAGCTGGCGCCGCGTCGCCCGCGACCTCGCCAGCGTCGAGGCCGACCCCGCCGCGTGGGAGGAGCGGTTCTACGCCGCGCTGGCCGATTTCCGGTTCCTGCCCGCGGGCCGCATTCTGGCCGGCGCGGGCACCGGCCGCAGCGTGACGCTGTTCAACTGCTTTGTCATGGGCACCATCCCCGACAGCATGGGCGGCATCTTCGAGGCGCTGCGCGAGGCCGCGCTGACCATGCAGCAGGGCGGCGGCATCGGATACGACTTCAGCACCATCCGCCCCCGCGGGGCCGAGGTGAAGGGCGTCGCCGCCGACGCCTCCGGCCCGCTGTCCTTCATGGACGTGTGGGACGCGATGTGCCGCACGATCATGTCGGCGGGGTCGCGCCGCGGCGCGATGATGGCCACCATGCGCTGCGACCATCCCGACATTGAATCGTTCATTGCCGCCAAGCAGGACAGCGCCCGGCTGCGGATGTTCAACCTGTCGGTGCTGGTCACGGACGCCTTCATGGACGCCGTGCGCGCCGACGGCGACTGGCCGCTGCTGTTCGACGGCGCCGTTTACCGCACGGTGCGCGCCCGCGCGCTGTGGGACCGGATCATGCGCGCGACCTATGACTATGCCGAACCGGGCGTCATCTTCATCGACCGGATCAACGCGGCCAACAACCTGCATTACGTCGAACAGATCGCCGCGACGAACCCCTGCGGCGAACAGCCCCTGCCGCCCTATGGCGCCTGCCTGCTGGGGTCGATCAATCTGGCGCGGCTTGTCACCGACCCGTTCGGCCCCGAGGCCGCGCTGGATCTGGACGCGCTGGACGAGCTGGTGGCGACCGCGGTGCGGATGATGGACAACGTCGTGGACGCCAGCCGCTTTCCGCTGCCCCAGCAGGCGGCAGAGGCGCGGGCGAAACGCCGCATCGGGCTGGGCGTGACCGGGCTTGCCGACGCGCTGATGATGGTGGGCCTGCGCTATGGCGCGCCCGACGCGGTCGCGGCCACGGGTGAGTGGATGCGGCGGATCGCGCGCGCGGCCTATCTGACCAGCGCCGATCTGGCCCGCGACAAGGGGCCGTTCCCCCTGTTCGACGCGGACGCGTTCCTCGCGTCCGGCTTCATGCAGGGGATGGACGATGACGTGCGCGCGGCGGTGCGCACCCACGGCATCCGCAACGCCCTGCTGACCAGCGTGGCCCCGACCGGCACGATCAGCCTTTACGCCGGCAACGTCAGTTCCGGGATCGAGCCGGTGTTCGCCCACGCCTATACCCGCAAGGTGCTGCAAAAGGACGGCACGAGGACCGAGGAAGAGGTCGTCGATTACGCCGTCGCCCTGTGGCGCGAACGGATGGGCGACGCGCCCATGCCCGGCCATTTCGTGGACGCGCAGACCCTGTCGCCGCTGGATCATGTCGCCATGCAGGCCGCCGCGCAGCGCTGGGTGGACAGCTCGATCTCCAAGACGATCAACTGCCCCGAGGATATTTCCTTCGAGGATTTCAAGGGCGTCTACCTTGCCGCCTGGGACCAGGGCTGCAAGGGCTGCACCACCTATCGCCCCAACGACGTCACCGGATCGGTGCTGTCGGTCGCGGCGGACAAGCCCGCCGACACGGCCCCCGCGCCCGCCCCCGCCTATCTTGACGCGCCGATGGACCGCCCGCAGGCGCTGGAGGGCGCGACCTACAAGCTGAAGTTTCCGGGCAGCGAACACGCGATCTATATCACGCTGAACGACATCGTGGACGCGGGCCAGCGCCGCCCGTTCGAGGTGTTCATCAATTCCAAGAACATGGAGCACTACGCCTGGACCGTGGCGCTGACGCGGATGATCTCGGCCGTGTTCCGGCGCGGCGGCGACGTCAGCTTCGTCGTCGAGGAGCTGAAGGCCGTCTTCGACCCACGCGGCGGCGCGTGGATGGAGGGGCGCTATGTCCCCTCGATCCTGGCCGCGATCGGCGGCGTCATCGAACGCCACATGGTCGCCATCGGCTTTCTTGCCGCCGAGGGCGCCGGCCTGAAATCCGACCCCACGGCCGAAGCCGCTGCCGACCGCCCCCGCGGCCCCAGCTGCCCCGCCTGCGGCGCGCCCGGAATGCGGATGGTCGAGGGCTGCATGACCTGCCCGACCTGCGGCCACAGCAAGTGCGGGTAGGATGGGGGGGGTGTCCCGGCAGCGGATAAAGCTCTTTTGCCGGGCATAGTGCTTCCTTTCGCTCGGCAAAAGATTTCACCGGTCGGTCCTTGAGCAAACGGCATCAGAATACCCTCCCTCTGGCGGTCGATCTTCGGAAAGCTACCGGCGCACCTACGGCTGCCGCTTTCCCATTCAGCTGAATGAAGGTCATGTCTTGGGCGACCAGGCTGGCGGCTGTCCACACCGGCGAGCAGATCGTGCCCTTCCTCAACGACATCGAGCTTCCGCTTAATGAGATCCTGAAGGGGACCGACGAGGCGCTCAGCCGGCTCTGCGAGGTCACCGCTGCAGATTTTCCGCACCTGCGCCGGAACGCGATCCACTCCGCGGAATGGCGCAAATACGACCTGCGGGGCGCAGCCTTTTCGGCCGAGTTCGCCCGCGGTGAATCGACGGCCTTGTAGGCGGAATGCCTTCTTGAGGACGATGCGCTGGCCCCCCGCCGCGAGCCGCAAGGGTCGGCTGCTGTGGCTCGTGCGCGCCGTCCGGACCTGCCCTCGCCACTCACACCGCAAGATTGAATCGTATTCGTTCTGAGAGACGACTTCCCAGACACTCCCCATCAGATTTCTAGGGCCGGCGCTGGTCGGCCGCAATCTGCATCGATGACCGACCGTGGCAGGATGTTCGCTCAAGCTACACGGCCGCTCGGCTTATAAGCCGTATCCTCGGCTGGCTCAATAAGGCGTGCGAAGGCGAGCTTCATGGAACCGATCAACCCTTTGATCCTGCCTTCATCTTCGATGGCTTTCGCCAGATTGTTGCGAGCCTTGACGGCCAACGGGCCATCCAGAGAGAAGAGCGGGTCCAAGTCTGGAAGTTAGACGATGCTGCAGCAGTTTCTTCTGATAACTGATTCCAAGTCGAACCACGGCCTACGTGCGGTCAATGTTCTTAGGTGTATTCTATGGTAGCGGCACCCCGGATACTGGTCACAGCAACTAGGCCTGGATCGATTCCTTTGATCCCCAGCCTGATGTTTCCGAGCACACTGCAACTGAGCCGTCCATTACTGGGCGAATTACAGACGATGCAGTGACTGTATCTGCAACCACCATGATCCATGATGAAACTATTCTAATTGCATCGCGAGCTGGGGTTCGCAAAATCAACACCACTAAGAAATCTCCCTGCGCCAGTCAGGACTTCACCACCATTGCCAACGGAAGTTCACCTTGAATACATTGCCTGCGGGGTAATCGGAATAACGTCACGTCTCTTGCGCAAGGAACATCCATAAAGGAAATTCCAACTACTGATATGAACCCCTTGGTTCATCCCCGCGCGTGCGGGGAACAGACCCAGCCCCCCGACCAGTAACACGGGGGCACGGTTCATCCCCGCGCATGCGGGGAACAGTTCCGTTACGATCTGCGGCAGGGCTACCGCTAGGCGGTTTTCCAGCACCTCATCGCCCAGCAGCCAGGCTTCGGTCAGTTCCCAGTGCCGCGCGGCCTGCGGCTTACCCTCGCGGATCATCGCGCGGAAGCCCGCCCCGATCTTGCCCAGGTCATGGAGGGCAATCAGAAGAACAAAGGCCGCCTTCCATTCGGCGGGTAAAGGACTGGGGCGCAGCAACTGCTCGGCAACGGCGGCCACGTCGAGCATGTGATAAAGGGCAGGATGCTCTGGCCCGCCATCCCGCGCGCTTTTTCCCGGCCAGTCCAGCAGATGGGAAGACATGAAATCCTGTCTGTGACGCGATGCCGCCATTCCATTCACTTAGGCCGCCATTTTTCTGGAAGGAAAGACAACCCGCATCCAGCCCGCGATTTTTTGGATGGAATGTGCCCCGACCACCTTCGGCCCGTCTTGAAGGCACATATCCTGCATCAAACGCGGGACGTCGCGGCGTGCCCTGCGGGCTGCTTGCGCCGTGCCGATCGGCGGGCAACAGCCCGCCCGATCGGCCTGCGTCAGTTCCCGGCCGGCTGCTCCGTCCCGCCGGCGCTGTCCGGCGCGGTCGGCTCGCTGGCCGGGGCGTCGCCACCCTCGGCCTCCTGCTCGGCGGCCTCCTGGTCCGAGACGGGCTGATCGCCGGCATGATCCGCCGCCGCCGCGTCACCGTCAGCCGTGTCGCCGGGCGCCGCGTCCCGTTCCGTGGTTGGCGCTGCGCTGCCGCCGCCGGCCGTATAGACGAGGATCGCGCCGGGGTTTTCCAGCCCCCCGGCCCCCCTCGCCCTCGGGCGTCTGCACCCCGCCCTGCGAGTCGGTCAGCAGATAGATCGTGCGGCCGCCGTCCGCGATCTCGATGTCGCGCAGGCGGTTCTGGCCCAGGTAATACCGGGTGAACCCCGCCCCCTCGCCCGCCGCCGGATCGAAGGCATAGATCGATCCGTGCTTCAGCGCGGTGCTGAGCAGCCGTCCCCGCAATTCGGGCACCTCGCCGTCATACCAGGCAATCGACGACGGTCCGACGCTGGGGCGGCAGAAATAGCCGAAATCCTCGCAGCCGGGTATCGGCTCGCTGATGGTGAACATGGTGGCGATGGGGGCGACGTAATTGTCCGGCGCCTGCCATTCGCTTTCCTTCTGCTGCGGCACGCTGTCAGGTGCGCCCTGCGAGGGGCCGATCCATTCCAGCTGCTCGCACGGCTCGGACGCCTCGGACCATTGCGCATAAAGATAGAAATTGTCGTCCTGCTGCCCCGCGACATGCGGCCATCCATAATTGCCGCCAGCGCGGATCAGGTTGATCTCGTCGTCGGAATCCGGCCCGTGCTCGTTGGCGTAAAGGGTGCCGTCGGGCGCGAAGGCGATGCCCTGCGGGTTGCGGTGGCCATAGCTGAAGATGTGGCTGCGCACGCCCTCGATTTCCGGGTTGTCCTCGGGGATGCTGCCGTCAAGGTTCAGGCGCAGCACCTTGCCCTGATAGGCAAAGTAATCCTCGGACCCCAGTTGTTCGGCGGTGGGCAGGGTCTGGGACTCGATCGGGCGGCACCAGTTCGCCAGCTGGTTGTGGCCCATGTCGCCGACGGTCAGATAGATCATGCCGTCCGGCCCGACCTCCATCCGGCCCGAGTTGTGGTCGTTGTTCGCCGGAATGCCGGTCAGCACGTCGGTCGGGTTCGACAATCTGCCGCTGGCCGCGTCATGATCAAGCCGCACGACCTTGTTGAACATGCGGTGATAGGGGTCCGCCTCGTCGGGTCGCGTCCGATCGGTGCGCGCGTCGTCCCGATAAGTGAGATAGACGAAGACCTGCGGGTGCTGCCGAAGTCGGGGTGGAACGCAAATCCCATGACGCCGGTCTGGGCGCCGCTGGTGATCTCGGGCAGCTGGAACTCGTATGCGCTCTGCACGCTGCCGTTCTCGGGGTTGACGCGGCTCAGCCGGCCGGCGGTGCGCTCGGTCACCCACAGCCAGCCGTCGGGACCGACGCGCACCTGGAAGGGATTGCCGAGGCCCTGCACCAGAACCGACTTCTGGAACGGGAACTCGGCGGGGGTCACGTCCTGGGGGGACTGGGCGGCGGCGGGCGACATCATGGCGGCCGCCACCGCGGTCGAAAGGCAAAGGCTGGTCCAGAGGCGCATCGGAAAGCTCCTGTTCCGGGGACGCGCGGGGACAATCACGCGTGCAGCGCAACGCCGCCTGATGCGCCCGGTTCCCGGCGCGGCACGCCTGAGCGGCCGGGGATGGGCGCTGCATTGGCGGGGACCGCCGCTGCGGTGCAGGCGGAAGATGCCGATACGGTCAGGATGAGGCTGTCGGGTAGCCACACCTGTTGACAGCCCGCCAATACCATCCATATACCATCCACATGGATGGCAAATAGAGGCATGTTCGATGAGAGACCCGGTCCCTGCGGATAGCGAGAAGATCACGATCAACCTCGGGCATGTGGATCTGGGCCGGATCGACCTGCTGGTGCAGGAGGGGTTCTATTCGAACCGCAGCGATTTCATCCGCACCGCGATCCGCAACCAGCTGGCGACGCAGGGCGACGCCTTGGGTCGCGCCATCGAGCGGCACACGCTGGAACTGGGCCTGCGCGACCTGACCCGCGCCCAGCTTGAGGCGGCGGTGGCGGCCGGCACCGAACTGCACATCAAGGTCGTGGGGCTGGCGCGGCTGGCCCCGGACATCACACCCGAACTCGCCCGCGCCGCGATCGGCTCGATCACCGTGCTGGGGGCATTGCAGGGGCCTGCCGCCGTCAAGGCCGCCCTGAAGGACCGAACCCGCTGAGACGCGGCTGACAGGAGAGACATGATGGACCAATCCTTTGCGACGGCGATGCGCCGGGCGCTGGAACAGACACGCGCCGGCGATCCCGCCGGGGCCACGCGCACCATCCGGGCGGTCCTTGCGCCGGGCGCATCCCCGCCTGCACCCGCGCCTGCCCGCCGCCGCGATACGGCGCTGATCGAGGATGCCGAGATCGTCGAGGATCGGCCCCGCGCCGCCGCTGGCCGCGTGCGGCCCACGTCGCCGGACACCCCCCCACGGCTGCGGATGCGTCTGGGCGAGGCGGTGCGCGCGCTTCGCCACAAGGTCGCGATGCCGGGCCTGCCCGACACCGCCCCCGCCGCGCCGCCCCCGGTCCCCGAAGGCGCGCGGTATGAGACCCGCAGCCATTCCGGTCGGCACGGCCAGCGCGACTATCGGCTGTATGTGCCCGCGCATCTGCCCGACGGGCCGCAGGGGCTGGTTCTGATGCTGCACGGCTGCACCCAGAACCCCGACGATTTCGCGCGCGGCACCGGCATGAACGCGCAGGCCGAGCGGCACGGGCTGATCGTCGCCTATCCCCATCAGACCCGCGCCCATAACGCACAGGCCTGCTGGAACTGGTTCCGGCCCGGGGACCAGACCGCAACGTCGGGCGAGCCTGCGATCCTGGCGGGTCTCGCGCGCGAGGTGGCGGCAGAGTTCGGCGTTCCCGATGGCCGCATCTTTGCGGCCGGGCTTTCCGCGGGGGGCGCGATGGCCGCCATCCTGGGCCGCGCGCATCCCGAGCTGTTCGCGGCGGTGGGGGTCCATTCCGGCCTGCCGCCGGGGGCCGCCCATGACGTCGTCTCGGCGTTCGCGGCCATGCGCGGCGAACCCGCCGCCCCGGCAGGAAGGGCGGCCCCCGGCGTGCGCACCATCGTGTTCCACGGGACCGCGGACGCGACAGTCCATCCTGCCAATGCCGACGCCCTTGTCGCGGCAAGCGCGGACATCGGCGCGGGCGCAGCCGTCACGGAACGCGGGCACGGTGGCGGCCGCGCGTATCAGCGGCGGCAGATCCGCGCGGCCGACGGCCGGGCGATGGTCGAGCAGTGGACAGTGGATGGTCTCGGCCATGCGTGGTCCGGCGGCGATCCCTCGGGCAGCCACACGGACCCGTCGGGGCCGGACGCCTCGGCCGAAATGACGCGGTTCTTCATGGAGGGGCGCTGACGGCGATCATGCAGGCCGCGACCAACGGCGATGCGGGCGGCGGCCGCCGCCCCGACACCTGCCGCGCGGCCCCGTGGCGAAGGCGCTGATCGTTCCCGATCCTCGCGGCAGGAAACTCTCTTCCTCAGCTGTAATCTTCGCTCGCATTCTCTCCAAGGCTCCAAGCCAGGGAGTCGTCAAAGCCCGCGCAAAACGCCGTCAATGTCTTTTGCGCCAGTTGGGCGATGATCCTTGGCAGCGTCGAGAGCGAGGGATTGGGCCAGATTACAAAATACTCCAGCGGCGGAAAACGCGGATAGACATCCAGGACCTGCAGGCGTCCGTCGCGCAGCTGTTCCTGAATAGCGACGGGCGGCAGGACCGCGATTCCAATCCGGCCTTCGACCATGCCGATGGTGGTGGTCAGGGTGTTCGAATGATGAACGTTAACGTCCCCGGCGGGCGTGCCCAGATACTCCACAATGCGCTGGTGGGTCGGACTGGCGGGTTCATACGAAATGAGCGAATGGTCCAGCAATTCGGCCGACTCAATGCGTCCGGCGCAGCCCGGATAATCCGCGGCCGCCACCCAGAACATCCCGAAGCGGCACAGTGGCTGAACCCGCAGGTTTTGCGGCTCGGCCGGGGCAAAGCCCAGAATGATGTCCAGCTCGCGCCGGTCCAGCTTCTGTTGCAGCACCCACGAGCTTTCCGTCGCGATCGACACCTGCACCCGGGGAAACCGGTCGCGGATCGCATTGACCATGTCGGGCAGGACCGTCAAAGCGAAAGTGGGCAGAACCCCGATGCGGATGGTGCCTTCTGTCGGCGTGACCGGCGACAGTTCGGCAGTAAGCCGGTGCCAGGCCAGCACGATCTTGCGCGCCTCGCGCAGGAACACCTCGCCGTCTCGGGTGAGCGATACCTCACGCGCATCGCGGTCAAAGAGGCGAATGGCCAGTTCCTGCTCGATCGCGGCAATTCGGTTCGAGATGGCGGCCGGCGTGATGTTCATCCGCTCGGCCGTCATCCTGAAGTTGCGCAGTTCGGCCAGGTTCACGACGGTTTCGAGAAAGCGGATGTTCATGTCGATACCGTCGCAAATCCTGCATCCGCAGTTATCGCCTCAACCCGCGAGCTTGGCCAGAACCTTGGCCGAGGCGCCCGACACCTCGCCCAGCTTCACCTCGCGATCGCGCACCTGCGCCTCGCGTTTCTTGCCCGCAGCCTGAATCGACAGGGCGCGCCCGGCGACCTCGCGGACCTCTGCACGGGGCAGGACCAGAACGCCGCTTTCATCGGCAAGGATCGCATCCCCTGGCATGACCACCGCCCCGCCGCAGGAAATCGGAATGTTCATCCCGCCACCCAGATCATAGATCCGTGTCGTGATGGGCGACAATCCACGCGCCCACATCGGGAAGTCGGAATCCCGGATCTCGGACAGGTCGGTGCAGGGGCCGTCCACGATCCCCCCCGCCGCGCCCGACGCCTTGGCCGCGACGGTCACCCCCCCGCCCCAGCAGGCATGACGGTCATCCCCCAGCCGATCGACACACAGCACGTCGCCGGGTCTCAGCAGCCCGGCTGCATGATGCAGAAGCGTCGAATCCGACCCAGAGATCGCCAGCGTCACTGCGGTGCCGACGATGCGGCGCCCCGGCAACAGCGGCTGGATGCGGCGATCCATAAAGCCCCACAGTCGCCAGTGGCCGACCGTTGCGGTTTCCACATCGGCCAGCAGCGCCAGATCGTCAGCCCGCACCTGTTCGGGCATATCACGCACAACATACATCGCGCCTGCCCTCAGCCGCAGGCCAGACGGCGATGCTCGCGCACCGGAATGAGATTACGCACCCGCGAAAGTTGCGCCGGGTCGACGCGAGCCGTCACCCAGCGCGGCCCATCCGAGGCGCGCGCGACCACATGGCCCCACGGATCGCAGACCAGCGAATGACCATAGGTGGCGCGCACCACGCCTTCGGAGACGGTCTGGCCGGTCGTTCCGCAGGCGACGAAATAGGTCTGGGTCTCGATCGCGCGAGCGCGGGCCAGCACCTCCCAGTGATCCTTGCCGGTCTGCAGCGTGAAGGCGGCGGGCAGCACGATCATCTGGCAGCCGCGCTTTTCCAGTTCGAGGAACAGCTCCGCAAAGCGGATGTCGTAGCAGATCGCGCAGCCGACCGTCATACCGTCGACGTCATAGGTCACGATATCCTCGCCCGGTTTGATGGTCGCGGATTCCTTGTAGGCCTGCCCGTCAGGCGAGGTGATATCGAACATGTGGATCTTGCGATAAGCCGCGACCTCATTCCCGGCGCGGTCAAAGACGAAGCTGGTGTTATAGATCCGGTTCTCGCCCTCGACCTTTTCCATGATCGTGCCGGCATGGACATGGACCTTGTGCTCGCGGGCGAAGTCCTGTGCCATGCGATAGGCGTCGCCGCCGTGCGGCTGGGCGAGTTCCATCTTTTCCTGAACCGTGGTGCCCAGCAGTTCGAAATACTCGGGCAGCACGACAAGATCGGGCGCGTCGGACGCGAACGCCTGCTCCATCAGCTTCCTGGCGGTTTCCAGGTTGCGGGCGCGATCCTGCTGCGGGTTGGTCTGGATCAACGAGATTTTCATCAGTGACATCCTTTCTGCATTTCTTTTCAATCTGCCTTGGCGGCGTTCAGCATCGCGGAAATCCCGGCGCGAAGCGTCATGATCTGCGTGGCGACGATCAGCATGTCGGCACCTTCCTCGCGGGCGAAAGCGCGCTCGGCCGGGGTCCAGGCGGGCATGATCCAGGGCTTGCCAGCATCGCGCGCGGCGGCCGCGATCCGGCGCAGATCGACCCGATCCGCATCGTTGAAGGCGTAGGCGCCGCGTCCGCAGGCGAGCGCCAGATCAGAAGGGCCGGGGAACAGTCCGTCCACTGTGTCCAGCGCCGCGATGGCCTCGACCTCGGCAAGGCTCTCGGCGGTCTCGATCATCGCGTAGCAGGGGCGCTCGCGGTTCATTCGATCAAAGACGGAGCTGTCGGGTCGGGCGTAATCGAAGGCCCGTCCGCCAGCATAGGAGCGCACGCCCACCGGCGGGTATTTCGCCCCTCGCGTCACCTCGGCGGCATGTTCGGCGCCCAGGATATGCGGGATGATAACGCCGTGCGCCCCGAAATCCAGCGCCTGCTGGATCGCCTCGGTCGTGGGGGCAAGCACCTTGCACAGCGGCTCGAAGCCGAGCGCGCGGGCAAAGGCAAGGAACTGGTCCAGCGTGGACAGGTCGAAGGTGCCGTGCTCCAGCTCCACCACAAGGTGCCGCGCGCCGGAGACATGGGCAATCTCAAGAAAGCCGAAATGCGGCTGCGACATCCACAGCGCCAGCTTTTCGGTGGGTTCAATGGTCATCTCGCTATTCCCTTACTCGGATTTTCCGACCGTTCGCGACAGCCCGAGGGTGCGCTCGATCACGATGATGAAGGCCAGGGTGACGGCGATGATCGCGACCGACACGGCCGCAGCCATCGGATCGGTGCGGCTTTCGACGTAATCGAAGATCTCGACCGGCAGGGTCCGCAGGCGCGGGCCGGTGACGAAAAGCGAGATCACCACCTCGTCGAACGACATGAGGAACGACAGCGCCGCGCTGGCCACCAGGCCCGGCATCATCAGCGGCAGGGTGATGCGGCGGAACACCGTCAGCGGCGAGGCGCCCAGCATCGTCGCCGCCTCTTCCACCGACGGCGGCAGCGTCGAGAACGAGGTCATCATGATGCGGATGACATAGGGCGTGGTCACCAGCAGATGCGCGAGCGTCAGCCCGGTCCAGGTGCCCAGCAGCCGCCACCGGACGAACACCAGCAGCACCGCAAGGCCAAGCACGATGGACGGCAGCAACAGCGGGGCGGTGAACAGCGCCGCCAGCGCCTCGCGGCCGCGGAACTCGAACCGCTTCAGCGCATAGGCGGCCGGAATACCTGCTGCGAGACTGATGAGCGTGACCACGGTCGCCAGAGTCACGCTGATGCCAAGCGCCTTCACGAAGTCCCGGTGCTGGAACATGGCGACATACCATCTCACCCCCCAGCTTTCTGGCGGGAAGGTCAGGAACTGGTCGTTGCTGAACGACAGCGGGACCACGATCAGCAGCGGTGCCAGAAGAAAGATATAAAGCGCCAGCACCAGCAGCCGGAACGGAATGCTCATATGGCCGATCATCTCGTCCTCCCTCAGTCCAGGCGCCGCGAGACGCGGCCATAGACGGCCAGTGCCAGGCCGAAGATCACCAGCACGACGATCGAGGTCGCCGCCGCGCTCGGCCATTCCAGTTGGATCACCGCCTGATCATAGATCTCGGTCGCCAGCAGGAAGACCCTCCCGCCTCCCAGCAGCTTGGGTGTGACGAAGCTGCTGATCGCCAGCACGAAGCAGAGCAGGCAGCCAAGCGCGACGCCGGGAAGGGTCAGCGGAAAGATCACCCGGCGGAAACGCGTGAAAGAACTGGCGCCAAGCGAGGCGGCCGCCTCCTCGTAGCTGCGCTCGAGCCGGCCGAAACCCGCAATCAGGGACAGCGCCATGTAGGGGATCAGGATTTCGATCAGCCCGATATAGACACCGAGCGTATTGTTGACGAGCCGCAACGGGCTGTCGATGATGCCTGCATTCATCAACAGACCGTTGATGACGCCGCGGTCCCCCATCAGGACCATCCAGCCATAGGTGCGGACAACCGCGCTGACCAGCAGCGGCGAGATCGTCATGACGAACAGGATGTTGCGCCACCTCGGCGACACGCGATGCAGGAAAAGGGCGATGGGATAGGAACAGATCAGCGTGCCGACCGTCACCACCAGCGACATCACGACCGAATTCCATATCAGTTCGAGGCTGAAGGGGTCGGTGAAGAAGCCGATATAGTTTTCCAGCGTCCAGTTGTCGGTCAGAACCCCGCCACCCGTGCTTTGGATGAACGAGATCGAGGTCAGCCGGACCACCGGAATGATGAAGCTCACCAGGTTGATGAGGGCCAGCGGCAGCAGCAGTGCTGCGATCAGCAGGCCGGTCGGAACGCGCTTTCCGGTCGCGACAGTGGGTTGGGTCGCGCTCATGCGTCGTCCCGCCCGAAGATCAGCATGTCGCGGGGCGCCCACTCGCACAGGACTTCGTCGCCCGTATTGTGGTGCAGGCCGCTGCCTTGCGTGTGCTGTTCGATCTTGAGCAGCACGCCTTCGGCGATTTCCACGTCATACTGAACGATGTCGCCGATATAGGTGACAGTGCGCACGATCCCCTTGACCGCATTCGTCGAGTTGCCGACCAGATTCGGGTCGCGCGCGGCGGTCAGATGGATGCGATGGGGGCGGATGGCGGCGATGCCCCGGCCTTCCGGCAGGTCATGCGCTGCGCTGCGACAGACCGTCCCCGCCAGCCTGACCCGATCCCCCGCGACGATCTCGCAGGGCAGCTTGTTGATCCGCCCGACGAACTCGGCCACGAACATCGAGGCCGGACGCTCGTAAATGTCGTCGGGCGAGCCGAGCTGCGCCAGCCGCCCCTTGTTCATGACGCCGACGACGTCGCACATGGTCAGGGCCTCGACCTGATCGTGGGTGACGAAGACGGAGGTGATCCCGAGGCGCTGTTGAATCTCGCGGATTTCCACCCGCATCTCGTCGCGCAGCTTGGCATCCAGGTTCGAGAGAGGCTCATCCAGCAGCAGCAGCCGAGGACGGATCACCAGCGCCCGCGCCAGCGACACACGCTGCTGCTGTCCGCCCGACATCTCGCGCGGCTTGCGGTCGCGATAGCCGGGCAGCCGGACCATCTCCAGCGCCTCGTCGACGCGCGCACGGATTTCCGACCGGGGCACGCCTCGCATCTCCAGACCGAAGGCGACGTTCTCGCCGACCGTCATGTGGGGGAACAGGGCGTAGTTCTGGAAGACAAGGCCGATATCGCGACGGTGCGGCGGTGCGGCAGACAGCTCCTGTCCATCGACGACCAGATGCCCCTCTTCGATCGGGACCAGCCCGGCCACCATACGCAGCGTGGTGGTCTTGCCGCAGCCCGATGGTCCCAGAAGCCCCAGAAGGCTTCCCTTGGGCACGTCGATGTGCAGATCGTCCACCGCCACAAACCCGTTGGGATAGCGCTTGGTCACGCCCCGAAGCGACAGAAAGGCAGGCTGCGCGGCAGGTGTCGTCTGCCTGTTCTCGGCTGGTTGCTGCATCGTGTTTCCTGTAGGTAGGGACGACCATGCGGGCCGCGGCACACGTCGTGCCGCGGCGCGTCGTTGGTTCAGCGGCTCGCCGGAATGATCCGACGCTTCCACGGTGCCAGGATGCTGTCGCGCATTTCGCCGATGGTCATCCAGTCCACATGGATCAGCCCCTCGCGCGTGGCAGGATCCATATAGGGGATGCGGGCGGCGGTCGCTTCGTCCAGCTCTGCCTTGCTGTTGGTGGGCGCGTAGAACATCGCTTCCGAAAAGGCCGCCTGCGCCTCGGGGCTGAGCGCGTAGTCGATGAAGCGCTGTGTCGCCTCGGGTTCCGGGGCGCCCGCGATCGCGCTGATGACGTTGATCTGTGCGGCCGTTCCCTCGGACGGCGCCACCGACAGCACCCGGCCGCCCGTCTGGTCGAAAAAGTGCTGCGCGCGGGCATTGTAGCCGATCGCCACATCGGCGGTGCCGTCGGCGACCAGGCTGTAGGCGTCAGGCTTGGGTTCCCAGGTCTGGATCAGGGGCGCCAGTTGCGTCGCCAACAGTTCGACGCCCGGCTCGATCGTTGTCTTGTAGTCATCTTGGCCCGCGATGCGATTGGCGATGATGGTGAGCAGGATCGCCTGGATGTCGCCGCCGCCTTGAGCCGGAACAACGACCTTGCCTTTGCGGACCGGATCCCAGAGCGCACTCCAACTGGTCGGCGCCTCGGGGAATGCCTCGGGGTTATAGATCAGCGAGAGCGTGTCATACGTCAGCGGGATCGCTTCGCCGCCAAGCTCCTTGCCGATGTCATGAAGGTCGGCATACGAGGCGAGCGCCGCCGTATCCAAGGTCTCGGTCAGCCCTTCGGTCGCGGCGATCTTGGCCACCGACAGGTCATAGATGACGGCGTTGGCGCTGGGGTTGTCCTTCTGCGCCCGCATCTGGCCTAGGGCCGTCGCCGCGTTCTGCACCCCGAAGAACGTGACATTGATGTCGGGGTTCGCCGCCATGAAGGGTTCGACCACTGCCTTCACGTAGTTTTCCTCGAAGCCGCCGCCCCGATAGCCCATCACCGTGATATCGGCTGCCTGGCCCGTGCCGGCGACCAAAACCGACGCAGCTGCGGCCACGATCGTCCGGTTGATCTTGCGGTCCATCATATCCTCCCTCGATATCCTGCGAGAGGAGCCCGAATGGCGCATCAGCGTCCAGCAACGAAAACTGATGGCATGACAAGAGAACCTGTTTCCAGCCTCGTTCGATGCAGGGTCAAAAGGCCTTTCCACAGGGCTGGGAGAGGCGTCCACCGCGCGATACGCCCGATCGCCGCCAAACCATCTGGCGATGCCGCAAGGCTGGCAGTCCGCCCCGAGCGGCGCAGGCTGCGCCGGGGAAACCTGCGGGCGCTGGTGCCCTGGCGATGGAACAGCATTCCGGTGTTCCTCTCACCATCCGGCTGATCGGCGCCGAAGGCCATGATTTCGGCCCTTCGGCGGCCCATCTGCTGGGGATCGGAGATCGGGGCGCCGTTGCGGTTCGGCCCGATGGCCATGTCCTGTGGCGCGACCCGACCGGCCGGAATCCCGGCGGGCTGGACAGGGCATTGAAGCTGTGGGCAGGCGCGACGGGCTGAATCAGCCGCCCAGCACTTCAGACCTTCAGGGGTGCGTTGTGGCAGGTGTTCATCACCCAACCTTCGCCCGAGCGGTGCCAGACCTGGGTCGTGAAGGCACGCACCTCCATCACCTCGCCGGTTTCCCGCACTATCAGCCGTTGTGTCAGCGGTCCGGTCATCACAGCGACGTCGCCGAACAGCCGGATGTTCAGATCGTCCCGTTTCACATCGCGGAAGCTGTATTTTTCGCGGAAGCCCTGCATGTAGCCCGCCTTGGTGTCGGCAGCACCGCTCAGATGAACACTGGGCGGCCATGTCGCGAGCTATGCCAGCGCGGCCGAGATCTTCGAGATGGGCTTCAACCATTTCTTCCGCGCGAAGACCGAGGACTTCGGTGGCGATCTGGTCTATTTCCAGCCCCATTCCGCCCCTGGCGTCTATGCCCGCGCCTTTCTGGAAGGCCGTTTGAGCGAGGAGCAGCTTGCCAACTATCGTCAGGAGGTCGGCGGCAATGGCCTGTGCTCCTATCCGCACCCTTGGCTCATGCCGGATTTCTGGCAATTTCCGACCGGCTCGATGGGCCACGGGCCGATCAGCGCGGTCTACCAGGCGCGATGCATGCGCTATCTGGAAGGGCGCGGGTTGGCCGACACGGCCGGGCGCCATGTCTGGGGCGTGTTCGGCGATGGCGAGATGGACGAGCCGGAATCGATTGCAGGGCTAACGCTGGCGGCACGCGAGAACCTCGACAACCTGACCTTCATCGTCAACTGCAACCTGCAGCGGCTGGACGGGCCAGTGCGCGGCAACGGTCAGATCATTCAGGAACTGGAAAGCCTGTTCATCGGCGCCGGCTGGAACGTCATCAAGGTGCTGTGGGGGTCGGAATGGGACGGGCTTTTCGCCCGTGACAAGGATCTGGCCCTGCTGCGCCGCTTTGCCGACACCGTGGACGGCCAGTATCAGAATCTGGGCAGCAAGGACGGCGACTACAACCGCGCAAGGTTCTTCGACGCCGATCCGGCAACCCGCGATCTGGTCGCCCACCTGACGGACGCGGAAATCCACGCGCTGAAGCGCGGCGGCCATGATTTCCGCAAGCTCCATGCCGCATTCGCCGCTGCCAAGGCTCACAAGGGCCGTCCAACGGTCATTCTGGCAAAGACCAAGAAGGGCTACGGAATGGGCAATGCCGGCGAAAGCCGGATGACCGCGCATCAGTCCAAGAAGCTGGACATGGAGGCGTTGGTCGCCTTCCGCGACCGGTTCAACCTGCCTTTGGCCGAGGGCGATCTTGAAGGGCTGAAGTTTTACAAGCCCGCCGACGACAGCCCCGAGATGACCTATCTGCGCGAACGGCGCGCGAGCTTGGGCGGCAGGCTCCCCAAGCGGCAGGCAGGCATCTCTGATGACAAGCGCACGGCACCGCCGGAACTTTCCACCTACGGCAAGTTTGCCATCGAGGCCGACGGCAAGGAGATGTCCACCACCATGGCCGCGATGCGGATGATGGGGGGACTGCTGAAGGACAAGACCTTCGGGCCGCGGATCGTGCCAATCGTGGCTGACGAGGCGCGCACCTTCGGCATGGACAACCTGTTCCGGCAGGTCGGCATCTATTCCCCGAAGGGGCAACTCTATGAGCCCGAGGACGCCGGGTCGATGATGTTCTACAAGGAAGCGGCGAACGGCCAGCTTCTGGAGGAAGGCATCACCGAGGCGGGCGCAATCTCGAGCTGGGCGGCTGCCGCCACCTCCTATAGCGTGCATGACACCCCGACGCTGCCCTTCTACATCTATTACTCGATGTTCGGCTTCCAGCGGGTCGGCGATCTGATCTGGGCTGCCGCCGATCAGCGTGCGCGCGGCTTTCTTCTGGGCGCCACCGCGGGGCGCACGACCCTGTCGGGCGAGGGATTGCAGCATCAGGACGGCACGAGCCATCTGACCGCCTCGACCATCCCGAACTGGGGTTGATTATCCCAGCCATGTGACCTTTGTGACGCGGCTGGGCGGGCACCTGCTGCACCGGTTCGAACATGCGCTGGACTGCAAGGCCGAACGGAACGAGCATTTCTCGGAACACGGCCAGTGGATCCCGCAATACAAGCTGGAACGGGTGCTGATCGACCACGCGCTGAGCCTGCCGGGGGTTGAGATCCTGTACGGCCAGACCTTCACCGGCTATCAGCCCGGACCTGACGGCGTGACGGTCAGCGTCCGCGACGCCGAAAGCGGCAGCGACTGGACGCTTGCGGCCGATTACCTGGTCGGGGCCGATGGGTCCGGCAGCGCCGTGCGCGAGGCGATCGGCGCGAAGATGGAAGGCACCTACGGGCTGTCGCGCAACCTCAACATCATCTTCCGCGCGCCGGTCTGGCCAAGGCGCATCCGCATGGCGATGGCATCATGTTCTGGCAGATCAACCCCGACATGCCCAGCCTGATCGGGCCGATGGACCAGGGCGACCTGTGGTTCTTCATGCCCACCGCCATCGGATCGGCGCAAAAGCCAACGCCCGCCGAGGCCGAGGAGATGATTCGGACATCAACCGGAATCGACACCGAGATCGAGGTGCTGAGTTCGGACGAATGGGTCGCCAGCAAGCTTCTGGCCGACCGTTTCAGGCGCGACCGGGCGTTCATGATAGGTGATGCCGGGCATCTGCCCCCACCCTTCGGCGGCTTCGGAATGCTTCTGGGCGTGGGCGATGCGGTTGATCTGGGCTGGAAGCTGGCTGCCGTGCTGCTGGGCTGGGCGGGCCCTTCGCTGCTGGACAGCTATGAGGTGGAACGCCGTCAAACGGCGCAACTGGTTCTGGACGCCGCCGAGGCGAACCATACCATTCTTGCAAACCAGCTGATCCTGCCGCATCTCGAGGACGATACGCCCGAGGGAGAGGCGGCGCGCGTCGAGGCGGCCGAAATGGTGCGCCGCCACAAGGCGGCCGAATTCTATGCCCGCGGCGTGGTGCTTGGGTATTGTTACCGCGATTCGCCCGCGATTGCGGATGATGGCACGCAAAAGGATTGGCGGCCTTCGCTGGATTACACCCCCTCGGCGACACCGGGCTGCATCGCGCCGCATTGCTGGCTGGCCGACGGATCGTCGCTTTACGACCATTTCGGGGCAGGGTTCACGCTGCTGGTGACGCGTGACGCCGATCCGGCGCAGATCGACGCGGCGCGTTCGGCCATCGAGGCGGAAGACATTCCGCTGACGGTCCTGGCGCCGCAGGACGACCGGCTGGCTGGGCTTTATCAGGCGCCGCTGGTGCTGATCCGGCCCGATCAACACGTGGCCTGGCGCGGCGATCGCGCGCCATCGCGCGACGTGCTGGAACGGCTGCTCGGCCGCCGTGCAGTGGCCGCCGCCTGAGAGGGTCCGTCAGGTTGCAGCACCCTCCTCCGCCGCGCGGCCGTATCGCAGTCCCGCGCGGCGGAACAGGTCGAACAGGTATTCCGCCAGCGGGGTAAGCGACAGGTCGATCCGTCGCACGAGGCAGATGGGTGCGGCAGCGATATCCTCGCGCACGAGAATGACATCGAACAGGTCGGCCGAAATCGGCGCGGTCAGTATCTGCCGGGGCACCGAGGTCAGCAGGTCACTGTTGGCCACGGCCAGAAGCGTGGCCGTGGCCGAGGTCGTGTGCATCACCACTTTCGGCTGAGGCAGCCCGTGCTGGATGAACGGGCGGTCGAAATCGCCCTCGCTTTCGCGGTCGTGCAGAGCCTGCTTGACCCATTCCGCCCCAGTCAGCTGCCGGATCGAGGCGGCGCCTGCCAGCGGATGCCCCTTGCGCGCGATCACGATGCGTCGGTTCTGGAACAGGGTTTCCGAGGTGACGCGGCTGCCCCGGCCCGGATCGGCGAATGGACCGACAAAGAAGTCGATCTCGCCGTTCAGCAGCTGGACCTCGATGGGCTGATAGAAGCTTTCGACGAATTTCAGCACTGCACGGGGATGCGCGTTCCGAAACGCCCGGACTGCCTGCGGCATCAGCGCGAATGTCGCAATCGCCGACATGGCCACGCGCACGTCGCCGGTCATTTCGCCCTTCAACTGCCCGATTTCCTCGCGGGCGCGGCGCAACTCTTCCTGGATGGCGCGGGCACGCCTCAGCATCACTTGGCCCATGGCGGTGGGCTGCATGCCGAACTGGTGGCGCTCGAACAGGGGCACGCCCAACTCCTGCTCCAGCTCCCGGATGCTGCGGGTGATGGCAGGCTGCGTGACCCCCAGATGCCGCGCGGCAGCCCGCAAGCTGCCGGCGTCGGCTGTCGCGATGATATCCCTGATCTGGTTCAGCTTCACGCGATCTCTTCTGCCATCGGCGAATTGGGATTGACCATGCTCATGTTGCCCACGCTGGCGGTGCCGTCAAACAAACCTGACGCTCACCGCTGACAGGCGGGCCGTTGCGGCGCCCGTTACCGCAGCATTGCCGTTGCATTCAGCGCCGTTAAATGTGGACCCGCACGCGATGGATTGCTGAAAGGAAAGCACGGGGCTGTCCGGGGGCAGCCGCTTCCGGTCCGACGCGACCTGGACACTTGCGCTGCCCTTGACCGTTATCGCGGCTCGCGCTCAGGCCGGCATTGCCTTCTCAACCCGTGGTTTTCGCAACAGGGCGAAGGGAGTGGTGCCGAAAGGGTTATGCCCTCCCGCGCTGTCCCCTTTTGCCGCGCGCCGTCGGTCAGACGGCGCCCGCAACCGCGCCCGGTGTGACCCGGTCGGCGTCTGCCGCCTCATAGTTGAAGACGAAATCCTGCGGGATCTCGGGGCCCCAGAGATAAATCCCGTCCTCCGGCGGATAGTCGCCCGCGTTCCAGTCCTGATCGGCCGGGATATAGTCGATGTCGGCCGAGTACTCGGAATAGCTGCCCCACGGGTCCTTGACGTAGTGGAAGTAGTTCGACCCCAGCACGTGCCGGCCGAGCCCCCAGCCCTTCTGATAGCCCTTGTCGGCCATCTGCGAGGCGCCAAGGCCAATTTCATTGACGCCGCCGACGTCCCACGAGCAGTGGTGCAGACCCGGCGCAGATGATTTGGCGAAGGCGATCAGGTGGTGGTCCGAACCGTGGATACCGTGCATGAAGCAGATCCCGTCACCCTGCCGGTCCGACAGACGCAGGCCCAGGTTGCGGGAATAGAACTCGATCGACTCGGGCACCGACGGCGTGAACGCCAGAATATGCGCCAGCCGCCTGGGCTGCACCTTCAGCGCCTTCGTTCGGGAGACCGAGCCCATCTGCCCAGGCGGACAGGACTGCGTGGTGAAGTCCATCTTTTCGTTTGGCGAGGACTTCTCGGCGATCTTGATCTCGATGTTCATCCCGAACGGGTCCTGGAACCAGAAGCCGTTCGAGTCGTAGCAATAGCCGCGCGGGGCATCCATGATGCGCACGCCGTTCCGCTCGATGCGCTTGCGGATCGGCTCGAAATCCTCCTCGAACACCGCGAAGCTCAGGTGGTTGAGCTTCTTGCGCGGACCCTCGGCAAGGCTGGCCCAGCGGTGGGACGAGCCGAAGGTGTAGATCCCCAGCCCCTGCCCTTCCTCGCGCACATCCAGCCCGAAGGAGCGGTAGAAATCCTCGGCCACCTTCAGGTCGGGCACCATCATGTTGAAGGTGTCCATCGAGTGGATGCCGAGTTCGCCGGGACGCTTGGTGACGCCCACTTTTCCGGTAATCGCAGTCATCGCTTCCTCCCCGAGATGGATGTCAGGCCGATTTCGCCAGCGCCGGACGCGCGCGGTCGCGGATCGGGTTGGACAGGACGCCAAGCTGGTCGATCTCGACCTCGCAGACGTCGCCATCCTTCATGAACAACTGCGGCTTTCGCGCCAGGCCCACGCCTGAGGGCGTGCCGGTCACGATCACGTCGCCGGGTTCCAGCGTCATGAACTGCGAGCAGATCGAGACGATCTGCGCGACCGAGAACACCATGTCGTCGATCATCGCGCTCTGCACCGTCTCGCCGTTCAGGCGGGTGACGAGCTTCAGCCCCTTGCAGCCTTCAGGCAGCGCGTCGGCGGTCACGAAATACGGGCCGAAGGCGCCGGTGTTGTCGAAGTTCTTGCCCGCCGTCCATTGCGGCGACTTGAACTGATAGTCTCGGATCGAGCCGTCGTTGAAGATCGAGTAGCCGGCGACATGGTTCAGCGCCTCTGCCTCGCTGACGTCGCGGGCCGACTTGCCGATCACGGCGACAAGCTCGCCTTCATAGTCGAGCTGCTCGGAAACATGGGGGCGCAGGATCGGCGCGCCGTGGCCGATGAGGCTGGAGTTGAAGCGCCCGAACAGGGTCGGATACGCCGGCTGCTCGAAGCCGCTTTCGGCCGAATGATCGGTATAGTTCAGGCCGACGCAGACGATCTTTTCGGGATGCGCGACCGGCGGCAGGAAGGTCGCCGAGTCAGGATCGATGTCGACAAGGTCGCGTTCTCGGCCGTGACTGTGACTGAGGAGTTGGCTCGGCATTGACGCAATGCTCGAACACAATCGCCAGCATCAACGGCAGCACGCCGACAACGGCCGCCTACGTAAGAGCCCGAGATAAGATCCCGGTCGGTCACCATGTCGCCTGCCGCGGAGGCGCGCGACCGCGCCGAGGGCGCGCCATCCTTCATGTCCCATCTCGTCCTCGACGCCGTTTTCAGCAACGGCGACCGCCCCTATCCCCTTTACCACGCAGATTGGCAATCGTCTGGCTCTTTCCGGTTCCCGGCGGGCCCTGAATGACCAGGTTGCGCCCCCGGCGCACCTCGTGGACGGCGAGCGTCTGCGAACTGTCGCTGTCGAGAATGTGGTGCATCTCGGCCGGTGAAATGATCGGGTCGATCGGCACATCGTCCGGAACCAGCGGTTCTCCGCGCTCGAAGCCATCTGCGAGAAGGCCCTTGAGCAGAGGACGCCCGGTCAAAGGGGCGTCCGCGGGCCAGTTGGCCGGATCGAGGCCGCGATACATCATGAACTTGGCAAAGGAAAAGAAGCTCAGCACGATGACATCGCGCTCGACGCCCCATCCGTCCTTCCCTTCAACGGCTGTTTCGACGCTTTCGAGATATGCCGAAAGATCGAAGCCTTCGCTCGGCTCCACCTCGGGCAGGCGGATGCCATGCAGCCGGTCCAGGAAGTTCTCGAGCGACAGGTTCGCCGCGAAATCCTCGGGCCGCGCCCTCAGCCGGAAACGCTCGCCCGCCGTCCCGCGCTCCAGAGCGACGGGGATCAGCAGCAGCGGGGCGCGGCGGGTGTTCTTCCTGTCGTTCGGATCGACCCAGCGCAGAGCGCCGAGAGTGAGATACAATACATTGACGCCCTGTTCGTCCTCGAGCGTCCTGGCGTCGTAATTTCCGACCGCAACGAACAGGCCGTCCCTTACGGCGAAGGCACTCGCCTCGGGCTGGTCTTCGTTGACGGTATGGACCTTGCCGTTGATGACCACGAGGTCGGCGGGTTGCTGGCCCTGTGCGTGGGCGGCGGACACCGCAGTGACCGCGGCGAGCGCGACCGCCAGCGGCGAGATTCCGTTGAACAAGCACATGGCACTCTCTCCTTGGTTTTCATGAATGATGGAGGCCGCCGGAGGGCGGCCTCCATGGCCGATCACCGGGCCAGAGTTGCTGGCCGCCTGCGGCCTTGTTCCCCGGCGGGGGCAGCGGCCGCTTGCGCGCGCGTGTAGCTCTCGACCACCGACTGGTATTCCGGCACCAGCTCGGCATAGAGTTCGCCCCACTGCGGCGCGTCCGGGCGTTTCCAGGTCCGGTGGGTCTCGCTGAGGATCGTGTTGGTCGTCACGGACTCGACCCCTCCGTCCGCCATCCGCAGCATCGCCGCGTCCGCCGCCAGCTTGCTGACATCGCCCGAGGCATCCATCACCGCGAGCACGTTATAACCGTCAGCCTCGGCCTGCAGGGCCGGCAAGGCGACGCAGACGCTCGTCCAGACGCCGGCCATGATGAGGGTCTTGCGCCCGGTCGCCTCGACGAAATCGGCTTGTCCCAGGCGCTCACCTCGCCCAGCTGTCCGGCGTTGATCGCGTCCGGCGCCACTTCGGCCAGTTCCTCCATGATCGGGCCGTTGGGGCCGTTCGGCTCGGACGCGGTCACGATGATCGGAATGCCGGCCAGTTTGGCGATCTTCGCCAACGCCACCGTGTTCCGACGCAGGTCGTCCACGGGAATGTCGTTGACGGTCGGGAACAGCCCGGTCTGGTGGTCGAGCAGCAGCAGGACCGGTGGATTGCGGGAGAAGCTGATGCACCCGGATCTCGTGGGCGAGTTCGTGGCCGAGTATCATCGTGAACAGTCCCTTCTCCGCCGGGAGCGTGGGGCGCGTCTGGCAGATCTCCAGCGCGAACTCGCGCAAGTCGAGGCCAAGATCGCCAACATGATCACTGCGATTGCCGATGGCCTGTACCAACCCAGCATGAAGGCGTCGATGCAGGCGCTCGAGATCCACAAGGCGGAGATCACGACGGAACTCGCAGGTTCTGCGGAAGATGCGGTGCTCCTGCATCCGAGGATGGCCACCGTGTATGAGGGCAAGGTGGACGACCTGATTGCCGCGCTGAACACACCGAATTGCCGCGCGGAAGCAGCGGAGATTCTTCGGGGAATGATTTCGGAGGTGCGGGCGGTGCCGGAGGGCGAGGGCGTGCTAGCACTGGATCTCGTCGGCGACCTGGCGGGAATTCTCGGTCACTGCGGCAACGACAAAGCCCCGTGAGGAGATCGCGGGGCGTCGAGTCAACCAGTTTTGGTTGCGGGGACCTGAGGCCACCGAGAGTTGAACTCGAGTTCGTCTGCGTCCGTTACCCTGACCTCCGATCTGGACTAATACCCCGACACGAGGCAAGAACCCGCGCTGAAATCGTCAGGGCGCTCGAGTTCAGCCCGGCGCTTGCGGTATGAAACGGCCAGAACCTGCAGCCACTACGCTGTTAGAGGTCACCGAACCACTCGGACCAGCCGTAACGGTATCTCAAGAGGACCCGTGCCGGCTACTACACCACCCATATGGCGCGGCGCGTGAGGGCATGCCAATATGCCCGTGTCACACCATGCCTATCCATGCCCACAGCCTGCCCGGTCGACCGGAAACCGAATGGGAGACCCTCCAGCAGCACGCTGAACGGGTTGCCGACGGCGCGGCGCGTCGGGCTGACGTGGCGGGCTTGGGAGCGTACGGACGGCTTCTCGGTCTGGTTCACGACATCGGCAAGATCAAGCCGGCCTTTCAGGCACGCCTGAGAGGAAGCCCGTTGGAGGTCTCCCACTCGGGCGAGGGTGCGCGTCTCCTGCAGGAGCGGGGCGGCGCCTTCGGCTGCATGCTCGCCGGCGCAGTCGCCGGCCATCACGGGCGGCTGCCCAATCCCGACCGGCTCAGGCAGCGCATCGCCGCGGCGGAGCGGCTCGACCTGCCCGACTGGCTGTTCTTTGAGATGCCCCCACCTCCCGAGAGGCTCCTCAACTGCGGTCCCGATCGGGCGCGGCTTTCCTTCAGGGCGCAGTTCCTCGTGCGGTTCCTCTACGGCTGCCTGACGGACGCCGACGACCGCGAGACAGCCGCGTGGGAGAGCGCGGCTCTGGGGCTGCCAGACGCGCCGCCCCGCCCCACCGCTCTCGCGTCCGCCATGCGGGACGACCTCAACCGCCATGTCGCGGGCCTCGCCGCCGACGGGCCGGTCAACGCCCTTCGCGCCCAGGTGCTCGCTCATGTCCGTGGCATGGCGGCGGAAAGGCCGGGGCTGTTCACCCTGACGGTGCCCACCGGCGGCGGCAAGACGCTGGCATCACTCGGCTTCGCGCTGGACCATGCCGCGGCACACGGGATGACGCGGCTCGTCCATGTCGCGCCCTTCACCTCGATCGTCGAGCAGACAGCGGCGGTGTTCCGGCGCGTCCTGGGCGAGGATGCGGTGCTGGAGCACCATTCGGCCTTCGACCTGGGCGGGGAGGACGAGAGTGAGCGCGAGCAGCGCCGGGTGGCCGGGGCGAGCTGGGACTCGCCGGTGGTCGTTACCACGGCGGTGCAGTTCTTCGAGAGCCTCTTCGCCGCACGCAAGAAGCGCTGCCGCAAGCTGCCCGCCCTCGCCCGCGCAGTGATCGTCGTGGACGAGGCGCAGACGATGCCGCGCGGCTTCCTGCGCCCCTGTCTCGCGGCGCTGACGGAACTGGCCGAAGGCTACGGCGCCACCGTCGTCCTCTGCACCGCGACGCAGCCCGCGCTGACAGTCGAGGCGGGGTTCAGGGCGCCCGAGGCGCTGAAGGGGGCACGAGAGCTCGCGCCCGATCCGCCGATGCTCCACGCGGCGCTAAAACGCGTGCGGGTGCGCGACTTGGGGCCGCAAAGTGATGAGGAGCTGGCGGCTCGGCTTCGTACAGCCCGTCAGGCGCTGCTCATTGTGGACAACCGAATGCAAGCGAGGCGGCTCTTCGATGCGGTGACACTGACAGAGGGTGCGGTACATCTCAGCACGCTGATGACCGCAGCGCACCGGCGGCAGGTGCTCGCAATCGTACGCGAAAGGCTGAAGGCCAGACAGCCGGTGCGCCTCGTCTCGACATCGCTAGTCGAGGCCGGTGTGGACGTGGACTTCCCACTGGTGATGCGCGCGGCGGCGGGCATCGACTCGCTCGCGCAGGCCGCCGGGCGTTGCAATCGCGAGGGGAGAATGGAGGCTCTGGGTGAGCTGCTGGTGTTCCAGTCCGACCATCCCGCCCCACCGGTTGTCGAGGACTACGCAGCCAAGGGTCGCGCGGTGCTGGAGCGGTTCCTGGATGATCCGCTGTCGCCCGCGGCCGTCTCAGAGTATTTCAGGACACTCTGGCATGCCTGGGGCGATGATGCGCTCGACAGCGCCGAGGTGGGCGAGACGGCCAAGGTCCGCGGCATCTTGCGTGCGATCGAGAAGGCAGGCTTGGCCTGCCCCTTCGAGGACATAGAACGCGCCTTCCGCCTGATCGGCGACGAGCAAAAGGCCGTGATCGTCCGCGATGGCGACTATGGAGTATCACAGGCGCTCCTGGATGAACTCCAATGGAGTTCCCCTGGGACTGCGGCGCGGGCGCTGCAATCCTTCACAGTCAATGTGCCCTTTCGACTCTGGCGTGACCTCTGGGCGGCGGGAGTGCTGGCCTGGTGGCAGGGCGACCGCTTCGGCGAGCAGTTCGCGCTGCTTGAGGCGCCGTCGCTCTACCACGAGCGGGCGGGTCTGGCTGTCGAGGGGTTGGGCGACATTGGTACGATGCTCGCCTGACAGTTGACCGGACGGGGGCTGAGCCCATAGCGTGCCGCGAAGGACAGAGATGGATGCAGAAGATTGTCGAATCAGGACGATGCGGGTTTTCGGCTGGTCGCGCGGGGACGCCATGCGTGCTTCACCCGTCCCGAAATGAAGGTCGAGCGGGTCTCCTATGACGTGATGACGCCATCGGCCGCGCGCGGCATCCTCGAGGCCATTCACTGGAAGCCCGCGATCCGTTGGGTCGTGAACCGCATCCATGTGCTGAAGCCTATCCGATTTCAGACGATCCGGCGCAACGAGGTGGCCTCCAAGATCCCCGAGCGCGCGGCGCGAACGGCAATGGGGCGCGGCAGCGTCGAGGGCCTTGGCCTGCGGGTGGACGAGGACCGCCAGCAGCGTGCCATGCTGTGCCTCGTGGACGTGGCCTATGGCATCGAGGCGCGCTTCGAGATCACGGACAGGGCCGGACCGGAGGATAGTGCAGCCAAGCACGCCGAGATGTTCCGCCGCCGTGCCGCGAAAGGTCAACATTTCCATCAGCCCTGCCTCGGCGTGCGCGAATTTCCGGCCGACGTCGAGCTGGTGAAGGTGTTTCCGCCATCGGCGCTGCCGGATGAGGCGCGGGACCGCGACCTCGGATGGATGCTTCACGATATCGACTATGCGAACGGGCGGCGGTCGGTGTTCTTCCACGCGATCATGGAGGACGGGGTGATCGACGTGCGGAAATGCCTCGCCCAAGGGACGGCGGCGTGACGGTTCTTCAGGAACTCGCGTCCCTCTACGAACGCCGCGCGGCTCGCGCGGGCTGGCCTCGGGCGGGGTTCTCGACCGAGAGCGTGGGAGCGGAGGTGGTGCTGAGACGCGACGGGTCGGTGGAGGCGATCCGGCCGCTCCTCGCGCCGGACGCGAGGGGAAAGATGCAGCCGCGCAAGCTGGCGGTGCCCGCAGCCGTTAAGCGGACCTCTGGAGTAAGGTCGAACCTCCTATGGGACAAGACGGCCTACGCGTTGGGCGTTACGGCCGTGCCCGGACCCGAAGGCAAATCCTTCGCTGGCCAGGGAGGGCGGACCGCAGCCGAGCACGCGGCCTTCCGCGAGGCGCAACTCGCACTCCTCGAAGGCGTCGAGGACGAGGCGCTCAACGCCTTTGTCGCTTTCTGCCGGACGTGGGAGCCCTCGCACTTTGCGCGCTTCCCCGATGCCCTGCCGCTGCTCGATCAGAACGTTGTCTTCCGAGTCGGCGAGGAGGATTGGCTTCACGACCGGGCGGAGGCGCTCGCGCTCCTGCTCACCCCCGAGAGCGAAGAGGGGGCGATGTGTCTTGTGACCGGTCGCTTCGGACCACTGGTGCGGCTGCATCCAACGATCAAGGGCGTGCCTGGGGCGCAGAGTTCGGGCGCTTCGCTCGTTTCCTTCAACAACGATGCCGAGACCTCGCACGGTAAAGTTCAAGGCGAAAACGCCCCCACTTCCGAGGCTGCCGCCTTCGCTTACGGAACCGCGCTCAACGCGCTGCTCGCGCGGGGCTCGGGAAACAACCTCCGCATTGGCGACGCCACGGTGGCTTTCTGGGCGCGTGGCGACGCGGCACTCTCCGAGGAGCAGGTGGAGGACCTGCTGCGCGCGGCATGGCATGGCGACGCGGGAGTTGAGACCGACGAGCAAGACGAGGAGGTGCTCAGGTCCAAGCTGGCAGCCGTGGCGCACGGCCGCGTGCCCGAGGGCACCGCGCTCCATCCTACCACGCAGGTTTTCGTCCTGGGCCTCGCGTCGAATGCGGCGCGGCTGTCGGTGCGGTTTTGGCATCCCGGAACGCTGGGCGATCTTGCGCGGCACATCGTCGCGTTCTGGAACGAATGCGCCATCGAGCCTTCGCCATTCCAGAAGGCCGGCACCCTGCGCCTGCCCAAGCCCTGGTCGCTGCTCTATGATCTTGCGCCGCAGCGGGACGCGAAGAAGATTTCGCCCACGCTCGGCGGCGACCTCATGCGCGCGATCCTCTCGGGCAGCCCCTACCCCGCCACGTTGCTGGCCGCGGTCATTGGCCGACTGCGGGTAGAGGGCGACCCTGATCCCAAACGGGACGGTAACCTGGACGGCCGCCGGGCGGCGCTGCTCCGGGCCGTTCTGATCCGCAACCACAAGCTGGAGGTGCCGGTGGCGCTCGACGAGGAAGCCGACGACGTGGCCTATCTGCTGGGGCGCCTCTTTGGCGCCTACGCCTATGCCGAGCGAAGTTATCAGGAGAGGGGCGCGGGCTTGCGTGCCAAGTACATGGGCGCGGCCTCGGCCACGCCGGCGCGGGTCTTCCCGGCGTTGATGCGGGGGTACGAGCACAATCTCGACGCGCTCCGCAAGGCGGGCGGGATGAAGGCTGGCGCGGGGGTGAAGGCGGATCGCGCCGTCGCCGCGATCCTCGGCCACCTGCCGGGCGGAGTGCCGCTGCCCGGCGCGCTGCCGCTGGAGGAGCAGGGCCGCTTCTTCATCGGCTTCTACCACCAAATCTCTGCCTTCTACACCAAGGCCGAGGACGCCGCCGAGGCGCTGATCGAGACGCCGGACCAGGGAGACGACGAATGACCGCGCAGGACCAACTCAACCTCGGGGCCGCATCGGCGGCGGAGCCGGGGCGCGGCACGCCCCTCGCCAACCGCTGGGACTTCGTCCTGTTCCTCGACGTGACGAACGGCAACCCGAACGGCGACCCCGACGCGGGCAACATGCCCCGGATGGACCCCGAGACCAATCATGGGCTGATGTCGGACGTCTCGATCAAGCGGAAGGTCCGCAACTACGTGGCCGAGGCCCGCGCGGGCCAGCCCGGCCACCGCATCTACTTCACCGAGCGCGCGGTGCTGAACGAGGCGCACGAGGAGGCGTGGAAGGCCACCGGAATCAAACCGGACAAGGCGGGCGACTACTCGAAGCTTCCCAAGGCCGACGCCGATGCGCGACGCCTCACCGGCTGGATGTGCGCGAACTTCTGGGACATCCGCACCTTCGGCGCCGTAATGTCCACCGGCATCAACGCAGGTCAAGTGCGCGGGCCCGTGCAGCTCTCCTTCGCCTGCTCCGAGGAGGCGATCATGCCGCTCGAAGTGTCGATCACCCGCTCCTCCGTCACCAACGAAAAGGACCGGGACAAGGAGCGTACGATGGGCCGCAAGGCGGTGGTGCCCTACGGGCTCTACCGCGTCCACGGCTTCGTCAATGCTCCCCTCGCCCGGCGCACCGGCTTCTCGGAGGAGGATCTGGCGCTGCTGTGGGAGGCGCTTGGCGCAATGCTCGATCTCGACCGCTCCGCTTCGCGCGGGGTCATGGCGGCCCGGCGGCTGATCGGTTTCCGCCACGAGAGCCCGCTTGGCAACGCCCAGGCGCACCGACTGTTCGAGCGGGTTACGGTGAGCCGCGTGCAGGACGGCGAGGCGGTCCCGGCGGGCGACACCCGCACCCATAACTGGCCACCCGCCCGCGCCTTCCGGGACTACCGCATCGAGGTGGACGACCACGACCTGCCGCAAGGCGTGACGATCCATGAGCCCTGGTGACGACAGCCTGCCGATTTCCGCGCTCCAGCACTGGCTCTTCTGCCCCCGCCAGTGTGCGCTCATTCATGTCGAGCGACTCTGGGTCGAGAACACACTTACGGCCGAGGGCCGCGTTCTGCACGAGCGCGCGGACTCTGGCCGGCCTGATACGCGGGACGGCATTCGCACGCTGCGCGCCGTGCAGGTGGCCTCGGCGACGCTGGGGCTGCATGGCGTGGCCGATGTCGTGGAGATGCGGGGATCGCAGCCCTATCCGGTGGAATACAAGCGCGGCCGCCCCAAGGCCCACCGTGCCGACGAGGTCCAGCTCTGCGCGCAGGCGATGTGCCTCGAGGAAATGACCGGAAGGGCAATCCCGGATGGCGCGCTGTTCTACGGCCAGAGCCGGCGGCGTCAGGTGGTCGCCTTCGACGCGCCATTGCGCGAACTCACGCGACAGGTGGCAGGGGAGGCACGCGCGGCGGTCGCCGAAGGCCGGGTGCCGCGGCCTGTCTATGAGCCCTCGCGGTGCGAGGCCTGCTCGTTGCGTGAGGGCTGCCGGCCCGAGGCGCGTGCCGACGGTGCCCAGACGTGGCTCGCGCGGCGGATCGAGCGCGCAGCGGTGCCGGAATAGGAGAAAGCGATGAGGCGGATGCTCAACACCCTCTATGTGACCTCCGAGGGCGCGCATCTGCGCAAGGACGGCGAGACCATGGCCGTGGACGTGGACGGCACCACCCGGGCGCGCACGCCCGCGCATCTGCTCGGCCAGATCGTCTGCCTCGGTCAGGTCTCGGTGTCCCCCGCCGTTCTCGGTTTCGCGATGGAGGTCGGGATCTCGGTCTCCTTCCTGTCCTATTCGGGACGGCTCCTCGGCCGCGTCGAGGGGCCCATGACGGGCAACGTGCTGTTGCGCCGCGCCCAGCACGCGGCGACCGCCGATCCGGCGCGATCCCTGCCGGTCGCGCGCGCCATGGTCGCTGCCAAGCTCGCCAATCAGAGGGCCGTCCTACGTCGCCACCTGCGCGACCACGCCGACGCGCCGGGCCGCGAGGCGGTCGAGGCGGCCGAGACGCGCCTGTATTACGCTGCCCGCCTTGCTCTGTCGGCTCCCGACCTCGATGCGCTGCGCGGCCAGGAGGGCGACGGCGGAGCCGTCTACTGGTCAGTCTTCCCGCACCTCCTTCGGAATCCCGATCTTGCGGGCTCCTTCCGGGGGCGCTCGCGCCGCCCGCCGCTCGACCCGGTGAATGCGCTGCTGTCCTTTCTCTACGTGCTCCTCGCTGCCGACGCCCGTGCTGCCTGCGAGGTGCACGGGCTCGACCCGCAGATGGGCTTTCTTCACCGCGATCGCCCTGGTCGGATGTCGCTCGCGCTCGATCTCATGGAGGAGTTCCGCGCGCCCATGGCCGACCGCGTCGCGCTTACGCTGGTTAACCGCCGACAGATGGAACCGGCGGATTTCGAGCATCAGGAGACAGGTGCGGTGCTGCTGACCGAGCGGGGGCGGCGCGCGGTGATCGAGGCATGGCAGGCGCGCAAGCGCAACGAACTCCGCCATGCCTGGTTTGACGAGGCGGCCCCGCTCGGCCTTTTTCCGCAGTTGCAGGCCCAGCTTCTGGCGCGGCACCTGCGGGGCGAGTTGGACGGATATCCTGCCTTTCTGTGGGGCTGACATGCTGGTGCTCGTGACCTACGATGTTCGGACGGACACGAAGGAAGGGCGGCGACGCCTGCGACAGGTCGCTCGAGCCTGCGAAGATTACGGGCAGCGGGTCCAGTTCTCGGTCTTCGAGTGCGACCTCGACCCGGCACTCTGGGTGCGCTTGCGCGCAAGGCTGGTCGGCTTGATCGACGCCGAGCACGACTCCCTTCGCTTCTATGTGTTAGGGCGGGAATGGCGGCGGCGGGTCGAGCATGTGGGAGCCAAGCCCTCAGCCGATCCAGAGGGCACGCTGATCGTGTAGCGAACCCCAAGCGGGCGCATTTTTACTGGCCGGTTCGCAACAGAGCTAAACGCTTGAAGACGCGTCTTATTTCCAACCACCATCCATTCGAACCTTGCTCGGCGCCACCCGCGCAGCGCGATCCGCAGCTTCGGGCAGCTTTTGTTCGCTTTTTCAATGGCATATTGAGGGGCCGTCGCCCCCCATCCGGGGGCGTGGATCGAAACATCCCACAGCGGAATGTCGCATGGTCTCCTCGAGTCGCCCCCCATCCGGGGGCGTGGATCGAAACCACGACGGCCAAGCCCGCGGCTGCGCGGTCGATCGTCGCCCCCCATCCGGGGGCGTGGATCGAAACAGCCGCACCCGAGTTGTGGTGTCGGTGCTGGGGCGTCGCCCCCCATCCGGGGGCGTGGATCGAAACGTCTGTCGCATCCCTGCCCGCCGGCCCCGTGACGTCGCCCCCCATCCGGGGGCGTGGATCGAAACGGGCTGATGCCAGTGTTTGTGAAGCCCGTCGTGGAGTCGCCCCCCATCCGGGGGCGTGGATCGAAACAATCCACATCGAGACGGGAGAGGCACGTCATGAAACTGTCGCCCCCCATCCGGGGGCGTGGATCGAAACAATCCGCCGGACACCCAGGAGGCCCTGCTGGACCGTCGCCCCCCATCCGGGGGCGTGGATCGAAACTGGCGGCATCGCTGCAGCCGACGGTCATCAGCCCCGTCGCCCCCCATCCGGGGGCGTGGATCGAAACGAGAGTGACGGGTTCAGGGGCTGTGTCGGGCCGGGTCGCCCCCCATCCGGGGGCGTGGATCGAAACATGATGATCCACAACGTCTGGGGCCTCACGGTCGTCGCCCCCCATCCGGGGGCGTGGATCGAAACAGCCAGCACCTGCGCGTCAACCACGTACCGGGCCAGCGAGTCGCCCCCCATCCGGGGGCGTGGATCGAAACAGCCGCACCCGAGTTGTGGTGTCGGTGCTGGGGCCGTCGCCCCCCATCCGGGGGCGTGGATCGAAACGTCTAGCGATTGCTGGGGATCCGGGCGGAGACCTGGTCGCCCCCCATCCGGGGGCGTGGATCGAAACCAGATCGCCGCGATGCCCGCCTTGAACTGCGCAAAGTCGCCCCCCATCCGGGGGCGTGGATCGAAACCTGCGCGAGATGGCGACGACCGGGACGATGACCGCGTCGCCCCCCATCCGGGGGCGTGGATCGAAACGTCCTGCGCGATAGCCGTTGCCAAGCGACGAACGTCGCCCCCCATCCGGGGGCGTGGATCGAAACCAGATCGCCGCGATGCCCGCCTTGAACTGCGCAAAGTCGCCCCCCATCCGGGGGCGTGGATCGAAACGTCCTGCGCGATAGCCGTTGCCAAGCGACGAACGTCGCCCCCCATCCGGGGGCGTGGATCGAAACTAGATGATGCGGGTGGATTTGACCGTCGCCAGCAGGTCGCCCCCCATCCGGGGGCGTGGATCGAAACAGCCCGACCAGGTTGGTCCGCATCATCCCGACCTGTCGCCCCCCATCCGGGGGCGTGGATCGAAACCATGGCCGAACTGGTCGACCGCCTCGGCATCGCCGGTCGCCCCCCATCCGGGGGCGTGGATCGAAACAGCTCATCGTGCTGCACCACGGGCAGGTGCATAACGTCGCCCCCCATCCGGGGGCGTGGATCGAAACATCATGATGAAGCGCACGTTCAACCTCGCCGGCGGTCGCCCCCCATCCGGGGGCGTGGATCGAAACACGCCAACGAAGTCTGCAAAGGTCGGCGGCTTTTGTCGCCCCCCATCCGGGGGCGTGGATCGANACGTCGCCCCCCATCCGGGGGCGTGGATCGAAACATCATGATGAAGCGCACGTTCAACCTCGCCGGCCGTCGCCCCCCATCCGGGGGCGTGGATCGAAACATTCGGGGCGGCTGTTGCCGTGCTCTCGCCAACAGTCGCCCCCCATCCGGGGGCGTGGATCGAAACTTGCCGGTCAGGGATTCGATCTTGGCGGTTGCCGGTCGCCCCCCATCCGGGGGCGTGGATCGAAACCGGCGCGGGATGGAGTTCGAGGAGCTGGTCCCTGGTCGCCCCCCATCCGGGGGCGTGGATCGAAACCTTGACCTCGGCGACCAGGCTGTCGGGCCGCGCGCGTCGCCCCCCATCCGGGGGCGTGGATCGAAACTGGACGCCAGCGGATATTCAGGGGATGGATGTCGGTCGCCCCCCATCCGGGGGCGTGGATCGAAACCGGCGCGGGATGGAGTTCGAGGAGCTGGTCCCTGGTCGCCCCCCATCCGGGGGCGTGGATCGAAACGCCGCCCGGCGCCACGCATGGTGCGGCTCATCACGTCGCCCCCCATCCGGGGGCGTGGATCGAAACGGCGACCTGGCCGCAGGCGGGCAGACGTGGCAGGTCGCCCCCCATCCGGGGGCGTGGATCGAAACCTCCGACGTGGTCTGAACGTGCGGCCGCCGCGCGGGTCGCCCCCCATCCGGGGGCGTGGATCGAAACCGGTTCGCGGATGGACAGCGCCGGCCCCGGCTGCGTCGCCCCCCATCCGGGGGCGTGGATCGAAACAGGCCGAGGTGCAGGGCAGCCGGGTCGTGGTACGTCGCCCCCCATCCGGGGGCGTGGATCGAAACAGGCTGGCCGAGAGCGAATATGACGTGACCGCCGGGTCGCCCCCCATCCGGGGGCGTGGATCGAAACCGCAAAAGGATTTGCCCGATGACCGCATTGCCGCGTCGCCCCCCATCCGGGGGCGTGGATCGAAACCGCAAAAGGATTTGCCCGATGACCGCATTGCCGCGTCGCCCCCCATCCGGGGGCGTGGATCGAAACTCCTCGGCGGCCGGGTTCCACGGATAGGGGTTCGTGTCGCCCCCCATCCGGGGGCGTGGATCGAAACTACACCACCAAGCGCGTCGGCGGCGGGGTCATCGGTCGCCCCCCATCCGGGGGCGTGGATCGAAACGGCTTTGAGACCACTCGCAGCGCCGGGGCGACCAGTCGCCCCCCATCCGGGGGCGTGGATCGAAACCGCGCCGCCAAGCTGCCGAAGCTGTCGCGGCTGCTGTCGCCCCCCATCCGGGGGCGTGGATCGAAACATGGATTTCCAGGGCGGCGCGAAGCGCTGGTGGAGTCGCCCCCCATCCGGGGGCGTGGATCGAAACAACGTCGAGGTCGGGCTTGCGCTGTCGCAGGACCGGTCGCCCCCCATCCGGGGGCGTGGATCGAAACGTCACGTCGCTGCGCCCGAGCCGCTGTTCGTCGGCGCGATGTCGCCCCCCATCCGGGGGCGTGGATCGAAACGTCACGCCGTCACCCTCGACCGACGGGGCACGCCCGTCGCCCCCCATCCGGGGGCGTGGATCGAAACAACGTCGAGGTCGGGCTTGCGCTGTCGCAGGACCGGTCGCCCCCCATCCGGGGGCGTGGATCGAAACGTCACGTCGCTGCGCCCGAGCCGCTGTTCGTCGGCGCGATGTCGCCCCCCATCCGGGGGCGTGGATCGAAACGTCACGCCGTCACCCTCGACCGACGGGGCACGCCCGTCGCCCCCCATCCGGGGGCGTGGATCGAAACCCGGCCAGCGCGGTCAGGTCGGCAAGGATCGCCTGTCGCCCCCCATCCGGGGGCGTGGATCGAAACCAGACACGGGGCATCGGCGGCGGGTTCTTCATCCGTCGCCCCCCATCCGGGGGCGTGGATCGAAACCGGTCGATCAGCACGTTCTGCTGGGGCAGCAAGTGTCGCCCCCCATCCGGGGGCGTGGATCGAAACAGCTCGAGGTTCGACACCGACCACCAGAACCCGCGTCGCCCCCCATCCGGGGGCGTGGATCGAAACTCAATTTCTCTCTCCGAAACATTCCTGATGCGGTAGGTCGCCCCCCATCCGGGGGCGTGGATCGAAACACGGTCAAGGGCGCGCGGCCCGACAGCCTGGTCGCGTCGCCCCCCATCCGGGGGCGTGGATCGAAACGGCCGCGGCGTAGTCACCTGCGACCGGCCAGTCGGGTCGCCCCTCATCCGGGGGCGTGGATCGAAACGACGGCGAGCTGCCGACGAGCGACGCGGCGCGCTAGTCGCCCCCCATCCGGGGGCGTGGATCGAAACACGGTCAAGGGCGCGCGGCCCGACAGCCTGGTCGCGTCGCCCCCCATCCGGGGGCGTGGATCGAAACGGCCGCGGCGTAGTCACCTGCGACCGGCCAGTCGGGGCGCCCCTCATCCGGGGGCGTGGATCGAAACGACGGCGAGCTGCCGACGAGCGACGCGGCGCGCTAGTCGCCCCCCATCCGGGGGCGTGGATCGAAACAATCAGGCGCTGCTGACAATTGGGCCGTCCCTGGTCGCCCCCCATCCGGGGGCGTGGATCGAAACTGGCACATCACGCCCCGACTGATGGCTGTAGAGATGGTCGCCCCCCATCCGGGGGCGTGGATCGAAACGCCACCGTCGCCGAGGACGATGGCGAAGCACTCGCGTCGCCCCCCATCCGGGGGCGTGGATCGAAACATCGACAGCACATGGCGCGGACTGATGAAGTCGCGTCGCCCCCCATCCGGGGGCGTGGATCGAAACAACTGGCACTCGGGATGGCCGCCCGCGCGGGGCGGGTCGCCCCCCATCCGGGGGCGTGGATCGAAACCGCTGGCCTTGGGCGGCGATGATGACGAGGAAAAGTCGCCCCCCATCCGGGGGCGTGGATCGAAACTCCGGCCCTGATGATCCAAGGGCCATAGTCGCTTGGTCGCCCCCCATCCGGGGGCGTGGATCGAAACATACGTCAGATCGATGTGCTGCTTGGGGTCATTGCAAGTCGCCCCCCATCCGGGGGCGTGGATCGAAACTTCCGGCGCAACGCCCCGCCGCGCGGGCGCTGGACGTCGCCCCCCATCCGGGGGCGTGGATCGAAACTAGGAGATGCCCTGTATGCCCCGCCTGACCATCCCGTCGCCCCCCATCCGGGGGCGTGGATCGAAACCAGATCCAAATGCTGGTGCAGGCAGGGATCGTGATGTCGCCCCCCATCCGGGGGCGTGGATCGAAACCAATATGTCGAGGAAAACGAAACGCGCGGCGCGGGTCGCCCCCCATCCGGGGGCGTGGATCGAAACATCACGGTGCGGGCCTCCTCGACCGTGATGCCCGCGTCGCCCCCCATCCGGGGGCGTGGATCGAAACAAGCATATACGACCCCTTCGACAGGGCGGATCATAGTCGCCCCCCATCCGGGGGCGTGGATCGAAACCTGATCGGCACCCGCGGCGCGCCGCGCACCACGCGTCGCCCCCCATCCGGGGGCGTGGATCGAAACGCGAGACGCTGCCCGCGCGCGTCGTCTGGTCGGAAGTCGCCCCCCATCCGGGGGCGTGGATCGAAACAGGGGCGATGCGGGCGAACTGACCACCAACAGCAGGTCGCCCCCCATCCGGGGGCGTGGATCGAAACCCGACCCCGCGCGCCCATGCAGTCACCGACCGGAAGGTCGCCCCCCATCCGGGGGCGTGGATCGAAACCCGAGCGCGATGGCACGGTCACGGTCGGCGGCCGGTCGCCCCCCATCCGGGGGCGTGGATCGAAACTTTCTGAACAACGGCGCGGCGCTTTACGTCACGACGGGTCGCCCCCCATCCGGGGGCGTGGATCGAAACTGGCAGCGCGCCCCTGATCCTGCCGCGCTGGCCGAGTCGCCCCCATCCGGGGGCGTGGATCGAAACCCGTCAGGCCGTCTTCATACCCTGCGTCGTCACTGGTCGCCCCCCATCCGGGGGCGTGGATCGAAACACCGTTGCCCTGAACATCGCGCCGGAATGGGTTTGGTCGCCCCCCATGCGGGGGCGTGGATCGAAACATGCGGCAACTGCCCGCCCGTATGCGGCTGGAAATGTCGCCCCCCATGCGGGGGCGTGGATCGAAACACCGTCAACCAGTTCGCCGGGCTGACCGACCCCTACGTCGCCCCCCATGCGGGGGCGTGGATCGAAACGACTGGCCGCTGTCGGACGCCACGGTGCCCGCCGGTCGCCCCCCATGCGGGGGCGTGGATCGAAACAAGCACTCGCCAGGCCGACAGCCGGTCCCCAGCATGTCGCCCCCCATGCGGGGGCGTGGATCGAAACAAGGGGATGGCGCGGCCGGCGTTCCAGGGTGCTCGTCGCCCCCCATGCGGGGGCGTGGATCGAAACGCCGAGACGTTCGCGGACAAGACGGCGCAGGCCGGTCGCCCCCCATGCGGGGGCGTGGATCGAAACAAGCACTCGCCAGGCCGACAGCCGGTCCCCAGCATGTCGCCCCCCATGCGGGGGCGTGGATCGAAACAAGGGGATGGCGCGGCCGGCGTTCCAGGGTGTTCGTCGCCCCCCATGCGGGGGCGTGGATCGAAACGCCGAGACGTTCGCGGACAAGACGGCGCAGGCCTGTCGCCCCCCATGCGGGGGCGTGGATCGAAACGGCCCCATGTTAATTTCCGCACCCGCTTCCGAGGTCGCCCCCCATGCGGGGGCGTGGATCGAAACCTTTCACGGTGAGAGTGGCTGCCCTGCTGCCACGGGTCGCCCCCCATGCGGGGGCGTGGATCGAAACGCGCAGGACGCGTTCCCGGATCACCGGATCGCGCTGTCGCCCCCCATGCGGGGGCGTGGATCGAAACATCGCCACGATGCGCAACAGCCAGAAGCCGTGGCAGGTCGCCCCCCATGCGGGGGCGTGGATCGAAACTTTGACACCGACGCGGCATTTCTGCCGCACATTCGTCGCCCCCCCATGCGGGGGCGTGGATCGAAACTTCGCCGTCCCACATGATCGTCAGGGTCTGGAGGTCGCCCCCCATGCGGGGGCGTGGATCGAAACTTTGTGTTCGCCGGGACATTCGCAGGGATGATCGGTCGCCCCCCATGCGGGGGCGGGGATCGAAACTTGGACACCGACGCGGCATTTCTGCCGCACATTCGGCGCCCCCCCATGCGGGGGCGTGGATCGAAACTTTGTGTTCGCCGGGACATTCGCAGGGATGATCGGTCGCCCCCCATGCGGGGGCGTGGATCGAAACTTCGCCGTCCCACATGATCGTCAGGGTCTTGAGGTCGCCCCCCATGCGGGGGCGTGGATCGAAACCTCATCGCCCTTACGCACAATGTAGGACGGCTCGTCGCCCCCCATGCGGGGGCGTGGATCGAAACTTCGGGGTCTTGAGCCGGATCTTCTCCACGGTCGTCGCCCCCCATGCGGGGGCGTGGATCGAAACCTAGGTTGCGGCAGGGATGACAGCTTTTCGACGGTCGCCCCCCATGCGGGGGCGTGGATCGAAACAACGGCATGGCCGGCCAGCCGGTCGATCATTTTGACGTCGCCCCCCATGCGGGGGCGTGGATCGAAACTCTGGCTTCGGCATCGACTGGATCGCCAAGCCCGGTCGCCCCCCATGCGGGGGCGTGGATCGAAACTCTGGCTTCGGCATCGACTGGATCGCCAAGCCCGGTCGCCCCCCCTGCGGGGGCGTGGCGCGAAACCCGACGATCACGGCAGCCGCCGACGCGCTGATGTGTCGCCCCCCACGCGGGAGCGTGGATCGAAACAACGGCATGGCCGGCCAGCCGGTCGATCATTTTGGCGTCGCCCCCCATGCGGGGGCGTGGATCGAAACACCCTGACGTTCCCGCGCCCGATGGCCGACGAAGGTCGCCCCCCATGCGGGGGCGTGGATCGAAACCCGACGATCAAGGCAGCCGCCGACGCGCTGATGTGTCGCCCCCCATGCGGGAGCGTGGATCGAAACAGAGCTTCGACTTCGACGCGACGGCCGAGCGGCTGGTCGCCCCCCATGCGGGGGCGTGGATCGAAACTTCGATCGCTCCCGAATGAGCCGGTCCCGCCGCTGTCGCCCCCCATGCGGGGGCGTGGATCGAAACACGTCGAAGACGAGCTTGGCGGCCGCAGACTTCTGTCGCCCCCCATGCGGGGGCGTGGATCGAAACTTCACGCTGCCGATCGGACCCTGGGGCGCGGTCGTCGCCCCCCATGCGGGGGCGTGGATCGAAACACCGGGCAATCTGGTGACGTGCTGTCGGTTATAACGTCGCCCCCCATGCGGGGGCGTGGATCGAAACGAGCGGCTGGTCGGGCAGGTCATCGCGTCCGAAGGTCGCCCCCCATGCGGGGGCGTGGATCGAAACTTCACAGCCATGTCGGCCTCCATGAATAGGGGGTGTCGCCCCCCATGCGGGGGCGTGGATCGAAACACCCGCGCCAGAAGCGCGTCCTTGTCGCCGTCCCAGTCGCCCCCCATGCGGGGGCGTGGATCGAAACTCATGGTCATGCCTCGTTGGTGGAAAGAGTGCCCGTCGCCCCCCATGCGGGGGCGTGGATCGAAACTCATGGTCATGCCTCGTTGGTGGAAAGAGTGCCCGTCGCCCCCCATGCGGGGGCGTGGATCGAAACTCATGGTCATGCCTCGTTGGTGGAAAGAGTGCCCGTCGCCCCCCATGCGGGGGCGTGGATCGAAACTCATGGTCATGCCTCGTTGGTGGAAAGAGTGCCCGTCGCCCCCCATGCGGGGGCGTGGATCGAAACTGCCCGCAGGCGCCGCATGACGATGTCCGCTGCGGGTCGCCCCCCCATGCGGGGGCGTGGATCGAAACAGACTGTCGCGCAGCCGGTTCATCGCGTCGGCCGGGCGCCCCCCATGCGGGGCGTGGATCGAAACTCGCCCATGCCGGTCTGGTCCATGCGCACCCGCCCGTCGCCCCCCATGCGGGGGCGTGGATCGAAACAGACTGTCGCGCAGCCGGTTCATCGCGTCGGCCGGTCGCCCCCCATGCGGGGCGTGGATCGAAACTCGCCCATGCCGGTCTGGTCCATGCGCACCCGCACGTCGCCCCCCATGCGGGGGCGTGGATCGAAACGGCGGCAGCGGCGCAAGCCGGACGCCGACCATCGTGTCGCCCCCCATGCGGGGGCGTGGATCGAAACTCCAGCATCCAGCCCTGCGCCCAGGCGCTGGCGGGTCGCCCCCCATGCGGGGGCGTGGATCGAAACCCGGTGCAGATCGCCGAGCACAAGAGGATCCCCAAGTCGCCCCCATGCGGGGGCGTGGATCGAAACGCCCAGACGGTGAACGCATCACGCCAGCCCTGCACGTCGCCCCCCATGCGGGGGCGTGGATCGAAACCGCCGACGTGCTGGGGCAGGACGCGGTGACGTTCGTCGCCCCCCATGCGGGGGCGTGGATCGAAACCGCCTCGCGGTGGACCAAGCGACCTGCAATGTCCCGTCGCCCCCCATGCGGGGGCGTGGATCGAAACGCGTCGCGGATCATCTTGTCCTGAAGCGGGCGGAAGTCGCCCCCCATGCGGGGGCGTGGATCGAAACATCAGCGAATAGGAACGCACATCCTTGTCGGACATCTGCGCAGGAGGGCCGGCAATGATCGCGCCCGCCCGCCATCATCTCGTCCTCGAGCAGCGGCCCGCGAGCGATTTCGAGCGTCTGGAGGACATCGGCGCAACCGCCATTGCGGCGGCACGACACGCACTCGCGCGGTCCCAAGCGATCGACGGCGAGACCGCCTGCGCGCTGCGGCGCGGACTGGCGGACCTGCGACAGATCGCCGAGGACCGCTCCGCGCTCACGAAGGACGCGCGCCAGCACCTGCACGATCTTGCCCGCGTCCTGCAGGACCGGGCGGATGCCCAGACCTCGGCCGCCATCGGTCCCGTGCTGGAGGCCCTGCTCGAATGCCTCGCGGCGTCCGAGCACGTGGCCGACCTCCTCGCGTCCGAGAAGTACATCGGCCGCTGCCGCGGCATCGTGTGAATTTCCCTGCCGGCGCGTGCACGCGCCGGCGACCCCATGACATCAGAACGAGACATTCATGACCACCAATCCGACCAACCGATCCGCATCGCTGCTGCGCGTCGGCACCATCGTGTTGTTTGCGTTTCTATTGGGTGAGGGGAAGGCCGAGCGAAGCGGCGAGATGGTCACAGCGAACGAGCTCCTGCGGGAGTTGCTGGGCACCGTCGCGGTCTGGCCGGACGAGACTGCACGGGACGGGCTGCGGGTGGAAATCCGCAGCTCGGCCGTCCGGCTGTTCTTGGGGGATCGCAATGGCCGAAATGCAAACGGCCTCCCGAGGGAGGCCGCTTTGCTGCTGAGTCAAGTTTCGTTGGCTGCGAGGACAGGATCTAATCTTCACTTGCGGCCCGAGCAAATAAAGATGGTTGCGGGGGCACGCAACTACCGAGACCAACACTCGCTTGAACTCTTTGTATAAAAAGAGATGATCGCCTTTACGGCCACTCTCTACGGACACGGAAATCGGTCTCAGCCGCTGGGAAAGCCGTGACAAGCCTCTCTTCCTCGACCTTACCCTTCCCGCTCAATCTGTCAATGCCAAGCTGGGCTGCCGATCCGAACGCTACCAGCTTCGTGTCTGATTGGCCCGGGCCTGGATACTGCGGCACCGCCGGTTGACAGCCTCGAAGGGCGGCGCGTCCGCGAGCAGAAGCCCGTCCTCGCTCATGCTCCGGTAGTCATTGCCAAGCGCCGCCGGGGCGCCGCCCTGGGGACGAGCCACAGTTGCCCTGCCACGGCCGCACAGTAGGCGATACAGAATACCGGTCCAAGTGGTGAAGCAAGTACTCTGTAGTCAAGCCGGTTTTCTTTCGTAGAATTCCACAAAGCAAAGCGAGGGGCGAATGAACGGTAGAATTTCTGCGTTCACTGCGGCGAGCCTCACCCTAGTCGTCGCCCTGCCGGGGAACGCCCAAGATGCCGCACCACTTAGCCGGCTGACCCGAGACGCTTGGGGGCATCACTTCTATTCCGAGCGGATCCTGGGCCAGTCAGGCAGGATAGATTACGTGGTCTGCAACCAGACCGCCGCAACCAGCGACTTCTTCTGGCCATACGCCGCCTTCGGCGCGGGGTCGGCCACCGGTCTACCTGCAAATTACTGCGTTCAGAAATCCGACTATCTCACGCGGATGGTCGATGGCGGCGAGAGCTTCCTAAACGTCGCAGCAAAAGCGGAGATCATCAAGGAAACCGCCGAGGTGCCGACCGTCATCTGGTGCGAGTTCGGTTTGGGTGATCGCTGCGACCAGAGCCTGGTTGGCGGGATCGTCTCCTGGACCTCAACCCTTCGCGCCTTTGCGCAAGGCGCCGACAACCCTGCCACTCCACCGATCCTGTCCGGGCGCGCCCAGCTTGAGGGTGGCCGGTATGAGATTGATATCCGGCGCGATGGCCAGGGGCGACTCCTCATCGTCGCGGTTTCCCCGTCCTCGGAGGGACTCCAACTGCAGGCCCCTAGCGTCGAGAGCATCTCCGGCGTGCTTGGTGAACTCCCGCCGTTGTCGGAAACCGGTCTGTATCAGGGCCTTTCGTCGGGCATGAGCGCCGTTCTGGTGCCCGCCGCGACGGACCCGGAAGTCGGGACGCGCATCATCTTTTCGAACCAGACATCGACCCCGGTCAGTCTCGCGATCATAGCTCTTGCCGATGATGTGCCGGCCCTTCGCATTGACACCGTGCCCGCTGCTGGCGCCGCTGCCGTGAGGTCGTCATGAAAGAGCACGGCTTCATGACCGGAATCTACGTCCTTTTGCTCGGCCCTTCGCACGGAGAATCCTCGATGGTCCTCGTGAGATTGGGCTGAGCCCGATGATCGAAGATCTGTTTCTTGTTGCCGCCGCCTCGATCGCCGCCGCTTTCATGGCAAGCCTCGTCTTCAACAAGTGCCTGCGCACTCTGGACCTGGGAAAGGGCAAACGGCTGACCGTCGAGCAAAAGCGCGAGGTCATAACCAAGGCCGTCCCATATGTCCTGATTGCGGTTGTCGGCGTCCTCGTGCCGACCCTCCTGCAGATGCTGGGGGTTGTCAGCTATGAGGGAAAGCGCCGTATATCCTGGCGCTTCTTATCATTTCGTTCTCTGGAGCGTTCCTCGTGGCCCTAGTGAAGCAGCTTGCGGGCTTGAAGAGGAATTCCAAGTAGTACAGCCGTTCAGCAGACGGTCTGACTATCATCGTCCGAATTCGGCGCGCCCGGCTAACGATTGCCCCGGGTGACGATCTCGGAGCATCTCGCCATCCGGTCGCGGACCTTCTTGCCGAACCCTTTCTCGCCGACTTTGCGCATGGTGAGCATGACATGGGCATGGGGTTTGGAGCTTCCGGCCTCGCCAATGACCCAATGCACATTCAAATCGGCGATCATGCCATGATCGACAAATTCCACCTGCGCGAAGTCGCGGGCCAGTTCGATGCCCTGTTGACCAGCGTGGAATGGCGAACTCCGCCTCTCGGGCAGGCTGGGCGTCCTGCCTTACGTCGAACACCTCAACATAATTCCAGAGGGCCGCCGACCGGGACCGAAGTCTCGGGTGATGCTCACGCGGCCAAGGGTGTCGAGGCGAAGGAATTGCCACCTTGCACGCGGCAGCGCATGTCGAGCAGGCGGGCACGTTCGTGGAGCGGCAGGGTCATCACTGGATCGGGTTGCGACCGAAGCGCAGTGCCAGTGCGAGCGTATCCTCGACAGCCTCCTCGAATCCGGCACCTGTCATGGGCTTTGCGCATGAGCCGCATCGCCGACAAGCGCCACGACACCGTCGACAAGGTCGAGAGCGTCAATAAGCTATGGTCAGCAGTCTACCGGTCGGATACAAAGTGAGGGTGGAGGTTGTCCCTTGGCCCGCGGCGAACTGGTGAAAAAACTGCTCGCTAGCTACGGCCGGGACGAAGAGTTCCGCGCCGTTGTCGAGCAGATCATTGCCGACGAGGAAAAGAAGAACAACAATGTCTTGGCGCGGTCTCTGCGCAAAATGCTGGAGAATATCGGCACGGCCTCTCCCTCAACAAAGACGGGGCTATCCCGTCTCCTGCCCTTCCCTGACAAGGCCAAGGACCTCATTCAGCGGATCGAACCACAGCACAATGCTCAAGATATCGTGCTATCCCATGAAAACTTGGAACAGTTCGTCAGTTTGATTCAGGAGTTCCGGCAGGCAGACCGTTTGAAGCGACATGGGCTTCCGGTGAGATCGAAGCTGCTCTTTTGTGGCCCTCCGGGCACGGGCAAAACCCTTTGCGCCGAGATCTTCGCAGCCGAGCTCGGCTTGCCCTTCTTCCATGTTCGCCTCGACAGCCTGATTTCTTCGTATCTGGGGGAAACTGCCAGCAATATCCGGAAAACTTTTGAATTTGCCCGGCGGCAGCCCTGTGTGCTGTTTTTCGATGAATTCGATGCACTCGCCCGGTCCAGAGACGAATCCGGCGAACACAACGAGCTGCGCCGGGTCGTCAACAGCCTGCTGATTTTCATTGAGCAGATCGCGCCAAGCGGGTTTCTCATTGCCGCGACCAACCTTGACCGAGATCTCGATCCCGCAATCTGGCGGCGGTTCGATGAAGTTATCTGGTTTGAGCTTCCTGACACAGGGATGATCAAGAAGTAACCTCGCTCACACTTTCAAAAACACAAATATCGCATTTGACCCGGAAGCCTTCGTCACGGAGCTGAAAGGCTATTCTTACGCGGATTTGGAGAAACTATGCGTTCAGGCGTTGAAGATTTCGATTCTCGAAGGCGGCAAGCAAGTGAGCGAAGCCCACTTCCGCAACGCTCTGCGCCAAGCGAACCGCCGCCGCAGGAGAGAGACACAAATCGAGGATCGACAAACGACGGGGTGATCCGTGCCGCAACTTGATCACTTGCAGCTTATTCGCCTCCCAGAAATTCTCCCCCGCAGAAAAACTGGTTTTCCTGGCCCACCCCCCCAACTGAACTGGCCCCCGTTTCGACCGGACACCTGGGC
>NZ_SDEA01000005.1 GCF_004522155.1 Paracoccus luteus | reverse complement strand
CCGCCGCCGCACGGGCGCCGCAGTTGCGGGTGGTGCCGTGACGGCGCTGCCCGACCGCTGCGCGAACTGCCGCTGCGGGGACGACCCGGCCCCGCCCGGCGCGCGATCGGCCGCCATCGTGGCCCACGGGCAGCCGGGCGATCCCGCGCCGCTGCAAGCCGACCTTGACGATTTCGCCGCCCGCGTCGGCGCGCATTTGCCCGGCTGGGACATCCGCGGCGCGACGCTGGCCTGCCCGCGCAGCCTGGCCCGGCTGCGGGGCATCGCGCGCATCTATCCGCTGTTCATGGCCGACGGCTGGTTCGTGCGGTCGGAAATGCCGCGCAGGCTGGGGGCGGCGGGGGTGGACGGGTATGCCACCCTGCCGCCGCTTGGCCTTGATCCGGGACTGCCCGCGCTGGCGCTGGCGCTGGCGCTGGACAGCGCGGCGGCAGCCGGGATCGACGCGGCGCAGGCGACGCTGGTGGTTGCGGGCCACGGATCGCGGCGCGCCCGCGCCTCGGCCGCCAGCACCCGCGCCGCGGCCGACGCGCTGGCCGACGCCGGCCGCTTTGCCGCCGTCATCCCGGCGTTTATCGAAGAGGCACCGTTCCTGGCCGATCTGCGCCTCGTGCCGCCCGCGATCTGCCTGCCGTTCTTTGCCACGCGGGCCGGTCACACGACCCAGGACATCCCCGACGCCTGGGCCGCCGCGGGAACGCCCGGTCCGCTGACCGTGCCGCTGGGCACCGTTCCCGCCGTCGCGGCGCTTGTCGCCGACGCGATCCGCCGCGCCTGACCGCCGGCCTTTCCTTGCCGCGCCCGGCGCGCCACACTGCCGCAACCAAGAAGGAGAGGCGCGATGACCGCAATCTGGTTTCCCACCGACGAGGTGCTGGTCGGCGGCGTCTGGTCGCGGCTGGACGGAACGCTGCCGGTGATCGATCCGTCCACGGGCGAGGGGATCGGCGCGATCGCGCGGGGCGGCGCCGACCAGATCGACGCCGCCGTGGCCGCTGCCCGCGCCGCGCTGACGGGCGACTGGGGCCGCCTGACCGCCGCCGAACGCGGGCGGCTGATGGCGCGGCTGGCCGGCCTGATCCGCGAGCGGGCCGAGGATCTGGCGCTGATCGAGGCGTTGGACGTGGGCAAGCCCCTGACGCAGGCCCGCGCCGACGCGCTGGCGATGGCGCGGTATTTCGAGTTCTACGGCGGCGCGGCGGACAAGGTGATGGGCGACACCATCCCCTATCTGGACGGCTATTCCGTCTGGACCCTGCGCGAGCCCCACGGCGTGACCGCCCATATCGTGCCCTGGAACTATCCCATGCAGATCCTGGGCCGGTCGGTGGGCGCGGCGTTGGCGATGGGCAACGCCTGCGTGGTCAAGCCCGCCGAGGATGCCTGCCTGACCGCGCTGGCGCTGGCCCGGCTGGCCGACGAGGCGGGGTTTCCCGCGGGCGCCATCAACATCGTCACCGGCCTTGGGTCCGAGGCCGGGGCGGCGCTGGCCGGCCACCCCGGCATCAACCACGTCAGCTTCACAGGCTCTGTCGGGGTGGGGCGCGCCATTCAGGCGGCGGCCGCGCAGAACATCGTGCCGGTGACGCTGGAACTGGGCGGCAAGTCGCCGCAGATCGTCTATGCCGACGCCGACCTGGACCGCGCGCTGCCGTTTCTGGTGAACGCGGGCATCCAGAACGCGGGCCAGACCTGTTCCTGCGGGGCGCGCATCCTTGTCGAACGCCCGCGCATGGCCGAGGTCGTGGACCGCATGGCCGACCGCTATCGCGCGTTGCGGGTCGGTCCGGCGCTGGACGACCTGGACTTGGGGCCGCTGATCTCGGCCCGGCAGAAGGCCACGGTCGAGCGTTATCTGGCGCAGGGCGCGGGGCTGACGGTCGCCGCGCAGGGCACCATCGTCGAGGGCGCGCCCGAGGGCGGCCACTATGTCGCCCCCACGCTGTTCACCGACGTGTCGCCCGATCATGTGCTGGCGCGCGAGGAGATCTTCGGCCCCGCGCAGGTCGTCATCCCCTTCGACACCGAGGACGAGGCCATCGCCATCGCCAACGGCACCGATTATGGGCTGGTCGCTGGCGTCTGGACCGCCGACATGGGCCGCGCCCTGCGCGCCAGCCGCCGGATCAGGTCGGGGCAGGTGTTCCTGAACAACTATGGCGCGGGCGGGGGCGTCGAGCTGCCCTTCGGCGGCCACGGCCTGTCCGGCCACGGCCGCGAAAAGGGGTTCGAGGCGCTTTACGGATTCTCGACGCTGAAGACCGTCGCTGCCTGGCACGGCTGACCGCAGGGCGGCTGAAGGCGGCGGGCTGATGGCTGACGGGAGCGCCTGACGGAGGATGGCTGACAGCGGACGGGGTGGCTGGCAGCGAATGGCGGACAACTGACGGCTGACGATTAACGCTGGATTGCTGATGGCTGATTGCTGGCTGCTGGCTGCTGGCTGCTGGCTGCTGGGCTGCTAGCTGCTGGCCGCTGGCTGCTAGCGGCGGATGGCTGAGAGCCTGCGACTGATCGCGCGCGCATCGGGGCGATGCCCACGAGGACGCGCGCCCTCACGCCGGCCGGCGGGGGTCAGAACCCGCGGCGGGTCAGCATCCGGGCCAGCCAGCGGTCAATGGCGGCATACATCGCCAGCGACAGCGCCACGACGACGATCAGTGCTGCGAACATCAGGTCGGTCTTCATCCGGCCGTTGGCCTGGATCATCAGCGCCCCCAGACCCCGCGCGCCGCCGACCCATTCGCCGATGACGGCGCCCACCGGCGCATAGATCGCGCCCAGCCGCAGCCCCGAGGCCAGACGCGGCAGTGCGGCGGGCAGGCGCAGGTGGCGCAGGATCGCCCAGCGGCCCGCGCCCATCGACAGCGCCACGTCCATCTGTGCGGCCGGGGGCGCCATCAGCCCGTCGTGCAGCGACTGCGCCACCGGCACGAAGACGATCAGCACCACCATCGCGATCTTGGGCGCCAGCCCGAACCCCAGCCACAGCGTCAGGATCGGGGCCAGCGCAAAGACCGGGATCGTCTGGCTGACGATCAGCACCGGCCCCAGCGCACGGCCCAGCCGCGGCCAGCCTGCCATCGCCAACGCCGTCACGATCCCCAGCGCGGCCCCCAGCGCAAGGCCCACCAGGGTTTCGGCCGCGGTATACAGCGCGGCGGTCCCGATCTCGGCCCGGTTGGCCCACAGCGTGCGGGCCACGTCCAGCGGTGCGGGCAACAGGAACGGCGGCAGTCCGGTGGCCCAGACCGCCCCCTGCCACAGCGCCAGCGCGATCAGGATGGACCACGCCGCCCTCATGCCAGCAGGCTTTCGGTCAGCGCGGCCTGCGCGGCCAGAACCTCGGGGGCGTCGTGGCGGCGGGGGGCGGGGCCGGGCGGGGCAGGGTGCCCCGACAGCCCGGCGGGGGTCATGACGACGATGCGGTCGCCCAGCCGGGCGGCCTCGGCCGGGTCGTGGGTCACGATCAGCACCGTGCGGCCCGCCAGCAGCCGCGCCGCCATGTCCCCGATCTGCAGGCGCAGCCGCGCGTCCAGTGCGGAAAACGGCTCGTCCAACAGGACCAGCGGCCGGTCCTCGGCCAGCGTCCGGGCCAGCGCGGCGCGCTGGCGCTGGCCGCCGGACAGCTGCGCGGGCAGGCGGCGGTCCAGCCCGTCCAGCCCGACCGCGGCGAGCAGGCGGGCAACCTGCGCGGCGTCCGGCGCGGCCCCGCGCAGCCGCGCGCCAAGGCCGACGTTCTGCGCCACCGTCAGCCAGCCGAACAGCCCGGCGTCCTGCCCCATCAGCGCGCAGGGGACGGTGTCCACCGTGCCCCGGAACGCGACCCCGGTCGGCAGTCCCGCCAGCAGGCGCAGCAGCGTCGATTTCCCCACCCCCGACGCGCCCAGCAGGCAGGTGGTGCGGCCCGCCTCAAGCTGCAGCGACAGGGGCGCGAACAGGCCCGGCGCCTGACCCGCGACGCGGATCATGGCGCCGTGGTCCCCACCGGGGCGCGCTGCGGGCGCATCGCCCGGGTCACGGCGCGGCGCCCGGGTCCATCGCCAGCCGGTCCACGGGCAGGATCTCGTCGGTCAGCCCCTCGGCCTTCAGGAACGCCTCGAACCGGGCATAGCGCCCGTGATCCAGCGCCGCGGGCGAGATGGCAAAGCGCCCGAACGTGTCGTCCCAGGCCTTGGTGTTCAGCGCGTCGCCAAGGTCGGGCGCGTGGGCGGCAAAGTCCGCGCGCGCCTCGTCGGGGTGGTTCAGCATGTATTGCGTGGCCCGTTCGATTGCGGCCAGAAAGCGCGTGATCCGGTCGCGGTCCAGCCGGTCGCGGTTGGCGACGAAGATCAGCTCGTCATAGGCGGGCAGGCCCTCCTCCTCGATGAAGAAGCAGCGCCCCTCGCCCCCGGCGATGCGCATCTGCGTGGGTTCGAAGTTGCGGAACCCGCCGATGGTCGCATCGACCTGGCCGGTCATCAGCGCAGGCGTCAGGGACCAGTTCACGTTGATCATCTGCACGTCGTCCAACGTCAGCCCCGCACCCTTCAGCAGGGCCGACACGATGGCCTGTTCCACGCCCGAAACCGAGAACCCGATCTTGCGCCCTTTCAGGTCGGCCATCGACTGCACCGGCCCGTCCGCCCGCACCATCAGGCAGTTCAGCGGCATGCCGATCAGCGTGCCGACGCGGACCAGCGGCAACCCTTCGTGGACCTGCAGATGCAGCTGCGGCTGATAGGTCACGGCCAGATCGGCGTGGCCGGCGGCGACCAGCTTGGGCGGATCGGCGGGGTCGGCGGGGGCGACGATCTCGACCTCCAGCCCGGCATCGGCGAAGAATCCCTTGTCCTGCGCCAGCACGATGGGCGCGTGGTCGGGGTTCACGAACCAGTCCAGCATCAGCGTCATCTTGTCGGCGGCAAGCGCCGGGGCGGTGGTCAGGGCCAGCACGGCGGCGGCGCAGATGGTTTTCAGCAGGCGAGGCATCACGGGTCTCCGGCAGCGATCAGGACGATGGGATTGGGGAAACGGGCGGCGGTCGCGCGGGCGGCGCGCCAGGCGCGCAGGCCGGACCGGCAGGCAAAGACGGCGCGCGCGCCGGGCGGGGGCGCGGGGGGCGCGTCGGCGGTTCCGCGCAGCGCGCCGGGGGCAACGGGCAGCGGCGCCTCGGCCGCGTCGCGCAGATCGACGACCCAGTCGTCAGGGCGGATCGCGCCCGCGTCGATGAAACGGAACCCGTCCGCAGGCTCGGCCGCGCCGTCAAAGCGAAAGCTGCCCCAGCGCAGACCGCCGTCCAGCGTGACCAGCTGTCCCACCGGCGAGGGCGCGATCCCCAGCAGCACGGCCAGCGCCATCTGCGCCTGCATGGTGCCCAGCATCCCCACGACCGGCCCCAGCACCCCCGCCGTGGCGCAGGACGCCGCGCGGTCGGGCAGGTCGGGGAACACCGCGCGCAAGGACGGCGCGCCGCCGCAGAACCCGCCGGCATACCCCCCCAGCCCCAGCGCCGAGGCCGAGATCAGCGGCACGCCCGCCGCATGGCAGGCGTCTGACAGCGTATAGCTGACCGCAAAGCTGTCGGCGCAGTCCAGCACCACCTGCGCGCCGGCCACCAGCGGGGCGGCGTTGGCAGGGGTCAGCCGGTCCCGCCGCGCCGTCACCCTGACGGCGGGGTCCAGCCGGGCGACGAACGCGGCGGCGGAATCGGCCTTGCAGCGCCCGGCCTGCCCGGCGTGGATGGGCTGGCGGTGCAGATTGCCCACCTCGACGCGGTCGTGGTCCACGATGGTCAGCGCGCCGACGCCCGCGCCCGCCAGATACATCAGCGCGGGCGAACCAAGGCCGCCGGCCCCCACCACCAGCACATGCGCGCGGGCCAGCCGCGACTGCCCGTCCGGGCCGACCTGCGGCAGCACGATCTGGCGGGCGTGGCGGTCCCGCGCGGGCGCGGCCGCCGGCATGTCCGCCGGCGGGTCTGCGGGAAAGGGTGCTGGGGATTGCGGCGAGCCCCTCATCCCACGGCCCTCAGCCACTCGCGCATCCGCGCCTCGGGGTCGGGGTTCAGGGTGATGTCGGTCACGGCGGCCACCACGTCCGCGCCCGCGTCCAGCGCGGCGCGGCCGCGGTCGGGGGTCAGCCCGCCGATGGCGACCAGCGGCACGGAACCGACACGGGCCTTCCAGTCGGCCACGCGGCCAAGGCCCTGCGGCGCCCAGGGCATTTTCTTCAGGATCGTCGGCCAGACCGGCCCCAGCGCGACATAGTCAGGGCGGACCGACAGCGCGCGGTCCAGTTCCGCGTCGTCGTGGGTGGACACGCCCAGCCGCAGACCGGCGGCGCGGATCGCGGGCAGGTCGGCCGCGTCCAGATCCTCCTGCCCCAGATGCAGCCAGTCGCAGCCCAGCTCGACCGCAAGCCGCCAGTGATCGTTGACGACCAGCGCCGCGCCGGCCGCACGCGCCAGGTCGCGGGCACGGGCGATCTCGGCCCGCAGCGCGTCGTCGAGGCGGTCCTTGATCCGCAACTGCACCAGGCGGACGCCCACCGACAGCCCGCGCGCCACCCAATCGGCGGAATCGAAGACGGGATAAAAGCGCGGCAGGGTCATCGGTCCGGCCTTGTGATCGCGGCCGGATCGGGGGTTTTCAACCCCCGAACCCCCGAGGATACTTGTGCAAGGAAGAGAGTGCCTGTCATGCGAGGAACGCCTTTCCGATCACCGGGGTCGAGGGCTGCGCCATGTCGCGCGGCTCGATCGGGTCGGCGAGATAGGCCGCCCGGCCCGCCGCCACTGCCTGCGCCATCGCCCGCGCCATCGCCGCCGGGTCGCCCGCGCGGGCCACGGCGGTGTTCAGCAGCACGGCGTCAAAGCCCAGTTCCATCGCGCGCGCCGCGTGGCTGGGCAGGCCGATGCCCGCGTCCACCACCAGCGGCACGTCGGGGAAGGCCGCGCGCAGGGCGGTCAGCCCGTGGCTGTTGTTCAGCCCCAGCCCCGACCCGATGGGCGCGCCCCAAGGCATCAGAACCTCGCATCCCGCATCCAGCAGGCGGCCGCAGACGGACAGATCCTCGGTGCAATAGGGAAAGACCCTGAAGCCTTGCGCCGACAGCTCGCGCGCGGCCTCGACCAGCGCGAACACGTCCGGGGCCAGCAGGTCGGTGTGGCCGATCACCTCAAGCTTGATCCAGTCGGTGCCCAGCAGCTCGCGCGCCATCTGCGCGGTGGTGACGGCTTCCTTGACGCTGTGGCAGCCGGCGGTGTTGGGCAGCAGGCGCACGCCCAGGCCCTGCATCAGGCGCAGGAAATCCTGCCCGCCGCCGCCCTCGCGCCGCAGGCTGACCGTGGCGATGCCCGCGCCCGACGCGCGGAACGCCGCCGCCAGGATCGCGGGGCTGGGATATTGCGCCGTGCCCAGCATCAGCGGGCTGTCCACGGCGGTTCCGTAAAAGACCGGCACGGCCTCAGCCCCCCTGCATGGGCGCGACGATTTCCAGCGCGCAGCCTGCGGTCAGCGGCGTTGCCGCGCGCAGGGCGGCGGGCACGAAGGCCCCGTCCAGCGCCGTCGCCACGCGGGCGTCCGCCATGTCCAGCGCCGCCAGCGCGTCGGCCACCGTGGCGGCGTCCAGGTCGCGCGCCTCACCGTTGATCGTCAGTTTCATGCCAGAACTCCGGTCGTTCGCCCGTGTCGATGTGGTCGGCCAGCTGCATGGCCAGGGCGGGGGCCAGCAGATAGCCGTGGCGGTAAAGCCCGTTCGCGTAAAGCCGGCCGCCCGCCCGTCCGATCCGGGGCAGGTTGTCGGGGAAAGCGGGGCGCGCGTCGGCGCCCGTCTCGACGATCTCGGCCTCGCCAAAGGCGGGGTGCAGGGCGAAGGCGGCGCTGAGCAGTTCCATGACCGACCGCGCCGTGACGACGCCGCGCCGGTCGCTTTCGATCATCGTCGCGCCCAGCATGAAGATGCCGTCCCCGCGCGGCACCAGATAGATCGGCACGCGCGGATGCAGCAGGCGCACAGGCCGCGACAGCGTGACGTCCGGGCAGCGCAGGACCAGCATCTCGCCCCGCACGCCGCGCAGCTCGGGCAGGATGTCGCGCGCGGCCAGTCCGCGGCAGTCGATGACCTGTCCCGGATCGCGGGGCATGTCGGCCGCGACGGCGATGCCCCGTTCGGCCAGCCCGGACTGCAGGCCCGCCATCGCCGCGCGCGGGTCCAGATGCGCCTCGGCCGCAAAGAACAGCGCCCGGTCAAAGCGCCCGGCAAGGTCGGGTTCCAGTTCGGCCAGGCGGTTGCCGCCGATTTCCTCGAACCCGTGGGTGCGGCGGGCGAACCGGTCCAGTTCGCGCCGGTCGCGGCCCAGCGTCACGACCAGCGTGCCCTGGCGCGAAACCCCGCCCGCGTTGCGGTCCCACCAGTCGATGGCGGTCAGCCCGTGGCGCAGGACGGGTTCCTCGGCGTTCTCGAACTCGCACCACGGCGCCAGCATGCCCCCGCCCACCAGGAACAGCCGTGCCCCCCCGGTCCCAGCACGGGATCGATCAGCGTGACGGCGTGGCCGCGGCCGGCAAGCTCGGTCGCCGCCGCCAGCCCCATGACCCCCGCGCCCAGAACCGTCAGCCGCTGCGTGTCGCGGTCCTTCATGCCGCCCACCATTCGTGGAAATGATGCACCGGCCCGTGCCCCGACCCGACGCGCAGCCCGGCCGCGGCGCGGATCGCGCCGTGCAGCCAGCCATGCGCGCGGGTGACGGCGGCGGGCACGTCCATGCCCCGCGCCAGCCCCGCGGCGATGGCCGACGACAGGCTGCAGCCGGTGCCGTGGGTGTTCGGCGTGTCGATGCGCGGCGCGACGAGGCGCAGCAGGCGCGGCCCGACCAGCAGGTCCACGCAGTCGGGGCCGGCGGCGTGTCCGCCCTTCATCAGAACCCAGTCGGCCCCCATCGCCCGCAGGGCGTGGCCTTGCGCCAGGCGCTCCGCTTCGGTCCCGGCCTCGGGCGCGTCCAGCAGGCGAGCGGCCTCGGGCAGGTTCGGGGTCAGCACGGTGGCGCGGGGGATCAGCAGGTCGCGCAGCGCGCCCAGGGCGGCGGCGTCGATCAGCGCGTCGCCGGACTTGGCGATCATCACCGGGTCCAGCACCAGCGGCAGCGCGCGCCCTGCCAGCCCTTCGGCCACGGCGGCGGTCGCGGCCTGCGTGCCCAGCATCCCGATCTTGACCGCCCCCACGTCCAGATCGCCCAGCACCGCGTCGATCTGGGCGCGGATCAGGCCGGCCGAGACGCCTTCGACCGCGGCCACGCGGCGGGTGTTCTGCGCCGTGACCGCAGTCAGCACCGACGCGCCATAGACCCCCAGCGCCGAGAATGTCTTGAGGTCGGCCTGGATGCCCGCCCCGCCGCCGCTGTCGGACCCCGCGATGGTCAGCGCGATCGCCATGTCGTTCCCCCACAAAGGGGCCATGCGCGGGCAAAGGGTGAACGGGGGCCGCGGTTGCGGCGCAGACGACCCGTTCCCTTCGCCGGCATGACCCGGATCAGGTTCGATGGGTGCTGTGCCTGGCACATCTCAGCCCCGCGCGGGGCGCCCCAACGAGCGTTCGTGCGAACCATAGCGGCCCGGCCGCGCCCGCGCAAGCGGGATGCGCCCCTCAGCCCCCCGGACGCAGCAGCCGGAACCCGGCCTGCGCGCTGCGCCCCGTTGCATCGGTGACCGACAGCTGCCCAAAGCCGGGCGAGGCGGGCAGGTCGGCCACCGTGTTGGACTGCCCCAGCGCGACCGGGCGGCCGTCCAGCAGCCAGCTATAGGGCGCGCGCCCGCCGCGGACGCGCACCGCCAGCCGGTCGCCGGTCAGCTCGACCTCGGCCCCGTCGGGGGGAAAGACGATGGCCAGCGGTTCCGGCGCGGGGGCGGCGGGGTCGGCGGGCCGGGGGCTGCCCGCGGGGACAAAGCGGCGCAGGGCCGGGGGCAGGGCGGCGTTCGGCACCGTCAGCGCGGCGGGCGGCGGTGGCGGCAGCGGACGGGCGCGGGGGCCAAGGGCGTCGAACAGGTCGAACAGCACCGGCGCCGCCAGATCGCCGCCGAAGGCGCCGGGCACGGGCGTGCCGTCCGGGCGGCCCATCCAGACCCCGGCGACAAAGCGCCCGTCATAGCCGATCGCCAGCGCGTCCCGGTGGCCATAGCTGGTGCCCGTCTTCCACGCGACCCGCCCTGCCGCGCCCCCGCCCGGCGGCTGCAGCGTCCCGAGGATCGCGCCCACCTGCCACGCCGCCACCGGCCCGACGACCGGATCGCCGGCGTCCATGTCCAGGGCGGGCTGCGGGCGCACATGCAGCCGCACCGCCCGCCCGCCCCGCGCCAGCGCCGCGTAACCCTGCACCAGATCGTGCAGCGACGCGCCGCCGCCGCCCAGCACCAGCGCAAGGCCCGGCACGTCGCCCGCCACGCGCACCTTGACCCCCGCGCGGCGCAGACCGGCCACGATCCGCGCCGGTCCCAGCCGTTCGGCCACGCGCACCACGGGGATGTTCAGCGATTCCGCCAGCGCCTGCCGGATCGTGACCGTGCCCCGGAACCGGCGGTCAAAGTTCTCGGGCTGCCAGCGGCCGAAGACGGCGGGGCGATCCTCGATCAGCGTCTCGGGGTGGATCAGCCCGTCGTCGAAGCCCAGGGCATAGACCAGCGGCTTCAGCGTCGATCCCGGCGAGCGCAGCGCCTGCGTCATGTCCAGGAACCCGCCCGACGCGCTGTCCGAAAACTGCGCCGCGCCGACATGGGCCAGCACCTCGCCGGTGCGGTGGTCGGCCAGGATCAGGGCGGCGGACATGCGCGCGGGCTGGCCTGCGACGGCGCGGGCGGTCAGCGCCTCGGCTGCGCGCTGCAGCACGGGGTCCAGCGTGGTGTCGATGCGGACCGCGCCGGGGTTTTCCCGCCGCAGCCGGTCGGCCAGCAGGGGGGCGTGCGCCGGGAACGGCCGCCGGGCTGTGGGCAGGGGCGCGGCGCGGGCGGTCGCCGCCGCCTCGGGGGTCAGGACGCCCTGCGCCTCGGCCCGGTCGATCACGCGGTCGCGGGCGGCGCGGGCGCGGGCGCGGCCCTGCGGCAGGTCGGGGCGCCGCGCCTCGGGCGACTGGGGCAGGGCCACCAGCAGCGCCGATTCCGCCGGCGTCAGTCGGCCCGGCTCCTTGCCGAACCACATCAGGCTGGCCGCCCGCACCCCTTCGGTGTTGCCGCCATAGGGTGCGAGGCGGAAATACAGATCAAGGATGCGGGCCTTGTCCAGCCGCCGTTCCAGCGCCAGCGCCACCCGCACCTGCCGCAGCTTGCCCGCCGCGTCCCCGGTCGGCCCGCGCTCCAGCAGCCGCGCCGTCTGCATCGTCAGCGTCGAGGCGCCGGACACGACCCGCCCGTGCCGCAGCGCCTGCCAGCCCGCGCGCAGCACGGCGCGCGGATCGACGCCGCCGTGGGTGGCAAAGCGGCGATCCTCCCACGCGATCAGCATCGCGGCAAAGCGCGGGTCCACGCCGGTCGCGGGCGGGGCCAGCCGCCACAGCCCGTCGCCGACCGGAAACGCGCGCAGCAGGCTGCCGTCGCGGGCCAGAACCTCGGTCCCGGTCGCCACCGCCAGCGGCGGCAGGACGGTGGCGTCGATCCAGGCCGACAGCCGGTCGCGGGCTGTATCGGTAAGGGCGGCAGTCAACGCGAGCACCACGGCGAGGCCGATCAGCCGCCGCCCGGCACGGCGCTGGCCGGGGGGCGCGTCGGTTGTCGAAGGGCGGCCGGGGGCGCTCGCGGGGGACAGCCCGGCCGCCGCCGCGAGTCGCTGCCCGGCGTGGCTTGGGCCGGACGTCGCGTCGGTTGCCGAAGGGCGGCTGCGGGCGGTCCCGGCAAGCCGCCGGGCCAGCGCCACCAACCGTCCCGCGCGCTCGCTGGACTTTGCATAGATAGTCGACAGGCCGCCACGCGCGGTGTCGGCCTGCGCCACCATTCGCCGCCCGGCGCGGCTTGGGCCGGACGCCTCGTCGGTTGCCGAAGGGCGGCCGCGGCCGGTTCCGGCAAGCCCCCCCAGCGCCGCCAGCCGCCCGCCGGCGCGGCGGGGGGCGGGGGCGTGAGGGCTGCGCACGATCGTTGCGCCTGCGGCCGCCTGGCGGGCCAGGGCCGCGTCCGGCGCGATCCCCTCAGGTGCGGGCGGCAGCGCATCCGGTGTGCGGCCGTCCGTGCCGCCGCGCGTGTCGCCGGGCGGGGCGCGGTTCATCGGCGGCCCCTCAGCGCCGGATCATGGCGCGATCACGACCGTGCCGGCGTCGGTCCAGCCGCGGCGGTCGGGGCGATACATGTCCTCGACCGTGGCGGCGGGGTGGTGGAACGTGCCGGGCGTCACCGCGCGCAGGCGATAGGCCAGCCGGATCGGGTCGGTCCCCGCCAGCGTGACGGCGGCGGCAAAGCGGTCCTGCCGGAACTCGGCCATGTCCGCGAACTCGATGCCGCCCAGCCAGTCCAGCCCCTCGATCTCGCCCTGCGACAGCAGGTTCGGGTTGTCGATCTCGAACCCGGCGGGCAGGGGATCGGCGACGATCAGGCGGCCGTCGGCGGGGGCAAAGGGCGTGACCTCGACCACCGCGACCAGCCGCGTGCCAAGCGCGACTTGCGAGGGGTCGGCCGGCTGCCCCTCGGGCGTGAAATAGCGCCGGGTGATGCCAAACCCGGTGCCGCCCGCCGCAAGGGCGACGGCGGGCACGGCCGTCGCGCTGATCGTGACCTCGACCGGGTCCGGCCCGGCGTTGCCCAGCACGACGGACGGCAGCGCGCCCGCCTCGCCAAGATCCTGCACCGGCGCGGACAGGGCCGCGCCCGACAGGGTGACGCCGCCGCCCGCATCCGCGCCGGATGCGAGGGCCTGCGCCGCCAGCACCGTCCAGGTCGCCTCTTGCGTGGACAGGGGCGCGCCCGCGTCGCGCCGCGCGTCGATGTCGGCGGCAAGCTGCGTCGCCACGCGGTCGCGGTCCAGCGCCCGGCTGCCCGCCTCGGCCGCCATCGCCAGCGCCCCGGCCCGGTCGCGCAGCAGCGTGCCATAGTCGCGCCGCAGCCGGTTCGCGTCGTCGCTTCCCCGATCCGACAGCGCCTGCGCGCGGCGGAACATCGCGTCGGACCGCGCGCTGTCGCCCACCGCGGCCAGCGCCGCGCCAAGCTGGGCGGCGGCAAGGGGCGTGGCAAACCCCTCGGCCCCGGTGTCGGCGTAATAGCGCAGGTCGCTGACGACCGCCGCCCCCTCGCGCGCAAGGACATAGGCGGCATAGGCGGTGGCGGCGTTTTCGTCGGCGTCGGCATATTGCGGTTCGGACGCGGCGTTCAGGCCATTCTGCAGGTTCGTCAGCGCGGCCCGGAACGGCTGGTCGGGGACGGCGTGTCCGGCGGCGCGGGCGCGGGCCAGAAAGTCGGTGACAAAGGCGTCCAGCCAGCGGTCGCCGGATTGCGCCGTCCACAGCCCGAACCCGCCGTCCGACGCCTGCCGCGTCAGGATGCTGGCGATCGCGTCGTCGATGTCGGCGGGATCGGCGCCGGGCAGGGGGGGCGCGCCCTCGGGCAGCAGCGCGCTGGCGTAAAGCAGCGGCAGCGTCGTCGCCGCGACCTGTTCCGTGCAGCCATAGGGATAGCGCGCCAGCCGCGCCAGCGCGCCCGCGACGTCCAGCCGCGCGAACGCGCCGCTGGTCAGGGTGACGCGGCCGGTGCCGGGGCGGAACGCGCCCAGCGCCGACAGGTCGATGGGCGTGGCGGCCGCGCCGGGCGCCAGCGTCAGCCGCAGGCTGCGGGTGACGGCGGCGTCCTGGCGCTGGACGGGGATCGCCAGATCCTTGGTGACGACGCGCCCGTCCGGCAGGGTGGCCGACAGGCGCAGCCGGGACGTCCCCTCGGCGTCCGGCGCGGTCAGGGTCAGCGGCAGGTCCACCTGCTGACGTTCGGCCAGCGTGACCGTGCCGGGCAGGCCCGAGGTCGCCAGCGTCACGCGCGGAATCTCCGCCGGGGCGGCGCCTTCCTCGGCCGGGGCAGGCTCGTCACCGGCAGGGTCGGGCAGGGCGGCCAGCGTCACCTGCCCGGCGGGGCCCGCGACATGGGTCAGCCGCACCTGCGCCTGCGCCACGTCGCCGGGCGCAAGGAAGGCGGGCGCGGTCACCGTCATCACCACCGGATCGCGGACCAGCATCGTGGCGTCGGCCTGACCCACGGCATCGTCGGTCCACGCCACCGCCATCACCCGCACCGCGCCGTTGAAGTCGGGCAGCGGCACGTCCACGGTCGCGCGGCCCTGTTCGTCCAGCACCAGCGGCCCCGAGAACCACGCCATCAGCTTTTCCGTGGGCGGCGGCGCCTGCGTCTGCATCGAGGCCGCGTCGCCGCCCGACCGGATCGCCCCGTCGGCGGCCCCGCCGGGCAGGATCAGCCGGCCATAAAGGTCGCGCAGCCCGACGCCCAGCCGCCGCTGGCCGAAGTAATGGTCGGTGGCCGAGGGCGGCTGATACCCGGTCAGGTTCAGGATGCCCTGATCGACGGCCCAGATCGTCGCGTGGACGGTCGCGCCGGGCGCGGCGCCCGACACCGCCAGCGTGACCGGCGCCGTGCCGCGGGGGTCGGTTTCGGCCGGGACGGTCAGCGCGGCCGTGATCCGGCGGTCGCCGGGATCGACGGCGGCATGGGCGATCCCCAGCCCCCGCACGGGCGCCCGGCCCGCATCCGCGCCCAGCGGGCGAATGGCGCTGACCGCGACATAGACGCCCGCACCCCATTCGTCGGTCACCGGCAGCTCGATGCTGTTCGCGCCCCTGACCAATGGCACCGACCGCATGGCGACCACCCGGCTGGCCAGGACCGAGACAAGGCCCACGCCGTCAGCCGCGGCCTCGACCGTGACGCGCGCGGTGTCGCCCGCGCGATAGGCAGGGCGGTCCAGGGTCACGCGCAGCCGGTCGGGCGTGTCGGTGCCGGCGCTGACCGCCCCCCAGCCCGCGTCGAACAGCACCGCGCTTTCGGCGCCGTCGGGGGCGGTCACGACAAGCTCGTACTGGCCCCATTCGACCGGCACAGACAGCGGGGCAGGCCCGGCGGGGGTGTCGAGGTCGCCGCCCGCCACGCCGGCGCGGCGGGTCACGGGTTCCCAGTTCCAGTCGCCGCCGATGGCATACCACTGATACGTCGTCTCGACTCGGTTCAGCGCCCAGCTGAGCCGTGCCGCCTGCGCCGTCAGGTCGGGGCCGAGCGCGAGGATCTGGAACCCGGCCTCGGCCCCCTCGGGGACGGTGCCGTCGGCAAAGCCCGGCTTGATGCCCACCGCCGTGCGGGCGGGCAGGATCAACTGCGTCGCGCTGCGTTCGACGGGGCGGCCCGCGCCCTCGCGCACCGACAGCGTCAGCCGCGCCTCATACGGGCGGACGGCCTGCGCCAAGGCGGCGGGCAGGTCAACGCGCGCGGCAAAGCCGCCCTGCGCGTCGGTGCGCCCGGCGGGCATCGTCACGACCTGGGGCGAGGCGGGGTCGTCGTGGCGGCCGAAGACATAGCCCTCAAGCCCCGGCAGGCTGCTGGCGGTGGTCAGGCGCAGCGCGCCCTCGACAGGCAGGTCGGCGGCGGGCGCGCCGAACAGCCAGCGCGCGGCGATGTCGGCCGTCACCGGGGCGCTGGCGGGCTGCGGCGCGTCGGGCAGGTCCAGCGCAAAGTCGATGCGTTCGGGGCGGAAATCCTCGACCAGCATGCGGGCGGTGGCCAGCGGTTCGCCCCGTTCCTCGACCCGCAGGTCGATGCGCCAGGCGCCGCGCGGCGCGGTGGCGGGGATCGGCACGGCCAGCGTATAGCCGCCCGCCCCGGCGGGCACCGGCATCAGCCGGGCGTGTTCCACCCCGTCGGGGCGCAGCACCACGGCGGTCAGCGGCAGGCCGTCGATGGCGCGGGCGGTGTCGTCGCGGGTCAGGATGGTGGCCTGCGCCACCTCGCCCGCGCGATAGGCGCCCCGATCCAGCGCCACGAAGACGTCGATGGGGGGCGCGGGGGGCTGCCCTTCCACGCCGCGGTCGGACAGGTCGAACTCTGGGTCGATCAGCGACAGGAACGCAAGATCGGCGATGCGCGCGCCGTCGCGGCGGGTCGCGGTCAGCACGGCGGGTTCGCTGGCGCCGGTGCCGCGCATCAGCCCCGCGTCGAACCGCGCCACGCCCTCGGCATCCGCGACCGCCGTGCCCAGCACCGCGTTCCCGCGCGAGATCAGCGCGACCTCGGTCCCCGGTCGGGGGGCGGCGTCCGACAGCGCGCGCACCGCCACGGTCAGCCCGTCGCTGCCCGACCAGCTGCTGATCCCCAGATCCGAGATCATGAACCACTGCGTCGCCGCCGGGCTGCGGTCGCCGCCGCCGGGCACGGCGGCGGTCAGCGCATAGACGCCGGGTTCCAGCGGCCCCGCTGCCTCGCGCAGGTCCAGCCGCGTCGCCACCTCGGCGTTGACGGGATGGCTGCCGCCGCCGGGCGCTGGGGCCACGTCGGCCTGCCCTTCCCAGACCTGCGCGCCGATCTGGTCGCGGAAATTATCCGCCCGCCAGTCCTCGATCGGGGCGGCGAAGATGCCCTCGCGCAGGGCGCGCACGATGTTGCGGTCGGACATGCGAAACAGCGTCAGGTCCACGCGATCCGTGTTCACCGTCCGCAGCGTCAGCCCCTGATCGCCCGTCGCGGGCAGGACATAGCTGCGCCCGGCAAAGCGGGCCTCCGGCGCGCGGTCGCGGACATACAGCGTCAGCGGCACCGCCCTGGCCAGCGTCTCGCCGCTGGCGGCGGGCAGGCCGGGGCGCAGGGTAAGGGTCAAGGACTGGCCGCGCGCCATGCCGGTCACGCACAGATCCCAGCCCTGCGCCTCGACGGCAAGCGACGGGTCGGGCAGGGCGACAAAGGGGCGGAAATCGACGCCCGGCGCCAGCTCTTGCGAGAACATGGCGCAGGCCCGCGCCTCGGGGGCGTCGGCATCGACGCGGCTGTCGGTGACGCGGAAGCCGTGGCGTTCCTCGAACGCGGCAAGGGCGGAGGCCACATCGGGATCGCCCGGCGCGTCCGTGGCCGCCAGCCGCAGCGCCATCAGCCCGTCGCGGCCGCGCCCGTCGGCCTCGGCCAGCGCGGCCCAGCGGCGCAGGGCGTCGGCGCCGGTGCCGGGGTCGCGCAGCCATGCGTTCAGCCATGCCGAACGGGCGGCGCGGGCCAGCGCCTCGTCCCGGCCCGCGCCGGGGGGCGTGGCCGCGGCCTCGACCGCCTGGGCCAGTGCCGCCCAGTCGGGGGCGGCGTCGGTCAGCGCGGCGACCGCGCCCAGCCAGCGCAGCGTCGCCGTCGTGTCGCCGGTCGCGCCCGCCTGCGCGGCCGTGCCCCGCATCGCGTCGGCGCCGGTGCCGTCGCCGGGATAAAGCTGGCCCAGATCGGCTGCCTGCGCGCGGGCGGCGCGGCGGTCGTCGTCGTTCAGCCACGGCCCCGCGCGGTCCAGCCGTTCGGTCGCGCGGGCCTGCGCCGCAGGGTCCACGGCCACGGCCGGACCCGACAGCGCGCCGACGAACGGGACCGGCGCGGACACCGCCGATTTCAGGAAGCACGCGCGCGAGCGGGCGTTATAGGTCACGGCCGCGCAACCCGCGTTCGCCACGCAAGCCTGCACGCAGGCGGCCTGCGTCGTGTCGAAGATCGAGGCGAGGTCGTTGCCGGGCAGGTCGATCCCCTCGTCCAGCACCACGCGGCGGTCGGGCAGGGCGCCGGCGGCAAGCCCGCCCTGGTCCTGCGCGGCAGCGGGCGTGATCGACGCCAGCAACGAAAGCGCGGCGGCCGCGAACCAGCCCCGTGACACTGCGAACCCGTGGCCCATACCGCCCCCGCCGTTTTGCCTGCGGGGGCAGGGTGGCACGCCCGGCGGCCTGCGGCAACGGGGTGCGGGTCGGCCCCGCCGGGCGGACCCGCGGCGTGGTCCCCCGCGCGGCCTTGGCGGTTGCCAGCGGCCCGCCTGCCGTGGAACTGTCACGGCAGAGTGAAATGGTCGTGACACGAACGGGATGCCCACGGAGGAACGGAATGGCGCGGATCGACGGAACGAACGGCTCGGAGGTTCTGGTCGGAACCTATTTTTCGGACGACATCTATGGCCTTGCGGGCAATGACACGCTGCGCGGCGGCTTTGGCGCCGACTGGCTGTATGGCGAGGCCGGCAACGACCGCCTGTTCGGCGGGTTCCAGGACGACCGCCTTTATGGCGGCGACGGCGCGGATGCGCTGTATGGCGAACAGGGCGACGATTACTTTGCGGGCGGCGCCGGCGGGGATCTGATGGTCGGCGGCGCGGGCGACGACACCTTCGACCAGACCGCGCTGATCGACGCGCCCGGCGACACCATCATCGGCGGCACCGGCATCGACCTCATGCGGCTGGATTTCAGCTCGGTCGCGGGGGCGGTGGTGTTCGCGCTGAACGACCCGACGGTGACGACGACGCTGCGGTTCGGCACGCTGCCCGCGTTCTCGTTCCGCGAGGTCGAGCGGTTCGACATCGTCGGCAGCGCCAGCGCCGACCGGCTGACCGGCTGGCACAACGACGACACGCTGGAAGGCGGGCTTGGCAACGACACGCTGCTGGGGGGGCTTGGGCGCGACCAGCTGTCGGGCGACGACGGCGGCGACCTGATCCAGGGCGGGGCCGACGACGACCGCATCTATGGCGATGCGGGCAACGACCGGCTGTGGGGCGAGGCGGGCGATGACCGGATCGAGGGCGGGTCGGGCAACGACATCCTGTATGGCGGCGACGGCCATGATGCGATCGAGGGCAACGGCGGCAGCGACACGCTGATCGGCGGGGCCGGCAACGACGAGCTGCGCAGCGACGACTATTCCGACAGCACCCGCGAACGCGACGTGCTGCAGGCCCATTTCGGCAATGACGCGCTGTGGCTGGGGATCAACGACGTTGCCGACGGCGGCGCAGGGATCGACACCGTCCACGTCGATTTCACCGAAGAAACCGGGGCGATCAACTGGGTGTTCTCGCCGGCCGACAAATGGTTCGCAAACGGCACCCGCGTGCTGAACGCCGAGGTCCTGGACTATGAGGGCGGCAGCGGCCGCGACGTCATCGTGGGCTGGAACCACGCCGACAGCATCCAGGGCAATTCGGGCCACGACCATCTGACGGGCGGCGGCGGCGACGACACGCTGTCGGGCGGGCGCGGCAACGACGTGCTGGTCGGCGGTGTCGGCCACGACTATCTGTATCACGAATCCGGCAACGACACCTTGCTGGGCGGGCTGGGCAACGACGCGTTCCACCTGAGCTTCGACGAAGACGCCGCGCGCCCCTTTCGCGCGCTGGTCGAGGGCGGGGCAGGGGTCGACACCGTCACCTTCTTCAGCTTCGACCTGGGCGCGGTCGTCGATCTGGCGAACCAGTCACTGAACGACGGGCTGGCGTTCGGAAAGACGCTGCGCACGGTCGAGGTGCTTCGCGGCACCTATGTCGACGACCAGTTCGCCGGAACCGCCGCGAACGACGTGTTCTTCGGCGACGATGGCAGCGACATGCTGATCGGCCGCGCGGGGGCGGATTTCCTGTCGGGCGGCGAGGGTTCGGACGTCCTGACCGGCGGCATCGGCGCCGACATCTTCGACTTTGCCGATTTCTCGGCGTCGGGCTGGGAAGGCGATTTCGTCACCGATTTCACCCGCGGCCAGGACAAGCTGCGGCTGGATCGTTCCGAGTTCGGGGACGGGCTGCGGCTGGTCAACGCGCTGAACCCCGTCGCGGGGACGGGCGCGCCGACGCTGATCTTTGAAACCGACACCAAGCGGCTGTGGTTCGATGCGGACGGCAACGGTGCCAACGACAGCCCGCTGCTGATGGTGACGCTGGCCGGGGTGGGCCAGCTTGCGCTGACGGACATCCTGTTCGTCTGAGGGGGTGCGCGGCGGTGGCGATCGGGATCGTCACCGTCGCGCGGCCCAGCGCCCGCTGCCTGCGCGGCGCTGACCCGGCGTGGTCCGTCCCGCGGTCCGGTTGACACCCCGGGCTGCACCGCCTATCGACCCGCCCTTCGTTTCGCAGTGGGGCTGGACATGGCACGGCACGGCCGCAGCTTGGGCATCGACTTCGGCACATCGAACTCGGCCGCGGGGTATCTTGCGGCGGGCAAGCCGCGGCTGATCCGAATGGCGCCGGGGCAGACGACGGTGCCGACGACGTTCTTCTTCGACTATGACAGCCGCCGCACGCTGATCGGCGAGGCTGCCAACCGCGCGCTGCTGGACGGGCTGGACGGGCGGTTCATGCGCGCGCTCAAGCGGGTGCTGGGCACCTCGCTGATGCATGAAAAGCGTCAGATCCTGAACCGGCGCGTGACCTTCGTCGAGATCATCGCCGAGTTCCTGCGCCGCATCAAGGACCGCGCCGAGGCCGAGGCCGGGATGACCTTCGACCGCGCGCTGTCGGGGCGGCCGGTGGTGTTCCACGGCGCCCATGATCCGCGCGAGGAGCAGGCGCTGGCCGACCTGCGCGCCTGCTATCTTGCCGCAGGGTTCCGCGAGGTCGAGTTCATGCCCGAACCCGAGGCCGCCGCCATCGCCAGCGGCGCGCTGGAACAGTCGGGCACCATCGGCCTGATCGTGGACGTGGGCGGCGGCACATCGGATTTCTCGCTGTTCCGGTCGGGGGCCGGGGGCGTGTCGATCCTTGCCAACCACGGCGTGCGGATCGGCGGCACGGATTTCGACCGCTCGATCAACCTTGACCGGGTGATGCCGTTGCTGGGCAAGGGGTCGGAACTGCGCAAGGCGATGGGGCCGGGCACCTCATCCACGCCGAACGCCATCTTCAACAACCTGGCGACATGGGAAACGATCCCCTTCGTCTATACCCCCCAGAACCGCCGCATGGTGGCCGAGATGCTGCGCCTGGCCGAGCAGCCCGACAAACTGGCCCGGCTGGCGCGCGTGGTCGGGGAGGAGCTGGGCCACGATTTGGCCTTCGCGGTCGAGCGGGGCAAGATCGCGGCCAACGGCGGCGCCGCGCAGTCCGGCATCCTGCTGGACCAGATCGAGACCGGACTGACCGCGCCGCTGTCGGCCGAGGCGATGGCCGCGATCCTTGCGCGCCACGCCGACGCGCTGGCCCAAGGCGCGCGCGAGACGCTGCGGATCGCAGGGATCGGCGCGGGCGACGTGGGGCAGGTGGTCTATGTCGGCGGGTCCAGCCTGATGTCGATGGTGTCCGACACCATGCGGGCGCAATTCCCCGCCGCCCGCCATTCCTTCAGCGAGGTGTTCACGGCCGTCGCGGACGGGCTGGCCATCGCGGCGGGGCGCTGAGGACCGCCTGCGCGGCCATGCCGCCGATCGCGGCCGGCATCCCCGCTCATCGCAGCCGGTCTGGACAATTCCGCCGCAACCCGGTCCCATGAACCCCTGATGGCCAGCCTGCGGGGGACAGCATGTCACGGACCAGCCTTGAGCTGCGATCGACGATCACGCCGGACGGAACGCTGCGGATCAACCTGGAGCCGGTGCCGGTGCGCGCGCCCGGCCCGGGCGAGCTGCTGGTCCGGGTCGAGGCGGCGCCCATCAACCCGTCCGACCTTGGCCTGCTGTTCGGGCCTGCCGACATGGCGACGCTGGCGACCGGCGGGACCGCCGACGCGCCGGTGCTGACCGCAAGGGTCTCGCCGGCGGGACTGGCGGCGGTGCGCGCCCGGCTGGGGCAATCCATGCCGGTCGGTAACGAGGGCGCGGGGACGGTGATCGAGGCCGGCCCGGACCTGCAGCACATGATCGGCAAGCGCGTCGCGATGATCGGCGGCGCCATGTATGCCGAATTGCGCCTGATTGGCCGTGATGCCTGCATCGTGCTGCCCGACAGCGCCACCGCGGCCCAGGGCGCGGCGCTGTTCGTCAACCCGCTGACCGCGCTGGGGTTCGTCGAGACGATGCGGGCCGAGGGGCACACGGCCATCGTCCACGCGCCCGCGGCATCGAACCTGGGGCAGATGCTGGTGCGAATCTGCAAGGCCGACGGGGTGGGCCTGGTCAACATCGTCCGCAGCCCGCAGCAGGCCGAACTGTTGCGCGGCATCGGCGCGACCCATGTCGTGGACAGCAGCGCCGAGGGTTTCCGCGAAAAGCTGCAGGACGCCATCGCCGCGACGGGCGCCACGCTGGCTTTCGACGCCATCGGCGGGGGCGAGATGACCAGCACCATCCTGAACGCGATGGAGGCGGTGGCGGCGCGCGGCATGGAAAGCTATGACCGCTATGGCTCGTCCACGATGAAGCAGGTCTATGTCTATGGCGCGCTGGACACCGGGCCAACGATCCTCAGGCGCGGGTTCGGGTTCCGCTGGGGCATCGGCGGCTGGCTGCTGTTCCATTTCCTGCAGCGCACGGACCCCGCGACCGTCAGCCGGATGCACGAGCGCGTGGCCGCCGAGATGACCACGACTTTCGCCAGCCACTATACAGCGACGATCAGCCTTGCCGACGTCGTGAAACCCGACATCGCGGCGGCGTATCAGAAGAAGGCGACGGGGGCGAAGTATCTGATCGCGCCCTAGAAAGCGGTGTCTGTGCCGGCATGGTCATGCGATGCGCAGCCGCGGGCGGGTGGCCGCCGTGTGTCGGCGGCGGGACCGCAACACGAAGCATCTGATCACGCCTTGGAAAGCGGTGTCTGCGCCGGCATGGCGCACGATGCGCAGGCGCGGGCTGGCAGCCGGGCTGTGTGGGCAACGGGACGGCAACACGGCAGAGTGACGCCATGCGCCGATGCGACGCTCGACCTGTGGCAGAAATATTGTGATAATCGGTATTATGTAATTTAATGCTGCTATCCCCGGCCCCCGCGTTCCCAGATCATCCGACCTTCCGCCCGGTTGCTATAATACGGCAACCTTGGCGATAGCTGGATCAACCGAAAGGGATGTCATGGCTGTCTCACCCCCTGTCTGCGACTTCGGCGCGCCTGCACCGGACTTTCGTTTGCCCGACACGCAGGGTCGGCTGCTGTCGCTTGCCGACGTTGCGGGGCCGCGCGGAACGCTGGTCATGTTCATCTGCAACCACTGTCCTTATGTGCAGGCGGTGATCGACCGCATCATCCGCGATGCCCGCGACCTGACGGCGCTGGGGATCGGCGTGGTGGCGATCTCGTCGAACGACGCCGCCGAATACCCGCAGGACGGGCCCGAGGCGATGCGCGCCGAGGCGGCGCGCCACGGGTTTCCGTTTCCTTACCTCTATGACGAAAGCCAGGACGTGGCGCGGGCCTATGGCGCAGCCTGCACGCCCGATTTCTTCGGCTATGACGCTGCGGGCGGGCTGCAGTATCGCGGCAGGCTGGACGCCTCGGGGCGCAACCCGGCGCCGCCCGGCGCCCGCCGCGACCTGTTTCAGGCGATGCGCCAGATTGCCGAAACCGGCCAGGGTCCGCGCGACCAGGTGCCGTCGATGGGATGTTCGATCAAATGGGCCGCGGCATGATTCCGGTGGTGTTCGACCTTGACGGCACGCTGATCGACAGCGCGCCCGACATCCATGCGGCGGTCAACGCGACGCTGCGCGCGGCGGGCAAGCCGACGCTCAGCCTTGACCGGGTGCGTCTGTTCATCGGCGGCGGCGTGGATGTGCTGTGGCACAAGATCGTGGCCGACCTGGGCGTCGATCCCGCCGCGCGGGCCGAACTGGTCGCGTCCTTCATGACCCGCTATCATCAGGCGACCGCGCTGACGGCGCTGTATCCCGGCGTGGTCGAGGCACTGGGCGCGCTTGCCGACGCGGGCCACCCGCTGGCGCTTTGCACCAACAAGCCAATGGGGCCGACCCGCGCCAACCTCGACCATTTCGGGCTGGGCGCGGTCTTCCCGGTCGTCGTCGCGGGCGATTCGCTGCCGCAGCGCAAGCCCGCGCCCGAACCGCTGTGGGCCGCGGTCACCGGCCTGACCGATGGCGACCGAACGCGGGCGCTGTATGTCGGCGACAGCGAGTTCGACGCAGCCTGCGCGGCGTCGGCCGGGGTGCCGCTGCTGCTGTTCACGCGGGGCTATCGGCAGCGCCCGGTGGCCGACCTGCCCCATGCGGCCAGTTTCGGCGCATTCGCGGAACTGCCCGCGCTGGTCGCGCGCATGGCCACCGCACCCGCATGAAAGCCCTGATCTGGGAGGCGGAGGCGCTGGCGGACACGGTCGAGACCCGCCGCGCCGCCTTCAACGAAAGCTTCCGGGCGTTTGCCATCGACCTGAACTGGGACGCCGCCTTGTGGCGGCAACTGGCGCGCCACGGCACCGATGCGGCGCCGCTGCGGGCCTATATGGCGCAGTCGGGCCATGCGCTGGACGACGCGACCGTGGCCGCGATCGGCGCGGACGCGGTGGCGCGCTCAGCCGCGCTGATCGCCGCCGGGGCCGCGCCGCTGCGTCCGGCCGCCGTGGCGCTGCTGGCGGATGCGCGCCGGCACGCGCTGCGCCAGGCGGTCATCGGCCCCACGACCGCGGCCGAGCTGGAGGCGCTGACCGACGTGCCGGGCAGCCCGCCGGCCGAGTTCCAGGTGGTCATTCCCGCAGCCCGGCTGGACGCGAGGCTGATCGACCAGGCGCGGTGCAGGCTTGACGTGGACCGCGCCGACTGCGTGGTGGTCGCGGCGACGGCCCAGGGCAGCGACGTGGCTCGGCACGCGGGGCTGGACGTGCGGGTGGTCGGCGACGCCGAGGACGCGGGGGAATCCGGTCGGGCCGTCTGCCCGTGACCGGCCGTCGGCCACGCGGCCCGATGCGGTTCCGCTGCAAACATTCACATATTGCAATGTGATTGCTGCCGTGTTATGGTCGGCGGGCAAGCCGCCAAAAGGACGACGACGCATGGCCGAAGACCAAGGGGACATCGCTGCCGCCCATCCCTCGCCCGCCGTCGGCGATCCGGCGCAGGCGCGCGACAATCCCGCCAACCGCCCCGATGTCTTCGCCTTCTTCGACGAGGCGACGAACACCCTGACCTATGTCGTCAGGGATCCCGCGTCGGACCGCGCGGCGATCATCGATTCGGTGCTGGATTTCGACTATGGCTCGGGCCGGACCGACACGCGCAGCGCGCAGGCGGTGGCCGATTTTGTCCGCGACAAGGGGCTGACGGTGGAATGGGTGCTGGAAACCCACGTCCACGCCGACCATTTGTCCGCCGCGCCCTGGCTGCAGCAGCAGCTGGGCGGCAGGATCGGGATCGGCGACGGCATCACCGTGGTGCAGGACACCTTCGGCAAGGTCTTCAACGAAGGGACCGCGTTTCGCCGTGACGGCAGCCAGTTCGACCGGCTGTTCTCGGATGGCGACAGCTTTTCCATCGGCGGGCTGACCGGCCGCGTGCTGCACACGCCCGGCCATACCCCCGCCTGCCTGACCTATGTCATCGGCGATGCCGCGTTTGTCGGCGATACGCTGTTCATGCCCGATTATGGTACGGCGCGGTGCGATTTCCCGGGCGGGTCGGCTGCGGTGCTGTTCCGGTCGATCCAGACCATCCTTGCACTGCCCGATGAGACGCGGATCTTCGTCGGCCACGACTATCTGCCCGAGGGGCGCAGCGCCTTTCAGTGGGAAACCACCGTCGGCGCGCAGAAACAGGGCAACATCCACATCGGCGGCAACCGTTCGGCCGATGAGTTCGTGGCGATGCGGGAACGCCGCGACGCGACGCTGGCGACGCCGCGGCTGATCATCCCGTCGCTGCAGGTCAACATGCGCGCGGGCCAGCTGCCCGAGCCCGAGGAGGACGGCACACGGTTTCTCAAGGTGCCGCTGAACAGGCTTTAGGCGCGGCGGGGGTTGACGCGCCCCCTGCCCCGGCCCCACGACAAGGCCGACCCGACCCCTGTCCCGGAGCCTGCGATGGACCTGCGCCAACTGACCCCCGACCTTGCCGTGTCGCCCCAGATCGAGGTCGCGGACGTGGCCGCGCTGGCGCAGGCGGGGTTCCGCGTCCTGATCGACAACCGCCCCGATGCCGAAATCGGCCCCGACCTGGCCAGCGCCCGGATGGCCGAGGCGGCGGCGGCGTCGGGCCTGACCTTCCACTATCTGCCGTTCCAGCCCGCCGGCATCTCGCCCGATCTGATCCAGGGCTTCGACGCGGCGGTCGGGGACGCGCGCGGCCCGGTGATCGCCTATTGCCGGTCGGGCACACGCTGCGCGACGCTGTGGGCTCTGACCCAGGCCGGCCGCCAGCCGGCCGAGACGATCCTCGCCACCGCCGCGGGCGCGGGCTATGATCTGGCGCATATCGCGCCCCTGCTGCGCGGCCGGGGCTGACCCCGTGCGCCGCCGATCCGGCGCATGGCGCGCTGTTCGGCTGGACGGCCGATTGCCGCGCCAGCACGCTGTCGTGCAGACGGGGTGGCGGCTGTCATCGTGACGCCGATGCTTGATCCTGCGGCTGGCCGGGCCTGCGCGAGCTGACCGGGCGGATGTTCCCGCCGCAGGCCCAATCGCTTGCGGCGCTGGCTGCCGACCTGACCGCCCGCACCGGGCGGAGGGCGCGGCGAGACAGGGCGCGCGAGGTATAGGGCCACGGAAAGGCCGCGGCGGGGTGCCGCGGCCTTTGGGTTCGGTGCTTCAGCGGGCCTGTTCGCGGACAATGATGCCACGCGGGTTCAGCGTGACCGTCACCGCCTCGCCTTCGGGGTTCAGCGCCTCGATGGTGGTGCGCGGACCGTCCTTGGCGATGGCGCCGGGCTGGGTATAGCCGGCGTCGGCCAGCGCCGAGCGGACAGCGTCGTCGGTCAGCGCTGCCGGGGGCTGGCCCATGCCGCCGCCCGGCGCGCGTTCCCCGCGCGGCCCCTCGCCCCGGCGGTCGTCGCCCCGGCGGTCGTCGTCATGCCCGTGCTTGCCCTCGTGCTTGCCGCGGTCCTTGCCGCGGTCGTCGTCGTCGTCGTCGTCGTTGTCGCCACGGCCGCCCGGCCCGCGGCCGTCGTCGCCGCGCCCGAATTTCTGCAGCGTGCCGTCGGGCGTGAACGCGGCCCGCACCGGCTGACCGGCGCTGTCGCTGCCAAAGATCATCACGCCCTGCCCGCCCTGCGCGACACCGGCGACCTGCGCGATCTCGGCAAAGACGGCCGCGTCACGGACGGGCTGCGGCACCAGCCGGGCGATGACGTCGGCGGGCAGCGCCGCGCCGTCCCCGGTCGCGCGCAGCATCCGCAGCGCGCCCTTGTCGTCCAGCACCCCCTGGAACGCCGCGCCACCCGGCAGGGTGCCGCGGACGCGCTGTCCGCCGCGCTTGCCCGCGGTCACGGTCGCGTCGGTGATGCCCAGATCGGCCAGCGCCTGCGGCAACGCGGCCGCCGGTGCCTGCGCAGTGGCGGGCGCTGCGGGTGCCGCGATCACCGGCGCGGCGGGGGCCGCCGGGGCGGGGGCTTGGGCCGGGGGGGCGGTCTGCGCGGCCAGCGGCGCGGCCAGCAGGGACGCCGCCACCAGCGTGGCTGCCGAAGTGCGAAGCATGCGAAGCATGATCAGTCCTTTCCGTCATATCGTGCCGGGGGTCCGTCCCCCGGATCGAATCAACCTTTAGCGGGACAAGCACCAACAGACGGCCAACAGCCCGTTTGGTGTTCGTTTGGCATTCGTGGTCTAGTGCGGGCCATGCCCCGCCGCCCGGTCCTGATCCTTGCCCCCATCGTGCTGCTGGCCGCGCTGGCCGGGTGGCTGATGCTGGACCGCCGCGATGACCGCCGCGATCACCGCCCGCCGCCCCCGCACCACGCGGCCATGCCGCTGCCCGACGCCATCCTGGACCCCGAACTGGCGGATACGCTGGGTCAGCCCATGTTCGCCGTCCTGCCCGCCCATCAGGCCGTGCGGGAAATCAACCGCCGGTTCGACGGGCGGCTGATCGGGCTGGCGCTGGTCTCGCCCTCGCCGCCCGAGGCCGCGCGCGGGGTCCAGCTGGTCTATGCCGCAAGGCTGCTCAGCAAGCACCGCGACGTGGTGGAAATCCGCCTTGACGCGCGCCAGGGGCGGCTGCTTTCGGCGCGCGGAAACGACCTTGCGGCCGCCCGCCGGCGCGGAAAGGACGACTGAATGCGCTGCCTCATCGTCGAGGATGACCCCACCCTTGCCACCCAGCTTGCCGACGCGATGAGCGTGGGGGGCTTTGTCCCCGACATCGCGGCCACCGGCGACCGGGGCGAGTTCCTGGGCGCGACCGAACCCTATGACGTGGCGGTCCTGGACCTGGGCTTGCCGGGCCTGCCGGGGATCGAGGTGCTGACCCGCTGGCGCGCGCAGGGCATCACGATGCCGGTGCTGATCCTGACCGCGCGCGGCGACTGGACCGACAAGGTCGCGGGATTCCGCGCCGGGGCCGACGACTATGCCGTCAAGCCCTTCCGGCTGGACGAGGTGGTGCTGCGCGCCCAGACGCTGGTGCGCCGCGCCGCAGGCCACGCCCGCGCGGTGCTGACCGCCGGTCCGCTGGCCTATGACACGCAGCTTGGCGTCATCACCCGCGACGGCGTCGCGCAAAGGCTGACCGCGTTCGAGACCCGCATCCTCGGCTATCTGATGCACCATCCCGACCGCGTGGTCAGCCGCACGGAACTGTCCGAGCATCTCTATGACGCGGGCAGCGACCGCGACTTCAAGTCGATCGAGGTCGTGATCGGCCGCCTGCGCCGCAAGATCGGCGGCGCTATGATCGAGACGCGCCGCGGCGAAGGCTATGTCCTGCGGAGCGGGCGTTGAGGATCGCGGGCGATTCGATCCGCGCCCGCCTGCTGGGGCTGGCGGCCATCTGGCTGACGCTGGCGCTGCTGGCGGCGTGGGTCGTCATCGGCGGGCTGCTGGAACGCTTTGTCACCGACCGCTTCGATGCCGACCTGTCGGTGACGGCCGACACGGTGATCGCGTCGGCGACGCCGGATGCCTCGGGTGCGGTCGGGGTGCCCGCCCCGCCCGCCGATCCACGCTTTCACCTGCCGCTGTCGGACTGGTTCTGGCAGCTGGACGGCGGCGGCGGCGTGCTGGCGCGCTCGCCCTCGCTGCTGGACCTGCGGCTGGCGACCACGCCCCTGCCCGCCCCCGACGCCGCGCTGACCGGCGGCAGGGGCACCGGACCGGATGGCGAGGCGCTTCGCGTGCTGCGCCGCCCGTTCACCCTGCCCGGCATCGACGAGCCGCTGGCGGTCACTGTGACCGCGCCCCAGTCCGAGATCGACGCGGCCTTGGCGCAGGTCCGCCGGCCGCTGGCGCTGTCGCTGGCCGCGCTGGGGGCGGGGCTGGCGCTGGCGTCCGTCGCGCAGGTGGCGGCGGGCCTGCGCGCGCTGGACGCGATGGGCGCGGGCATCCGGCGCATCCGCGCGGGCGGGGCCGAATCGCTGCCCCTGCCCCGCGTCGCCGAACTGCGCCCCATCGCGGCGGAACTGAACGCGCTGCTGGACCAGAACCGCAGCGTCGTCGGCCGCGCGCGCGAGCATCTGGGCAACCTCGCCCATTCGCTGAAAACGCCCATGGCCGCGCTGGCGAACGCCCTGCCCCCGGACCATCCCGGCCAGCCGCTGATCGCGCGGATGGACCGCCAGATCGGCTGGCACCTGCGCCGCGCCCGCAGCGCGGGCAGCCCCCGCCTGCTGGGCCACGCCACCGCCGTCGCGCCGGTGATCGACGACATCCTGCTGGTCCTGCGCCGCCCCGCAGCCGACCGGAACCTGTCCGTCACCGTCACCTGCCCGGCCGGCGCCCGCTTTGCAGGCGAGCGTCAGGATCTGGAGGAGATGGTCGGCAACCTGCTGGAAAACGCCGTGAAACATGCCCGCCGCCGGATCGACGTGAGGGTCGTCGCGGGCGATCCGCTGCGCCTGTCCATCGCCGACGACGGCCCCGGCATGGCCGACGACGACCACGCCCGCGCCCTGTCGCGGGGCGTCCGGCTGGACGAGCGCGGCCCGCCCGGAGCGGGTCTGGGCCTGTCCATCGTGGCCGACCTTGCCGCGCTGCACGGGGGTCGGCTGGCGCTGGGGCGCGCGCCCTCGGGCGGGCTGGACGCCGCCCTGACGCTGCCCGGCACGGACCCATCTTTTACCGTTTGATAAAAAAAACGACCTGTGCCAGCGTGATCGCAAGAGCCAGCAATCGGCCAGCTTTCAGGGAGGTCCGCCGTGACCACGACACCCATGACGCCCGGCGTGGTGCCGGGGCGTCTGACGCCCGATGCCTATGCCGCGAACTTTCGCGACGTGGCCCCCCCGCTGGATGAGCATGAGGCGCGCGTCGCCGCCGACCGCTGTTATTTCTGCCACGACGCGCCCTGCATCACCGCCTGCCCCACCGCCATCGACATCCCGCTGTTCATCCGCCAGATCGCGACCGGCACGCCCGACGCGGCGGCGATGACGATCCTGCACGCCAACATCTTTGGCGGCATGTGCGGTCGCGTCTGCCCGACCGAGAACCTGTGCGAGGGCGCCTGCGTCCGCATGGAGGCCGAGGGCCGCCCGGTCGAGATCGGCGCGCTGCAGCGTTACGCGACCGATGGCGTCGTGCTGTCGGGCGTCCACCCTTTCCGCCGCGGCGCCCCCACCGGCAAGCGCGTGGCCGTCGTGGGCGCGGGGCCGGCGGGGCTGTCCTGCGCGCACCGGCTGGCCGCCAAGGGCCACGATGTCGTCGTGTTCGACGCGCGGCCCAAGCCGGGCGGGCTGAACGAATACGGCATCGCCAGCTATAAGGCGGTGGACGGCTTTGCCGCGGCCGAGGTGGACTGGCTGCTGGGCATCGGCGGGATCGAGCTGCGGCAGAGCCACCGCTTGGGCGAGCAGGTGACGCTGGACGGCTTGCGCGCCGAATACGACGCGGTGTTCCTGGGCATGGGGCTGGCGGGCGTGAACGCGCTGGGGATCGACGCGCCGGAGATCGACGCACCGGCCCGGCGCGACGCCGTGGATTTCATCGCGGAACTGCGCCAGTCGGACGATCTGTCCACCCTGCCGGTGGGCCGCGACGTGGTGGTGATCGGCGGCGGCATGACCGCGGTGGACGCCGCGGTGCAGGCCCGCCTGCTGGGCGCGCAGAATGTCACCATCGCCTATCGCCGCGGACAGGACCGGATGGGCGCGTCGGTCCACGAACAGGACCATGCGGTCACCGCCGGCGTGCGGCTGATGACCAACGCGGCCCCCGTGGCGGTCGAAAACGGGGCGGTCGTGCTGGGCTATACCGCCGACCTGCCCGACGGCACGCTGCTGAACACCGCCGAGCGCATCAGCGTCCCGGCCGACATGGTGCTGACCGCCATCGGCCAGCGGCTGGCGGGGGTGCCCGACGCCGTCGCGGTGGCGGGCGGCAAGATCGCCGTGACCGGGCCGGGGCGCACGTCGGTCCCCGGCGTCTGGGCCGGCGGCGACTGCGCGGCGGGCGGCGACGACCTGACCGTCACCGCCGTGGCCCAAGGGCGCGACGCGGCCGAGGATATTCACGGGTTCCTGCATGCGGGCTGACGACAGATCCTCGCTGCTGATCGGTATCCGTTCGGCGCCCCAGCTGACCCGCCACGCGGTGTTCCGCGAACGCTGCGACCTGATCCGCGCCCATGCCGACACGCCGTTGCCACGACAACGCCTGTAACCCGGAGGAACGCCCATGACCTCGCTCGCCTCGAACTTTATCGGGATCCGGTCGCCGAACCCGTTCTGGCTGGCCTCGGCCCCGCCGACCGACAAGGAATACAACGTCCGCCGCGCCTTTCAGGCCGGCTGGGGCGGCGTCGTCTGGAAGACGCTGGGGCTGGACGGCCCGCCCGTCGTCAACGTCAACGGCCCCCGATACGGCGTGATCCACGGCGCCGACCGGCGCGTGCTGGGGATCAACAACATCGAGCTGATCACCGACCGCCCGTTGCAGGTGAACCTGGACGAGATCAAGTCGGTCAAGCGCGACTATCCCGACCGCGCGCTGGTCATCAGCCTGATGGTGCCCTGTGACGAGGAGTCGTGGAAATCCATCCTGGGCCGGATCGAGGACACCGGCGCCGACGGGGTCGAGCTGAACTTCGGCTGCCCGCACGGCATGGCCGAGCGCGGCATGGGGTCCGCCGTGGGACAGGTGCCCGAATACATCGAGATGGTGACGCGCTGGGTCAAGCAGCACTCGCGCATGCCCTGCATCGTCAAGCTGACCCCGAACGTCACCGACATCCGCAAACCGGCCGAGGCCGCCCGGCGCGGCGGCGCGGACGCGGTCAGCCTGATCAACACGGTGAACAGCATCACCTCGGTCGATCTTGACCTGTTCGCGCCCGAGCCCACCATCGACGGCAAGGGAACGCATGGCGGCTATTGCGGCCCGGCGGTCAAGCCCATCGCGCTGAACATGGTGGCCGAGATCGCCCGCAGCGCGGCCACCCGCGGCATGCCGATCAGCGGCATCGGCGGCGTGACGACGTGGCGCGACGCGGCCGAGTTCATGGCCTTGGGGGCCGGCAACGTCCAGGTCTGCACGGCGGCGATGACCTATGGGTTCAAGGTCGTGCAGGAGATGATCTCGGGCCTGCGCGACTATCTGGAGGCGCGCGACATGGCGCTGTCTGACCTGGTCGGGCGCGCGGTCCCGAACGTCACCGACTGGCAGTATCTGAACCTCGACTATATGACCAAGGCGGTGATCGACCAGGATCTCTGCATCCACTGCGGCCGCTGCTATGCCGCGTGCGAGGATACCAGCCACCAGGCCGTCGCAATGGAACCCGGCCGCATCTTCCGCGTGAAAGAGGAGGAATGCGTCGCCTGCAACCTGTGCGTGGACGTCTGCCCGGTCGAGAATTGCATCACCATGCGCGAACTGGCGCCCGGCGAGGTCGATCCCCGCACCGGACGCGTTGCGGGCGGATTCCGCGACTGGACGCAGCACCCCAACAACCCGATGGCGCAAGCGGCGGAGTAGCAAGGGGGCGCTGCCCCCGTCCCTGCGGGACTCCCCCGGGATATTTCGACAAGGAAGAACCGGCGGGGGGCCACGTGGGCGCTGGTACCCGAGGTCGGACTCGAACCGACATATCCTTGCGGATGGCGGATTTTGAATCCGCTGCGTCTACCATTCCGCCACTCGGGCCCCTTGCGGGCGCGGTGCAGCGATAGCGCGGCCGGGCGGGCCGCGCAAGCGGTCAGACCAGCGCCAGCCTTTGCAGCCGCGCCGCGCGCAGGGCGGCGAAATCCTCGCCGGCGTGATAGGACGAGCGCGTCAGCGGCGTCGCCGACACCATCAGGAAGCCCTTGCCAAAGGCCGCCTTTTCATAGCCCGCGAACTCCTCGGGCGGGACGAAGCGATCGACGCGGTGGTGCTTCGGCGTCGGTTGCAGGTACTGCCCGATGGTGATGAAGTCGATGTCGGCGGCGCGCATGTCGTCCATGACCTGCATGACGCCCTGCCGATCCTCTCCCAGCCCGACCATGATGCCGGACTTGGTGAACATCGCGGGGTCCAGTTCCTTGACACGCTGCAGCAGCCGCAGGCTGTGGAAATAGCGCGCGCCGGGGCGGACGGTCGGATAGAGGCCGGGCACGGTTTCAAGGTTGTGGTTGAACACGTCGGGCCGGGCCTCGACCACGGTTTCCAGCGCGCCGGGCGCGGTCTTGAGGAAATCGGGGGTCAGCACCTCGATGGTGCTGTCGGGGCTGCGGTGGCGGATGGCGCGGATGGTCTGGGCAAAATGCTCGGCCCCGCCGTCGTCCAGATCGTCGCGGTCGACGCTGGTGATGACCACGTGCTTCAGCCCCAGCTTCGCCACGGCATGGGCCACGCGCCCCGGCTCGAACACGTCCAGCGCCTTGGGCTTGCCGGTGATGACGTTGCAGAAGGAACAGCCGCGGGTGCAGATCTCGCCCATGATCATCATGGTGGCGTGACCCTGGCTCCAGCATTCGCCGACGTTGGGGCAGCCGGCCTCTTCGCAGACGGTGGACAGCTTGTTGTCGCGCAGGATGTCGCGCGTGTCCTTGTAGCCCTGGCTGACGGGCGCCTTGACGCGGATCCACGCCGGTTTCTTCGGCTGGCTCTGGTCCGGGCGGTGGGCCTTTTCGGGGTGACGCAGGATCGGGGGCGTGTCGGCCATGATCTCCTCGGACGCGATTTGCCCACAGGTAATGGCTTTCGGCCGATTGATCAACGGCGGCAGGCGCGGGGAGTGATGGCGGCGCACAGGCGCGCGTCTTGCCCGCGCGCGCCTGTGCGGAACCGCAATCAGCCGATCAGCGGACGGCCCGAACCATAGGTTTCGCCATAATGGCGTTCCAGCCGCATCAGCGCCAGCCGCAGCACGACCTTGCCCGACCGCGCCGACCAGCCCAGGCGGCGTTCGGTCAGCTCGATCCCTTCGAGAAAACAGCAGACCCGCAGGACCAGGTCGCCCATCCCCGGTCCCAGTTCGCGCAGCGCCGCGGCGACACGGCGGCGCGCGCCCTCGGACCCGCCGCCGCCGGCGTCGTGGCGGCTGACGTCGATCCCTGCGGTCATGAACCGGTCCCAGTTCTGCGCCACCCGCGCGCCCATCTGCGCCAGCTCGAAATCCTCGCGCAGGCGTTCGCCCGCCCCGACCTGTCCCGCATCCAGGAACGGCTGGCCGTTCGCGTCGCGCCGCCGTCCCAGCACCTGCAGCGGGCTTTCGGCGATGTTGACGCGCATCCGCCGCGGCCCGCCGCCCTCGGGGTCGTCCAGCACCCGGTCCCCAAGGATGCGGTGGCGCTGCGCCTCGGCCGGGCCGATGTCGGGCGCGGGCGCGAATGGGGCCGCCGCCTCGGCCATGCCGGGGCCGGCAGGGGCATGCAGGCCGTCCACCGGGCGGGCGTCCATGAAATCGGCGGCCTGCGGCACAAAGAAGGCGCGGCCCGCGACCATCCCCTTCAGCGCCGCGCGCCCTGCCGGCGTGATGGCATGGCGGGTGATGCGCCCCTGCCCCACCAGCGCCACCCACCCGCGCAGCGCGATCAGTTCCGCCAGGCGGCGGTCCAGCACGGCGGTGCGGATGTCGGACCGGGTGACGATGGCCTTGTCCATGCCGACGGCCACCGCCAGCACGGCGCCGGGTTCGGCCAGCCGCCGCAGGATGCGGCGCAGCTGGTCCTGGTCGTGCAGGCTGATCGCCGACGGCGCGCCATCGGCCCGACCGGCCCGGTCGACGGCACGGTCCACCAGCGGATCGTCGCGGCGCGCCTCGAACCGGCGGATGCGGCGCAGGATGGTCGAGGCGTGGCACCCCGTCTCGCGCGCCAGCGCCCGGATCGTCTCGCCGCCCTCGACGTGGCGCAGATACAGCCGCGCGTCGTCGGGCAGGCCCGCCGCGGGCAGCGGCGCGGCCGCCGGGGCGGGGCACGGCTGGATCCCGCCGCCCAGCACGCCCTGGGGCGCGGTTTTCAGTTCGACCAGCTCCTGCAGGATGCCTGCGGCGCCGGGGATAGGGTGCTGCCCGCCGCCGGCCGGCACGATGGCTGCGGCGTCAGAGAAATCACCCGTCAGTATCGTCATGTCCGATGTGTCCTCGTGATCCTGGGGCCGCCCGTCGCGGCCTTGGGCTTGGTGGAGACCCACCGTGCAAGGCAGGTCGTATTTTCACATCGGTGAATAAATCCTAACAATTCCTAAAGAACCCTTGTCGTCGCGAACGCTGCCCGGGTCTGTGGCGCAACACACGCATAAGGCGAGCAGAGTGCCGGGGCCAACCCGAACGCGGAGCCTGCGATGTCTCACCTGTCCCCCTTCGACCTTGCCGACAGCCGTCATGTGGGCGTGCCGCCGTCCGGCCGGGTGATCGCCTTCCCGGCCCAGCGGATCGACGCGCCGCTGCGCCGGCCGGGCGTGCTGCTGGCGGCGGCCCGCGCCGGGCAGCCCGGCTGGCGGCGCGACCCGGCGCTGCGCCGGCTGATGCGGGCCGAGGTCGCGCCCCGCCCCGGCGCCGCCCTGCCCTGGCTGCGCGCCGAGGAGGACCGGCTGAACTGCGCCCGGCTGGAAGGCGCGGCCGACTATGACATGCACCGCCATGTGCTGGTGCTGATCGCCCTGCTTGCCGAACTGGCGGCCGTCGCCGCAGGCCCGCGGCTGCGGGTGGTGGGCGGCGCCTGATCGTCGCGGCGCCCTAGCGCCCCCGGAACAGCGACCCCAGCACCCCGCGCACGATGGCGCTGCCCGCCCGCGTCCCGATCGAGCGCGCCATGCTTTTGCCAAAGGCCGTGGCGATGGAATCGCCGCGCCGGACCGGCTGGTCGGGCCGGATCTGGATGCCGGGATCATGGCGGCGGCCGCGCCGGACCGACTGGCCCGGCATCTCGAACAGATCGGCGTCCGCCTTGTCCGCTGCTTCGTCGGCGGCCTGCGCGGTGCGGCGGGCCAGCGCCTCGTGCGCCGAATCGCGGTCGATGGGCCGGGTGTATTTCAGCGCCAGCGGCGACAGCCGGATGATCCCTGCCCGGACCTCGTCGGGGATCGGACCCAGTTGCGACAGCGGCGGGCGAATCAGCGTGCGCTGCGCCATGCCGGGCGCGCCCTTCGCGTCCAACAGCGATGTCACCGCCTCGCCGGTGCCGACCTGCCGGATAGCCTCGACGGTGTCGAACGCCGGGTTCGCCCGATAGTTTTCCGCCGCCGTCTTCAGCGCCCGCGTGTCGCGCGGCGTAAACGCCCGCAGCGCATGCTGGATGCGGTTGCCCAGCTGCCCCAGCACCGATTCGGGCACGTCGGCGGGGTTCTGGGTGACGAACCACAGGCTGACGCCCTTGGACCGGATCAGGCGCGCCACCTGTTCGACCTTGTCGATCAGCGCGTCGGGGGCGTCGTCGAACAGCAGATGCGCCTCGTCGAAAAAGAACGCGAGCCGCGGCTTGTCGGGGTCGCCCACCTCGGGCAGCTGCTCGAACAGTTCCGACAGCAGCCACAGCAGCAGGGTCGCATACAGCCGCGGCGACTGCATCAGCCGGTCGGCGGCCAGGATGTTCACGACGCCCTTGCCCGACGCGTCCAGCCGCATCATGTCGGCCAGTTCCAGCGCGGGTTCCCCGAACAGCCGGTCCGCCCCCTGGTTTTCCAGCACCAGCAGCGCGCGCTGGATCGCCCCCACCGACGCGGTCGGGACATTGCCAAAGCGCAGGCTGAGGTCTTTCGCGTTCTCGCCCACCCAGATCAGCATCGACCGCAGATCCTTGAGGTCGAGGATCGGCAGCGCCTGTTCGTCCGCGATGCGGAACACGATGTTCATCACGCCTTCCTGTGCGGGCGTCAGGTCCATCAGCCGCGACAGCAGCAGCGGCCCCATCTCGGCCGGGGTGGTGCGGACCGGGTGGCCCCTGTCGCCGAACACGTCCCAGAAGGTGACGGGAAAGCCCTGATGGTCCAGCGCGACCCCGATCTGCGCGGCGCGAGCGGCAAAGGCCGCGGCCAGCCGGGGATCGGCCCCGCCCGGCTGCGCCATGCCGGCAAGGTCGCCCTTGACGTCGGCCAGCACCACCGGCACGCCTGCCAGCGACAGCGCCTCGGCCAGGGTCTGCAGGGTCACGGTCTTGCCAGTCCCCGTCGCCCCCGCGATCAGCCCGTGGCGGTTGGCGTATTTCAGCAGCAGTTCCTGCGGCTCTGCATGATCCGGCCCGCCGCCGCCGACAAGGACGCGGCCCCCGCCAAGGTCCACCACCGGGCGGGGGGCGGTGGCGGTCGGCTGGGGACCGGCGTGCGACGCGGCGGGGGAAACGGGCGGGGCGGGATCGGTCACGGGCATCCTCGTTCGGCGGGACTGCAAAGATCAGGCGCATGGGCTGGCCCATCGCGCCGGCGAAGAATACCCGGTTGAGGGCGGCGTTCCAGCCTTGTCGCCGGGCGCTTGTCGCGGTCATGTTTACCCTGCGGCAAGCGATGGCCGGCATGATTGACGCGTTGCGAGCGGATGGATAATCTGCGTGCAATGATGACCGGCCAGTCCGGCAGGGAAGAGAGAACGGGAAGGGGTGTCGGCATCTGCCGCGCCCCTTTTTCCTTTCCGGGCGGCAGGCTGGCGGCCGAACCTCGCCGACGCACGCGACTGTTACGCGCCCCCCGGCGCGGCGGCGGGGGACTGGCCCTGACAAGCCGCAAGGCGCGTGCTAGCACCGCGCGGACGCGTATCGCCAAAAGGATGAACATATGGCTCGCACCCCTTCTGCCGCGCTGCTGGCGGCGATGATCGCCATCGCGCCGCTGGCCGCTTTGGCCCAGACCGCCCCGGAAACGGTGCCCCCCGCCGCAGCGCCTGCCGCCGCCCCCCCCGCGGCGGACGCGGCCACCCCGGCCGCGCCGGACGCCGCGCCCGACGCCGCGCCGGCTGCGGCTGAACCCACCGCCGCAGCGGCCGCGCCCGCACCGACCGCCCCCACGGCCGAGCCTGCCGCGCCGTCCACCGCCGCCGTGCCGGTCCCGACCGGCCAGACCCCTGCCCCCGCCGGTGCGGCCCCTGCCGGTTCCCCTGACGCTGCCGCGGCGTCCGGCGAACCGCAGGTCGGCGCCTATTACAACAAGACCACGCATGGCGACTGGCAGCTGCGCTGCCTCAAGACGCCCGACAACAAGGATCCGTGCGAGCTTTACCAGCTGATGCGGGACGGCGAAGGCGCCGCCGTGGCCGAGGTGTCGGTCATCCCGTTCACCGGCCGGGCCGCCGCGGTGGTGAACTTCGTGGCGCCGCTGGAAACCGACCTGACGACCGGCCTTGGGTTCCAGATCGACGCCGGCAAGAACAGCGCCTATCCGTTCCTGGTGTGCGCGCCGATCGGCTGCATCGCCCGTGTCGGCATGACCGAGGCCGAGCTGGGCGCGCTGAAAGGCGGCAACGCCGCCACCGTATCGCTGCTGCCCTATGGGGGCGAGGCCGCCGAGAACACCGTCAAGCTGAACCTGTCGCTGAAAGGGTTCACGGCCGGGTTCGACGCGCTCAAGGCGGCGGTGTCCGCCCAGTAAGGCCGCCCCACGCGGCAGCCAGGCGGGCGGCGGTCATGTGGCCGCCGCCCGTTTCCTTGTCCCGCGACCGGACCGCGGCCCGAATGAGAACAGCGACCCCTGCGGATCGCCGCCGCCACATCAAGCGGCAGTGCCGATCATTCGACCGACAGTGCAGGGACCGCGGCTCGCCCCTTCGCGTCAAATGGAAACGGCGACCCCTGCGGATCGCCGTCGCCGTGTCACGCCGCAGCGCCGATCATTCGACCGACAGCGCCAGGAACCGCGGCTCGCCCTCGCGCCGGACCAGCAGCAGGACCGACTTGCGCCCGGCCTCCTTGGCCTCGGCCACCCGCGCCTCGAGGTCGGACAGCGTGGCGACGGGCTGCTGGCCCGCCTCGACGATGACGTCGCCGGCCGACAGGCCCTTGCCCGCGGCCGGGCCTTCGGGATCGACGTCCTGCACGACCAGCCCGGTCGCGTTCTGCGGCAGGTCCAGCCGCGACGCGAGTTCCGGCGTCATCGGGGCCAGCGTCAGGCCCAGCGTCTCGCTGGCGCGGGGCGCGCCCTCGGCGCCCTGGGGGGCGGACCCGTCGGCCTCGGCCTCGGCCAGTTCGCGCCGGCCCAGCGTGATCTGCAGCGTGACGGGCTTGCCCTCGCGCATCACCACCACGTCCACCGCCTGCCCGACCGGCGCATCGGCCACGCGGCGCACCAGGTCGCGGGTGTCCGCGACCTCGCCGCCGGCGAACTGCGTGATGACGTCGCCCGCGCGCACGCCCGCGTCGGCCGCCGGGCCCGCGGGCACATCCGTCACCAGCGCGCCCGCCCGGGTTTCCAGGCCCAGCGAATCGGCGATGTCGTCGGTCACGTCCTGGATCTTGACGCCCAGCCAGCCGCGGCGCGTCTCGCCGAACTCGTTCAGCTGCTCGACGACCTTGCTGACGACGTTCGACGCCATCGAGAACCCGATGCCGATCGACCCGCCGTTGGGCGACAGGATCGCGGTGTTCACGCCGATCACCTCTCCGGCCAGGTTGAACAGCGGCCCGCCCGAGTTGCCCCGGTTGATCGCCGCGTCGGTCTGGATGAAATCGTCATAGGTGCCGGTCAGCGCCCGCGCCTTGGCCGAGATGATCCCGGACGAGGCGGAAAACCCCTGCCCCAGCGGGTTCCCCAGCGCCAGCACCCAGTCGCCCACGCGGGCCTGGTCGCTGTCGCCGAAGGTGACGAAGGGCAGCGGGTTGTCCGCCTCGACCTTCAGCACGGCGACGTCGGTGGTGGCGTCGGTGCCGATCACCTTGGCGGGCAGGCGCGCGCCCGACTGGAACTCGACCTCGATCTCGTCCGCGCCGTCGATGACGTGGTTGTTGGTGACGATCAACCCTTCGGCCGACACGACGAACCCCGATCCCAGCGCGTTCGACCGTTCCCGCGACATCGGCCCCTGGTCACCGAAGGGCTGGCCCTGGTCGGGCATGCCGGGCATGCCGAAGTCGCGGAACAGGTCGGAAAACGGGCTGCCTTCGGGGAACATCGGGCCGCGAGTCGTGGGGCGCGACACGACCGCGGTCGTGGTGATGTTGACGACCGCCGGGCTAACCCGTTCCACGATGCCCGCGAAGCTGTCGGGCATCACCTGCGGCGCGGGCGCGGTCAGCGGCGTGTTCGCGTTCGCGGCCTCCGGCACCTTGCCAGCCACGGCGTCGGGATCGGTGGTGGTCTGCGGCGCGTCCGAGGGCGCGGCCTGCAGCGGGGTGATCTGGGCGGGCGCCGCCGGGGGAACCGGCTGGGGCGCGGCCTGCTGCGCCTGGACGGGCGACAGCGTCATGACAAGGGCAAGCGCCGAGGCGGACAGGCCCAGGCGACGGCGATAAGGGGCGGGGATCATGCGGGAAAATCTCCAGAATCTGCAGGCCGCCGTGCGGCCGTTTGCGAAAACCAACGCACGACATATGGGAACCAGTTGCAAGAGTGCCACGCCCGCCGCGCGTGAACTCATCGTGACTTGCGGGTGAGGCGGCGTGAGCGGGGGCGCATGCGCCCGGCCCAACGCAAAAGGGCGCGGTCGCCCGCGCCCCCTTGCCGATGTCGTGACAGGCTCAGTTGCCGGCGGTCGCGGCGGGTTCGGGCGCGGGCGTCGTCGCCGGAGCGGGCGCTGCCGGGGACCCGGCCGTCGCGACGGGCGCATCGGGGGCGACCGCCGCCGCCGTGTCGGCGGGCAAGGCCGACGTGCCGGCATCCGCCGCAGCGCCGTCCGTTTCGGCGGCCCCGTCCGGCGCGGCCGTCGCGTCCGGCACCGCAGGCGCGGCCGTCGCGTCCGGCTCCGCAGGCGCCGCGGTTTCCCCCGCATCGGCGCCATCCGCCGCGGCGCCGTCCGTGCCAGCCGCGGGCGGCGTGATCGGCACGCCACCGGGACCGGTGCCGCCGCCCGTCTCTCCGCCCAGATAGCTGAAGAACTCGCCGTCCGGCGCCATCACCATCGAGCTGTTGGACCCGCGCAGCGCGCGTTCATAGGCGGTCATCGAACGGGTGAAGGCAAAGAACTCGGGGTCGCGGCCGAAGGCGTCGGCATAGATGGCGTTGCGCCGGGCGTCAGCCTCGCCGCGCACCACCTCGGCCTTGCGCCGCGCGTCCGAGGTCAGCTCGACCACGGTCCGGTCGGCGGTGGCGCGGACCCGCTGCGCGGCCTCGCCGCCGCGCGCGATCTCGTCGGCGGCTTCGCGTTCGCGTTCGGCCCGCATCCGCGCATAGGTCGCGGTCAGGTTCTGCTCGGGCAGGTCGGTGCGCGTCAGCCGCACGTCGATGACCTGCACGCCAAGGTTCTCGGCGTCGCGCCGGGCGGTGTCGCGGATCTGGTTCATCAGCGAGGTCCGGTCATCCGACAGGACCGTCGTCGAGGGGACCGAACCCAGCACGCCGCGGATCGCGTTGGTCATGATCCCCGACAGCCGGCTTTCGGCGAATGCGATGCCGCCATCGCCCACGGCGCGACGGAACCGCACCACGTCGGTGATCTGCCAGCGCAGGAAGGCATCGACCACAAGCCGGCGGTCGTCCAGCGGCGTGACCTCCATCGGCTCGGTCGTCAGGCCGAGGATGCGGGCGTCGTATTTCACGACCTGATCCACGACCGGCAGCTTGAGGCCGAGGCCGGGTTCCTCGCGCACCGCCACGACCTCGCCAAAGCGCAGCACCAGCGCCTTTTCGCGGACATCGACGATATAGACCGAGGCCATGACAGCCACCGCCAGCACGATCACCAGCGGCAGCGCAAAGAAGGAAATCGCGCGGCGCATCAGTTGCTCCCCTGCGTGACGGTGGTTTCGGGGGCAACGCCGCGAGCGGCGGCCGAGGGCTGGGCGGCCGGCTGCACGGGCTGCGGGCGCAGCTGGTCAAGCGGCAGATAGGGCACGACGCCCGAACCGGACGCGCCGCCGTCGATCAGCACCTTGTTCACGTCGCCCAGCACTTTTTCCATCGTTTCCAGATACATCCGGCGGCGGGTCACGTCGGGCGCCTTGATGTATTCGTCATAGACCGAGATGAACCGCGCGGCTTCGCCCTCGGCGGCGTTGACCGCCTGCGCGCGATATGCCTCGGACTGCTCGACCAGGGCTGCCGCCTCGCCGCGGGCGTTGGCCAGCACGCGGTTGGCATAGGCGTCGGCCTCTTTCTCAAGCCGGTCGCGTTCCTGCTGGGCGGCCTGCACCTCGCGGAAGGCGTCGATGACCTCTTGCGGGGGGTCGGCGCGGCCAAGGTTGACGCGCACGACGTTGATGCCGGCGCTATAGCTGTCCAGCGTGGCCTGGATCGCGATTTCCAGGTCGTTGGCGATGACGCCGCGGTCGCGGTTCAGGATCGGGGCCAGTTCCGACCGGGCCACGATGTCGCGCATCGCGCTTTCGGCGACGGCGCGGATCGTGCCCTCGGGGTCGGCCAGGTTGAACAGATACTGTTCCGGGTTCGAGACGTTCCAGACGACCTGATACTGCATGTCCACGATGTTCTGGTCGCGGGTCAGCATCAGCCCGCTGTCCAGCGCGTCGCGCCCGGTGCCGATGTCGATCGACTTTTCCTCGGTCACGCCGATGATCTGGCGGGTGACAAAGGGCCAGGGGGCAAAGTTCAGACCCTCGTCGCGCACCGCATAGGGCTGGCCGAACAGCAGTTCGACCGACTTTTCGCCGGTGTCCACGGTGTAGAAGCTGGTGAAGACCCAGACCGCCACCGCGCCCAGGGCAAAGATGCCCCAGGTGCCGCGGCTGGCGCGGGGCAGGCCGGGCCGCGGCGCGCCGGGGCCGCGCGGGCCGCCGGTCTTGCCGCCCATCAGGACGCGCAGCCGTTCCTGGCCCTTGCGCATCAGATCCTCGATCTCGGGAACCTGGTCGGGGCGGCGCCGGCCGTTCGGGGGCGGCCGGTCGTCAGAGCCGCCGGGCACGCCCCACGGGCGCTGCGGGCCGCGGCCCTGTTCCGGCGGGCGCGCGGGTGGCGCCTTGGGCCGCTCGTCGTCGCCGCCGCCGCCGCCGGTGCCCCCGCCCCACGGGCCCTGATTTGCCATGAATTCACCTTTCGTCAAACCTGACCCCTAACTGGGGCGAACATGCGTGAAGTCAACCCTTTGTGTCCCCGCGCGCCGCGGATACCAGCGACGCGACCGTGAGCGGCGATCAGGCCGCGGGGGTCACGCCTCGGCGGGCTGCGCGGCGCGCGGCGCGGGTGCCGGCTGGGGACCGGCGCGCCGGACGGGCATGCGCATCGTGACCAGCTCCTCGGCCAGCGTCGGGTGGACGGCCACGGCGGCGTCGAAATCCTCTTTCGTGGCCTTCATCCCGATGGCGACGGCGGCCAGCTGGATCATCTCGCCCGCCTCGGGGGCAAAGATGTGGCAGCCCAGCACCCGGCGCGTCGTCTCGCAGACCACCAGCTTCATCAGCGCCCGGATCTCGGACCCGGCGAACAGCGAGCGCATCGGGCGGAAACTGGCGGCATAGACCTCGATCGGGCCCTTTGCGCCCGCCTCCTCCTCGGTCAGGCCGATGGTCGCCAGCTCGTGCGGGCGGGTATAGACGGCGCTGGCGATCAGCGCGTGATCGACGCAGCGCGGCTGCGCGCCGAACACCGTGTCGGCGAAGGCGTGCCCCTCGCGGATGGCGACGGGGGTCAGGTTGACGCGGTCGGTCACGTCGCCCACCGCAAAGATCGAGGGCACGGCCGTCTGCGACCACTGGTCGACAAGGATCTGGCCCTTGGGGCCAAGCCGCACGCCGGTTTCCTCAAGCCCCAGCCCGGCGGTGAACGGCGCCCGCCCGGTCGCGAACATCACCGCGTCAAAGTCCGCATCCGGCCCCGCCTTGAAGCTGACGCGCACGCCCTCGCCGTTGCGGGAAAGCGCGGTGGGGCTGTCGTCCAGCTGCAGCGTGACCCCGATCCCCGCAAGCTGGCGGGTGACAAGGCCGCGCAGCTCGTCGTCAAAGCCGCGCAACGCCTTGTCGCCGCGATGGACCAGCGTCACGGCGCAGCCGAGGCCGTTCAGGATCGTCGCGTATTCGCAGGCGATGAAGCCGCCGCCAACGACCAGAACCCGGCGCGGCAGCCGGTCCAGGTCGAAGAGGTCGTCCGAGATCAGCCCCAGTTCCGCCCCCGGAATGTCCGGGCGCACCGGCCGGCCGCCGACGGCGATCAGGATATGGGCGGCGCTGAACCGCCGTCCGTCGGCCAGCTCGACCGTGTGGGCATCGACGACGCGGGCGCGGGCGTGGTGGACCGTGACCCCCGCCGCGACCAGCCCGCCCTCGTAGATCCCTTCCAGCCGCGACAGTTCCGCGTGCAGCTTGCCGCGGAAGGCGGGCCAGTCGAACCGCCCCGCGTCCGCCGACCAGCCATAGCCGCGGGCCTCCTCGGCCGCCGCGGGCGCGCCGCTGGCGAAGATCATCAGCTTTTTCGGCACGCAGCCGCGGATGACGCAGGTGCCGCCCATGCGGCTTTCCTCGGCCAGCGCCACGCGGGCGCCGTGCTGGCTGGCGGCGATGCGCGCCGCGCGCACCCCGCCCGAGCCGCCGCCGATCACGAACAGATCGAAATCAAAGCTCATTCCACCACCTCGGGCCGGGCCAGTTCGATCACGCCGCCGTCCGGGCTGCCGATCAGCGCAAGGTCGCACATGCCCAGAAACAGCCCGTGTTCCACGACGCCGGGGATCGCGCTCAGCCCGTTGGACAAGGCCCGGCAGTCGGGGATCGCCTCAAGCGAAAGGTCCAGGATCATGTTGCCCTCGTCGGTGACGAAATCGCGGCCGTCGCGCTGGCGGGTCAGCATCGGACGCTGGGTCAGGTCCAGCGATTCCAGCAGGCGCTGGACATGCGCCCGCGTGGTCTGCCAGCCAAAGGGGATCACCTCGACCGGCAGGTGGAACGCGCCCAGCGTCTCGACCACCTTGCCGGGGTCGGCGATGACCACCATCCGGTCGGACGCGGCCGCCGTGATCTTTTCGCGCAGATGCGCCCCGCCGCCGCCCTTGATCAGGTTCAGGTCGGGGTCGATCTCGTCCGCGCCGTCGATGGTCAGGTCCAGCCAGCCGATGTCGTCCAGGTCTTCGATCGTCAGGCCAAGCTGCCGGGCCAGGTCGCAGGTCGCGCGGCTGGTCGCGGCCAGCCGCAGGCGCAGCCCTTCGGCGCGCACCCGTTCCGCCAGCCGATGCACCATGAAGACGGCGGTGGACCCGGTTCCCAGGCCCACGCGCATCCCGTCCCGCACCAGCGCGACGGCCGCCCGCGCCGCCGCGTCCTTGGCCGCGTCCGAGGGGGAAAGATCGGTCATGCGCGCCTCCTTGCGTTTGTCGCAACGGATATAGGCCGGATGCCCGCCGGGCGCGAGGGGGCGTTCGGCGGGCGGGGCGCGGCCGTTGCACGGCCCGCCCCGCTGACGTATCCCGGCGGCATGGACCGCACCGCCCCCCCGCCCCCTGCGCTTTCGCCCGACCGGCTTGCCGTCGTCATCACCGCCGCCGGGCGCGGCCTGCGCGCCGGCGGGGATCAGCCGAAGCAATGGCGCGACCTGTCGGGGCGCCGCGTGCTGGCGCGCAGCATCGATGCCTTCGCCGGCGTGGGGCGCATCGTCGTCGTGGTCCACCCCGACGACATGCCGCGCGCCGTGGCCGAACTGTCCGGTCCCGTCACGCTGGTTGCGGGCGGCGACACGCGGTCGGCCAGCGTCCTTGCCGGGCTGCAATCGCTGGACGGCTCGGGTGTGACGCATGTGCTGATCCACGACGGCGCGCGTCCGCTGGTGTCGCGCGCGGTCATCGACGGCGTGACCGCCGCGCTGGCCGCGGGCGCGCCTGCTGCGGCCCCGGCGCTGCCGGTGACGGACGCGCTGTGGCGCGGCGACGGGGCGCGGGTCACGGGGTTCGCCGACCGCGAGGGGCTGTATCGCGCCCAGACGCCCCAGGGTTTTGCGCTGGACGCGATCCTTGCCGCGCATCGCGCCCATCCGCAGGGCGCCGCCGACGATGTGGAGCTGGCGCATCGCGCCGGCCTGCCCGTGACGATCACGCCGGGCGCCGAGGACAACCTGAAACTGACCTGGCCCGCCGATTTCGACCGCGCGCGCCACCTGCTGGAGGCTGCGATGGACGTTCGGCTGGGCAACGGGTTCGACGTGCATGCGTTCGGCCCCGGCGATCACGTCTGGCTGTGCGGGGTGCGCGTGCCGCATGGCGCGGGGCTGGTCGGCCATTCCGACGCCGACGTGGGGATGCACGCGCTGACCGACGCCCTCTATGGCGCGCTGGCGCAGGGCGACATCGGCCGCCATTTCCCCCCCAGCGACCCGCAGTGGAAGGGCGCGGCCAGCGATATCTTCCTGGCGCACGCGGCGGAACTGGCGCGGGCGCAGGGTTATCGGCTGGGCAACGCCGACGTGACCCTGATCTGCGAGTTCCCGAAGATCGGCCCCCACGCCGCCGCCATGCAGGCGCGGCTGGCCGAGATCATGGGGGTCGATGCCGCCCGCGTCAGCGTCAAGGCCACCACGTCCGAACGGCTGGGCTTCACCGGCCGGGGCGAGGGCATCGCCGCCATCGCCACCGCCACGCTGATCGGGGGCGCATGATGCAGGCGTGCCTGGCGACATGGTTCGGCGTCGGCCATCTGCGGCCCGCGCCGGGCACCTGGGCCTCGGCGCTGGCCATCGTGATGGGGCTGATCCTGCACCGGCTGGGGCATTTCCCGGCGCTGGCGCTGGCCACGGCTGCGACGTTCGCGCTGGGGCTGTGGGCCGTCGCGGGCTGGACCGCCGGGATGGCCGAGAAGGACCGCAGCGAGATCGTCGTGGACGAGGTCGCGGGCCAGTGGCTGGCGCTGTGTTTCCCCTCGGCCGGTTTCTGGCTGATGGGCCTGCCCGCCGACCGCTTTCCCTGGCCGGGCTGGGTCGCGGCGTTCGTGTTCTTTCGCCTGTTCGACATCTGGAAACCCTGGCTGGTCGGCCGCGCCGACCGGCGCGCCGATGCCGCCGGGGTGATGCTGGACGATTTCTGGGCTGGCCTGTTCGCCGGAACCGCGACCATGATCGCCGCCGGGATTTCTCACGGGTTGATGTGATGAGCGAGCCGAAGCCGAACGCCGACGACAAGCCCGAACTGACGCACAAGGAACTGGCCAAGGCCGAGACGCTGCTGGACGCCGCCCGGCGACGCGGCGTGATGATCGCCACCGCCGAAAGCTGCACCGGCGGGCTGATCGTCAGCAAGCTGACCGACGTCGAGGGCGCGTCCGAGATGGTGGACCGCGGCTTCGTCACCTATTCCAACGAGGCCAAGCAAGAGATGCTGGGCGTCCGCCAGGCGACGCTGGACGCACACGGCGCGGTCAGCGAAGAGGTCGCCGCCGAAATGGCTACGGGCGCGCTGGAACGCTCGCGCGCCGGAATCGTCGTCGCCGTCACGGGCATCGCCGGCCCCGGCCCGTCCGAACACAAGCCCGAGGGCCGCGTCTGCTTCGGCATCGCCGACACGGGCGGCGTGCGGACCGAAACGGTCGAGTTCGGAGCCTTGGGCCGCGACGGCGTGCGCGCGGCCACGGTGGACCATGCGCTGGACCTGCTGCTTGAGGCGCTGGCCTGACGCGCAAAGGGCCGCAATATCATCCTCGGTCGTGGCGCGGTTGAGCAAACCGCTCGGCCGCCGGCAGGGCATTGCCCCGCCGCCGTCCGAACCTACACCGCCGCTGCAGCGATCTCACCTGTGTCGCGGCCCGGCTGAGCGGCCCGCTCCGTCGCCGGCAAGGCATTGCCCGCCGGCATTCCGCCTTACAACGCCGCGCGCAGGGCGGCGATTTCATCCTCGGTCGTGGCCCAGCTCGTCACCAGCCGGATCGTCGCCGCGTCGGCGTCGTCGCCCGGTGTGGGCCAGTCGGCGGCGCGCAGGCCCTGCGTCCGCAGCCGGGCGATCAGGGGCCGGGGCAGGCGGACGAAGACCTCGTTGGCCTGCACCGGGGCCAGCGGCTCGGCCGCGGCGGCGCGCAGGATCGTGGCCAGTTCGGATGCGGCGGCGTTGGCGTGGCGGGCAAGGTCCAGCCACAGATCGCCGTCGAGCCACGCCAGCATCTGCGCCGCAAGGAAGCGGTGCTTGGACCACAGATGCCCCGCGCGCATGCGGCGGAAATCGAACTGCGCGGCGCGGGCGGGATCGAAGATCACCACCGCCTCCAGCGCGAGACAGCCGCCCTTCGTCCCGCCCAGCGACAGCGCGGCCGCGCCCGCGCGGTGGGTCAGCGCGGCAGGCGTGGCGCCGGTCGCCGCCACCGCGTTGGCAAAGCGCGCGCCGTCGATGTGGACCGCCATGCCCGCCGCCTGCGCCAGCGCCGCCACCTCGCCCGGGGCATAGACCGTGCCCCATTCGGTGGCGTTCGTCAGCGACAGGACCGCGTTCACCCCGTCGTGTTCATCCACCTGCGGGTATTCGGCCAGCCGCGCCGCCAGCGCCGCGGGCGTGACCTTGCCCCCTGCCCCGTCGATCAGCGCCAGCTGCGCGCCCCCGGCCATGAAGGCGGGCGCGCCGGATTCGCTCGTCTCGATATGGGCGGTGCGGTGGCAGAAGATGCGCCCCCAGGGCGGGCACAGCTGCGCCAGCGCCAGCGCGTTGGCGGCGGTGCCGGTGCCCAGCAGGAACACGGCGGCGTCAGGCGCCTCGAACACCTCGCGCACGCGGGCGCAGGCGGCGGCGGTCAGCGGGTCGCGGCCATAGGACGAGGCTGAGCCGTCGTTCGCCGCCGCCAGCGCCGCCATGATGCGGGGATGCACGCCAGATGCGTTGTCCGAGGCGAAGTTCACGACAGATCCTCGATGATGTGGTCTTCCCAATCCTCTTCGGCGACGGTCAGTTCGCTGACCGTCCAGCCACGCACCGACGCGCCGGCGCGATGCACTGATTCGGGGTCGCCGGAAATCAGGTGGTGCCAGTCGTAAAGCGGCCTGCCCTCGGCCCGCAGGCGATAGGCGCAGGTCGCCGGCAGCCACCAGGCGATCTCGTCCAGTTTTTCCGGGGTCAGCACCACGCAGTCGGGCACGAACTGGTGGCGGTTCTGATAGCTGGAACAGCGGCACGTCTGCCCGTCCAGCAGGCGGCAGGCGACGCGGGTGAAATCGACGCTGCCGTCGTCCTCGTATTCGATCTTGTTCAGGCAGCATTTTCCGCAGCCGTCGCACAGCGCCTCCCACTCGGCGGTGGTCAGGTCGGCCAGCGGCAGTTCCCAGAACCGCGGCCGCATCACAGCGCCGTCAGGATGGCGCGGGCCTGCGCCTCGTCCGCGCGCATCTGCGCGACCAGCGCGTCCAGGCCGTCGAACCGGACCTCGGGGCGCAGCCAGTCGACCAGCGCGACGGACAACTGCGCGTCGTAGAGATCGCCTGCAAAGTCAAACAGATACGTCTCGATGTTCGGGGTATTCTCGCCGAACATCGGCCGCACACCCAGCGACGCCACGCCGCGATAGCTGCCCTTGTGCGGGCCGGTCAGCACGTCCACCAGCACCGCATAGACGCCCAGCCGCGGCAGCGCCAGCCCGTCCAGCGCCATGTTCGCGGTGGGATAGCCCAGCTCGCGCCCGCGTTTTGCGCCGTGCAGCACCGGCCCCTCGATCCGGTGCCAGTGGCCCAGCATCCGTTCGGCGTCGCGCGGCCGCCCTTCGGCCAAAGCGGCGCGGATGGCGGTCGAACTGGCCGCCCCGGTCCCGGCCCCGACCATCGGGACGGCGGTGACGCCAAAGCCCATCTCGCGCCCCAGCGCGGCCAGCGCGGCGGCGTCGCCCGCGCGGCCGCGGCCAAAGCGGAAATCGGCGCCGATGGCGACATGGGCGACGCCCAGTCCCTGGGCCAGCACGTCGCGTGCGAACCCCTCGGGCGTCAGCCCCGCCAGCACCGGGCCGAAGGGCAGTTCGTAAAGCTGTTCCACCCCCAGCCGCCCCAGGCGGTTGGCGCGCGACCGCGCGTTCATCAGCCGGAACGGCGCGGCCGCCTCGCCGCGCTCGGCGGCGAAATATTCGCGGGGATGGGGTTCAAAGGTGATGACGCCCAGCGGCCGGTCGGGGCAGGCCCGCCGCGCCGCGTCGATCACCGCGCGGTGGCCGACATGGACGCCGTCGAAATTGCCCATCGCCACGGTCGCGCCACGGGCGCTGGCCGGCAGGCCCCGCCAGTCGCGGTGGATATGCAGAACCGGGTTCTGCGGCGCGTGGTCGGCGGTCGGCATCGGCGGCCCTTTTGGGGCCTGGCCCCTCAGTCGAACTTGCGGCTTGGCGCCAGAACCACCGCCTCGCCCTTGAGCACGACGGTATCGCCCACCAGGCAGCGGGTGGCAAGGGTCACGCGGCGCCGCGCGTGGTCGATGGACTCGACCGTCACCTCGACCCGGACCAGATCGCCGGGGCGGACGGGGGCCATGAACTTCAGCGTCTGGCCCAGATAGACGGTGCCGTGGCCGGGCAGCTGCTCGCCGATCACCGCGCTGACCAGCCCGGCGGTCAGCATCCCGTGGGCGATCCGCCCCTCGAAGATGGTGTCGCGCGCATAGTCGTCGTCCAGATGCACCGGGTTCCGGTCGGTCGAGACCTGCGCGAACAGTTCGATGTCCTGATCGGTGATGCGCTTTTGCAGCGAGCGCATCATCCCGATCTCAAGATCCTCGATGACGATGGTGCCGCGCGGTTGGTTGTCCAGCATCATGGTCCGCCCCTGTTTCTGCAATGCGGCATAGCAGGAGCGCGGTGGCCGCGCAATAAAATATCACTGGCTGCGACGGGGCAGCCATATTGTTACCTGAGGCGGCCGATGGCCAGCGTGGGCACGATCCCCTGCGCGGCCGCCCAGTCGGTCAGCAGGGCCGCGTCGGGGCGTTCGACGTCCGTGCCCATGTGTTCGGCCGCGAGGCCCCCGGTCACGAACAGCGAATCGATGCCCTGCGCGACGGCCCCCGCGATGTCGGTGCCGATCCCGTCGCCGATGGCCAGTTCACGGCCCGTATGGCCGTCCAGCCGACGGCGCGCCAGATCATAGATCGGGGCGTGCGGCTTGCCGAAATACAGCACCTCCCCGCCCATCTCGCCGTAAAGCTGCGCGATGGCGCCCGCGCAATAGATGCGCGTCTCGCCCAGGTCCACGACAAGATCGGGGTTGGCGCACAGCATCGGCAGGCCGCGGGCAAGGGCGGCGTCAAGGCGGGCGCGGTAATCCTCGGGGACGTCCGCCATCTCGTCAAAGGGGCCGGTCGCCACGATGCCATGCGCGGCGTCCAGATCGACGCGCCGGATGCCCGCCGCGCGCGGATCGGGGGTTTCGGTAAAGAACCCGTGGTCCTTTTCGGGACCGAGATGCCACACATCCTGCCCGATCCGCCCCGCCAGCATCGCATCCTGCGCCGCATCGCCCGACGTCACGATCACGTCCCACGCCTCGGGCGGGACGCCCATGCGGTCGATCTGCGCCTGCACCAGCGCCGCCGGTCGCGGCGCGTTGGTCATCAGCGCGACCCGTCCCCCGCCCTGCCGGAACCGGATCAGCGCGTCGGTCGCGGCGGGATAATGGCGTTCGCCGTTGTGGACGCAGCCCCACAGGTCGCAGAACAGCACGTCATAGTCGGCGGCGACCTGATCGAGGCTTTCGATGATGCGGGTCATGGCGGTGTTCCTTGCTGCGGACAGGACAACGCCCGGAAGCGGCGCGGCCTCCGGGCGGTGACGGGATGCGGCCGGGCCGCGGAGGGATCAGACCTTCAGCGCGGGGATGATCTGCTTTTTGCGGCTGACGATCCCCGGCAGCACGACGCTGTCGCCGACGGCCGGCACGCCGAACGACGCCTCGGCCACGCGGCGCACGAAGTCGTTGGGGACCAGCAGGGTGGATTGCTCGTTCAGGATGTCCACGACGAACAGCATCACCTCGTCGGCGCCATCTTCGGCCGCGACGCCGGGCATGGCGGCGATCAGCCGCGCCTTGCGGTCCAGCAGCACCTGCGGCGCGGTGGTTTCCAGCACGGAAATCCGCATCTGCTTGCCGCCCAGTTCGTATTCCTTGCTGTCCATCCGCAGCAGCGCGTCGTCGCCGAACGCCGAGACGTCGGATTTCGCGGTGAACATCTCGGTCGCGAAGGCCGGGATGGCGATGTCCAGGTCGGCCGCCAGCTTTTCGGCCACCCAGCGGTCGTGCGGCGTCGTGGTGGGGCTGCGGAACTCCAGCGTGTCCGACAGGATGCAGGTCAGCATCAGCCCTTTGACCCAGCGCGGGGCGCGGTCCAGGTCGTCGCCGATCAGGTCGTGCATGATCGTCGCGGTGCAGGCCAGCGGGCGGATGGTGATGTTGATGGGCAGGCGGGTCTTGATGCCGCCGGCCAGCAGGTGGTGGTCGATGATCTCGATCACCTCGGCGTCGTTGATCGACGCGGGCAGTTCGGCCGGGTTGTTGGTGTCCACGATCACGCACTGGTCGCCCGCGGCCACGTCGGCGATGATCTCGGGCAGGTCCACGCCCCACTTGCCCAGCATCCACATCGCCTCGGTGTTCGGCGTGCCCTGCAGGACGGCCTTGGCGGGCGTCTTGCGGATTTCGGACAGATACCACGCCCAGATCAGCGGCGAGCCGGTCGAATCGGTGTCGGGGGCCTTGTGGCCGAAAACCTGGATCATGGGCGGACCTTTGCAAGCGGATGGCGGAATCGGCCGCGTTATAGGCGGCGGCCGCACGCTTGTCTATTCGGCGCGGGGCTGCCCCGCCCCGTCCCGTTCCCCGGCCGGCGGGGTCTGCTGATGCTGGATCAGCTGCCAGCCGTCGCGCTGGCGCACCCAGGTCGATGTGCAGATCGCCGCGCGCGTGCTGCCGTCCGGCCGCGTCGCCAGCGCCCGATAGGCCAGCACGATGCAGTCCTCGCCCTCGGTCGCGTGGCGGTCGGTCATCGCGATCATCTTCCAGCGCGGCCCGGTGTCCAGCCGGGCAAGGATCGCCCTGCCCTGCACGATGCCATCCGCGAACGCCATCACGCAGGCGGGATGGGCATTGCGCCACGCCTCGGCGGCGCCCATCGTCCACAGGCTTTCCTCTTCGGCCCAGCGTTCCTCGGTCAGGCTCATGGTGCGGTCCTTTCGATGGTCCAGCCGTCCTTTTCCAGCAGGCGCAGCACGCCCTGTTCGCCCGGCAGGTGCAGCGCGCCGAACGCCGCGACGATCCCCTTGCCGCGCCCCGCCGCCGCGTCCGCCGCAAGGGTCAACGGTTCGATCCAGCGCCGGTTGCGTTTGTCCATCAGCTGATCCTGCGCCAGCCGCATCTGCTCGTCCACCGTCGCCCGGTCGAGGCCCGAGCCGTCATAGGCGTCGATGCGGCCGAATTCCCAGATCCGCCAGATGTCGCCGGCAAAATAGGCCTCGGTCGTGGTCGCGGCATAGTCGTCGGCATGGCGCGCGGCAGGCAGGGCGGCGCGGATCATGTCATCCTCTTGCCGGTCGGTCATGCCCGCGAACACGCCAAACAGCGTGTCCCAGGGTTCCAGCGCGCGGACCGGGACGCCCGCGTCCTGCGCCGCGTCGATCAGCAGGTGATCCAGCCCCCCGGTGTCCCCCGCGGCCTTGACCTGGCGCAGCATGCAGGGCGACAGCCCCAGCATCATCGAGACATACCAGGGCCGCATCTTGCTGGCGAGGATCGCCGGGATGCCGCGGTCCGACAACGCCGTCGACAGCGCGGCCCAGTCCTGCGGCCCCAGCCGTTCGGGCAGCGTGGGGCCGGTCGCATCCACGATCAGCGCGGGGTCGTCGGCCAGCGCGGCGGACAGGCGGGCCTCTTCCTTTGGGCCGGCCTCGACCAGCAACGCGTCGGCGGCGGCAATGGCGGGGGCAAGCGCGGCGACGGTTCGGGCGTGGCGCGGGTCGGCGAAGTGATAGGTGCCCACGATGTCGATGCGCGCGTCGCCGCGCGTGGCCCGCCAGCGGATGCCCTGCGCAAAGGGCACGCCTGCCACCGCCGCATCGAGGGCCGCGATCCGGGCGGGGGCCAGCGTGTCGAACAGGTTGCGCCCCCCGCATTCGATCGCGGCGGCGGGCTGCGCCAGCGCCACGGCGACGGCAACTGCTGCGGCGCGAAGCCATCGCGGCCAACGGCGCGCGGTGGGCACGGTGATGGAACGGCAAGCGGCGGTCATGCGGTATCCCTGCGCGGCAAGCGTCCAGCATGTCGCCGGCGGCGGCCGGGGGCAAGATGCAGCGCGGGATGGATGATGGTGCTGTGAGAGAGGATTGAACTCTCGACCTCTCCCTTACCAAGGGAGTGCTCTACCACTGAGCTACCACAGCAACGGCGGCCGTTTGCGGCCGTGCGGGGGGATTTAGAGCCAAGGCCGGGACAGCGCAAGGGGGTAAAGCACAGCCGGTCGAAATGGGGCGGGCGGGACAGCGCCGCGCCCACCAGGCCCGATGCGCTGCGTTCTGGACGCAGGGCGGCTGCGCTTGTAACAGGCCACCCATGACCCGCGACACCGATCCCCCCCCAGATCCGCCCGCAGACGGGGCGCGCCCGGACCGGGCGGACGCGCGCCGGCCGGCCAAGGCCGGGGCGGACCGGCGCGCGGCGGCGCTGCGCGCCAATCTGGCGCGGCGCAAGGCGCAGGCGCGCAGCCGCGCGGGCAACGACGACACCGCGCCGGGCCAGACCCCGCAGCGGCCCGAAAGCGAGGACTGATGGATACGATTCTGGTGCGCGGCAACGGTCCGCTGAACGGCGAGATCCCGATTGCCGGGGCCAAGAACGCCTGCCTGACGCTGATGCCCGCGACGCTGCTGACCGACCAGCCGCTGACGCTGACCAACGCGCCGCGGCTGTCGGACATCCGCACGATGACCGCGCTGCTGGGCTCGCTTGGGGCCGAGGTCGCCAGCCTGCAGGACGGGCAGGTGCTGGCGATGTCCAGCCACGACCTGACCAGCCACACCGCCGACTATGACATCGTGCGCAAGATGCGCGCCTCGATCCTGGTGCTGGGGCCGATGCTGGCGCGCGACGGCCACGCGGTCGTGTCGCTGCCGGGCGGCTGCGCCATCGGGGCGCGGCCGGTGGACCTGCACCTGCGGGCGCTGCAGGCGATGGGGGCGGAACTGGACCTGCGCGACGGCTATGTCCACGCCAAGGCCCCCCCGGGCGGGCTGCGCGGGGCGGAGTTCGAGTTTCCCATCGTCTCGGTCGGGGCGACGGAAAACGCCCTGATGGCGGCGACCCTGGCGCGTGGCACGACCGTGCTGAAGAACGCCGCGCGGGAACCCGAGATCGTCGATCTGGCGCAGTGCCTGCGCCGCATGGGCGCGCAGATCGACGGCGAGGGCACGTCCACCATCACCATCCAGGGGGTGGACCGGCTGGGCGGCGCGACCCACCCCGTCGTCACCGACCGGATCGAACTGGGCACCTATATGCTGGCCCCGGCGATCTGTGGCGGCACCGTCACCTGCCTTGGCGGACGCATCGAGCTTGTGCAGGCGTTCTGCGAAAAGCTGGACGAGGCGGGGATTTCCGTCACCGAGGATGCGCGCGGCCTGACCGTCAGCCGAAAGAACGGCCGGGTGCGCGCCGTCGATGTCGTGACCGAGCCTTTCCCCGGCTTTCCGACCGATCTGCAGGCGCAGATGATGGCGCTGATGTGCACCGCCGACGGCGTCAGCGTGCTGGAGGAGACGATCTTCGAGAACCGCTTCATGCACGCCCCGGAACTGGCCCGCATGGGCGCGCGGATCGACGTGCATGGCGGCCACGCCCGCGTCACCGGGGTCGAGCGGCTGAAGGGCGCGCCGGTCATGGCGACCGACCTGCGCGCCAGCGTCAGCCTGATCCTGGCCGGACTTGCCGCCGAGGGTGAGACCGTGGTCAGCCGCGTCTATCACCTGGACCGCGGCTATGAGAAGGTCGTCCGCAAGCTGCGCGGCGTCGGCGCCGACATCGAGCGCATCAAGGAGGGCCCGGCCCATGACTGACGCACGCCACGCAGCCGACGCCAGCTTTGCCGACGGCGACCCCGCGCGGGTGCTGGCGATCCGCGCGGAATCGTCCGACGACCTGCCGGTGCTGGCGGCGCTGGCGCAGGACGCGGTGCTGAGCGTGGGCGACATCCGCCACGATGCCCGCACCCGGCGGCTGGCGCTGCTGGTCAGCCGCTTTCGGTGGGAGGATGCCGACGCCGCGCGCGCCGAAGGGCGCCCCTTTGAACGGGTGCGCGCGCTCTTGGTCATCGGCGACGCGCTGCGCGTGCGCCACGACGGCATCCCCCGCGATGATGCGGGCACCGTGCTGTCGCTGCTGGATGTGTCGTGGCAGCCGGGCGAGGACGGCACCGGCACGCTGATCCTGCGCTTCGCCGGCGACGGGGCGATCGCGGTCGATGTCGAATGCATGAACGTGGACCTGCGCGACGTGGCGCGGCCGCATCGCGCCGTCTCGGGCGCGGCCCCCCGGCATCAGGACTGACGCGCCGCCCTTGAGGGCGCGCGCGCGGGCCGCTAACACCCCGGCACCTGTCGAAAGGCCGCCCCCATGCCCGTCACGCTGAACACCGCCGACCCCGATTTCGAGCGGGGCTTTGCCGCCATGCTGGCTGCCAAGCGCGAGGATGCGGCCGACGTGCAGGATGTCGTGGCGGCGATCATCGCCGACGTCCGCGCACGGGGCGACGCGGCCGTGCTGGACTATACCGTGCGGTTCGACCGCATGACGCTGACCGCCGACCGGATGGTGCTGACCACGGCCGAGATCGACGCCGCCATCGCCGCCGTTCCCGCCGACCAGGCGGCGGCGCTGACGCTGGCCGCCGAGCGCATCCGCGCCTATCACGACCGCCAGCGCCCCGCCGACGCGATGTGGACCGACGACACGGGCGCGGAACTCGGCTGGCGCTGGACGGCGGTCGATGCGGCAGGGCTGTATGTGCCAGGGGGGCAGGCCAGCTATCCGTCCTCGGTGCTGATGAACGCCATTCCGGCGCGGGTGGCCGGGGTGCGGCGGCTGCTGGTCTGCGTGCCGACCCCCGACGGCGTGCTGAACCCGCTGGTGCTGCTGGCCTGCCGGCTGGCGGGGGTGGACCAGATCTGCCGCATCGGGGGCGCGCAGGCGGTGGCCGCGATGGCCTATGGCACGGCGACCGTCGCGCCCGTCGACATCATCACCGGCCCCGGCAACGCCTATGTCGCCGCCGCCAAGCGCCAGGTCTTCGGCCGCGTGGGCATCGACATGATCGCGGGTCCGTCCGAGGTGCTGGTCATCGCCCAGGGGGCGCAAGACCCCGAATGGCTGGCGCTGGACCTGCTGGCGCAGGCAGAACACGATGCCGACGCGCAGGCGATCCTGATGACCCCCGACGCGGACCTTGCCCGCGCCGTCGCCGAACAGGTTGACCGGCTGATCCCCACCCTGCCCCGCGCCGCCATCGCGGGGGCAAGCTGGCGCGACCACGGCACGATCATCGTCACCCGCGACCTCGCCGAGGCCGCGACCCTCAGCGACCGCATCGCGCCCGAGCATCTGGAACTGTGCGTGGACGATCCCGCCGCGCTGGCGGCGCAGACCCGGCACGCGGGCGCGATCTTCATGGGCGGCTGGACGCCCGAGGCCGCGGGCGACTATGTCTCGGGTCCGAACCACGTCCTGCCCACGGCGCGGTCGGCCCGGTTCTCGTCCGGGCTGTCGGTGATGGACTTCCTCAAGCGCACGACGCTGTCGCGCCTGACGCCTCAGGCGCTGGCCGCCATCGGCCCGGCGGCCGTGACGCTGGCGCAATCCGAGGGGCTGTCGGCCCACGCCCTTTCCGTTTCCGCCCGCCTTGCCCGGATCAACCGGCCGGATCGCGGCTGATGGGCGATCGGCCCTTGAAATCGGGCGCGTTCATCGGGACGGTGCGCGCAGGCGCGCTGGATGCGGCCGGGCTGTGACGGGTTCGCCATGACGATTGCCAACCACAACGAACGCCTGTGCCGGGTCGAGATCGACGATTCCGCCCTGCCCCCCGCCTCGCCCGAACTGGAGCAGGAACGCCGCGTCGCCATCTTCGACCTGATCGAGGACAACAGCTTCGCCCTGCCCGGCCGCGGCGCGGAGACAGTGCCCCCCGGACCCTATGCCCTGCTGCTCGCGATCCGCGACCGGCGGCTGGTGTTCGACGTGACCACCGACCCGGGCGACAAGGTGGCCGAGTTCCACCTGTCGCTGGGACCGTTCCGGCAGGTCGTCAAGGATTACTTCCAGATCTGCGAAAGCTATTTCGAGGCGGTCAAGCGCCTGCCCCCGGCCCAGATCGAGGCCATCGACATGGCCCGCCGCGGCATCCACAACGAGGGCGCGCGCACCCTTCAGGACCGGCTGGACGGCAAGGCCGCCGTGGACATCGACACCGCGCGCCGCCTGTTCACCCTGATCTGCGCGCTGGTCCGCGGCTGAGTTCATGACCGTCGGCGCGATTCCCTCGTCGGTTCTGTTCTGTTGCGACCACAATGCGATTCGCTCGCCGATGGCCGAGGGGATCATGAAGAAACTGTATGGCCGGCGGGCCTATGTGCAGTCGGCGGGGGTGAAAAGCGACTTCGAGATCGACGGCTTCGCGGTGGCGGTCTGCGCCGAGATCGGGGTGGAGCTGGCCCGCCACCGGGTCCGCAGCTTTGACGAGATGCGCGACTGGGGCGACGATCTGGGCACGTTCGACCTGATCGTGGCGCTGTCGCCCGCCAGCCAGCGCCGGGCGCTGGACATGACCCGCGTCTATCACATGGACGTGGAATACTGGCCGATCATGGACCCCAGCGGCCTGTCCGAGGGCCGCGACGCCACGCTGGCCAGATACCGCGAGACGCGCGACCTGATCCTGTCGCGGATGATCGCGCGGTTCGGGCCGGGCGACACCGGCGCTGCCTCGCCGCCCGCCCCTGCGTCTGTGCCCTGAATCGGCGCATCACCTGCCATTCAGGGAAACGGCCGGAAATCGGCCCGCATCAACCGAATCTTAGGGCTTGCCGGGTAATCACCGTCAATCCCTTCGGCTTCAGGAGCATGCGATGTCTGCCGGAAAGTTTACGCATCCCGACCTCGACCAGGCGATGACCGCGATCGAGGCCGTGCAGTCGGTCCTGTCCTTCACGATGGACGGCGTCATCACCGAGGTGAACGACAACTACCTCAAGATGTGCGGGTTCCGCCGGGACGAGCTGGTCGGATCGACGCTGGCCCGGCTGATGGATCCCGACGACGAGACGACCAAGGCGCATCCCGAGTTCTGGGCGCGCCTGCGGGCGGGCGAAACCCAGGTGGGCGAGTTCAAGCGCATTGCCAAGGCCGGCCATCCCTTCTGGATCAGCGCCATCTATACCCCCGTGCGCGACGCGACCGGCACGGTGACGCAGGTCGTGGTCTTCGCCATCGACATCACCGGGTCCAAGCGCACCTCGCTGCGCGGCATCCGCAAGGTGGATGCGCTGGCCCGGTCGCAGGCCGTCGTGGAGTTCACGCCGACCGGCGAGATCGTGGCCGCGAACGAGGGCTTCCTGAACCTCATGGGCTATACGCTGGACGAGATCAGGGGACGGCATCACCGCATCTTCATGCCCTCGGCCGAGGTGAACGGCGCCGACTATGCCCGGCTGTGGGCCGATCTGGCGCGCGGCGTCAGCCACAGCGGCGAGTTCCAGCGCCGCACGCGGTCGGGCCAGACGGTCTGGCTGTCGGCCAGCTATGTGCCGGTCCTGGACGAGGTGGGGTGCGTGGAAAGCGTGATGAAGATCGCGATCGACATCACCGCGGGGCGGACCGCGGTCGATTCGCTGATCCACGGGCTGGGGCGGCTGGCGCGCGGCGACCTGACCGCGCGCCTTGGCGACACCGTCGCCGGCGAGTTCGAAGGCCTGCGCGAGCAGTTCAACACCACGCTGGACAGCTTTTCGCACATGGCCGACGACATCCGCAGCCACGCCGAACAGATGAACGGCGAGGCCGGGCAGATCGCGCGCGGCGCGTCGGACCTGGCGCGGCGGGGCGAAAGCCAGGCCGCGTCGCTGGAACAGACCGCCGCCGCGGTCGAGGAGATCTCGGGCAACATCACCATGACCAGCCAGGCCGCGCGCGACGCCGACGCCGCCGCCCGCGACGCGCAGGCCGTGGTGCTGCGGGGCGCCGAGGTCGTGGGCCAGGCCATCGCCGCGATCGAGCGCATCGACGAGCACACCAAGCAGATGGGCGAGTTCACCCGCGTGATCGAGGGCTTCGCCTTCCAGACCAACCTTTTGTCGATCAACGCCGCGGTCGAGGCGGCGCGCGCCGGCGAGGTCGGGCGCGGCTTTGCCGTCGTCGCCAACGAGGTCCGCAACCTGGCCCAGCAGTCGGCCAAGGCGTCCCAGAACATCGCCGACCTGATCGGGAAAAGCGAAACCGAGGTGAAGGCGGGCGTCAAGCTGGTGCGCGACGCCGGCATCTCGCTGGACCAGATCCGCACGGCGGTCAGCGGCGTGGTCGAGAACATCACCGGCATCGCCCATGCCACGACCGAACAGTCCACCGGCGTGCGCGAGGTCTCGCAGGCGCTGGCGCAGCTGGACGGCGTGAACCAGGCCAACCTGTCGATGTCCGAGCAATACGCCTCGGCCGCGGCATCGCTGCTGTCGCAGATCGAGGAACTGGGCGCGATGATGGAACGCTTTCACACCGACAAGGACACCGCGCTTGCGACCCCGCCCGCGCGCCGCGCGGCATGACGGGTTCCGGCGCGGGCGCGGCGTGGGGCCGCACGCCGCCAAGGCGCCCCCCCCGCGGCCGGGCGGGGCTTCCCGGCCGCCCGCCCCCCCCGGCCGGACCGCCTCAGGGTTGCCAGTCGAGGAAGTTGCGGATCAGCCGCAGGCCGGTCGCCTGCGACTTTTCGGGGTGAAACTGCGTGCCCGCGATGTTGTCGCGGGCCACGATGGCGGTGACGGGGCCGCCATAATCGACCGCCGCGACCAGATCGTCGCCGCTGTCGGGCAGAAACTGCCAGGAATGCACGAAATAGGCGTGGTCGCCGCCGGAAATCCCCTCCAGCAAGGGATGGGCGCGCCGGATCTCCAGTGCGTTCCAGCCCATGTGCGGCACCTTCAGACCGGGGTCGGCGGGGCGGATGCGGTCGATCCGGCCGCCGATCCAGCCGAACCCGGGCGTTTCGCGGTATTCATGGCCGACATCGGCCAGCATCTGCATGCCGACGCAGATCCCCAGAAACGGCGCCTTGCGGTCCAGCACGGCCTGCTGCAGCGCCTTCATCATGCCGGGCACCGCGTCGAACGACGCGCGGCAGGCCGGAAACGCCCCGTCGCCCGGCAGCACGATCCGGTCGGCGGATGCGACGACGGCCGGGTCGGCGGTCACGACGACCTCGGCCCCGCGATCGCGCCCGACCAGCGCGAACGCCTTTTCCGCCGAGTGCAGGTTCCCGCTGTCATAGTCGATAAGCGCCACGCGCATCCCGTCACCTCTTGCTGCCGCCGCCCGGTTAGCGGCGGCGCCGACCTCGCGCAAGCCGCCGGCCGGCCACTGTTCGTCCGCCCTAAAGCGCGCCCTTGGTCGAGGGCAGCGCGTCGCCCAGCCGAGGGTCCGGCTCGACCGCTTCGCGCAGGGCGCGGGCGACGGCCTTGAACGCCGCCTCGGCGATGTGGTGGCTGTTGAACCCGCGCAGCCGGTCCACGTGCAGGGTGATGCCGCCGTGGACCGACAGGGCCTGGAAGAACTCGCGCACCAACTGGGTGTCGAAGCTGCCGATCGTGGCGGTGGGGAAATCGACATCCCACGCCAGAAACGGCCGCCCCGACAGGTCCAGCGCGGCGCGCACCAGCGTGTCGTCCATCGCCAGGTGACAGCTGCCATAGCGGCGGATGCCGCGCTTGTCGCCCAGTGCCGCGCGCAGCGCCTGCCCCAGCGCGATGCCGCAATCCTCGACCGTGTGGTGGTCGTCGATATGGCGGTCGCCGGTCGCCGCCAGGTCGATGTCGATCAACGAATGGCGGCCCAGCTGGTCGATCATGTGATCGAAGAACCCCACGCCGGTGCGGCTTTGGTGCGTGCCGGTGCCGTCCAGGTCCACCGAAACGGTGATGTCGGTCTCAGTGGTGGTGCGGGTGATCGTGGCGCGGCGCATGGCGGACCTTTCAGTGGCGTGCCCCTGACTAGCCCGACGCGGGGGCGCAGGGCAACGCGGCTGTCAGGCCAGCCACAGATCCTCTTGCCGCAGGCGGTGGCGGATCGCCTGTTCGCGCGGGGGGACGGGCTCGCCCGCGAACATCGGCGCGATGCGGCGCCGCCCGATGCCGTCGCGGATCAGCCGCGCGGGCGCCCAGCCGTCCAGCAGCGGCGCGATCTGCGGCAGCGCGGCGATGGCCTCGATCTCGTCCACCGCGGCGGCGGGACCGCGCGCATACAGCAGCGGCAGGTTGCGGTAATGCGTCGTGACCGCCCCGTCCATCCCGGCCAGTTCCGGCCCCGGACGCCCGCCCCCCAGGCTGTGGATGACCAGCGGCAGGACGATCTGGTCCAGCCACGGGTCCAGCGACTGGCTGGCCAGCGCGTCGCCGGGTTCGTCGCGCACGGCGACCGCCCAGTCCGTGAAGCGGCGGCCGAACGGACCCGCGTCGGCGCCGATGAACCAGCCCGCGTTGAAATAAAGATGCCGTTCCCAGTGGTCCACGGGCTGCGCCGGGTCCAGCGACCCCGCCATGTCCAGCCCGAACCGGCGATAAAGCGCGTCCCAGATCGCGGCCATGTCGGGGCCGTAAAGCGGCGGCGCGGGCCAGGTGAACTCTCGCCGCATCGAGGCGGTGGGGCGGGCAAAGTCGAACGGCACCGCGTCGATGTCGCCCGTCACCACGGTGTCGCTGTCCAGGAACAGGAACGGGCGGCCGGGGTCCGGCAGGGCCAGCGCCTCGATCTTGTTGCCGTGGGGATAGCTGCGGCCGAAATGATGCGCGTGCAGGGGGCGGATGTCGGCGCCCATGTCGGTCAGGGCCGCGCGCGCGGCGCCGGACATGCGGGGGTCGGCACCTTCCCACGCGCCCGAGGGCTGCGGTTCGGCCACGATCAACCGGCCGCGGAAACCGGGCGCGTTGCGGCGCAGGCTGGCCGTCAGCATCGCCGCCTCGCGGTCGATGCCGCCGCCCTGCGCCACGATCAGGATGTCGAATTGAGGGGAAAGGGCGCGCGGGCGGGGAATGTCACCGGGCGGCTGGGGGGCGGAGCCATCCGCCACGCCGGCGGTCACTGCGGTCGCCGCAGAGTGTGGGGGTTTGGAGGGCTGGGCTGGATTCGCAGCCTTCGCCCGCTCGGCAGCCTTTGCGGTCTTTGCAGCCTCTGCCGTCTTTGCAGCCTTTTCCGGCTTGGCAACCTTTGCTGTCTTTGCAGCCTTCGCCGTCTTTGCAGCCTTTACAGCGTCGGCCGGTTTGGCAGCCTCGGCTGACCCGGCAGCCTTCTCCCCCGCAACGTTCGTTGACGCGACGCCCGGCGTTTCGCCGCCGCTCGATGCGTCCGCCCGCCTGGCCTCTCGCCGCGCGGCGCGTTCCGCTTCGCGCGCGGCCCGCTTGCCCTCGCGCTCGGCGATGCGGGCGGCGCGGCGGGCCTCTCGGTCCAGCGATGCGGCGGCGGGTTGCGAGGTGTCGGCGGTGCCGCCTGCGGGCGGTCTGGGCGCTTTCGTCACGGATGGGCCTTTGTGCTGCGGGTGACATTCCCGCGTCCCGCACCGCTGAAAAGCGGGGTGGTGGGCGACCCTGGAATCGAACCAGGCATGGGTCTCCCCGGCGGAGTTACAGTCCGCTGCCGCACCTTGCAGCACGTCGCCCGACGCCGGGGGTGATTAGCCGCGCCCCGTGCAGGGGTCAAGCGGGAATCGGGGGCCAAGCGCCTGCAATTCCGGCTTGCAGCGCGCCGCCCCCGCGCGCAGACAGAACCACCCATGCCGGAGCCACGATGACCCAGCCGCCCCGCCCCGCGAAAACGAAAAAGCCCACCTGGGTGATCGACAAGGAACGCGCGCGCCGCGCCGCCGCGGCGGAAACCGTGTGGCTGTTCGGGCTGCACGCCGTCCGCGACGCGCTGGCGAACCCGGCGCGCCAGCGTCTGCGCCTTGTCCTGACCCGCAACGCCGCCGACCGGCTGGGCGAGGCCGTGGCGGCATCGGGGATGGCGCCCGAAATCGTGGACGCCCGCACATTCGACCGCGCCGCGCCGCTGGCCCCCGACAGCGTCCATCAGGGCGCCGCGCTTGAGGTCAAGCCGCTGGCCTGGGGATCGCTTGCCGATGTGGCCGCCGCCGGCGCGGGCGGCGCGCGGCCGCTGGTCGTGGCGCTGGACCGCGTGACCGATCCGCACAACGTCGGCGCGATCCTGCGTTCGGCCGAGGTGTTCGGCGCGCGCGCGGTCGTGGCCACCGCCCGCCACGCCGCCCCCGAAACCGGGGCGCTGGCCAAGACCGCGTCGGGCGCGCTGGAACGCCAGCCCTATCTGCGGGTCACCAACCTTGCCGACGCGCTGACCGAGCTGAAAGCGATGGGCTATGTCGTCCTCGGCCTCGACGGCACCGGAGAGGCGACCCTGCCCGAGGCGCTGGAGACGCTGGGCAGCCGCGCCATCTGCCTGGTGCTGGGGGCCGAGGGGCCGGGCCTGCGCGAAAAGACGCTGGACACCTGCGACCGCGTGGTCCGCATCCCCTTTGCGGCAGGGTTCGGATCGCTGAACGTGTCGAACGCGGCCGCGGTCGCGCTGTATGCGGCCAGCCTGAACCGCTGATCCCCCTGCCGCGCCGCACTGTGGCGCGGCCGCCGCACGAACCGTCACATCGGCGCGAGAGGGCGCGCGACGGCGTTGCGCGCGCGCCGGGCGGGTGCCACATCGGGTTGATGCCACGCCCCGCCACGCCATCCCTGCCCCACACGCTGCGCCGCCTGCCTGCCGCCCTGCTGGCGGCCGGGCTGGCGCTGGCGACGCCGGCGGCGGCGCAGCATGCCGCATTGAACGGCATCGACGCGGTCAGTCTGCGCGACAGCGGCCGCGCGGTCGGCGGGCGCCCCGACATCGTCACCCACTGGCGCGGCGCAAGCTGGCATTTCGCCAACGAGACGAACCGCCAGACCTTTGAATCCAACCCCCGCGCCTATGCCCCGGCGATGGGCGGGCTGTGCGCCGTCTCGCTGGCCGACGGCCGCAAGGAACCGGGCGATCCCGCGCAGTTCGTCGTGGTGGGGCAGCGGATCTATCTGACACGCGATGCGGCCGCCCGCGCCGCCATGCGGGCCGATCCCGAAGGCATCGTGGCCCGCGCGACCGACGCGTGGAAGCGGCTGGGCCGCTGAACCGGCGCGGCACGGCCTTTGCGATCACATTGGCGCGACAGCACTGGAACTTAGGGGCGGCGATGCGCATTTGTGTGGGGAACATGACCACGGAACGGTCGTGTTCAGATCACTGTCCCTCGTTCCGCGACTTGCGCCCGGCCCCGTGCCGGGCGCTTTTTACTGCAGCGACAGGAGACCGCCATGACTGACGACATCGCCCGCATCGTGCGCGAGACGAAGACCATCGCCGTGGTCGGGCTGTCGCCCAAGCCGGAACGGCCCAGCCACGGCGTCGCGCGGTTCCTGCAGGCCAGCGGCTATCGCATCGTGCCGGTCAACCCCGGCCATGCCGGCCAGACCATCCTGGGCGAGCCGGTCTATGCCACCCTGTCCGACATCCCGTCCGACATTCAGGTGGACATGGTGGACGTGTTCCGCCAGTCCCACGCCGTTCCCGCCATCGTGGACGAGGCGATGGCGGCGCTGCCGGGCCTGCGGACCATCTGGACCCAGATCGGCGTGCGCCATGAGGGCGCCGCGGCCAAGGCGCGCGGGGCCGGGCTGACGGTGGTCCAGGACCGCTGCCCCAAGATCGATTTCCCGGCCCATCTGCGCCGTCGCTGAGCGGCTGCCGCAAAGCGGAAACCGTGCCCGAACATGCCCCCGCCCGTGTTGACAGGCGCTGCCGTCCACCCTAGATGGGCGCCATTGGCACTCATGGTTGTCGAGTGCCAACAGCAGACACTGCAACCTGAAACGGAGTGTTTCGATGGCTTTCACCCCTCTTCATGACCGCGTCCTGGTGCGCCGCGTCCAGTCGGACGAAAAGACCAAGGGCGGCCTGATCATCCCCGACAGCGCCAAGGAAAAGCCCGCCGAAGGCGAGATCGTTTCCGTGGGCCAAGGCGCGCGCAAGGATTCGGGCGAACTGATCGCCCCGTCCGTCAAGGCCGGCGACCGCATCCTGTTCGGCAAGTGGTCGGGCACCGAGGTCACGCTGGACGGCGAAGAACTGCTGATCATGAAGGAAAGCGACATCCTCGGGATCATCGGCTGATCCCTCGCAGGTTTCGCTTTCAACCAACTGAAAAGGAATAGATGAATGGCTGGCAAGGAAGTCAAGTTCAGCACGGACGCCCGTGACCGCATGCTCAAGGGCGTCAACATCCTGGCCGATGCGGTCAAGGTGACGCTGGGCCCCAAGGGCCGCAACGTGGTCATCGACAAGTCGTTCGGCGCCCCCCGCATCACCAAGGACGGCGTCACCGTCGCCAAGGAAATCGAGCTGACCGACAAGTTCGAGAACATGGGTGCCCAGATGGTCCGCGAAGTCGCCTCGCGCACCAACGACGAGGCCGGTGACGGCACCACCACCGCGACCGTGCTGGCGCAGGCCATCGTGAAAGAGGGCATGAAGGCGGTCGCCGCCGGCATGAACCCGATGGACCTGAAGCGCGGCATCGACATGGCCACCGCCAAGGTCGTTGAATCGATCAAGTCGGCCTCGCGTCCCGTGTCCGACACCGCCGAAGTGGCGCAGGTCGGCACCATCTCGGCCAACGGCGAGGCCTTCATCGGCCAGCAGATCGCCGAGGCGATGCAGAAGGTCGGCAACGAGGGTGTCATCACCGTCGAAGAAAACAAGGGGATGGAGACCGAGGTCGAAGTCGTCGAAGGCATGCAGTTCGACCGCGGCTATCTGTCGTCCTATTTCGTGACCAATCCCGAGAAGATGGTCGCCGAGATGGAAGACGCGTACATCCTGCTGCACGAGAAGAAGCTGTCGTCGCTGCAGCCGATGGTCCCGCTGCTGGAAGGCGTGATCCAGACCGGCAAGCCGCTGCTGATCGTCGCCGAGGACGTCGAGGGCGAGGCGCTGGCCACGCTGGTGGTCAACCGTCTGCGCGGCGGCCTGAAGGTCGCGGCCGTCAAGGCGCCGGGCTTTGGCGATCGCCGCAAGGCGATGCTGCAGGACATCGCGATCCTGACCGGCGGTCAGGTCATCAGCGAAGACCTGGGCATGAAGCTGGAGAACGTCGGCATCGACATGCTGGGCCGCGCCAAGAAAGTGTCGATCAGCAAGGACAACACCACCATCGTCGATGGCGCCGGTGAAAAGGCCGAGATCGAGGCCCGCGTGTCGCAGATCCGTCAGCAGGTCGAGGAAACCACCTCGGACTATGACAAGGAAAAGCTGCAGGAACGCGTTGCCAAGCTGGCCGGCGGCGTCGCCGTCATCCGCGTCGGCGGCATGACCGAGATCGAGGTGAAAGAGCGCAAGGACCGCGTTGATGACGCCCTGAACGCGACCCGTGCGGCCGTCCAGGAAGGCATCGTCGTCGGTGGCGGCGTGGCCCTGGTGCAGGGTGCCAAGGCGCTGGAAGGCCTGGATGGTGCGAACGCCGACCAGAACGCCGGCATCGCCATCGTGCGCCGCGCGCTCGAGGCGCCGATGCGCCAGATCGCGGAAAACGCGGGCGTTGACGGCGCGGTTGTCGCCGGCAAGGTGCGCGAATCCGACGACAAGACCTTCGGCTTCAACGCGCAGACCGAGGAATATGGCGACATGTTCAAGTTCGGCGTGATCGACCCGGCCAAGGTCGTGCGCACCGCGCTGGAAGACGCAGCCTCGGTCGCGGGCCTGCTGATCACCACCGAGGCGATGGTCGCCGAAAAGCCCGAACCCAAAGGCGCCGCTGGCGGCATGGGCGGCGGCGGCATGGGCGGCATGGGCGGCATGGACATGATGTGATCCATCCGCTGCCATCCAGGCAGAGGACCGAAGGGCGCCCCGCGGGGCGCCCTTTTTCGTTGGTGGGTGGGGGCGTTGCTGGCGGATGCGGACCAAGGATCGTCATGTGCCCGCAGCGGACGCACGGCCCGCACCCTGCACCCGCCTGACCGTCAGCCCCGCCCGCCCGACGCCGCGACCAGCGCGCCGCCGGCGATCAGCACCGCGGCCAGGATCAGGGCGGCGCCGCCGCTGGCCAAGCCCGCCGCGATCAGGGCCAGCGTGGACAGCACCGGCGCGGCATAGGCGGCGGTTCCCAGCAGCTGGATGTTGCCGCGCTTGACGCCCACGTCCCACAGGGCGAAGGCCGCGCCGACCGGGCCAAGCCCCAGCGCCAGCACGGCCAGCCAGCCCGCCGCACCGACGGGCCACAGAGTCGGCTCGACCAGCGGATGCAGGGCCGCCGACAGCGCGGCGGTGGCCAGGCAGTTGACGGCGACCGCCTCGGTCGGGACGCCCGCCATCCGGCGCGAGCCGAGGGAATAGACCGCCCAGACCAGCGCGCAGGATGCGGCCAGCGCGTATCCGGTCAGCGGCGCGGGCGCGGCGTCGGCGCCGCCCCCCCGCGCAAGCACGATGGCGGCGGCGCCGGCGAATGCCATGACCGCGCCCGCGACGTGGCGGCCGCTCAGGCGTTCCCCCGGCAGCAGCCCCGACAGCAGCACGATCAGCAGCGGCCACAGATAGGCGATCAGTCCGGCCTGCGCGGGCGGGGCCAGCCGCAGCGCGGTGAAATACAACGCATGATAGCCGAACAGCCCCAGCGTGCCAAAGGCATAGCTGCGAAACGGCACGGCGCGCAGCACGCCCAGCCGGCCCCGCCATGCCGCCACCGCCAGCAGCAGGCCGCCGCCGACGGCAAAGCCCAGCGCCGACAACAGGAACGGCGGCACGGGCGCGGTCAGCACCGTCGTCAGCGCCAAGAGCGACCACAGCGCCACCGCGCCGCATCCGGTCAGGGTGGCGCGGCGTGGGTCGTGGGTCGTGGTCGTGGTCGTGGTCATCGGACATTCCCCGGGGCGGCGGCGCGTGACGCTGGCCGGTCGGGGCCGTGACGTCAAGCGCATGCGGCCCCGCGCCCGCCCCTGCAGTCCGCCCTTCCAGCCCCGCCCTTGGAAGCCCTCCCCATGCGCCACCACCCCCGCCCTTGCCGCGTCGCCTTCGCACCCCCACCCTTGCAGCCCCGCGGCGCGCAGCCTACATCATGCCCACGCAACGAGGAGACCGGACATGGCGATGGAAGCCCACGAGATCGAGGCATTGATCCGCTCGGCCTTTCCGGATGCCGGGATCACCATCACCGACTTGGCCGGCGACGGGAACCACTTTGCAGCCGAAGTCGTGGACGAAAGCTTTCGCGGGCAGAACCGCGTCCAGCAGCAGCGCGCCGTCTATGCCGCGCTGCAGGGCCGGATGGACGGCCCCGCCGGGGCGCTGCACGCGCTGGCCCTGACCACCAAGGCCCCCGACTGAGCGCAACTCTCTTTGGCCGCAGGATGCCACGCGAGGATAACCAGATGACGATACGCGACCAGATTCAGGAAACCATCGACGCCAACGACGTCGTGTTGTTCATGAAGGGCACGCGCGACGTGCCGCAATGCGGGTTCTCCAGCCGCGTCGCCGGGGTGCTGAACTATATGGGCATCGCCTTCCGGGACGTGAACGTGCTGTCCAGCGACGAGATGCGGCAGGGCATCAAGGATTTCTCGGACTGGCCGACGGTGCCGCAGCTTTACGTCAAGGGCGAGTTCGTGGGCGGGTGCGACATCGTGACCGAAATGACCCTGTCGGGCGAACTGGACCAGCTGCTGGACCGCGCCGGTGTGACCTTCGACAAGGAAGCCGCCGACAAGATCCGCGAAGCCAACGCCTGAACCCCGGCAGGGGACCGCGTTGAAAAAGGGCCGCTTTCGCGGCCCTTTTGCATGTCAGTAGAGATCGTCGCGATCCAGGTGATCGTCGCTGTAGGACCACTGGTCGTCCTCGTCGTCGTCGTCCCGCCAGGACCGGATGCGGGACGCCAGCGCGATACCGACGGCAAAGGCGCCCAGCAGCGGCGGGATCGTGGCCGCGTTCGAGTGCTTGACCTTCTCGACCGTCTGCCTGGCCTGCGCCACCACCTCGGGGGTCAGCCCGACGCTGCGGGCGGCATGATCGGCCGCGTTGCGGGTCAGGCCCTGCACCTTGGCCTCGGCTTCCCCGGCGAACTGGCTGGCCTTGTAGGACACGGTATCGACAAGGCCGTGGACCTTGTTTTCCACCGTATCCACGACCTCGGTCGCCTTGATCCGGGCCTTTTCCAGCGCCGCGTCGGTGGCCAGGCTGACCCGCGTCTCGACCTCGGCGCGCAGCTCGTCCGTGGACGGGATCGGGTGCTTGACCTTTTTCGCCATCATGATGACGACGACCCCGGCGATGACGAACAGCAGGCCGACGGCCAGTGACGCCCCCAGCGGACCCCAGTCGAGGGTGTCCGCCAGGAAGGTCCACAGCGCGGCGATCAGGAACCCTGCGCCGATGGCGATCACGACGCCGGCGGCGGCCTGCATGGCCGTCCGCCGCGCCACGTCGCCTAGCGCGAGCTGCATGTTGCGCGCATAGTCGAACATGGGATCAGCGACGCGCGAGGATCAGGCCGACAAGAAAGCCGACACCGGCGGCGATCCCCAGCGCCTGCGCGGGCTTGCGCCGCACCATGTCCGACATCTCGTCGTAATAGTCGCTGGCGTGCGCCGCCATCTCGCCGGCGCGGCGCTCGCCCTCGCGATACAGGCGGTCGGCCTCGCTGCGGGCACGGTCGGCGTATTCGGCGCCCTTCTCCTTGGCGGTCGCCACGAACTCCTCGCCGCGTTCGCGGGCGGTCGCGGCGATGTCGGACGCCGAATGCTTGATCTTGTCGACGGTGTCGCTGGCCGCCTGCTTGGCGTCCTTTGCCATCGACTGCGCGGTGTCCTTGGCGTCGTTGGCTGCGTCGTTCACGTCTTTCTTCAGGTCGTTGGTGGAATAGTCGGTGGCCATGTGCCCATCCTTTCGACAGCAAGCTTCTGTTATGGGGTCAGAACGGCCAGCCGCGCCGATTGTTCCAGCACGCGGGAAACATTAGCCGAAGTTCAGGGCGGACATGCCGCCGCTGCATTGTTGACAGAACTAGTATGGCGTTTTATCCGGTTCCTCACCGCGCCAGCCTTAAGCCAGCGTTCCGCATGACCGCTCGCCCCAGGACGCCACATGGCCCGTGCCCCGCTGATGCCATCCGGTGCCGCCCCCTTGCGGGCGCGGACCGGCCGCGCGCCGGGCCTGGGCCGGGCGGCGGGTGATCCGGTCCGCGTCATCGCAGCCCTTCAGCGCCGGACTCCCCATGCGCCTTGACCTGACCGCCCTGCTGCTTGCCAGCGCCGCCCTGCCCGCCGCCGCGCAGGACAGACCCCATGTGCTGCCCGAAATCACGCTTGAGGCGGAAAGCGACGAGACGCTGACCCAGTCGGGCTATGTCGCCACGATCTCGCGCCAGGCGACGCGGCTGGACACGCCGGTGGCCGAGATCCCGCAGGCGATCAGCATCGTCACCCAGGACCAGATCGAGGATCAGCGCCCCCGCACCCTGAACGAGACGCTGGGCTATACCGCCAGCGCCAACCCCAACAACTATGGCTATGACACGCGCTTTGACGCCTTTACGCTGCGCGGCTTCCCGGCGTTCTATAACGGCGTCTTTCGCGACGGGCTGCGCGTCTATAATGCCCCCACCGCGATCTGGAAGACCGAGCCTTACGGCACCGAGGGCATCGCCATCCTGAAAGGCCCGGCGTCGTCGCTGTATGGCGTCAGCGGGCCGGGCGGCATCGTCAACATCGTGACCAAGCGCCCCAAGGACCAGCCCTTCCGCGAGATCGAGGCGACGACCGGGGCCAACGACCGCGCCCAGATCGCCGCCGACTGGTCCGGCCCGCTAAGGGACGACCGGCTCAGCTATCGCCTGACGGGGCTGGTGCGGAAATCCGGGACCGATCTGCCCGGCTATGACGACGACAAGACCTATCTTGCCCCGGCGCTGCGGTTCGACGACGGCACGACGCGCGTCACCCTGCTGGCCGAATGGTCGCGGTCGGTGACCGGCGGGACGGCCGCGTTCTATAACCCCGCCTACGGCGTCGTCTCGGATCTTTACGAGGGCGACCCCGAATACAACGACTTCCGCCAGGACCAGTGGCGTCTGGGGTATGAGGTCGAGCATCGCCTGTCGGGCAGCCTGACCCTGCGCCACAGCGCGCGCGTCAGCCAGGTGGACGTGGATCTGGAATACAGCGGCCATTACCCGGCCGGCGCGGGGCTGGCGCGATACTGGGGCCATTACCTGGAAAAGGTCGACAGCGCGACGGCGGACACCGCGCTGCAATGGAACGGCGCGACCGGCCCGGTCGATCACGAGCTGCTGGCCGGCATCGACCTGACCCGCGCCGAGTATCGGGCGCACAGCCTGATCGGCTATGTCTCGGCGGCGGATACGGCGGCGGGGGACGTGCCCTTTTCGGACGCGCAGGAAACGACGCAGGCGGGCATCTATCTGCACGACCAGATGTCGTTCGGGAACTGGAACGCCTTTGCCAGCCTGCGGTTCGACAAGGTGGACACCGATTCGACCGCCGCCGACGGCAGCGTCGAGGCGACGGAGGACAGCGGCCGTTCCGGCCGGCTGGGCGTCAGCTATCGCTGGGACAGCGGGCTGGTCGCCTATGCCAATGTCTCGACGTCGTTCGCGCCGAACCTGGGCCTGGTCTATGACGACGTCACCAGCGACATCGGCCGCCCCGCCCGCCCGACCCGCGCCACCCAGCGCGAGGTGGGGCTGAAATACGCCCCCGAGGGCGGAAACCTGCTGCTGACCGCGTCGGTGTTCGACATCGACCAGCGCGACGGCGTGGTGCTGGACGCAAGCTCGGGCCGCAACCGGCAGCGCCAGCTGGACCTGAACAGCCGCGGGGTCGAACTTGAGGCGATGGCCAACTGGGACAACGGCCTGGGCATGATCGCCAGCTGGACCCACCAGCGCCTGAAGATCGAGGAAGGCGCCGCCGGCACCGTCGGGCACGAGCTGTCGGGCACCCCCAACGACATCCTGTCGCTGTGGGGGAAATACGACATCCGTCAGGGCAGCCTTGCCGGGCTGGGGCTGGGCGCGGGCATCCGCCATGTCGGGGAAAGCTATGGCGACGACCGGAACACGCTGACGAACGATGCCCGCACCTTCGTCGATCTGCAGGTCAGCTATGACGTGCCGCAGGCGCCCGGCGTGCAGATGCAGATGAACGTCAAGAACGCCTTCGACCGGCAGGAAGACATCTGCACTGCCGGCTATTGCTATCGTGACGAGGGCCGGGTCTGGACCGCCAGCCTGCGGCGGCGGTTCTGACGATGGGCGCGGACCGGCAACTGCCCCTGCTGGCGGGGTTCTGGGCGGCCTATGCGGCGCAAAGCGTCATTGGCGGCCTGACCTGGGGCGGCCTGCCGGCGGTGCTGCGCGACAGCGGCCTGCCACTGGACCGGATCGGCCTGCTGTCGCTGCTGATCGCGCCCTGGGCGCTGAAGTTCCTGTGGTCGCCCCGGGTCGAGGCGCGCCGCCTGCCCCCCGGCGGCCGCGTGCGGACGGGCCGGATCGTCCTGATGGGCGGGGCGGTGGCGGTCGCGGGGCTTGCCGGGGTCGCGCTGACCGGGCTGGTCCCGCTGCTGCCGGTGCTGGCGCTGCTGATGGTGGTCGCGATCGCCACCGCGACGGTGGACATCGCGGTCGACGGCCATGCCGTGCGCGCGCTGGCGGCGCGGCGGCTGGGCTGGGGCAACGCGGCACAGGTCGGCGGGGCCTATGCGGGCGCCGCCATCGGCGGGGGGCTGTTCGTCGTGCTGGTCGCAAGCTGGGGCTGGACGGCCGCGACGCTGGTCATGGCCGCGCTGGTCGCCCTGCTGCTTGCAGGCTTTGCCGCTGTCGCGCGCGACGACGCGCCCGTGCCCGCCAGCGCGCCGCGCCCCAGCCTGCGCGCGGCGCTCGCGCGCCCCGAGATCCGGCACGGCCTGCTGCTGACCGCAGGCTTTGTCGTCGCGCAAAAGGCCGCGATGGGGATGCTGGCCCCCTATCTGATCGACCTGGGCGTGCCGCTGGCGCGCGTGGGCCTGCTGGGCGGGCTGTCCAGCCTGACGCTGGGGGTCGCGGGCGCGGTCGTAGGCGGCTGGATGGTCCGCGCGATGGGGACCGGCCCGGCGCTGCGCGCGGCGCTGGCGCTGCAGGCGGTCGCCATGACGTTGCTGGCGCTGCCCGTGCTGGGGATCGCGCTGCCCTTGTCCGTCAGCGTGGCCACCGCGCTGGCCGCCGGATCGTTCGTGCTGTCCATCGGCTTTACCGCGCTTTTCGCGCAGATCATGGCATGGGCCGACCCGGCGCAGGGCGGCGTGGATTTCACGCTGTTCCAGTGCCTGGACGCCGCCATCAGCATGGTCCTGGGCGTCGCCGCGGGGCTGGTCGCCGAACACGCGGGCTTTGGCGCGCTGTTCGTCCTGTGCGCGGGGCTTGCCGCGGTCATGGCCGTCACCCTGCCCGCCAGCCGCCAACCCGACAGGGCCGCCGCATGAGGACCGATCCCCTGCCCCCCTTTCAGGCCGAGGCCGAGATCGCCGTCGATTTCGCCGGCCTCGACGCGCTGTTCCGCCATCTGGCGGACGATCACGGCCTGACGCTGCGGTCCGGTCACGGCCGGTCCACCTGGGTCACCGTGGGCGAGGGCGAGTTCGGCGCCCGCCAGCGCGGCGCGGCGACGACGCTTTACGCCCGGGCCCACAGCGCCGACTGGCTGTTCACCCTGCAAGAGGCCGCGGCCGCCCATCTGGCCGACCATGCGCCCGACGCGGTCGGCCTGCGCTGGACCGGGCCCGCGCAGGCGGGTGCGCTGCCGCCGAACTTCAGCCTGGGGCGCGTGGCGTCGGTCGAACGCGTCAGTGCGCAGTTCGTGCGGATGCGGGTGCAGGGCGACGGGCTGGACCGGCTGGCCCGCGACATGATCCATTTCCGCATGGTGCTGCCGTCGGGCGACGGCGCGACCGAATGGCCGCGGCTGTCGGGCACGGGCCAGACGATCTGGCCGCAGCCCCTGCACCGCCCCGCCTATACGATCCGCGCCATCGACCTCGCGGCGGGCTGGCTGGAAACCGACGTCTTCGTCCACGAGGGCGGGCGCGTCTGCGCCTTTGCCCAGGCGGCGGCCCCCGGCACGGTCGTCGGGCTGATCGGGCCGGGCGGCGGCGGCATCCCGCTGGACGACCGGCTGCTGATCGGGGGCGACGAGACGGCCTATCCGGCGCTGGCCCGGATCATCGCGGCGCAAGGCCCCGGCGCGCGCATCGCCTGCCACCTGCTGGGCGCCAGCGCGGATTACCCGCTGCCCGACCACCCCGGCCTGACCCTGCACCACCACCCGCGGGGCGAGGACGATCTGGCGCGCCTGCTGGTGGCCGAGGCGCCCGACGCGGGGCAGTTCTGGCTTGCCACTGAAAAATCGCGGCTGCAGCCCTTGCGGCAGGCGGTCCTGACCTCTCTTGGCGTGCCCAAGACCCGCGCCCATCTGGCCGCCTACTGGAACGCGGCCTGAACCCTGACGAACATGGAAATGCAGAAGACAATGACCCTATTCCGACCCATCGCCCTGTCCCTGCCGCTGGTCCTTGCGGCCGCCGCCGCCTCGGCGCAGGACATCGCCCGTCCCCTGCCCCACGATCTGTCGCCGCTTGGCATGTTCCAGGCCGCCGACGTGGTGGTCAAAGGGGTGATGCTGGGGCTGATCGCGGCATCGGTCATCACCTGGACGGTGCTGCTGGTCAAGGCGGTCGAGATCTGGCTGTCTGACCGCGCGGCCGGGCGCAGCGCGCGCCGCGTCGCCACCGCGCCCACGCTGGGCGCGGCGGTCGCGGCGTCGGGCCGCAGCCGCGACCCGGTCAGCCACATGCTGCGCCTGGCCGATGCGGAACGCCGCCGGTCCGCGCCGGCGCCCGCCGCGCCCGAGGGGCTGAAAACCCGCATCTCGTCGCATCTTGCGGGGGTCGTGGGCCGGGCGGGGCGGCAGGCGGGGGTGGGCACGGGCATCCTTGCCACCATCGGATCGACCGCGCCCTTCGTCGGACTGTTCGGCACCGTCTGGGGGATCATGAACAGCTTTATCGGCATTTCCGAGTCGCAGACGACCAACCTGGCCGTCGTCGCCCCCGGCATCGCCGAGGCGCTGCTGGCGACCGCGCTGGGGCTGGTCGCCGCGATCCCGGCGGTGGTCATCTACAACGGCCTGGCCCGCGCGATCACCGGCTATCGGCTGAAGCTGGCGGACGCTGCGGCGGCGGTCGAGCGGCTGGTCAGCCGCGACCTGGACCGGCAAGCCGCGGGGGCGGTGTGATGGCGGGCGGCCTGCACGACGGCGACGATCTGCACGAACAGCACGAAATCAACGTCACCCCGTTCATCGACGTGATGCTGGTGCTGCTGATCATCTTCATGGTCGCGGCGCCGCTGGCGACGGTGGACATCCAGGTCAACCTGCCGGTCGCGGCCGGCGCGGCCTCGCCCCGCCCGGACGAGCCGGTGTGGCTGACCGTCTCGCCCGACCTGACGCTGGCGCTTGGCGCCGATCCGGTGGCACCCGACGCCCTAGGCCCCGCGCTGGACGCGGCGACGGGGGGCGACCGCGAGGCGCGGATCTATCTGCGCGCGGACCGCAGCGTCAGCTATGGCGACGTGATCGGCGTCTTGAACCAGGTCCGTGATACCGGCTTCACCCGCATCGCGCTGGTCGGGCTGGACGGTGGCGCACCATGAGCCGGGCGGGCTTTCTGGGCCGTTCGACCATCTGGTTCGCGGCCGCGTTCGCGGTCTGCGCGGCCCATGTGGCGGCGGCGCAGTTCCTGCTGGTGAACGTGGCCGCCGCGCCCCGGAGCCTTCCGCCCGAGCCGGTGATGATCGAGTTGTCGGCCGAGCCGACGCCCCCCGAGGCGGCCAGCCCGGAAACCGACAGCGAGGCGGCCGAGGCCGCGCAACCCGCCGAGGCGCCGGCCGAGGCCCCGCCGCCCGAGCCTGAGCCCGAGGTGGCCGAGGCCGCCCCCGTCGAGGAACCGGTCGAGCCGCCAGCCGAGGAGCGCCCGCCCGAGGTAGCCGAACCCGAGCTGCCGCCCCTGCCCACCCTGCCCCCGGTGCAGGATCTGGCAGACCTGCTGCCCCAACCCGCAGAGCCGCCGCCGGATTTCGCGGTGCCGGATTTCGCCGCCCTGCCGCCGGTCGGCGACTTCGCCACGCTGGTCCCGCCCGAGACGCAGCCCCTGACCACCTCGCGCAGGCCAGCCCCGCGGCCCCAGCGTGAACCCCCGCCCGAGCCGGAAGTAAAGCAGGCGCAGCCCGAAAAGCCGCGGCGCGAGCGGACGCCCGCGCGTGAGCCGCGGAAAGAACCGGCCGAGCGGCAGCAGGCCAGATCGGCCGAACCGCGCGCGGCCGCCAGCACCCGCCAGTCGCAGGCCGCGGCCACGGCCGGGCAAAAGGCGCCCAGCCGGGCACAGATGCAAAGCTGGCAGTCGCAGGTGGGCGCGCGCATCTCGCGCCACATGGCGCGCACCCGCCTGTCAGGGGGCGGCGGCGCGGCGCGGGTGCAGGTGTCCGTCACCATCGGCCCGAACGGCGCGGCCACCGCCCGGCTGGTCAGCTCGACCGGCGACGCCCGCGCCGACGCCGCGCTGGCCCGGCAGGCCGCCCGCCTGCCAAAGATGCCGGCCCCGCCCGGCGGCAAGGGGCAGTCCTTCGTGCAGCCGATCCGGGTCGAGTTCTAGGGTTGGACGTCCGCGTCGGCGCGCGTCGCCGTCCCCCGCGCGACAGGCTGCCCGGCGTTCCGCGCTGCGGCCGCTGCGCGCGCGGGGTGTGGTGAACGGTCGCTGTCCGGCTTCTTGATGTTGCCTTCATTTCGGCCCGCGGTTGGCCGACACCCGCCGGTTGCGGTGGGGGGGACGGGACGGATCAGGCAGCGGAGCGATTCCCGATCCCCGCCGCCGGCACCCCGATCCGGCGCTGTCAGCGCCCCACGGCCATGTCGTCGCGGTGGACCAGCGCGCTGCGGCGGTCGTGGCCAAGGATCGCGCCGATCTCGTCGCTGCGGCGGCCCGCGATCTGCTGGGCCTCGGTCGAATCATAGCGGGTCAGGCCCTGCGCCAGCGCCGCCCCCTGCGGGCCGCGGATCGTCACCGGGTCGCCGCGGTGAAAGACGCCGGCGATGCCCGTGACACCCGCCGGCAGCAGCGAACGCCCCGCGGCCAGCGCGGCGGCGGCGCCCGCGTCGATCACCACCTCGCCCCGCGGCTTCATCGCGGCGATCCAGCGCTTGCGCGCCGCCCGCGGGTCGCTTTCCGGCAGGAACCACGTCACTTGCGCGCCACCCGCCACCGCCGACAACGGCCGCAGGACCGATCCTTCGGCAATCGCCATCGCGCAGCCGCCGCCGATGGCGGTGCGGGCGGCCATCAGCTTGGTCTTCATGCCCCCCTTGCTGAGGCCGCTGACCGGGTCGCCGCCCATCGCCTCGATCTCGGGGGTGAGGCGGTCGATCACCGGCAGGTGGCGGGCGTCCGGGTCGGTCTTGGGGTTGGCGGTGTAAAGCCCGTCCACGTCGGACAGCAGAGCCAGCTGGTCGGCCCCGCAGGTGACGGCGATGGCTGCCGCCAACCGGTCGTTGTCGCCAAAGCGGATCTCGTCGGTGGCGACGGTGTCGTTCTCGTTCACGATGGGCACGACGCCAAGGCCCAGCAGCGTCTCCATCGTCGCGCGGCTGTTGAGGTAGCGGCGGCGGTTCTCGGTATCCTCGAGCGTGACCAGCACCTGCGCGGTGGTGACGCCGTGGGGGGCCAGCATCTCCTCGTAGGCGCGGGCCAGGCGGATCTGGCCCACGGCGGCGGCGGCCTGCGACTGTTCCAGCGTCAGCGTGCCCGCGGGCAGCGCCAGCACCCGCCGCCCCAGCGCGATGGACCCGGAGCTGACCAGCACCACATCGGCGCCGCGCCGCCGCCAGTCGGCCACGTCGGCGCAAAGCCCGCGCAGCCAGTCGTCGCGCAGCCCGTCGGGGCCGACCAGCAGCGCGCTGCCGATCTTGACGACCAGCCGGCGCGCGGCCGCGATGTCGGGGGTCAGGGCTGCCACGGCGCGGGGTTTTCCACCTTGCGCACGCGGGTCGGCGCGACCTTTTCCCAGACTGCGCGCAGCACCTCGGTCACGCCGGTTCGGGCGACGCCCGACATGACCATGACCGGCGCGCCCAGCTCGGCCTCAAGCGCGGCGCGGCGTTCGGCCAGCATCTCGGGCGTCAGGGCGTCGATCTTGTTCAGGACGGTGATGCGGGGCTTGTCGGCCAGCACGGCGGAATAGGCCGCAAGCTCGGTCAGGATGGTGCGGGCGTCGGCGGCGACGTCCTCGGCCGTGCCATCGACCAGATGCAGCAGCACGTTCGACCGTTCGACATGGCCCAGGAACTGGTCGCCGAGACCCCTGCCCTCGCTTGCCCCCTCGATCAGCCCCGGAATGTCGGCCATGACGAATTCATGCCCGTCGATGCCGACGACGCCCAGGTTCGGGACCAGCGTGGTGAAGGGATAATCCGCGATCTTGGGCCGGGCGTTCGACACCGCCGCAAGGAAGGTGGACTTGCCCGCGTTGGGCAGCCCGACCAGCCCCGCGTCGGCGATCAGCTTAAGCCGCAGCCACAGCGTCCGTTCGACCCCCGGCAGGCCGGGGTTGGCGTGGCGCGGCGCGCGGTTGGTCGAGGATTTGAAGTGCAGGTTGCCAAAGCCGCCGTTGCCGCCCTTGGCCAGCAGGACGCGCTGTCCCGCCTCGGTCAGGTCGGCGATCACCGTCTCCTGATCCTCGTCCAGGATCTCGGTCCCGGCCGGCACCTTCAGCACGATGTCATCGCCCGACGCGCCGGTCATCTGGCTGCCCATGCCGTGCTGGCCGGATTTCGCGAAGAAATGCTGCTGATAGCGGAAATCGATCAGCGTGTTCAGCCCGTCCACCGCCTCGGCCCAGACATCGCCGCCGCGGCCGCCGTCGCCGCCGTCGGGACCGCCGTATTCGATGAACTTCTCGCGCCGGAACGACACCGACCCCGCGCCCCCGCCGCCCGAGCGGATATAGACCTTGGCTAGATCGAGGAACTTCATGGCACTCTCCGCGCAGCAAGGGGCAGGGATACGCGCGCGCGGCCCGCGCCGCAAGCGGGCTGGTCGTTGCGGAAGGTCATCGCTGGCGCGCGGGTCTTTCATTTGCCGCCGCCCTTCCCCACATCGCTGTGATGACCCAAAGCCACGCCCCCATCGCCTTCGACAATTCCTATGCCCGGCTCGGGCCGGGGTTCTTTGCCCGCACCGCGCCCACGCCGGTCGCCCAGCCGGGGCGGATCGCGCTGAACCGGCCGCTGGCCGAACGGCTGGGGCTGGACGCGGACTGGCTGGACAGCGACGCCGGGCTGGCGATGCTGGCGGGCAACGCGTCGCCGCAGGGCGCCGACCCCATTGCGCAGGCCTATGCCGGCCACCAGTTCGGTGGCCTGTCGCCCCAGCTGGGCGACGGGCGCGCCGTGCTGCTGGGCGAGGTCGTGGCACCCGACGGGGCGCGCTTCGACATTCAGCTGAAGGGTTCGGGACCGACGCCGTTTTCGCGCCGCGGCGATGGGCGGGCGTGGCTGGGGCCGGTGCTGCGCGAATACGCGGTCAGCGAGTTCATGGCCGCCGCCGGCGTGCCCACGACCCGCGCGCTGGCCGCCGTCACGACGGGCGAGCCGGTGTGGCGCGAAACCGCCCTGCCCGGCGCGGTGCTGACGCGGGTCGCGTCCAGCCACATCCGCGTCGGCACCTTCGAATATTTTGCCATCCGCGGCGACATCGACCGGCTGCGGACGCTCGCCGACCATGTGATCGCCCGCCATTATCCCGATGCGGGCGACGCGCTGGGGATGCTGCGCGGCGTCATCGCCCGTCAGGCCGAGACGGTCGCGCAATGGATGGCGCTGGGATTCATCCACGGGGTCATGAACACCGACAACATGGCCGTCAGCGGCGAGACCATCGACTATGGCCCCTGCGCCTTCATGGATGCCTATCATCCCGACACCGTGTTTTCGTCCATCGACCGGGGCGGGCGCTATGCCTGGGCCGAACAGCCGCAGGTGGCGGTCTGGAACCTGGCGCAGCTGGCAAGCTGCCTGATCCCGCTGATGGGCGATGACACGGACCGCGCGGTGGCGCAGGCGACCGAGGCGGTCCACGGATTCCCGGCGCTGTATCAGGCCGCGTGGCTGCGCCGCTTCGCGGCCAAGCTGGGGCTGGCGAACCCGCGCTCTGACGACCGGGCGCTGGTGGAACGGCTGCTGACGATCATGGCGAACGCGCGCGCCGATTTCACCCGCACGTTCCGCGGGCTGGCCACGGGCGAGGCCGCGGCCGGGTTCACCGACCCCGCGCCTTATCGCGCGTGGGAACGCGACTGGCAGGCCCGCAGGCCCGACCTTGCCGTCGCGGCCGCCGCGAACCCCGCCCGCATCCCGCGCAACCACCGCATCCAGGCGGCCATCGACGCGGGCGTGACCGGCGATTTCACCCCGTTCCACCGGCTTGTCGCCGCGACCGGCGCGCCCTTTGACGACCGGGCCGACTGGCGCGACCTGTCGCAGCCCCCCGGCGACGGCGAGGCGGTCCGCGTCACCTATTGCGGCACCTGAGCGCGGCTGCCCGGACTGGAAACGCGGGCGCAGCCGTGGCAGCAATCACCCCATGACCCCGACCCGAACCCTGCGCGTCGCCAGCTATAACCTGCACAAGTGCCGCGGCATGACCGGGCCGCACGCGCCCGAACGCAACCTGCAGGTCATCGCCGATCTGGGCGCCGATATCGTGGCCCTGCAAGAGGTCGATTTCCGCTTCGGCGCCCGCCCCGAGGCGCTGCCCCGGCGGCTGATCCAGGACATGACCGGCATGGTCCCCGCGCCGCATCTGACGACCAGCGAACAGTCGCTGGGCTGGCACGGCCAGACCATCCTGCTGCGCCCCGACCTGGCCGAGGGCGCGACCGTCCGCCGCCTGCCCCTGCCGGGGATCGAGCCGCGGGGCGCGCTGGCGCTGCGGCTGGCGGAGCTGACGGTGGTGGTGGTCCATCTGGGGCTTGCCCGATCCTCGCGCCGCGCGCAGCTGGCGCGGCTGGCGGCCAAGGTGGCGCGCATCGGCGGCAACCGATTTGTCCTGACCGGCGATTTCAACGAATGGCGCGACGAGCGCGGGCTCGAATCACTGTCGGGGCTTGAGGTGCTGGCGCCGGGGCCAAGCTGGCCCGCGCCGTTCCCGCAGCTGCGCTATGACCGGATTGCCCTGTCGGCGGGGATCGAGGTCACCGACAGCGGCGTCCACGACAGCCCGCTGGCGCGGCGCGCGTCCGATCACCTGCCGATCTGGGCGGATATAGCGCTATCAGCGCCCTGACCGGGTTCCCCCCTGCCCGCCGCGGGGCTATGACGCAGCAACCTTCGGCAAAGGAGCCCCCATGACCGCCATCATCGACATCTTCGCGCGCGAAATCCTGGACAGCCGTGGCAACCCCACCGTCGAGGTCGACGTCACGCTGGAGGACGGCACGATGGGCCGCGCCGCCGTGCCGTCCGGCGCATCGACCGGCGCGCATGAGGCCGTCGAGAAACGCGACGGCGACAAGGGCCGCTATCTGGGCAAGGGCGTGCTGGACGCCGTCGCGGCCGTCAACGGCGAACTGGCCGAGGCGCTGATCGGCGAGGACGTGACCGAACAGCTGGCCATCGACGGCATGATGATCGAACTGGACGGCACCCCGAACAAGAGCCGGCTGGGCGCGAACGCGATCCTTGGCATCTCGCTGGCCGTGGCCAAGGCCGCGGCGGACGCGACCAGCCAGCCGCTTTACCGTTACGTCGGCGGCACCGGCGCGCGGCTGCTGCCGGTTCCGATGATGAACATCATCAACGGCGGCGAGCACGCCGACAACCCCATCGACATCCAGGAGTTCATGATCATGCCGGTCGCCGCGGAAAACATCCGCGACGCGATCCGCATGGGCTCCGAGGTGTTCCACACGCTGAAAAAGGAACTGTCGTCCGCCGGTCTGGCGACCGGCGTGGGCGACGAGGGCGGGTTTGCCCCGAACCTCTCGTCCTCGCGCGATGCGCTGGATTTCATCCTGCGGTCCATCGAGAAGGCAGGCTACAAGCCCGGCGACGACATCATGCTGGCGCTGGATTGCGCCTCGACCGAATATTTCAAGGGCGGCAAGTATGAGATGACGGGCGAGGGCAAGTCGCTGACCCCGGCCGAGAATGTCGATTACCTCGCCGCGCTGTGCGCCGACTATCCGATCCTGTCGATCGAGGATGGCTGCGCCGAGGACGACTGGGACGGATGGAAGCTGCTGACTGACCGCCTGGGCGGCTCGGTCCAGCTGGTCGGCGACGATCTGTTCGTGACCAACCCCGAACGGCTGGCCGAAGGCATCGCGCGCGGCTGCGCCAACAGCCTGCTGGTCAAGGTCAACCAGATCGGCACGCTGTCGGAAACGCTGGATGCCGTGCGCATGGCCGACCGCGCCGGTTATACCAGCGTGATGTCGCACCGCTCGGGCGAGACCGAGGACGCGACCATCGCCGACCTGGCCGTCGCCACCAATTGCGGGCAGATCAAGACGGGATCGCTTGCGCGCTCGGACCGGCTGGCGAAATACAACCAGCTGATCCGCATCGAGGAGATGCTGGGCGCGACGGCCGAATACGCCGGGCGTTCCATCCTGCGCGGCTGATCGCGCGCGCGCCGTCGCACCCGGGGGCTGCCGGCCCCCGGACCCCCCGGGGATATTTGCCGCCAGAAGATCGGACCTTTGCGGCGACCCGCGGCTTTCGGCGCAGTTTGCGCGCCGGGCGCTGGCAAAACGGGGCGGCAGTTCCTATCTATGGGCTGTCGCATTCAGTGCCGAGGTTTCCCATGCCCGTGTCCACAGCCATCCCGACGCCCTCGCAGGACCGCCACGCAGGACAGGCCATGCGCCGCGGCGCGGCCGGCCGCTGCCCTTCGTGCGGCGAGGGGCGGCTGTTCACGGGATATCTGCGGGTCAAGGACGAATGCCCGTCCTGCGCGACGGAACTGCACCATCATCGCGCCGACGACGGGCCGGCCTATGTCACGATCCTGATCGTGTCGCATCTGGCGACGGTGGTGATGCTGGCGATGTTCACCATGTATCGCCCGTCGACCACGGTGATGCTGACGGTGCTTTGCGGCGGGACGCTGGTCCTGTCGCTGCTGATGCTGCCGCGCATCAAGGGCGCGTGGGTCGGGTTCCAGTGGGCCAAGAGGATGCACGGCTTCGGCCACGGGCACGAGGATCGTTCCACCGCGGACGACCCGCAGGCCACCGGGGCCGCGCGGTGACGGCAGCGGCGGCTGCGCTGGCGCCCGACCGGCTGCGCGATGCGGCGACCGTGATCCTGCTGGACCGCGACGCCCCCGGCGGGCCTGCGGTGCTGATGGGGATGCGGGGCGCGGCCGCGGCCTTCATGCCGTCGAAATATGTCTTTCCCGGCGGCGCCGTGGACCCCGAGGATCGGGACGGCGGCCCCGCCGCGCTGTCGCCCGCCTGCGCGGCCCGGCTGGCGGCCGAGGCGCGGCCCGAATCCGACGCGACCCCCGCCGCGCTGGCCCGCGCCGCCCTGCGCGAGATGGACGAGGAAACCGGCCTGCGGCTGGACCCCGCCGCACAGGATTCGCTGATCTTTGCCTTTCGCGCAATCACCCCGCCGGGCCGCCCGCGCCGGTTCGACGCACGGTTCTTTCTGGTCGATGCGCGTCACATCGCGGGCGACCGGCATGATTTCTCGCGCGCCTGCGACGAGCTGAGCCACCTGCACTGGGTTCCCCTTGCGCAGGCGCGGGCGCTGGACCTGCCCTTCATCACCGAGGTCGTCCTGGCCGAGATCGAGGCGCTGGCCACGGCCGCGGGCGACGGTCCCCTGACCGCGCCGTCCACCGTGCCGTTCTTTGACAACCGCGGGACCGAGCCGCGGTTTGTTCAGCTGTCCTGATCCATCAGCCTGCTGAGGCGCGCCCGCTCGTCCCCCGTCAGCGCGGCGGGTGCGGCGGCCTCGCGCCGGCGGCCGCGCAGGAAGCCCCATGCGCCAAGCGCCGCGACCAGCGCCATCAGCGGCCCCGCCGCATACAGGATCAGGTTGCCCCCTTCGGCGCGCGGCTCGAACAGGACATATTCGCCGAACCGCGTCGTGACCGCGTCGATCACCTGCGCGTCGCTGTCGCCACCCACCAGCCGTTCGCGGACGTAAAGCCGCAGGTCGCGGCTGATCGGGGCGTTCGATTCGTCGATGTTCTCGCCCTGGCAGACGGGGCAGCGCAGGGACTGGCTGATCTGGCGCGCGCGGGATTCCAGCGCGGGATCGGCCAGCACCTCGTCGGGCTGCACGGCCAGCGCCGGGGACGACGCCAGCAGCATCATTGCAAGGGCAAACGCGGTCCGGTTCATTCCGCGGCCACCAGGCCGGGCTTGCGCCGGGCGGCCGCGGCGACGCGCCAGCGGCGGTCGGACAGGCTGATCAGCCCCCCCAGCGCCATCAGCCCGCTGCCCAGCCAGATCCAGAAGGCGAAGGGCTTGATATAGCTGCGCACCGCCCAGCCGCCGTTCTGCTGCGGATCGCCGATGACCAGATAGATGTCGCCGAACGGCCCGCTGTGGATCGCGGCCTCGGTCGTGGGCATCGCCTGCACGGGGTAGACGCGCTTTTCCGGGTGCAGGGTCGCCACCTGGCGGCCGTCGCGGGCGACCTGCATCACGGCGGTGGTCGAGATATAGTTCGGCCCGGGCATTTCCTCGACCTCGGCCAAAGTGATGTCATAGCCGGCGACGGTGAAGGTCTCGCCGACCTGGGCCACGCGGATATCCTCGACCTGCCAGGCCATCAGCAGGCTGATCCCGATGAACGTGACGCCCAGCCCCGCGTGCGCGGTCACCCGGCCCCAGTCGGCGCGTGGCAGGCGCGTCAGCCGGCCCGCCTGGCGTCCGGCGCGCTGCCAGATGTCGATGGCGGCCCCGCCGATCAGCCACCCCCCCAGCGCCGCGCCGACGACGGCAAGCGCGGAATGCCCCGTCGAGACCGCGAAGGTCAGCGCAGCGACTGCGACCGCCAGGATCGCGGCCGGGCGCAGCGTGGCGACCGCCCGGCCGACGCGGCCGCGCTTCCACGGCAGGATCGCCCCGATGGGCAGGGCCACGGCCAGCGCGATCATGAACGGGGTGAAGGCCTGTTCAAAGAACGGTGCGCCGACCGACAGCTTGCGACCCCACGCCATTTCCGCGACCAGCGGCCAGATCGTGCCGACGAACACGACGAACGCCGCCACCGCCAGCAGCAGATTGTTCAGCAGCAACGCGCCCTCGCGCGAGACGGGGGCGAAGACGCCGCGCGCCGTCATGCTGCCGGCGCGCGCGGCGAACAGCGTCAGCGCGCCGCCGACGAAGAACGCAAGGATCGCCAGGATGAACACGCCACGCGACGGGTCCGACGCAAAGCTGTGGACCGAGGTGATGACGCCCGAGCGCACGATGAACGTGCCGATCAGCGAGAACCCGAACGCCATGATCGCCAGCAGGATCGTCCACGCCTTCAGCGTCTCGCGCTTTTCCACCACGATGGCGGAATGCAGCAGCGCGGCGGCCAGCAGCCACGGCATGAAGGATGCGTTTTCCACCGGATCCCAGAACCAGAACCCGCCCCAGCCAAGCTCGTAATACGCCCACCACGACCCCAGCGCGATGCCGACCGTCAGGAACATCCACGCGGCCAGCGTCCACGGCCGCACCCAGCGTGCCCATGCGGCGTCCACCCGCCCCTCGATCAGGGCGGCGACGGCAAAGCTGAACGACATCGAAAGCCCCACATAGCCGAGGTAGAGGAACGGCGGATGGAAGGCGAGGCCGGGATCCTGCAGCAGCGGGTTCAGGTCGCGGCCGTCAAAGGGCGCGGGGCTCATCCGCAGGAACGGGTTCGAGGTGAAGATGATGAAGATCAGGAACGACGCCCCGATCGCGCCCTGCACCGCCAGCACGCGGGCGCGCAGCGCGGGCGGCAGGTGTTCGCCAAAGCTGGCGGCCGCCGCGCCGAACAGCGCCAGGATCAGCACCCACAGCAGCATCGAGCCTTCGTGGTTCCCCCAGACGCCGGTGATCTTGTAGAGCATCGGCTTGGCCGAATGGCTGTTTTCATAGACCAGCGCGAGCGAGAAATCCGAGGTGACAAAGGCCACCGTCAGCGCCGCGAAACTGATGCCGACCAACCCGAACTGGGCCAGCGCGGCGGGCCGGGCCGAGTCGATCCAGGCGGGCCAGCCACGCGCCGCGCCGACCAGCGGCACCACCGTCTGGAACAGCGCCACTGCCAACGACAGGATCAGCGCGAAATGGCCAAGCTCGGCGATCATGTGAAAAGCCCCCCGGAACGTCCGGGGGGCAAGTTAATCCTTTGGGCGGCCGGGGGCCAGTCCTCGCGCTGCGGCGTGCCGTCACGGGGCCGGCATCGCGGCCCTCCAGTCGCGCAGGGCGGCGTTGTCGGACAGATCGTCGTCCGGGTCGGGTGCGGGCGTTGCCGGGACACCGGCCGGTGTCACCGCAGCACCCGCCTCGGCCAGCGGCGGCGGGGCGGGGGCGCGCCAGCCGCCATCGTCGGCGGGCGCCGCGGCGACGGCGGTGGACACCCGGGCGCGCGGCCACACCCGGCCGCGAAAGTAATGGGCCTCGCGCGCCCCGAAATAAAAGCTGACGATCGCCCCCATCAGCCACCACAGGGGCTCGGGCACCAGCGCCAGCCCCTGCATCCGCTGCGAGAAGCCGACCGGCTCGACCATCGAATAGACGAACAGGCCGATGGTCCCCAGCGTCAGCAGGGGCCGCGGCAGGCGGTTCAGCCCGTTCATCAGCTCGTCGAACCAGCCGCCGGGGACGCGGCCGAACTCGGCCTGCAACTGCGACATGGCCACCGCAAAGGCCTCTTCGTCCAGCTCCATCCGCCGGGTCGAGTTCGGGGTGAACACCTCGGCCACGCCGGTCGCGGCGTTCGACACCGCGGTGACTGTCGGGGCCATGTTCAGGAACCGGTCGATCATGCCCATGCTGCGGTCCTTTCGCGATGCTCGGCCGATGTCAGGTGATAGCGCGGCGCGATGAACTCTTCGGCGCGGGTGATCCAGCCGCCTTTGCCCCCGTCCTGCCGACGGGCATATTTGCGGCTGGCGGGACGCGCGTCCGCCAGCGCGTAGTAATAGTTGCGCCGGGCGATCCCATAGGCGTCGGCGAGGTGCCCGGGCGCCGCCAGCGCGGCCGCCCGCGCCGCGGCAACGGTGCGCGGGCCGACGATGCCGTCGTCGGCGCAGGCGAACCCCATGCGGGTGACCAGCCGCTGCAACAGCTTGACGGCGTTCCCGCCCGCATTCACCTGCATGTCGAAGACGCTGGCCTGCACCGCCTGCGGCAGGTGGTCCAGCCGGGGCGCACGGAAATAATGCTGCACATAGATCGAGGCGGCGCGATCCCCGGTCAGCAGCCGCAGGTCATCCCTGCCGACCGCGCCGTCGCCGTTCAGGTCCACCCCAAGCCGGCGCAGCGTGCCCAACGTGACGCCGTGTTTCGTGGCCCCGCCGGGATCGTCGGGGTCATCGACATACCCTCCCTCGCGCGCGACGATCTGCGCCGCGATCTGTTCGACCGTCTGCATGCCTGCCCCCTTTTCGCCTGAGGGGACACGGTGCATCCGGGTCGTTAACCGCCCGTTAACCGGGCGCGCGTTGCGTCACGAGCTTGGCCCCTTGTAAAGCCCCTGTTCCTTCAGCGAATCGGCCACCTCACGAGGCATATAGTTCTCGTCGTGCTTGGCCAGGATCTCGTCCGCGACGAACACGCCGTCCTGCATCCGGCCGGTGCCGATCATGCCCGCGTCCTCGGAAAACAGGTCGGGCAGGACGCCGGTAAAGCTGACCGGGACCGCCTCGGCGCCGTCGGTGACGGTAAACGTCACGGTCTCGCTTGCGCCGCGCACGATCGAGCCCGCCTCGACCAGCCCGCCCAGGCGGAACGTCTCGTCGGCGGCGGGCGGCTCGGACGCGATCTGGCTGGGCGAGCGATAGAGGTTGATCCCGTCGCGAAAGCCATAGCCGATCAGCCCGGCCGACAGCGCAAGCGCCACGGCGGCGACGGAAAGGATCTGAATGCGACGTTTTTTCTTCAGCGATTTCATGGGTTCGCCCCTTTGGTTTCAGGCGGATTCAAAGACGATGGGCCGGCGCAGGAACTGCGTGGCCTTGGCCGACACGCGGGCCGGATCGCCCGTGGTCAGACAGCGCGAGACGGTGCCCGGGCCCCTGAACTGCGGGCGGCGGATCAGATAGTCGGCCAGGCTTTCCGCGACCAGATCGGCCTGCGAAAAGACCCGGACGCCTTTCCCCAGCGCGGATTGAAAAGTCTTTTCCATCAGGGGGTAATGGGTGCATCCCAGAACCGCCGCCTCGGGGTGGGGCATCCGGCGCTTCAGCGCCTCGACGTGGGAACGCACCAGCGCCTCGGCCAGCATCTCGTCGCCGTCCTCGATCGCATCGACGACGCCGCCGCAGGGCTGCGCCTCGACATCGACGCCGATGGCGCGGAACGCCAGCTCGCGCTGGAACGCGCGGCTGGCGACCGTGGCGGGGGTGGCGAACAGCGCGACATGCTTGATCGCGACCTCGCGCGGGGGGGTGTTGTCGCCCCAGTGCCGTTCGGTCAGCGCCTCGATCAGCGGGACGAACACGCCCAGCACGCGCCGGTCGGGCGGGATGAAATGCTCCTGCATCCGGCGCAACGCGGCGGCGCTGGCGGTGTTGCAGGCCAGGATCACCAGGTCGCAGCCCTCGGCCCACAGCCGCTCGGTCGCGGCGCAGGTCAGCTGATAGATGTCGTCCGCCGTCCGCACGCCATAGGGCGCATGGGCGTTGTCGCCCAGATAGACCAGCGGCAGGTCCGGCAGCCGCGCGGCGATCGCCTGATGAACGGTCAGCCCGCCCAGGCCCGAATCGAACACGCCGACAGCCATGCACACCCCCATCCTTGCTGCGGGTTATCTAGGTGTTGGGGCCGCCAAGCGCCATGACTTCGATCAGGTTGCGCCATCAAAGTCCTGCGTGCCGGGGAAATGACGCCCCGGCACGCAAGGTCATTCGGCGGCGATCCGCATCGCCTCGGTCCCCTGCCCCTGCGGCCAGCCGCCGGCGCGGAACGCCGCCATCAGTTCGTCGCGGCGCACCTGCGCCCGGTCCGCGGCGGCGTCCTTGATGAAACCATAGCCGCGGATGCCCTGCGGCAAGGCCGCCAGCTCGCGCGCAATGTCCATCGTGGCCGGGGTCACGGCGGGCAGCACCTCGGCCATGTCACGCTCGAACCCGGCGATCTGGGCGCGTTCGCGCCGGCGTTCAGCCTGCCAGCCGAACACGTCCAGCGGCGTCCCGCGCAGGCCGCGCATCGCGGCGAGTCCGCGGAACACCGGCAGCATCCACGCGCCGAACGCACGCTTTTTCGGGCGGCCGTCCGCGTCCTTGCCGCCCAGGAAGGGCGGGGCCAGGTGGAAGGTCAGCGCCGTGTCGCCCTCGAAGGTGCGGGCGACGCCTGCGACGGTGGTCAGATGCAGGCGCGCGACTTCGTATTCGTCCTTGATCGCCAATAGCTTGTAATAGCTTTCCGCGACAGTTTCGCGCAGTTCGGCGGGGGCGCTGTCGACCAGCTTGAGGAATCGCCGCTTCAGCCGCTCGCCCTGATAGCCGACCAGCCGGTTCGCGCGATAGGCGACCGGGTCCGGCGCCTCGGCCAGCACCGGCACGGGCTGCGCCTGCTCGGGGAACAGCACCGCCCAACGCCCGATCTGGAAGGCACGCTTGTTCTCGTCGGCCTTGGCCCCGTTCAGCTCGATGGCGCGCATGATCGCCGCCTCGGACAGCGGGATCAGGCCCTGCTGCCACGCGGCCCCCGTCACCAGCATGTTGGAATAGATCGAATCGCCCAGATAGCGTTCCGCCAGCCCCGAGGTGTCGAGGAAGGCCACCCGCTGGCCCAGCCGCGCCTGCAGCGACAGCTTAAGCCGGTCGGAGGGCACGGCAAAGTCGCGCTTGCGGGTGAATTCGCCGGTGATGATCTCGTGGTCGTTGACCACCGCGCCGGTGCGGCCGTTGGTCATCAGGCCGATGGTCTTGGCCCCTGCCGTCACAACCAGATCGCCGCCGATCACCGCATCGGCCTCGCCCACCGCGACGCGGATCGCGCTGATGTCGCCGGGCGCGTTCGCCAGCCGCAGGTGGATGTGGACGGCGCCGCCCTTCTGGGCAAGGCCCGCCATCTCCATCATCCCGGCGCCCTTGCCGTCCAGTTGGGCTGCCTGCGCCAGCACCGCGCCGATGGTCACGACGCCGGTGCCGCCGACGCCGGTGATCACAAGGTTGTGGGTGCCGTTGATTGCGGGCAGCGCGGGCGCGGGCAGGTCGGGCAGCGCCAGCGCCTCGGCCGTGGGACGGCGCAGCTTGCCGCCCTTGACGCTGACAAAGCTGGGGCAAAAGCCTTTGACGCAGCTGTAATCCTTGTTGCAGGACGACTGGTCGATGGCGCGCTTGCGGCCCAGTTTCGTGTCGAAGGGCACGACCGAGACGCAGTTCGACTGGACCGAGCAGTCGCCGCAGGCCTCGCAGACCTCGGGGTTGATCCAGACGCGGCGGTCGGGATCGGGGAACGCGCCCTTTTTCCGGCGGCGGCGCTTTTCGGCGGCGCAGGTCTGGATATAGACGATGGCGGTCACGCCCTGCACCTCGGCCAGTTCGCGCTGAACGGCCATCATGCTTTCGCGTTCCTCGAACCGCAGGCCGGACGGGAACTGGCCGCGGTCGATGTCTTCCTTTTCGTCATACACGACGACGGTCGGCACCCCGATCGCCTGCAGCTCGCGCACGATCTGGGGGGCGGTCAGCTCGCCCTCGTTCGGCTGGCCGCCGGTCATGGCGACGGCGTCGTTGAACAGGATCTTGTAGGTGACGTTGGTGCCCGACGCCTTGGCCGCGCGGATCGCCAGCGATCCCGAATGGTTATAGGTTCCATCGCCAAGGTTCTGGAACACATGGGAAGTGTTGGAAAACGGCGCCTCGCCGATCCAGTTCGCGCCCTCGCCGCCCATCTGGGTGAAACCGGTGGTTTCCCGGTCCATCCACTGCACCATATAGTGGCAGCCGATCCCCGCATAGGCGCGGCTGCCCTCGGGCACCTTGGTCGAGGAGTTGTGCGGGCACCCCGAGCAGAACCACGGCGTCCGCACCGCGATTTCCGGCGCGTTGTCGTTGCGGCGGGTTTCGGTGATGCGCGTCATGGCCGCGTCCAGACGGTCGGTGCGGCGGCCTTCCTCGATCAGGATCTCGCCCAGGCGGGTGGCGATCAGCACCGGATCCAGCGCATAGCGGGTCGGGAACAGCTCGACCCGGCGGCCGTTTTCCCAGGTGTCGCCCTTGTGCCAGCCATAGACGCGGCGGCCGCGGCGGTCGTCGAAGATCGCCTCCTTGACCTGCACCTCGATCAGCTTGCGCTTTTCCTCGACCACGACGATCAGGTCCAGCCCCTCGGCCCATTCGTGAAAGCTGGTCATGTCCAGCGGCCACGTCTGCCCGATCTTGTAGGTGGTGATGCCCAGCCGCTCGACCTCGGCTTCGTCCAGCCCCAGCAGCGACAGGGCATGAACCACGTCCAGCCAGTTCTTGCCCGCCGCAGCGATGCCGATCTTGGCGCCCGGCTTGCCCCAGACGCGGCGGTCGATGCGGTTCGCGCGGGCGAAGGCCTCGGCGGCGAAGCGTTTATAGTCGATCATCCGCGCTTCCTGCGCGACGGGCGTGTCGCCAAGGCGGATGTTCAGGCCGCCGTCCGGCATCACGAAATCGTCGGGGGTCACAAAGCGCATGCGGAAGGGGTCGCCGTCCACGACGCTGGTCGCCTCGACGGTGTCCTTCATGGTCTTCAGACCGGTCCAGACGCCCGCAAAGCGGCTGAGCGCCCAGCCGTAAAGGCCATAGTCCAGGATTTCCTGCACGCCAGCGGGTGACAGCACCGGGATATAGGCGTCCACCATTGCCCAGTCCGACTGGTGCAGCACGGTGGACGATTCGCCCGTATGGTCGTCGCCCATCGCCATGACGACGCCGCCATGCCGCGACGACCCGGCCATGTTGCCGTGCCGCATCACGTCGCCGGACCGGTCCACGCCCGGCCCCTTGCCATACCACAGCGCGAAGACGCCGTCGTATTTCCCCTCGCCGCGCAGTTCGGCCTGCTGGCTGCCCCAGATCGCGGTCGCCGCCAGATCCTCGTTCAGGCCCGGCTGGAACAGGATGTTCGCAGGCCCCAGCAGCTTGCCGGATTTCATCATCTGCAGATCGACGCCGCCCAGCGGGCTGCCGCGATACCCGGTGCACAGCCCGGCGGTGTTCAGTCCCGCGGCCTTGTCGCGTGCAGCCTGCATCAGCATCAGCCGCACCAGCGCCTGCGTGCCGTTCAGCAGCACATGGCGCTTGTCCAAGTCGAAACGGTCTGTCAGCGAGATATCCTGAACGCTCATCTCATTCCCCCAAAGACGGCTGCGGACAGTATAGGTCAGAACGACTGACCGATAAAGCCTTTTATACGGTGGGCGCTCACCTGTATGCGATGCGTGCAATGCATGGCTGGCCCGCGCCCGCCGAATGACGGGGTCGATCATGGTGGACTGGGACAAGCTGCGGATTTTCCACGCGGTCGCGGATGCGGGCAGCCTGACCCATGCGGGCGACGTGCTGCACCTGTCGCAGTCGGCCGTCAGCCGCCAGGTCCGCGCGCTTGAGGAGGCGTTGGGCACGACGCTGTTTCACCGCCACGCCCGCGGCCTGATCCTGACCGAACAGGGCGAGATGCTGTTTGACGCGACCAAGGCGATGGCGCGCAAGCTGGACACGACCGCCGCCCGGATCAAGGACAGCGAGGAGCATGTCTTCGGCGAGCTGAAGGTGACGACCACCACCGGATTTGGCACGATGTGGCTGGTGCCAAGGCTGTCCAAGCTTTACGCGCGCTATCCCGACCTGAAAATCGATCTGCTGCTGGAAGAGCGCGTCCTGGACCTGCCCATGCGCGAAGCCGACGTGGCCATCCGCATGAAGGAACCCAGCCAGGCCGACCTGATCCGCCGCCGCCTGCTGAACATCCGCATGAAGCTGTTCGCCTCGGCCGAGTATCTGCAGCAGGTAGGGACGCCCCGGACGATGGCCGATCTGGGGCCGCACCGGCTGATCTGCCAAAGCCCGACCACGCCGCAGGTGATGTCGGGGGCGGTGCTGTCGCAGACCTTGCTGGCGCAGAACATGAACTCGGCCCTGTTGGTGAACAACTATTTCGGGGTGCTGCAGGGCGTGCTGAACCACGTCGGCATCGGCATCCTGCCCGACTATCTGGTGACGGATTTTCCCCATCTTGTCAGGGTGCTGCCCGACATCGAAAGCACCGAGGTGCCGGTGTTCCTGGCCTTTCCCGAAGAACTGCGCAGTTCGCGCCGCGTCGCGGCTTTCCGGGATTTCGTCCTTGAGGAAATCCAGCTGCTGCGCCGCAGTCAGGGCGAATAGGCGCGGCCGTGTCAGCCGCCCCTGCGGCAGCCATGCAACACCTGCATGGCAGAATTGCTGCATCTGCAGCGTCAACTTGCTTGTCATCGGGGCAGCCTGCCCATATCTGCATCCTCGAAGGGTCGCGGCAGGCAACTTCCGTTCCTTCAACCTCCCTGTTGGACTTGAGCCGGGCATTTGCCCGGCTTTTTTTTGGCCACCGCTCCGGGGCAGCGATTTTGCCCCGCGCGGTTCCTCCCCTTCCCTCACGGCGGTCCAGCCCCTAAAAGCCGGGCAGCAGGGGCACGGAAAAGGCGCAGGATCATGCAGGAACCGACCATCACCGACGATCTGATCGCCGCCCACGGCCTCAAGCCCGACGAATACCAGCGCATCCTGGACATCATCGGGCGCGAACCGACGTTCACCGAACTGGGCATCTTCTCGGCCATGTGGAACGAGCATTGTTCGTATAAATCCTCCAAGAAGTGGCTGCGCACCCTGCCCACCACCGGTCCGCAGGTGATCTGCGGCCCCGGCGAGAACGCGGGCGTGGTGGACATCGGCGACGGTCAGGCCGTGGTCTTCAAGATGGAGAGCCACAACCACCCCAGCTATATCGAGCCGCATCAGGGCGCGGCGACCGGCGTGGGCGGCATCCTGCGCGACGTGTTCACGATGGGCGCGCGCCCCATCGCCGCGATGGACGCGCTGTCCTTCGGGCGCCCCGAACATCCCCGCACCGCCCATCTGGTCAAGGGCGTGGTGGAAGGGATCGGCGCCTATGGCAACGCCTTCGGCGTGCCGAACGTCGGCGGCGAGGTGCGGTTCCACCGCGCCTATGACGGCAACTGCCTGGTCAACGCCTTTGCCGCCGGGCTGGCGCAGGCGGACCGCATCTTCTATTCCGCCGCGTCCGGCGTGGGGATGCCCGTCGTCTATCTGGGCGCCAAGACCGGCCGCGACGGCGTGGGCGGGGCGACCATGGCCAGCGCCGAGTTCGACGACACCATCGAGGACAAGCGCCCGACCGTGCAGGCGGGCGACCCCTTTACCGAAAAATGCCTGCTGGAGGCCTGCCTTGAGCTGATGCAGACCGACGCGGTGATCTCGATCCAGGACATGGGGGCCGCCGGGCTGACCTGTTCGGCCGTGGAGATGGGCGACAAGGGCGGCTTGGGCATCCGGCTGGACCTGGACCGCGTGCCCACGCGCGAAACCGCGATGACGGCCTATGAGATGATGCTGTCGGAATCCCAGGAACGGATGCTGATGGTGCTGAAGCCGGAAAAAGAGGCCGAGGCGCGCGCCATCTTCGAGAAATGGGATCTCGATTTCGCCATCGTCGGCCAGACCATTGCCGAGGACCGCTTCCTGATCCTGCACGGCAACGCCGTCAAGGCCGACCTGCCGCTGTCGAAACTGTCGTCCAGCGCGCCGGAATACGACCGCCCGTGGGTGGAAACGCCCCCCGCCGCCGCAATGCCCGCCCTGCCCCGGATCGCGCCGGTTGCGGCGCTGCGGGCGCTGATCGGATCGCCCAACTACGCCCACAAAAGCTGGGTGTGGGAGCAGTATGACAGCCAGGTGGGCGGCGACACGATCCGCAAGCCCGGCATGGGCGCGGGCGTCGTGCGCGTCCACGGCACCCGCAAGGCGCTGGCCTTCACCAGCGACGTGACACCCCGTTACGTCAAGGCAAACCCCGTGCGGGGCGGCCGGCAGGCCGTGGCCGAGGCGTGGCGCAACCTTGTCGCCGCGGGCGCGCGCCCGTTGGCTGCGACCGACAACCTGAACTTTGGCAACCCCGAAAAGCCGGAAATCATGGGCCAGCTGGTCGGCGCCATCAAGGGCATCGGCGAGGCGTGCATCGCGCTGGACATGCCCATCGTGTCGGGCAACGTCAGCCTTTACAACGAGACCGACGGGCAGGCGATCCTGCCCACGCCCACCATCGGCGCGGTCGGGCTGATCGCCGATCTGGATCAGCTGATCGCGGGCCGCTCCGGCCCCGGCGACGTGGCCGTGCTGGTCGGGACCACCGCCGGGCACATGGGCCAGTCGGCGCTGGCCGCCGAGGCCTGGGGGATCGAGGCGGGCGACGCACCGCCCGTTGATCTGGATGCCGAGCGGCGCCACGGCGACTTTCTGCTGGCAAACCGCAGCCATTTCCACGCCGCGACTGACCTGTCCGACGGCGGGCTGGCCTTGGCCGCGTTCGAGATGGCTGAGGGCGCGGGCATCGGCATCGCGCTGGACAGCGCCGACATCCCGACGCTGTTCGGCGAGGATCAGGCCCGCTATCTGGTCGCCTGCCCCCCGGCCAATGCCGAAACCCTGGCCGCCCATGCGGCGGCTGCGGGCGTGCCGGTGGCGGTCGTCGGCCGGTTCGGCGGCGCGACCGTCGATCTTGGCGGGGACCGCGCGCCGCTGGCTGAGCTGTCGGCGCTTTACCGTTCGGCCTTTGCCGCGGCCATCCACGGCGATCTGCCGGACCACGCCTGAGCGGGTCCGCCGGATAGTCGCGTCCTCGGACCGGCCGGTCCCCGTCGGGCCGCGCCGTGCAGGCGGGGACCGCGCGCCGCTGGCTGAGCTGTCGGCGCTTTACCGTTCGGCCTTTGCCGCGGCCATCCACGGCGATCTGCCGGACCACGCCTGAGCGGGTCCGCCGGATAGTCGCGTCCTCGGACCGGCCGGTCCCCGTCGGGCCGCGCCGTGCAGGCGGGGACCGCGCGCCGCTGGCCGACCTGTCGGCGCTTTACCGTTCGGCCTTTGCCGCGGCCATCCACGGCGATCTGCCGGACCACGCCTGAGCGGGTCCGCCGGATAGCCGCGTCCTCAGACCGGCCGGTTCCCGTCGGGCCGGGCTGTGGCGGACAGGGGCGGCGCGGGACTGGCCGCGGTTTCGGGCAGGATCACGGTGAACCGGCTGCCCCTGCCCTTTTCGCTGTCGATCTTCAGCCGGCCGCGGTGGCGGGCGACGATGTGCTTGACGATCGCCAGCCCCAGCCCGGTGCCGCCCTTTTCGCGCGACCGGTGCGTGTCCACGCGATAGAACCGCTCGGTCAGCCGCGGCAGGTGCAGCGCCTCGATGCCGTCGCCGTTGTCGGCCACCTCGGCCGCCCAGCCCGGCCCGCGCAGCAGCGGCTCGTGCGGGATGCGGCGCAGCGTGACGGTCAGCTGCCCGCCGCCATACTTGATCGCGTTCTCGAACAGATTGTGGAACACCTGCACGATCTGGTCGTGGTCGCCGGGCAAGCGGACCGCGTCCTGCGTGCCGTGCAGCGTCACCGTCACGCCGCTTTCGCGCGCCGCCGGTCCCATCGTCGCCGCGACGCTGCGGATCAGCCCGGCGAGATCGACGGTTTCGGCCGGGCGGCGCCGCTCGTCGCTTTCGACGCGGCTCAGCGACAAAAGGTCGGCGATCAGCCGGTTCATGCGTCCCGCCTCGCGTGCCATGATGTCCAGGAAACGCTGCTGCGCGGCGGGGTCGTTGCGCGCGGGACCGCGCAGCGTGTCGATGAACCCCATCAGCGCGGTCAGGGGTGTGCGCAGCTCGTGGCTGACGTTCGCCACGAAATCGCGCCGCATCTGTTCGGCCTGCTCGACGCCGGAGCTGTCCTCGATCACCACGGCGGCCCCGCGCCCGCCCTTGACCACCAGCGGCGAGACCGTGATCACGGCGCTGAGGTCGCGGCCCTGCGCGCTGATCGTCGCGGGCAGGCGTGCCGTGCCCCGGCTGGCGGGCGGGTTTGCGCCCGATGGCGGCACCGGCTGCTGCACCCGGTCCAGCGCCCTGTTCACGGCCGGATGGCGGACAACCGTGACAAAGGGCCGCCCCGTCGGGTCATGACCGAACATGGCCGCCGTCGCCGCGTTCGCCGCCACGACCCGGCCGTCCGGCCCCACGACGATCGTCGCAACCGGCACCACCTCGAACAGGTCGCGCAGCTCGCGGCTGTCCATCGCCGGCCGTTCCTGTCAGTCCAGCCGCCGCAGCCCGGCGCGGAACCGCGCGGCGTTGGCGCGGTAACGCGCGGCGGACTCGCGCAGCCCCGCGACGGCGTCCGCGTCCAGCATCCTCACGACCTTGCCGGGCGCGCCCATGACCAGCGCGCCGGGCGGGATCTCCTTGCCCTCGGCGATCAGCGCGCCCGCGCCGATCAGCGCGCCCGCGCCGATCACGGCGCGGTTCAGGATCGTGGCGCCCATGCCGATCAGGGCGCCGTCGCCGATGGTGCAGCCGTGCAGGATGGCGCGGTGGCCCACGGTCACGTCCTGGCCGATGGTCAGCGGGCAGCCGGGGTCGGTATGGAACACGCACAGATCCTGCACGTTCGAACCGCGCCCGACGCGGATCGGCTCGTTGTCGCCGCGCAGCACCGCGCCCCACCAGACGCTGGCCTCGGCGTCCAGTTCGACCCGGCCCATCAGCTGCGCGTCGGGCGCGACCCAGGCGTCGGCCGCGATGCGCGGCGCGATGCCGTCCAGTTCCCAGATCATGCCCGCTCCTCCATCAACGACTTCACGAACGGCCCCAGCGCCGGCCTGCGTTCGCGCCGCAGCCGTTCGGCCTTGAGGATGGCGCGCAGGTTGCTTTCGGTGGCGTCCAGGTCGTCGTTGACCAGGACATAGTCGTATTCCGCCCAGTGGCTGATCTCGTCGCGGCTTTTGCGCATCCGGTCGCGGATCACGGATTCGTCGTCCTGGTCGCGCGCCCGCAGGCGGCGTTCCAGTTCGGCAAGGCTGGGCGGCAGGATGAAGATCGACACCACCTGCGGCCCTAGGACCGAGGCGCGGATCTGCTGGCCGCCCTGCCAGTCCACGTCGAACAGCGTGTCGCGCCCCTCGGCCATCGCCAGCTCGACCGGGCTGCGCGGGCTGCCATAGAAATTGCCGAACACCTCGGCGTGTTCCAGCATCTGGCCCGCGTCGATCATGGCGCGGAACGCCTTGACGTCGGTGAAATAGTAATGCTGCCCGTTGACCTCGCCGGGGCGCGGCGCGCGGGTCGTGGCCGAGACGGAAAACCGCAGGCTGGGATCCCAGTCCATCAGCCGCCGCGCCAGCGTGGACTTGCCCGCGCCCGAGGGCGACGACACGATGATCAACAATCCGCTGCGCTGCATCCGGCCCTCCGCACTGAAATGCCCACTTGGACGACGGGGGCGGGGCAGGTCAAGGCCGCGGGTCCGGGCGCAACCGGGACGAGCATCGGGGCGCGGGCGCTCGCGTCTTAACCAGCGGTGAACTTGCGGCTCACGTCCGGCGGCGGTTCGGGCTAGGATGCGTGTGATCCCGGCGGTGCGACGCGCGGCCGGCCAGACAGGATGATGCGATGGACGACCGCAACGATCTGACCGACGGACCCGCCGATCCCGGCCGCGGGGCAATCGGCCCCGCAGCCGTTCCGCCGTGCGGCGACCGGGTGCTGCGGCTGGCCGATTTCGACCCCGTGCGGCCCGCGCGCATCGTGGCCGAGATGCGCGATTACTGGCAGTCGCTGCGGGTCGGGCGCGCGATTCCGGGCCGCGCCGACGTCGAGCCGCGGGGGCTGCGGCGGACGCTGGACTTTGCCTTCATCCTGGAACGCGTCGCCCCCGGCGCCGCCCGCTTTCGCCTTGCCGGCCGCCACCTTGTCGACCTGATGGGGATGGAGGTGCGGGGCATGCCGCTGTGCGCGTTCGTCGCGCCGTCGTCGCGCGGGCGACTGTCGGACGTGCTGGAAACCGTGTTCAAGGGCCCGCAGATCGTTGAGATGACCTTGTCTGCCGACGCGGGCTATGGCCGCCCGGCGCTGGCGGGGCGGATGCTGCTGCTGCCGCTGCGGTCGGATCTGGGCGACGTGACGCGCGCGCTGGGGTGCCTTGTCACCGAGGGAGAGGTTGGCCGCGCCCCGCGCCGCTTCGACCTGACGGCCGAGACCCTGACCCCGGTGATCGAGGGCGCGCGCGTGCTGGACCCCTCGCCGTCGGCTGCAGGCTTTGCCGAGCCGCCGGCGCCGTGGCGGGCCGATGCGCCGCCGCCCAAGCCGCAGCCGGGTCTGATCGACCAGCCCGTCACCACGCCGCAGGCCCGGCGCGCGGCCTTCCGGGTCATCACGCGGGGCGACGACTGACAGGCGGCCGAAAGCCGGCGCGCGCCAGCTGGGCGCGACGCCAGCCCTTCGCCTTGCCGCGCCATACCCCTCGCGCAAGAAAACGGCGCGGCCCCGACCGGGACCGCGCCGCAAACATGCCTTGGCCTGCGGTCAGACCGCGTCGCGCAGCCCCGCGGCGGTGCCGGTGCGGCGGGCGCGCAGTTCCTCGGCCACAAGGAACGCCAGTTCCAGCGACTGGCTGGCGTTCAGCCGGGGATCGCAGGCGGTGTGATAGCGGCTGGACAGATCCTCGTCCGTGACCGCGCGCACGCCGCCGGTGCATTCGGTCACGTCCTGGCCGGTCATCTCGAAATGGACGCCCGCGGGGATCGTGCCTTCGGCCGCGTGGACGGCGAAGAACTCGCGCACCTCGCGCAGGACCGAATCGAACGGCCGGGTCTTGTAGCCCGAGGCGGACTTGACCGTGTTGCCGTGCATCGGATCGCACGACCAGACGACGTTCGCGCCCTCGTCCTTGACCGCCCGGATCAGCCGCGGCAGGTGGTCGCCCACCTGCCCCGCGCCGAAACGCGCGATCAGCGTCAGGCGGCCCGGTTCGTTCCCGGGGTTCAGCCGCGCCACCAGCACCTTGAGGTCGTCGGTCGTGATCGACGGGCCGCATTTCAGGCCGATCGGGTTCTGCACGCCGCGGCAGAACTCGACATGCGCGCCGTCCACCTGCCGCGTGCGGTCGCCGATCCACAGCATGTGGCCGGACCCCGCGACGGGCAGGCCGGTGGTCGAATCGATGCGGGCCAGCGCCTCCTCATACTCCAGCAGCAGCGCCTCGTGGCTGGTGTAAAACTCGACGCTGCCCAGCTCGTGCGCGGTTTCGGCGGTGACGCCCGCCGCCTGCATGAAGGCCATCGCGTCGGAAATCCGGTCCGCGATGTCGCGATAGCGCGCGGCCTCGGCCCCGTCGGTGAAATCGGCGATCCAGCTTTGCACGCGATGGATGTCGGCATAGCCCCCGGTCGAGAACGCGCGCAGCAGGTTCAGGCTGGCCGCGGCCTGGGTATAGGCCTGCAGCATGCGCGTCGGATCCGGCACGCGGGCGGCGTCGGTGAAGTCAAAGCCGTTGATGATGTCGCCGCGATAGCTGGGCAGTTCGCGCCCGCCGATCACCTCGGTCGGGGCGCTGCGCGGCTTGGCGAACTGGCCCGCCATCCGGCCGACCTTGATGACGGGCATCTGCGCGCCCCAGGTCAGCACCACCGCCATCTGCAGCATCACCTTGAAGGTGTCGCGGATGTTGTCGGCGCTGAACTGCGAAAAGCTTTCGGCGCAGTCCCCGCCCTGCAGCAGGAACGCCCGGCCCTGCGCCGCATCGGCAAGATGGGCGCGCAGGCGCCGCGCCTCGCCGGCAAAGACCAGCGGCGGGTATTTCGCAAGCTGCGTTTCGACGGCGTTCAGCGCGGCGGTGTCGGGATAATCCGGCATCTGGACGCGCGGATAGGCCCGCCAGCCGCCACGCTGCCAGTCGGACGGCGCGGCGGCGCCGGACAGGGCACGGGGGGCTTGGGTGGTCTGGGCCATGACATCCTCCTTGGAACGCGGCGTATATAGGCCAGCGGGGGGCAAAGGGAAAGGCTGCAGGCGGGGCCGCCGGCGCGGCCGGCCGGCAGGGCGACTGCAGGACGCGGTGCGGACAGCGCGGACGACCCGTCGGGGGGCCAGCGTCGCCGATCGCGCCGCCGCGCCCCGCCGTCCAGCGCGTGCGCCCCATCGTCCGCCGCGCTCGCCCCTCGCGCCGCCCCCATCCCGCGCCGTCCGCCGCGCCCGTCGGATAGCGCGCGGTCCAGCGCGTGCGCCCCATCGTCCGCCGCGCTCGCCCCTCGCGCCGCCCCCATCCCGCGCCGTCCGCCGCACCCGTCCTGTCGCACGCCGCGCCGTCCGCCGCGCCCGTCGGACAGCGCGCGGTCCAGCGCGTGCGCCTCATCGTCCGCCGCGCTCGCCCCTCGCGTCGCGCCCTTCCCGCGCCGTCCGCCGCACCCGTCCTGTCGCACGCCGCGCCGTCCGCCGCGCCCGTCGGATAGCGCGCGGTCCAGCGCGTCCCCCCTCGTGCGCCGCGCTTGCCCCTCGCGCCGCCCCGCTGCGCTGTCTGCCCTGTCGCCAACCACTCGTCTTGCACCGGCTGTCCGATTTTCCTTATCTTGCCCGGTCGCCAGGATGCCGCCCATGCCCAGCCCTGCCCCCTTGCCTGTCCTGCCCGCCCAGCCCGCCGCCGACGCCCGGCCGCGGCGGTTCCTGTTCCTGCTGCTCGACCGCTTCACGCTGATCTCGTTCTCGGCGGCGGTCGAGCCGCTGAGGCTGGCGAACCGGGTCAGCGGGCGCGCGCTTTACGACTGGCGGCTGATCGGCCCCGAGGGGGGCAGCGCCACCTGCTCGGCCGGGGCGCGGCTGGCCACCGACCACGGGCTTGAAGCCGAGGCGCAGCCGGGCGATGTCGTGCTGGTCTGCGGGGGCGTGGACGTGGCGCGGGCGGTCACCCGGCCGGTGTTGTCGTGGCTGCGCCGCAACGCGCGGCAGGCGGGGGCGGTCGGCGGGCTTTGCACCGGGGCCTGGGCGCTGGCGCAGGCGGGATTGCTGGACGGCAGGCGGGCCACGATCCACTGGGAAAACCACGACGGCTTTGCCGAGGCGTTCGACCGGGTGGACCTGTATCGCACCGTCTTCGTGGACGACGGCACGCGGCTGACGGCGGCTGGCGGCACCTCGCCCATCGACCTGATGCTGCGGCTGATCGGACGCGACCACGGCCCCGAACTGGCGGCGCAGGTGGCCGACCAGCTGATCACCACCCAGATCCGGGCCGAGGCCGACAGCCAGCGCCCGTCCATCCCCACCCGCATCGGGGTGCGCCATCCCCGCCTTGCCGGCGTCATCGCCCGCATCGAGGGCAGTCTGGAAGACCCGATCAGCCCCGCGGTGCTGGCCCGCGACGCCGGCATGTCGATGCGCCAGCTGGAACGGCTGTTCGCGCGCTATCTGAACCGCACGCCCAAACGCTATTACATGGAAACGCGGCTGGCGCGCGCGCGCAACCTGCTGGCCCAGACCGACATGCCGGTGATCGAGGTGGCGCTGGCCTGCGGCTTTGCCTCGACCGCGCATTTCTCCAAATGCTACCGCGCGCAGTTCGGCACGACGCCGTTCCGCGCCCGCGGCGGGCGTGGCTGAGTCCGCGCCTCAGGCGCGCGGGGCCGAGTTCCGCGCCCCGCAGGCCGGACGGCCTGGCCCGGCGGAAATGCGTCCGGCGCCGGGCGCCGCATACAGGACACTTTCCTTTCGTTTCGCGCGATTCTAGGTTTCGCGCAGGACTTCGGTCCAACATGGGAGAGAGCGAATGAAAAAACTGCTGCTGGCCACCGCGGCTGCCGCCCTGACCGCCGGCGCCGCCGGGGCCGAGGACATCAAGATCGGTCTGTCGCTGGGCTTTACCGGGCCACTGGAATCGATGTCGCCGAACATGGCCAAGGGCGCCGAACTGGCGATGAAAGAGGTCAGCGACTCGGGCAAGCTGCTGGACCGATCGACCGTGACCTCGGTTCAGGCCGACAACACCTGCGCCGATGCCGCAGCCTCGGTCGCGGCGGTGGAACGGCTGGTGACGGCCGAGAAGGTCAACGGCATCATGGGCGGCATGTGTTCCGGCGAGACGATCGCCAGCCTTGAAAAGGTGGCGGTGCCGAACGGCATGGTGATGATCTCGCCCTCGGCGACGTCGCCCGCACTGACCGACATCGACGACAAGGGGTTCTTCTTCCGCACCTCGCCGTCCGACGCCCGCCAGGGCGAGGTGATGACCGATGTCATCATGGACCGCGGCATCAAGTCGGTCGCCGTCACCTATACCAACAACGACTATGGCAAGGGCCTGGCCGAGGCGTTCAAGTCCTCGTTCGAGGGCAAGGGCGGCACGGTCACGATCATGGCCGCGCATGACGACGGCAAGGCCGATTATTCGGCCGAGGTGGGCGCGCTGGCCGCCGCGGGCGGCGAGGCGCTGGTCGTCGCGGGCTATGTCGACCAGGGCGGATCGGGCATCGTCCGGGGTTCGATGGACGCGGGCGCGTTCGACACCTTCGTCTTTCCCGACGGCATGATCAGCGACGCGCTGGTGACCAGGTTCGGGACCGAGCTGGAAAACTCGTTCGGGCAGAACCCCTCGTCCGAGGGGCCGGGCCGCGACGCGTTCATCAAGGTGGCCGAAACCGCCGGCTTTGACGGCACCTCGGCCTTTGCCGCGGAATCCTATGACGCCGCCGCGCTGATGATGCTGGCCATGCAGGCGGCCAAGTCGTCGGACCCCAAGGTCTACAAGGACAAGGTGCTGGACGTCGCCAACGCCCCCGGCGAAAAGATCGCCGCGGGCGAGCTGGCCAAGGGCCTGGAACTGCTGGCCGCAGGGACCGACATCGACTATGACGGCGCAACCGCGGTCGAGCTGGTGGGGCCGGGCGAAAGCGCCGGCGTCTATCGCGAGGTCGATTTCAAGGGCGGCAAGCTGAACGTCATCGGGACGCGCTGAGGGCGAAGGGACGACGCGATCCGGCGCAGCCGCGCCGGGTCGCGGCATCAAGACAAGGACCGACCGCAAAGGACGGCGCCCCACGAACGGGCAGCCGACATGGTCACCCATCCGGCAGACGCGCGGCCGGGCGGGACAGGGGGGAAACGCGATGATCCGGGTCCACGACCTGCACCGGCATTTCGGCGGCTTTCGGGCCGTGGACGGTGCCAGCCTGCACATCCGCAAGGGTTCGATCACCGGGCTGATCGGCCCCAATGGCGCGGGAAAATCAACTCTTTTCAACGTGATCGCCGGGGTTCTTTCACCAACTTCGGGACGGGTCGAAATGGATGGCGAGGACGTCACCGGCCTTGCCCCGCATCAGCTGTTCCACAAGGGCCTGCTGCGGACGTTCCAGATGGCGCATGAGTTCGCCTCGATGACGGTGCGCGAGAACCTGATGATGGTCCCGCCCCGCCAAAGCGGCGAGACGCTGGTCAACGCCTGGCTGAAGCGCGGCGCGATCCGCGCCGAAGAGGCAGCACTGCGCCGACGCGCCGACGAGGTGCTGGACTTCCTGACCATCAGCCACGTCGCCGACGAAAAGGCCGGCAACCTGTCGGGCGGCCAGAAAAAGCTGCTGGAACTGGGCCGCTGCATGATGGTGGACGCCAAGATCGTCTTCCTGGACGAGGTGGGCGCGGGCGTGAACCGCACCCTGCTGGGCACCATCGCCGACGCCATCATCCGCCTGAACCGCGAGCGCGGCTATACCTTCTGCGTGATCGAACACGACATGGATTTCATCGGCAAGCTGTGCGATCCGGTGATCGTCATGGCCGAAGGCAAGGTGCTGGCCGAGGGGCCGGCTGCCCACATCATGGAAAACGAGGCGGTGATCGAGGCCTATCTGGGCCGCGGCCTCAAGAACAAGGACAAGGTGGGCGCATGAGCGATCCGTTCGCCAACCGCGGCAACCGCGACGCCTCGATCGTCAACCCGCGCGGGTCAGGCACGGTCGACGGCACGCGTGCCAGCGGACCGACCCGGCCCGGCCGCGCGGGCGACGCCTTCCTGATCGGCGAGGCCATGCGCGGTGGTTACGGCAAGGCCGACATCCTGAACGGCTGCACGCTGGCCGTCGAAAAGGGCCAGATCGCCGTGATCGTCGGCCCGAACGGCGCCGGCAAGTCCACCGCGATGAAGGCCATCTTCGGGATGCTGAACCTGCGCGAGGGCAGCGTGCGCCTGGACGGGCAGGACATTTCCGCCCTGAATCCGCAAGACCGGGTGCGCGCCGGGATGGGCTTTGTTCCGCAGGTCGCCAACGTCTTCCCGACCATGACGGTCGAGGAGAACCTGGAGATGGGCGCCTATATCCGCGGCGACGATTTCCGCCAGACGATGGCGCAGGTCTATGAGCTGTTCCCCGCAGTGGCCGACAAGCGCCGCCAGAACGCGGGCGAGCTGTCGGGCGGCCAGCGCCAGCAGGTCGCCGTCGGCCGCGCGCTGATGACACGCCCAAAGCTGTTGATGCTGGACGAGCCGACCGCGGGCGTGTCGCCCATCGTCATGGACGAACTGTTCGACCGCATCATCGAGATCGCGCGCAGCGGCATTTCCATCCTGATGGTCGAACAGAACGCCAAGCAGGCGCTGGACATCGCCGACATCGGCTATGTGCTGGTGCAGGGCGCGAACCGTTACACCGACACCGGGGCCGCCCTGATGGCCAACCCCGAGGTGCGCCGCACCTTTCTGGGGGGCTGACGCGATGGGCAATCCCGAAAACACCTGCCGGGTCTGCGCCGCAGCCCTCCGCCCCGCGCCCGCCCGCCCTGCACAGCCCACAGACCGGGGGACCGCCTGATGGACCTGCTGAACGCCCTCGTGGCGATCCTGAACTTTGTCGTGATCCCCGCGTCGGCCTATGGCGCGCAGCTGGCGCTGGGGGCGCTGGGGGTAACGCTGATCTATGGCATCCTGCGGTTTTCCAACTTTGCCCACGGCGACACGATGGCCTTCGGCACCGCCGTCACGATCCTGCTGACCTGGGGGTTGCAGGCGGGGGGCATCAGCCTTGGCCCGCTGCCGACCGGGCTGCTGGCGCTGCCCGTGGCCATCGCGTTGACGTCGGTTCTGGTGCTGGTCACGGACCGGCTGGTCTATCGCCATTACCGCCGGGTCAAGGCCAGCCCCATCGTGATTGTCATGGCCTCGGTCGGGGTCATGTTCGTGATGAACGGGCTGACGCGTCTGGTGATCGGCGTGGACGAGATCCAGTTCGCCGACGGGGCGCGGTTCGTCGTCTCGGTCCCGCAGTTCAAGGCGATGACCGGCCTGGACGAAGGGTTGGCGCTGCGCACGACGCAGGCGATCACGCTGGTCCTGACGGCGGCGGCGGTCTGGGCGCTGTTTGCGTTCCTGAACCGCACCCGGGCGGGCAAGGCTATGCGCGCCTATGCCGACAACGAGGATCTGGCCCTGCTGTCCGGGATCGACCCGGAACGGGTCGTGCGCCTGACCTGGATCATCGCGACCGCGCTGGCGGTGGCGGCGGGCACGCTCTATGGCCTCGACAAGTCTTTCAAGGCCTTCAACTACTTCCAGATCCTGCTGCCGATCTTTGCCGCCGCCATCGTGGGCGGTCTGGGCAGCCCGCTGGGCGCGGTCGCGGGCGGGTTCGTCATCGCCTTCTCCGAGGTGGCGCTGACCTATCCGTGGAAGAAGATCGCCCAGTATCTGGGGTTCGAGCCTGCGGGCCTGCTGCAGCTGCTGTCCACCGAATACAAGTTCGCCGTCAGTTTCGTCATCCTGATCGTGGTGCTGCTGGTCAAGCCGACCGGCCTGTTCCGCGGCAAGTCCTATTGAGGGGGCGCCCATGTCCAGCAACCGCCAGGCCGACGCCCCCTCCAGCCCGCTGCGCGCGCCGCTGCTGTTCGCCGCCGTGGCGGTGCTGTTCGTGCTGGAAGGCACGCTGTCGAACGCATGGTTTTCCGGTTCGTGGAACAGCGCGCTGACGATCCTGAACATGGGGCTTTTGTCGGCGGTAACGGCGCTGGGCGTCAACATGATCTGGGGTTATGGCGGGCTGTTCAACGCGGGCGTCGTGGGGTTCCTGGCGCTGGGCGGGTTGGCGCCGGTGCTGGTCTCGACGCCGGCCGTGCCCGGGGCCTGGGCTGCGGGCGGGCCGCGCATCCTGCTGGCGCTGGCCGCGGGGCTGGGCGCGCTGGCGCTGGCGACGCTGGTCGCGCGGCGCAGCCCGCCGCGCTGGCGCGTGCCGCTTGCCGCCGTCGTCGTGCTGGCGGGTTATGCGCTGTTCCGCACCGTCTTCGACCCCGCCGTCGCCGCGATCGAGGCCAACAACCCCGCCAAGGCCGGCAACATCGGCGGGCTGGGCCTGCCGGTGCTGCTGTCCTGGCCGGTGGGCGCGCTGTTCGCCGCCGCCGCCGCCTGGGCGGTGGGCAAGGTCGCACTGGGGCTGCGGTCGGATTATCTGGCCATCGCCACGCTGGGCATCGGCGAGATCATCATCGCCGTCCTGAAGAACGAAGGCTGGCTGGCCCGCGGCGTGCTGAACATGACCGGCGTGCCCCGGCCGGTCCCGTATGAACTCGACCTGCAGGCCGATCCCGATTTCGTCGCCCGCGCGGCGGGCTGGGGCATGGACGCGGCGACCGCGTCGGGCATCTGGGTCAAGCTGTGCTATGCGGGGCTGTTCGTCGTCGTGCTGGTCGCGCTGATCGTGCTGTCGGAACTGGCGCTGCGCTCGCCCTGGGGGCGGATGATGCGGGCCATCCGCGACAACGAGATCGCGGCATCGGCGATGGGCAAGGACGTCACCCGCCGCCATCTGCAGCTGTTCGTGATCGGCTGCGCGGTGATCGGGCTTGCGGGCGCGATGATGATCACGCTGGACGGGCTGATGGCGCCGGGCGGTTACAACCCGCTGCGCTATACCTTCCTGATCTGGGTGATGGTGATCGTCGGCGGGTCGGGGAACAACTGGGGCGCGGTGCTGGGCGCGCTGCTGATCTGGTTCCTGTGGATCAAGGCCGAGGTCTGGGGCCCCGCCGCGATGGCGCTGCTGACCGCGCCCTTCCCGGACGGGCCGATGCGCAGCCATCTGATCGACAGCGCCCCGCAGATGCGGTTCATCGCGATGGGGCTGGTCCTGCTGCTGGTGCTGCGCTTTGCGCCGCGCGGCCTGCTGCCGGAACGGTAAGAACGGGGGCGCTGCCCCCGCGGCCCCGGAGTATTTCAGCCAAGAAGATGCTAGAGATCCAGGCGTCCGGTCTGCCCGGCCGCGAAGCGGCGCAGCACGGCCGGGTAAAGCCGATGCTCGGCCGCAAGCACCCGCGCGGCCAGCGTCTCGGGCGTGTCGCCGGTCATCACCGGCACCCGCGCCTGTCCCAGGATCGGACCGTCGTCCAGCGCGGACGTGACCAGATGGACGGTGGCCCCCGCCTGCCTGTCACCGGCCGCCAGCGCGCGCGCATGCGTGTCGAGGCCCGGATACAGCGGCAGCAGCGAGGGGTGGATATTCAGCATCCGCCCGGCAAAGCGGTTCACGAATGACGGCGTCAGAATCCGCATGAAGCCGGCAAGGCAGATGATATCTGGCTGTGCTGCCAGCAGCGGTTCAAGCAGCGCCTCCTCGAACGCCGCGCGGTCGCCGGGAAAGGCGCGGTGATCGACCGCGGCGACGGGGATGCCGCGCGCCGCGGCCCGTGCAAGGCCCGCCGCCTTTGGATCGTTCGACGCGACCAGCACCGGGCGCGCGGGATGGTCGCCCGTCATGCTGTCAACCAGCGCGACCATGTTCGATCCGCCGCCCGAAATCAGGATGGCGGCGCGTTTCACCACGCGGCGCCCGCATAGCGGACGCCCTGCCCTTCGACCACATGGCCCAGACGGCAGACCCGCTCGCCCGCGTCGGAGAGGAGCGCGGCCAGCGCTTCGGCGCGGTCGGGTGCGACCGCCAGGATCATGCCGATCCCGCAGTTGAAGGTCTTGAGCATCTCGGTCTGCGGAATGTTTGCGATCCCGGCCATCCAGCCGAACACCGGGGGCGGCGTCCATGCGTCCAGATCGACCTCGGCCCCCAGTCCGGCGGGCAGGACGCGGGGCAGGTTCTCGGTGATGCCGCCGCCGGTGATGTGCGCCGCCGCGTGGACGCCGCCCGCGCGGATCGCGGCCAGCACCGGGCGCACGTAAAGCCGCGTCGGCGTCAGCAGCGCGCGGCCAAGCGGCGCGTCCGCGAACGGCGCGGGCGCGTCCCACGCCAGACCCGCGGCCTCGACCACCTTGCGGACCAGCGAATAGCCGTTGGAATGCACCCCGTCCGAGGCCAGCCCCAGCAGCACGTCACCCGCCGCGACGCCCTGCGGCAGCTGCGCGCCGCGTTCCATCGCGCCCACCGCGAAACCGGCGAGGTCGAAGTCGCCGCCGTGATACATGCCCGGCATCTCGGCCGTCTCGCCGCCGATCAGCGCGCAGCCGGACCGCCGGCACCCCTCGGCGATGCCGGTGATGACGCGGGCGGCCTGATCCACGGCGAGCTTGCCGGTGGCGAAGTAATCCAGGAAGAACAGCGGCTCGGCCCCCTGGCACACCAGGTCGTTGACGCACATCGCGACCAGGTCGATGCCGACGCCGTCCAGCTCGCCCGTGTCGATGGCGATGCGCAGCTTGGTGCCGACGCCATCGGTCGCCGCGACCAGCACCGGGTCGGCAAAGCCCGCCGCGCGCGGGTCGAACAGCGCGCCGAAGCCACCCAGCGCATCCATCACGCCGGGCCGCGCGGTCGCGGCGGCGGCGGGCTTGATCCGGTCGACCAGCGCGTTGCCGGCGTCGATGTCCACCCCGGCTTCGGCATAGGTCAGGCCCTGCGGCCGGCTGTCGGTCATGGTGGTTTCCCCTGCGCTGAACGGTGCGGCTGACGCGCGGCAGACATAGCGCAGGCCCCGCGCCGGGGCAATCACGCCGCCTCGGCCGGCGTCCGGCCAGCGCCCGCTTGACCGCCCGCGCGTCATTTGCGACAGCCTGTGACGGATGGCCCAAGGCGGGGCCCGTAGCTCAATGGTCAGAGCAGGGCGCTCATAACGCCTTGGTTGGGGGTTCGAGTCCCTCCGGGCCTACCACCCGCCTGAACCCGGGGGACTGTCCGTCGATTGGTCCGGCGAACCGCACCGCGCGGGACATGACCCTGGTGCAGCGCGCGCCAGCACACGCCCCGTTCATCATCTCTGACCAATCGTGAACGGCCATGCCCTCGCGTTCCGGGCGGTCCCGCAGCAGGATGGCGCGACCTTCCAGACCGACAGGATGCCCCATGCTGACCCGACGCCACGCCTTGACCGGACTTGCAGCCTTGACAGGATTGGCCGCCGTGCCCGCGATGGCCCAGGGCCGCGCGCCCGATCCGAACCCGGTCCCACCGGTCATCCGCAAGGCGCTGGAACAGGATCCGAACGCGCCTGCGGTCGGCGCCGCCAAGCCCACGGCGGTGATGGTCGAGTTCTTCGACTATAACTGTCCGTATTGCCGGACAGCGATGCCGACCGTGGCCCGGCTGTTGCGCGCCGATCCGGCGCTGCAGCTGGTGCTGCGCGAATGGCCGGTCTTTGGCGCGGGATCGGTGTTTGCCGCGCGGGCGGCGCTGGCATCGCGCGCGCAGGGGAAATACTGGGCGTTCCACACCGCGCTGCTGCAGATCCGGGGCCCGGCCGAGGAGGCGACGGTCATGCGGACCGCCCGCCGGGTCGGCCTGGACGAGGGGCAGCTGCGCGCCGACATGGACAGCCAGCCTGTGACGGACCACATCGACCAGTCGGAGCTGATGGCGACGCATTTCGGCCTGATCGGGACGCCCACCTTCATCATCGGCAGCCGTTCGACCTTTGGCCGCCCGGACGAGGATGAGCTGCGCGGGATGATCGCCGCCTATCGGCAGGGCTGAGCGCGAACCCGTCAGCCGTTCAGCGCCGCCAGATAGTGGCGCACGGCGGCGATCACATGGCGAAAGCGGTCGCCGCCCAGATGCTTGCCGCCATACCAGCGCGTCACGATGACGACGTGATCGTCCAGCCCTTCGGTTTCCAGCATCCGCAGGATGATGGCGCCCGCGCCCGCCTCGCCGTCGTCGGCCTTCAGGCCCGCGCCGCCGAGCCGGGCGGCCCAGCTGTGGTGCGTCGCCTTGGCGAAGCGGCGGACCGAGGTCAGCTCGGCCAGCATCGCGGCGATTGCCGCGCGGTCGGCGACCGGCCCGCCGGACACCGCATAGACCGACCCGCGGTCGGTGATGATGCGGTCGTGGACGGTCAGCGGCATGGCGCGCGGCCCGCGGGCGTCGGTGCGGGCGCGCGGCCCCGCACGGTCAGAACAGCCCCTCGATCCGGCCCTGCGCGTCGATGCCGATGCGTGCGGCGGCCGGGCTGCGGGGCAGGCCCGGCATGGTCATGATGTCGCCGCAGATCGCCACCACGAAGCCGGCGCCCGCCGCCAGCCGCACCTCTCGGATCGGGATGGTAAAGCCGGTCGGCGCGCCAAGGGCGGCGGGGTCGCTGGAAAAGCTGTATTGGGTTTTCGCCATGCAGACCGGCAGGCGGCCGTGCGTGTGCTGCAGTTCCTGGATGCGGGCGCGGACGGCCGGCGGCGCCTCGATCCCGTCGGCGCGATAGATGCGGCGCGCGATCGTCTCGATCTTGTCCCACAGCGGCATGGCGTCGGGGTAGAGCGGCTGGAAATCCGCCCGCTGGGCGGCGATGCCCACGACCTCGCGGGCCAGCGCCTCGGCCCCTGCCCCGCCCTCGGCCCAGTGGCGGCAGACGATGGCGCGGACCCCCGCGCCCGCAGCCGCCGAGTCCACCGCGGCGATCTCGGCGGCCGTGTCGCCGTCGAAATGGTTGATGGCGACGACCAGCGGCAGGCCGAACTGGCGCATGTTCTGGATGTGCCGGACGAGATTGGCGCAGCCCGCGCGGACGGCCGCCACATCCTCGGACCCCAGGTCGGTTCGCGCAACGCCGCCGTTCATCTTCAGCGCGCGGACGGTGGCCACCAGCACCACGGCCGCAGGCGCCAGCCCTGCCTTGCGGCACTTGATGTTCAGGAACTTCTCGGCCCCCAGATCGGCGCCGAAGCCGGCCTCGGTCACGACGTAATCCGAAAGGCGCAGCGCGGTCGTCGTGGCGATCACGCTGTTGCACCCATGCGCGATATTGGCGAACGGCCCGCCGTGGACCAGCGCGGGCGTGCCCTCGATCGTCTGGACCAGGTTCGGCTGCATCGCGTCCCTGAGCAGCACGGTCATCGCGCCCTCGGCCTCCAGGTCGCCGGCGGTCACGGGCGATCCGTCGCGCCGCCGCGCCACCTCGATCAGGGCCAGCCGCGCCTGCAGGTCGCGCAGGTCGGTCGCCAGGCACAGGATCGCCATCACCTCGGACGCGACGGTGATGTCAAAGCCGCTTTCGCGCGGGATGCCATGCGCAGGCCCGCCCAGCCCCAGCACCACCCCGCGAAGGGCGCGGTCGTTCATGTCCAGCGCCCGCCGCCAGCTGATCCGGCGCGGGTCGATGTCCAGCGCGTTGCCCCAGTGCAGGTGATTGTCGATCATCGCCGCCAACAGATTGTGGGCGCTGGTGATGGCGTGGAAATCGCCCGTGAAATGCAGGTTCATGTCCTCCATCGGGATGACCTGCGCCCGCCCGCCGCCCGCCGCGCCGCCCTTCATGCCGAAGTTGGGGCCAAGGCTCGCCTCGCGGATGCAGACCGTGGCGCGCGCCCCGATCCGGTTCAGCGCGTCGCCCAAGCCCACGGTGGTGGTGGTCTTGCCCTCGCCCGCAGGGGTCGGGTTGATCGCGGTGACAAGGATCAGCCGGCCCATCGGACGCGCCGCCAGCCCCGCGATGAAATCCTGCGAGATCTTGGCCTTGTCGTGGCCATAGGGCAGCCAGTCCTGCGTCCCCAGCCCCAGTCTCGCGGCGATCTCGGCCATCGGCCGCTTGCGCGCGGCGCGCGCGATCTCGATGTCGGTCGCCATTCGTCCCTCGTTTTGATGCAGGCTAGCGCGGCGGCGGCGGCCCGAAAAGATGCCGCCGCCCGGGTTTGCCCCGGACGGCGGCGACTGTCCCCGCGTTTTCCGCGCGTTCTGCTGCCCTCGACAGGTTCCCCGCCACTCCGGTGGTCGGAGATCGTGCAGCCCTCCCCCCGGTCGGGCCGGGTCGTGTCCCGGTCGCCCGGCCGCATGGTCCCCACCCGCGGCCGGTCCGGGCGCGGCAGCCGGGGATCGCCCGGCCGCCGGTCGTCTCTCAGCTGCAGCCCGACGTGCCGCCGCAGGTGTTGCATTTCATGCAGGTGCCGTTGCGGACCAGCGTATAGTTGCCGCATTCGCCACAGGGGTCGCCCTCGTATCCCTGCATCTTCGCCTTGGCGCGCGGGTCCAGGCTGACCGCGACGGTGGTCGTCTCGAACACGGCGGCCTGTTCGGCCATGCCGGTCGCCATCGCGGCGGATGACGCCCCGCCCTGCAGGACCATCAGTTCCTGCGGCAGGCGCTTGCGCAGATACCCGGTCGAGCTGATCTGGCGCAGCATTTCCAGCGAGCGCGACTTCTCTTCGCTGACCGCGGCCACGTTGCGGCCCTCGGCCTCGCCGCCGCCCAAGCTGTCAAAGCTGGTGCCGTTCGGCTTGACGTGGGCCAGGTCGGTGCGGTCCAGATAGCTGACCGCCAGTTCCCGAAAGATGTAATCCAGGATCGAGGTCGCGTTCTTGATGCTATCGTTGCCCTGCACCATCCCCGCCGGCTCGAACCGGGTGAAGGTGAAGGCGTCCACGAACTCCTCCAGGGGCACGCCGTATTGCAGGCCGACCGACACGGCGATGGCGAAGTTGTTCATCATCGCCCGGAAGCCCGCGCCCTCCTTGTGCATGTCGATGAAGATTTCGCCCAGCTTGCCGTCGTCGTATTCGCCGGTGCGCAGATAGACCTTGTGGCCGCCGATCAGGGCCTTCTGGGTATAGCCCTTGCGGCGGGCGGGCAGCTTTTCGCGGTTCGACCGGATGGCCTCCTTGACGATGATCCGCTCGACGATCTTCTCGGCGATGACGGCGACTTTTTCGTGGGCGGTGCCGTTTTCCAGCACTTCGGCGGCCTCGTCGTCGTCCTCGACCAGCGCGGATGCCAGCGGCTGCGACAGCTTGGACCCGTCGCGGTAAAGTGCGTTGGCCTTGATCCCCAGCGACCACGACAGTTCATAGGCCGCCAGCGCATCGGTGATCGTGGCCGTGTTCGGCATGTTGATCGTCTTGGAAATCGCGCCCGAGATAAAGCTTTGCGCCGCCGCCATCATCCGGATGTGGCTGTCCACCGACAGATAGCGCGTGCCGGTCTTGCCGCAGGCGTTGGCGCAGTCGAAGACGCTGTAGTGTTCGGGCGCAAGGTGCGGCGCGCCTTCCAGCGTCATGGTGCCGCAGACATGGTCGTTGGCCGCGTCGATCTGGGCGCGGGTGAAACCAAGGTGGCGCAGCAGGTCGAAGGACGGGTCCGCCAGCTTGCCCGCGGGGATGCCCAGTGTGCCCTTGCAGAAATCCTCGCCCAGCGTCCACTGGTTGAAGACAAAGCGGATGTCAAAGGCCGAGGCCAGCGCCGCGTCCACCTTTTCCAGCTCGCGCGCGCCGAATCCGTGGCCGATCAGGCTTGCGTGGTTGATGCCCGGGCAGTTGCCAAGGCTGGCGTGGCCGACGGCATGGGCCACGATCTCTTCGATCTGGGCGCTGGGATAACCCAGCGTTTCCAGCGCCGCCGGAACCGATTGGTTGATGATCTTGAAATAGCCGCCGCCCGCCAGCTTCTTGAACTTGACCAGCGCGAAGTCGGGCTCGATCCCCGTCGTGTCGCAGTCCATGACCAGCCCGATGGTGCCGGTGGGCGCGATCACGGTCGTCTGGGCGTTGCGGAAACCATGCTCCTCACCCAGGGCCAGCGCCTTGTCCCAGGCGCGCTGCGCCATGGTCGCCAGCCGCGGGTCGGGGCAGTTGTCCACGTCCAGCGCGACCGGGTTGACGTTCACGCCCTTGTATTCGCCCGTGCCGTGGGCCGCCGCGCGGTGGTTGCCGATGACCCGCAGCATCGCATCGGCGTTGCGGGCATAGCCGGGGAACGGCCCCAGTTCGCCCGCCATCTCGGCGCTGGTCGCATAGGATACGCCGGTCATCAGCGCGGTCAGCGCGCCGCACAGCGCCCGGCCCTCGTCGCTGTCATAGCCGAGCCCGAGGTTCATCAGCAGGCCGCCGATATTGGCATAGCCAAGGCCCAGCGTGCGGAAGTCGTAGCTGCGCTGCGCGATTTCCTTCGACGGGAACTGCGCCATCAGCACGCTGATCTCCAGCGTGACGGTCCACAGGCGCGTGGCGTGGACATACCCGTCCGCGTCGAACTGGCCGCCCTGCAGGAAGGTCAGCAGGTTCATCGACGCCAGATTGCAGGCGGTGTCGTCCAGAAACATGTACTCGCTGCACGGGTTCGACCCGCGGATCGGCCCGTCCGCCGGGCAGGTGTGCCAGGCGTTCACCGTGTCGTGGAACTGGATGCCGGGGTCGGCGCAGGCCCAGGCGGCGTGACCGACCTGGTCCCACAGCTCGCGCGCCTTGACGGTTTTCGCAGTCTTGCCGTCGGTGCGGCGGATCAGCGCCCAGTCGGCGTCGTCGCGCACGGCGCGCAGGAAGGCGTCGGTGACGCGGACCGAATTGTTCGAGTTCTGGCCCGAGACGCTTGCGTAAGCCTCGGAGTCCCAGTCGGTGTCATAGGTCGGGAACTCGATCGAATCGAAGCCCTGCCGGGCATATTGCAGAACCCGGTTGATATAGGTTTCCGGGATCATCGCCTTTTTGGCCGACCGGATCGCCGTTTTCAGCGCCCCGTTCTTCGCCGGGTCGGTGGCGGCGTCCCCGGCGCCATCCCAAACCCGAATGGCTGCGAAGATCTCGTTCAGCTTCGCCTCATGCATCTTGGAACCGGCCACCAGCGAGGCGACCTTCTGCTCCTCGATGACCTTCCAGTTGATGAACGCCTCGATGTCGGGGTGATCCATGTCGCAGATCACCATCTTCGCGGCCCGCCGCGTGGTGCCGCCCGACTTGATCGCGCCCGCCGCGCGGTCGCCGATCTTGAGGAAACCCATCAGGCCACTGGACTTGCCGCCGCCCGACAGCTTTTCCCCCTCGCCGCGCAGCGAGGAAAAGTTGGTGCCGGTGCCCGAGCCGTATTTGAACAGCCGCGCTTCCCGGACCCACAGATCCATGATGCCGCCGTCGTTCACCAGATCGTCGCTGACCGACTGGATGAAGCAGGCGTGCGGCTGCGGATGTTCATAGGCGGTGGCCGACTTGACCAGCTTGCCGGTCTGGAAATCGACATAGAAATGGCCCTGCGACGGCCCGTCGATGCCATAGGCCCAGTGCAGCCCGGTGTTGAACCACTGCGGGCTGTTCGGCGCGCCCATCTGGCGGGCCAGCATGTGGCGCATCTCGTCGTAATAGGCGCGGGCGTCGGCCTCGGCGGTGAAATAGCCGCCCTTCCAGCCCCAATAGGCCCAGGCGCCGGCCAGCCGGTCGAACACCTGCCGGGCCGAGGTCTCGCCCACGAAACGGTCGGCTGCGGGCAGAGCGGCCAGCGCCGCCTCGTCGGGGACCGAGCGCCACAGGAACTCGGGGATGCCCTTTTCGCGCACGCGCTTCAGCACGGCGGGAACGCCGGCCTTGCGGAAATATTTCTGCGCGATGACGTCGGATGCCACCTGGCTCCAGCCCTGCGGCACCTCAACGGCCTCGTTGCGGAACACGATGGTGCCGTCCGGGTTGCGGATTTCCGACGTGGTGGTGACGAAGTCGATGCCGCCGTATGCGCCGGTCCTGTCGCTGGTGAAACGCCGTTCGATCTTCATCCTGTGCCCCCTGCGCGCGGCCTTGGACCGCCTGTTCTGGTCGTGGTGCCATCGGCCCCGCGCGTCATGCGGCGGGACCGGCGACCCCTTGGGGCCGCGGCGTCGGTTCTGGTCTGCTGCCGGGATTGGCACCAGATATGGTGGTCACGCTTCCGACAGCCCACAACCTGAAGCGGACGAGACCTGCGATCAAGAGGTTTATTTCAGCCCGCGCCGGACCTTCGCCGTTGACAAGCGAAGCGGGTGCGATCCGCGGCCGGCCGACTCAAATCCTTAACGGCGCGGGGGATGAAACGCGCGCGGACGGTTTCCCGTGCCAAGGGACGACTTAGCCCCCGCCGTTCAGCGATTATCCACAAGACCGTGCACAGCCGCACCCGCGGCCGGGTCCGGCCAGGGGCGGATGATTTATTTTTGACGCGCCATGATCCCGCGGTCCGTCACAAGCAGGTCCAATGGCTCGTCGGTCGGCTCGACGGGAATCGGGGCGACCTGCTGGCCGGCCCAGGCCAGTCCGATGGCCGTCACCGGCCCGCGCGCGCGCAGATGCGCCAGCGTGCGGTCATAGAACCCGCCGCCATAGCCCAGCCGGTTCAGCCCCGCGTCGAACCCCGCCAGCGGCACGATCAGGACGGTGGGGCTGACCTCGGGGCAGGTTTCGGGCGGATGGCTGGTGCCGAAGACACCGGGAACCAGCGCCTCGCCCCGCCACAGGCGAAAGCGCAGGGGAGTCGCGCGGGCCACCACCTCGGGCAGGCAGACGGGGCCGTCGTGGGCGGCCATCGCGGGGCGCGGATCGGGTTCGCCTCGCATCGGCCAGTAACCGGCCAGCACCGCCCCGCCATGCGGCGCCAGCGCCGCCGTCAGGTTGGCCGCCAGCGCGTCCGCGCAGCCCCCGGCCATGCGCGCGGCCAGTGCGGCATTGCGCAGCGCCGTCTTGGTCAGATCAGAACCCATGTCGCCAACCCCAGGAATGCCAGAAATCCGATCACGTCGGTCAGCGTGGTCACGAATGTCCCGGCCGCAAGCGCCGGGTCCAGGCCCATCCGTTCCAGCGTCAGGGGCACCATCACGCCCCCCAGCGCGGCGACCAGCAGGTTGATGACCAGCGCCGCCGCCAGCACCCACCCCAGCGCCGCCGATCCATAGGCGAGATAGCCGACCAGCCCCATGATGACGGCGAACAGCAGGCCGTTGACCAGCCCCACCACGGTTTCGCGCCAGACCACGCGCCCGGCGTTCGACCGCGTCAGATCCTTGGTGGCCAGCGCCCGCACCGCCACCGCCAGCGACTGCGTGCCCGCGTTCCCGCCCATCGACGCCACGATCGGCATCAGCGCGGCCAGTGCCACGATCGCCTCGATCGTGCCGGAAAACCGCGAGATGACGAAGGCCGAGACGTTGGCCGTCAGCAGGTTCACCAGCAGCCAGGGCGCGCGCCGGCGCACGGTGTCCACCACCCCGTCGGACAGCGAGTTTTCTGGCCCGACCCCCGCAAGGCGCAGGAAGTCCTCCTCGTGTTCCTCGTCCAGGACGGACATGGCGTCGTCCATCGTGATGACGCCGACCAGCCGGCCGTGGGCATCGACCACCGGCGCCGAGATGAGGTGATACTGGTTGAACGCATAGGCGACGTCGCCTTCCTCTTGCAGCACGTCGATGGTGCGGAAGCTGTCCTCGACGATGTCGCGCAGCCGCGTCGCGCGCTGGGACGACAGCAACCGGCCCAGCGTGACATAGCCGATGGGATGGCGGCGCGGATCGACCAGGATGACGTGATAGAACTGGTCGGGCAGAACCTCCTCGGTCCGCAGGTGGTCGATGGTCTCGCCCACCGTCCAGTGTTCGGGGGCGGTCACCACCTCGGACTGCATCAGGCGGCCGGCCGAGTACTCGGGATAGGTCAGCGACTGTTCCACGGCGACCCGGTCGGGATCGTCCAGCGCCGCAAGCACGGTCTCGCGCTCGGGGCCTTCCAGATCCTCGAGCAAATCGACGACGTCGTCGGTGTCCATCTCGCGCACGGCGTCGGCCAGCACGTCGCGGGGCAGCTGCTCGACCACCTCTTCGCGGATCGATTCGTCGATCTCGGCCAGGATCTCGCCATCGATCTCGCCGGAATACAGGCGCAGCAGCTCGCGCCGGCGCTGGGGGCCAAGCTGTTCGATCAGGTCGGCGATGTCGGCAGCGTGCAGGGGTTCCAGCAGCGCGTCCAGCCGGTCGCCGTCGCCCCGATCCAGCGCATCCGAGATATCGGCGATCACCGCCCGCGACGGGGCGAAATCGTCGTCATCGGGGTCGATGTCCGGGCGCTGGTCGGTCATCACGGTCCCCCTGTCCGGCTGTCGCGCGCAACCTAGCCGCGGGCCGCGGCGGCGACAACCGCCCCGCCCTCAGCCGGCCAGCAGGGCCAGCGCCGCGGCGTGCAGTTCGGGGGTGGCCGCCGCGATCACCCGGCCGCCGTCGTGCGCCGGGCCGCCCTGCCAGTCGGTCACGATGCCGCCGGCCGCCTGCACGACCGCCATCGGCGCCACGATGTCATAGGGCTGCAGCCCCGCCTCGATCACCAGGTCGATCTGCCCCAGCGCCAGCAGCGCATAGGCATAGCAGTCCATGCCATAGCGGGTCAGCCGCACCTGCGCCGCGACCCGGCGGAAGGCCGCGCCCTCGTCCGGGGTGCCCACCTCGGGATAGGTCGTCATCAGCGTGGCGTCGGCCAGCGCCACACCGCGGCGCACCGCCAGGTTGCGGTCGCCCTGCGGCGCGGTCAGCCGGGCGGCGCCCAGCCCCCCCTCGAACCGTTCGCCGGTCCAGGGCTGGTCGATGATGCCGTGGATCGGCCCGTCGGCGTCCGCGATGCCGATCAGCACCCCCCAGCTGGGCGCGCCGCACAGATAGGCGCGGGTGCCGTCGATGGGGTCCAGCACCCAGGTCAGCCCGCTGGTGCCCGGCTGCGCGCCGTATTCCTCGCCCAGGATGGCGTCGTCGGGGCGCTGCGCGCCCAGTATGGCGCGCATGGCGCGTTCGCTGGCGCGGTCGGCCTCGGTCACCGGATCAAAGCCGGTCGCCGCCTTGTTGTCGGGGGCCAGCGCCGGGCTGCGGAAATACCGCAGCGTCTCGACGCGGGCGGCGTCCGCAAGGGCGGCGGCGGTGGCGCGCAGCGCCTGGCTGTCGGGGCGCGGGGTCATGGCCGCCTTTGCATCGGTTGCGTCGCGGGCCTGTCTAGCGCCGCGCGACGGCCTTGGCCAGCCGCCGGTCCCCCTGCCCCTCAGGCGGCGTGGGACAACACGCGCGCCAGCTCATAGATCTGGCGGCGCTGCGCCTCGGGCATCGTGTAATAGGCGCGCACCAGTTGCAGCGCCTCCTTGTCGGCCAGCAGATCGACCTCGGCCTCGGTCGGGGCGTCGCCGCCCAGGCCCTCGAAAAAGAACGCCACCGGGGCCTCAAGCGCACGGGCGATATCCCAAAGCCGCGACGCGGACACGCGGTTCATGCCCGTTTCGTATTTCTGGATTTGCTGGAACTTGATCCCCACCGCTTCGGCCAGCTGTTGCTGGGTCATGCCGATCGTCCAGCGACGGTGGCGAATGCGTTTTCCAACATGTACATCGACCGTGTGTTTCATCGCTGCATCCCTACTCAATCTAAAGAGGCAGTAACCCGTCAGAACGCAATCAGCGAGACGATTCAGTGGTCATAGGTCCATATCTGACCAAAAGGACAGGTGCCGCAAGCTGTCTTGCGCCGTTTTCGCGACAACTCACGCAGAAAGCCAGAACATGAGCCGAATCATTCAGATAGCGCGGCAGGGCGCGGCCCCCGAACTGGGCCGCCGGGCGCCCCCCGAACCCGGTCCCGGGCAGGTGCGGCTGCGCCTGCACGCCGCCGCGCTGAACTTTGCCGACCTGCTGATGATCGAGGGGCGGTATCAGGACGCACCCCCCTTTCCCCTTGTCGCCGGGATCGAGGGCGCGGGCGTCGTCGAGGCCGCGGGCGAGGGCGTCGCCCTGACGCCGGGCACCCGCGTCGCCGTCACCGGCCCCGGCACGCTGGCCGATCACGGGGTGTTCGCCGCCGATCTGTGCATCGCGGTCCCCGACCGGATGAGCCTGGCGCAGGCGGCGGGGTTCCAGATCGCCTATGGCACCAGTCACCTGGCCCTGACAGGCCCGGGCGCGCTGGCGGCCGGGCAGCGGGTGGTCGTGCTTGGCGCGGCCGGCGGCGTCGGCCTGACCGCGGTCGAGATCGCCTCGGTGCTGGGGGCCGAGGTGGTGGCCGTCGTCCGCGGCGAGGACAAGGCCGCGCCCGCGCGGCAGGCCGGTGCGGCGGTGGTGATCGACAGCGCGGCGGAACCCGACCTGCGCGCGGCGCTGCGGGCGCACGGTCCCGCCGACATCGTCTATGACCCGGTGGGCGATGCGGCGGGGTTGGCTGCGTTCGGGGCGCTGCGGACCGGCGGGCGGCATCTGCTGATCGGCTTTGCCGGGGGCAAGCCGCCGGCCCTGCCGCTGAACCACGCGCTGGTCAAGAACATCGCCATCCACGGGTTCTATTGGGGCGGTTATCGCCAGCTTGACCCCGCCGCGCTGCGCGCCAGCCTGACGGCGCTGTTCGCGCTGTTCGATCAGGGGCGGCTGAACCCGACCCTGGGCACCGTCCTGCCGCTGGACCGCGCGGCCGAGGGCTATGCCCTGCTGCGCGACCGCCGCGCGGTGGGCAAGGTCGTCATCACGATGACGGAATAGGGCGCGGTCGCGCCCGTTTTCGGCCGTCGCGCGGTTGAAACGTGCCCGCCCTGCACCGATATTGTCGCTGGACGGCTGGGCCTGCGCCCGTTGCCGCAGGAACAGCAGAGGGAGAGTAACATGGCTGATTTCAACACGATGCGCCGAACGGCCACCGCGGCCGGGCACGGCGCGGTCTATGACCAGGGCCTGCGCGCCTATATGAACAAGGTCTATGGGCTGATGACGACCGGCATGCTGGTGACCGGCGCGACCGCGTGGGGCCTTGGGCAGGCGATGGTCGGCCCGGGCAACCAGCTGACCGGCTTTGGCCAGACGATGCTGCAGACGCCCCTGAAATGGGTCATCATGTTCCTGCCGCTGGTCATGGTGTTCGCCTTTGGCGCGGCGCTGCGGCGCCTGTCGGTGCAGGGCGCCACGATGCTGTTCTATGCCTTCGCGGTCGCGATGGGCGCGTCGCTCAGCTGGATTTTCCTGCGTTATACGGGCGTCTCGATCGCGACGACCTTTGTCGCCACCGCGGCCGGCTTCGCCGGGCTGTCGCTGTTCGGTTATACCACCAACCGCGATCTGTCGGCGATGGGCCGGTTCCTGATGATCGGCCTGATCGGCCTGCTGGTGCTGATGATCGTCAACTTCTTCATGCAGTCGCCGGGCGTCCAGTTCGCCATCTCGGCGGCGGGCGTGCTGATCTTTGCCGGCCTGACTGCCTATGACACGCAGAACATCAAGAACACCTATCTGGAGCTTGCGAACTCGGGCAGCGACTTTCTGGGCAAGTCCGCGATCATGGGCGCGCTGACCCTGTATCTCGACTTCCTGAACCTGTTCATGTTCCTGCTGAACTTCATGGGCGAGCGCGAGTAACCGCGCCGTCCTGCCACGACAAAGGGCCGGCGCTTGCGCCGGCCCTTTTTCATTGGCGACCCCGGGAGGGCTCGAACCCCCAACCTTGGACTTAGAAGGTCCCTGCTCTATCCAGTTGAGCTACGGGGCCAACCCGCCCCTGTTGGGCCAAACCGCCGCCGGGATCAAGACCGGCGGCGGTTCGTTCCGGCCGCAGGCCGTCGCGGATTACAGCACCAGCGCCTTGCGGTTCTGGGCGTGGCGCACGGCCAGCCTGCGGCCCATCCGCCCCGACAACAGCGGGCGGGCGGCGGCGGGCAGGTCGGCCGGGTCGCGGTCGCGCAAATCGGGGAAGATCGCGAAGATCTCGTCGCGCGCGGTGGCGCCCACGGCCTTCAGCGCCTCGGCCCCGGTATACAGCGACTCGGTCGGCGCCCCGTTCGAAAACACGACCTCGTGCCGGTCGCACAGAAAATGGACATAGGTCACCTCGGCCGCGTCGTCGATGTCGATGCCGTCGATCTGCAGCAGCTGCTTGGCCGCGACCAGAACCTCGGGGGCGCCGAACATCCGCTGGGCGATGGCCGAACGGACCAGAACCCGGTGCTGGGGGCTGACCACCAGATCGGCGCAGGGCAGGCCGTCACCCAGCGCGCCCTTGCGCAGCCGGATCGGCCGCAGGTTGGGGTGCTGCGCCAGCACCGTCGCGTCCAGCCGCCGCGCGCCCACCCAGCGCACCGGCTGCAGGCCGTTGTCGGCGGTCAGGACCAGATCGCCCGGCGCCAGATCCTCGGCCGCGACCTCGCCCCGGTCGGTGCGGATCAGGGTGCCTGCGGCAAAGCAGGGCACCCCCATCGCGAACAGTTCCGCGTTGGTATAGGCGCTGTCGCGCCCGACGCCGCGCAGGGTGACGCTTTCCCCGCCCGCGAAGGTCAGCACGACGTCGTCGAACTGTCCGTCGCCGTCGGAATCGACCAGCATCTGGGTCACATCGCCCACGTCGACCGGGTTGCCGTCCGCGTCGGTCAGCCCGCTGACGTCCAGGCGGTCGACCGAGCTTGCCACCCCGCCGGTGGTCACCGCCCCCTCGAAGTCGAAGACGTTGTCCGCGCCGTCGCCGTCGGCCAGCACCAGCACGTCCGCCGCCCCGTCGCCCCGCGCGCCGCCGGCGCCGCCCAGCAGGATGGTGTCGTTGCCCGCCCCGCCGGTCACGGTGTCGGCGCCGCTGCCCGCGTTGATGGCGTCGTTGCCGGCGCCTGCGTTCACCAGATCGTCCTGGCTGCCGGCGTTGATCGTGTCGCCATAGCCGCTGCCGGTGATCGTGTCGTTCCCGCCCGAGGTGCTGACGTTGAAACCGCCCGTCGCCGCGCTGCCATCGACGCTGTCACCGGATTCACCGGTCACGACCGTCTCGATCTCGCTGAAGGTGACGGTCGTCGCGCCCGCGGTCAGGGTGCCCGCCTCGGCCCCCGTGAACACCAGGTCCGCCCGGCCGGGCAGGACATAGCCGTCCAGCGCGTCGAAATCGTTGCCCGTCTCGCCGCCCATGACGGTCGCGGCGCCGCTGCCCGCCTGGCCCACGTCGATGGTGAACCCGTCGCGCCCCTCGCCGCCCTGCGCGAGGTCGCCCGCGCCGACCCGGAACAGGTCGTTGCCGTCGCCGCCGACAAGCGCATCCGCCCCGTCGCCACCGTCCAGGCTGTCGTTGCCCGCGCCGCCCAGCAGCGTGTCGTCGCCGGCGCCGCCCAGCAGCGTGTCGTTGCCGCCGCCATCCAGCCCGCCCAGCGTGTCGCCAAAGCCATAGATGACGTCATTGCCCGCGCCGCCGTCCACCACGTCGGACCCGTCACCGGCATAGATCGTGTCGTCGCCCGCACCCGCGCGGATCGTGTCGTCGCCGCCGAACCCCTGGATGACGTCGTCGTCCGTGCCCGCCGCATTGTCGCCCGCGTCGACCATGTCGCCTTCGGGATCGCCCGAATAGCCGCCGTCGATCAGGTCGGCGCCGGCCGTCCCCTCGACGACATTCGCCACCGCGGCGGGTTGGATGAGGCCATTGTCCTGATCCGCGCCCGGCGCGGCGTCCGCAGAGATCATGTGGTCAGAAAAGCCTTTTTCGGCCATTTCGATTGTCTCCGAATTGCGCCGGAAAACAGGCGCGGAAAATGACGCGGCCGGCGGAACCGGGCGCTTTGAATGTGCAAACTGCGATCGCGCGATAGGGTCGTTCTGCCCGTTTCGTTCGGACCGTGACCGGCGGGCATGGCCGGACCTGCGGCTTCGCTGACACAGATGCGCCGCATTCTGCGGACAAGGGGCAGAATTGCGGACCGGGGGGAATCGGACAACTGGTCCTTTTGGACAGGTTTGCCCGCCCGTCCCGGTATTGCGGGGGGCGGGCAATTCCGTCGGGATCAGCCCAGCGGCATCGACATGAAGACGCTGTTGGGGTCCGGTCCGTAACCCTCGAACGGGGGGCATTCCCGAAATCCGGCGGCGGCGTAAAGGCCGCGCGCGGCGACAAACGTGGGCTGCACGCCCGTTTCCAGCGACAGCCGCGCCAGCCCCGCAGCGCTGGCATGGTCGATCAGCGCCGCAAGCAACTGCCGGGACAATCCGCCGCCGCGTTTTTCAACCAGAACGTGCATCGACTTGATTTCGCCATGATCCGGCGCAATGCGCTTTATCGCGCCCATGCCGACCGGCACGTCGCCGTCGCGCAGGACAAGAAACGTGATCGCAGCGTCGTCCAGCGCGGCGCGCGGCATCATGTGGATGGATTCAGGCGGCGTGTCGGCGTGCATTGCCGCGACATGCCGTTCGAACAGCAGATCAAGATCGGCGCCCAGGGGGCTTTCGACCGCAATCGTGACGCCGTCGCGCCGCGTCATTGCGGAAACCGGAACGGGTGGCATTGCAATCCCGAGTTGTTTTTCGCGACCATGTTCATGCGCCTATCCAGACAGGTTCCACCGCGCGAACATAGCCGCCGGGGCGCAGTCGCGGAAGGTGCAAGGAACATGCGCCGGTCGCGTCGATACGGTCGACAGCGCGGGACAGCGGCGTCCGATGACGACGTGCGGGAATGTCCCTGCCGTTTGCGCGCCGGGCGCCGTTCAGGGCCGATCACGGCTGCCGCCGCGACGCAGGGCCGCAGGCCCGCCGCGGGATCGGGCCTGCCGCCGGGGGCCGGACGATGATAGATGCCGTTCCGTGGACAGCAGTTTGTCCCGGCCTGGACGAGGTTTCGGATGCAGCACATCATCAATCGCCGCGCGGTCCTGCGCGCCGCCGCCACTTTGCCGCTGATGCTGGGGCTGGCCCGGACCGCAGGCGCGGCCACCCTGCCGCTGGTAACGGTCACCAAGGATCCGTCCTGCGGGTGCTGCGGCGACTGGGTGCAGCATCTGCGCGCCGAGGGATTTCCGGTCCGGGTCATCGAATCGGCCGATGTCGACAGCCTCAAGCAACGGCTTGGGGTGCCGCCGGACCTTGCCTCGTGCCACACCGCCGAGGTCGGGGGCTATGTGGTCGAGGGGCACGTCCCCGCCCCCGCCATCCGGCGGATGCTGGCGCAGCGGCCGGACGCCACGGGGCTTGCGGTGCCCGGCATGCCGGCGGGCTCTCCCGGGATGGACTATCCGGGTGTCGCGCCCGAGCCTTATGACGTCATCCTGTTCGCCCCGTCGCGCCGCGCGACATTCGCGCGGTTCAACGGCAAGCACGAGGTCTGACCGCCGGGCGCCCCGGCATTTCCGCACGGGGCGCCGGCAGACGCGTCCCGGCAGCGCGCTGCGGTCAGCGCCATCCTCGCCGCGCCGCATGGCCGGTCGGCGGCGCACACGTCTGGACAGCCCCCCCCGTCCTGTCCGATGCTTTGCGCCCGTCCCGTCGCAGGGTTTCCCATGCCGCCCGACCTTTGCCGCCCATCGCCGCCGATCCCCTGCCCGAGGCAGGGATGAGCGGCGGCGACTGGCCGCGCATCGCCCTGTCCGGGCTGGACGGGCTGGCCGTCACCTTTGCCCCGCGGCTGACCGAGCCTGCGAACCGCGCGGCGCTGGCGCTGCGCGAGGCGATCGGGTCCGCCGCCTGGCCCGAGGTGGCCGAGACGGCGGCATCGCTCGTCTCAACCTATGTGCGGTTCGACCCGCTGCTTGATCCGGCCCCGCTGCGGGCGCGGGTCGCGGCGCTGGTCGCGGCGCGCGACTGGACGGCCGCGCCGCTGCCCGGCGACCGGCGGCTGATCCGCATCCCGACCTGCTACGACGGCGCACATGCGCCACAGCTGGACGAGGCGGCCGAGATGGCCGGGCTGACCCGCCCGCAGGCGGTCGAGCAGCTGGCCACCGCCCCCCTGCGGGTGCTGGCCATCGGCTTTGCGCCCGGCCAGCCTTACGTGGGCGAGCTGCCGCCGGCGTGGGACATCCCGCGCCAGCGCGCGCTGACCCCGCGCGTGCCGGTGGGGGCGCTGGCCGTCGCCATCCGCCAGCTTGTGCTGTTCGCTGCCCCGACGCCGACCGGCTGGCGGCAGGTCGGGCAGACCGCCGCGCGCCCGTTCGACCCGGCGGCGGCGGAACCCTTTCTGCTGCGCGCGGGCGATGCGCTGGCGTTTCCGCCCGTCGATGCCGACCGGCTTGCGGCGCTGGCCCGCACGCCGGGCGGCGGCATCAGCATCGGGGCGCTGGCATGACGCTGGTCGTGCTGTCCTGCGGTCCGGGCGTCACGGTTCAGGACCAGGGCCGGCCGGGCTGGCTGGCGCAGGGCCTGTCGCGCGGCGGCGCCGCCGATCCGGTGGCGCTGACCGAGGGTGCGGCGCTGCTGGACCAGTCGGCCGCGCTGGCGGTGATCGAGATGGCGGGCGCGCCGGCCCGCTTTCGCACGACCGCGCCCTTGCGGATCGCCCTGACGGGCGCGCCGTTCCGCGCCATCCTGCGCAAGGGGGCCGAGGACCGGCCGCTTGCCTGGAACGCCAGCCACCGCCTGCCTGCGGACGCCGAACTGCTGCTGACCCCCGGCGCGGGGGGCGGCTTCGCCTATCTGATACCCGGCGGCGGGCTGGACACGCCCACGGTGCTGGGCGCGCGGTCGGCGCATCTGGCCGCGGGTATCGGCGGACCGCTTGCGGTGGGGTCCGGGCTGCCGCTGGGCACCGACCGGGGCGGCCCCGTCGATCTGGGGCTGGATCCCCTGCCCCGGTTCGCGGGTGGCGTGATCCGGGTCGTCGAAACCCTGCAGACGGCGCTGTATCCCCCGGACGAGATCGCGCGCGTCCAGCGCACCGACTTCCGCCGTGACGCGCGCGGCAACCGCATGGGCGTGCGGCTGGACGCGGGCGACGCGGCGGGCTTTGCCGCGCCGGGCGGGCTGTCGGTCGTGTCCGAGATCGTGCAGCCCGGCGATGTCCAGATCACCGGCGACGGCACGCCGTTCGTCCTGCTGGGCGAATGCCAGACGACCGGGGGCTATCCAAGGATCGCGACCGTCCTGCCCTGCGACCTGCCGGTCGTGGCACAGGCGCCGCCGGGGGCCGTGCTGCGCCTGCGATTCGTTTCGCGCGAGGCCGCGCGCGCGGCGATGGCCGACCACGCCGCCGCGCTGGCCGGGCTGCGCGCGCGCATCCGGGCGCGGCTGCGCGATCCGGCGGCGATCGCGGACCTGCTGGCCTATAACCTCGTGGGCGGAGTCGTCAGCGCCCACTTTGACCGGGACGCGCCATGACGACCTTGTCCGTCGACCTGAACGCCGATCTGGGCGAAAGCTTCGGCCCCTGGCCGATGGGGGACGACGCGGCGCTGCTGCGGGTGATCTCGTCGGCGAACGTCGCCTGCGGGGTTCATGCGGGCGACTGGGACGTGATGGCGGGCACGATGGCCGCGGCGGTCGCGCAAGGGGTCGGCATCGGCGCGCATCCCGGATTTCCCGACCTGCAGGGCTTTGGCCGGCGCGAGATGCAGATCGGCCCCGACAGCGCCGCCAATCTGGTGCGCTGGCAACTGGGCGCGGCGCAGGCGATGGCGCGGGCGGCGGGGGGGCGGGTCCGGCACCTCAAGCTGCACGGGGCGCTGGCCAACATGGCGTCGCGCGACGCGGGTCTGGCGCGGGCCTGTTTTCAGGGCGCGCTGTCGGTCGATCCCGACATCGTCCTGATGGTGCTGGCGGGGACCGCGCAGCAGGACGCCGCCCGCGAACTGGGCGCGCGCGCGGCGTGCGAGATCTTTGCCGACCGCGCCTATAACCCCGACGCCACGCTGGTGGACCGCCGCCTGCCCGGCGCGGTGATCCACGACCCGGCGGCCGCCGCGGCGCGCGTGGTGCGGATGGTCTGCGCAGGCGCGATCCTGCCCGAGGGGGGCCATCCGATCCCGACGCGCATCGACACGATCTGCCTGCACGGCGACACGCCGGGCGCGGTCCAGATCGCCCGCGCCGTGCGCGCCGCGCTGGCGGATGCCGGCATCGCCGTCGGGCGGTTCACGGGCGCGCGGCTGGACTGACCGGCCGCGTCGATTGCCCCCTTTCCTTCGCCGGACGCAGCGTTATAGTCGCCGTCATGACGCGGACCCGCATCCTTGCCTCGACCCACACCGCCGACGCCCGTCCGGCCGGCGCACGGTTCGTGAACCTTCGCGGCCTGCTGCTTCTTACGCTGCGCTGAGCGGGTCCAGCCGGGCCGCCGCTCACTTGGCGCAGCGCCCGGCAACCCCCGCAGACCAGCCAGAAAGAAGCGACAGATGACCCAGACCCGTGACCCCAGCCGCGTCCTGATCTTCGACACCACCCTGCGCGACGGCGAACAATCGCCCGGCGCCACCATGTCCCATGCCGAAAAGCTGGAAATAGCAGGGATGCTGGACGAGATGGGCGTGGACATCATCGAGGCGGGCTTTCCCATCGCCTCGGAAGGCGATTTCGCCGCCGTATCCGAGATTGCGAAACAGGCGCAGAACGCCGTGATCTGCGGCCTTGCCCGCGCCCAGATCCCCGACATCGACCGCTGCTGGGAAGCGGTGCGCCACGCCCGCCAGCCGCGCATCCACACCTTTATCGGCACGTCGCCCCTGCACCGCGCGATCCCGAATCTCGACATGGACCAGATGGCGGACCGCATCCATGAAACCGTGACCCATGCGCGGAACCTGTGCGACAACGTGCAGTGGTCGCCGATGGACGCGACGCGCACCGAACACGACTATCTGTGCCGTGTGGTGGAAATCGCGATCAGGGCAGGCGCCACCACGATCAACATTCCCGACACCGTGGGTTACACCGCGCCCCGCGAAAGCGCCGCGCTGATCGCCATGTTGCTGGAACGGGTGCCCGGCGCCGACGGGATCGTCTTTGCGACCCACTGCCACAACGACCTGGGGATGGCGACGGCCAACAGCCTTGCCGCGGTCGAGGCGGGCGCGCGCCAGGTCGAATGCACCATCAACGGGCTGGGCGAACGCGCCGGCAACACCGCGCTGGAAGAGGTGGTGATGGCGCTGAAGGTGCGCCACGACATCATGCCGTTTTCCACCGGCATCGACACGCGCCGGATCATGGGCCTGTCGCGCCGTGTGGCGCAGGTGTCGGGCTTTCCGGTGCAGTTCAACAAGGCCATCGTCGGCAAGAACGCCTTTCTGCACGAAAGCGGCATCCATCAGGACGGCGTGCTGAAGAACGTCGAGACGTTCGAGATCATGCGCCCCGCCGACATCGGCCTGAACGAGGCCAACATCGCGATGGGCAAGCACTCCGGCCGCGCCGCGCTGCGGTCCAAGCTGGCCGACCTGGGGTATGAGCTGGGGGACAACCAGCTGAAGGACGTGTTCGTGCGGTTCAAGGCGCTGGCCGACCGCAAGAAAGAGGTGTTCGACGACGACCTTGTCGCGCTGGTTCAGGACAGCGCGGCCAACACCGACAGCGACTATCTGCAGGTCAGGACGCTGCGCGTGGTCTGCGGCGGGGGCGAGCCTGCGACCGCCACGCTGACGATGGTGGTGGGCGACGGCGAACAGACCATCGAACGGCAGGGCGACGGGCCGGTGGACGCGGCCTTCAACTGCGTGAACGCGCTGTTCGCGCATCAGGCGACGCTGCAGCTTTACCAGGTTCATGCCGTGACCGAGGGCACCGACGCGCAGGCCACCGTCAGCGTCCGGCTGGAGGAGGACGGCCGCATCGCCACCGGCCAGGCCGCCGACACCGACACCATCCTGGCGAGCGTCAAGGCCTATGTCGGCGCGCTGAACCGGCTGAAGCTGCGGCGCGAAAAGACCTCGCCCGACAGCGACACCCGGTCGATCAGCATGTATTCGCACTGAGGCACGGGCGGCGGCAGCGCCGCCCCTTTCCCACCGCCTCAGGGCTGCTCGGTCTCCATCCCGGCGTCCGCGGCGTCCTTGAAACCGCCGAGGTTATAGACCCGGCCATAGCCCATCTCGGCCAGGGTCTTTCCCGCCAGCGCCGCCCGCCCGCCCGAGGCGCAGTAAAGCACCACCGGGCGCGCGGGATCGAAGGCGGGATCGTGATACTTGCTGCCGGGGTCGGCCCGGAACTCGAGCATTCCGCGCGGCACCGTCGCCGCGCCCCTGATGCGGCCCGTCGCCTCGATCTCGGCGCCCTCGCGCAGATCGACGATCAGGGCGCCTTCCTCGCGGGCCAGCCGCCGCGCCTCGTCGGCGCCGATCTTCGGGACGACGGCATTGGCGGCGTCGAGCATCTGCTGGACCGTTCTGGTCATCGGGTGTCCTCCTCTGTGCTGGCCGGATGATCCGGCGGCATTGATCCTATCACGCCGCGGCCCCCCTGACAGGGGCACGGCGGGATGCTGCGGTCACGTCCAGAATCGGCTTTTCCCTTTGGGGGCGCTTGCCTATATGGGGCGGCGGCCAGGGTCGGGGCGAACCCGATTCACCGGCAAGGCCGCATCCGGGCAGGCACGGAAGGACAGGATAATGGCATTCGGCGGTCTGTTTTCGACGGATATCGCAATCGACCTGGGGACGGCGAACACGCTGATCTATGTCAAGGGTAAGGGCGTCATCCTGAACGAGCCCTCGGTCGTGGCCTATCACGTCAAGGACGGCAAAAAGCAGGTGCTGGCCGTGGGCGAGGACGCCAAGCTGATGCTGGGGCGCACGCCCGGCAGCATCGAGGCGATCCGCCCCATGCGCGACGGCGTCATCGCCGATTTCGACAGCGCCGAAGAGATGATCAAGCACTTCATCAAGAAGGTGTTCCGGCGCACGACATTTTCCAAGCCCAAGGTCATCGTCTGCGTGCCGCACGGCGCGACCCCGGTCGAAAAGCGGGCAATCCGCCAGTCGGTGCTGTCGGCGGGCGCGCGCAAGGCCGGTCTGATCGCGGAACCCATCGCCGCGGCCATCGGTGCGGGGATGCCGATCACCGAACCCACCGGCAGCATGGTCGTGGACATCGGCGGCGGCACGACCGAGGTCGCGGTGCTGTCGCTGGGCGATGTGGTCTATGCCCGTTCCGTCCGCATCGGCGGCGACCGCATGGACGACGCCATCATCAACTATCTGCGCCGCAACCATAACCTGCTGATCGGCGAACAGACCGCCGAGAAGGTCAAGACCTCGATCGGGACCGCCCGGATGCCCGACGACGGGCGCGGGGCCACGATGATGGTGCGCGGCCGCGACCTGCTGAACGGCGTCCCGAAAGAGGTCGAGATCACCCAGGCCATGATCGCCGAGGCGCTGGCCGAGCCGGTCCAGCAGATCTGCGAGGCGGTGATGATCGCGCTTGAAGCGACGCCCCCCGACCTTGCCGCCGACATCGTGGACCGCGGCGTCATGCTGACCGGCGGCGGCGCGATGCTGGGCGAGATGGACCTTGCGCTGCGCGAGCAGACCGGGCTGATGATCTCGATCGCCGACCAGCCGATGAGCTGTGTGGCGCTGGGGACCGGCAAGGCGCTGGAATACGAAAAACAGCTGCGCCACGTCATCGACTATGACAGCTGAGGCCGCCTGCGATGGCGCGCCGCGGCTACGACTATGCCACGCCGGTGCGCCGGATACTGGTGGCGCTGCTGGTGCTGTCGCTGCTGGCGCTGCTGATGTTCTGGCGCATCGACAGCCCGCGCGCGGAACGGATGCGCGCGGCGTTCGTGGACCGGTTCGTCCCATCCTTTGAATGGGCGATGGTGCCGGTGACGCGGCTCAGCCGGATGGTGGCGGGCTTCCAGTCCTATGCCCGGCTGCACGAGCAGAACCAGGAACTGCGCCGCGAACTGCAGAAGATGTCGGCGTGGAAAGAGGCGGCCGTCCAGCTGGAACAGGAAAACGCCAAGCTGCTGGCGCAGAACAACGTCCGCATCGACCCGGCGCTGACAAGCGTTTCGGGCGTGGTGATGACCGACAGCGGCACCGCGTTCCGCCAGTCCGTGCTGCTGAACGTGGGCGCGCGCGACGGCATCCTTGACGGTTGGGCCACGATGGACGGGCTGGGGCTGGTCGGCCGCATTTCGGGCGTGGGGCGGTCCACCAGCCGCGTCATGCTGCTGACCGATCCGTCTTCGCTGCTGCCGGTGACGATCCAGCCGTCGGGACAGCACGCGCTGCTGACCGGGGACAACAGCGCCCTGCCCTTCCTGGATTTCCTGGAAAGCCCCGAGGATGTGCGCCCGGGCGACCGCGTGGTCAGTTCCGGGGATGGCGGGCTGTTCCCGCCCGGCCTGCTGGTCGGACAGGCGGTGCTGGCGTCGGACGGGCGGATGCGGGTCCGGCTCGCCGCCGATTATGGCCGGCTGGAGTTCCTGCGCGTCCTGCGCAGCCACGCCGCCGAGGAACTGTCGGACGCGGGCGCGCTGATCCCGCCGCCCTCGCCCGGTTTCATCGGCCCGCCGCTGCCGCAGCCCGTTTCGTCCCTGGGCGAGCAGGCCGCCCCCTTGGCCGCCGTTGCCGCGGACGCCCCGCCCGAGGCTGCGGGCGATGATTGACCCCGCCCGCTCGCGCCGGCTTGTCGGGCAAGCCGCCTATGTCGGGATCGGTCTGACGATCCTGGTCGTGGCGCTGCTGCCGCTGTCGCCGGGGCGTGTCGGGTGGCCCGGTCCCGACCTGCTGGTCGCGCTGACGCTGGCCTGGGTGCTGCGCCGCCCCGAACAGGTGCCCGTCGCCGTCATCGCGGCGCTGGCGCTGACCGCCGACGTGCTGCTGATGCGCCCGATCGGCCTTGGCGCCGCGATCATGGTCGCAGGCTCCGAGGCGGCGCGCCTGCGCGAGCATCGTTGGCGCGCGCAGGGTTTTCTGGTTGAATGGCTGCGCGTGGGCGTTCTGATGGGGGCGATGGTGCTGGCCGACCGGGTGTTGCGGACGATCCTTGCCGTGCCGCAGACGCTGGCGCCGATGCCGCCGCTGGGTCAGGATCTGCTGCGGCTGATCGCGACCGCCGCCGCCTATCCGCTGGTGGTGTGGGTCGCCCGCACGCTGGCGGGGCTGCGCCGCGCGGCCCCCGGCGAAACGGAACCGGGCTGAGCCGCCATGAAGAAATCCCCGCGCGAAGTCATCGAGAGCAGCCGCAGCATCACCCGCCGCGGGCTGATGCTGACCGGCATCCAGGCGGCGGTCGTGGCGACGCTGGGCTGGCGGCTGAAATCGATGCAGCTTGACCGCGCCGACGAGTTCCGGCTGCTGTCGGACGGCAACTCGGTCAAGCTGCGGCTGCTGCCGCCGGCGCGCGGTCTGATCCACGACCGCCACGGCGTCATCATCGCCGGGAACGAGGCGAACTATCGCGCCACCATCACCCGCGAGGAGGCGGGCGATCCCGGCGCGGTCATCGCCCGGCTGCGTCACCTGATCCCGATGACCGACACCGCCGCCGCGGCGCTGTTGGCCGACATCGGCCGGCGCAGCGCGATCACCCCCGTCGTCGTGGCGGACCGCCTGACCTGGGACCAGTTCGCGTCCATCGCCGTCAACGCCCCTGCCCTGCCCGGCGTCACGCCCGAATCCGGCCTGTCGCGCAGCTATCCGCGCGGCGGCGATTTCGCGCATGTGCTGGGCTATGTCGGCCCGGTCAGCGACTATGACCTGTCCAAGATCGAGAACCCCGACCCCGTGCTGATGCTGCCCGAGTTCCAGCTGGGCAAGCTGGGGGTCGAGGCCAAGCTGGAAACCGACCTGCGCGGCAAGGCCGGCACCCGCCGGGTCGAGGTGAACAGCGCCGGGCGCGAGATGCGCGAGCTGGAACGGATCGAGGGCGAACAGGGCGCCACCGTGCAGATGACCCTGGACGCCGCCCTGCAGAACTTTGCCATCCAGCGGCTGGGCGAGGAAAGCGCCGCCGCCGTGGTGCTGGACGTGCAGACGGGCGACATCCTGGCCAGCGCGTCCGCGCCGACATTCGACCCCAACCTGTTCGTGCGCGGCATCTCGGGGCCGGACTATCGGGCGCTGATGGAACACGACCACCGCCCGCTGGCCGACAAGACCGTGCAGGGGGTCTATCCGCCCGGATCGACCTTCAAGATGGTCCCGCTGCTGGCCGGGCTTGAATCCGGTCTGATCGACGGCGGCACGCATTACTACTGCCCCGGCCACACCACCGTCGCCGGCCGCCGCTTTCACTGCTGGAGCAGGGCGGGCCACGGATCGGTCGGGCCGGTGGCGAGCCTCGAACGGTCCTGCGACGTCTTCTATTACGAACTGGCGCAGAAGATCGGCATCGACAGGATCGCGGCGATGGCCCGGCGCCTGGGCATCGGCGTGCGCCACGAACTGCCGATGTCCGCCATCGCCGAGGGCATCGCCCCCGACCGCGCCTGGAAGCGCGCGCGCCATGACCAGGAATGGCAGGTGGGCGATTCCATCAACGCCTCGATCGGGCAGGGCTATGTCCTCGCCTCGCCGCTGCAGCTTGCCGTGATGACCGCGCGCGTGGCGACCGGGCGCGAGGTGCGCCCGCGGCTGGTCCGGGCGGTCGATGGCACCCCTGTGCCGGTCGGGGATTTCCCTGATCTCGGCCTGTCGGACGCGCATCTGAGGATCGCGCGCGCGGGGATGGACGCGGTGATGAACGGCGATCGCGGCACCGCCGCGCGCGCGGATCATCGCGCCGGAATGGCGCATGGCGGGCAAGACCGGGACCAGCCAGGTCCGCAACATCACGGCAGCCGAACGGGCGCGGGGCGTGATCTCGAACGACCAGCTGCCGTGGGCGCGGCGCGACCACGCGCTGTTCGTCTGCTATGCCCCGTTCGACGCGCCGCGCTATGCGGTGTCGGTCGTGGTCGAACACGGCGGCGGCGGGTCGGCGGTCGCGGCCCCGGTGGCGCGCGACATCCTGCTGTTCGCCCTGGCGGGCGGGCTGCCGCCGCTGGACGCCTATCCCCCCGGCCAGCGCGGCGGGATCGAGGAGATGCGTGCAAGGATGCACCTTGCGCCCGCCACGGTCGCGCAGGCGTCCGGCCGGGCGCGGGCCTGAGGGGGCGGCGGCGGTGAGCTATCTCGATTACAGTTCCGACCAGACGCCGACCGGCTGGCGCAAGATCCTGTATCTGAACTGGCCGCTGGTGTTCCTGCTGGCCTCGGTCGCGTCGGCCGGGCTGTTGATGCTGTATTCCGTGTCGGGCGGCCGGGCCGAGGTCTGGGCCGAGCCGCAGCTGGAACGCTTTGTCGTGGGCATGGCGGCGATGTTCGCGCTGGCCTTCGTGCCGATCTGGTTCTGGCGGTCGATCTCGGTGGTGGCCTATGTCGCCTGTCTGGCGCTGCTGGTGATGGTGGACGTGATCGGCCACAACGCGATGGGGGCGCAGCGTTGGCTGGACCTTGGCCCGATCAAGCTGCAACCGTCCGAGCTGACCAAGATCGCGCTGGTCCTGCTGCTGGCGGCCTATTACGACTGGCTGGACCTTGACCGGGTCTCGCGCCCGCTGTGGGTGCTGATCCCCGTGGTGCTGATCCTGACGCCGACGGCGCTGGTGCTGGTCCAGCCCGACCTGGGCACGTCGCTGATGCTGGTCGCCGGGGGCGGCATCATGATGTTCGTGGCGGGCGTCAGCCTGTGGTATTTCGGCGCCGTGATCGCCGCGGTCGGGGGGCTGGTCTTCGCCGTGCTGAAAAGCCGCGGCACCGACTGGCAGCTGCTGCACGACTATCAGTTCCGGCGCATCGACACGTTTCTGGACCCGACCACCGATCCGCTGGGGGCCGGCTATAACATCACCCAGGCGCAGATCGCGCTGGGATCGGGCGGCTGGTCCGGCCGCGGCTTCATGCAGGGCACACAGTCGCGGCTGAACTTCCTGCCCGAAAAGCACACCGACTTCATCTTCACGACACTGGCAGAAGAGTTCGGGTTCGTGGGCACCATCTCGCTCTTGGGGCTTTACACGCTGATCCTGGCGTTCTGCCTGTATTCCGCGCTGACCAACCGCGACCGTTTCGCCAGCCTGCTGACGCTGGGCATCGCGGCCACATTCTTTCTGTATTTCGCCGTGAACATGGGCATGGTGATGGGGCTTTTGCCGGTGGTGGGCGTGCCGCTGCCGATGGTCAGCTATGGGGGAACGCAGCTGATGATCCTGTTGATGGCCTTCGGCGTCGTCCAGTCGGCCCATGTGAACCGCCCGCGATGAAGGTGTTCTTTGCCGTGCGCGACGCGCTGTGGGACGAATGGGCGCCGCATCTGCGCGCCGCCTGCCCCGAGATGGAGCTGTCGCGCGAGGGCGACCCCGCGTCGTTCGACGCGGTGATCTATGCCCCCGGCTGGCCCGAGGACGGGCACGCGGCCGATTTCGCCCCGTTCACCCGCGCCCGCGTGGTGCAAAGCCTGTGGGCGGGGGTGGAGCGCATCGTCGGCAACCCGACGCTGACCCAGCCGCTGTGCCGGATGGTCGATCCGGGGCTGGCGCGGGGCATGGTGGAATACTGCACCGGCTGGGTCATGCGGGCGCATCTGGGAATGGACGCCTATGCCCAGGACGGGGTGTGGCGCAACCATGTGGTGCCGCCCCTGGCCGACGAGCGGTCGGTCGTCATCCTTGGCATGGGCGAGCTGGGACGCGCCGTGGGCCAGGCGCTGGCCGGGCTGGGGTTCCGCGTCGCAGGCTGGTCCGCGTCGGGGCGCGAGGTTCCGGGGATTGCCGCGTTTGGCGGCGCTGACGGCCTGCCCCGCGCGTTGCAGCGGGCCGAAATCCTGGTCACGCTGCTGCCCGACACGCCCGACACGCGCGACCTGATGGACGCCGCGCGGCTGGCGCTGCTGCCGCGCGGGGGGTGGCTGATCAATCCCGGCCGCGGCACGCTGATCGACGACGATGCGCTGATCGCCGCGCTGGACGCGGGTCAGCTGGGCCACGCGGTCCTTGACGTCTTCAGGACCGAACCGCTGCCGCCCACGCATCCGTTCTGGTCCCACCCCGGCGTGACGGTCACGCCCCATATCGCGGCCGATACGCGGGCCGCCACTGCCGCGGTCGTTGTGGCCGACAACCTGCGCCGGGCGATGGCCGGGCAGCCGCTGCGCTATCTCGTGGATCGCGCGCGGGGGTATTGAGGGGCGCGCAGGCGGGTGCCGCTGTAAAGGCGTTGCGACGCGCGGCCCCGCGCCGGGTTTCGGGAGGGGGTCAGGGGCGCAGGTGGTTTCCAGCCGCGCGTGGAATCACGTGATCCTCGGCCAGTCCCTGCCGCCAGAGGACGGGGCGCTGGGATACGCGTCCCCGCGACGGGTTTTAGAAAAGGCAACTGCGCTGCGGGGTTTCTCTGCCGCCCGCAGACCGGGCGATGCGGTGCGCGGCCGCGCCGGGTTCGGGAATGGCGACCGGCCGCCTGCCTACCACTTCAGCCGCGGCGGCGCATGGGGATCGCGGCGGACGGGGGCTGGTGCAGGCGCGGGCGGCGCGGGTTCGATGCGCAGCGCGCCTGCCGGCAGGGCCAGCGGCTGGAACGTGACGTCCACCCCGCCGGGGATTTCGGGCAGGAAGGCCAGCAGCTCGGCCAGCGCCTTGGCCAGCGCCGGGCGGTCGTCGGCGCTCGCGCCCTCGATCGCCAGCAGGTGGCCCTGCCGCCCGTCCGGCCAGTCGGCCCCGACCAGCGCGCCGCCCGCGATGCGGCCCGCCATGTCCGACAGCCGCCGCGCCAGCGGGTCGGCCAGCGCCGCCACCGCGTCGGGGCGCGGCTGCGTCAGGCGACGGGGCGCGGCCTCGGCGGCGTCGGGGGCAACCGCCAGCGCCTGCCCCAGCCAGGCCAGTGCGGCGGCGTCCAGCAGCATCTCGGACCGGCGGCCGGGGTTGACCAGCAGGCCCCGCCCCTCGGCCGCCAGCGCCGCCGCCAGCACGCGGCCGGGCAGCGAGACATGGGCGACCGGCCCGCCCAGGAACCCCGCCAGCACCGCGGCGTCGTCGGCGGCCAGCGCCACGGTCGCGCCGGGCAGGTCGAACATCCGCAGATCGGCCACGTCGCCCGCGGCGTCAGCCACCAGCGCCGCGTGCAGTTCGGTGTCGGCCAGTTGCCGCAGGATCGCGGCCCGCGCGGGGGCATCCGCATCGTGGAAGGGCACAGCGCACAGAAGGTCCAGCGCGGTCAGGTCGGCCCCGTCGGTCAGCTCGGTCGGATCGGTCACAGCACCCTCGCCAAGGTTGCGCGCAGTTCGGGCACGACCTCGGCCAGGAACCACGGGTTGCGTTTCAGCCAGCCGGTATTGCGCCACGACGGATGAGGCAAGGGGAACACCGCCGGCGCATGGTCGCGCCACCCCGCGACGGCGGCGGTGACGTCGCGCAGCCCCAGATGCCAGCGGATCGCGTGCCCGCCGATCAGCAGCGTGACGCGCGGGCGGATGCCGTCCAGCACCCGTCCCCGCCATGTCGCCGCGCACAGCGGCGGCGGCGGCAGGTCGGACCCCTTCGCGTCATAGCCCGGAAAGCAGAACCCCATCGGCACGATCGCCACGCGCGAGCGGTCCCAGAACGTCGCCTCGTCCACGCCCATCCAGTCGCGCAGCCGCCGCCCCGAGGCGTCGTCGAACGGCCGGCCCGAGTTGTGGACCCGCAGCCCTGGTGCCTGACTGGCGACCAGAACCCGCGCGCCGGGGGCGAACCACACCACCGGGCGCGGCGCATGCGCCGTCGCCGTGCCGGCGAAACGCCCGGCGCACAGGCGGCAGCCCGCCAGTTCGGCCGCGACCGCCGCCGTCCGCGCGGCCGCATCCCCCGCCCCTTTGTCGCCATCCCATGTCATGGACCATAGCTAGGGGCGCACGCGCCGGAAAAAACCCCGCATTCTCACGATCGGCGGCGCGCCGATTTACAGTCGGACGCCGTCCGCATAATGTCCGCGCAGCGTGGCGGAACAACCGCCGCGTGCAGCCCGCCCGGGCCGGTCGCCTGCGCCGGCGCCCAATCTTCAGGAACATTGCGTCGCGATGCTGGAATTCGACAATGTCTCGAAGTCGTTCTGGACCGGGACGCAGCGCAAGGTGATCCTGGACCAGGCGTCGTTCCGGGTCGAACTGGGCCAGTCGGTGGGCATCCTCGCGCCGAACGGCACCGGCAAGACGACGCTGATCAACATGATGTGCGGGCTGGAAAAGCCCGATGAGGGGCAGATCCACGCGAATTGCCGCGTGTCGTTCCCGCTGGGCTTCATGGGCGGGATCATCCCCAGGCTGTCGGCGAACGAGAACGCGCGCTATGTCGCGCGGATCTATGGGCTGGACCCCGACTATGTCGAGGCGTTCTGCCGCTGGATGTGCGACATCGGCGAATATTTCGACCGGCCGGTGGGCACCTACAGTTCCGGGATGAAGATGCGGCTCAGCTTTGCGCTGCTGCTGGCGCTGGAGTTCGACATCTATCTGATCGACGAGGGGATGCCGAGCACCATCGATGTCGAGTTCAACCGCAAGGCTGGCAGCGTGCTGTTCGACCGGCTCAAGACCGCGACCGTGGTGGTGGTGTCGCATCAGGCCGGAACGCTGGAGAAGTTCTGCCGCCGGGCCGGGGTGCTGCGCGACGGGCGGCTTTACATGTTCGATACATTGGACGAGGCGAAGCAATATTATGATTACACCGCCTAAGGTCCGCCGGTTTCATCTGACCCGCGGGGAATCGCCTGTCGCCGCCGCGCGCGGCGCGGGTGGCGCGGGTGGCGCGGCCCCGGACGCGGGCCGGGCCGCGAACGCCCCGCAGGTCCGGGTCGAGGTGGTGCGGCGCACGGATGCCGCCGCGCAACCGCCGCAGGGCCGCAGCGATGCGCCGGAAAACCCGTTCGCCGCGGCCGCCCTGGACGACGGCTTCGGTTCGATGCATTTCCCCGGCAGCGCGCGCGAAGACGAGGCCCGGTCCGCTGCGTCGTCCGCTGCCTCGCCGGACCGCGGCGGCGATCCTGACGGCCCGCCGTCGCCTCAGCCCGCCGTGCCGCCGCAGCCCGACGTCCCGGCCCAGCCCGCCGGCGCGTCCGATGCCGCCGCGCTGGCGGCCATCCGGGCCGAGAACCTGACCTCGCGCCAGTTGCGCATGGCCGCGCGCATCGCCGCGATGCACGGGATCGACGTCGCCTCGGAATACGAGGCCGTGCTGCGCCTGCGCGAACGCGGCGTCGACCCGTTCCACCGCGCGGCCGTGGGGCAGATGCTGTCCAGCGCGGGCAGCGCCGCGGCGTCCGCGCCGTCGCCCCAGGCGCCGGCCACACTGCCCCGCACGACCCTGCCCGATCGCGCCCGCCGGCGCGAGATCATGCCGATCGCGCCGCCCGGCACCCCCGGCGCGCCCCTGCCCTCGCGCGAGGCGATGACCGAGGATCGGCGCGCGGCCGAAATCTGGCGCATCCAGCGCGACATCGCGCGCCGCCGCCGCCGCAAGCTGGCGATGCTGATGATGCGGCTGGCGCTGTTCGTCGGGCTGCCGACGCTGGTCGCGGGCTGGTATTATTTCACCCAGGCCACGCCGCTTTACGCGACCAACTCGCAGTTCCAGATCCAGCAGGCGCAGGCGTCGGGCGGCGGCGAGCTGGGCAGCCTGTTTTCCGGCACGCAGCTGGCCACCAACCCCGACAGCGTGTCGGTGCAAAGCTATCTGAACTCGCGCGACGCGATGCAGCGGCTGGACCAGGAGCTGGGCTTCAAGCGCGCCTTTCAGGATCCGTCGCTGGACCCGATCCTGCGCCTGCCGGCCGACGCCAGCAACGAAGAGGCGTATCGGCTGTACCAGAAATCGGTCAAGATCGGCTATGACCCGACCGAGGGCGTGATCGACCTTGAGGTGGTGGCCCCCGATCCGCAGCTGAGCGAGCAGTTCTCGCTGGCGCTGATCCGCTATGCCGAGGGGCAGGTGGACCAGATGACCGCCCGCCTGCGCGACGACCAGATGGAGGGCGCCGTGGAAAGCTATGAGGATGCCGAGGCCAAGATGCAGCAGGCGCAGGCCCGCGTGCAGCAGTTGCAGGAACGCATGGGCGTCCTAGACCCGCTGGCCGAAGGCACGGTGGTGATGAGCCAGATCTCGATGCTGGAAACCCAGCTCAGCGAAAAGCGGCTGGAACTGGGCGCGCTGCAATCGAACGCGCGCCCGAACCAAAGCCGCGTGCAGGGCGTTCAGGGCGAAATCACCCGGCTGGAACAGATGATCGCCGACACCCGCGCGCAACTGACCGAGGATACCGGCAAGCGCGCCTCGCTGGCCGCCATCTCGGGCGAGATCAGGATCGCGGAAAGCGACCTTGCGACCCGGCAGGAACTGCTGGCCGCCGCCGCCACGCAGATGGAAACCGCCCGGATCGAGGCCAACAAGCAGGTGCGTTACCTGTCGCTGTCGGTGGCCCCGGTCCCGCCCGACGAGCCGAGCTATCCCAAGGCGTTCCAGAACACGCTGGTCGCGTTCCTGATCTTTGCAGGGGTTTACCTGATGCTGTCGCTCACATCCTCGATCCTGCGCGAACAGGTGTCGTCGTGATCCGCCATGTCGCCGTGCGCGACGTGACCTTCGGCAACGACCTGCCGCTGGTCCTGATCGCGGGACCGTGCCAGCTGGAAACGCTGGACCACGCGGTGGCGATCGCCGAGGTGCTGGCCGCCGCCTGCGCCCGCGCGGGCGCGGGGTTCGTGTTCAAGGCCAGCTATGACAAGGCGAACCGCACCTCGCTGGCGGGGCGACGCGGGGTCGGAATCGACGAGGGGCTGGCAATGCTGGCCGCGGTGCGCGACCGGATCGGCTGCCCGGTGCTGACCGACGTGCATGACGGGGCGCAGGCCCTGCGCGCGGCCGAGGTGGCCGACATCATCCAGATCCCCGCGTTCCTGTCGCGCCAGACCGACCTGCTGCTGGCGGCGGGGCAGACCGGGGCGGTCGTGAACGTCAAGAAGGGACAGTTCCTGGCCCCCTGGGACATGGCCAACGTGGCCGACAAGGTCGCGTCCACCGGCAACGACCGCATCCTGCTGACCGAACGCGGGGTCAGCTTCGGCTATAACACGCTGGTTGCCGACATGCGGTCGCTGCCGATCATGGCGCGCACCGGCTGGCCCGTGGTGATGGACGCCACGCATTCCGTGCAGCAGCCCGGCGGCCTTGGCGGCTCGTCCGGCGGCCAGCGCGAGTTTGCACCGGTGATGGCGCGCGCGGCGGTCGCGCTGGGGGTCGCGGGCGTCTTCATCGAAACCCACCAGGACCCGGACCGCGCGCCCTCGGACGGGCCGAACATGATCCTGCTGGACCGGATGCCGGCGCTGATCGACAGCCTGATGGCGTTCGACCGGCTGGCCAAGTCCGATCCGGTGATGGGCTGAGCCGCAGCCGCTGGCCGCTCAGCCGGCCGGTTGGGGCACCCGCACCGTGACCAGCAGATAGCGCGCGCGGATCAGGGTCTTGCCGTCATCGCCAAGGTTCTCGCGTTCGATCAGCGCCAGCATCCTGGCGCGCAGTTCGTCAGCGCGCGGCCCCGGTCCCAGCGCTTCGAACACCCGGATCACCGGCCCGAAATAGTTCAGGAAGATGTCGAGCAGGGCGGATGGCGGCCCGTCCAGCCGGAACTCCTTGAACGCGGGTTCCATCGTGATCGCCTCGGGCGGGATGCCGGCCTGTCCGAACCGCTCGATCACGTTCGCCTCGATCCCCCAGGCGGTGGGCGGGACGAAGCCCGGCGGCGGGGGCGGGCCGTATTCGTGCATCAGCCTGAGGATCTGGGCGGGCATGGTGGGATCATCCGGGATCCAGTTGCCCATGACGACCCGCCCGCCGGGCCGCGCCAGCCGCACCGTGCCGCGTGCGACGTCCAGCGGGCACGGCGCGAACATCGCCCCGAACATGCTGAGCACCAGGTCAAAGCTGTCGTCCGGCAGGTCCGACAGGTCGCAGGCGTCGCCCTCGACGATGCGGACGTTGGTCAGCCCTTCGGCCGCCACGCGCGCCTGCGCGGCGGCCACCAGATTGCGCGCGATGTCCACGCCCAGCACATCCGCACCACGCCGCGCCATCGGCAGCGCCGTGGCGCCGTCCCCGCAGGCGAGGTCCAGCACCTTCATGCCCGGCGTGACGCCCAGGCGATCGACCAGCCGGTCGGCACTGTCGCGCATGGTCTCGGCCAGCTTGGAAAAGTTACCCTTTTCCCACAGTTCCTTGTTCGGGTTCATCATCGCCTCCGCCTTCGCGGTGAAACGCGACGTCCGGTCCGCGAAGCCGCCCGGACGCGGGGCGCGCGCGGCGCGCGCGGGATGTCCGTCCGCCTTGGCCCGGCCCCGCCGGCGCCCGCGCGCATCCTATCAGGAAACGCCCGGCCCCGCGCGCAGAATCGCCCGCGCCGCCGCGTGGCCTGACGCCCAGGCCCACTGGAAGTTATAGCCGCCCAGCCAGCCCGTCACGTCCACCGCCTCGCCGATGATGTGCAGCCCGGCCACCCGCCGCGATTCCAGCGTCCGCGCGTCCAGGTCGCGGCAATCCACACCGCCCACCGTCACCTCGGCGGTGCGCCAGCCTTCCGAGCCGACCGGGCGGATGCGCCAGTCGTTGACCCGGCGCCCCAGCGCGTTCAGCCTTGCGTCGGGCTGATCGGCCAGCCGTGCGGCGGCCAGTCCCGCCTCGTCCGCGATGGCGCTTGCCAGCCGCTCGGGCAGCAGCCTGGCAAGTGCGCCCGCGACCTGCCCGCGTCCGCCCTGCCGCTTGGCCGCGTTCAGCGCGGCGGCCGCGTCGTCATCGGGGGCAAGGTCGATGGCCAACTCGTCGCCGGGCGACCAAAAGCTGGACGCCTGCAGGATCGCCGGCCCCGACAGGCCGCGATGCGTGAACAGCAGCCCGTCGCGAAAGGCCGTGCGGCCGGCGCGCACGGCCGCGGCGACGGACACGCCTGCCAGCGGCCGGGTCAGGTGCAGCGCCTGTTCGGCAAAGGTCAGCGGCACCAGCCCGGCCCGCGGCGTCACGATGCGGTGGCCCAGTCGCGCCGCGATGTCATAGGCCACCCCGGTCGCCCCCATCTTGGGGATGGACCGCCCCCCCGTCGCCAGAACGACCCGGCCCGCCGCGATGGGGCTGGCGTCGGTGTCCACGATCAGCCCGCCGCCGCCGGCGCTGATGTCGCGCACCGCGGTCCCCAGGCGCAGCGACGCGTCGCCCATCCGGTCGACCAGCATCCGCACGATCTGCGTGGCCTTGCCGTCGCAGAACAGCTGCCCCTGCGTCTTTTCGTGCCAGGCGATCCCGGCGCGGTCCACCAGCGCCACGAAATCCTGCGGCCGGTATCCCGCCAGGACCGAGGCGCAGAACCGCGGCACCTGCGACAGGAACCGGTCGTGGCTGGTCGCGAGATTGGTGAAGTTGCACCGCCCGCCGCCCGAGATGCGGATCTTTTCCCCCGGCGCGCGCGCATGATCGATCACCACCACGCGCAGCCCCTGCCCCGCCAGGCTGTCGGCGCAGAACAGCCCGGCCGCCCCGGCCCCCAGAATGACGATGTCCGCATGCTCCATCCCCGCGCGATAGCGGTGGCAGGCGCAATCCACAAGTTTTTGCCGCGATCCCTCTTGCACGCCCCGATCCGCTTGGATAAACCCCGCCGCACGGTTGGGGCGTGGCCAAGTGGTAAGGCATCGGTTTTTGGTACCGTGTACCGTAGGTTCGAATCCTACCGCCCCAGCCAGTCATTCTTACAGTTTTCATTTCACGCCTGAGGCGCGGGAAAACACTCGCCAGTTCCGTGGCGTGCGCAGGTCCGCCGCGCACTGAAACGCGACCTTCTTCCTGATATCTCCGCGCGCGGCCGCCCTGGGACGGGTTTTCGGTCCCGCGGTTTCGCCTGCATCCGCCCGGCTCTATCTTGCAGGCTCCGCCGCAGCCGCTGCCACTGCGCGTCTGCCATCGCGGCATGGGCGGGAGGAGAGGCTTAACGATGACCGCGATCCCGCGCAGCGAGCATCTCTCGCCGGCCGAGTTGAAATGCTGGGTCAGGAACGCCCGCAAGCACTCACGCAAGCGTCAACGCGGGCGGTTGCACTTCGGCTGTCGGCTTTCCACCGCTTGGCGTTCTTGCGGGGCGGAATGATCGCCGCGGGCCGCGACGGCGTCGTGGCGCTTGCGGGTGTGGAAAGCGCCGCCGGTGGTAACGCTGGCGATGGCGGCCCGGCCCTGAGCCAGGCCGCCTTTCCCTCAATCAGAGAACCATGAAGCCTGCATCGACGGGATCGTCGCGGTTGATCGTCCAGGATGCCGTTCCAAGGATGCCGGCCGTGCCCTTCACAGTCGGCCGGACCGCCCGGACATTGCCAAGTGTGGTTTCCCCGACCAGGCAACCCTCGAACGTGCCCGAGCCCAGCAGCCCCTCGGATTTGATCGGCTCGTTCAGGCCCATTTTGCCGCGATTTTCGAAGTAGGCCATCATCGCGGACGTTCCCGTACCGCCCGGCGAGCGGTCAAGCTGGCCTGCCGAAAAGACGTGGACGTTCTTGTAAAGGCAGCCCTCGATGGTCGGCTCGTGCCAGAAGGTGACGAAGTTCAGATTGTTGATATGGGCTTCGGTCGGGTGCTGGACCTTGACCTTCTTGCGGATTTCCTCGCGTGCGATCAGCCCGAGGCGCGACAGTTCCGAGCCGTTCTCGGGCGAGATGCGCAGATCCGTTCCGGTCAGGTCGATGATGCCGAAATAGTTTCCGCCCCAGACCAGATCCGCTTTCAGCGTGCCATAGCCAGGAAGCTCGAACTCGATGTCCGTTTCGGCGACATAGGCCGGAACATTCTCGAACCGGGTCCAAAGAACCTCATCGCCTTCGTGGGCGACCTCGGCCACGACCAGACCGGCAGTCGTCTCGAACCGGATCTTGGTGCTGCCCGAAGGATCGCGCATGACCAGCCCGTTGGCGACCATGGCCATGGCGACTGCGATCGTGCCGTGGCCGCACATATGCGAATATTCCTTGCCGTCGATATAGATCAGGCCTGCGTCATAGTCGGGCGATGAGGGCGGCGTCAGGAAGACGCCGAACATATCGGCGTGTCCGCGCGGCTCTCGCATCAGGGCCTTGCGCAGCCAGTCGTAGTTTTCTTCCAGAAATGCCCGCTTTTCCAGGATGCTGGAACCTGCGGGATAGGGGATGCCGCTATGGATGATGCAAAGCGGCTCGCCTTCGGTATGGGTATAGATCACATTATACACGTCCTGAACGCGCATTTCGCTTACTCCTGAGGTTGGGATGGTCGTGGTTCGGGGTTACTTGTCTGACAGGAAATCCAGACCTATCAGCCAGTCGATGAGGATGATGGCGGCAGCGGCGGCGAGAATGGTCAGCGATGCGACCGCCGCGATGGAAGGATCGACCGAATACTGGACGTAGTTGAACAGTTGGACCGGAATGGTGTTCAGGTCCGAGGTCGTGTTGAAAATCGACAGCTCCACATTGATGAAGGATGTGATGAAGGCAAAGATCGCGCCCGAAACGAGGCCCGCGCGGATCTGGGGCACGGTGACGTGAGAGAAAGTCGACCATGCGCCTGCGCCGAGATCGCGGGACGCTTCCTCCAGTGAAAGCTGCTCGGGCGAGAATTGCGGCAGAAGGCTGCGCAGCACGAAGGGGGTCACGATGACGACATGGCCCACCAGAAGCGCCGCGAAGTTGCGCACCAGCCCGATCGACGCCCCGTATTGAAGCAGGGCTGCGCCGATGACGATGTGGGGCAGCACCAGCGGCGACAGCAGCAGCGCCGACAGGGCGGCCTTGCCGCGGAACTCGTGGCGGGCGATGGCGATTGCCGCAGGCAGGGCGATCACGATCGAGATCGTCGTCGCCGCGAGCGCCAGGATCGCCGAAATGCCGAAGGACTTGATATAGGTGGGGTCGTTCAGAATGACCTGATACCATTCCAGCGTCACACCCTGCGGCGGGAAGGCCAGGAACTTCGTCCGGGTCAGCGAACCCCCGATCACCACCGCCAGCGGAAGCAGCAGATAGCCGAGCGTCAGAAGCGCGATTACGCGGATCACCATACGCATCGTCATGCCGCCTTCTCTGCGGCCGTTCCGAGCCGGGACAGCCATGTCGCCAGTCCGATCAGGGCCATCGTGAAGACCAGAAGCGTAATCGACAGCGCGCCGCCGAAGTTGAAGTCGAAGACCGTCGAATATTGCTGGAATGCCAGCATCGCGAGGACCGTGACCTTGCCGCCCGATAGAAGCGCAGGCGTGACATAGGCGCTGATCGCCATCGAAAAGACGATGATGCCTCCGGCAAGAACCCCGTGCATCGTCAAAGGCAGGGTGACGCTGAAGAAGGTGCGCGCAGGGTCTGCGCCCAGATCGCGCGATGCCTGCTCCAGCGCCGGATCGACCTTTGCCAGCGCGTTGCCAATGGTCAGAACGGCAAAGGGCAGCAGGATATAGACCATTCCGATCAGAATGCCGGTTTCGGTCCCAAGAAACTTGATGGGTCGGTCGATCAGGCCAGCCCCGCGCAGCGCGTCATTGACAAGGCCGGAACGTCCCAGAAGCACCATCCAGCCGAAGGAGCGCACGATGTTCGAGGTGAACAGCGGCAGGATCAGCAGAATCACACAGGCGCGCCGCCAGGTCCGCCATTTGACGATCCTGACCAGATACCAGGCCAGCGGATATCCCAGCAGAACGCAGATCAGCGTCGAGAGGATCGCGATGCGGAAGGTCGTGATGATGACCTGCCAGTGATAGCTGTCCAGAAGAACCTTGCCATATTGCATGAGGGTGAAATCGCCCTCGCCGGTCGTGAAGGACGAGATCAGCACGACCGCAAGCGGCATCAGGAAAAAGGCGGTGAAGACGATCACGGGAAGTGACAGCAACCACAGCAATGTCGATCTGGATCCAAGCATCTCTTACGCCCTCAACACATGCAGCTCGGCCGGATCGAACCCGGCAATGACGGTGCTGCCTTCGGTGATGCCTTCGGGGACGGGGCTGTAACGGCGGGCGTGAAGCTCTCGACCCTGGGCGGTCAGGTAGATGTTCGATGTGCCGCCGACATAGGTGATCGCCTTGACGGTCGCGGGCAGGGATTGCCATCCCGAGGGCAGTTCCTCGGCAGAGGCGAAGACGCGCAGGTTCTCGGGGCGCAGGACTGCGTCTTGTCCGCCCTCGGCGACCAGCCTGCCGCCATCCGGGACCACGGACAGGAAGTTCGATTCGCCAATGAAGTCGGCCACGAAGCGGGTGTTCGGGCGGCGATAGACGTGCTCGGCCTCGTCGATCTGCTCGATCCGGCCGTTCGACATGACGGCGATGCGGTCCGACATGGCCATCGCTTCGTCCTGGTCATGGGTTACGAAAATGAAGGTGATGCCCAGCCGGCCCTGAAGCTGCTTCAGCTCGATCTGCATCCGCTTGCGCAATTGCAGATCCAGCGCCGACAGCGGCTCGTCCAGAAGCAGCAGCTTTGGTTTGTTGACGATGGCGCGGGCAAGGGCCACGCGCTGCTGCTGACCGCCCGACATGGCGCGCGGGCTGCGCGGCGCAAGATGGGCGAGGCCCACCATTTCAAGCGCCTCGAGCGCGCGCCGGTCGGCCTCGGCCTTCGAAGCGCCCGCCCTCCGCGGTCCATAAGCCACGTTCTGCTGGACCGTCATATGCGGAAACAACGCATAGTTCTGGAACACCGTGTTCAGCGGCCGCCTGTTGGGTGGCAGCGCCGAGACATCATCCCCGTCGATCAGGATCTTGCCTGAACCGGCCGTCAGGAACCCGGCGATGATCCTGAGCAGCGTGGTCTTGCCGCATCCCGATGGTCCGAGCAGCGAAATGAATTCGCCCTCCTGAATATCCAGTGAGATGTTGTCCAGCGCCCGATAGGCGCCGAACGATTTCGAGACATTCGAGATGGCCAGCACAGTCATCGATCAGTTCGCGATCTCGCGGTTCCAGCGATCGGTGATGTCCTGACGCTGCGCGTTCACCTCGGTCCAGTCGAACAGTTTCAGATTGTCGATCGATCCGCCTTCGCCCCAGGGCAGCTTCTTCTCGACCTCGGCAGGCAGCTCGACGCCGTCGACCGCCGGCCCGAGATAAAGCTGTTCGGCCAGGCAGGTCGCGGCCTGGGAGGACAGCGCCGTGTCAATGAACTTGGCCGCGGCGTCGGGGTTCTTGGTGCCCTTGACGATATGCATCCGCGCATCCGTGGCCCAGACACCTTCCTTCGGCACGACGAAACCGATTGGCATGCCTGCGTCGATCAGATCCCAGGCGCCGACGTTGAAATGCGGCCCGATAATGACCTCGTTGCTTTGAAAGGCGTTCGATGCCGCGCCCGAGGTATCGTAAAGCAGGCCCGCATCCAGTTCCTTCAGCTTGGCGAAGGTAGGGTCCAGATTGCCGGTCCCGTCCCCGTAAACGCCATTCAGGAACAGCACGAACGGAACCCCGGCCGAGTTGTTGGGCGACGGGATCGTCACCGCGCCCGCGTAATCCTCGTTCCAGAGGGCATCCCAGCTCGTCGGCGTTTCCGTGACTTCCTGCGTGTTATAGGTCAGTCCCAGCGAGTAATAGCCTGCGCTGACCGCGAAGACATCGTTCCCCGCCTTGTAGATCGCCTGCGGTTTCAGCGCGCCCGCATTGGCCAGTGTGCCAAGGTCGATCGGCTGAAGCACGCCGCTTTCCTGCGCCAGCTCGCTGATCCCGCCATCAAGATAGGCGACGTCGATGACCGCGTCCGCAGCCTGCTGCTGAAGTTTGGCGAGCGTGGTGGTGGAGTTGCCGATCTCGGCCACGACCTTCACCCCGGTCGCCTCGGCGAACGGCTTGGCGACACAGGCGTCGAACGCCTCGCCCCAGTTGCCGCCATAGTAGGCGACGGTCAGTGTCGAACCCTGCGCGAAGGAGGCCGTCGTTCCTGCAAGAATGCCCATGGTCGAGGCCGCAAGAAGTCGCTTCATGGTCTTGAACTCCCCTGTGATCGAGTGCCGGGAGGGCGCTCTTGTTGAAGGAAACGTAGCAGATGGTTGACGGTCTCCCTTGAACGCATCTGCCGTCTACTTGAATATAAACGACAAGCTTGACCTGCGGAAAACGGGGGCGCCGTCATGAACTCAGATCAGAAGGACTTCCGTATTGCCTTGATACTTCAGGACAAGTTTACGCTTGCGGCGTTCTCTGGGTTCATGGATGTGTTGCGGCTGGCTGCGGATGACGCTGCAAAAAGCCGACAGAATCGGATTTCGTGGGAGGTCTACGGCCTCGGATCGTCTGCGGTCAGGTCCAGCTGCGGGGTCAGCGTCACGGCCCGCGAGGGCGCGCCGTCACCGCCGGATTACGACTATCTCGCGATCTGCGGCGGCAACAGCTATGAAGATGATGCCCCCGCGACCGCGCTCATGCAGATGATCCAGGCTGCGCATCGCGCGAAGAAGGGGCTTTTGGGGATCTGCACCGGCAGCTTCGCCATCGCGCGCGCGGGGCTGGTCGGGCAGCGCACCTTCTGCATCCACTGGAACGTGCTGGATGCCTTCCGGTCCAGATTCCCGAAGGCGCTGACCTCCGTGGACCGGATCTTCATCGACGACGGCGACGTCATCACCTGCGCCGGGTCCACCGCGGCGATTGACCTGGGGCTGTATCTTGTGGTCCGCCATTGCGGGAAACCCCGGGCCCAGCAGGTGATGCGCCACATGATGCTGACCGAAATGCGCCCGGCCAGCGTGCCGCAGGCGCATTTCTATCTGCTGCCCGAAGGCGATTGCGACAACAGGCTGCGCCGCGCGCTGCATTTCATGGAACAGCAGCTTGACCATCCGCCGAGCATCGCCGCGATTGCCCGCTATTGCGGGGTTTCCGTGCGCCAGCTCGAACGGATTTTCCGCGAGGCCCTGAACGAGACGCCGGTGGCGGCCTATCGGCGGATGCGATTGAACTACGGACGGCACCTGCTGACGGCCAGCCTTTATTCCATTACGGAAATCGCGCATACGTCAGGGTTTTCGGACGCAGCCCATTTTTCGCGAGAGTTCCGCAAGAGATTCGGAATCCCACCCCAGCAATATCGCCGTTCGATCGAGGCACGACAGTAGGATGCCCTGCGCTGGCGTTGTCAAAGAACGTATCTTGCCGCGGGCAAGCATGGCGGAGGCGGTGGGATTCGAACCCACGGTGGGCTTCCACCCACGTCGGTTTTCAAGACCGGTGCATTAAACCACTCTGCCACGCCTCCTGCGGGCGGGACTGACTAGCGTGGCGGGCGGTCGTCGGCAAGGCTTGTGCGGTGCCGCCCATCCGCAATCCGGGCGGCCTCGCGCGCCCTGCCCGCGGCGATTGCATGGACCGGTGATTTGCGGCACGGTCGGCGCGACGCAACATCCCCGGAAAGACCCGACATGGCCATTCGCAGCATTCTGACCAGCTATATCGGCGACGGCGGGGGTGACAGCGCGTTGCGGCTGGCGGTCCAGATGGCGCAGAAATACGACGCACGGCTGACGGCAGCGGTCTGGCAGCCCGCCAATCCGCTGCGAATCCGCCCGGCCAGCTTTCTGACCCGAGAGATCGACGCGATCCTCGATCAGGCCGAGACCGAGTTCGCCGAGACGCGGCGCGCGGCCTTCGATGAACGCGTGGCGCAGGCGGGCCTGCAGGGGCGGACGGATTTCGTCTCGCTCAGCGGGTCGCACGCGGCCGGGCTGGCGGCCTATGCGCGCGGGCACGACATCGTGGTCATGGGCGGCGGCCCGGCCGCGCTGCGCGGCGACAGTTTCGCGGTGCGCCCCGACGTGGTGGCGCTGCGCAGCGGCCGCCCGGTGTTCATCGTGCCGCCCGGCTATTCGGCCGAGCGCATCCGGGAAACCGCCGTGATCGCCTGGGACGGCAAGCGCGCCGCGGCCCGTGCGCTGTCGGACGCCATGCACATCCTGGGCACCAAGGAACACGTCACCCTGTTGTCGATCGGCAGCGGCCCCGCCCCGGACCACCTGCAGGGTGCGCAGCGGCTGATGGCGCTGCACGGGATCGAGGCCGAGATCGCCCTGCGCCCCGCCGGTCCGGGCGGTATCGGGCGCACCATCCTGGACGCCTGCAGCGAGTTGGGCGCGGGGCAGCTTTACATGGGCGCCTATGAGCACAGCAAGTTCAGCGAGGATCTGATCGGCGGCGTCACCCGCGACATCCTGGAAAACGCGCCGATCCCGGTGATGATGTCGCACTGAACAGGGGCGCCCGCGTCGCGCCGCCTTGTATTCCGCGCCGCAAGCGCGCAGATTGCGCGGGTCCGCCCCGGGGGTGGATCAGTCAGGTGACCGGGCCCCTCTGGCGGACGTGGCGGCACGTCCGTGATGTCGGCACTGAACATTCTCCAGCCGCCTGGATGCATCTTCATGCACAACGGAACCCTCACATCGGGCGCGCCACACCGCTCGATGATGCAATATTTCAAATGGGCCTTCATCGTCACCGCCCTGGGCCTGATCCTGGGCGCGGTCCTTGGTTGGCGCAGCACCGGCACGCTGGGCGGCACGCTGACCGTCTTCTTCATCTGCCTTGTGCTGGCGGTGCTGGAAATCTCGTTGTCCTTCGACAACGCCATCGTCAACGCCAACAAGCTTAAGGACATGACGCCCGAATGGCAGCGGCGCTTCCTGACCTGGGGGATCCTGATCGCCGTGTTCGGGATGCGGATCGTGTTCCCGCTGCTGATCGTCGTGGTCGCAGCCGGAATCGGTCCGTGGCAGGCGATGGTGCTGGCCGCCGCCCGGCCCGACGAATACGCCGCGATCATGCGCGACGCGCATCTGCCCATCGCGGCCTATGGCGGCACGTTCCTGATGATGGTGGGGCTGAGCTTTTTCTTCGACCACGAGAAGGACGTGCACTGGGTGCGCTGGCTGGAAACCCGGATGCAGAAATACGCGACCATCCGCGGGATCGAGGTGGCGGTCGTGCTGCTGATCATCCTGGCGTTCTCGCGCTTTCTGGACCCGGCCGAATGGCAGGTGTTCTTCACCTCGGCGATCTGGGGCCTGCTGACCTTTTTGCTGGTCGAGGTTCTGGGCGGCCTGCTGGACAACGCGCAGGACATGCGCGCCGCGGGCGCCAAGGGGGGCCTCGGCGCGTTCCTGTATCTCGAGGTGCTGGACGCGTCCTTCAGCTTTGACGGCGTGATCGGGGCGTTCGCGCTGACCCACAATCTGTTCATCATCGCAATCGGGCTGGGCATCGGGGCGATGTATGTGCGTTCGATGACCATCATGCTGGTCGAAAAGGGCACGCTGACCCAGTATCGCTATCTGGAACACGGCGCGTTCTGGGCGATCATCGCGCTGTCGGTCATCATGTTCCTGCAGTCGCTGGTCCACATCCCCGAGGTCATCACCGGCCTGGGCGGCGCGGCGCTGATCGGGATTTCGCTGTGGTCGTCGGTGCGCTGGAACCGGCGGGCGGTGGCGGACGCCGACGCCTAAGGCCCCCGCCCCGGTAAACCCGGCCTGCGGGCCCGACGGCCGCGGTTCACCCCGCGGCCGTTTCCATGACGCGGCGCAGGATCATCGGCATCAGGCCGCCCTGGCGCAGCGTCTCGATCTCCAGCGTCGTCTCGACGGCGGCTTGCGCGGCCAGGGTTTGCGTCCGCCCGTCCTCGCGGCGGACGACGACCGGAACCGGGCCGCGCGGGACCAGCGCCGCCGGGTCCGCGTCGATCCCGATCACGTCCCCGACCCGCAGTGCCAGCGACGCGGGGGTGACGCCCTCGGGCAGCCGCAGCGGCAGCACGCCCATCCCGATCAGATTGGCGCGGTGGATGCGTTCGAACCCGACGGCCAGCACCGCCCGCGCGCCCAGCAGGGCCGCGCCCTTGGCGGCCCAGTCGCGCGACGATCCCATGCCATAGCGCTCGCCCGCGACGATCACGACCGGCTGGCCCGCCTGCGCATAATGCGCCGCTGCCTGCCACAGCGGCAGCTCGGTGCCGTCGGGCAGCAGGGTCGCGCCGGGGGCGATGCCCTCGCCCAGCAGGTTGCGGACCGTGCGGTTGGTGTAAAGCCCGCGCAGCATCACCTGCCAGTTGCCGCGCCGCGACGAAAAGACGTTCAGATCGCGCGCATCGTCGCCGTGGGCGGTCAGCCAGCGCCCGGCCTCGCCGCCGGGCGGGATCGCCCCGGCGGGCGAGATGTGGTCGGTGGTGATGTCGTCGCCCAGAACCAGCAGCGGGCGCGCGGCGTATCGGCCCAGCCGCGTCCCCTGCGACCGCCCGGCGAACGGCGGCCGCCGGATATAGGTGGACGCCGCGTCCCACGGGAACAGCGCCGTCGCGGGCGCGTCCAGCCGGTCCCACAGGTCGCTTGCCTCGGCCGCGTCATAGGCGGTGGGCACGTCGCCGCTTTGGGCCGCCTGCGTCATCGCCGCGTCGATCTCGGCCCCGGTGGGCCACAGTTCGTCCAGCATCACGCCGTCTGCCACGGGGTCGCGCGTCAGGTCACGGTTGACGTCTCCCGCCAGCGCAAAAGCCACGACCAGCGGCGGCGAGGCGAGGAACCCCGCCTCGAGCTGCGGATGCACCCGGCCGGGAAAGTTGCGGTTGCCCGACAGCACCGCGACCTGCAGCCGCCCGTCGTCCAGCGCGGCCTGCGACAGGTCGGTCAGCGGCCCCGAGTTGCCGATGCAGGTCGTGCAGCCGAACCCCACGATGTCGAAACCCACCGCCGACAGATCGTCCATCAGCCCCGACCGCGCCAGATAGCGCGCCGAGGCGGGCGATCCGGGCGCCAGCGACGTCTTGACCCAAGGGGGCGGCGTCAGCCCGCGGGCGCGGGCCTCGCGGGCAACCAGCCCCGCGGCGATCAGCAGGCGCGGATCGGTGGTGTTGGTGCAACTGGTGATCGCGGCAATGGCGACGGCGCCGTCCGGCACCTCGCCCGCGGGCACCGGGCGCGCGGGGCCGCCGCGCACCTCGTCCGCGCCCTGCGCGATCCGGGCCACGGGCAGCCTGTCCTGCGGGCGGCGGGGGCCGGCGACGCTGACCTCGACCTCGGACAGGTGCAGCTCGACGACCTCGGCAAAGCGCGGGGTCTGGGCCGGGTCGAACCACAGCCCCTGGTGGCGGCAATACGCCTCGACCCGCGCGACCAGTCCGGGGGCGCGGCCGGTCGCCCGCAGATAGTCCAGCACAGCGTCGTCCACCGGGAAAAAGCCGGTGTTGGCCCCGAACTCGGGCGTCATGTTGGCGACGACGGCCCGGTCGCCCGCCGACAGGGCGCTGACGCCGGGGCCGAAGAACTCGACAAAACGGTCGGCCAGGTCGATGCGGCGCAGCCGTTCGGTCACGGTCAGCGCCAGGTCGGTCGCGGTGACGCCCTGCCGCAGGCGGCCGGTCAGGCGCACGCCGACGACCTCGGGGACGCGCAGCATCACGGGCATGCCGAACATGACGCTTTCCGCCTCGATCCCGCCGACGCCCCACGCCAGAACACCGATGCCGTTGATCATCGGCGTGTGGCTGTCGGTGCCGATCATCGCGTCGGGCATCAGCCAGCCGTCGCGTTCGGCAACCACGCTGGCCAGCCGTTCCAGGTTCAGCGTGTGCATGATGCCGGTTCCGGGCGGATGGACGCGGAACCCGTCCAGCGCCTGCGCCGCCCATTTCATGAAGCGATAGCGTTCGCCGTTGCGGCGGTATTCATTGGCCAGGTTCTGCGCCATCGCGCCCTGCCGGGCGAAGGTGTCCACCGCCAGCGAGTGATCGGTGGACACATCGACCGGCAGCACCGGGTTCAGCGCCGCCGGATCGTGGCCCGCCTCGGCCAGTGTCGCGCGCATCGCGGCGATGTCCACCAGCGCCGGGCCGCAGGTGGTGTCGTGCATCAGGACGCGGCCGGGCAGGAACGGGATCTCGGCGTCAGGCGCGGCGTCGATGATCGCCGCACGGGCGCGTTCGGCGTCGGGCCCCGCCGTGCGCAGCACGTTTTCCAGCAGGATGCGGTGGATATGCGGCATCCCGGCCAGCCGTCCGCCGGCCGCGCGTGCCAGGTCGATGATGCGGTGCCGGGTGCCCGCCACGTCAAGGTTGGATACGAAATCCATCGGCTTGTCCTTTCAAGTCGCGTCGCGCGGGTCAGTCGAAGGCCGCGGCCTTGGCCAGCCCCGCGTCGCGGATATGGCGGAACAGAAAGTCCGCCGCGTCGGCCATGCGGCCGGATTCGATCAGGTCCAGGATCGCCAGATGCTCGCGCGATTGTTGCGGCAGACGGGACCGGTCGGTGGTGATGCGGTATTCGATCAGCCGCCGGATGCGGTTGGTGCGCTGCACCGCGTCCAGGAAGAAATCGTTGCCCGCGCAGCGCATCAGCGTCTCGTGAAAGTCGCTGTTCTGGGCAAAGATGACCGTGCGGCTGGCGCGGCCGTGGCTGTCCAGCATGGCCGCCTGCTGCGCGCGGGCGGCGGCAAAGGCCACCGGGTCGGGGCGGAAACCGGGCAGCAGCAGCGCCTCGCGCTCGATCGTGGCGCGGAACAGATAGGCATCGGCATAGGCCTTGCGCGAGGTCAGCGTGGCGCGGAACTGCCAGCCGTTGCCGGGCAGCCGCTCGATCCAGCCCTCGTCCTCGATGGTCTGCAGCAGCAACTGCATGCGTCCGCGCGGCAGGTCATAGATCCGCATGAACTCGCTGGCGCTCAGCCGGTCGGGCAGCCGTCCGGCCAGCCGATCCTCGGCGATGCGGAAATAGATGGCATCCTCGTCCGGCGGTGCGTCGGCGGTCGCCGGCAGGTTCGCGGCGTCGCGGTCCAGGAAAAACCCGCGATTCGCCTCGGACCGGACGATGCCCTGCTTTTCCAGCTGGCGCAGCGCGCTGACCACCGGCGCGCGCGAGACGCGGAACTGGTCGGCCAGCGCCTGCGCGGGCAGATGCCGGCCGCGGGGCATTCCCTCGGCCCGGACGTGGTCAAGAATCTGCGCCATGATGCGGGGGGCAAGGCTGTGCCGGGACACGGCAAGCGCCCGTCAGTCCTCGTCCTGGCGGAACCGCGCAAGGCCCCGGAACAGGAACGGCGCGACCAGGGCGATCACCGCGATGGCGATCATGATGGCCGATCCGGGATGCTGGAACAGCACCATCGGGTCGCCCTGGCTCATCTGCAGGGCGCGGCGCAGCTGGCTGTCGGCCATCGGGCCGAGGATCAGCCCGACGATCACGGGCGCCACGGGATAGTCGTATCGCCGCATCAGAAAGCCCATCAGGCCAAAGCCCGACAGCAGCAGCAGTTCCACGACGGACGGGTTGGCGGCGATGGTCCCCATCGTCGCGAACACCAGGATGCCCGCGTAAAGCCACGGCAGCGGGATGCGCAGCAGCTGCACCCACAGCCCGACCAGCGGCAGGTTCAGGACCAGCAGCATGACGTTTGCGATGAACAGCGACGCGATCAGCGCCCAGACCAGATCGGCGTGCTGGACGAACAGCAGCGGCCCCGGCTGGATGTTGTATTGCTGGAAGCCCGCCAGCATGACCGCGGCGGTGGCCGAGGTCGGCAGCCCCAGCGTCAAGAGCGGCACCAGCGATCCGGCGGCGGATGCGTTGTTGGCGGCCTCGGGACCGGCCACGCCCTCGATGGCGCCGTGGCCGAACTCCTCGGGGTGCTTGGACAGCTTGCGTTCGGTCGTATAGCTGAGGAAGGTCGGGATTTCCGCGCCGCCGGCGGGCAGCGCCCCGATGGGAAAGCCGATGCCCGCGCCGCGCAGCCAGGGTTTCCACGACCGCGCCCAGTCCGACCGCGACATCCAGATCGACCCGTTGATCGCCATCGGTTTTTCCGGCGCATACATGTGGCGGGATGCGACATGCAGCGCCTCGCCGATGGCGAACAGGCCGACCGCCAGCGTCGTGACCTCGATCCCGTCGAACAGGTTCGGCACGCCGAAGGCCAGCCGCGTCTGCCCGGTCAGCTGGTCGATCCCGATCAGCCCCAGCCACAGCCCCACGGCAAGGCTGGTCAGCCCCCGCAGCGGCGACGACCCGAAGGTCGCCGAGACCGTGACAAATGCGATCAGCATCAGCCCGAAATAGTCCCACGGCCCGAACCGGACCGCGACCTTGACCAGAAACGGCGCCAGGAACGCCAGCCCGGCCGTGGCGATCAGCGCCGCGACGAACGACCCGATGGCGGCGGTCGCCAGCGCCGGGCCGCCGCGGCCCTTGCGGGCCATCTGGTTGCCCTCAAGCGCGGTGACGACCGATGCGGCCTCGCCCGGCGTGTTCAGCAGGATGGCGGTGGTCGATCCGCCATACATGCCCCCGTAATAGATGCCCGCAAACATGATCAGCGACCCGCCCGGGTCCATCTTGAACGTGACCGGCAGCAGCAGCGCGACGGTCAGCGCCGGGCCGATGCCGGGCAGCACGCCGACCGCGGTGCCCAGCAGGACACCCACGGCGGCGAAAAGCAGGTTCATCGGCTCGATGGCCGAGGCGAAGCCGTTCATCAGCTGGAAGACTGCGTCCATCGCGACCGACCCCTTAGAACAGCCGTTCCAGCGGCCCGACGGGCAGCGCCAGCTTCAGCAGCTTGTTGAACATCAGAAAGACGCCGGTCGACAGCACCAGCCCGATGGCCATGTCCGCCAGCAGGGCGCGGCGGCCGAACGCCCGCGCGGTCAGCGAGAACAGCAGGGTGGAGCCGATGATGAACCCCAGCCCCGCCCAGATCGACCCGATCAGCCCGGCCAGCGCCAGCACGATCCACGCGACCGCGCCCCAGTCGGCCTCGTCGGCCTGGATACCGGGACGCAGGGCCGCGAACAGGTGCCCCACGCCAAGCGCGGCCAGGAACACCGCGACGACATAGGACGCGGCGTCCGCCCCCACGCCATAGTTCGCGCGGATGGTCATGCCCCGCGCGTCGGACCAGGTGACGGCGGCGATGGCCAGCAGCCCGATCCCGATCAGCGCCGTGGGGCGATGCAGCTTGCGGGTGACGTTCATGCGCGGACGTTCCTTTGCGGAAAGGCGAGCGGGGCGGCGCAAGATGCCGCCGCCCCGCAGGCGGTCACTCGGCCAGGCCGATGGCCTTCAGCGTCTCGTGGACGCGGGCGTTCTCGCTGTCGATGAAGGCCGCGAACTCGTCCGCCGGCGCGTAATAGTCGGACCAGCCGCGCGCCTTGAGGATCTCGGCCCATTCGGGCGATTTCACCGCGGTTTCGACGGCGGTTGCCAGCGCCTGCTTGTCGGCGTCGGCGATGTCCGGCCCCGCAAAGACGCCGCGCCAGTTGACCAGCTCGACATCGACGCCCTGCGCCTTCAGCGGCTGGGCGGCGATGCCCTCGATCGGTTCCGGATAGGAAATCGCCAGCGCCCGCAGGTCGCCGGATTCGATCTGCCCCTGCCATTCGCCATAGCCGGAAATCCCGGCCGTGACCTGCCCGCCCAGCATCGCGGCCAGCGCCTCGCCGCCGCCCGAATAGGCGACATAGTTGACCTTGGACGGATCGCCGCCGGCCGCCTTGGTGATCAGCGCCGACAGGATATGGTCGGCGCCGCCGGCCGAACCGCCGGCCCAGATGGTGCCGGCGACATCGGCCTTGATCGCCGCGGTCAGGTCGGCCAGCGTCTGGTGGGGCGAGTTCTTCGGCACGACGACGACCAGCGGGTCGCCGGTCAGCCGCGCGATGGGCGTGACGTCCGCCAGCGTGACGGGCGACTTGTTGGTGATGATCGCGCCGACCATCGTGATGCCGCCGACCAGCATCTGATCCTTGGCGCCGCGCGCGCCCTGCGCGAACTGCGCCAGGCCGACGGTGCCCCCGGCCCCCGGCACGTTCACGACCTGAACGCTTTTCGCGGCGCCGGTCTTCATCATGGTTTCCTGCAGCGAACGCGCCGCTGCGTCCCAGCCGCCGCCGGCACCGGCGGGCGCGGTCAGGGTCAGTTCCAGATCCTGCGCAAGCACCGGCACGGCCGACGACAGGGCGATGATGCAGGCTGCGGCCAGCTTGCGGGCAATAAATGACATAGGTTTCCTCCCAGAAAGATGCGGTGCATCCGTCGAATCGATATTGTCGGAAACTGTCATAAACTGCAATGATAAAGGCGTGGCCCGCCTGATCCTGGCAGGGCCGAGGCGGTTGCGCGGCCTCGCCCGCTCAGCGGACCCGAACGCCTTTCACCCCAGCGCATACCCCGTGCCACGCACGGTGCGCACCGGGTTGTCGCCGCCCTGCGCCATCAGCACCTTGCGCAGGCGGCCGACGTGAACGTCGATGGTGCGGCTGTCCACATAGATGTCGCGGCCCCAGACGCGGTCCAGCAGCTGTTCGCGCGTCCAGACCCGGCCGGGCCTTTCCATCAGCGTGGACAGCAGCCGGAACTCGGTCGGGCCAAGATGCAGCGGCTGGCCCGCGCGGAACACCCGATGCTCGGCCGCGTCCAGGACGATGTCCTCCCACGACAGGCGCTCGCCCATCGTGGACGGCCGGGTGCGGCGCAGCTGGGTGCGCAGGCGGGCCATCAGCTCGACCACGGAATAGGGCTTGACGACATAGTCGTCGGCGCCGGTCTCAAGCCCGCGCACGCGGTCGGATTCGTCGGACCGCGCCGACAGCATGATGATCGGGATGTTGCGGGTGGCGGGGTCGGCCTTGACGCGGCGGCAGACCTCGATCCCCGAGACGTTGGGCAGCATCCAGTCCAGCACGATCAGATCGGGGTCTTCCTCGGCCACCAGCAACAGCGCCTCGTCGCCGGTTTCTGCGAAGACGGCGCCGAAACCCTCGGCCTCGAGGTTGTATTTCAGGACTTCGCGCTGCGCGCCCTCATCCTCGACCACCAGCACGCAGGGTTGCCGGGCCGCAGCCGCCGTCATGCCCCGGCACCCGCCGCCGCCGTCACGCTGTCGCTTTTCGGGCGGGCGTCGTCGGGCAGCTCGCCCACGACCAGATACAGCACCTGTTCGGCGATGGACGTGGCGTGGTCGCCCATCCGCTCGATGTTCTTGGCGATGAAATGCAGGTGCATGCAGGCCGAGATGTTGCGCGGGTCTTCCATCATGTAGGTCAGGAACTCGCGGAACAGCGCGTTGTACATCTGGTCCACCTCAAGGTCGCGGGCGCGCACGTCGGCGGCCAGCGCCGCGTCGCGGTGGACATAGCTGTCCAGCGCGTCCCGCATCATCGTCTCGACCGCCTGCGCCATGCGCCGCAGCGCCATGCCGGCGCCCTCGACCACGTTCATCTGGGCCAGGACATGCGTCCGCTTGGCGATGTTCTTGGCATAGTCGCCCACGCGTTCCAGGCTGGCCGAAATCTTGATGACCGACAGCACCAGCCGCAGGTCGGTGGCGCGCGGCGCGCGCAGCGCGATCAGGCGCGCGGCCTCTTCGTTGATCTGGACCTCAAGCTCGTCGATGCCGCGGTCGCGGCGGCGGACATCCTCGGCCAGTTCCTCGTCGCGGGTTTCCAGCGCAACGGCCGCGTCCGCGATGGCGCTTTCGACCATGCCGCCCATCCTGACCACCAGCGCCTGGACGGTTTCCAGATCCCGGTCAAAGGCCGAAACGATGTGCTTGTCCCCGATCATGGCTTTCCCCCTTCGTGTTGAATGTCGTGGATCAGCCGATCCGGCCCGAGATATAGCTTTCCGTCCGCGGATCCTGCGGCCGGGTGAAAATGTCGTCGGTCGATCCGTATTCGACCAGATGGCCCAGGTGAAAGAACGCCGTCTTCTGGCTGACGCGCGCGGCCTGCTGCATGGAATGGGTGACGATCACGACCGAGAACTGCTCGCGCAGCTCGTCGATCAACTCCTCGACCTGCGCGGTGGCGATCGGGTCAAGGGCGGAACACGGCTCGTCCATCAGCAGCACCTCGGGGGCGGTGGCGACGGCGCGGGCGATGCACAGCCGCTGCTGCTGGCCGCCCGACAGGCCGGTGCCGGATTCGTGCAGGCGGTCCTTGACCTCGTCCCACAGCGCCGCACCGCGCAGCGCCTGTTCGACGACGCCGTCAAGCTCGGCCTTGTTGCGGGCCAGCCCGTGGATCTTGGGGCCATAGGCCACGTTGTCATAGATCGACTTGGGGAACGGGTTGGGCTTCTGGAAGACCATGCCGACGCGGGCGCGCAGCTGCACCGGGTCCACGCGGCGGTCATAGATGTCGTCGCCGTCCAGCAGCATCTGCCCCGTCACGCGCGCCACCGGGATGGTGTCGTTCATCCGGTTCAGGCAGCGCAGGAAGGTGGACTTGCCGCAGCCCGACGGGCCGATGAAGGCGGTGACGGTCTTGTCCTGCAGATCGACGCTGACGTCCTTCAGCGCGTGCTTTTCGCCATACCAGACCTGCACGTCGCTGCACCTGAACTTGATCGGCTGGGCCTGGGTGTGCACGGTTCTCTCCGCCAGATACATGTTGTTCATAACTATGGCTCCTGTGGACCCCTTACCAGCGGCGCTCGAACCGGCGGCGCAGGAAGATGGCAAGCAGGTTCATCGCCAGCATGAAGGCCAGCAGCACGATGATCGCGCCTGAGGCGCGTTCAAAGAACGCGGGGTCGGCCCGCTGCGTCCAGTTGAACACCTGCACCGGCAGCGCCGATGCGGGGTCGAACAGCCCCTGCGGCGGGGCCGAGGGATAGGTGGTGACGAACGCAACCATGCCGATCAGCATCAGGGGCGCGGTTTCCCCCAGCGCCTGCGCCAGCCCGATGATCGTGCCGGTCAGGATGCCGGGCATCGCCAGCGGCAGGACGTGGTGGAACACCGTCTGCATCCGCGAGGCCCCGACCCCCAGCGCCGCGTCCCGGATCGACGGCGGCACCGCCCGCAGCGCGGCACGGGTGGCGATGATGATCGTGGGCAGCGTCATCAGCGTCAGCACCAGCCCGCCCACGACGGGCGCCGACCGCGGCAGGCCCACGACGTTGATGAACGCGGCCAGCCCCAGGATGCCGAACACGATCGACGGCACGGCGGCCAGGTTCGAGATGTTGACCTCGATGATGTCGGTCAGCCTGTTTTTTGGCGCAAACTCCTCGAGATAGATCGACGTCGCGACCCCGATGGGCAGCGCCAGCACCAGCACGATCAGCATCATATAGGCCGACCCGATGATCGCGACGCCCAGCCCCGCGCTTTCGGGCCTTGTGTCGGAACTGTCGGTCCCGGTGATGAAGTCCCAGTTGAACCGGGTCTTCAGGTGCCCGCTGTCGGCCAGCGCCATCGCCAGATCGAACTGCGCGACCGAGGTCTTGCCGTCCAGCGCCGCGGATTCGCGCGTGACGCGGCCCTTGAACATCCCGTCGACGCGCGACGAGGTCAGGACCGGCACATCGATCACCTGCCCGACCAGCGACGGATCGGCCAGCACAGCCCAGCGCATGTCGGCGCGCGCCTGCCCGGAAAAGAACCCCGCCAGGTCGTCGTCATCCAGCCCCTCGACCGCGATGCCGTTGGTCTTGATGAAATCCGCCAGCGAGTCCTGCAGGATCCGGTTATAAGACGTGGTCAGCGTCTTGGCCATTTCGGCCGGGTCGCGGTTGCCCTTGGGGTCGACGACCGACGCCTCGATGGTCATCGGGATGCGGGCATAGGTCTGGAAGAACGCGCTGGAGCCGTCGCGCAGGATGGTGAACAGCAGGAACGCCAGCGCCAGCATGGCCGCGGCGATGGCCAGGATTCCATAGGCGCGGAACCGCTTTTCGGCGGCATTGCGGCGGCGGGTGCGGGCGTCCACCGTCAGCAGCGATTTCGGCTGCGGACCGGCGCCCGGCACCGGACGGGGCAGGTTCGATGTCGCGTCGGTCATTCGTACTGTTCCCGGTATTTGCGCACGATATACAGCGCGAACACGTTCAGCCCCAGCGTGATGACGAACAGCGTCAGCCCAAGCGCAAAGGCGACCAGCGTCTCGGGGCTGGCGAAATCGTTGTCGCCGGTCAGCTGCCCCACGATCTTGACGGTGATGGTGGTCATCGCCTCGAACGGGTTGGGACTGATGCGGGCCATCGCGCCCGCGCCCATGACGACGATCATCGTCTCGCCGATGGCGCGGGACGCCGCCAGCAGCACCGCGCCGACGATCCCCGGCAGCGCCGCCGGCAGCACGACCTGCCGGATGGTTTCGGACGGCGTGGACCCCAGCGCCAGCGACCCGTCGCGCAGCGACTGCGGCACGGCGTTGATGATGTCGTCCGACAGCGAGCTGACGAACGGGATCAGCATCATCCCCATGACCAGCCCCGCCGTCATCACCGACGACGCGCTGTTGCCCAAGCCCATCGGCTGGGCCAGCCAGTCGCGGATCAGCGGGCCGACGGTGACAAGGGCGAACAGGCCATAGACGATGGTCGGGATGCCGGCCAGAACCTCGATGGCGGGCTTGACGATGGACCGGACCCGCTTGCTTGCGTATTCCGACATGTAGATGGCGGCGAACAGCCCGACCGGCACCGCCACCAGCAGCGCGATGACCGAAATATACAGCGTTCCCCACAGCAGCGGCAGGATGCCCAGTTCCGACCCGCCGCCAAAGCTGGGCGTCCATTCCGTGCCGAAGAAGAAATCCTGCCAGGGATACAGGCGAAAGAAGTTGAGCGATTCGAACACCAGCGACAGCACGATGCCGACGGTGGTGGCGATGGCGATCAGCGAACACAGGATCAGCATGCCGCGGATCACCCGCTCGACAACGTTGCGGGCGCGGAACGCAGGCGTGGTGCGGGTCAGGGCCAGCGCCATCCCGGCCAGCGCCACGACCAGCACGACGCCGGCGAACACGCCGCCGTTCGAGGGCGCCCTATCCTCGCCGCCGATCACCGGCTGCGCCAGCACGCCCGCCAGCAGCAGCGCCAGCGACGGCACCGCCGTCAGCAGCGCGACGTTCCAGCCGTAATAGTTCGGGCGCGAGTGCAGCAGCCGCGTGTTGCCCGACACCGCCCGGACGGCGCGCCCCCGGCCCAGCGCATAGCCCAGCACGGCCGCACCGAGGATGACGATCATGATCCAGAAGGGCGGCATCGGTCCTCGCGCAGCGGGTTCTTGGGACGGGACAGGGTCCGGTTAGATCGGGTCTTGGACGAACACGCGGGCCGGGGCAACGGCCCTTGGCGCGGTGGGGCGGGTCGGGACTGGTCGGCCGCCGGTGAGGGGCGGGCCTTGCGGCCCACCCCGTTCGCGCGCGCCCCGCGCCTTAGGGCATCGTGACCGTCGCGCCCTCGGCCACGGCGGCCTGCACGGCGGCCAGTTCCGGGTCGGGCACCAGGCCATAGTTCGCCAGCGGGCCGCCGGGACCGGCCATCGCGTCCGACACGAAGAAATCGGCGTATTCCTGCAGGCCCGGAATGGTCCCGATGTGGTCCTTTTTCACATAGAAGAACAACGGACGGGACACCGGGTATTCGCCCTTGGCGATGGTCTCGGTCGAGGGGGTGACGCCGTTGATCGTGGCGACCTTCAGCTTGTCGGTGTTGTTTTCATAGAATGACAGGCCGAAGACGCCGATGCCCGCCTTGTTCGAATCGATACGGGCCAGCGTCTCGGTATAGTCGCCGTCGATATCGACCGACCGGCCGTCGGTGCGCAGCGTCATGCAGGCGGCCTCGGCCTTGTCCTCGTCCCCGCCGCTGGCAGCGGTCAGGGCCGCCAGCGCGCCGGCCTCCTCGCAGCCCACGGTCATGACCTTTTCCTCGAACACTTCACGGGTGCCGTGCTTGGTGCCGGGAACGAAGACCATGATCTCCTGGTCGGGCAGCGCGGGGTTCACCTCGCTCCATCTGGTCGCCGGGTTCGCGACCACCTGACCGTCGACGACCACCTGCTTGGCCAGCGCCGTGAACACGTCCTTGGGCGTCAGCGCGAAATCGCCGCCGTTGATGTCGGACGCAAAGACGATGCCGTCATAGCCGAAGCGGACTTCCATGATGTTGGCGACGCCGTTTTCCTTGCAGGTGGCCAACTCGGCCTCGCGGATCGGGCGCGACGAGTTCGCGACGTCGACGGTGTTCTGGCCCACGCCTTCGCAGAACTGCTTCAGCCCCGCGGACGAGCCGCCGCTTTCGACGACCGGGGCGGGGAAATCCATGTTCTCGGCGAACGCCTCGGCCACGATGGTTGCATAGGGCAGAACGGTGGACGAGCCGGCAACCTGCACGTTCTCGCGCGCGGCGGCGGCGGTGGCGGACACCGCCACCATCGCAAAAGCCGAGGCGGTCATCTTCATCATGCTCATGAGAGGCTCCTTGAAGGCATGTTTGCCAGTGGGTCTCTAGGTCCGCGGCGTGACGACCATGCGACGCCAATGTGTCATCTTCGTGACATCGCAGGCGCCCCGGACAGCTGCCGTCATGTCACCAGCGCCCGAACCGCCTTGTCCAGCGCCACGGGGCGGGGCCGTTCGGGTGCGACCGTCGCAGCCTGTTCCAGCGCATTCCCGATGTCAAAGGCGTCGGCCCCCTTCAGCGTGTCCAGCACCCGCCACGACACCGGCATGGCGACGCGCGCACCGGCGCGCGCGCGCAGCGAAAACGGGCTGATCGCCGTCGATTGCGGCTCGTTGCGCAGCCAGTCGATGAAGATGCGGCCCTGCCGTTTCGCCTTGGACATGACGGCGACGAAGCGGTCCGGTTCCTCGGCCGACATCAGCGTGGCCAGCGTGCGCGAGAACAGGGTCACCGTCTCCCACCCCACGGTGCGGCGCAGGTCGCAGACGACGTGGATGCCTTTGCCGCCGGTGACCATCGGCCAGCTTGGCAGCTCCAGCCCGTCCAGCCTGTCGCGCAGGTCGCGGGCCGCGCGGCGCACATCGGCGAACCCCAGCGATTCGTCGGGGTCGAGGTCGAACACCAGCCGGTCGGGACGGTCGGGCCGGTCCCGACGGGTGCCGCGGATGTGGAACTCGACCGTGCCCATCTGGGCTGCGGCGACCAGACCGGCGGCGTCGGCCACATACATCGCCGGCTCGTCCTCGCCCGGCAGGGGCGCCAGCCGGACCTGAGCGGGGAACCCCTTGCCCGCGTGTTTCTGGAAAAAGCTCTCGCCGCCGACCCCCTCGGGCAGGCGGACCAGCGACAGCGGGCGGTCGGCGGCATGGGGCAGCATCAGGGGCGCGGCGGCGGCAAAGTATTCGGCCACCCGCGCCTTGGTCACGCCCGCGTCGGGGAACACCACCCGGTCGGGGCTGGTGATGGTGACGCCCGCGACCTTTGGCCCCGATGTCGCCCGCCCCTTGGCGACGCGGGCGGTGGCGGGTGCCGGTCTGGCGGCCTTCGGCGGTCCGGGGGGCATCTTGTCCTCGCGCAGTCCCTGAAAGCTGGCATGGCGCAGCAACTCGTCGGCGGTCAGCCCGGCATAGCGCACTTCGGCCATCAGCGACGGCTCGACCCAGCGCGCGCCCCGCGCCTCGCTGCGCGGCACGTCGGCGGCGGCGGTCTTGCGCGCCAGCGGGGCCATGCGGGCGGCCAGATCATCCTGCACCGCGGCCGGGAACCCGGTGCCGACCTTGCCGCGATAGCGCCAGCCGCCCTCTTCGGCGCTGGCCAGCAGCAGCGATGAAAACGGCCGCCCCGGACTGTCCGAGGGCAGCCAGCCGATCACCGCGAAGGCCGTGCGGGTCTCGCATTTCGTCTTGCGCCAGCTGTCCGCCCGCCCGGCGCGATAGGTCGATCCGGCACGCTTGCTGACGATCCCCTCGCCGCCCGCGGCGCAGATTGCCGACAGCGCCGACGCGCCGTCGCCCGCGATGGCGGTGGACAGGTCGATCAGCCCCAGCGGCGGCACGTCGGCCAGCAGCCGTTCCAGCGCCGCCCGGCGATCCGTCAGCGGGCGCCGGGTCAGGTCGTCGCCGTCCAGCGCCAGCAGGTCAAAGGCGACATAGCCGAACGGGCCGCCGTCGGTGATCGCCTGTTGCAGCGCCGAAAACCCGTGGCGGCCCGCGCCCGCAACGATCTCTCCGTCGATCACCGCCGACCGCGCCGGCAGTTCGGCCAGTGCTGGCAGCAGGGGCGAAAAGCGGTCGGTCCAGTCCAGTCCGTTGCGGGTCAGGATGCGCGGGCCGCCCTGCCCCAGCCGGACCATGCCGCGATAGCCGTCGATCTTCAGCTCGTGCAGCCAGTCGCCGCCCGAGGGCGCCGCCGTCACCAGCCTGGGCAGCATCGGCCCCGGCGCGCGGGGCAGCGGCAGCAGGTCGTCGCGGGGTGCGGCGGGCGCGTCGGCGGCGGCGATGGCGGCCATCTCGCGCCCGGTCGAGACGCTGCGGACATGACGCGCCACCGGGTCGGGCTGGTGGGCCGCGGCATCGTCGGCCTTGACCATCAGCCAGTTCTCGGCCCGCTCGCGCGGCTTGCCCTTGACCCGGACCAGATCCCACAGGCCGGTCATCCGGCGGCCGTAAAGCTGGAACCGCAGATGCCCCTTGGCCAGCCCCGCGCCCACCTCGATCACCGGGCGCCAGTGGCCCAGATCCCACAGCATGACGGTGCCGCCGCCATACTGGCCCTTTGGGATCGTGCCCTCGAAGGTCAGATAGCTGATCGGGTGATCCTCGGTCCTGACCGCCAGCCGCTTGTCGGCCGGGTCGAGCGAGGGGCCGCGCGTCACCGCCCAGCTCAGCAGCACCCCGTCCCATTCCAGCCGCAGATCCCAGTGCAGGCGCGTCGCGTCGTGCTTTTGCATCGAATAGCGCAGCGCGCCCGGCGACGGCGCGCCCGCGTCGAATGGCTCGGGCGTGGCGCCGGGATCGCGCTTGGCGCGATAGGTCGCCAGGCGCGGATGCGACCGGGCAGCCAATCAGCCCGCCTTGCGGCCGGAGCGCCGGGGCGCGGGCTTGTCCTCGGGCTGGTCCTCGGGTTCGGGCGTCTTGCGGGCGGCGGTCTTGCGGGCTGGCGCCTTGGCCCTGGATTTCGGCTCGGCCCCGCCCGACGCCTTCAGGCTTTCCTTCAGCGCCTGCATCAGGTCCACGACGTTGTCGGCGGACGGGCGGGCGCTGCCTTCGGTGGTGACGCGGGGGGCGCGGCCCTTGCGCTTGTCCTCGATCAGCGCGCGCAGCGCCTTGTCGTAATGGTCGGTGAACGCCGCCGCGTCGAAGGGCGCGGTCTTGCGGGCGATCAGCTGTTCGGCCACCGCCAGCAGCTCGTCGTCGGCCGGCTCGTCCTCGATCCCGGAAAACAGCGGCTCGGCGTCCTTGATCTCGTCGGCATAGAACAGCGTTTCCATCAGCAGCCCGTCGCCGCAGGGGCGCACCGCGCACAGCTGTTCGCGGCCGTGGACGGTCAGCTGCCCCAGCCCGACCTTTTCGGACTTGCGCAGCGCGTCGCGCACGACGCGATAGGCGTCCTCGGCCAGTTCGTCGGTCGGCACGATGTAATAAGGCTGCGCATAATACAGGGGCGAGATTTCGCAGGCGCCGACGAACTGCACCAGCTCGAAGGTCTTTTTCGTCTCAAGCTTGATCGCGTCGATCTCCTCCGGCTCGATCAGCAAATATTCGTTGTCGCCAAGCGCATAGCCCTTGAGGATGTCGTCCTTGTCGACCGGACCCACGCCCGCCACGACCTTTTCATAGTTCACGGGCTTGCCGGTCGGGCCGTGGATCTGGCGAAAGCTGACCCGGCGGCCGGTCTTGGTGGCGCTGTGGATCTCGATCGGGATCGCCACCAGCGACAGGCGCAGCTGCCCCTTCCAGATCGCGCGCGACGCCATGACCGCCCCCTCCTGCCTGTCCGTGGTGAACGGGGCCTCAACGCCGCGGGGGCGGGCCGGGTTTCCCCGCGCGGGATCAGCCCTCCAGCCGGTCCTCGGCCTTGTCGGCCAGCGACTCGGCGCGGGCGGCCAGTTCCGCCATCCCCTCGGCCAGCGCGGCCGGGATCACCGGCACCTCGACCCGGGGCGGGTTGGCCTTCAGCCGCGCCAGTTCGCGTTCGGCGCTGGCGGCCCGATCCTCAAGCGCGGATGTGCGGTCGGCCAGCATCAGCCCGGCCAGCAGCAGCAGCCGCGGTTCCGGCATGCGCCCGGCCTGGTCCAGGATGGCGCGCGCCTCGGCGTCCAGCATGCCCGCGGCGCGGCGCAGCAGCCGCTCCTCTCCCTCCTGGCAGGACAGGGTGTATTCCTTGTGGCCGATGGTGAATTCGACAGTCGGCATCAGCGGCGCTCCTCGTCGGGATCGGCATCGGGATCGGGGTCGGACAGGTCGTCGGGGTCGTCCCCGTAGGCGCCGCCCAGCAGGTCGGCGTCGTCGCGTTCAACCACCAGCTCGGCGCGCGCGACGGGTTCATCGGCGGCCAGTGCATCGGCGGCCAGTGCGTCGGGCGCGGGTTCGGCGCGCGTCCCGGCCGGGCGGAACGCCGGGGGCGCGGTGCCGGCGGCGTCGTCCTCGCCCGCGATCGCCGCCGCCGCCGCAGGCCCGGCCCCGCCGCCAGCGCGGCGCGGCAGGGGACGGGGACGCGGCGCGGTCACGCCCAGCATCCGGTCCAGCGCGTCCAGTATCTCGCCCATTTGGGCGATCTCGGCGGCGCGGCCGGCGCGCAGCGATTCGATCTCGGCGTTCAGGGCGGCGGCGACGGCGTCCGGCCCCCTGCCCGCCCAGTCGCTGGCGGCCTCGATCAGCGCCCGGTTCGCGCTGGCCAGCCCGTCGTTGGCGGCGGCCAGCCGCGCCGCCTGCTCGCCCGCGCCGGCCAGATGCTCGTGCGCCTCGGCCAGCCGCATCTGCAGCGCCTCAAGCGTGGCTGCCTGGCGGTCGTGCAGGGCGGCGACGCCGTCGGACAATGGCGCCTCGGGCACCGGGGCCGCGGGGGGAACGGCCGCGGCCTGCGCGGCCAGCCGCGCGGCGGCGCGTTCGACCGCATAGTCAAGACGATCCAGCGCGGCGATCAGCCTGCGCTCGCTGACGGAAATGTCGGTCATCTTCGCGTGTCCCAAGGGCTTTTTCAACGTTGTGGCGCAGCGCGGCGGTCCTGACAACCCGCCCCCGCCCGCATGTGCTTTCCGACAGGCACTGGACAGTTGCATCCTGCGGCGGTCTGCCGCAACGTCTGGCCACAGGGCGCGCGGGCTCGTCGCCGCCGCCCGCAGGGAGGAACAAGAATGACGCGACTTCTGCTCTCGGCCGCCGCGGCGGCCCTGTTGACCACGCCTGCCTTGGCCGAGGTTTCGGACGGCAAGGTCAAGATCGGCATCCTGAACGACCAGTCCGGCGTCTACGCGGACTTTGGCGGCAAGTTCTCGGTCGAGGCCGCCAAGATGGCGGTCGAGGATTTCGGCGGCAAGGTGCTGGACATGCCGATCGAGGTCGTCGACGCCGACCACCAGAACAAGGCCGACATCGCGTCCAACATCGCGCGGCAGTGGTACGACACCGAGCAGGTCGATGCGATCATGGAGCTGACCACCTCGTCGGTGGCGCTGGCGGTGCAGGCGCTGTCGCAGGAAAAGAAAAAGATCGACCTTGTGACCGGCGCGGCGACCACCGACCTGACCGGCAAGGCCTGTTCGCCCTATGGCTTCCATTGGGCCTATGACACCCACGCGCTGGCCGTGGGCACCGGCGGCGCGCTGGTCGAACAGGGCGGGGATTCGTGGTTCTTCCTGACCGCCGACTATGCCTTCGGCTATTCGCTGGAGGAGAACACCGCTGCCATCGTCAAGGAAAAGGGCGGCACCGTGGTCGGCGCGGTCAAGCATCCGCTGGCGACGACCGATTTCTCGTCCTTCCTGCTGCAGGGGCAGTCGTCGGGGGCCAAGGTGATCGGCCTCGCCAACGCGGGGCTGGACACCCAGAACGCCATCAAGCAGGCGTCCGAGTTCGGCATCACGCAAGGCGGGCAAAAGCTAGCCGCGCTGCTGTTCACCCTGGCCGAGGTCCACGGGCTGGGGATCGAGGCGGCGCAGGGGCTGACGCTGACCGAAAGCTTTTACTGGAACCGCACGCCCGAAACGGCCGAGTTCGGCAAGCGCATGATGGAACGCACCGGCGCCATGCCGAACATGATCCATGCCGGGACGTATTCGGGCGTGATGCATTACCTGCGCGCGATCGAGGCCGCCGGCACCGACGAGACCGAGGCCGTCGCCGCCAAGATGCACGAGATGCCGGTCGACGACATCTTCGCCAACGGCGGCAAGGTCGCGCCGAACGGGCGCATGATCTCGGACGTCTATCTGCTCGAGGTGAAAAAGCCCGAGGACGTCAAGACCGAGTGGGATTACTTCAACGTCGCGGCCACCATCCCCGGCGACCAGGCGTATCTGGACCCCGCCAAGTCGGGCTGCCCGCTGGTTCAGTGACAGCATGACCGACGCCGCCTTGACGGCCGAACCGCGGGTGGTGCTTTCCGCCCGCGGTCTGGGCCGCGATTTCGCCGGGTTCACCGCCGTCAACAACGTGGATCTGGACGTGCATCACGCCCGCATCCACGCGCTGATCGGCCCCAACGGGGCCGGCAAGACCACCGTGTTCAACCTGCTGACCAAGTTCCTGCAGCCGACCCGCGGGCAGATCACGCTGATGGGCACCGACATCACCCGCATGGCGCCCGACGCCGTCGCGCGCATGGGGCTGGTGCGGTCGTTCCAGATCTCGGCGGTGTTCCCGCATCTGACGGTGCTGGACAACATCCGCATCGCGCTGCAGCGGCCGGCCGACCTGCATGTGCAGTTCTGGCGGCCACTGTCGGCGCTGGACGTGCTGAACGACCGCGCGGGCGCCCTGATCGACGAACTGGGGCTGACCCCCTGGCGCGACCACCGCGCCGCCGATCTGTCCTATGGCCGCAAGCGCGTGCTGGAAATCGCGACGACGCTGGCGCTGGACCCGCAGGTGCTGCTGCTGGACGAACCGATGGCCGGCATGGGCCACGAGGACGTGCAGATGGTCGCCGCCATCATCCGCGAGGTGGCGCGCAGCCGCGCCGTGCTGATGGTCGAACACAATCTGTCGGTCGTGGCCGACATCTGCGACGAGGTGACGGTCCTGCAGCGCGGCGAGATCCTTGCCCGCGGCGACTATGCCACGGTCGCGGCGGACCCGCGCGTCCGCACCGCCTATATGGGAACCGACGCATGACCCCCCTGCTTCAGGTCTCGGACCTCAACGCCTGGTATGGCGAAAGCCATGTGCTGCATGGCGTGAACATGACCGTGGCCGAGGGTGAGACGGTCTGCATCCTGGGCCGCAACGGCATGGGCAAGACCACCACCCTGCGGTCGATCATGGGCATCGTGCGCAAGCGCACGGGCCGCATCGACTTTGCCGGCCAGGACGTGCTGGCGATGCCGCTGCACCGCACCGCCCGCGCGGGCCTGGGTTTCGTCCCCGAGGAACGCGGCATCTTCGCCACCCTCACGGTCGAGGAAAACCTGATGCTGCCCCCCGTCACCGCGCCGGGCGGGATGAGCATCGCGGAAATCCACGAGCTGTTCCCGAACCTCAAGGAACGCCGCAACAGCCCCGGCACCAAGCTGTCGGGCGGCGAACAGCAGATGCTGGCGATGGCGCGCATCCTGCGCACGGGCGCGCGCTGCCTGCTGTTGGACGAGCCGACCGAGGGGCTGGCCCCCGTCATCATCCAGGCCATCGGCGACGTGCTGCGCACGCTGAAGGCGCGCGGCATGACGGTGGTGCTGGTGGAACAGAACTTCCGCTTCGCATCCAAGGTGGCGGACCGGTTCTATGTCATGGACCACGGCGTCATGACGCAGGAGTTCCCGGTCGGCGAACTGGACGCCCGCATGGGCATGCTGCACGAAAAGCTGGGGGTCTGACATGACGATGATCTTCGGAATCCCGGTCCAGGCCCTGATGGGGCAGCTGCTGGTCGGGCTGATCAACGGGTCGTTCTATGCGCTGCTGTCGCTGGGGCTGGCCGTCATCTTCGGGCTGCTGCGCGTCATCAACTTTGCCCACGGCGCGCAATACATGCTGGGCGCCTTCGCCGCGTTGCTGCTGCTGACGGTCGGCGGCGTCAACTATTGGCTGGCGCTGATCCTCGCGCCGGTCATCGTCGGGCTGTTCGCGGCGGTGGTCGAACGCACCATGCTGTCGCGGCTTTACAAGCTCGATCACCTCTACGGGCTGCTGTTCACCTTCGGCCTCGCGCTGGCGGTCGAAGGCACGTTCCGCTATTTCTTCGGCGCCTCGGGCAAGCCCTATGCGGCGCCCGCGCAGCTGACCGGGGCGGTGAACCTGGGCTTCATGTTCCTGCCGGTCTATCGCGGCTGGGTGGTCGTCGCCTCGCTGGCGGTCTGCATCGCGGTGTGGCTGCTGATCGAAAAGACCAAGCTGGGCGCCTATCTGCGCGCCGCGACGGAAAACCCGGTGCTGGTGCAGTCGTTCGGCGTCAACGTGCCCGTGCTGCTGACCCTGACCTATGCGCTGGGGGCCGGTCTGGCCGCATTTGCGGGGGTGCTGGCGGCACCCATCTATCAGGTCAGCCCGCTGATGGGGTCTAACCTCATCATCATCGTCTTTGCCGTGGTCGTGGTCGGCGGCATGGGGTCCATCCTCGGCGCCATCGTCACCGGCTATATGCTTGGCGTGATCGAAGGGCTGACCAAGGTCTTCTACCCCGAGGCGTCCAACATCGTGATCTTTGTCATCATGGCCATCGTGCTGATCCTGCGGCCCGCGGGACTTTTCGGAAAGGATGCCTGACATGGCCGGGAAATCCGAACCCATCGCGACCGGCCACGTCCAGGCCCACGCGCGCAGCGGACAGATTCAGCTGGCGCTGATGGCGGTGCTGCTGGCGGCGCTGCTGATCGCGCCGATGCTGCTTTACCCGATCTTCCTGATGAAGCTGCTGGCCTTTGCGCTGTTCGCCTCGGCGTTCAACCTGCTGCTGGGCTATACCGGGCTGCTCAGCTTTGGCCATGCCGCGTTCTTTGGGGGGGCGTCCTATTTCACCGCCCACGCGGTCAAGGAATGGGGCTGGTCCCCGGAAATGGGCATCCTTCTGGGCGTCCTCGGCGCGGCGGGGCTGGGGCTGGTGATCGGCGCGATCGCCATCCGCCGGCAGGGCATCTATTTCGCCATGATCACGCTGGCGCTGTCGCAGATGTTCTTTTTCGCCTGCGTCCAGATGCCCTTCACGCATGGCGAGGACGGGATCCAGTCCGTGCCGCGCGGGATGCTGTTCGGCGTGATCGACCTCGGCCGGACGATGACAATGTATTACTTCGTGCTGGCGGTCTTCATGCTGGGGCTGTTCATCATCTGGCGCTTCGTCAACTCGCCCTTCGGCATGATCCTGAAGGCGATCCGCGAAAACGAACAGCGCGCCATCTCGCTGGGCTATTCGGTCGCGCGCTACAAACTGGGGGCCTTCGTCATGTCGGCGGCGCTGGCCGGGCTGGCGGGCGCCATCAAGGCGCTGATCTTCCAATTCGCGACGCTGACCGACGTGACCTGGCAGATGTCGGGCGAGGTGATCCTGATGACCCTTCTGGGCGGCATCGGCACGTTGCTTGGCCCCATCGTGGGCGCGGGGCTGGTGGTGACGCTGCAGAACTATCTGGCGACATCGGACATTCCCGTGACGATCATCACCGGGGTTGTGTTCATGGCCTGCGTGCTGCTGTTCCGCCGCGGCCTGATCGGCGAGCTGGCCGCATCGCGGCTGGGCCGCACGCTGGGGATGCGGTCGGAAAGCTAGGCGCCCGGCCTGCTTCCCCGCCGCGCCCGGCCCGCGCCCGATCCGCGCCAGCGCGTCCGCTAGCGTAGGGTCACGGGCGCAGTGCGGCGGGCCAGGCATTGGGTCAGCAGCAGGCGGCGCGCCGGGCGGCTGGCCCCGATATCCCCAGCGCGAGGCCGCGCGGTCGGAACCTGCCCGCGATCACGTTGTCGGCGATGGAATCCATAGGCGGCACGGCCGACAGTTGAATTGCCATCGCCGGTGAGTGTCCCTGCTGCGGTCCAGCACCGACCCGATGAACGCGGCCGCGCCGAAGAACAGCGCACCCGTGAGGCGATAGACGCGGCGGCCGCTTTCGCACGCGCGCCGACATGGCGTCCCCAGCCCGGGGTTCAGCGGGCCGGGCCGCCAGCGGCAATCCAGGCAACGGGTTGATCCCCGGCTTTCAGGTTGTGCTTCTACAACAAACATGGTGACTGTCGGCAACCGGGCCCATCGACAGGACGAGACATGAAAGCCGAGATGCTGCGGATCGCGCTTGGAACCCCGATCCTTGCCGGCCTTTCGGAACCCCTGCGCGACCGGGTGCTGGAGTTTTCCCACACCCAGGACTATCCGGCCGGCAGCACCATCTTTCTGCAGGGCGAGCCGGCGCTGGCGCTGTATGTGGTCATCGACGGATGGGTCAAGCTTTACCGCATCGCCCCCAGCGGGGCCGAGGCGGTGGTGATGGTCGTGACCCGCGGCCGCACCTTCGGCGAGGCGGTGGCCCTGCGCGACCTGCCCTATCCCGTGTCGGCCGAGGCGACGACCGACACGACCCTGCTGCGGATAGATGCCGCGCGGCTGCGCCGGCAGATGCGCGAGGAACCGGAACTGGCCATCGCCCTGCTGGCGTCGACCTATGTGCATCTGCAGGCGCTGGTGTCGCAGGTCGAACAGCTCAAGGCGCGGTCGGGCGTCCAGCGCGTGGCCGAGTTCCTGGTCGATCTGGCCGCCTGCGAACAGGGCGGGTGTTCGGTGTCGATGCCCTATAACAAGACCCTGATCGCCGGCCGCCTTGGGATGAAGCCGGAAAGCCTGTCACGCGCCTTCGGTCGGCTGCGCGACTATGGCGTCCGGGTCGAATCCAGCGTCGCCCACATCGACGACCTGGACGTGCTGCGCGACCTGACCAACGAGGATCCGGGCAAGGCCTGGATGAAGTGACCGGGCCGCAGGCGCCCGCCTCAGGCCGCCAGATACAGGCCAAGCGCGCCCAGCATGAACAGCGCCAGCACCAGGTCGAACCCGCGCCCGATGGCGGGCACCGCCGCCAGCCCCAGATAGCGGCGCAGGATCACCCGCGCCTTGAACCACGACAGGGCAAGGATCGCGGCCCCCACCGCCGCCGACCCGGTCCCCCGCGGGACCACCACCGCCAGCAGGGTCGATGCGGCGGACAGCGCGATCAGCGCCACCCAGGCGCGGGTCAGATCGTCCCTCATCGCAGCAGATAGATGATGGGGAACAGGACGACCCAGACCAGGTCGACCATGTGCCAGAACTGCGCCCCCGCCTCGACGTGATCGGGCCGCACGTGGACGGCGACCAGCGCCAGGATGATGATCCCGGCCAGCACATGGGCCGCGTGGAACAGTGTCAGCATCCAGTAGAAGCTGAAGAAGACATGCGTCTCGAACCCGATGCCCTTGTCCAGCGCATCGCCGTATTCGACGCCCTTCAGGATCAGGAAGACCACCCCCAGCGCGCCCGCCAGCCCCAGCCAGCGCCGCGCGGGGGCGCGCAGGCCATCCTCGGCAGACCGCACGGCGCGCGCCGCCAGCCACCCCGAGGTGACCAGCACCACCGTGTTGATCCCGGCGGACACCCGGTGCAACTGGTCCTGCGCCGCCGCGAACCCCGTCGGATCGCCCAGGCGGATCGCCAGGAACACCAGCAGCCCCGCGCCGAACACCGCCAGCTCGCTGACAATCAGAACCCAGATCATCAGGTCGCCGGGGATACGCTCGATGACGGGCGCGTCGGTCATGCGCCGACCAGCTGGCGATAGATCTGCGGCAGCGCCTCGGGCAGGCGGTCGGGATGCGGGATCAGCGCATGGCCGCCCTGCCCGAAGATGCGCGGGAACCACGACTTGCCGTCGCGGTCCACGGTGATGCCGAAGACCGCGTGGCCCATGCGGCGCGCCTCGCGCACGGCCATTGCGCTGTCCTCGATGCCGTGGCGGCCTTCGTAGTGGTCCAGGTCGTTGGGCTTGCCGTCGGTGATGACCAGCAGCAGCCGCCGCCTGCGCCCCTGCGCGCCAAGTCCGGCCGCGGCGTGGCGGATGCCCGCGCCCAGCCGTGTATAGAACCGCGGCGACAGCGCGGCGATACGCTGTTCGATCAGCCCCGACATCGGCTCGTCGAACCGCTTGCACGTCGTGACGAAGACCCGGTCGCGCCGCAGCGAGCAGAACGCCTGCACCGCGACCTGATCGCCGCAGGCGTCCAGCCCCCAGGCCAGCGCGGCCAGCGCCTCGCGCTCGATGTCGATGACAGAGCGCCCGGTGACCGCGCTTTCGGTGGACCGCGAGATATCCAGCAGGATCGACACCGCAAGGTCGCGGTTCTGCGGCCGTGACTGCTTCCAGATCCGGTCCGATCCTTCGCCCGACACGGCGATGCCGACGCGGGATCGCACGGTGGCGTCAAGGTCCAGCTCCTCGCCGTCGCGGTGGCCGGTGGTGACGACCCGGCCGGGGCGCATCGCCTCGAACTGTCGGCGCACGGCGCGGATGCGGCGGCGGGCTGCGTCGTCGAAGGGGGCGGGTCCGTCCGGCGGCGCATCGGGGGCGGAATCCAGCACCCGCGCGTGCGCGGGCAGATAATGGCCGGACCGCGCGTCCCATTCGGGATAGGTGAAGACGCCCGACAGCGCCTCGCGGTCCACGTCCTCGGGGGCGAGGTCGAGGTGCAGCTTCAGCCGCGTCGCGGGGGCCTTGCTGATCTGGCCCAGTCCCAGCTCGTCCTGGTCATCGGCCGCCTTCTTGGCGCTGTCGTCGTCGTCATCCTCGACCCGGCGATTGAGGTTCAGGAACTCGGCCCAGCTCAGGATCGCCTCGAACTTGTGCAGGATCAGGCTGTCCTTGCGTTCGGCGGCGTCGGCCTTGCGGCGGCGGGCGCGGATGGTCTTGTCGGGCTGTTCGCCCGACTGCTCGGCCTCGCCCTCGGCCTCGCGCGTCTCGACCCGGTCGCCGGCCGAGATGAAGCCGTCCTCGGCCACGATCCACAGCGGCACGGGGCGCATCGGCTGATAGCCGCGCGGTGCGCGCAGCGTCGCCGGATCGGCGGCCCGCAGGGCCTGCGCCCCCGGCGGCAGCGGCGCGGGATCGCCAAGTGCTTCGCGGACCAGCGCCTCGACGGCCGCCTCGTCGGGCGGCAGCTTGCCTGCGGGGCGCGTGGCCAGCACCAGCGCGGCCAGTTCGCCCTGCAGCGCGGCCAGCCCCGGCGCGGCGTCCAGCGTCGCCGCGACCGATGCGCGCGCCGCGGCCAGATGCGCCAGATCGCGCGCCAGCGGATCGTCGGTGGCGACCGGGGGGACGGCATGGGCCGCCAGCGCCGCCAGCCACAGATACAGCGTTCCGTTCGCCTCGGGCGTGGGCAGCAGCGCAAGCGACGCGGGCAGCCGCAGGATCCCGCCGTCATAGCTCGCCTGCGGCACGGCCTCGACCTCGGTTCCCAGCCTGCGCAGCCAGCTCAGGCGATGGCGGCTTGCGCGGTCGGCGCTGGCGCGGAACTCGACCGCGTGATCGCCGCCCAGGCCCCGGAACAGCACCGCCAGCCGCCCCGCCACATCGGTCAGCGCGACGCGGGCCGCGTCGTGGACCTGCACCGGGTCCAGGCCGCTGGCCCAGCCGTGCCACAGCTTGCCCACGGTTTCCTCGGGTTCCCACGGCTCGATCTCGTGCCAGTCGATGCGATGCGCGGCCATGTTCTTCCTTGCAGAAATATCCTCCGGGGGTCCGGGGGTGGAAACCCCCCGGCCCGGCGGTTCAACCGAAGACGGCCACGACCAGATCGGCCAGGCCGCGCTTGACGTCGGCGTCGTCGGTCAGCGGCTCGATCATGGCGGCGGTCACGGCGCGGTTCAGGTCCATGCCGCCGGCGATCAGCGTCGCGGCATAGACCACCAGCCGGGTGGACACGCCTTCTTCCAGATCCTGCCCCTTCAGCGCGCGCAGCTTGCCCGCCAGCCGGACCAGCGCCGCGGCGCGCCCCTCGTCCAGGCCGCTTTCCTGCACGACGATCGCGGTTTCCTGCGCGGGCGCGGGAAAATCGAACTCCATCGCCAGGAAACGCTGGCGGGTGGACGGCTTCAGCGTCTTGAGGATGTTCTGGTAGCCGGGGTTGTAGCTGGCGACCAGCATGAACCCCGGCGCGGCCTCAAGCTCCTCGCCGGTGCGGTCGATGGGCAGGATGCGGCGGTCGTCGGTCAGCGGGTGCAGGACCACGGTCACGTCCTTGCGCGCCTCGACCACCTCGTCCAGATAGCAGATCGCGCCCTCGCGCACCGCGCGGGTCAGCGGACCGTCCACCCAGACTGTCTCGCCGCCCTTCAGCAGATAGCGCCCGATCAGGTCCGCGGCCGACAAATCGTCGTGGCAGGCGACGGTGTAAAGCGGGCGGTTCAGCCGCGCCGCCATGTGGCTGACGAACCGCGTCTTGCCGCAGCCGGTCGGCCCCTTCAGCAGCACCGGCAGGTCGTTGGCCGCCGCCGCCTCGAACACCGCGATCTCGTCGCGCTGCGCAAGATAGAAGGGGGCGGCTGCCCCCCCCTCGGTTTTCGCATGAGCGTTCATCGCCATCACTCCGCCGGGGTCCGGTGGGCCATGTCGTCACGATGCGTCTGCACCGGACCGGGCAGCACCACCTCGCGCCGCACCACAAGGACGGAATAGATGAACAGCAGCGCGCCCAGCACGACGGCGACGCCCGACCCGAAGCGCATCCAGTAGAAGATGGCCAGCTGGTCCTGCACGTCCATATACGCCTCGCCGTTCACCCGCTGCAGGTGGGTCTGCACCGTGCCCGCGAAGGTCAGGGTAAAGGTCATGAACAGCATGCCACCCGACATCAGCCAGAACGACGCCATGTTCAGCACCTGGTTATAGGGATCGCGGTTGCGCAGGATCGGCAGCGCATAGGTGATGATCGCCAGCACCAGGCAGACATAGGCGCCATAGAACGCCAGGTGCCCGTGGGCCGCGGTGATCTGCGTGCCGTGGGTGTAATAGTTCACCCCGTGCAGCGTGTGCAGGAACCCCCAGACGCCCGCACCGAAGAACGCCAGAACCGAACAGCCCAGCGACCACAGCAGCGCCGCCTTGTTGGGGTGGTCGCGGCGGCCCTTCCAGACCATCACGAAGGCGAACGACATCATCGCGAAGAACGGCACGATCTCGAAGGACGAGAAGATCGACCCGATCCACTGCCAATAGGCCGGCAGCCCGATCCAGTAATAGTGGTGCCCGGTCCCCAGGATGCCCGAGAACAGCGCGGTGGCGACGATGACATACAGCCACTTTTCGACGACCTCGCGGTCAACGCCCGTCAGCTTCAGCATCAGGAACGCCAGGATCGAGGCCATGATCAGTTCCCAGACGCCTTCCACCCACAGATGGACGACATACCACCAGTACATCTTGTCCAGCACGATGTTGTGCGGGTTGTAGAAGGCAAAGAGCCACAGCAGCGCCAGCCCCCACAGCCCCAGCAGCAGGACGTTGGAAATCGCGGTCTTGCGCCCTTTCAGCACCGTCATCGTGACGTTGAACAGGAAGATCAGGGCGGCCACGGTGATGCCCACCTTGACCCAGGTGGGCTGTTCCAGGAACTCGCGCCCTTGGGTGCCCAGGAAATAGTTCCCGGCGAACCAGTTGAAGATATAGGTCAGCACCGCGCCCAGCGTGCCGACGGTCAGGATTGCCAGTTGCAGATAGGCCAGCATGGGCGAGTGGATCTCGCGCTCTGCCTCTTCGGGGATCAGGTAATAGGCCGAGCCGAAGAACCCCAGCAGCAACCAGACGATCAGCGCGTTGGTGTGCAGCATCCGCACGATGTTGAAGGGCAGGATCTCGGCCAGGAAGTTCGGGTTGACGTACTGATAGCCCATTGTCAGCCCGAAGGTGACCTGCAGCGCGAAAAGCGCCATCGCGACGCCGAAATAGGCGTAGGCGATGCGTTGACTGTGGTATTTCATGACGTTCTACTCTCCTCAGCCCGCGTCATTCGGCGGCCAGTTCTGGGTGTTGACCGTGCCCACGAACAGCAGGAAATCGGCCAGGGCGCGATATTCGGCGTCGGTCAGGTTGAACCCGGGCATCTGGCGGCGACCCTCGATCCCGGTGGGCATCGCGTCCATCCACGACTTCAGCGTGTCCATTGCGGCCGCGGGGTCGTCCTGGACGCCCCAGCGCTTCATCACGTTGCCCAGTTCGGGCGCGAAATAGGCGCCCTCGCCCAGCAGCGAGTGGCAGTTCACGCAGGCCTTGTTTTCCCACACCAGCTTGCCCGCCGCGACGCTGTCGGTCAGCAGGGTTTCGTCGGTGGATACGGTGCGCGCATAGATATGGCTATGCACCGACAACGCCAGGAATATGGCTATGAAGAACAATGACCCGCCATAAAAGACGTTGCGGGCCATGCTCTTGGTCATGACGTCGCGCATGGCGGCTGTCCCTTCGAGCGGTTTCTGGTTCAATACCGATAACCATGCCGTGAAATGCCACCTTAACGAAAGTCAAAGGTCCAGTGGGCGCGCCGGTTTTGTGCCGGGTGTGGCCCCAGGGGACCATCACAGCGGCGACAGCACCTCGATCCGGGCGCCGGGGAATGCGGCCAGCGCGTGTTCGATGGCGGGCGCGTCCATCAGCACGGCGGCCGTGGACAGCGCATCCGCGACGGCGGCGGTGGGCGCGCTGATCGCCGCAACCGACCAGCGCGGCGCGCGGCCGTCCGCCGCCAGGATATGCGCGCCGTCTTCCTGCGGCCCGATGCGCGTGCCGAAGGGCGCCGAGGTCGCAAGCGCCCGGTCCCGCAACGTCAGCCGCCGTAGGGCGGTGCCGCCGGGGGCCACGACCTCGGCGGTCCAGCCGGGTGCGCCCTGCCCGCGGATCTCGCCGGTGTCGATCAGGGTCCGGGTCAGCCCGCGCCGCCGCGCGACCCCGGCCAGCCGGTCGGCGGCGTGGCCCTGCGCGATGCCGTTCAGCGTCAGCGCCATGCCCGGACGGTCCAGCATCACCGCGTCGGGGCCGATCCGAACGCCGTCCCACCCGGCCAGCGCGCGGGCAGCGGTTTCGTCCCTGCCCAGTCGCCGGGCCTGCCAGAGGGGCTGGACGGTCGGATCGAACGCGCCGGCGGTCGCGGCGTGGACCTGACCTGCCAGCGTCAGCAGCGCGGTGAAGTCGTCCGACGGGTGCGCCAGCCGCCCCAAGGCATTCAGCCGCGTCAGGTCGGACCCGCGGTAAAGCGAGAACCGGTCCTCGATGCTGCGCAGCACCCGCGCGGCTTCGGCGAAAAAGGCACGCGCGGCGCGGGCGTCGCCACCATCCACCCGCAGCGTGACGTCGGCGCCCAGCGCCGCGCCGCGCCATTCGTGCGGGGCGGCGCCGGCACCGGCACTGGCACTGGCCGGCGCGGCGGCCGCGCAGGCCGCCAGCGTCATGAACCGGCGGCGGGTCAGCATCACGCGGCGCCCTGCGATGTGGGACGCTGCGTCGTCCAGATCGGCCACAGCGCCACGATGTAAAGCGCAAAGCCGCCGATCCACAGCAGCCCCGCGCCGACATTGCCCGCGATATAGAGGCTGCCCGGCCAGGTCGCTGCGGCCCAGCGCAGCGCCACCGCCAGCGGGATCAGCGCATAGGCCAGCGCCACCGGCCCCGGCGCGCGCAGGGTCCGGCCGGAGTGGCCGATGCTGGCGCGGCTCATCACCGCCAGCGTCATGCCGCCGACAGCCCCGATGCCCAGGACGTGGACGGCCCCGACCTCGGACCCGATGCCCAGGCCCGCCAGCCCCCACATGAACAGGCCCAGCGCCAGCATGGCGTAACCCGCATGCAGGGACCAGACGATCGGATCGCCCAGCGTCGCCCGCGTGCGCCAGCCCGACAGCCGCAGCGCGGCCACGATGCCCGCGGCCAGCGCAACGGCGCCCGCCAGCACATCCGGCGCGCCCACCAGAACCAGCGCGGCCGTCAGGATCGGCAGCGCGACCCCGGCCACCTCAAGCGGGCGGCGCGAGGCGGGCACGGCGGCGGCGGGATCGGCACGCAGCAGGGCGTTGCGCGTGAAGGCGGGCGTGACCCGCCCCCCGAGCACCGCGATCATCGCGCAGATCGCCAGCAGCCCCGCGCGCAGCCCCTGCCCGGCCGTGCCGGTCCAGCCGACCCAGTCAAGATGCACCAGCAGGTTCGCGCACCAGACCAGCGTCAGCAGCAGCAGGAACATCATGTTCTGCGGCTTGGGACGCTTCAGCAGCTGGGTCAGCACCTTGGCCCCCAGCACCGGCAGGAACGCAAGGTCGATGACGGCGACCAGCACCGGCGGCAGCACGCCCGACATCCAGACCGCCACGCGTCCGGCCAGCCACAGCCCCGACACGATCGCGATGAACCGCTCCGGCGCGGCCTTGGCCCCCGTCCAGTTCGGCACGGCGGTCAGGAAGAACCCGCCCAGCGCCGCCGTGGCAAAGCCGAAGATCATCTCGTGCGCGTGCCACATCTGCGGCGGCGGGGCAAAGGGCAGGTCCGGCGTCACGCCCGCGATCCAGCACAGCCAGACCGCGACCGAGGCCACGGCGTAAAGCCCCGCCGCCGCAAAGAACACCCGCCAACCGTCGCGGAACAGAATCGTCATGTCGTCACCTGCTGGGATCGAAAGGCCGGCGGCTGCTGCGTTGGCGCGGCCGCGCCGGCATGGGCGCCCGCCGGCACCTGGCTTGGCGTCAGTGGCGGCGGAACGGGCGGAGAGGACGGCGCAGGCGGGATCGGCGGCGCGGTAAAGCCGCCGCCCCCGCCCGGTGCGCGCGTCCGGCGTTTCAGGACGGGGCAGGTCGCCTCGTCGTTCATGATGACCTGGCAGCGCAGGCACAGCACGCATTCGTTGGCGTTGATGCGGCCCAGCGGGTCGATGGCGCCGACCGTGCATTTCGTCTCGCACAACCGGCATTCGCGGCCGCATTGCGGCCGGCGCTTGAGCCAGTCGAAGACCTTGAGCTTGGCGGGCAGCGCCAGCCCCGCCCCCAGCGGGCACAGATAGCGGCAGAAGAACCGCTCGATGAACAGCCCCGCGCCCAGCAGCACCAGCACATACAGCACGAACGGCCAGGCCCGCATGAAGCGCATGGAGATGGCGGTCTTGAACGGCTCGGCCTCGGCCAGGATCAGCGCCTGTTCCATGCTGTAGAAGGACAGCGCCACGATAGCGACGAACAGCGTGTATTTGATGACCCACAGCCGTTCGTGCAGCGCCTGCGGCACGGCGATCTGGCGCACCCCCAGCCGCTGGGCGGCGGCGTTGGTCAGTTCCTGCATGGCGCCGAACGGGCACAGCCAGCCGCAGAACACGCCGCGGCCCCAGAACAGCATGCCAAGGGCGACCGCGCTCCACAGGACAAAGATCAGCGGCGCGACAAGGAAGGTCTCCCAGCGGAACCCGGTCAGCAGCGCGTGCAGGAAGGCCACGACCTGCACCACCGACAGCTGTGCGTTCAGCCCCCAGCCCAGCACGAACAGCGTCGCCGCCAGATAGGTCAGGCGCACCTGCCGCCACAGGCGAGGCCGCCGCACCAGCCATTCCTGCCCGAACAGGATCAGCCCCAGCACCGCCAGCATCGCCCCCACGACCACCAGATGGGGGCGCTTTTTAAGCCAGAACTCTTGCCACAGGGGGATCTGGGGGGCGGGCGGGGGGATCAGGAACGCCTCGGGGACGCGCACCTCGGCCGTGACGGGCAGCGTCAGGTCGGGGCCCTGCGCCGCCTCGCGCGCGAAGGTGACGGTCACGTCGAAGGGCCTGGTCGCGTCGATGCCGCCCGCTGCCGGGTCGGCGTTGATGCGGAACAGGCTGCGTTCCTTGAACTGCGGCGCGTCCGCGATCCCCAGCCGCGACAGCTGCGTATAGGATTGCGCCGTGGGAACCAGCGTGACCGCCCCCTGCGACACGGCGATGCGGTCGAACACGCCCGACCGCTTCCAGTCGGTGCCGCGATGCGACTGCACGCCCCGCGACAGCACGGCCAGCAGGATCTCGCCGGGGGCCACCGCACCGGCGGCGGTGGTCAGCACCTGTTGGCCCAGCAGGTTGCGCCCGACGGTGGGCGGGTCCACGACCCCGGTCCACATCTCATAGAACGGCGCGGCCGACGGGGTGACGGGCTGCGCCGCGCCGGCAAGGCGGTCGGCGGCCTCGGCCATCGTGACGGCGGCATGGGACAGCGCGCCGGTCGCCTCGATCCCGGCCCAGTCGGGGATGGGCTGGAACGCCACGCGGTCGATGCCGCCGCGCTGGTCCTGCGCACCGGCCAGGATGCGCGCCGACCGCAGGATGCCGTCGCGGATCACCCCGGTCGAAACCGTGGCCCGCGCGATCACGTCCGGCAGGCCCGCGTCGTGCGACAGCGCCCCGCCCCGCCGCGCGGTGTCGAAACCCGCGAAGCCGTCCACATAGGCCGCGATGTCCGCGTCCGAGATGCCCAGCGTCAGCACCGGCTCGGCATGGCGCATCAGCCGGACGCCGGCGATGCGGCCCTGCGGGTCCACCGCGACCAGCACGTCCAGCGGCCGGCCGGAATAGCCGGTCGATCCGGCAAGCTCCCACGTCGACCCGATCCGGCCCAGCGTCCGGCCGCCGGCCTGCGCCAGCCACGACGGCACCGGCGCATCCTGGCGTTCCAGCGTCACCGGCGCGGTCGAACCGAACAGCTCGGCCGCGATGCCGGGTGTCGGCGCGGCCGCCTGGACGGTATCGGTGCCCGCCGCAAGCCCCGGCGGCGCGGCCAGCGCGGGCGGCGGCACCCCTGCGGCAAGCGACAGCGCCAAGGCTGCGGCGATCGGGCGCAGCCACCCCGCGGCCGCACCGGGACCGCGCAGCTTTGCGAGGACGGAAACGCGGCATTTGCTGGCAATAAGGCGCATCGCGGGTCCAGACGGGCGGGGGATCGGGGCCGCAGGCATCGGGTTTTTCGCGGCGTGGCCCGACGATGGACCATATGGGCTTTGCGCGACCTTAACCGAAGTCAAGGAAACGTGAAGCGCCGCCGCTAACCGTTGATCAGCCTCACCAGCAAACGGAGACATTTCGATGAAGACCCCAGCCCAAACGGCCAGGACGTCGCTTTTGGCGTCTGCGGCACTGGCGTTGGTGTTCGGCACCGGGATGGCGATGGCGCAGACCGCCGCGCCCGCCCCCGCCGAGACCCCCGCGCCGGCCGCGACCGCCACCCCTGCAGCGCCCGCTGCGGGTGAGGCCGCGAACACCGACGCGGCGCCCGCCGCTGACGCCGCCGGAACCGCGACCGCGGCCGAGCTGAACTCGGTCACCGGCCCGATTGCCGGCCCCGATACCCCCGTGGAAGAGCTGCCGCGCTCGCAAGGGGCGGCGCAGACCACCGCCGAGCAGGCCGCCACGAAAAGCGAGGTCGTGGACCACACCTCGAAGCCGCAGGACCAGTATGAGCCGGCCCTGACCACGCTGGCGCAGGAACAGGTTCCCGTCCCCGGCGCCCCCGAGGGCGTGCCCGCCATGACCCAGGCCGAGTTCGACGAGGCCAACACGATCTATTTCGAACGCTGCGCGGGCTGCCACGGCGTGCTGCGCAAGGGCGCGACCGGCAAGGCTCTGACCCCCGACCTGACGCGCGAGCTGGGCTTTGACTATCTGCACAGCTTCATCACCTATGGCTCGCCGGCCGGGATGCCGAACTGGGGCACCTCGGGTCAGATGACCGACCAGCAGGTCACGCTGATGGCGAACTATCTGCTGCAGGATCCGGCCAGCCCGCCCGAATGGGGTATGCCCGAGATGAAGGAATCCTGGAAGGTCCTGGTCGCGCCGGAGGATCGCCCGACCGAGAAGATGAACGACTGGGATCTGGAAAACCTGTTCTCGGTCACGCTGCGCGACGCGGGCCAGATCGCCCTGATCGATGGCGGCAGCTATGAGATCCGGAAGGTCATCGACACCGGCTATGCCGTCCACATCAGCCGGATGTCGGCGTCGGGCCGCTATCTGATGGTGATCGGCCGCGACGCCAAGGTCGACATGATCGACCTGTGGATGGAAGACCCGTCCATCGTCGCCACGATCAAGATCGGCGCCGAGGCGCGCTCGGTCGAGACGTCCAAGATGGAGGGCTGGGAGGACAAATACGCCATCGCCGGCGCCTATTGGCCGCCCCAGTATGTCATCATGGACGGCGCCACGCTGGAGCCGCTGAAGATCGTGTCCACGCGCGGCATGATCTATGACGAACAGACCTATCACCCGGAACCCCGCGTGGCGGCGATCCTGTCGTCGCATTACCGGCCCGAGTTCCTGGTCAACATCAAGGAAACCGGCAAGATCCAGCTGGTCGACTATACCGACCTCAAGAACCTGAAGATCACGGAAATCGAGACGGAACGCTTCCTGCACGACGGCGGCCTCGACTCGACCAAGCGGTATTTCATCACCGCGGCGAACGCCCGCGGCAAGCTGGTCGTGGTCGACACCAAGGAAGGCAAGCTGGCGGCGATCACCGAGACCGGCGGCGAGACCCCGCATCCGGGCCGCGGCGCGAACTTTGTCCACCCGACCTTCGGGCCGGTCTGGGCGACCTCGCACCTGGGCGACGAGTCGGTGGCGCTGATCGGGACCGACCCCGAGGGCCACGCCGACGGCGCGTGGAAGATCGTGGACAGCTTCCCGGCGCTGGGCGGCGGTTCGCTGTTCGTCAAGACGCACCCCAACTCCAAGTATCTCTACGTCGATGCGACGCTGAACCCCGATGCGGCCACCTCCGGCTCGGTCGCGGTGTTCGACATCAGCAAGATGCCGGGCGACGGTTCCGACCCCGAGATCATCACGCTGAACATCGCCGAGATGGCCGAGATCGCCGAGGGCCAGCCCCGCGTGGTGCAGGGCGAGTTCAACAAGGAGGGGACCGAGATCTGGTTCTCGGTCTGGAACGGCGCGGACCAGGAATCGGCGATCGTCGTGATCGACGACAAGACCCTGGAAGTGAAGCACGTCATCAAGGACGAACGCCTGGTCACGCCGACCGGCAAGTTCAACGTGTATAACACGCAGAACGACGTCTATTGATGCGCTGATCGGCAACCGGGGTGGGCGTCCGCGCCCGCCCCTTTCCACCCCCAGCCATTTCTGCAAGGGTTCTGTCATGCCGGGCAAAGTCTTCCTTATCGGCGCGGGTCCGG
>NZ_SDEA01000048.1 GCF_004522155.1 Paracoccus luteus | reverse complement strand
TTCAACATGAACTGTAACGGTGAAAGACTTTCCTCTGTGAAATTTGATACTATGACGCGCCAATGGTTTATCTCCATAGCAAGGTGCGAATGGATTACGCATGGCGCGGAGGTGTTCCGAAATCCTTACGTGTACAGGCCTTATTGTCTCACCAATGTATTCGACCCCGCATTCCTCACACTTGATCGAGTACACCGTTCCTCTACTACAGCA
>NZ_SDEA01000047.1 GCF_004522155.1 Paracoccus luteus | reverse complement strand
GGCGCGAGCCCCTGATGCTCTTCGTCCAGATCATCCTGATCGACAAGACCGGCTTCCATCCGAGTACGTGCTCGCTCGATGCGATGTTTCGCTTGGTGGTCGAATGGGCAGGTAGCCGGATCAAGCGTATGCAGCCGCCGCATTGCATCAGCCATGATGGATACTTTCTCGGCAGGAGCAAGGTGGGATGACAGGAGATCCTGCCCCGGCACTTCGCCCAATAGCAGCCAGTC
>NZ_SDEA01000046.1 GCF_004522155.1 Paracoccus luteus | reverse complement strand
GATGATTCATGAGCCCGAAACCCGTAAACAAGGCTTACCGGTTGCAAGGGATGGGCAGCGTTCATCGTTAGGCGGATGCGATTCCGGATCAGGACCGTTCTCAAGGAGTGGTTTCAGTAGAATGACAAGGAAAGGAAGCATGGTGGTGGGAAAACTATCAGACGCCATCTTATACAGACCCAAACACTTCATGTCAACTTCAACTGTGAGACTTGAATTTGATTGCTGGATTGATGCGAAGTATTTGGG
>NZ_SDEA01000045.1 GCF_004522155.1 Paracoccus luteus | reverse complement strand
CTGCATAGAACGCTTTTATAGGCTGTATGCGTCCACTGAGACTTTGTGTTGGCATCAGCATTCTATTCAAGTCAGAACATTCCTTAGAATAAATGCAGCGACTGAGTAAGCAGTGAGGGAACGGTTGTCATCGTAGTGTCTTCGTATGCACAGATGTTTCGCGGTGATCGGATTATGTACGTAGTCAGTGCTTCAATTGGGTCGTGCTCGAAGAAAAGCTGTAGCGATGCATTTGAAGGGAGCAATAAAGGAACCAC
>NZ_SDEA01000044.1 GCF_004522155.1 Paracoccus luteus | reverse complement strand
GTATTGCATCGCCACTCTGCACTTGTATTCGACATTTTCTGGCAAAGCCTTGTTGAATTTCTCCTCACCCGAAACATAACATGCAGTGCAACCATGTGAAAAAAAGTGAACGTCCCCAATCATTACGGGGCAGTCGGATCGATCACACTTAACGTTGATCAATCGTTATAAAATGATTAAATTTCACCTCCAGTTTTGATCAATGACTCATTGCGACTTGTTGCGTTTTAATGCTTTTAAATTCATATGGAAATAGAGCATTTCGACACCGCGCATCAACATTGCTGAACCAATCATTGCGATATCGTGTGAACTGTTCATCGTGCAGGCCTGTTGCTATGCGATAGAGTCATGCT
>NZ_SDEA01000043.1 GCF_004522155.1 Paracoccus luteus | reverse complement strand
GCCTGAGTGTCCGGCGAAACAGGGGCAAGACCAAGTTTGTGATTTGTTTCCCAAGCGAGCCTTCCGAACTGCGCGACGGTGCCTGCACGAAGTGTGGCAGGCGAATGGGCAATGGCAAGGCAGATCAGCAACAAGAAAGGAGCAAGGAAGGTCGGGAACCAGGATCACGCTGCGGCTCTTGCAAAGGCGCCCAAGCAGTCCCACCCTGACGCTCTCGTGGACCTTGTCAGGCTGCTTGCCCGTGCCCAGGCCCGCGCCGATCATGCCACGGCATCTCGCACCATCAAAGGGGACCGGAGTTCGACATGACCCTGCGTGCCGCGATCTACGCCCGCTACTCGAGCGATCTTCAGCGCGACGTCTCGATTGACGATCAGTTCAGGG
>NZ_SDEA01000042.1 GCF_004522155.1 Paracoccus luteus | reverse complement strand
TCCGGGCGCGGGGCCGGGGCTGCGAGGCCATGGGTGCCACCGGCGACGCTATGGACGGTGCTACCTGCGGCATCATCCGCCACAACGGACCGCTCGTTGCGTCTGGTGCAATCCTGCGATTGGGCGCTCTTCGTGGCATTAGGCAAGCAGGGGCTTGATCGCCTCGCGCCCCATGCCTTCGCCGCGCCTTGCTGCCCTCGCCCGCCCCGCGCCCCCATGCGGGCATAAAGGGCAAAATGCCCTCCCAAGGATAACGGCAGGGCAATCGAGCGCGGGAGGGGCGAAGGCGGCCGCGCTTCGCGCGCGGCGAAGCGAGGAGCGGCGATGGCCGGAAGGGCGGGAAGGGCAAGCATCCACGCAAGCCCTGCGATCCGGGCGCGGGTCCGGGCTG
>NZ_SDEA01000041.1 GCF_004522155.1 Paracoccus luteus | reverse complement strand
ACAATCACATGGCGTATGATGAGATGGTATTGAGTGCATCGCAGAGGAATACATTACGAGCACGCAATGATTGAACATGATCAATAACTAGTGGTTATAATCATGATTATGCAGCAAAACGTTGGCAGGGAAACTTTCAGTCATCACTGAGTTAAAATAATATGTCTGAAGTTCCATGAACTAAGTGGCATTGTGATTTTTCGCGTGGTAAAGATGAAAAATTCAGCGAATTATCTTAGGTGTTATTTTGTTTCAGACACGTGCACGAGCGGACGGAGACGCGCTCCCAAACTGTACAAGCAGATGAAGTCGCTGTCGTTGGACTGTGCGGAGCCACCTCCACCAATAGCAAACAACATGTGTTCAACTGGCTCAAGTAAGACAACTTTCATTCGCTCTTTATCCTACCTATGTCTCAAGTTGCTGAGAACAAAGGCACATATTGTTCTGCCTCTTTACTGCCCATATGTTAATGGCATTAATT
>NZ_SDEA01000040.1 GCF_004522155.1 Paracoccus luteus | reverse complement strand
CTGGTTTATTGCTGATAAATCTGGAGCCGGTGAGCGTGGGTCTCGCGGTATCATTGCAGCACTGGGGCCAGATGGTAAGCCCTCCCGTATCGTAGTTATCTACACGACGGGGAGTCAGGCAACTATGGATGAACGAAATAGACAGATCGCTGAGATAGGTGCCTCACTGATTAAGCATTGGTAACTGTCAGACCAAGTTTACTCATATATACTTTAGATTGATTTAAAACTTCATTTTTAATTTAAAAGGATCTAGGTGAAGATCCTTTTTGATAATCTCATGACCAAAATCCCTTAACGTGAGTTTTCGTTCCACTGAGCGTCAGACCCCGTAGAAAAGATCAAAGGATCTTCTTGAGATCCTTTTTTTCTGCGCGTAATCTGCTGCTTGCAAACAAAAAAACCACCGCTACCAGCGGTGGTTTGTTTGCCGGATCAAGAGCTACCAACTCTTTTTCCGAAGGTAACTGGCTTCAGCAGAGCGCAGATACCAAATACTGTTCTTC
>NZ_SDEA01000004.1 GCF_004522155.1 Paracoccus luteus | reverse complement strand
CCAATCAGCCATACACAGAAGACCTGACACTCTCGGCGATCGGCACCGGCGACGGCATCACCACTGCGTTCCAGCTGGTGAAGCGCTACGCCTCAGGCAGTCAGACATGGGTGCGTGCGATCACCAAGCCGGTCGCCGGCACGGTCCGGATCGCCCTCGATGGCGCAGAGCAGCTCGGCGGCTGGTCCGTCGACACGACCACCGGCGTGGTGACCTTCGCCACTGCGCCAGCCGAGGGCGTCGCCATCACCGCGGGCTTCGCCTTCGACGTGCCGGTCCGCTTCGACACCGATGCGCTTGATGTAACGCTCGACCTCGAGCGGCTCGGCTCGATCACCTCCATTCCGCTGCTGGAACTGCGCCGATGAAGACCCTCGACCCCTCACTGCAGGCCCATCTCGACGACGGCACGACGACGCTCGCCTGGTGCTGGCGCATCAGCCGCGCCGACGCCGTCACCTTCGGCTTCACCGACCACGACCGGACGCTCGCCTTCGATGGGACCGGTTTCGAGCCCGAGAGCGGATTGACGGCCTCCGAGGTCCGCTCGGGCTCGGACCTGTCGGTCGATGCGCAGGATGCAGAGGGTGTACTGACCTCGGACCGGATCACCGAGACCGATATCCTCGACGGCCGCTGGGACAACGCGGAGGTCGAGGTCTGGCGCGTGAACTGGGCGGACACCGGCCAGCGCGTGCTGATGCGGCGCGGGGCCATCGGCCAGATCCGGCGCGGGCGGCTCGCCTTCGTCGCCGAGGTGCGCTCGCTCGCCCATGTCCTCGGGCAGACCGTGGGGCGGACCTTCCAGGCGACCTGTGACGCCGCGCTTGGCGATGCGCGCTGTGGCGTCGATGTGCATGACCCCGTCTTCAACGGCACGGGCGCCGTGATCGATCTGCTGCGCGACCGAGCCTTCACCGCCTCGGGGCTGGGCGGGTTTGACTCCGGCTGGTTCACCTTCGGCACGCTGGACTGGACGAGCGGCGCGAATGCGGGGCGGCGCACTGAGGTGCTGAGCCATGACGTGACGGACGGCATCGCCGTGCTGACCCTGCTCGAGGCGCCGGTGCGTGCCATCGCCGAGAGCGACGCCTTCACCATCCGCGCGGGCTGCGACAAACGGATGGAGACCTGCGGGGCGAAGTTCGCGAACACAGCCAACTTCCGCGGCTTCCCGCACATCCCCGGCCAGGACGCCGTTCTCCGCTACGCCACGAAGGATGGCGGGCACGAGGGGTCCGTGCTGTGACCTCCGCCAATCCCCAGCGCGTTATCGCCATTGCGCGCTCCTGGCTCGGCACGCCCTACCACGACCAGGCCAGCCTTCGGGGCGTCGGCTGCGATTGCCTCGGGCTGGCCCGGGGCGTCTGGCGCGAGGTCGTCGGCCCCGAGCCGTTCCCGATCCCTGCCTACAGCCGGGACTGGGGCGAGACGGGCCCGCGCGAGGTGCTGGCCGAGGGCGCACGACGCATGATGATCGAGGTGCCTCCTGTAGAGGCCGTTCCCGGCGCACTGGTGCTGTTCCGCATGAAGCCCCGGGCCATCGCAAAGCATGTCGGGATCCTGACCGGTCCCGATTCCTTCCTCCACGCCTACGAGCGGCTCGGCGTGATCGAGGAGCCGCTGACGCAAGCCTGGCGGCGGCGCATCGCCTTCGCCTTCCTGTTCCCGCAACGCTGAGACCCGAACATGGCCACCCTCGTTCTCGGTGCCGCTGGCGCTGCCATTGGCGGGTCGATCGGCGGCGCGATCCTCGGCGTCAGCGCCGCGACCATCGGCGGCTTCATCGGCTCCAGCATCGGCTCGGTGGTCGACAGCTGGATCATCTCCTCGCTCGCGCCGACGCAGCGCATCGAGGGTGCGCGGCTCGACACGCTGCGTATCACCTCGGCCACCGAGGGCGCAGTCATCCCGCGGCTCTACGGCCGGATGCGGATGGGCGGCAACATCATCTGGGCCACGGATTTCCGCGAAGAGACGAAGACCACCACGCAGGGCGGCGGCAAGGGTGGCGGGGGCGGCAAGGTCAAGACGACCGAATATCTGTACTATGCCAGCTTCGCCGTCGCCTTGTGCGAGGGACCGATCACGGGCATCGGGCGCGTCTGGGCCGACGGCAAGCCGATGGACCTCTCCGGAGTCACCTGGCGCTGGTATCCGGGCGACGAGGCGCAGACGGCGGACCCGTTCATTGCGGCGAAGATGGGCGCGGCCAGCACGCCCGCCTATCGCGGCACCGCCTATGTGGTCTTCGAGGAGCTGGCGCTCTCGACCTACGGCAACCGCCTGCCGCAGCTTTCCTTCGAGGTGTTCCGCCCGCTCGCCGATCCCGATACCGCCGAAGGGCTGGTGCAGGCCGTCACCATGATCCCGGCCTCGGGAGAGTTCACCTACGCCACGCAGGCGATCCGCAAGACCGACGGCGGCGCGACGGTGCCCGAGAACCTGAACGCCCTGGCCGACTCCACCGACATGGTGGAGGCCCTCGACCGGCTGCAGGCGATGGCCCCGGCGGTCGAGNCTCCACCGACATGGTGGAGGCCCTCGACCGGCTGCAGGCGATGGCCCCGGCGGTCGAGAGCGTCAGCCTCGTGGTGGCGTGGTTCGGCGACGATCTGCGCGCGGGCTCCTGCAAGGTGCGGCCGGGCGTCGAGGTCTCTGCCAAGTCGACCACGCCGGTCAGCTGGTCGGTCAATGGCGTCAGCCGCACCAATGCCTTTCTCGTCAGCCGCGACGATCAGGACCGCCCGGTCTATGGCGGCACGCCGTCCGACTTCGCGGTGGTGCAGGCGATCCAGGAGATGAAGGCGCGCGGGCTGCGGGTCACCTTCTATCCGTTCATCCTGATGGACGTGCCGCCCGGCAACAGCCTGCCGAACCCCTATTCCGACAACGCCGCCAACACGGGCCAGCCCGCATTCCCGTGGCGAGGACGGATCACCTGTTCTCCGGCCGCTGGCTATGCCGGGACCGTCGACAAGACCGCCACGGCCGCCACGCAGGTCGCCGCGTTGTTCGGCGCGGCGACGCCCGCGAGCTTCAGCGTCTCGGGCGAGAGTGTCGGCTGGACCGGCGCAACCGGCGACTGGGGCCTGCGGCGCATGGTGCTGCACTACGCCCATCTCTGCGCGGCGGCGGGCGGGGTCGATGCGTTCCTGATCGGCACCGAGATGCCGGGATTGACGACGATCCGATCCGGAGCCAGCACCTATCCGGCCGTGCAGTCCTATCGGGATCTGCTCGCCGATGTCCGCACGATCCTCGGGGTCGGGACGAAGATCGGCTATGCCGCCGACTGGTCGGAGTATTTCGGGCACCAGCCGGGCGACGGCAGCGGCGACGTGTTCTTCCACCTCGACCCGCTCTGGGCGGATCCGGAGATCGATTTCGTCGGTATCGACAACTACATGCCACTCTCCGACTGGCGCGATGGCTTTGAGCATGCCGACGCGTCCGAGGGCTGGCCGGCGATCTACGACCGGGCCTATCTGCAGGCGAACATCGTCGGCGGCGAGGGCTACGACTGGTTTTATGCCAGCGCGGCGGATCGCTCCGCACAGTTCCGTACCCAGATTACGGATGGCGCGGCGGGCAAGCCTTGGGTCTTTCGCTACAAGGATCTGCGCGCCTGGTGGTCGAACGCGCACTACGACCGCCCCGGTGGGGTGGAGAGCGGGACGCCGACCGCGTGGGCGCCGCAGTCCAAGCCGATCTGGTTCACCGAACTTGGCTGCCCGGCCATCGACCGCGGCACGAACCAGCCAAACGTCTTCTTCGACCCGAAGTCGTCGGAGAGCTTCACGCCGCATTTCTCGCGGGGCTGGCGGGATGACGCGATCCAGCGCGCCTATCTCGAGGCGACGTATCTCTGGTGGGGCGAGGCGGCGAACAACCCGGTGTCCTCGGTCTACGGTGGGCGGATGGTGCATGTGCCCGAATGCGCCGCCTGGACCTGGGACGCGCGACCGTACCCGTTCTTTCCGGCGCTGACCGACGTCTGGACGGACGGGGCGAACTGGCGGCTCGGCCACTGGCTGACGGGGCGGCTTGGCGCGGTGTCGCTCGCGGCGCTCGTCCGCCACCTCTGTCTCCGCGCCGGGCTGCCCGAGTCCCGGATCGATGTCACCGGGCTCTGGGGCGCGGTCGAAGGCTACGCCATTACGGCTCTCGAAAGCCCGCGCGCCTCGATCACCACGCTGTCGCGCCACTTCGGCTTCGACGCGGTGGAGACCGAGGGCGTGATCCGCTTTATCATGCGCGGCCGGGCGTCCGTCGCCAGCCTCGCGCCCGACGACCTCGTAGCCGCCCGCGAGGGCGATGTGCTGGAACTCACCCGCGGCCAGGAAACGGAACTGCCGCAAGCGCTGAAGTGGCAGGTCGCCCGCGCCGATGAGGATTACGACGCGGCCCTCGTCGAGGCGCGCCGCATCACCGTGGACACGACGCGGATCGCCTCCGAGAGCTTTCCGATGGCGGTGCCGCCCGAGGAGGCCGAGCGGCGCTGCCGCCGCGCGCTGATGGAGGCGTGGGTGGGCCGCGAGACGGCGGCGTTCCGATTGCCGCCCTCGCGCCTCGCGCTCGATCCAGCCGATGCGATCCGGCTCGCGCATGACGGGCGGCTGGTCGATTTGCGGCTGGTCTCCATCGCCGACGCGGAGGCGCGTGGCATCGAGGCGGTTCGCCAGGACCGGGCGACCTACGATCTGCCGCCCGGCGATCCCCGCGCGGCGTCGCTGACGCGCGCCGTGGTGTTCGGCGCGCCGAAGGCGGTGCTGATGGACCTGCCGCAGCTGACCGAGGACCAGCCCGCGCATCGGCCGCTGGTCGCGGCGCACGCGGTTCCCTGGCCGGGCGAGATGGCGGTGTTCCGCAGTCCCTCGACGGATGGCTTCGAGCTCCTTACCAGTTTCGGCACGCGGGCCCGGATCGGGACGCTGGTCTCGGATCTCTATTCAGGCCCGACCTCGCGCTTCGATCGCGGTAATGCGCTGATCGTCGATCTGCTGACCGGGACGCTGGAAAGCGTCACGGACCTGACCCTGTTCGGCGGCGCCAACGCGCTCGCCATCGAGAGCGCGGCCGGCGTCTGGGAGATCGTGCAGGCGGGCGCGGCCGAGCTGCTCGCGCTCGGCCGGTATCGGCTGACCCAGCTCCTGCGCGGCCAGCGCGGCACCGAAAGCGCCATGGGCAACCCGGCGCCTGCTGGCGCGCGGGTCGTGGTGCTCGACGACAGCCTCGCCACGCTACCAATCGCCGAGGCCGACCTCGGGATCCCGTGGAACTGGCGCATCGGCCCGGCGAGCCGTTCGGTCAGCGACGAGACCTATGTCGCGCAGGCCTTCACGCCGGCAGGCGCCGGGCTGCGCCCGTTCTCCGTCGCCCATGTCGAGCAGCCATGGCGCAGGCCTCGCACGCCCGGCGATCTGACGATCCGCTGGAAACGCCGGTCCCGCGCGCTCGCAGCCGACAGTTGGGGCGGGCTCGAGGTGCCGCTGGCCGAGGAACTGGAAGCCTATGAGATCGAGATCCTCGACGGCACTGCCGTGAAGCGGGTGCTGAGCGTGAACACCACGAGCGCGGTCTACACGGCCGCCCAGCAGACCGCGGACTGGGGCGCGCCGCTCGCCCCCGGCGACACGCTCGACATCCGCATCTTCCAGCTCTCCGCCCTCGTCGGGCGGGGCGCGCCAAAAACGGTCACGTTCACGTTCTGAAGGCCATCCCATGTCCGACACCACGACCCATCTCCTGCTGCCCTACGTCCTCGCCGCGCAGGCCCAGAAGCACGTCACCCACAACGAGGCGCTGCGGCTTCTCGACGGGCTCGTCCAGCTCTCGGTCCTCGACCGGGACCTGACCGCCCCGCCCGGCAGCCCGGCCGATGGCGACCGCTACATCGTCGGCTCGGGCGCGACGGGCGACTGGGCCGGCTGGGACCTGAACGTGGCGCTCTGGACGGACGGGGCGTGGCTGCGTCTGCCACCGAGGACCGGCTGGCGCGCGTGGGTCGAGGACGAGGGCCTGCTGCTGGTCTACGGCGGCGCGAGCTGGATCGGCACCACGCCCACGGCGCTGCAGAATATGGCGATGCTGGGCGTCGGCACGACAGCGGATGGGTCGAACCCATTCTCGGCCAAGCTCAACGCTGCGCTCTGGACCGCGAAGACCATCGCCGAGGGCGGCACAGGCGATCTCCTCTACACCATGAACAAGGAGGCCGCGGGCGACGATCTCGGCCTCACGCTGCAGACCGGCTTCGTGACCAAGGCGCTGGTCGGCCTCTTCGGTTCGGACCGCTTCCGGCTGGCAGTCTCCGCCGACGGCAGCACCTTCTTCGACGGGCTCAGTGTCGACAACGCCACCGGCATCGTCGACCAGCCCCGGCTGCCACGGTTCAAGGCCTGGACCAACTACGACAACTATGTCGGCGTCGGGACATGGACGAAGATCGGCCTCAACAACACCGACACCAACGATCAGGGCGCGTTCGACGCCGCAAACAACCACTTCGTGGCACCCGCAGACGGCACCTACCTCTTCGGCGCGACGCTGCTCTACAAGATCAACGCCAGCGCCACGGCCCACATGCGCGGGCGGCTCGTGCTGAACGGGACGACCGAAATTCGCGGCTCCCTCGGCGAAATCTCCGCGACCCACGTCTCGCTCGCCACTGCCATCTGGCTGCAGACGATGGTCCCGCTGACTGCGGGCGATACCGTCGAGCTGCAGGGGTATTTCCGGGTCGCGGACGGCTACTTCGCGGCCGACCACACGTCCTTCTGGGGCTGCAAGATCGGCTGAGCGGCGAAAGGAGGAACCGATGAACCCACCCCGATCCGAAGGCTACGTCCGCATGCCGGACGCCGAGTTCGAGGCGATCCTGACCCGGGCGGCTGAGGAAGGCGCGAAGCGTGCGCTTGCCGATGTCGGCCTCGACGGCGACGAGGCCGCGCTCGACATCCGCGATCTGCGCTCGCTGGTGGACTGTATCCGGCTGGTGCGCCGCACCGCGATGCAGACTGCAGTTCGCATGATCACCACCGGCGTCGTGCTGGCGCTGCTGGCGGGCATCGCCATCAAGCTCAAGATCTTCGGCAACGGCCCGTAGCCGTCGTCTCGTTCCGATCTGTCAGCCCATCATGACCCGCCCTCGAGGCGGGTTTTTTCGTTTGGAGGACCCCATGACCACGACCTTCCACCGCCATTGGCGTGACGTGCCGAAGAATGCCTGGCGCTGGCCGAACTTCTCGCCCGCCGAGATCGCCTGCCGAGGGACCGGCAAGCTGCTGATCAACGAACCCGCGCTCGACAAGCTGCAGGCGCTGCGCGATCGGCTGGGCAAGCCGCTGATCGTCCGCTCGGCCTATCGCAGCTCCGAGCACAACCGCGCCGTTGGCGGCGCGACCCGGTCGAAACATCTCGACGGCGCGGCCTTCGACATCGCCATGGCGAACCACGATCCGGTGGCGTTCGAGGCGGCAGCGCGGGCGGTGGGGTTCCTCGGCTTCGGTTTCTACCCGCGCTCGGGCTTCATCCATGTCGATCTCGGCCCGGCACGGCAGTGGGGCGAGCGCTTCCCGGTCCGGCCGACTCCCTTCGCTGCCGAAACCCCGCCGGCGCGCGAAGTGCTGGCGCAGAGCCGCACCATGAAGGGTGGCGGAGCGGCCGGTGTGGCGACGCTGGGCGCGGCGGGCGTCGAGGTGGCTCGAGACGTCCTTGCCGAGACCCAGACCGCCATCCTGCCGCTTGTGTCCTATCTCGAAACGCTGCGCTGGGTGTTCATCGCCGTGGCACTCGTTGGCATCGTCGTGACCATCTACGCGCGGCTCGACGACTGGAAGCGGGGGCGTCGATGATCGCCGCGCTGCTGGGCGGCATTGCCGCCAGCCCATGGATGCGGGCCGCGCTGCGCTACGGCGCCGTTGGCTTCAGCGTGCTTCTGTTCCTGCTCGCGCTCCGGCGTTCCGGCGAGCGCACTGGCCGCCTCGCCGAACGCTATGAGACCACGGAGAAGATCAATGATGCCCAACGCCGGATGCTGGAGGCGGCGGCTCGCCGCCCTCGCAATCGCGACGAGCTTGCTGACCGGCTGCGCGACGGTCGGTTCTGAACAAAGGATCATGGCACTTTGTCCGCCGGTCGTGGAATATGGTCAGGAGTTACAGACGCGGGCCGCCGACGAACTGGCGTGGTTGCCGGAAGGCTCGATCATCGCGGAAATGCTGACCGACTACGCAGTGATGAGAGAGCAGGCTCGGGCCTGCTCTCCTGAGACAAGCTAGCAAGAGCCTGAGCGCCTGCGGTCTGCAATCCGCACCAATATGGCGGCAGGCAGCATGCCGATCGATCGCTGGACGCAGCGGCCTGGTGGTGTCCCTCACCGTTCCTTGTCGCCAGGATCAGGATCAGCGTCGTGATCCCGAGGATCGCCGGGTCAGTACGTCCTCAATCTCGCGCGCCACGTCGTCGATGCCCTGCATTCCATCAACCGTAATGAGCTCTCTCCTTCGGCGATAGTAGTCCAGTAGCGGCTCCGTCTTGTTCCGATATGCGTCGAGACGTCTGACAAAGGTATCCCGATTGTCGTCGCTGCGAGCCGTGCCGCCAGCGGCCAGCGTATCGGCGACGCGCTTTTCCATTCGCTCGACCAGCGAGGTCTCATCGACCTTCAGTTCGATGACTGCGTCAAGCCTGACACCCCTTTGCTCCAGCATGGCGGTCAGGGACTCCGCCTGCGCGACTGTCCGGGGAAAGCCGTCGAGAATGAACCCTTTGCGCCAATCCTCTTGATCGATCCGGTCGGATACCATCTGGTTGACCACATCGTCGGGTACGAGTTCGCCGCGATCCATGATCGCGTCGACCCGCCGCCCGGTTTCGGTGCCTTCGGTCACAGCAGCGCGCAGCATATCTCCTGTAGAAAGCTGAGGGATCGAGTGGCGTTCGGCCAGGCGCTGCGCCTGCGTTCCCTTCCCTGCTCCTGGTGGTCCGAACACTATCAGTCTCATTGTCTCTTCTCACCTCTTGGATAGCCACGAGGGCGATGGCGGCGGCAATTCCGATGCACCCAGTACCGTTTGGAGAAGCCCTGCACTTCCGCGCAGACCGGCGCTGGCCGTGTAGGCGGACATGATATCCCTGCCTCCAAGTCTGGCGCCGGAGCTGGACCGCTCCGGCGCCGAACTCCTTAGCGGCTCGAGTCGCCGTAGACGATGCCATTCGGCCGATCGCCGACCGGCACCGTCCTCACCACGTCCTGGCTCTCGACATCGATGATCGACACTGTGTCGTCCGCAATGTTGGTCACGAACACGTAAGCCCCGTCGGCCGATGCCGACACGCCATGGGCGCCACCCCCGGTGGTGATCGTCTTCACGACCTCTCCCGTCGCCGTGTCGATCACGGACACCGTGTCGTTCGGCTCCGCGTCGGTGCCCTGATTGGCCACGTAGACGTAGGCTCCATCGGGGGTCGCGAACATCTGGATCGGGTTCGGCCCGACGTCGATCCTGTTCGTCACCTGCCGGGACGAGGTGTCGATGACGGCCACCCGGTTCTCGTCGCGCAGCGAGACGTAGACCTGATCGCCAGACGGCGTGAACCCGACCTGAACAGGCGCTGCGCCCACCGGAATGCGCGCAACTTCCGTCAGGTCCTGCGTGTCGATGACGGAGACCGAGCCGTCCTCGACATTGGCCACATAGATCTCGCTCTCATCCGGGCTGAGGCGCAGCCCGTGCGGATAGGCGCCGGTCGCGATGCGCTCGATGACTTCGGCCTGTGCGAGATCGACGACCGCAATCTCGTTCCCGCCGGACAGCGAAGCATAGGCGCGCCCGCTGCGGTCGGCGACGACATGCGCCGGATGCGCGCCGACTTCCACAGTGGCGACGGGCTGCGACAGTCGCTCCGGATCGAGCACCACCAGGACCCCTCCGCCCGCATCGGTGTCGGCATGTCCATCGTCATCCGATCCGTGCGCGTGATCGGCGGCAGGGCTCCCGACCGCCAGCAGCAGATTTCCGTCCGGCGTCAGATCGACATTGTGCGGCGACACGCCGACGTCAACGGTCTCGACCGAACCCGTGCCGAGATCGATGGCGCTGATCGAATTGCCGCCCTCGTTGGCGGAGTAGACGGTCCCGCCGGTCTGACCGAGGGCGGTTGGTGCCTCGCCGGCGTTCGTCGCCAGCCAGGCCTGCATTTCGACGATCTCGCCTTCCTGCGCCGCGATGATCTGGTCCGCCCACTCCCTGGTCTGCGGATCGTCGCCGTATTGCTGGACGATCTTCGCCATGTCGATCGCACCCTGATGATGCGGGATCATGCCCCGGACGAAGGCGACATCCGGATCGCCGGCCATCACGCCTTCCATCATCGGTCCGTGCATTTCATTCATCGCGGCGACGTAGGCCTGCGTGAAGTCGGGAGCGCTGGAAAGGCTCGTTGGGGCGCCGTCAGCGCCGGGTGCGGCCATTCCGCCGTGCATGCCCCCCTGCATCATTTGCTGCATCGCCTGCATCATGGCCTGGCCATGCTCGGGGATGCCCTGCATGCCGGGCATCCGGTCCGAGGGAGACGTGGGCGCGGGAGCCTGTTCCGCTTGTGCGGGCGGGGTTCCCGGGTGGTGGGTATCATGTTCGGCCTGGGCGAGAGCAGCGCCCGGCAGGCCCGCCAGCAGGCTGACGGAAAGAACGATTGCAGTTCGGTTCATGGGTTTTCATCCTTGGCACCGGAGGGCCGGCGTCACATTCGCGGACGCGGGTCTCCGAAAGTTCGTCTGGGCTCGAAGTGCGCGCTGCCGGCGGTCGCGCCGGAGCGGCCGTCACGCAGCAATCAGACGAGGCGGCCTCAGGATTCCTTCGGGGGATCGTTCCCACGGGTCACGGTGCATGACCCTGAACAGTTCACCATTCACGGACGGCCCGAACGTCAGCGGCCCGACGGGAACGGCGGCGATCAGACAGGTCTGACAGCAGTCGGCCAGCATCTGGCCGCCGTCATCACTCTCGCAGCCTGCAGATGTCTCTGCCCCGTGATCGCCGGGCAGGTGATGTTGGCCGCAGTGGCTCGCCGTGGCCGCGCTCTGTTCGCGGTGGAGGGCGTGTCCGGTCGGGCTGGCATGCGCTACGCCCTGCAGAACGAGGGAGCTGATGGCAAGCAACAGGATGCCGATCGCGAACTGGCGCAATCGGCCGCATCTCGCCGCGAACGCAACTCTGAAGCGCCCGCTCATGAGCCACCTGCCTTCTCGGTGTCGAGCCGGGCCGATGCGCTGCTGACGCGGGCAAGGGCCATCGCTCGCGGCTTGAGCTGCATCGGATCGGCGGCAAGGTGGACGGTCATGTGGAGGCGCCTGGCTCAGATTTCCTGCGCGCCGAGGTAGCGCCCGAAGGTCTGGGTGGTCGGACCGAACAGGAGCACTTCATAGGGCTCGGGTTCGACCCCGGAAAAATCCATGCCGGGCGAGCCGGCAGGCATTCCGGGAATGGCAAGTCCCGTCCCGGAGGGCCGCTCGGCCAGCAGGCGGCGGATCGCGGCAGCTGGCACATGACCCTCCACCACATAGCCGTCCACCTCGGCCGTATGGCAGGAGGTCAGCTCGGCCGGCACGCCGAGCCGCTCCTTGAGGCTGAACACGTCGTCCGAGTCCACGACCCGCACCGGAAAGCCCGCGGCTTCGATATGCGCGATCCAGCCGTCGCAGCAGCCGCAGGACGGATCCTTGGTGACGGTCACGAGCGGCAGGGCCTCGGCCCGCGCCCACGCCGGCATCGACAGCAGGAACGGAAGTGCGGCGGCGGCCGCGAGAACGGCCCGCCGGCCGATGGTGTGATCGTTCCGCATCGTCAAACCTTTCTTCGTGGACTCCATGATCTCACCGGCTAGTCCGGAGCGCGACCCACGAACGGGTGAGAATGCGCCGGCGTCCCGCGGCATGATGTCGCCTGTCAGATGCGCTCGCGGGAACGGCCCACGATGCCACCCGGACATCACAGCTTCACGCCCCGCAGCCGAGACGCATTCGCGATCACGCTGACCGAGGATAGCGCCATGGCGGCTGCCGCGATGATCGGCGACAGCAGGATGCCGAAGAACGGATAAAGCACCCCCGCGGCGATCGGGATACCGAGCGCGTTGTAGATGAAGGCGAAGAAAAGGTTCTGGCGGATGTTGCGCATCACCGCCTGAGACAGTCGCCGCGCCCGAACAATGCCGGTGAGATCGCCCTTCAGGAGGGTGACGCCCGCGCTCTCCATCGCCACGTCGGTGCCGGTGCCCATGGCGATGCCGACATCCGCGGCCGCGAGCGCAGGGGCATCGTTGACGCCGTCGCCCGCCATCGCCACCACCTCGCCCGCCGCCTTGTGCCGCTGCACGACCTCGCTCTTCTGGTCCGGCAGGACCTCCGCCTCGACCTCGTCGATGCCCAGCTGTCGGGCGACCGCCTTCGCTGTGGTCCAGTTGTCGCCGGTGAGCATGACCACGCGGATGCCTTGGGCCTTCAGCGCGGCAAGCGCTTCAGGCGTGGAGGGCTTGACCGGATCGGCGATGGCGAAGATTGCGGCGACCTCTCCGTCCACGCCCATGAAGATCGCGGTCGCCCCGTCTTGGCGCAGCCGGTCAGCCTGCGCGGCCAGCGGCGTCACATCGACCCCTTCTTCGGCCAGGAAGTTTGCGTTGCCGAGGGGAATGCGCTTGCCCTCGACCGTGCCATAGGCGCCCTTCCCGGTCGGCGAGTCGAAATCCGCAACCGGTGCGGTCGCGATCCCCCGCTCCTCTGCCGCGCGCACGATGGCGAGCGCCAGCGGATGCTCGCTCGCCCGCTCGACGCTGGCGGCCAGGCGCAGCACCTCCTCCTCGGTAAGACCGGCAGCGGGAACGATGGCCGTGACGGCGGGACGCCCCTCCGTCAGTGTGCCGGTCTTGTCGACGATGATCGTGTCGACCTTCTCCATGTGCTCGAGCGCCTCGGCGTTCTTGATCAGGACGCCATTCTGCGCGCCGCGGCCGACGCCGAACATGATCGACATCGGCGTCGCCAGACCCAGCGCGCAGGGGCAGGCGATGATCAGGACCGAAACCGCCACGACCAGCGCATAGGCGAAGCACGGCTCCGGGCCCCAGATCGACCAGGCGATGAAGGCGAGCACCGCGACCACGATCACCGCCGGCACGAACCAGCCCGACACCTGGTCGGCAAGTCGCTGGATCGGGGCACGGCTGCGCTGTGCCTCTGCGACAAGCTGGACGATCTGCGACAGCATGGTGTCGCGTCCGACCTTGCGGGCCTCGATCACCAGCGCGCCGGACTGGTTCATGGTCCCCCCGATCGCCCGCGAGCCGACCTCCTTGGTCACCGGCATGGATTCGCCCGTCACCATCGACTCGTCGACGGCGCTGCGGCCTTCCAGCACCTCGCCATCCACGGGCACCTTCTCGCCCGGCCGCACCCGCAGGCGGTCGCCGACATGGACAGTGTCGAGCTGCACCTCTTCTTCGGTGCCGTCATCACGGATGACCCGTGCGGTTTTCGGGGCGAGATCGAGCAGCGCCCGGATTGCGCCGCTGGTGCTTTCCCGCGCCCGGAGTTCCAGCACCCGTCCGAGCAGCACGAGCACGGTGATGACCGCTGCGGCTTCGAAATAAACCGCGACCGACCCGTCATGCTGGCGGAAGGCGTCCGGGAAGATGTCTGGCGCGAGCGTCGCAACGACGCTGTAGATCCACGCCGCCCCCGTGCCCATGGCGATCAGGGTGAACATGTTGAGATTGCGCGTGACCAGCGACTGCCAGCCGCGCTGGAAGAAGGGCCACCCGGCCCACAGGACGACCGGGGTCGCGAAGAGCAGCTGGATCCAGTTCGAGGTCTGCTGATCGATGTAGCGGTCCAGCCCGAGGAAGTGGCCGCCCATTTCCAGAATGAATACAGGGACCGTCAGCACCAGCCCGATCCAGAAGCGGCGCCGCATATCGATCAGTTCGAGATTGGGCTCCGCCTCGAGGCTGACCAGCACAGGCTCCAGCCCCATGCCGCAGATCGGGCAGGATCCCGGCCCCACCTGCCGGATCTCTGGGTGCATGGGACAGGTGTAGATCGTCCCCTCGGGCACGGGCTCGGCCTTTGCCGCCGCAGCGGCCGGGTCGAGGTAGCGGTCCGGCTCGGCCAGGAACTTCGCGCGGCATCCGGCCGAGCAGAAGTAATACGGCCGCCCCGCATGCTCGGCCTTGTGCTGCGTCGCATGGGGATCGACCATCATGCCGCAGACCGGGTCCTTGACCCGATGCACGCTGTCTGTCGGAGTCGCCTCCGCAGCGTGCGAATGCTCCGTCCCGTGGTGCCCCGAGTGAGCATGCCCGTGTTCGTGAGAATGTCCCGGCCCGCGATGCTCATGGCCGCCGACGCGAGAACTGCTCTCCATGTGGAGGGGGGCAGGGTGTTGGTCTTTGCTCTTGCTGGCCATCATGTACCTCGTCCGGGAAGTGCCCGAGAATCGTCCTCATTCGTCCTGCACCTTCCTGTCGTTGGAAGGTCAAGAGTAAGCCGCCAGGCGGAAGCCGCGGCGTCAGTGTTCATGCTGGGCGCTCCCTTCTTCCGGTCTTGCCCGCACGGCCTGCCGGGACTTCGCCTTCGGCCGCGTAACATCGATCTCGGCAGCTCCCTCCTCAACGGCAAGGCAGTATTCCTCGATCTGCGTGGTCGAGAAGTAGACCTTGAACCGGTCGCGCAGGAGGTTGTTCACCTCCCTCAGCACCCGCTCGCCATCCTGCCAGTCTCGAACGCAGACGTGGCTCGAGAACACGTTGCGCCCGGACGTCAGGCTCCAGGCATGGACGTGATGCACGTCCGTCACGCCCTCCAGCTCCCGAATGGCCGCGATCACAGCCTCGAGATCCAGGTCCTCCGGCGTGCCTTGCAGCAGGATGTGCAGCGACTCGCGCAGGATGCCCCAAGGAAGCCCAGAGCAGCACCAGTCCGAAGGCCATGCCGAGCAGCGGGTCGACGGCGAGGAAGCCGGTAAAGCGGATCACCAGGGCCGAGATGATGATGAGGAAGCTGCCGACGAACGTCTGCAGGATGTGCCAGTAGGCGCCCCGCATGTTCAGGTTGTCCTTCTGGCGCTCGTACAGGAGCCAGAGGGCGACAAGCTCGGTGGCGATGCCCCCCGCTGCCGCGATCAGCATCGGCGTGGTGGCCAACTCGATCGGCTCCATGAGGCGCATCGCGCCCATCCACAGCACGAAAATGGCCATTCCGACGAGAAAGAGGCCGTTGAAGAGGGCGCCGAGGATCTCCGCGCGAATGTAGCCGAAGGTGCGCGCCGGGCTGGACTTCCGCTCGCTCAGGCGCATGGCGACCAAGGCGATGAGCACGCCGCCGACGGCCGAGAAGGTGTGGAAGGCATCCGACATGACGGCGACTGAGCCCGTCCAGATGCCGATCCCGAGTTCAACGATGAAGTAAAGGCCGGTGAGCCAGCCGGAGATGACAAGCGCTTTGCGATCACCGCTCGCGGGCAGGTGGCCCGTATGGCTGCCGTGAGACATCGACATGGGTTCGCCTCCTGCTGACCGCGCATCATGCATCGTCCCGGTCGTTGAGGCCGCCGCAGCTCCAAGCTCCGGCGGCCCGAGTCCTTACTGCTGGCCCGCGTTCTCCTCGACCCAGGCGGTCATCTCCTCGATTTCCGGGCCTTGGGCGTCGATGATCTTCTGAGCCATCGCTTTCGACTCCTCATCGTCGCCATACTTCAGCTCGACTTCTGCCATGGCGATGGCGCCCGCATGATGCGCGATCATCCCGCAGTGGAAGGCGAGGTCGGGATCCTCGATGGTGTGGGTGGCCATCATCGGACCGTTCATCTCCATCATGGCCTGCATGGAGGCTTGCTGGGCCTCATCCATGCCCTCCATGCCTCCCATCATGGCGGACATGTCCATGCCCTGCATCATCCCCGGCATCCCGGACTGCTGGATGGCGTCCTGGCAGCCCTGCGGGAGGATCGACAGGTCGGGCATGGGACCTCCCTGTCCCGCCATGTGGCCAGCCTGCCCGCCTGTCCCGCTCTCCTGAGCGAAAGCCGCGGGCGCGGCGAGAAGGGCAGCAACGACGGCGGCGAGTTCAAACTTGCGCATAAGGGTTCTCCTTTGATGTAACTGGTTTCGGTGGGGATCAGGCCGCCATTTTCCGGCAGCTCTCGGCGCACCGGCGGCACGCATCCACGCATTCCTGCATGTCGCCGACCTGCTCGCAGCTCCGGGCGCATTCCTCACAGATCTCGGCACACTCACGGCAGAGATGCTTGTGATGACTGGTGCCGATCAGCATGAAATTCGCCGCGGTCTGGCAAATTTCGGCGCAGGCGATCATGAGCCGGAAGTGCTCCGGCTCGACATGCCGGCCACCTGCCTCAAGACAATGGTTCATGGCCATGCTGAGGCAAGTGCTGTGGCAGCTCAGGCATTCGTCGATGCAGCTCTGCATTTCAGGGGACATCTGGTGCATTTGTATTCTCCATCTTCGGAAAGCGCCGGGAAGAGAAGCAGCAAGCGTGGCGCTCGGCACTCGCAGCCAGCGATGACACGAAAAGACTTTCCTAGCGTCTTCATACCGTCTTCTCATCCCTCCGGCGCGAGCGACGCCAGGCAGCAAGGCGCGACACGCGCTCACGATGGGTAACGATCAGATCAGATGGTGGTCCCGCGGCGGACGGCGCGGCCCATCCGGGGCAAGCCCGCTGAGCAAGGAGACTGGCATCACAAACTTCTGATCGCTCCTGCGCGGCTCTTTCAGATCGGCGGTTCGGCCGGGGATCAGCGCTGCCAGGCACGCATCTCCGCAACAGGCGAGCGTGTCATGGTTGTCATCGCTGGGCTCCTCCCCCACAGCCATCGAAGGAGCGTGATGCGGGACGGGGTCCGCCACGTTCGTCGCCGTCGGCGAAGATTCGGCGTGGACGGAGATGTGGGCATGACTGTGGGGCACCAGACTTCCGGCCGCCGCGCCATGGGCGATGAGCATGGCAGTTGCAAGAAGCGCCAGTGCGTTCGCAAGCTTCTGCCAGACGAATCCGGCTTTCGTCCGGGGGGTCCGCCGTTGCATCCTGTGGGAACGGCCGAGGAGGCGAAGTGTTCCGCTGATCATGGTGCTGCCGACATGCGTTCAGACCGTTTCTGCCATCAGTCTGCCGAAGTCACCGGCGACGAACAGCACGCGCGGATCGTGTTCCTGCAGGACTGGCTCGCCCAGCATGCCAAATGATGCTCCGGATACCAACCCTCATCGGCCTCACCGCCTCCGCGCTCATCGCCACCTGGATCCTTGTCGGGCTGCGGGCGGATGCGGAGAATGCCGAGACGATCGCACTGGGCCGCACCATTTACGAGACCCAGTGCGCCGCATGTCATGGCGCGCAGCTTGAGGGGCAGCCGGACTGGCAAATGCTTCTGCCCTCCGGGCGCCTGCCGGCTCCCCCGCACGACGCCACCGGCCACACATGGCATCATCCGGACGACATCCTGTTCCGGATCGTCAAGGAAGGCACCGCCGCCATCGTGGGAGGCGGATACGAGAGCGACATGCCCGGGTTTGCCGATGTCCTCAGCGACGCCGAGATCCGGGCCGTGCTCGCCTACATCAAGAGCACGTGGCCGGAACGCGAGCGGAGCTATCAGGCCGAGACGAGCGCGCGAGGCCGATAGATGGGTGGTCGGCGCGGTGTGGCAGGACATCATCCTCCTTGGGGTACGTCATTGTCGAGCTTGTGGCTCACGAAAGGGGCCTCCGTAGAACTCTTCGGTGACACTGCATTCTTCCCGCCCCCAGAAGCCGTGCGCGGGTGCAGCAGGCGCAACCAGTGCCCTCGACGACGTGGACGGCCAGCACGGCTGCAGCCCGTAGCGAAGGAGGCCACCTGAGGTGCAGCCCAACCCAGCGCCAACACCAGGTCACGTCGACGTGAGACACTTCGCCTATCCGTCTCACGCAGGCGTTATGGGTCATGATCTCCATTGTTCTTGAAGGGCAGCAGTGGGCAGCTAGTATCGCAATGAAAACAATAGCGAAAGGTGGGACATGACACAGGCAGATCGATCGAGCGGGCGCCGACAGTTCTTGACCGGACTGATGGCCACGGCGCTCGTCCTTCCGGCCGGACGGAGTTTCGCACAGAATATCGACCCTTATACCGGAATGCCTGTCTACGGTTCCGCCGGAGGGGCGGCCCCCGACCTCGGCGTGTTTCAGGTAGACCCGGACGCCGATCAACGCCGCAATCAGTCGTCATTTCGCGCGTGGCATTGGAGCGATTTCTATCCGAGTCTGGGAAAGGGCGTCATCCTTGCTGATGTGACCTCGCGGGCGCTGCATTACTGGTCTGCCGACGAATCGGTATACTTGTTGTTCCCTACAGCGGTACCCGTATCCGAGGATCTGACCCGCAGAGGAAAGACCGAGATCGTCAGAAAAGCGGAAAACCCTCCGTGGACCCCGACCCCGAGCATGCGCGAGAGAGATCCTTCGCTGCCGCAACGCGTCGAAGGAGGCGTGCCAGAAAATCCGCTGGGCGTCCGCGGCCTTTATCTTTCATGGCCTGCATATCTGATTCACGGAACCCACGACACCCGGAAGATCGGCCGCAAATCGTCGAACGGATGCTACGGTCTTTATAACGAGCATGTCCTGAAACTCTACGAGGTCGCCGAGATAGGCACACAGGTCGCGGTCTTCTGATCTACCATCGAAGGGCGGAGCCGGAGACATCTCCGGCCCGCCCTCACCTACGAGCCATGATATCAGGGGTAAATCATCACCGGCACCCCGAGGCGCAGCATCGCGAAGATATCTTCGACCTCGTCGTCGCTGACCGTGATGCAGCCCGCCGTCCAGTCCCGCTTCTGTCTGACCAGACGCTTTCCCTCCGGCCCGCGGCCATGGATCATGATATCACCGCCCGGATCCAATCCGAACTGCTCCGCAAAAGCTCGGTCCCGCTCATTCGGATAGGAAATCCCCACTGAAAGATGGTATCGACTGCGGGGATTGAAACGGTCGATGTAATAGAGGCCCTCCGGGGTCTTTCCGTCGCCTTCAAACTGCTTGTGGCCGATGGGCTCGTTTCCCAGTCCGAAGTCATACGATTTCAGGACCGTCTGCCCGCTGAGCAGGTACATTCGGCGCCGCTCCTTCTGAACGACGACCTGTGTCACCGGAGGCCCCAGGTACCTCTTCAAGACGGGGGGTTGCGTGCCGCACGCGGCCAGAGCCGCGAGCATCGTGAGCGAAAAATGACGGCGGTTCGGTCGAAGCATCGGCAATTTATATCATCCGGAGATTATTGCGCGGCGGCGTAGTGCGAGAACACCTCAACCGAGCCATCCCGCTTAACAAGATTGACGTCGTAGGCTTTACGCTTGTTTTCGGGTCCCATCCCGGGACTGCCATAGGGCATTCCGGGAACCGCGAGCCCTGCGGCATCCGGCCTCTCTTTCAGAAGGCGCTCGATGTCGGCCGCGGGGACATGGCCTTCTATGAAATAGCCGTCGATCTCTCCCGTATGGCACGACAACTGACTGGTCGGGACGCCCAAGTCCATTTTGTGCCGGATCAGAAGAGCACCGTAGCGTTCCTCGGATGTCACCTCGAAGCCGTTCTGGCGCAGATACTCGGTCCACTGGGAACAGCATTCGCAGCCGGTCCCTTCGACCACATGGACCGTTCCGCGATCGGCGGCCATGGCGGCCGAGGTCGTCGTCAGCAGGACCGCTACGCCCTGCGTGAAGCGTCGAATACGATCAATCATGGTTGCTCCTTTTTCATGGCCCGCCGGATCTTGGGAACGGCAAACCTTCGGTCCTCGTGAAAGTCGATGATGCTGCCAAAGCTTCCGTCGGCCCGGAACAGGAACACACCGGCAGTATGATTCATGGTGTAGTCACCGTTTACGTCCTCGATGCGCTCTGCCTTCGCGCGGAAGTCGCCAAGAATGCGGGCGACCTCGCCTGGCTCTCCGGTCACACCGACGATGCGCGGATCGAAATAGCCGAGGTAGTCCGCAAGAACCTCCGGCGTGTCACGCTCGGGGTCCACAGAGATCAGAGCCACGTTGAGGCGGTCGGCGTCTGGCCCCAGCTCCTCCAGCCAGAGCGAGATGTCCGAGAGCGTGGTGGGGCAGACGTCGGGGCACCAGGTGAAGCCGAAGAAAACCAGGCTCGGCCTGCCGACCCAGTCCGAGATCGTCACCCGACGGCCCCGATGGTCCGTGAGCGTGACGTCCATTTCGCCCAGCGGTCGAGGCAGGTTGCGGGTAGGGCTCGCCGGCTGCGCCGCGCCGGGCCCGTCCACTTGCCACCAGCCCAGACCCAGCGCGCCGGCGCCGAGTGCCGTGACCGCGCCCGCGCCGAGAAGGAGCCGGCGCGAGAGGCTCATTCCGCAGGTCCCGTGGCGCCCGGTCCGAACACATGCACCTCCACCGTGACCTCGCCCGCGGCCTCGAAGGCGAGCGTCAGCGGGAAGGTGGCACCCTCCCGGAGAGGTGTGGCCAGTTCCATCAGCATGACGTGCATCCCGCCCGGCTCGAGTGTGAGTTCGCCGCTCGCGGGGATCTCGGCCGCCTCCACATGGGCCATCCGGGAGATGCCCTCGGAAAGGGTGGTCTCGTGCAGCATGGTCATGGTCGAGACCGGCGAGGACAGGCCGATCAGGCGATCGCCCTCGTCGCCGAAGTTGCGGACGGTGAAGTAGGCGGCGCCCGGCCGCGAGGTACCGATCGAGGCGCGTGCCCAGGCCGCGTCGATCTCAAGGTTGCCCTGCCGGACGGGTTCTGCTTGGGCGAGGCCGGCGGAAAGGCCGAAGGCAAAAACGGCAATAACAGGGAGCTTCATGGTGATGTTCCTAGAGGCGGTTCTGGAGGTCGGCAAGGATGTCGGCGGCGGGCGTGCCATAGGTGAACTGACGCAGCCAGTCCCCCTCCGGCCCGATGAGGTAAAGCGCGGGGCTGTGCGACATGGAATAGCCGTCGGGCGCGGCGGCATCGTCTTCGCGCGCGTAGTGAATGCGGAAGCTGTCCGCCGCAGCCCGGGTCTGGTTCGCATCCCCGGCAAGCCCGAGGATGGTGGGATGGAAGGCAGCGGTGAATTCGGCAATACCCAGCCTGCGGTCGCGCTCGGGGTCGATGGATATGAAGAGCGGCTGCACTTGCGTGGCCTCGTCGCCCAGATCGTCCATGACCTGAGCGACATCGGCCAGCGTCGTGGGGCAGACGTCGGGGCAATTGGTGAACCCGAAGAAAACCAGAATGTGTTTCCCCCCGAATTCCGTCGGGGTCCGCAGGCGCCCTTCGGCGTCGGGGAGTGCGAAGGTGGGACGGAACGGGGCCTCGACCACCGGCGCGGGCAAACGGTCTGCAATCAGAAACATCGTCCCGTAGCCCAGCATGGCAATACCCGCCGCCGCCCAGAGGCTTTTTTGCAGCCGTGTCAATCGCATCCGATCCGTCACTCCTCTTCTTGCGTCCTCCCTAAAGCCTCCAGTGACTTGAGGTTCAAGAGCGAACTCCTGTCGTCACACAACGGTGAGCCGTCGGCGGAGCAGAACGCTGCGCAGAAAGCTCATGTTCACGGCGACGATTGTGTCAGCGACAAGCGCGCGGATTGCGCCCGGCAAAAGCCGGTGTGCCGGATCTCGCCATGATCCGACGCCGGGGAATGGTCCGGGTCACACCTTGATCAGCGCCGCCGTCGCGTACATGAAGGCGAGCCCGCCAAGAAATCCGCCAAGAACGGCGGGGGAAAACAGTGCCGCTTGCCGGTCGCTGTTCTGACGCATCAGGTAGGCGCTGACCTCGACCATGACCTGCAGGATCGCACCGGCCCCGACCGCCAGCGCCAAGGCCGACCATTGCGGCGCATAGGCCAGACTGCCCGTCCACATTCCCAGCACGGCCGGGCCGCCAGCCAGAAGCGTCAGGGCTGCGAAGGTCCAGAGCGGCGGTCGAATCCGCAGCATCGGCGCTGCAATGCCGATCCCCTCGGTCACATTGTGCAGCGCAAAGCCGAGGACGAGGAACGTGCCAAGCCCCGCCGATCCGGCGGCAAAGGCGCCCCCGATCGCCAGCCCCTCGCCAAAGTTGTGCAACCCGATCCCGAGGGCGATGTAGAAGGCGAGCGCCAGACCCTCCGGTTGGCCGCGCCAGCGTCCGATCGCCATCAGCAGCAGAAAGCACGCCAAGGCCGTCAGCCAGACAACAGCGGCACGAGATCGTGTTGCGGTTCCTGCTCAGTCTTGGTCTTGATCCCGAGACAGCCGAGCGCGATGCCGAAGGGATCGAGCATCACGTGAGCGAGCGAACGCTCGCCTTGTTCGCGGCCTTTGCCGACCGTTCCTGAGCCTTCCGTTCAGGCATTCTCCACGGCAGATCGCACAGCGGCGACAAGGCTTTCCGCGCTGAAGTTTTCCAGTCGCGTGCCGTTCAGAAAGAACGTCGGCGTCTGGCCGACGCCGAGGGCTTCAATATCGGCCATGTCCTGATTGAGGATGCCGGTGATCCCCGGAAACAGCCTGTCGCTTTCGGCCCGCTCGAGGTCGAGGCCAGCAGCTCCCGCGACCTGCCAGGCCACGTCCAGTCTCGGCATGCCATGCACTGCCCACTGGGGTTGCCGCTCCAGCAGCGCATCAAGCACCGGTTCGAGCTTGTCCTGCATCCGCGCGGTTTCGAGGATGCGCACCGCTTCGTCCGAGCCTTCGTGGAACACCGTGTAGCGCAGCACGACCCGGACCTGCTTCGGGAACTGCCGCCGGATTTCCTGCACCACCGGATGATAGGCTCGGCAGGCTTCGCAGGAGGGGTCGAAGAACTCGACCAAGGTAACCGGAGCATCCTCGGGGCCGAAGCTGGGGGAATGGGCGCGGATCAGAAGGGATGGATCCACCGCGGGGGTGGCGGCAGCGAGCGCTTCGGCCTCGGCCTGACGCTGGCGGTTCAGGATGGACGCACCGCCGCCGAATGCGACAAGCCCAAGAGCCGGAGCCCCGATCAAGAGAGTGCGGCGGTTCATATGCGGTTTCCTTTGGGCAAGATGAGACAGGCAAGGATCGCGGCAAAGGCTGCCAGCGACAGGTAGGGAATAGGCAGGCCCAGAATGATCTGCGCCGGACCAGAGCAGGACGGGCCATCCTTGGTGCAGGGTGCGATGTCCTGCGGGATTAGCCCCATGTAAAGCCCGGAATGCCAGGCGGCCAACGCCAGACCCGCCAGCGCCAGCGGCAGGGCGTATGGGCGGGCCATGCCGTCGCTTCGCCACAGCGACAGGCCAAGGATCGGCACCAGCGGGAACATGGCGATGCGCTGATACCAGCAGAGCGTGCAGGGCGTCTGTCCCAGCACCTCGCCGATGAAGAGCGCGCCAAGTGTTGCCGCCAGCGCGATCAGGAATGCGGCCGTAAGGTGCAAGTCGTCGTGGGACAGGCTCTGTACGTCAGTGTTGGTCAAGAACAGGCTCCTTGCGACGGCGTGCGGGAAGAGAGGCTGCGAGGATGCACACCGCGCCAAGCGTGATGGCAATATCCGCGACGTTGAACGTGGGCCAATGCCAGTCGCGCCAATAGAGGTCGAGGAAGTCGGTCACGGCGCCCTGCCGCAGCCGGTCGATGATGTTGCCAAGCGCACCGCCAACGACCAGCGCAAGACCGGCCCGCTCGAACGGGCGCGGCGCCCGGACTGCCATGACGGCGAAGATCAGGGTCAGAAATCCTGTCAGGGCCGCCATCAGCAGTGGCTTGCCCGCCATTACGTCCGACAGCATGCCGAAGCTCGATCCCTCGTTGAAGCCGAGCGTCAGGCTGAAGCCGGGAAGAACGGGAACCGTCTCGTCGCGAGAGAGCAGCGCCAGCGCCGCCGCCTTCGTCAGTTGATCGGCCAGCGTGGTGATACCGATCAGGGCAACGATCAGCCGGGTGCTCATTTGACGCTCCTGCGGCGCAAGCCGATCCAGCGCGGGACTGAAGCCGCGTAGCGCTCATACTCCGCGCCAAGGGACTGGCGCAGGACAGCTTCCTCGGACCGGATCTGCAAGGAGGCCGATCCGAGGAAGAGCAGCGGCGCAAGGATCGTCGGGAGTGAAGGGATTGCGAAGCCGACGCCCGCAAGCAGCGCGAACTGCCCGAGGAAGGTCGGATTGCGGCTGAACCGGTAAAGCCCGCCCGAGACGAGATCGCCCGTGGCATCGCTTGCGACCCCGACGCGCCACGATGTGCCCATCGACATCTGCGCGGCAAAAGCCACCATCGCGCCGACCCCGGCGAGGAACACGCCAACCGCACCAAGCGCAGCCACCTCTCCCTCGGTCCAGAGCGGGTCGGCCTTGTGCAGGATCGGCCAGGCCAGCCAGAAGAGTGGCCCGAACAAGGCGACGACGAAGGCCGCACGAAAGCCGAAGGCCGCCCAGCGGTCGCGTCCGGACGCCCGCCCGAAAATCCAGACAGAGCGGCCAGATGCATCTGCCGCGATGGCGATGCCCCAGAGGAACAGCGCCAGATAGCCGAAGATCAGGACCAGGACGGCCCAGCCAAAGCCGGAGATCATGCGTCATGCCTCGCGTTCGGGCTTGAAAGCGAGAAGCCGCAGCGCATTGAGCGTGACCAGCACCGTTGCGCCGGTATCGGCGAGGATGGCAATCCAGAGCCCGGTGATCCCGAGGATGGTCGTCACCAGAAACACCGCCTTGAGGCCGAGCGCGATCGCCACGTTCTGCCGGACGTTGGCCATTGCCGCACGGGCGAGCCGGATCATCGCCGGGATATCGATCACCCGGTCGCGAAGGATCGCCGCATCGGCGGTTTCCAAGGCCACGTCGGTTCCTGACCCCATAGCCACGCCGACATCCGCCTGTTTCAGCGCGGGGGCGTCGTTGATCCCGTCGCCGATCATCATCACGCCACCGTGCTCGCTCATGTCGCGGATCGCCGTGAGCTTGTCCTCGGGCATCATGTCGGCCTGGAACTCCATGCCGAGGCCCCCGGCAATGGCAGCGGCCGTGCGCGGATTGTCTCCGGTCAGGATGACCGGGGCGACACCCATGTCCTTGAGCTGCCGGACCGCCTCGGCCGCGTCCTTGCGGGGTTCGTCGCGCATGGCGATCAGGCCGAGCGGGGTCTTTTCACGGAACACCGCAACGGCGGTCTTGCCCTCTTCTTCGAAGACGGTGGCCTGGCGCAGGCCAGGATCGTCGAGGCCGCCGTTCTCCATCGCATGGCGGGGGGAGGTCACCCAGGCCGCTGCGTCCCCGACTGTCGCGATCACGCCCTTGCCCATCAGCGCCCTGGCATCGCGCGACGGCAGGGCTGCAACGCCCGCTTCCGTGGCCTTGTTCAGGATGGCGATGGCCAGCGGATGGCTGGATCCGGTCTCGACGCCCGCCGCCACGGCCAGAAGCTCGGCCTCGGTGGTGGCGCCGAAGGTCACGATATCGGTAACCATCGGCCGCCCGTGGGTCAGGGTGCCGGTCTTGTCGAAGGCGATGCGGCTGACCTTCGAGGCCGCCTCGATCACCGCGCCACCCTTCATCAGCAAGCCGCGCCGCGCGCCGGTGGATAGCGCCGAGGCGATTGAGGCCGGAACCGAGATGACCAGCGCGCAGGGGCAGCCGATCAGCAGAAGCGCAAGGCCACGATAAATCCAGGTATCCCAAGGCTGAGCGAAGGCCAGCGGCGGCACCAGCACGACCAGCGCCGCCACGGTGACGATGGCGGGCATGTACCAGCGGCTGAAGCGGTCGATGAAGCGTTCGGTCGGCGCGCGGGCCTCCTCGGCTTCTTCGACCAGACGGATGATGCGGGCGATGGTGTTGTCCTCGGCCGCCTTCGTGACCATTACGCGCAGCACGGCCTCGGTGTTGATCGACCCGGCAAAGACCGGATCGCCCGGCCCCCGCGTTTTCGGCATGCTCTCGCCGGTGACCGGGCTTTCGTCGATGCCGGATGTGCCCTTGGCGATCTCGCCATCCGCCGGGACGCGGTCGCCGGGGCGGACGAGCACGAACTGCCCGACCCGCAGGCTGGCGGCCGGAACCTCTTTCGTGACGCCATTCAGTTCAAGAAATGCGGTCTTCGGCACCAGATTGGCCAGAGCCCGAATGCCGTCCCGGGCCTTGCCCGCCGCGACACCTTCCAGAACCTCGCCGACCGCGAACAGGAACACGACCAGTGCCGCCTCCTCGGCCGCGTCGATGAAAAGGGCGCCGATGGCAGCCACGGTCATCAGGCTTTCGATGGTGAACGGTTGGCCCAGCCGCAGGGCGGCAAAGGCGCGTTGCGCCACCGGTGCCACGCCGATCAGGCAGGCGGCGACAAAGGCCCACTTGCCGAACTGAGGCGCCAGCAACTCTATGCCCCAGGCCACCGCCAGTAGGAGAGCGGTAAAGATGACGAGCTTGCCCTTGCCCGTCTGATACCAGCGCTTGCCGCGGTCTGCCGGGTCGTCATGGACATGGCTGGGGCTGCCGTGGCCGCTTTCGTCTCGTGTCGCGGCCGTGCCGGCCTTCGGGCCGCCGGGCATCACAAACTCGTTCTTGGCCGCCGCGGCGCGTGGTGCGATGCCGTATCCAAGGGCCCGGACCGTCTTTTCAACCTTGTCGCGGCCGGTCTGCGCCTCGTCCAGGGTCAGGCGCAGACGCTCGGACATGATGCCGACCTCCACGCCGCTGACGCCGGGGAGGCGCCCGACCGCATCCTTGATCTTGGTCGCGCAGGAGCCGCAATCCATGCCCGAAACGGTCCAGTCGCAGGCCGTCGCTGTTTCCACGTCGGTTCCCGTCATCGTCTTTCCTTCGCCCCGATCGGGCAGTTGCCTTCATCGAATCGGGAACTTAATGTCTCTAGCTACTGTAGCTTCAAGAGGGAATCTGATGCTCACCATCGGAAAACTGGGTGAGGCGGCCGGGGTGAAGGTGCCGACCATCCGCTACTACGAGCAGATCGGCCTCCTGCCCGAGCCGGAGCGCAGCGCCGGCAACCAGCGTCTATACGGAAAGTCCGCACAGGATCGGCTGGCTTTCATTCGCCACGCGCGCGAACTCGGGTTTCCGCTGGACGCCATCCGCGACCTTCTGAGCCTCTCCGACCAGCCCGACCAATCCTGCGCAGCCGCCGACATCATCGCGAAGGAGCAACTCGCTGCGGTGAAGGCCCGGATCGCGCAGCTGACGGCGCTGGAAGCCGAGCTGGAGCGGATGATCCGGCAATGCGCACAAGGGACCATCGCCGACTGCCGCGTAATCGAGTCGCTGAGCGACCATTCCCACTGCGCACATGACCACGACGTGCCGACGGCGGCGGCTGAATGACGGCGCTGCCGACCTTGACGATCTATGCCGCCGCGGCTTTGGCGCGAGATCGCGGGCTGTTTCGCCATTGTGGCGCCTCGGCGCCTCCGCGGCTTCGCTCGGGCCGGGCGTGGCGAGCCTGATCGCCTTCGGCCGGTTCCTGGCGCAGATCGACTCCGAAGCGTCTGCATCGTGGCGTCGATCCTCTGGACGTGGCTGGCCGAGCGACCCGATCGCCCGGACGTGACAGGCGGCCGCGTCTGCCTTGCGGGCGCTGCCGTGAACCCGCCCGGCCCGCGCAGCGCTGGGCATAAATCCACGCGCCGCCCTCGAACTTCTGGGGACCAGAGGAACCAAAACTGTCTCTCGACCGATTCTTGGGCAAAGGGCTACCCTTTTCCGGCGAGGATCGAGTGGTTTGCGCCTGCAGGGTGGATGGAGCCGCCTTGATCCGCCGGCCAGTACGAACGGAGGCGAACCTGATGTCCAGAAAACTGTCAAAGGATCCGGATGAACGTCAGCGCCGTACGCTCTGGACGGTTCTGCTGCTGAATGTTGCCATTGCGTTCGGCTTCTTCGCGACCGGCGCACTGGGCGACTCCAGTGCGCTGATCGCCAACGGTCTGGACAACACCTCCGACAGCTTCGTCTACGCCATCAGCCTTTTCGCGCTGTCTCGTTCGGACAAATGGAAGCGTTGGGCCGCGAACTTGTCGGGGGGCCTGCTGCTGATTCTGGCGGTTGGCATCCTGATCGATGCTGTTCGTCGCTACTACACCGGTTCCGAGCCGCTCGGCCCGCTCATGATTTCCATGGCGCTCATTGCCGCGGTCGTGAATGGCATCTGCATCCGGCTTCTTGGTCGACTCGAGGATCCGGACGTGAATGTCAGAGCGGCCAACACCTTCAGTATCAACGACTTCATTTCAAACGGCGGAATTCTCGTCGCAGGCGGTCTCGTCTGGTGGCTGGGCAGCAATTGGCCCGATCTGGTGGTCGGTATCGCCGTCGCCGGCGTCGCCGCTTGGGGCGGCATCGGAATCCTGCGCGACGCGCATGGCGAGCACCACAAGGCGGTCCATCAAGGTGACGCCGAGACCTGAGAGAGAAGACGATGCCTCACGATCACGGCCACGCCCATATCAGCCCCGCGTCCCGCGACCGGCGGGTCACCATTGCTTATCTGGGCCAACGCGCTTGACCGGCGCCCAGATTGTCTGCCGAATCCTCTCGGGCAGCCTCGCCCTCAGCGCCTTCGCGCGCGCAAGATCGCACGGCGGCCGGCGGACGAGCGCATGACCTTCGGTCATGATCGGATCGACGTTGTCGCAGCAGGCTCACCAGCGATCTCCAGTGTCTTCCTCGGGCGGCGGACAATCTCGTACTGGATTTCGGGCTCGCCGTACTGCAGGCAGTGCAGTTCCCGCGTCATGCCGCGAACCGGGCCCAAGCAAGTTCCATGACCTTCAGTTCGAGATCGTCGAGCACCTCTACGTGCAGTTCGACGCCCCTTCGCCTCACTGACGTAGCAAGAGCCCGGCTACCGGCGCGCGCGGGCGCGCTCAGAGGAGGTCCCGGCCGGCGCGAATGTAGCCCATCGGATCGACCGCTTCACCGTTCACGCGCACCTCGTAGTGGAGGTGGGATCCCGTGGAGCGGCCCGAGTTACCCATGTCGCCGACCCGCTCGCCGCGCGCAACTTCCTGGCCCACCTCGACGCGGATGGCGTTGAGGTGCGGGTAGCGGGTCTCCAGACCGAAGGGGTGGCGAACGATGATGATCCGCCCGTAGCCGTTCTGCCAGCCGGCGAAGGTGACGACCCCGTCGGCCGTGGCGTAGACGGGGGTGCCGACAGGCCCTGCCATGTCGACCCCTTTGTGCATTTGCCCCCAGCGCCGGCCAAAGGGCGAGGTGTACCGGAAGGCGTCCTGGACCGGCATGGCGAGCGGCAGCGATTCAAGGGCCAAGCGATAGTGGCTGAGCTCGTCGAGCCGCTCGAGAATGCGGTTCGCGCGCACGGTCTCGTCATCCAGCGAGGCTATTCCCCTCGTGGAGACCGCAAGGGGAACCAAGGCTTCCTTCGGGGCTGAGTGACCATCGCCAGCGGATGCGAGTACCGCCTCAGAGTCCAGTCCGGCCTCACGGAGCACCTCGTCGAGCGGCTCCACCGAGGCGATCAGAGCCTCCTCGATCTGCAGCAGGATTCGATTACTCTCGGATTTTCTCAGCCGCAGATCGAACTCCAGCTCGCCGGCAAGAAGAACGGCCTCCTTGGCCTTGGTGGCGGCCTGATCACGCTCGACCACCGTTTCGGTCAGGGCGAGGGTCAGTAGGTCGAGTGTGGCGGCGAGTTCCTCAGATCTCGGGTCCTGCGACGCAGACACTGCGGCAGCGCGCGCGTCCATCGTACGGCGCAGAGTGGCCTGGGCCGCCTGCAACTCGCTCTCCATCTCGCGGCGGCGGGTCTCGAGCGCAAGCAGGTCGCTCTGCATCGACGACATCTGCACCGTGGCGGCTGCAAACCGCTCTTGGGCCGCGAGTGCTTCCATCGCCTGCTGGTCGCGCTCCCCGCCGAGTGCGAGAGCGCGGTCCTCAAAGAGCGCCTGCTCTCGCTTGGCCTGCTCGCGCATGGTTAGGAAGTCGATGGAGTTCATGATCAGGACTGACGTGACCGTCAGGCACCACGCCACCAGAAACGCTCCACCAGCCCAGGCGAGGGCCTGCCTTCCGGGGCTCAGGCGAACGAACCGGACATGGTCGCCGGACCGGATGAACAATCTTCGCTCCGGAAGGACGCAACCCACAAGCGTGCGTAGTCCTCGGATTGGTCGAAGGGTCAAATGTCGTCGTCCCACGTTGACGCGGCCTTGCCCGCCGTCCGCGTGTCCGCTTAGTTGGGAGGCGCTCGCCTCGCAACCACCCACGTCCTTCCGGTCAGCCGACAAGAGCCGAAGACGCACAAATCGGCGGAAGGCTGCCTGCGGACCTGTAAAAGGGAACCCGGTTGCCACGGGTGCAACTAGCCCCGTAGCCGGTCGCCATGACTCAGCGATCTCCCTTCCGCTACTTCAAGACCTCGCCCGAGAGCCGTAACGCCACCGTCCCGCGAGGGGAAGGAGGTCGAAGCCGGGGAACTCTCGCGCTTGCGCGTCATTCGTTGTGGAAGCGGGGCCCATCGACGTCAAAGCACAATCTGAAGGAGATCGCCTGGAATTCGCACTAATGAATCAACGTGTTAAAGGGCAGAGAAGGTTCGACGGCAGGCCCATCCCCTCCGCCACTTGGCGTCTAAGCTGTTGATCAACTCGGGTGGCCAAAGGTCGCGCAACCTTCCCCCGGTCGTAGGTCGCGCAACCTTCCCCCGGCCGTCGCCGCACGGATGCTTGGTGCGGAACGAAAAGGGCAGGCGCGGCGATAGGGAACCGGTTGCCCGGCCTTGGCCCGGTCGGCGGCACCGGGTCAGCAGAACGCGGCGTGAAAGCCCCTGACACCCGCCCCGCGCCCTTTGCCCCGGTGAAAGCAGTTGGGGCAACAGGCCGGGTGACGACGCCTTGCGCCGCCTATTCGGCTGCGGCCTGCGGCGAAGGCAGTGCCTGCGCGTCGGGCACCTCGCAGCCGGTGGCGCAGCAGCGGCCGGGCTGCTTGCTGATGCGCCGCCCGTCGTCCAGGACGCCGCGGTCCAGCAAGCTTTCCACCAGCTCCACCTTCTCCATCACCGGATAGTTGCGCCAGATCTCGCGCTTCATCGCCTCGGGCGAGCCGCCGCCGTGCAGAGAGATCACCGAATACCAGCCGGCGTTGTCCGAGACGGTCAGATCCTCGACCAGCCGCGCCACCTCGGCGCGCTGCTCGAATGGGATGTCGGCGCGCCCGCCCATGACCGCCGCGATGGACGCGGCCGTGTCGGGGTTGTGATCCTCGTCCGGGCCGGGCAGCGCCACGATCAGCCCGCCCGAGACGTAATGCGCGACGCGGTGCATGTCATAGATCTTGGTCGCCAGCAGCAGCTTGCCGATGTTGGAAAACACCGCGTCGGGCATCACCGACCCGGCCGCATCCGTGGTGCAATAGACCGAGGACGCGACGCCGCAGGCATAGAAGCTTTCGGTGATGGTGATCAGCTCGACCATCTGGTCGCGGATATGCGCGTGGCGGTCGGCGTCCAGCCCGTTCGCCTGGATCATCAGTGCGCCCGCACCGATCAGCAGGTCGCCAAAACCCGCCCGTGCTCCGATGCAGGAATGGCGGTGGTGGGTCGCATAGGAGGTGGTGAGGAACCCGCCCTCCTCGGTCTCGCCCGCCAGGAACACGCGGTCATGCGGCACGAACACGTCGTCAAAGACCACCATCGCCACGGCCTGCCCGTATCTGGCCGAGAACTTTGCGGCGGCGTTCCCCGGCTGGCCGGCGGGGCGCGAGATGATCGTGACGCCGGGCGCGTCGCAGGGCACGGCGCAGCAGACGGCGAAGGCGCTGTCCTCCGGGACATGGGTGCGGCAGGGCATCACCAGGAACTCGTGCATATAGGGCGCGCCGGTCACGATGGCCTTGGTGCCGCGGATGACGATGCCGTCCGCGCGGCGTTCCGTGATGTGGACATAGACGTCGGGGTTCGCCTGCTTGCCCGGCCGCAGTGAGCGGTCGCCCTTGGCGTCGGTCATCGCCACGCCCAGCGTCAGGTCGCGGTCCTGGATGTCGTGCAGATAGGCCAGGAAACGCTGGCTGTAATCCGTGCCGTGGTTGGCGTCGGTCAGATGCGTCGCCTGAAAGATGCCATTCAGCGCGTCGTGGGTCAGGTAACGCTGCGCGCAGCCGGACGTCTTGCAGACCAGCCGCACCGCCTCGAGCTTGTTCAGCAGATCCTGCGAGGTTTCGTTGATGTGCAGCATCCGGTTCACGGTCTTGCCGGACGTGCCCTGCCGCGCGGTCATGATGGGCGCGTGCTGTTCCTGCAAGGCAAAGTCGTAGGTCACGCCGACCCCGGCGATGCCGGGGGCCAACAGCGGCTCGTCCGCGACACTGTCCACGGCCTGCCCGCTGACGAAGACGCGGGGTTTATAGGCGCGGAGCGAGTCCCGGTAATCGGCGGCGGACATGAGCATGGCAATTCTCCCGGTTGATCGATCAGCTAAACGCTGTTAGATTTTCTAACAGTGTTAGATTGGCGGTCAAGGGGCGAATGATGGCGCAGGGGCAAAGACGGCGGGCGGCGGGCGTCGAGGGCAAGCGCGAACTGATCCTTGACGCCGCGCGACAGATCTTTGCCGAGGAAGGGCTGGACGGCGCCAGCCTGCGGTCCATCGCAGTCCGGGCCGGGTATACGCCCGCCGCGCTGTATTTCCATTTCGATTCCAAAGAGACGATGTATGCCGAGGTGCTGCATGCCTCGCTGGACTCGCTGGGGGCGGCGGTCAGGCTGGGCATCGCGGACGCGAAGTCGCCGCAGCAGCGGTTGAAGGCGGCGGCGATGGCGTTCTTTCGGTTCTATGCGCAGAACCCGCGCGACCTTGACCTGGGGTTCTATCTGTTCCGCGGCGGCATGAAGCCCGCCGGGCTGGGACAGGCGCGCGACGAAAGGCTGAATGCGGCTCTGGCAGCCGCCCTGCGGCCCATCGCCGAGGCCGCCGTCGCGATGGGCGTCTCCACGCAGCGGGCCGACCTGCTGACGGTGGACTGTTTTGCCCATGCGGCCGGGCTGCTGCTGCTGCTGCATACCGGCCGCATCCGCACGTTCGGCGCCTCGGCCCCCGAGCTGATGGAAACCTATGTCGATGAACGCATCGAACGCCTTGCGCAGGAACGAAAGCCATGACGACCATTGATCCCGCGCGGTCGCTGCTGCTTGTCATCGATTTTCAGTCGCGCCTGATGCCCGCCATCCACGACGGCGAAACGGCGGTTCGCAACGCCCGGCGGCTGACCGACGCGGCGGGCCTGATGGGCATCCCCTGCCTGTTCACCGAGCAGAACGCCCGGGGCCTGGGGTCCACCGTCGATCAGCTTGCCGTGCCGCCCGGCGCGCTGCAGCACAAGCAGTTCTTCGACGCCTGCCGCGAAGACGGCTTTCTTGACCGCGTGCCCGCGGACGCGCATGTGGTGGTCGCGGGCTGCGAGGCGCATGTCTGCGTCCTGCAGACGGTGTTGGGCCTTTTGGCCGCAGACCGCAGCGTGTGGGTGGTCCGCGACGCCTTGGGCTCGCGCCATGCCCAGAACAAGGACGCGGCGGTCCGCCGGATGGAGCGTCACGGCGCCGAGGTCGTCACGACCGAAATGGTGGTGTTCGAATGGCTGCAGACCGCCGAGCATCCGAGGTTGCGCGAGACGGCCGCGCTGATCCGGTAATCCGCGGGTCGCAAGGACCGTCCCGCTGATCGCCGGGCGGGCCTGACGCCCCGCTGTGCCGGGGGGAACATTGGCCCGGATCGGACGGCCTTTGCCGGGCCAGATCGCCGGCCCTGATCCGACGCATCCTCTGCCAAATCCACGACACGCCCGCGCACCACGGTTCCGCGGCGTGGGCATCGGTCGCGGCCGGCGACGCGGCACCGGCGGGCCTGCCATCCGACCCATCACCCTGCCACGTCCGCCACCCGCCCGCGAAACACGGTTCCGCTGCGTCGGCAATTCGTCCTGCCCCTTGAAGCCGCATTGGCGGTCCCCCTTCGAAGGCGCTATGCGGGACGCCGAACCCCACCCCGAGGAATCAATGTCCTATTTCCCCTCCTGGCGCCCCGCCACTGGTCCCGTGGTCATGCCGGATGAGCGGCTGCCCGCCGCGCAGTCCCTGACGATGGGCATCCAGCATCTGCTGGCGATGTCCGGCTCGACCATCGTGGCGCCGATCCTGATGGGGTTCGACCCGAACGTGGCGGTGTTCTTCTCGGGCATCGGGACGCTTTTGTTCTTTGTCGTCACCGGTGGGCGGGTGCCCAGCTATCTGGGTTCGTCCTTCGCCTTCATCGCCGTGGTTCTGGCGGTGATGGGACAAGAGGGCGCGACCATCGGCCATGCCCTGGGCGGGATCGTCGCCTGCGGCGTCCTTTATGCGCTGATCGGGGTGGTGGTCATGCTGGTCGGATCGGGCTGGGTGGAACGGCTGATGCCGCCGGTCGTGACGGGCACCATCGGCGTGGCCATCGGCCTGAACCTGGCGCCGGTGGCGGTGCAGCAACTGAACGCCTTCGGCAATCCCACGGCGGCGCACACGACCATCGCGCTGTTGACCGTGCTGTGCATGGCGATGGTCGCCTGCCACGGGCCGCAGGCCTCGCGCCGCATCTCGGTCCTGCTGGCGCTGGTGTTCGGCTATCTGCTGGTGCTGACGCTCGGCAACGGGCTGGGCATCGTGCCCGGCATCGATTTCAGCAAGGTCGCGGGCGCCGCCTGGTTCGGGCTGCCCAACTTTGCACGGCCCGAGTTCCACTGGTCCGCGATCACGCTGATCGCGCCGGTGGCGATCATCCTGGTGGCCGAGAACCTGGGCCACATCAAGGCGCTGGGCGCGATCACCGGCCAGAACATGGACCGGTATATCGGCCGGGGCTTTCTTGCCGACGGGCTGGCGACGGTGGTCGCGGGATCGGGCGGCGGCACCGGCGTCACCACCTATGCCGAGAACATCGGCGTGATGGCCATGACCAAGGTCTATTCGACGCTGGTCTTTGTGATCGCGGCCGTTGTCGCCATCCTTCTGGGTCTGTCGCCCAAGTTCGGGGCGATCCTGCAGACGATCCCGGCCCCGGTGCTGGCGGGCCTGTCGGTGTCGGTCTTCGGGCTGATCGCGTCGGCGATGGTGCGGATCTGGGTCCAGAACAAGGTCGATTTCGCCGACCCGCGCAACCTGTTCACCGTGGGCGTGGCGCTGATCTTCGGCGCGGGCGACTTTACCCTGCAGATCGGCGATTTCGCCCTGGGCGGCATCGGCACCTCGACGCTGGCGGCGCTGGTCCTATACCAGATCCTGGGGATCGGCCGAAAGCGTGAGCCGTCGTCAGAACGCGGGCATCACTGAACCCCGGAACCCAGGACGCGCTGGTTCACCAGCTTGTGCCACAGGACGGCGAACCCTTCCTCTGGCGCAAGCCCCTTTTCCAGGATCAGCGGATACGCAAGGAAATGCGGGCGTTCGGCGTCAGGGCGTGTGGCCGGAATGAACCGTTCGGCCCAGCCGCACAGGATGTCGTCGGGCGCGACGGCCCTGACCATCTCATAGTGAAAGAACGCGCTGCGCAGAAAGACGATGGATCGCCAGTATCTCGCCAGTTCCGACAGCAGCAGCTGAAAGAACGAGCCGCCGAACACCAGCAGTTTGCGCCTGCTTTTCGCATGTGGCGACATCATCAGCTGGATGACGCCAGAATTGCGCACCTGCAGCCCGTTCGACGCCTTGGTGATTTCGCCGATCAGGGGGGGCACCGGCCTGATTTCAGATACGGGCGGCGAGCATTTCGCGCCGAGATCGCCGGTGAACTCCTCGGTCCGGGTCGACATGGCCCGCGTGCGGGCGATCTCGCTGTCGTCGCGCAGGCCCAGCATGGCGTGCGCCATCTCGGCACCCAGGAACAGGTTGCCCAGCGGGCTGTAATGCGTGTCGGTGCGGCTTTGCCGCTCGGGGAACCCGTCCAGAACGTCCAGCGGATAGAACAGGTTCTGCGGCCGGACAGCCGGTGGCATCGCCCTTTCCAGCACCGATGCGACCGAACCGGGCGGCATCGAGCCGCGGAAGACGATCGGATCGGGAAACACCCAATGCGAGAAACGGATGCCCCGTTCGGCGCACCAGACCGCGCGGTGGTCGTGATTGGCGGCAAAATGCTCCTCGGCCTCGGCCGGAATGCGGGCCGACGCGCCAAAGCTGTCCAGAACGTGATGGTTGCCCCCGACAAGGATCAGGCGGCCGTCCAGCGCCACGGCGATGTTGGGGGGGACGAGCGTTCCTGCGGGAAAACCTGTGTCCACGCTGCACCTGCGAGCCAGCCCTTACCACCAAGCGTAGGACCAAAACGGCGGCGCACGGGCCAAGGTTCCGGTGCAGCCGCATCGGCATGACGTTCGGCGCAGGATCCCTCGGCCGCCCGGCGGCTTGCATCACGCCGCAACGGCTCGGCTTGGCCTCAGGCGAACGCCGGCTCTGCACCCCACGCGCGCCGCAGGGCCGGTTTGCGCCGCGCGCGCGCATGGCAGAACGGCACCACGACGACAGGGGGCCGCCATGACCGACACCACCACGCCCGCGGCGCACTGGCCGGACGGCCAGCCCGCACTCGGCACCACCGGGGACGAGGGATTCGGCAAGAACAGTCACCTGCATCTGATCGACGGCTCGGCCTTCATCTTTCGGGCGTTCCACGCGCTGCCGCCGCTGACGCGGAAATCGGACGGGTTGCCCATCGGCGCGGTCGCCGGGTTCTGCAACATGCTGTGGAAATACATCCAGGAGGCGAAGGGGCCGGACGCACCGACCCACGCGGCAGTCATCTTCGACCATTCGTCCAAGACCTTCCGCAACGATATCTATGCCGACTACAAGGCGAATCGTCCCGCGCCCCCGGACGAGCTGAAGCCGCAGTTCCCGCTGACGCGCGACGCGACGCGCGCCTTCAACGTCGCCTGCATCGAGATCGCGGATTACGAGGCCGACGACATCATCGCCACCCTGTCCTGCCAGGCCCGCGACCTGGGCGGCCGCGTGACCATCATCAGTTCCGACAAGGATCTGATGCAGCTTGTCGGCGACGGAGTCGAGATGCTGGACCCGATCAAGTCGAAACGCATCGGCCGCGACGAGGTGTTCGAAAAGTTCGGCGTCTGGCCCGACCGCGTGGTGGATGTGCAGGCGCTGGCCGGGGACAGCGTCGACAACGTCCCCGGCGCGCCCGGAATCGGCATCAAGACCGCCGCGCAACTGATTGCCGAATATGGGGATCTGGACAGCCTGCTGGCGCGGGCGGGCGAGATCAAGCAGCCCAAGCGCCGCCAGACGCTGATCGACCATGCCGACCAGATCCGCGTCTCGCGCCGTCTGGTGCAGCTGGACTGCGAGACGCCCATCGACTTTGCGATGGCCTCGCTTGAGGTGCGCGAACCGGACGCGGCGACGCTGATGGATTTCCTGAACACGATGGAGTTCCGCACCCTGACCAACCGGGTGGCGGAGCGGTTCCGCACCGCGCCCCCCGAGCCCGCGCCATCCGCCCCCGAGGCCGAGGCCGCGGCCGCCCCCGACTTTCCCAAGGTGGACTGCAGCGCCTATGTGACGATTTCGGAAGCGGGGACACTGGCGCGCTGGCTGGCTGCGGTCACCCAGCAGGGCGCATTCGCGCTGGATACCGAGACGACCAGCCTTGACGAGATGCAGGCCGAACTGGTCGGCATCTCGATCTGCCCGGCGGTGGGGATGGCGGCTTATATCCCCCTGGGCCATGTCAGCGGCGCGGCCGATCTGTTCGGCGGCGGCGAGCGCGCGGCAGGCCAGATCGACCGGGACGAGGCGCTGGCGATGCTGAAGCCGGTGCTGGAAGACCCCGCGATCCTGAAGATCCTGCACAACGCCAAGTATGACTGGAAGATCCTCGCCCGCCACGGCATCCGCATGGCGCCCGTCGATGACACCATGCTGATGAGCTATTCGCTGAACGCGGCGCTGCACAACCACGGCATGGACGAGCTGGCGCAGGAATACATCGGCCACCGCTGCCAGCCCATCAAGGAGCTGATCGGCAGCGGCAAAAACCAGATCACCTTTGCGCAGGTGCCCGTCGAGGCCGCGACCCGCTATGCCGGCGAGGACGCCGAGATCACCTGGCGCCTGTGGCAGATCTTCCGCCCGCAACTGCCCGCGGCCGGCGTGACCACCGTCTATGAACGGCTGGAACGCCCGCTGATCGAGGTGCTGGCCGGGATGGAGATGGCGGGCGTGCAGATCGACGCGCAGCACCTGAACCGCATGTCCGGGGCCTTTGCGCAGAAGATGGCGCAGCTTGAGGATGAGGCTTACGGGCTTGCGGGCGGCAAGTTCAACCTCGGCTCGCCCAAGCAACTGGGCGAGATCCTGTTCGGCCAGATGGGCATGACCGCAGGCAAGACCGGAAAGTCGGGGGCGCTGTCCACCAGCGCCGACATCCTTGAGGATCTGGCGGCCGAGGGCCATGCGCTGCCGGGCGTCATCCTGGACTGGCGGCAGATTTCCAAGATGAAATCGACCTATACCGACGCGCTGCCGACCTATGTCAACGCCGACACCGGGCGCGTCCACACCAGCTATTCCATCGCCGGGGCGAACACCGGGCGGCTGGCCTCGACCGACCCGAACCTGCAGAACATCCCCGTGCGCACCGACGAGGGCCGCCGCATCCGCGAGGCGTTCGTCGCGCCCCAGGGGCGGCGGCTGGTCAGCCTGGATTACAGCCAGATCGAGTTGCGCATCCTGGCCCATATCGCCGACATCCCGGCGCTGAAACAGGCGTTCGCGGACGGCATCGACATCCACGCGATGACCGCCAGCCAGATGTTCGGCGTCCCCGTGCAGGGCATGGACCCGATGATCCGCCGGCAGGCCAAGGCCATCAACTTTGGCGTCATCTATGGGATTTCGGCGTTCGGGTTGTCGCGCAACCTGCGCATACCGCGCGGCGACGCGCAGGCGTTCATCGACACCTATTTCAAGCGGTTCCCGGAAATCCGCGCCTATATGGACGCGACGGTGCGCGACGCGAAACGCGACGGCTTTGTGCGCACGCTGTTCGGGCGGCGCATCCACACGCCCGGCATCGCGTCCAGCGGCCCGGCGGCGGGCGGCGCGCGGCGGGCCGCGATCAACGCGCCCATTCAGGGCACGGCGGCCGACATCATCCGGCGCGCGATGATCCGCATGCCCGACGCCATCGACGGGCTGGACGCGCGGATGCTGATGCAGGTCCATGACGAGCTGGTGTTCGAGGCGGACGAGGCCGCCGTCCAGCCGCTGATCGCCGCCGCGCGCGCCGTGATGGAAGCCGCCGCCGATCCGGCAGTGCATCTGACCGTGCCGCTGGTGGTCGATGCCGGGTCCGGCGCGACCTGGGCCGAGGCGCACTGATCGTGGCGGGGCAGGGCAAGCATAATCACGGCCACGGCCACGGGCATGACCACGGCCAGGGGCATGGGCACGACCACGGACCGGGCGGGCATGGGCACGATCACGCGGCCGGTCTGGGCGACCGGGCGCTGGTCTGGGCGGTGGCGATCAACCTTGTCCTGACGGGCGCGCAGATCGTGGGTGGGCTGGCGGCCGATTCCGTCGCGCTGGTGGCGGACGGGGTGCACAATTTGTCGGACGCGCTGGCGCTGGTGCTGGCCTTTGGCGCGCGCCGGCTGGCGCAGCGGCCCCCCAGCCCGACGATGAGCTTTGGCTGGTCACGCGCCGAGATCGTCGCCGCCTTCGCCAACTATCTTGCGCTGATCGCCGTGTCCGTCTGGCTGATGGTCGAGGCGTTCGGCCGGCTTGCCGACCCGCCCCCGGTCGCCGCGGGCTTGGTCATGGCGCTGGCCGGGCTGGCGCTGGTCGTGGACCTTGGCACCGCCGCGCTGACCATGCGGCTTGCCCGCGACAGCCTGAACATCCGCGCGGCCTTCATGCACAACCTGGCCGATGCGGGTGTCTCGGTCGCCGTCCTGTTGGGCGGCGTGCTGATCTGGGCCTTCGGCTGGCGGCTGGCCGACCCGCTGCTGACGCTGGGGATTTCCGTCGTGATCCTGTGGCACCTGCGCGGCGATCTGATGCGCGTGCTGCGGCTGTTGATGCTGGGTGCGCCGGGCGGCGTCGATCCGCGCGCGGTGGCCGACACCGTGACGGCGGTGCCGGGCGTCGCCTCGGTCCACCATCTGCATCTGTGGCAGATCGACGAACGGCGCCTGGCCGCCGACATGCATCTGGTGGTGTCGGACGGCGCCGACCCTGCCGCGACGCTGCGGGCGGCCAAGACCGCGCTGGGCGCGCGCCACGCCATCGCCCACGCCACGATCGAGCTGGAAACCGCGGCCTCGGGCTGCGCGGATGACGCGCTGCGCGCCTAGCCGCCTGACGTCAGTGCGCGCCCTCGGCATGGTCGCGGTCCACGACGAACCGCTTGTCGCAATAGCCGCAATCGACCCAGCCGGTTGCGGGAGAGATCGCCAGCCACACGCGCGGATGCCCGCTGCCGCTCGCCTCGTCGCCGTCGCAGGCGACCTTCCATGCGGTCACGACCTGCGTTTCCGGGGCGGGCATGACCTCGCCGTTCTGGTCCTGGTTCGTGGACAGCGGCGTTTCGGTGATCGCGTGGCGCATCGGGGCTCTCTTGTGCTGGGGGGCAAAGGCCGGTTTAACGGCTGCGGACAAAGGCCCCGCCATTCTAGCCATCCCGCGCCCTGCGGCAAGCGGGCCGCCAAGGACCAGCCCCGATGACCGCCCCCCCGACACCCGCCGTGCCCGACGCCGCCATCCGACTGACCGGGCTGCAAAAGACCTATGCCGCCGCCGGACAGGTGCCTGCCAAGCACGCGTTGAAGGGCATCGACCTTGCCATTCCGCGCGGTGCGATATTCGGCCTGCTGGGGCCGAACGGCGCGGGAAAATCCACGCTGATCAACATTCTGGCCGGGCTGGTGAACAAGTCGGCGGGCCGGGTGGAGATCTGGGGATACGACCAGGACGTCAACCCGCGCCAGTCCCGCGCCGCCATCGGGGTGATGCCGCAGGAACTGAACATCGACCCGTTCTTCACCCCCCGCGCCAGCCTCGAGGTGCAGGCGGGGCTGTATGGCGTCGCGCCTCGCGACCGCTGGACCGACGAGATTCTGGCGCTGGTCGGCCTGACCGCGCAGGCCGAAAGCTATACCCGCCAGCTTTCGGGCGGGATGAAGCGGCGGCTGCTGCTGGCCAAGGCGCTGGTCCACCGCCCCCGCATCCTGGTGCTGGACGAACCGACCGCGGGCGTGGACATCGCGCTGCGCCAGATGCTGTGGGACAACGTGCGGGCGCTGAACGCGCAGGGGATGACGATCATCCTCACCACCCACTACCTCGAAGAGGCCGAGGAGATGTGCGACGAGATCGCCATCATCGACCACGGCACCCTTGTCGTGCGCGACCGCACCGCCGCGCTGCTGGCCCGCGCCGACAGCAAGACGCTGGTGATCGACACCGGCGGCTGGGCGGGCGCCGTCCCGACGCTGCCCGACGGGGTCAGCATCGAACGCCGGGCGGATGGGCGGCTGGCGCTGTCCTATGCGCCGGTGCGGGTGCAGGCCGACCGGGTCATCGACAGCCTGCGCGGCGCGGGCGTGCCGATTGTCGATGTGGTCATCGAACAGCCCGACCTGCAGGACGTGTTCCTGTCGCTGACCGGCAGCCGCTGACCGGATCGGGTGGGGGCGGGGACGCAGGGAGCCGGCCGGCGCGGGCAGGGCGGGGCCGAGCGGACAAGCCAGCGCGGGCAGGGCTGCGCCGAGCGGACAAGCCAGCGCGGGCGAGCAAGGCAGCGCCGCGATGCGCCCACCGCGCGGCCCCCCCCACCCGGCGGCAGGTCCGGTTCGCGGCGGGTCAGTCGCGGGCGATCATCCGCCCGATGCTGCGCCCGCCCAGCAGGTGCATGTGGAAATGCGGCACCTCTTGCACGCCATGTTCGCCCGCGTTGGTGATGGCGCGGAACCCCTTGCCGCCCGCGTCCAGCGCCAGCCCCTCGGCCTGGCAGACGCGCGCGACCAGCCGGTGGAAATCGACGATCTCGGCCTCGGACGCGTTGGCCGCGAAATCGTCATAGCTGACATAGCGCCCGCGCGGGATCACCAGCACATGCACCGGCGCCTGCGGGCGGATGTCGCGGAATGCAAGCGCGTGTTCGCTTTCCGCGACCGTGTCGTTCGGGATCTCGCCGCGCAGCATGCGGGCAAAGATGTTGTTGTCGTCATAGGCCACGGCTTGTCCTTTCAGTCGGCGAACAGATGCGGGGTTTCGGCCAGCAGGCGCGCGGTGTCGCGGTCGATGTCGCCCAGGAAACGCTGCAGCGCCGCGGCGTTCAGCTCGGCGCCGGCCCAGGGGGCGATGGTTTCCATCACCGGCAGGTCCAGGTCGCGCAGGCGTTCGGCCTCGTGTTCCAGGTCGCTGCGGACGGCGGGCACCAGCCGGTCCACGACGCCCGCGGCGCTGCCCGCGCCCGCAAGCCCGACGCGGCCGATGTGGCCGCGCACGTAGTCGTCGTCAAAGGCGGATTCGATCAGCAGCACCCGCGCCTCGGCCTTGTCGTCCACGAAATCCTGGATCAGCCCTAGCGCCGCCGGGTCAAGGCAGATCGCCACGCAGTCGGTCTGGAACTGGTCGAACAGCATCCTGACCAGCGCGCGGCGGTGGCGTTCGCGCTTTTCGACCGTGTTCTCGATGCCGCCCATGTCGGGCAGCGCGGCGTCGCGTTCGTTGAACAGGTAATCGACAGCAGGGACGTCGGTCCGGGCGCGCATCTCGGCCGTCAGCCGCTTGGCGACGTGCCATTTCTTGGCCACGATCATCAGCAGCGTGCGGCCCCGGCCCAGGCTGCCCTCGGCCTCCCAGAAGCGTTGGCCGAAGCGGCGCCCGACCCGGCCGCGCTGGGTCAGGAAGCGGAACAGCCCCCCCGCCTCGTTCGAGATCGAGAACACCGTCTCGTCGTTCTGCCACAGCGCGCCCAGCCGCTGGCGCAGCGCGATCGCCTCGGCGCTGATCTTGCGCGCGAACAGGTAATCCTGCCCCAGCAGAAGGTCGTAATGGTCGTTGTGGAACGTCACCGGCATGCCATAGTCGGTGAACATCAGCAGCGTCAGCGTCCGCGACCGGATCTGACGGCGCGGCACGACATGGGGCACGACCGTCTGGAAGAACGTCTCGTCGGGAATCCAGGTCGTCGCGAAGAACCGCATGACGTCGGGCCGTTCGTCGCAGAACGCCAGCAGCTTCTCGATGGTCTGGCGGCGCAGGCACCACCATTGCGACCCGATCATCACCTGGATGTCGTCGGGCACGCGGCGGGTCAGACGCAACCGCTTCTGCAGCTCATAGCTGGTATAGAACCACCATTTCTGCGTGCGCTCGTTGAACCAGTGGCGATAGATCAGCCGTTCGTCCTTGAAGCCGGTCTTGATCCAGTCGCTCTCCAGGAAATCGAAGTTCTCGATGTAATCCAGATCGTGGGCATCAAGGAAATCATGGGCATAGGCGGCGGACTTGATGGGCATGCAGTCGCCCGACAGCATATAGAAATGCGTGGCCGCCGGAAACGCCGCGACGGCGGCGCGCACCGCCTCCAGCGTGGCGGCGACCAGCGACCATTCGCCCCAGCCGCATTTCAGCCGCCGCGCCGCGAAGGTGACACCGGGGTTGCCGTCCAGCGCCCGGCGGATGGCGTCGTAATCGGCGGGCTTGGCGCGGGCGTCAAAGTGGATGGCGACATAGTCGCCCGACTCGGTCAGCCGCCGCGCCTGGGCGATCACGCCCTTTGGATCCTTGTGGCACAGCAGGATGAACGCGATCCGGGCCATCGTCCCTCTCAGGTCAACGAACGCCCTCGCGGCGCATTATCTTGCAGGTCCAGGTTGAATCCCGGCCGCCGATTTGATTTGTGTCCATAACGATTTTCACCGGAGGGGCAAGCCAGCGGCGGCCCCGCGACAAGGGGCACGACATGGGATTTCCCGGCACATGGATGACGGAGAGTGAAGCCCTTGCCTATCGGGTCGTGCCCAAGTGCGCCTGCTCGACCATCGGCCAGATCATGTTCCATTCCGATCATGGGCGGTATTTCGACGGCGACATCCACGATTCTACCACCGGCCTTCACAAATGGAGCCAGGAGGCCAGCCAGCCCCTGATCGAGCGCGCGGTCCGCGACCGAAAGCCGGTGATCTTCACCTGCGTCCGCAACCCTTACGCGCGCATCCTGTCGTCGTTCTTCGACAAGATCGCGGGCGTGCAGCGCAACGGCAAGCGGTATCGCGGCAACCTGGTGCCGCAGCTGATGCAGCGTTACGGCGTCGATGTGGGCAGCCCCGACAACGGGTTCCAGTTCGACCAGATCGCGTCCTTCCGCCGGTTCCTGCTGTTTGCGCGCGACACCATCCGCTGGCGCCGCCCGATGGAACCCGACATCCACTGGTCGGCCATGTCGGGCCATATCGCCACCTTCATCGCGAACGGCGGGCGGTATGACCAGATCTTCTTCACCGAAAAGTTCAACGACGGCATGCAGGCGGTGCTGGACGCGGCCGACACGCCGGTGACGGTGGACGTGGACGCCGTGCCGCGCTTCAACGAATCCGAAGGGCACGGCCCCAAGCGCGCCCACAAGGTCAGCGAGTATTTCGACGATTTGTCGCGGCATCTGGTCTGGGAGATCTACAAGAAGGACTTCCAGCTGTTCCGCTATGACTTCGACAACCCCGACAACAGGATGCCGAAAGGCCCCGTCGATCTGGACGAGGTCCACGCCAAGCTGGGGCGCTGAGACGGGCGGGCGGCGCTGAAGCGCGATCAGGTGCTCCGCGCGCGGCCTCCAGCGCGATCAGGTGCCCCGCGCGGACTCCAGCGCGATCAGGTGGTTGTCCCAGGCAAGGTCGTGGCGCGCCAGCAGGCGCAGGCCGCCCTCGTCCGCCGCCCAGACTGCGCCGCCGCCGTCGGTCAGGGTGAACCCGCCCTGCGGTGCCGGCGCGGCCCCGCACAGGTCGGCGCGGCGCAGCGTCGCGCGATGCGTGCCGTCGGCGGCAAAGATCATAGCCACCCCGCCGCGCGGCGATGTCACGACGATCCGGCCGTCCGCGTCGGCGGCGACGGATCCCGCATAGCCCTGCATCGCAAAGGCGTCCGCCTCGGGGCAGGGGCACAGCGTCAGCGCCCCGTCCGGCGGCGCGATGCCCAGCAGCGGCACGGGGTCGGCCGCGTCGCCCTGCCACTGCATCGCGAAGGCCGCCCCCTGCGGCAGCAGCGCCAGATGCCGGATCGAGTTCTGTGCCAGATCACCCGGCAACTCGCGCAGCGAGAGGATTGCGCCGGTTTCGTCCAGCACCGTCAGGTTCGGCCGCATGCGGTCGAGGTTCAGCGGCGTGCGGTCGGTCGGATCGGTCTGGATGCCGCCATTCGCCACCACCAGCCGCCCGGCGGCGTCCCGGCGCAGGTCGTGCGGGCCGATGCCGCCGCTGTCCCATTCGCCGATGCGCTGAAACCCCGCCTCGGCATCCCAGACGCCGATGCGCCCGGCCGATCCCTCGGCCACCACCTCGGACGTGTAAAGCCGCGCCCCGTCGGCCGAAAACGCGCCGTGGCCGTTGAACTGCCGTCCCGGCGGCGGGGTCAGGCGCGCCAGCACCCGCCCGTCTCGACAGTCCAGCGCGACCCCGAACGTGCCGGGACGACGGGCAAAGGCGACCGCCACGGGCCGGTCGGGGTGGGCGGCGGCGGCGTGTCCCCGGTCGGGCAGGGGGACGGCGAACACGACCGCGCCATCCGCGCCCAGGCCGTGCAGCGCATGGCTGCCGTCAGGGCGGCGCCCCGCGGCCAGATAGGCGGGCGCGCCCACGGCGGCCCAGCCCCGGCGCGGCAGGATCGCCGCCGCCGCCAGCCCCGCCAGCATCGTCCTGCGTGTCGTCATCAGTCGCCATCCTGTGCGTTGAACCCGACCGAAAGCCCCAGCCCGCCGCCGATCTCGACCTCGGCCTCGGCGCGGGCGGCCTGAACGGCCTGCTGCAGGATCTCGACCTTCAGCCGCCCCGAGGGGTCGGCCACGCCCGCGAAGACGGGATCGTCCAGCCGTTCGGCCAGCCCGATGGCGCGGTCGAACGCCGCGCGGGTGCGGGGCGCGTCGGGATACAGCGCCAGCGCCATGTCGCGCAGCCCGGTCAGCGAGCGCGTGACATTGGCAAGGCTGCGGCCCGACGCCACCGCCTCGGCCCGTTCCGGGCGCGGCGCGTCAAAGCTGCCCAGGGGACGGCCCAGCCGCTTGTCGGCAAGCGCCGTCAGGCCGGTTGCGACCTGCGTGAACAGGGCGGCGCGCGCCTCGGTCTGCGTCAGGAAATCGGTGTTGCCCGGCCCGCCGGGTTCCAGCAGCCGGGCGGCATAGCCGTCCCATTCGGCCCGCACCTCGGCCGCCATGCGGGCCAGATCGGCGGCGGTGGCGCGGCGCAGGCGGCACAGATAGTCGGCGTCGCCGGTCAGCGGGGACGGATAGACCAGCCGCTCCAGCCCCGAGAGGCCGCGCACCGCCACCGACAGATCGGCAAAGGCGGCGGGGTCGTCCACGGCGGGCGCGGCCGCGTCGATCAGCGCCTGCTGCGCACGCGGGCCGGATGCCTTGGGGTCGGGCCAGAACGATATCGCCAGCGCGCGCCCGTCCTGTTCGACCGGGCCGATCCGCAGAAAGTCGATGGCGGCCCAGGCGTCCCAGACAGCGGCAAAGCCGGGGTGCAGGGCTTGCGGCGCACAGTCCGCCTGCGCCGTGCGGTCCAGATCGGCGGTGGCATCGGCCAGACGGTCATAGGCGGGCAGGATCACGTCGCCCACCGCCTCGGCCACGTCGGCCGACGCGGGCGTCGCCATCAGCAGCGCCAGGGCCAGCGCGCGGATCACAGCGAACCCAGCCATGCCAGCACCGCATCGCGGTCCGGCGCGGGCAGGGCGGCAAAGCCGTCGCGGGCCGCCTGCGCCTCGCCCCCGTGCCACAGGATCGCCTCGGTCAGCGACCGGGCGCGGCCGTCGTGCAGATAGGTTTCGCTGCCGGTGACCTGAGCGTTCAACGCAATCCCCCACAGCGGCGCCGTGCGCCATTCGCGCCCGTCGGCGCGCGATTCCGGCCGGTGGTCGGCCAGCCCCTCGCCCATGTCGTGCAGCAGCATGTCGGTGTGGGGCCAGATCAGCTGAAAGCTCTGTTCCGGCTGGCCGGTCAGGCGATGGGTCACGAACTTGGGATTGTGGCAGGCGGTGCAGCGCAGCGTGTGGGCCAGTTCCTTGCCGCGCAGCACACGGCGGTCGTCCAGCCCGCGCCGCGCGGGAACGGCAAGGTTGCGCGAATAGAACGTCACCAGATCAAGGCTGGCGGAATCGACCTCAAGCCCGTCGCGGACACCCGGTTCCTGCCCGGCGGGCGACCGGCGGCAGTCGGCCTGCGCCGCCGTGCATTCGCCGGCGGGATCGGGATAGATGCTGTTCGACAGCCCCATGTCGCCCGCGAATGCGCCGGCTGATTGCTGCCGGATCGTCGGCGCCCCGGCCTTCAGCCCGAAGCGGCCCAGCATCGGGCGGTCGTATTCGTCCGACCAGACGATGTTGGGCCGCCCCGAGATGCCGTCGCCATCGGCGTCATCCTCGTCCGCCAGCGCCACGATGTCGGCGACCGGCACGGCCTCGAGCAGGCCGAGACCGATCATCTGCGGCGCCAGCCGGGGCGAGATCATCAGCCCCGCGTCGGGCGGCCCGAAGGCGGGCTGTTCGACGGCATAATGCGGCTGACGCAGGCTGACCGTGGTGCCGTCGCCCAGCGTGACCGGCCGTTCGGTCCAGCTCACGCCCATCCGCGCCTCGGGCCGGTGGCCGGCCAGCGCCAGATCCTGCAGCTGACCGCCATAGACCGGGTCGGGGCGCGTCGGGATATAGCCGGGGATCGTCGGCTGATCGTCTCCGCCCGGCACCGACAGGCGCAGGAACATCGACACGCGGCTGTCGTCCGGCCCCGCGGGCGGGCGGCCGCGGCCGTCCTTGACGTGGCAGTTCTGGCAGGCGCGTGCGTTATACAGCGGCCCCAGCCCGTCGCTGGCGCGGGTGGAAGCGGGCGCGCCGACCCACAGCTTGCGGAAGATGCCGTTGCCGATCTTGAAGTCCATCTCGCGCGCGACCGGCATGTTCGCCGACAGCTGCGAAAATGCGTCGGCGGTCGGGATGAACCGCGTGGTCGCCGCGCCCCCCGGCTTGGCCTCGAACGGCTCGGGCACCGTGAAGTCCGTGGGCGGGGCGGTGACTCGGGCGATCCGCCCGCGTTCCTCGTCGGTGCGGGGTATGACCGACAGATGCGGTTCGGTCCGCCAGTCGGCGGTGGCGGCGGGGCGCACGTCGGGTGGGGTCGCCGTCACCGGGTCGCTGGGCAGCTCGGGCTGGACGGAATGGGCCGCCGATCCCAGCGACAGGGCCAGAAGGCAGGCGGCGGCAAGACGGGGCAGGGCAGTCATGGGACCGGGAACCGTCGCGGGCGCGGGCGCGCGCCGCCAAAAGGGGAAAAGGCCCGGCCGCCGGGCGGCCGGTCCGATGCGTCGCGCCCCCGGACGGGCCGGGGTTCGCCGTCACTCGGCCTTGTCGGCCGGCTTGGCGTTCAGCAGGCCAAAGTTCTGGGCGCCGATCTGGTCGTGCAGCGCCAGCTGGGTTTCCAGAAAGTCGATGTGGCCTTCCTCGTCGGCGATCAGGTCGTCGAACAGCGCCTTGGACACCTGGTCGTTGACCGACGAGCAATATTGCCGCGCCTCGAGATACAGGGTGCGGGCGTCATGCTCACCGGCAAGGTCGGCCTCCATCGTCTCGCGGATGGTCTGGCCGATGCGCAGCGGGTCCAGCTTTTGCAGGTTCGGATGGCCTTCCAGAAAGATGATGCGCTGGATCAGCCGGTCGGCGTGGTTCATCTCCTCGATGGACTCGGCGCGCGACTTTTCGGCGATGCGGCCGTAGCCCCAGTCCTCTTGCAGGCGGTAATGCAGCCAGTATTGGCTGACCGCCGTCAGTTCGGACCTCAGCGCGGCGTTCAGATAGTCGATGACCTTGGGATCACCCTTCATGGTCGACCTTTCGTTCAGTTCGCCGCCCGATGGCGAAGGCCGCGCAGCGCCGCCGGCACCGCCCGCGGATCCGCCTCGACCGCGAAACCGTCCGCGGTCCGCATCGTCGCGACAAAGAGTTTCATGCACCCGCCGCAATCGGCGCGCCTGCCAAGCGCGTGATAGATCTTGCCGGGCGTCACGATCGTATCAGGATCGGCGGCGCGCATCCAGCCGACCGCCGCGCGAATCTCGGTGTCCGTGGTCTGGGTGCAATGGCAGATGATCATGGAATCGCCCTTACTGGAAAACCGCGTCCGGGTCGTCGAGGCTGTCGGACCCCTCGAACGCGATGGCGTTCAGTCCCAGCGCGCCCACCGCGCGTTCGATGGACTTCGTCTGCCGCACCAGACCGTCGATCCCGGCGGTGATCGCGGCCTCGCCCTCGGCATTGCCGGGGGCCAGCATCTGGTCATAGGCCATGCCGCCCTCGGCCTTGTCGCGCAGCGCGCCAAGCGCCGTCATCGTGGCCTCCAGGTCGGCGCGCAGCGCCTGATCGACGGCGGCGTCCTTGCCGGCCACCAGCTGCGACAGCGACGGGCCGGTCAGTTCGGTGCCGTCGAGGCGGGCATAGCGGCCCAGATAGACGTTCTGGATGCCCAGGCCGTCGAAATAGTGGCTCAGGTGCGTCTGGTCGGAAAAGCAGTCGTGCTCTTCCTCGGGGTCGTTCAGCATCAGGCCCAGCTTCATCCGCTCGCCCGCCTGTTCGCCATAGGACAGGCTGCCCATGCCGGTCAGCATGGCCATCAGCCCGGCCTGCGGGTCGTCGGTGACGGCCTTGCGCGCGGCCCCGTCCGCGTCCCAGTTCGCCGCCATCTCTTCAAGGTCGCTGACCAGCAGGTCGGTGGCGGCGACCAGATAGGCGGCGCGGCGGTCGCAGTTGCCGCCGGTGCAAGCGTCGCCCCGAACGTAATCGGTGAACGGCCGGTTGCCCGCGCCCGGCCCGGTGCCGTTCAGATCCTGCCCCCACAGCAGGAACTCGATCGCGTGATAGCCCGAGGCGACGTTCGCCTCGATCCCGCCTGCCTCGTGCAGCTGTTCGGCGATGAGCGCGGGGGTGATCTGCGCGGCGTTCACCTGCCCGCCGTTCAGCGCCAGCGTCGGGTTGGCGATGACGTTCAGGTTCGACAGTTCGTTGTCCTCGGCCGAGGGCGTGCCGGCCGCGACATAGTCGATCAGCCCCTCGTCCAGCGGCCAGGCGTTCACGCGGCCTTCCCAGTCGTCCACGATGGGATTGCCGAAGCGGAACGCCTCGGTCTGCTGGTAAGGCGCGCGCGCGGCGGTCCAGGCCGTGCGGGCGGCGGTCAGCGTCGCGTCGGACGGGTCGGCCACCAGCCGGTCCACGGCGGCCCGCAGGTCGCGCGCGGCGGTCAGGCTGTCGCCATAAGCCGCGGCGGCGATGTCGGCATAATGGGCCACCACCTGATCGGGCGCCGGTGCCGCCGAATGGGCGGGCAGCGCGACCGACAGCGCAAGGGCTGCGGCGGCGGTCAGGCGGGCGGTGGGACGGGCAGGGGACAGGCGAGTCGGACGGGCCATGAGAACTCCTCTTGGCGCATACCTGACAAAATCCATTTGTCGAGTAAAGAGCCAAGTGCAGCCCGGCCCGCCAGTGCGCCCGCGTTCAGATCGCGGGCGAGTGGCCCTTCGCCTCCATCTGATAGCCGTCGAACATGCGCGCGACCATCCGGGTCAGCGGGCGCCCGCGTTCGGGGATGGTCAGGCCGCGGTCCGTCACCGTGACCATGTCGCCGAACTGCGCCTTGACCGGCGCGAACACCGCCGCCAGCGTCGCGGGGGTAAAGCCGTGGTTGCGGATGAACTCGTCCGCGCGCACCTCGAAATCGCACATCAGCGCCTCGATCATGCGCGACCGCCAGATGTCCTCGGGCGTGAAGGCATGCCCGCGCGTGGTCGAGAACCGCCCCTCGCGGATCGCCTTGACATGGGCGCCGGTCGCGGGCGCGTTCTGCGCGTAACCCTGCGGAAAGCGCGAGATCGACGACGCGCCCATGCCGATCAGCACCTGCGCCTGGTCGTCGGTATAGCCCTGGAAATTGCGCCGCAGCAGCCCGGCCTTTTGCGCCACCGCCAGCCCGTCGCCGGGGCGGGCGAAATGGTCGATGCCGATCTCGTCATAGCCGTCGGCGACCAGCAGGTCGCGCGCCACCTCGAACAGGCGCAGCCGCGCGTGCGCGTCGGGCAGGGCGTCCTCGGGGATCATCACCTGCCGCTTGGCCATCCACGGCACATGGGCATAGCCGTAAAGCGCAATGCGATCCGGCGACAGCGCCATCAGCTTCTGGATCGAATCCGCGATCCGCTGCGGCGTCTGGTGCGGCAGCCCATACAGGATGTCGGCGTTCAGGCTGGCGATGCCGCGGTCGCGGATCATGCGGACCGCCTCGGCGGTGATCTCGAAGCTCTGGTCGCGGCCGATGGTCTGCTGGATCGCGGGGTCGAAATCCTGCACGCCGATGCTGGCGCGGGTCAGCCCGGCCTCGGCCAGCGCATCCATCCGCGCCTCGTCGATCTCGTTCGGGTCGATCTCAACGGAAAACTCGGCGCCATCGGCCAGCGGAAAGGCGTCGAAAACCGCGCCCGCGACGCGCCGCATCATGTCGGGCGGCATCAAGGTGGGCGTGCCCCCGCCCCAGTGCAGGCGCGACAATTTGACGCCCGGGGCCAGCTGCGCCTTCAACAGCTCCAGTTCGGCCAGCAGGATGTCGGCATAGGCGCGCACCGGCGCGTCCGACTGCGTGCCCTGCGTGCGGCAGGCGCAAAACCAGCACAGCCGCCGGCAGAACGGCACGTGCATGTAAAGCGATATGGCGCCCCCGGCGGGCACCGCCTGCACCCAGCGGGTGAAATCGGCGGCGTTGACGGCGGGCTTGAAATGCGGGGCGGTGGGGTAACTGGTGTATCGCGGCACGCGCGCGTCAAACAGTCCCAGCCGGGTCAGTTGCGATTCCTGTTCCATGCGCCTAGCCTAGACACCGAAAGGCGCGGACCCACATTGACCGAGATCAAGACGATACAGCCCGACTGCAACGCCCATCCGTTGCAGGTCGCCTGCCAAGCCTGTCCGATCCGCTATCGGGCGGTCTGCGCCACGTGCGAGGCCGACGACCTGGGCCGTCTGGAATCCACGAAATACTATCGCCGCTATGACGCGGGCCAGACGGTCGTGCTGTCGGGCGACCGGATGGACTTCGTGGCCTCGGTCGTGTCGGGCGTGGCCAGCCTGACCCAGACGATGGAGGACGGGCGAACCCAGATGGTGGGGCTGCTGCTGCCGTCGGACTTTCTGGGGCGCCCGGGCCGCGGCACCGCCGCCTATACGGTGACCGCCACGTCCGAACTGCTGCTGTGCTGTTTCCGCCGCCGCCCGTTCGAGGCGCTGATGATCCGCACGCCCCGCATCGCCGCGCGGCTGCTGGACATGACGCTGGACGAGCTGGACGCGGCGCGCGAATGGCTGCTGCTGCTGGGCCGCAAGTCGGCGCGGGAAAAGATCGCGTCGTTCCTGGCCATCCTTGTGCGGCGCGACGCGGCGCTGCGCCAGTCCACGCCCGCCGGCCGCATGGCCATCGACCTGCCGCTGACGCGCGAGGCGATGGCGGACTATCTGGGGCTGACGCTGGAAACCGTCAGCCGCCAGATCTCGGCGCTGAAGCGCGACGGCGTCATCGGCCTGAACGGCAAGCGCCACGTCATCGTCCCCGACTTCGGCCGCCTTGTCGCGGAAAGCGGCGACGACGCCGACGGCGGCCCGCTGAGCTGACGCGAAGGCCCGCGGCGGGGGCGATCAGCGCGCCATCAGCACCGGCAGCGTGGCGCGTTCCAGCATATAGCGCGTCGCCCCGCCCAGGATCGCCTCGCGGAACCGCGAATGGCCATAGGCGCCCATCACGATCATGTCGGCGCCGATTTCCACGGCGCGGCGGTTCAGCACCTCGGTGATGGTGGGCAGCGTCTTGGCCAGCACGGCGATGTCGGCCTTGACGCCGTGGCGCGTCAGCATCTGGCACAGCGCGCCGCCGGGGTCGGACCCTTCGGCCGAATGGGGCGCGGGATCGACGATGGCGATCTCGACGGCATCGGCGGATTTCAGCATCGGCAGGGCGCGGCGGACGGCCGCCATCGCCTCGTCGGCCTGGTTCCAGGCGATCAGGATGCGCCGCCCCATTGTCGGGATCGTCTCGGGCTTGCCGGGCAGGATCAGGACCGGGCAGCTGCCCTCGAACATCTCGGCCTCGACCACCGCCTCGGCGTCGACGGCGGCGCGCTCGCCATAGGGGCGGCTTTGCACGGCGATGTCGGCAAAGCGCGCGCGCATCCCGATCAGCCCCGACACGCCGCCCATCTGCGCGACGGCGCTTTCGGCCGACCAGCGGATATCCTCGCGCGCCAGGCGGTCGCGCACCTCGGTTTCCAGCGCGCCGGCGGCGGCCATCGCCCGGTCGATGGATTCCTGAAAGACATAGGCCGACGCACCGGCATAGTAATAGCCGGTCTGGGTATGGTCCACGCCAAGCAGGAAGACGTCCAGATGCGCGTCCTCGCGCCGCGCCAGCGCGACGGCGGCGTCGATCTGGTCGGTCTGGCCGGGCTGGGTCACGACGGTCAGGATGGTCTTGTAGCCCATGTCTGCACTCTCCTGCTTGATGCGGGGCGGCGGCGCGGTCGCCGCCGGGATGACCATACGCCGCAGGCGCCGCCTGATTTGTTGACCCAGATCAAGGTTTCGTCAACTGTTGGCGGACTAAGCATTAGGCCGAGACGGCCCCCGGAACGCGCCCGCGCGATTCGGGGGCCGGCAGGATATGGGGACAAGTCGGATGTGGGATACCTTCAAGCTGATCGCGCTGGGCGTCGTCGCGGTGTTCGCCGCGATCGCGGCCAACTATGCGCGCGATCTGGCCTATATGGTCAACGCCCTGACGGTGATGCTCGCGGCCGGGCTCACCTTCATGTGGGTGCTGCGCAACATGGAGGGCGAGCGCGTGGCCGCCCCGGCCAACGAATACCTTGACGGCGTCGTCCGCGCGGGCGTGATCGCGACCGCCGGATGGGGCGTCGTGGGCTTTCTTGTCGGCGTGATCATCGCCGCGCAGCTGGCCTGGCCGGTGCTGAACTTTTCGGACGCCGCGCAGGGTTACCTGAACTTTGGCAAGCTGCGGCCGCTGCACACCAGCGCCGTGATCTTCGCCTTTGGCGGCAACGCGCTGATCGCCACGTCGTTCTATGTCGTGCAGCGGTCCTGCGCGACGCGGCTTTGGGGCGGGAACCTCGCCTGGTTCGTGTTCTGGGGCTACAACCTGTTCATCGTGCTGGCGGCCAGCGGATACATCCTGGGCGCCACCCACTCCAAGGAATACGCCGAGCCGGAATGGCATGTGGACCTGTGGCTGACGATCGTCTGGGTCGCGTATCTGGCGGTCTATCTGGGCACGATCATGCGCCGGCGCGAACCCCACATCTATGTGGCGAACTGGTTCTATCTGTCGTTCATCGTCACCATCGCCATGCTGCACATCATCAACAACCTGGCGGTGCCGGTCAGCGTCTTCGGGTCCAAGTCGGTGCAGCTGTTCGGCGGCGTGCAGGACGCGATGACCCAGTGGTGGTACGGCCACAACGCGGTGGGCTTTTTCCTGACCGCCGGGTTCCTGGGCATGATGTATTACTTCATCCCCAAACAGGCCGAGCGTCCGGTCTATAGCTACAAGCTGTCGATCATCCACTTCTGGGCGCTGATCTTCATGTATATCTGGGCGGGTCCGCACCACCTGCACTATACCGCGCTGCCGGAATGGGCGGCGACACTGGGGATGGTGTTTTCCATCATGCTGTGGATGCCCAGCTGGGGCGGCATGATCAACGGGCTGATGACCCTGTCGGGCGCCTGGGACAAGCTGCGCACAGACCCGATCCTGCGGATGATGGTCGTCGCCGTCGGCTTCTACGGCATGGCCACATTCGAGGGGCCGATGATGTCGATCAAGGCCGTGAACAGCCTTTCGCACTATACCGACTGGACCATCGGCCACGTCCATTCCGGCGCGCTGGGCTGGAACGGCATGATCACCTTCGGCGCGCTTTATTACCTGACCCCGCGGCTGTGGGGGCGTGAGCGGCTGTATTCGCTGCCCGCGGTCAGCTGGCACTTCTGGCTCGCGACCATCGGGCTGGTGCTCTACGCCTCGTCGATGTGGGTGTCGGGCATCATGGAAGGGCTGATGTGGCGCGAGGTCGACAGCCAGGGCTTTCTGGTCAACGCCTTCGCCGACACCGTGATCGCGAAATACCCGATGCTGATCGTGCGGACGCTGGGGGGCGTGTTCTTCCTGGCCGGGGGCGTGGTGATGTGCTGGAACCTGTGGGCCACCGTGGCCCGCCAGCCCCGCGTCGCCGACACCCGCGTCGCCGTGCCGGCCGAATAAGGAAAGGGGTCCGACATGGCCATTCTCGACCACCACAAGATCCTGGAAAAGAACGCCACGCTGCTGCTGGTCTTTTCGTTCCTGGTCGTCACCATCGGCGGCATCGTCCAGATCACGCCGCTGTTCTATCTGGAAAACACCATCGAAAAGGTGGAAGGGGTGCGCCCCTATACCCCGCTCGAGCTGACCGGGCGCGACGTCTATGTCCGCGAGGGCTGCTATGTCTGCCACAGCCAGATGATCCGCCCCATGCGCGACGAGGTCGAACGCTATGGCCATTACAGCCTCGCCGCGGAATCGATGTATGACCACCCGTTCCAGTGGGGGTCCAAGCGCACCGGCCCCGACCTTGCGCGGGTGGGCGGGCGCTATTCCGACGAATGGCACATCGACCACCTGAACGACCCGCGCGCCGTGGTGCCGGAATCGATCATGCCCGCCTATGGCTTCCTGCGGAACCGCATGATCGAGCCTGCGCACGTCGCCCAGCGGCTGCAGGCGGACCGCATGGTCGGCGTGCCCTACAGCGACGAGATGATCGCCGAGGCGCGGGCCGACTTCATCGCGCAGGCCGACCCGGACGGGGATGCCGAGGCGCTGCAGGAACGCTATCCCGGCGCGCAGCAGCGCAACTTTGACCGGCAGGCGGGTGTGTCCGAGATGGACGCGCTGATCGCCTATCTGCAGGTCTTGGGCACGATGGTCGATTTCTCGACCTTCGAACCCGACCCGACGCGCTGAGAGAGGGCGGGATGGACCGTTATTCCTTCCTGCGCCAACTGGCCGACAGCTGGGTGCTGCTGGCGCTGGTGCTGGTGTTTCTGGGCGTCATCCTGTTCGTCTTCCGGCCCGGCGCGCGCCGGCTGCACCGGGACGCCGCCGAAAGCATCTTTCGCAACGAGAAGAAACCCGCATCCGGCGAACCCGTCGCTCCGGGCAAAAAGGAGGTCAAGTGATGGCCGATCCCACCTCTGACGATCCCGCCGCGGGCGGTCCCGGTGCAGACGGCCCCGGCGCGGGCGATCCCCGGCCGGCGGCGCCCGCCGCGGCCCCGACCGCAACCCCGACTGCGCGCGAGGCCGAGGTCGCCGAGAACATGGGGGTCAGCGCGACCGATCCCCACACCAGCCCGGCCAATCCCGAAAACCGCATCTCGGTCGGCCGCCGCGCAGCCGACGCCGAAAACGCCGAGCAGATCCTGCAGAACGCGCCCGAGGCGATCATTGGCGTCCGCCCCGGACACGGCGCCCGCAAACCCGTGCGCCGCAAGCCGGGCAAGCAGCCGGTCGAGGTCGCCTCGACCGGGCACAGCTGGGACGGGATCGAGGAATACGACAACCCCCTGCCGCGCTGGTGGCTGTGGACGTTCTATGCCACGATCATCTGGGCCATCGGCTATGTCATCGCATTTCCCGCGATCCCGCTGGTGACCAAGGCGACCGAGGGGTTGCTGGGCCGCACCACCCGCAACGAGGTCGCGGCCGACATCCAGCGTTTCGACGCGGCCAACGCGCCGATCCAGGCGCGGCTGACGTCCGTCGATCTGGCGGCGATCAAGGATGACCCGGAGCTGATGAACTATGCCGGCAACGCGGGCGCAGCGGTGTTCCGCACCTGGTGCGCGCAGTGCCACGGTTCGGGCGCGGCGGGTGCGTCGGGCTATCCCAACCTGCTGGACAACGACTGGCTGTGGGGCGGCACGATCGAGGACATCCACACCACCCTGCTGCACGGCATCCGCAGCCCGGACGACCCGGACACGCGCTATTCGGAAATGCCCCGGTTCGGTCTGGACGAGCTGCTGGACGACGCGCAGATCAGGCAGGTCACGCAATATGTGCTGTCGCTGTCGGGCCAGCCGCACGATGCCGCGGCCGCCGGCGCCGGCGCGACGGTCTTTGCCGAACAATGCACCGCCTGCCACCTCGAGGACGGGACCGGCGACCGCGCGCAGGGCGCGCCCGACCTGACCGACGCCGTGTGGCTTTACGGCCGCGACGGCCAGGCCGATGCGGCGACGATCCAGCGCATCGTCCACGACGGCCCGTTCGGCGTGATGCCCGCCTGGTCGGACCGGCTGAGCGAGGCCGACATCCGCGCCGTGGCCAGCTATGTCCACGGGCTGGGGGGCGGCGAATAGCCCGCTGGCCCGACCGGTCTGAACCCGGCGGGGCGCGATCTGGGCGGACCTGCGGTGACGCCCGGAACGCGGGGGCGACGACACCGGCGGGCGGCAAGGATGCCCGCCCGTCGGGTGCGGGACGACGGCGCCCCCGCCGCGGCGGCAACGGTGGCGCGGGCGGGTGCGACAATCTTGACCATGCCGGTCACATCCAACCTCTCCTATATGATCGAAGGTTCGCCGAACCCCCGCCGCCCCCGGATCGTTGATGCAGGTCATCGTTGCCCGGTGCCGTGCCCGGCAGCGCGAGCCTGCGCCACAGGAGACCCGATTCATGTCCACGACCGAGCCGGAGCCGACGCGCCTTTACGCCGCGCGCGAGCCGATCTTTCCCCGCCGGGTCCGCGGCACGTTCCGCAGCCTGAAATGGGTCATCATGGCCATCACGCTGGGCATCTATTACATCACGCCCTGGATCCGCTGGGACCGCGGCCCCGGCATGCCCGACCAGGCGGTGCTGGTCGATCTGGCGAACCGCCGGTTCTTCTTCTTCTGGATCGAGATCTGGCCGCACGAGTTCTATTTCGTCGCGGGGCTGCTGGTCATGGCCGGGCTGGGGCTGTTCCTGTTCACCTCGGCGCTGGGGCGGGTCTGGTGCGGCTATGCCTGTCCGCAGACCGTGTGGACCGACCTGTTCATCCAGGTCGAACGCTGGATCGACGGCGACCGCAACGCCCAGGTCCGCCTGTATGACGCGCCCTGGGACGCGCGAAAGATCCGGCTGCGCGCGGAAAAATGGCTGTCGTGGCTGCTGATCGCGCTGCTGACCGGCGGGGCCTGGGTGTTCTATTTCGCCGACGCGCCCACGCTGTTCATGGACTTGCTGCGCGGTCAGGCGCACCCGGCCGCCTATATCACCATCGCGATCATGACCGCGACGACGTTCTTCTTTGGCGGCTTCGCGCGCGAGCAGATCTGCATCTATGCCTGCCCCTGGCCGCGCATCCAGGCCGCGATGATGGACGAGGACACGCTGACCGTCGCCTATCGCGAGTGGCGGGGCGAGCCGCGCGGCAAGATCCTGAAGGGCGAGGCGACGAAATCCGACGTGCCCCCGGTCCCAAGGGCGACTGCATCGACTGCCTGGCCTGCGTGAACGTCTGCCCGATGGGCATCGACATCCGCGAGGGGCAGCAGCTGGAATGCATCACCTGCGCGCTGTGCATCGACGCCTGCGACGACGTGATGGCCAGGATCGGCAAGCCGCGCGGGCTGATCGACTATATGGCGCTGAAGGACGAGACGGCCGAACGCACCGGCGCCGCGCCCAAGCCGCTGATGAAGCACGTCCTGCGTCCGCGCACGCTGCTGTATTTCACCCTGTGGGCGGCAATCGGGATCGGGCTGGTCGTGGCGCTGTTCATGCGTTCGCCCTATGACCTGAACGTCTCGCCCATCCGCAATCCGCAGTTCGTCACGATGGCCGACGGGTCGATCCGCAACACATATGAGCTGCGGCTGCGCAACAAGCAGGGCGCGGACAAGCAGTTCGCCGTGGGTGTGTCCGACGACGAGGGCGGCCAGCTGCCCGCGCTGTCCATCGCGCTGGAAGGCGGCGCGCCGTTCGTGGACGTGAATGCCGACGAGACCTATCAGCAGCGCGTCTATCTGACCGCGCAGCCGGGTTCGCCCCTGGCCGAGGGGGCGCAGACGCCGTTGACCATCTGGATCGAGGATGCGACCGATGGCCGGCGGGCATCGGTCGAGACGGTATTCCATGGAACGGGCAGGTAAGATGGCGCGCGAACTGACCGGGCGGCATGTCCTGGCGATCACGCTGGCGGGGTTCGGCGTGGTGATCGGGGTCAACCTGCTGCTGGCCGTCAAGGCGGTCGGCACGTTTCCCGGCCTTGAGGTCAGGAACAGCTATGTCGCCTCGCAGGTCTTTGACCGCGAGCGTGCGGCGCAGGACACCCTGGGGTGGACCGCGACGCCGGAATACGACGGGCGCGACCTGACGCTGATGATCCGCGACCGCGACGGCAACCCGGCGCCCGTCGCCTCGCTGTCCGTGACGGTCGGGCGGCCGACCCATGTGCGCGACGACGTGACGCCCGAGTTCACGTATCACGACGGGTTGTTCCGCGCGCCCCTGGCGCTGGCGCCGGGGCAGTGGAACATCCACTTGACCGCGACGGCGCGGGACGGAACCCCGTTCCGTCAGCGCATCGACCATTTCACCGGCGGCAGGGTGCGGTGATGACGGACGTCGGCGCCGACTATGACGCGCGCTTCAGCGCCTGCCCGGCCTGCGACGCGGCGCCCTTGGCGGAACGCGTGGCCGGGCGGGTTCGGGCGGATGCGGGCACGGTCATCCTTTCGCTGCCGACCGCGCATTGCGCGGCCTGCATCACCGACGTGGAACGCGCGCTGACGGCGCATCCGGGCGTCAGGTCGGCGCGCGTGAACCTGTCGCTGCGCCGCGTGACGGTGGATGCGCCGGGGCTGTCGGCCGACGGCCTGATCGCGGTGCTGGACCGCATCGGCTTTCCCGCGCATGAACTGGACCCGGCGGCGCTGAGCGCGACGACCGCCGACCGGCAGGGCCGCGACATCCTGATGCGGATCGGGGTCAGCGGTTTCGCCATGATGAACATCATGATCCTGTCGGTCGCCGTCTGGTCGGGGGCCGACGCCGCCACGCGCGACCTGTTCCACTGGATTTCCGGGGCCATCGCCCTGCCGACCGTCGCCTTTGCCGGGCAGCCGTTCTTTGCCAGCGCATGGCGGGCGCTGCGGGCGGGCCGGCTGGGCATGGACGTCCCGATCTCGCTGGCGCTGATCCTGGCCAGCGCGATTTCCGTGTTCGAGACGATCCACCAGGGCCATCACGCCTATTTCGACGCGGCGGTGATGCTGTGCTTTTTCCTGCTGGTCGGGCGCTATCTCGATTACCGCACCCGCGCCGTCGCCCGTTCTGCCGCCGAGGAGCTGACCGCGCTTGAGGTGCCGCGCGCCATCGCGCTGGTGGACGGCGTCGAAACCCCGGTGCTGGTCGCCGACCTTGCGCCCGGCGACCTGATCCTGATCCGCCCCGGCGCGCGCGTCGCCGCCGATGGCGTGGTCGGGACGGGCAGTTCGGACATCGACCGCTCGCTGCTGACCGGGGAATCCGTGCCGGTCGCGGTCGGACCGGGGCAGGCGCTGTCGGCGGGCGAGGTGAACCTGACCGGCCCGCTGACGCTGCGCGTCACGGCGGCGGGGCGCGACAGCTCGCTGGCGCGGCTGACCGCGCTGGTGGCGGCGGCGGAATCGGCGCGCGGACGCTATACCTCGGTCGCCGACCGCGCCAGCCGCGCCTATGCGCCTGTCGTGCATCTGCTGGCGCTGGCCAGCCTGGCGGGGTGGCTGGTGGCGACCGGCGACGCGCGGCTGGCGCTGAACGTGGCGGCGGCGGTTCTGATCATCACCTGCCCCTGCGCGCTGGGGTTGGCGGTGCCTGCGGTGGTGACGGCGGCGTCCGGGCGGCTGTTCCGCCGCGGGCTGCTGATCAAGGACGGCACGGCGCTGGAACGGCTGGCCGACTGCGACACGGTGGTGTTCGACAAGACCGGCACGCTGACGATGGGAACGCCGCAGGTGGTGACGCTGGACGGGCTGGATGCGGATGCGCGCGCGGTCGCGCTGGCGCTGGCCGCGGCCTCGGGGCATCCGCTGTCGCGGGCGCTGGCCGCGGCGCTGGACGGGACGGACCCGGCCGCCATTGGCGATCTGCGCGAGGTGCCGGGATATGGCGTCGAGGGAACATGGCAAGGCCGCCCGGTCCGGCTGGGCCGCGCCGACTGGGCCGGCGCGTCGGCCGAGGCGGCGGATGCCCCCGGTGCCGCCACCTGGCTGGCGCTGGACGGCGCGGTGCTGCGGGTCGATTTCACCGACAGCCTGCGCCCCGGCGCGCGGGCCTGCGTCGCGGGGCTGAAGGCGCGGGGCCTGCGGGTCATGCTGCTGTCGGGCGACAATCCGGCCGCGGTCGCGGACATCGCCGCCCGGCTGGGCATCGCCGAATGGCGCGCGCAGGCCACCCCGCAGGACAAGGCCGCCGCCGTGGCCGATCTGGCGGGGCAGGGCGCGCGGGTGCTGATGGTCGGCGACGGGCTGAACGACACCGCCGCGCTGGCTGGGGCGCATGCCTCGATTTCGCCCGCAAGCGCGCTGGACGCGGCGCGGGTGGCGTCCGACATGGTGCTGATGGGCAGCGACCTTGCGCCGGTGGCCGAGGCGGTGGGCGTCGCCCGCAGCGCCGCGCGCCGCATCCGCGAGAACTTTGCGCTGTCAATCCTCTACAACATCGTCGCCGTGCCGTTCGCGGTGGCGGGGCTGGCCACGCCGCTGATCGCCGCGCTGGCCATGTCGCTGAGTTCGATCAGCGTGACGCTGAACGCGCTGCGGGTGCGGTGATGGAGGTTCTGGTCTTCCTGATCCCCGTGTCGCTGGGTCTGGGCGGGCTGGGGCTGGCCGCGTTCCTGTGGGCGCTGCGCCACCGCCAGTATGACGACCCCAAGGGCGACGCCGAACGCATCCTCAGCACCGAATGGGACGACCGGCCCAAGCCCAAATAGGACTGGCGCTGCCGCCGTGCTGCACGAGGCGGCGGGGCGGATCGGCGTTCGTGCGCAACCCATCGCGGCCCCCCGCGATTTCTGTTCGCCGCGCCGGACGGCGCAGGCTATACGACAGGCGTCGCCTGCCCGATCGGGGCTGGCGGTCCGGGCGCAGACCCGCAACAAGGCCCAAGCGACAATCCGGGGGGATACAGTGTCACGCATCGTCAAGCGCGCCGCCGCCATCGCTATCGCGGCCGCCACCGCCGCGCAGGCGCAGGCCGAGGACATCAAGGTCGGCCTGCTGCTGCCGTTTTCGGGCGTCTATGCCGCGCTTGGCGAGGAAATCGAGGCGGGCTTCCGCCTTGGGCTGGACAGCTTTGGCGCGGACAGCGGCGCCACTTTCGAGATCCTGCGCGAGGACAGCGAGGCCTCGCCCCCGGTGGGGCTGGCCAAGACCCGCAAGCTGATCATGCAGGACCGCGTGGATGTGATGGCGGGGGTCGTCAGCTCGGGCGTGCTGGCGGCGATCCGCGACGTGGTGGACGGCGCCAAGGTGCCGCTGATCGTCGCCAACGCCGGCAATGACGAGGCCACGGGCAAGGCCTGCAGCCCCTATATCACCCGCATCTCGTTTTCCAACGCGCAGCTGAACCGGCCGATGGGCAAATACCTTGTCGACCACGGCGTGACAAAGGTGGTCACGTTCGCCCCCGACTATGCCGCCGGGCAGCAGATGATGAAGGCCTTCGGTGATGCCTTTGTCGCCGCAGGGGGCGAGATCGTGGCGCAAGAGTTCACGCCCTTTCAGAAGACGCAGGATTTCGGCCCCTATCTCGCCAAGGCGAAAACCAGCGGCGCGCAGGCGGTCTATGCGTTCTATGCCGGCAGCGAGGCGATCGCGTTCGTCAAGCAGTATGACAGCTTCGGGATGAAGGAGGCGCTGCCGCTCTATGGGCCGGGCTTCCTGAACTCGCAGCTTTACGTGGGCGCGCAGGGTGCGGCGGCGCAGGGCATCGTGACGGCGCTGCACTATGTCCCGACCATCGACAACGCGGCCAACAAGGCCTTTGTCGCGGCGTTCACCGCGCAGGCGGGGCACCTGCCGTCCGAATACGCGGTGCAGGGCTATGACGCCGCCCGCGCGCTGGTCGAGGCGGTCAAATCCGGCGCGACCGACCGGGAAAGCCTTGCGGCGGCGCTGCCCCGGACCAGCTTTGACGGGCCGCGCGGCAAGACCGCCATCGATCCTGCCACGAACAACATCATGCAGCCGATCTATGTCTATGACACCGTGGCCGGTCCCGACGGTCCCACGCAGAAGGTGCTGGCCCAGTTGCCGGTCGAGGTCGATCCGGTGAACGGCTGCGAGATGGCCACCCTGAACTGAACGCCGCCTCGGCCGAGGCCCGGATTGACTGTAATCGGAAACAAGGGGGCGCGATGCAGGGCGATCTGGGCTTCTGGGTGCTGCAGGGCCTGAACGCCCTGCAACTGTCAATGCTGCTGTTCCTGCTGTCGGTGGGGCTGACCGTCATCTTTGGGCTGATGCATTTCGTCAACCTCGCCCACGGCGCGCTTTATGCGTTCGGCGCCTATGCGGCGGCGACGGCGGGCGCGGCCCTGGGGTTCTGGGGCGGGCTGCTGATCGCGCCGCTGGCGGTCGCGGCGCTGGGGGTGCTGCTGTATCTGGGGTGCATCCGGCGGATGCGCCGGGCGGGGCCGATGGCGCAGGTGCTGGTGACCTTCGGGCTGATCTTCGTCATGCTGGACCTGACGCGGATCGTCTGGGGCGCGCAGGCGCTGTCCGCGCCGGTTCCGGCGGTGCTGGACGGGCGGGTGGCGGTGCTGGGTGTCGAATACCCCGCCTATCGGCTGTTCGTGATCGCGCTGGGGCTGGCGATCTGGGGGGCGCTGGCGCTGGTGCTGAACCGCACGCAGATCGGGGCCATGATCCGCGCGGGCGTGGACAACGACCAGATGGCGGCCTGCATGGGCATCGACGTGGAGCGGATGTTCTTTGTCGTGTTCTGCGTCGGCTGCGCGCTGGCGGGTCTGGCGGGCGCGGTCGCCGCGCCGATCCTGTCGGTGACGCCCGACATGGGGCTGCAGATCCTGGTGCCGACGCTGATCGTCATCGTGATCGGCGGACTTGGCAGCCTGAACGGGGCGGTCGCGGGATCGCTGATCTATGGGGCGGTGCAGACCTTCGGGGCGGTGCTGTTCCCGCAGCTCGCCTCGATCCTGATCTATGGGCTGCTGGCGGCGGTGCTGATCCTGCGCCCTGCGGGCCTGTTCCCGGCGCGGGGCTGAGCGATGTTCCGCCACACCGCCCTGCGTTTCTGGACCCTTGGCCTTGTCGCCGCCGCGGCCGTGCTGCGGGTGCTGACCGCCGAGTATTTCGGGCTGGAGCTTGTGGCCGAGATCGCGATCCTGGCCATCCTTGTCATCGCGCTGGACATGGTCGCGGGCTTTGGCGGCATGGTGTCGCTGTGCCACGGCGCGCTGATGGGCGCCGGGGCCTATGGCTACGCCATGCTGACCGTCAAGGCCGGGCTGGCGCCACCCGCGGCCTTTGCCGGCGCCGTCGCCATCACGGGCGCGGCCGCCTGGGCGATCGGCGCGGTCTGCGGGCGCAGCCAGGGCATCTATTTCATCATGGCGACGCTGGCCTTCGGGCAGATGGCCTATTCCATCGTGTTCGAACAGCCTGCCTTCGGCGGCGATGACGGCATGTCCGGCGTGCCGCGCATCGACCTGTCGCTGATCGGGGTGGATTTGAACGACCCGCGCAGCTTTGCGTTCTTTTGCCTGCTGCTGCTGGGCGGGGTCTATTGGTTCGCGACCCATGTGCTGCAGGCGGGGCTGGGCCGCACCCTGACGGGGATCATGCACAACGAACAGCGGATGCGCGCGCTGGGGGTCAACGTCTGGCGCATCAAGGCCGACATGTTCGGCCTGTCGGGCATGATCGCCGCGGTGGCGGGGGCGCTGGCGGCGCAGCATGTGATGTTCGTCTCGCCCGGCCTGCTGAACTGGACCGTCTCGGGCGAGGCGCTGGTCGTGGTGATCCTGGGCGGGCTCGGCACGATCATCGGCCCGGTGATCGGCGCCATCGCCTTTGTCATGCTGAAACATGAAATCAGCGCGCATACCGACTACTGGCATCTTTTCGTCGGCGTCATCCTGATCGCCGTGGTGATGAGCCGCGCGAACGGGATCTTCGGCTGGGTGGAACAGCGGCTGTCGCGCGCGCGGAAGGTCACGGCGGGGGACGCAATCGACGCGCAGGGCCGCACGGATGCGGCGGGGACAAGGGCGCGCGACGATGCTTGAGACGCGGGGCCTGTCGAAACGCTTTGGCGCCGTCCATGTCACGCGCGACGTCTCGCTGCGCCTGCAACGCGGCGAGCGGCGGGTGATCCTTGGACCCAACGGGGCGGGCAAGACGACGCTGTTCAACCAGCTTGTGGGCGAGACACGGCCCGACGCGGGCCAGATCCTGCTGGCGGGCGAAGACGTGACCGGCCTGACCGTGCAGGCGCGCGCCCGGCGCGGCCTGTCGCGCAGCTATCAGCGCAACACGCTGTTCGACGGGCTGACGGTCGAGGAGAACCTGGGCCTTGCCGCCGCCGTCGCGCATGGCCACTGGCATTCCATCCGCCACGACAGCCTGACCCGCCACGACGTGCGGGACACCGTGCGCGAGGTGGCCGAACAGCTGCGGCTGATGCCCCACCTGCACGCCCGCGTCGGCGATGTGTCCTATGGCGTGCGCCGCCAGCTTGAGGTGGCGGTGGCGCTGGCCACGCGCCCGCTGGTCCTGCTGATGGACGAGCCGACCTCCGGCGTCGGGCCTGAGATGTCCAGGGGCTTTCACGACCTGCTGAACGACCTGCCGCGCGACCTGACGCTGCTGATCATCGAACACGACATGGATCTGGCCTTTGCCGTCGCCGACAGCATCACCGTGCTGAACCACGGCGAGGTCGTTTTTGACGGCTCGCCCGAGGACGCGCGCGGCAGCCGGCTGCTGAAGGACATCTATCTGGGACACTGGGCCGATGCTTGAGCTGAGCGGGGTCCAGTCCGGCTATGGCGAGACGCGGGTGCTGCACGGCATGACCTTTCGCGCCCGTCCGGGGCGGGTGCTGGCGATCCTGGGGCGCAACGGCGCGGGCAAATCCACGACGTTGAAGACGGTGATGGGCCTGCTGCCGGCGACCGCCGGGCAGATCAGCTTTCAGGGCCGGCCCTTGCACCGCGAACGCCCGCATCGCATCGCCCGCATGGGGCTGGGCTATGTGCCGGAAACCCGCGACATCTTTGCGTCGCTGACCGTGCGCGAGAACCTCGACCTGGCCGCGCGCCGCTTTCCGGTGCCGCCCGGCGGCTGGACGCGGGATCGCGTGCTGGACCTGTTCCCCCGTCTGGGCGAGCGGATGGGGAACGGCGGCATGCAGCTGTCGGGGGGCGAGCAGCAGATGCTGGCCATCGCCCGCACGCTGCTGATGAACCCGCGCCTGCTGATCCTGGACGAGCCGACCGAAGGGCTGGCGCCGATCATCGTCAGGCTGATCCACGACCGGCTGATGGACCTCAAGCGCACCGGCCTGTCGATGGTGCTGGTCGAACAGAACTTCGGCTTCGCCACCAGCCTGGCCGACGACGTGGTGATCGTCAGCAAGGGTCAGGCCGTCTGGTCGGGCGGGCCTTCCGACATCCGCGCCGACACCGGGGCGCAGCACCGCTGGCTGGGCGTCTGAGGCGATCTGTCCGGGCAACACGGCCCACCGGTGGCGCGCTGGCGACAGGTCCGCGCAATCCCGGGGCCGCGCGGCGCACAGGGGGCGGCAAGCAAGGCAGAGCGCCGATCCCGGCCGCGCGGCGGTCAGTCCACGACCATGAAAAAATCCTGCCAGCGGCGACGCTGGCAGGATCATGCGGTTCGGCAGCCCGTGGTCGAAACCGCAGCGGGCGATGGCGGTTCCCCGATGTCAGGGCCCGGTCACCGTGCAGTTCTGCGCCTTCGACCCGATCTTGCCGCAGATCAGGTTGGCGGCGTTGCGGGTCATGCCGGTGAACTGCGCCTCCCACCCGCGCCGCGTGTTGTCCACGTGGCGGCGCGCGTCGTCCAGAACGGACGTTTCCTGCAATGCGGTGCGCAGCAGCAGCTGTTCGGCCTCGTGCTTGGACGCATAGACGCCCAGCGAGACGCCATAGCTGCGGCTGCCCTTGGTCGAGGTGCGCGAGACGATCTCGGTCGCCTCGGGTTCCGACCGGTCGCCCTCTTCCTCCATCGCCGCAAGGATCACGGTTTCCGATTTGCGGCGCGGCGCGGTCGATGACGCCAGCCGGGACGGCAGGGTCGCCGCCTCGACCGCCGGGATCGTCGAGCCTGGTGTCTTTTTCGCCACCTTCACCGCACTTTCGCTGCGTGGTGCGGGGCTGGGCCGGTCCGCCTCGACCGGCGCGGCGGGGGCGGCCGCAACGACGACCGGTTCGGCTTCTGCCGCGCGGGAACGGCCGGGCCGGGGCAGGGGGCGGGCGCTGGACGCCAGCCGGACGGCGGGCGCGGCCTCGGCCGCGGCGGGCGTCGCCGGCGCGGCGGCGGGCATCGCCTGCGCCTCGGCCAGGGCGGCCGTCACGCGGTCGCCGCGCGGAACCGGGGGCGCGGCCGCCACGGCGGTCCGGCGCGCGGGTTCGGCCGCCTCGGGCTTCAGCCGGACCGGCGCCACCGGCGGCGCCTCGGCCCGCGCCACTTTCACCGAACGCTTCTTCTCGACCAGATAGGCGGGGGCGTCGGGCCTTATTTCCTTCACCCGGGTCGGCGCGCTGCCGAAGCCTGCGTCCAGCAGCTGGGCCATGACCGCGTTGCGTTGCGCCGTGGATTGCCCGCCCAGCACGGTCGCGATGATCCGCTTGGGCCCGCGCTGCGCCGACGCCGTCAGGTTGAAGCCTGCGGCGCGGGTATAGCCCGTCTTGATCCCGTCCGCGCCCTTGTAGCTGTCAAGGAACCGCTTGTTCGTGCTGGACACGGTCGCAATCCCCGCGTCGGCCGAACGGCGCGAAAAGATCGAATAATACTGCGGGAAATCATAGAACAGCCGCCGCCCCAGGATCGTCATGTCGCGCGCAGACGAATGATGCCCCGACTGCGTCAGCCCGTTGGCGTTGCGGAACACGGTGTTGCGCATCCCCAGCGCGCGCGCCATCGCGGTCATCTGGCTGCCGAACTGCGGCTCGGACCCGGCCAGTCCCTCGCCGATCACCGTGGCGGCGTCATTGGCCGATTTGACCGCGGCGGCGCGGATCAGATAGCGCAGCTCGATCTTTTGCCCGGCGCGCAGCCCCAGGCGCGACGGCGGCTGGGATGCCGCGTGCGACGACACGGTGAACCGCGAGTCCAGCCGGACCTGACCCCGTTCGATGGCGGTGAACGCCATGTAAAGCGTCATCATCTTGGTCAGCGAGGCGGGATGCAGCCGCGCGTCCGCGTTCTGCGAATAGATTTCCTTGCCGGTTCGCGCATCCATCACAAAGGCGGCGAATGGCGCGGCGACGGCCGCTGGGGGCGCAAGCGCGCTCATAACGGCGATCAACCCCGCGACGAGGGTCATGACGATTTTTTGCACTGTCCCGCTCTCTCTGCCTGCGAGGGCGCGTTCATCATGGCACGCCCTTCGTTAATGCCCTGACAATAGCACGGGCGTTTTCATCCCGAAACCGCGTTTTTCCCTGATTTGTACGCGCGGGCCGATCGCCGCGCGCAGCCCGGCGCCCTTTCCTTGGCGGGCCGAGTGTCTATATTGCTGGCGTTCGACCCCTTGCCCCGACGCCGACCAGGAACCGACATTGACCCAGCCGCGCACGCCGCAGCCCCGCATGAGCGACCCCGGAAAGCCGCAGGATCCCGGCGGCGACGCCGATCTGGCGACCAAGGTCAAGCCCAGGACGCAGCGCCCGCCGCTGTACAAGGTGCTGTTGCTGAACGACGATTTCACCCCGATGGAGTTCGTCGTCCATATCCTGGAACGGCTGTTCGGCATGACCCACGCGCAGGCGATCGAGATCATGCTGACCGTGCATCGCAAGGGGATCGCCGTGGTGGGCGTCTTCTCGCACGAGGTGGCGGAAACCAAGGTGGCGCAGGTGATGGAACTGGCGCGCCGCCAGCAGCACCCGCTGCAATGCACGATGGAAAAGGAATGACATGGCCGGATCGCGGCTGGAACTGATCGCCCCGCCGGCGGGCCGGCTGTTGCTGGTCGGCCCCCGCGCCACCGAGGATTTGCAGGGGTTCGCTCCGGACGATACCGTCGTGGTGCAGGGGTTCCGTCCCGATCACGACGCCCTTGCCGGGCGCGGCTTCCGCGTGGTTCCGACGCCCGCGGCGGTGCCGGGGGCGGATTTCGCCGCCGCGATCGTGTTCCTGCCCCGCGCCAAGGCCGAAGCCCGCGCCCGTGTCGCCGCCGCCGCCGCGCGGCTGGCCCCCGGCGCCAGCCTGTGGGTCGACGGGCAAAAGACCGACGGCATCGATTCGATGCTGCGCGACCTGCGCGCGCTGGCGGCGGTGGACGAGGTGCAGTCGCGCGCCCACGGCAAGATCATGCGCCTGACCGTCCCGCAGGGCGACTGGCTGCCCGCCGACTGGGCGGGGGCCGAGCGGGTGGTCGGGGACGGCTTTGTCACTGCGCCGGGCGTCTTCTCGGCCGATGCGGCCGATCCGGCCTCGCAGGCGCTGGCGGCGGCGCTGCCCGACCGGATGCCGACCCGCGTCGTCGATCTGGGGGCGGGCTGGGGCTGGTTGTCCGCGCTGGTGCTGGCCCGCCCGGGCGTCGAGACGCTGCACCTGGTCGAGGCGGACGCCGTCGCGCTGGACTGCGCCCGGCGCAACGTGACCGATCCGCGCGCGGTGTTCCATTGGGCGGACGCGACGAGTTTTCGCCTGCCCGATCCGGTGAACGGGGTGGTCATGAACCCGCCCTTCCACGACACCCGCAGCCCCGACCCGCATCTGGGCGCGCGCTTCATCCGGGCGGCCGCCGGGCTGTTGACCGGGGCGGGGCGGCTGTGGATGGTCGCCAACCGGCACCTGCCGTACGAGCCGGTGCTGGCCGAGCATTTCGCGCAGGTGCAGGAGATCGCGGGCGACGCGCGGTTCAAGGTCATCACCGCGACCGGGGCGGGGCGGCCCAGGCGGCGCTAGGTCATTCGGGATGCGCCGCGCGGCAGGCGCGGACGACCTGTTCGGCCCGCGGCAGCAGCGCGGCCTGGCGCGCACTGAGGTTGTCGCGCTTGCGCGTCTCGGCCGCCGGGTCGATGGGCACGCGGTAACGCTCGATGTCGGTCACGTCGCGCAGGCAGGGCCGGTCCACGATGCGCCGGTTGCCGTCCTTGTCGCGCCAGACGGACGAACAGTCGCGCCAGACGGTGCGGGTGACCTCGCGCTCTTCCCAGGCATAACCGCGCGCCAGATTGCCCTGCACCTCGTCCAGCAGGTTCGTGACGACGCGGTATTCGCGGGTGTTCTGCGCGATGCACTGCTGCTGGGGGGTGCCGCAGGCGGCCAGCGTCACGCAGGCCAGCGCGGTCAGGGCAAGGTTGCGGGTCATCGGGGCGGCCTCTAATCAGGGACGGCCAAGCCTAGCGCCGCGCCGCGCGCCCCGCAAATCACGAAAGAGGCCCGCGATGGACATGACAGAACAGCGCAGCGCCGCGTCGCGGTGGTTCCGCGATCTCCGCGACCGGATCACCGCCGCGTTTCAGGCGCTGGAGGATCGCGGCCCCGGCGACGCGCCGCCCGGCCGGTTCACCGTAACCCCGACCGAGCGTGCGGGCGATGGCGGCGGCGGCATCATGTCGGTGATGCGCGGCGGCCGCGTGTTCGAGAAGGTCGGCGTCAACTGGTCCGAGGTGCATGGCACGCTGGCGCCCCGCGCGCAGGCGGCGATGGCCGCGCGCGGCGTTCCGGGGATGGCGGACGACCCGCGGTTCTGGGCGTCGGGCATCAGCCTGGTCGCGCATATGCAGAACCCGCATGCCCCGGCCGTCCACATGAACACCCGGATGTTCTGGACGCCGGGCGCGTGGTGGTTCGGGGGCGGGGCGGACCTGAACCCCTGCATCGAGTATCCCAGGGATACGGCACATTTCCATGACACGCTGCGCATGGCCTGCGCGGCGCACGGGGCCAATTACTATGACCGCTTCAAGGCGTGGGCGGACGAGTATTTCTTCATCCCGCATCGCGGCCGTGCGCGGGGCGTGGGCGGCATCTTCTATGACGACCTGAACAGCGGCGACTGGCAGGCGGATTTCGCGTTCACCCGCGACGTGGGCGCGGCCTTCCTGCCGGCGTTCCTGCCGCTGGCCGAGGCGCGGATGGCGCAGCCCTGGAGCGACGCGGACCGCGACGCGCAGCTGATCCACCGCGGGCTTTATGCGGAATACAACCTTGTCTATGACCGCGGGACGAAGTTCGGGCTGGAGACCGGGCACAACGCCGACGCCGTCCTGATGAGCCTGCCGCCGCTGGCGAAGTGGGTCTAGGGTTCAGCCTGCCGCCAGCAGCCAGCCCACGCCTGCGACGATCAGCGCCATGCCCAGCATCTGCGCTTGCGTCATCGCCTCGCGCCGCCGGCGGCTGACCGCAGCGGCCAGCGCGACCTCGACCAGCGCGAGGGTGCGGACGTTCGCCGCCGAGGTCAGCGCAAAGCCGAGAAACCAGAACTGCGAGGCGAGGGCGCCCAGCAACCCCGCGCCAAGCGATTCGCGCCACGCTAGCGCCATGCCGCGCAGCGCGCCCCGGTCGGCCAGCGCCAGCCAGCCGCCCACCACCAGAATCTGCAGCGTCATGGACAGCACAAGGATCGTCGCCGCCCGCATCATCTCGCTGCCCTCGGGCAGGGCGAGGATTGCCCCGCGAAAACCGACTGCAGACAGGCCGAACAGCGCCCCCGCTGCGACCGCCACCGCCGCAGCCCCCGGCGCGGCGCGGCCCCAGCCCCCGCCCGACGCCATCAGAACCCCCAGCGTCGCCAGCGCGATGGCGCCCGCGCGCTGCGGTCCCAGCGGCTCGGCCAGGATCAGCGCGCCCATGAGGGCCAGCGTCACCGGCTCGGTCTTGATCAGGGCGGTGGCGACCGCGAACCCGCGAAGCCGCATCGCCGTCAGCATCAGCGCGGTGGCGCCCACCTGCGCCGCCGCCCCCATCGCGGCAAAGCCCAGCGACCGCGCGCCGGGCAGCGGCACCGGTTCGGCCAGTGCCAGCACCCAAAGAAACAACAGCGCAAAGGGCATGCCGAAGAGGAACCGCACCCCTGTCGCACCCATGGTTCCGATGCGCGCGGTCAGCCCGGCCTGCGCGGCATTGCGCCCGGTCTGGGCGGCGGCGGCGATCAGCGTGGCGACGATCCACATGCCGCCCGTGCCCCTGTCAGCCCGCGCCCTTGTCAGCCCGTGCCCGTGTCAGCCGCCCGCGCGCACGGTTTCGATCATCAGCGCGACATTGTCGGGATCGGCATCCGGCGTGATCCCGTGCCCGAGGTTGAAGATATGCGGCCCGCCGGCAAGGGCGCGGACGATGCGCCGCGTCTCGTCCACAAGCTCCGGCCCGCCGGTGACCATGTGCCGCGGGTCCAGATTGCCCTGCACGCAGCCGCCGGGACCGGCGCGCTGGACATTCATCGCGGCCCATTCGGCGCTGACCCCGTTGTCCAGCGCCACCGCGTCGGCCCCGGTCGCGGCGGCAAAGCCGACATAGCGCGGCCCCGCCTCGCGCGGGAAGGCGATGACCGGGATGCCGGGGTGGCGGTCGTTCAGCGCGGCGATGATCCGCGCCGTGGGCGCGACCGCGAAATCGTCGAAATCCTGCCCGCGCAAACTGCCCGCCCAGCTGTCGAACAGCTTGACGACCTCGGCCCCGGCCTCGATCTGGGCCGACAGATATTCCACCGTCGCGTCGCCGATGCGGTCGATCAGCGCGGCAAAGGCTGCGCGGTCCGCCTGCTTCATCGCGTGTGCGGGGGCCTGGTCCTTGGTGCCGCGCCCCGCGACCATATAGGTGGCGACGGTCCAGGGTGCGCCCGCAAAGCCGATCAGCGTCGTTTCCGCGGGCAGTTCGCGGCGCAGGATGCGCAGCGTCTCATAGACCGGGGCCAGCGTGTCGTGGACCGAGCCGGCGGGGCGCAGGGCGGCAACGCCCGCGGCGTCGGTGATGGTGGACAGGCGCGGCCCCTCTCCGGTGACGAACCACAGGTCGGACCCCAGCGCCTGCGGCACCAGCAGGATGTCGGCGAACATGATCGCCGCGTCGAAGCCGAACCGCCGGATCGGCTGCAGCGTGACCTCGGCCGCAAGGTCGGGGGTATAGCACAGCTTGAGGAAGTCGCCCGCCTGGGCGCGGGTCGCGCGGTATTCGGGCAGATAGCGCCCCGCCTGCCGCATCATCCAGATCGGCGGGACCGGCAATGTCTCGCCCGCCAGGGCGCGCAGGATGGTCTTGGTCGGGCGGGGGGCAGGGGGGGCGGCGATCAGGGTCATGCGCCCTTGTGGCAAGGCCGCCCGCCGGCTGCAAGCGGCAGGGCGACGCATCCGCCGCGGCAGCGGTTGTCAACGCAGCCGCGCGGCGCTAACCGGGGCGCATGGACGCGCTTCCCACCCCCTCCCGCCCGCTTCGCATCGGAACCCGCGGTTCGGCCCTGGCGCTGGCGCAGGCGCACGAGACCCGCGACCGCCTGATGGCCGCCCACGACCTGCCGCAGGACGCGTTCCAGATCGTGGTCATCAAGACCACCGGCGACCGCGTGCTGGACCGCCCGCTGAAGGAAATCGGCGGCAAGGGTCTGTTCACGCGCGAGATCGAGGACGCGCTGCTGGACCGCCGCATCGACATCGCCGTCCATTCGATGAAGGACATGCCGGTCTTGCAGCCCGAGGGGCTGGTCATCGACTGTTACCTGCCCCGGCAGGACGTGCGCGACGCATTCGTCAGCCGCCGGTGGGAGTCGGTCGCGGCCCTGCCGCCCGGCACGGTCGTCGGATCGTCCAGCCTGCGCCGTCGCGCGCAGCTGATGCATCGCCGTCCGGACCTGAGGCTGGTCGAGTTTCGCGGAAACGTGCAGACGCGGATGAAAAAGCTGGACGACGGCGTGGCCGAGGCGACGTTTTTGGCGCTGGCAGGCGTGACGCGGCTGGGGATGCTGGACGTGGTGCGCGGCGTGATCGACACCGATGACATGCTGCCGGCGGTCGCGCAGGGCGCGATCGGGGTGGAACGGCGAGAGGCGGATTCGATCGCCGCATCGCTGCTGGCGCCCATCTCGGACCTGCCGACGACGCTGCGGGTCGAGGCCGAGCGCGCGTTCCTGGAACGCCTGGACGGGTCGTGCGAGACGCCGATCGCGGGGCTGGCCGAGGTGGCCGGCGACGGGCTGCGCCTGCGCGGCGAGATCCTGCTGCCGGACGGGTCGCTGTCGATCCGGGGCGACCGCGAGGGTCCGGTTGCGGACCGCCGCCGCATGGGCCGCGATCTGGCCGAAGAGCTGCTGGCGCGGGCGCCTGCGGATTACTTTGACCTGATGGGCATCAACGCCGAACGCCGGTCGCCGCCGGTCCGTTGAGGCGAGCTGCCACGGCAGGGGGATGGTGGACCGTCACCCCGCGACGACCAGGCCGCCGAGGCAGATCCGGGCGCAAGACGATCCGCTGAGCCCCTGACGGCGTGGCGGGTCTTGCCGGCAGTGATGCTGCGGGGGCGACCGCAGCCAAGCGCCCGGCGGGTCTAATAGCTGCGGATCAGGCCCACCAGGCGGCCCTGCACCTGCACCTTGCTTTCGGGCAGCATGCGGGTTTCATAGGCCGGGTTGGCCGCCTCGAGCGCGATCATGCCGGCGCGGCGGCGATAACGCTTCAGCGTCGCCTCGGACCCTTCGACGAGGGCCACCACGATGTCGCCGTTGTCGGCGTGGTCCTGTTCGCGGATCACGACCACGTCGCCGTCGTTGATCCCCGCCTCGATCATCGAATCGCCCCGCACCTCAAGCGCATAGTGGTGGTCGCGGCCGGTCAGCATCGAGCCGGGAACGGCGATATGGTGCGACACCTCGGATATCGCCTCGATCGGGACGCCGGCGGCGATGCGCCCCATGACCGGCAGTTCGACCGCCGGGCTGTCCGTGATCGTCATCGCGCCGCGCGGTCGGGCCGCGGGCGCGGCGCGGTCATTCGTGATGACGCGGGGCGTGAACCCGCCGGTCGCGTCAGCCGACGCGGCGCTGCCGCGCATCAGCGCGTCGGGCAGGCGCACGATTTCCAGCGCCCGCGCGCGGTGCGGCAGGCGGCGGATGAATCCCCGTTCCTCCAGCGCGGTCACAAGGCGGTGGATGCCCGATTTCGACCGCAGGTCGAGCGCGAGTTTCATTTCGTCGAACGACGGTGGCACCCCGTCGCGCGCCATGCGCGCCTGGATGAATTCCAGCAACTGGATCTGTTTTCTTGTCAGCATGCCCGTCGTCCCCCGCAAGGCGGTTGTGTTCCGCGAATGTTCTAGCGCGATCATCCTTGCAGGTCAATGACTAAGCTGATTCGGATTGAGAAACGGTTAATTGCGCAAGGCAATGAAGCGGACCGGGGATCCCGCCGGTTTCGCGGCATCGCCGGCCGGCCGGACCAGCAGCGAATCCGCCCTTGCCATCAGCCGCACGCGCGCCGAATCCTGGTCCGCGAACGGGGTGACGACGATGCCTTCCCCGTCCTCGGTGCGCGTCGCGCGCAGGTAATGCTGGCGGTCGCCCTCGGCTGCCAGCGCCGTCCCCAGGACGCCGTGGCGCAGGCGGGGACCGGGCGCAGGGTCGCCCTGCATCGCGCGCAGCAGGGGCTGCAGGAACAAGACCGCGCAGACCATCGCCGACACCGGGTTGCCGGGCAGTCCCAGCATCGCGGACGTTCCCAGCCGCCCCGCCATCAGCGGCTTGCCGGGGCGCATGGCGATGCGGTGAAAGGCGCGGTCGATGCCCAGATCGGCAGCCACGCGGCCGACAAGATCGTGGTCGCCCACCGACGCCCCGCCGATGGTGACGATCACGTCATGGCCGGCGGCGGCGGCGAATGCCTGGCGCAGGCTGGCCTCGGTGTCGCGGGCGAGGGGCAGGATCGTGGCGATGCCCCCCGCCGCCCGCACCATCGCCGCGACGGCAAGGTCGTTCGAGCTGATGATCTGCCCCGCGCCCGGCATCTCGCCTGGTCGCACCAGCTCGTCCCCGCCCGCCAGGACGGCCACGCGCGGCGCGCGGGCGACGGTCACGGCGGGCAGGTTCATCGCGGCCAGCAGCGCAATGTCCGCGGCATCCAGCCGGCGGCCCGCGCCGAGAGTGTCGCCCGACGAAAAATCGTTTCCCCGCGGGCGGATGTTTGTCTTTGACGATGTCGTTTCCAGGGTGACGAGATCGCCGTCGCGGCGCGCATCCTCCTGCATCACCACACGGTCGGCGCCCTGCGGGACCGGCGCGCCGGTAAAGATGCGGACCGCCTGCCCGGCGCCGAGGGTGCCTGTCCACCCGGCGCCCGCGGCCGACTGGCCCACCACGGCCAGCGGCCCCGCACCGTCGGCGGCGCGCACCGCATAGCCGTCCATCGCCGCGGCGTCGAAGGGCGGCTGCGTCATGCGCGAGGCGGCGGGTTCCAGCAGCCAGCGCCCGGCCGCGTCGACCAGCGCAACGGTTTCGCCCTGCGGCGCGGGGGCGAGGTCAAGGACCAGCGCCAGCGCCTCGTCCACGCTGATCATCGCGCGGGTCCGGTGGCGTCGGCCCTGAACGCCCCGGATTTGCCGCCGGTCTTGGACAGCAGGCGAACGCCCTCGATCCGCATGTCCTTCTGGGCGGCCTTCAGCATGTCATAGACGGTCAGGGCGGCGACGGTGGCGGCGGTCAGCGCCTCCATCTCGACCCCGGTGCGGCCGGTGGTGCGGGCGGTCGCGGTGATGCGGACGCCGGGCAGCGCGGGGTCGGGCACAAGGTCCACGGCCACGCGGTCCAGCGGCAGCGGGTGGCACAGCGGGATCAGATCGGCGGTGCGCTTGGCACCCATGATCCCGGCCAGCCGCGCCACGCCCAGAACGTCGCCCTTGGCCGCGCCGCCCTGTGCCAGCGCAAGGGTGCCCGGCGCCATGACCACAAGCGCCTCGGCCACCGCCTCGCGCAGCGTGGCGGTCTTGCCCGAGACATCGACCATGTGCGCCTGCCCGGCGTCGTCGAAATGCGTCAGCGTCATGGCGCAGGCGTCCCCAGGATGGCACGGGTGGCGGCGGTCACGTCGGGCTGGCGCATCAGGCTTTCCCCGATCAGGAAGCGGCGGACCCCCGCGTCCATCACCCGCGCCAGGTCGTCGTGCGTGAACAGGCCGCTTTCGCAGACCACGTCGCGACCGGCGACGCGCGGCGCAAGTTCAAGCGTCGTCGAAAGATCAAGATCGAAGGTCTTGAGATTGCGATTGTTGATCCCGATCAGCGGCGCGTCCATCCGCAGGGCGCGATCCAGCTCGGCGGCGTCGTGCACCTCGATCAGCGCGTCCATGCCCCAGTGGCGGGCGGCGTCCGCCAGATCGGCCGCAAGCGTGTCATCGACCGTGGCCATGATGATCAGGATGCAGTCGGCGCCCCAGGCCCGCGCCTCGGCCACCTGATAGGGATCGTAAAGGAAATCCTTGCGCAGCACCGGCAGGGTGCAGGCCTCGCGCGCGGCGGTCAGGAACGCGGGCGCGCCCTGAAAGCTGGGGCCGTCGGTCAGCACCGACAGGCAGGCCGCGCCCCCGGCCTGATAGGCGCGGGCCAGCGCGGGCGGGTCGAAATCGGGGCGGATCAGGCCCTTGGACGGGCTTGCCTTCTTGATCTCGGCGATCAGCGCCGGGCCGGTTGCGGCGGCGCGGGTCAGTGCGGCGGCAAAGCCGCGCACCGGGGGCGCCTGCCGGGCGGCGGCCTCGACATCTGCCAAGGGGCGGGCGGCGCGGGCGCTGGCGATTTCGTCCAGCTTATAGGTCTTGATGCGGTCCAGAATATCCATGCGTCCGGTTGTGGCCCGCCGCGGCCTGCGGTGCAACCGGGATCACCCCCAGCGCACGGGCGTCTCGCCGCGCGCCGCCAGCCACGCGTTCACCCGCGAAAACGGTCGCGAGCCGAAGAACCCCCGCCGCGCCGACAGCGGCGACGGGTGGGCGCTGGCGATCACCAGATCGTCCGCGCGGGGCAGCCCTCGCACCGCCGCCTGCGCGTGTGCGCCCCACAGCACGAACGCCAGCGGCCGGTGCGCCTGTGCGGCGGCGATGGCCTGCCGGGCCAGCCGGTCCCAACCCCAGCGGGCATGGGCGCCCGCGTTGCCGGGCGCAACGGACAGCGCGGTGTTCATCAGCAGCACGCCCTGGGACGCCCAGTGCGACAGGTCGCCCGACGCCGGGCGCTGACCCGTGTCAGCCGCCAGTTCGGCATAGATGTTGGCCAGCGAGCGCGGCAGCGCCACGCCCGCGTTGACCGAGAACGCCAGCCCGTTGGCATGGCCGGGCGTGGGATAGGGATCCTGCCCCAGGATCACGACGCGGGTCGTGTCGGGGGTCAGCGAGTCCAGCGCCGCAAAGACGCGGGCGGGGCCGGGCAGCCAGTCGTCCCCCGTCAGCCGCTCGCTGATCGTGGGCCAGTCGTCGGCAAAGAACGGCAGATGCGACCAGGCGGCAGGGGGCGCGGGCTGCGGGCCACGGCCGGGCAGGGGCAGCGGCAGGTCGCCCTGCGCCGCGCCTAGGCCGGTGCCGCGCACAGGGACACCAGCCGCGCCAGCCGGTCGCGGGCGGCACCGGAATCGATCGATTCGCGCGCGATGTCCGCGCCTTGACGCAGGTCCGACGCGCGCCCGGCGATCAGCAGCGCGGCGGCGGCGTTCAGCAGCACGGCGTCGCGATAGGCGCCCGCCGATCCGTCCAGCAGCGCGCGCAGGGCGGCTGCGTTCTGCGCGGGCTCGCCGCCCACGATGGCCTCGAACGGGTGGACGGGCAGGCCCGCATCCTCGGGGGCGATCTCGAAGCTGGTGATCGCGCCGTCGCGCAGCTGCACTACCTGCGACGGCGCGGCAATCGACAGCTCGTCCGTGCCGTCGCCGCCGTGGACCAGCCATGCCGCCTGCGAACCCAGCGCCTGCAGCGTCTCGGCCATCGGGCGCAGCCATTGGGGCGCGAACGCGCCGGTCAGCTGGATGCGCACGTCCGCGGGATTCGTCAGCGGACCCAGCAGGTTGAAGATGGTGCGCGTCCCCAGCTCCGCCCGCGCGGGGCCGACATGGCGCATCGCGGGGTGATGCACCGTCGCCATCATGAAACACAGCCCGATGGCGTCCAGCGCCGCCTGCGCACGCGCGACGCCACCCTGCACGTCGATGCCCAGATGGCTCAGCGCGTCGGCGGACCCGGATTTTGACGACAGGTTGCGGTTGCCGTGCTTGGCCACCGGCACGCCCGCGCCCGCCACGACAAACGCCGTCGCGGTCGAGATGTTCAGCGTGCCCTTGCCGTCGCCGCCGGTGCCGACGATGTCGATGGCGCCGGCGGGCGCGGTGATGCGGTTCATGCGCACGCGCATGGCGCGGACGGCGGCGGCGATCTCGTCCACCGTCTCGCCGCGCACGCGCATCGCCATCAGCAGCCCGCCGATCTGCGCGGGCGTGGCCGCGCCGTCGAACAGCGCGCCGAACGCGGCATAGGCTTCGGCCGGGGCCAGCGGGCGGGTCGCGGCCAGGCCGATCAGCGGGCGGATGTCGGTCGGCGCCTCGGTCATGCCGCGGCCCCCAGCCGGTTGGAACAGCGCGACAGGAAGTTGCGGATCATGGCGTGCCCGTGTTCGGACCGGATGCTTTCGGGGTGGAACTGCACCCCTTCGATCGGCAGGGTCCGGTGCGCCAGCCCCATGATCGTGCCGTCGGCCGCCGTCGCGGTGACGCGCAGGGCGTCGGGCAGCGTCGCCGGATCGACGGTCAGCGAGTGATAGCGCGTCGCGCGCAGGGGCGAGGGCAGGCCCGCGAACAGCCCCGTGCCGTCGTGGCCGATGTCGTCGACCTTGCCGTGGACGATGCGGGCGGCGCGGATCACGTCACCACCGAACGCCTCGCCGATGGCCTGGTGGCCAAGGCAGACGCCCATCACCGGCACGCCCGCATCGGCCGCGGCGCGGATCAGGGGCACGATGATGCCCGCCTGCGCCGGCGCGCAGGGTCCGGGAGAGATCAGGATGCCCGATGCGCCCCGCGCCAGCGCCTGTTCGACCGTCAGCGCGTCGTTGCGCACGACCTCGACCCGCGCGCCCGCCTCGCCCAGGTAATGCACGAGGTTCCAGGTAAAGCTGTCATAATTGTCGATCATCAGGATCCGCGCGCCATCGGCGGTGCGGGATGCGTGAACGATCGGGGGCGACAGCGGCGCGGAGGTCATCGGCAGGGGCCTTGCAAGGGGGGGTGAACCGCCTGTTGCGGTCAGCTATAGATGTGCCAAAGCGGCGTGGGGGGTCAACCCCGGCGCCGGATTTGCACGGGCACGGCGCCCGGACGGACGGGGGCGCAGGCGATGGGATTCTGGACCGGGCTGGTGCAGGGAACGCTGATGTGCGGGGCGGCGCTGGCCGCCCTGTCGCTGGCGCTGCCCGAGGCCGGAAGGGACCGGCCGGACGCGCCGGGGGAAAGCGCCGGGGCCGGAGACCGTGGCCCGTCTGCCGCGCCGCTCGCCGGACCGGTCCGGGACGAGGCTGCCGCGCCGCCCGGCCGGGCGTCCGCTGCAACTGATGCGCGCGACAGTCAGCCTGCGCCTGCCGCCGCGCCGGATGCCCGCGCGCAGCCCGTGCCGGCGCCGCCCGACGACGCCATCATCCCGTCCGCCGATGCAGCCCGTCCCGCCCCCGCGTCCGAGCGTCTGCCCGAGCCGGTCGGATCGGAGTTCCGCCGCGCGGCCGACGACGAGCCGCGGGTGCCCGCGCCGCTGGGTGCCCCCACGGTGGCGACGCTGAACGTCCAGGCCGCCGCGCCGGCTGCACCGGAAACGCACCCCGCGCGCCAATCGGCCCCGGCCGTCCGGCCCGACCCCGGTGCGACGCCGGTCGCACCCGCCGCATTGGCGCGCGGTGCCGACAGCCCGGAACTCGCCGCCGCGCCCGCGGCAGAGGCCCCGATCCCCGTCGCACCGCCGGGGCGGGTCGCGGTGCCCGCCCTGGACCGCCTGCCGGAACGCGGGCGTGATCCCGTCGCGGCGCAGGCGGCCGGGACGGGCGATATCTCGGATCGCGACGCGGGTCTTGGCGCCAGCCTGCCCAGCGACGGCAGCGAGGCCGCCACGCAGGGCGGTTTGTCCGACAGCGCGGCAGCCGTCCGGGGCGACGGCGAAGACGCCACGCGGCGCGTCGGCGCGCCGCCGGACGGCACGCCGCCGGTCGCTGCGCGGGCTTCCCGCCCGGCCCTCGCCGCCCGGCCGGCGGAGCCGGGCCCCGCTGCAGCACGCCCCGCCCCCGACCTGCGCCTGCCCGCGCCGCTGGCTGGCCTTGCCGCGCCGCCCGCGCCGGGCAGCGCGCCGCCCGCCGCCGTGCCCGCGCTGCCGCCCCCCGCCGACGACCCGACCGCGCGGCCCGACCTGTCCGACCTTCGCCCCTGATAAGGAGCCGATGCCCATGCTGCCCCTGAACCCGTCGATTGCCGCCACCTTCCGCCCCCCGGTGATGGAGGCGCGGCGCTGGCTTGAGGGCGTCACCTTTCCGCCCGATCGCCCGCTGATCAACGTCAGCCAGGCCGCGCCCGTCGATCCGCCGCCCGAACCGCTGCGCCGGGCCATCGCCGACGCCGCGCTGGACCGGGCCGAGGCGCATCTTTACGGCCCGGTGCTGGGCAATGCCGACCTGCGCGCGCAGGTCGCGGCGGACTGGTCGCGCGCCTATGGGGGCCGGGTCGAGCCTGCGAATGTCGCGATCACGCAGGGATGCAACCAGGCATTCTGCGCCGCGATGGCGACGCTGGCGCGGGCGGGGGACGAGGTGATCGTGCCCGTGCCGTGGTATTTCAACCACAAGATGTGGCTGGACATGCAGGGGGTGCGGGTCGTGCCGCTGCCCTGCGGGCCGGGGATGGTGCCGGACCCGGGCAGGGCGGCCGCGCTGATTTCCGACCGCACGCGGGCCATCGTGCTGGTCAGCCCCAACAACCCCTCGGGCGCGGAATACCCGCCCGAGGTGGTGCGCGGTTTCGCCGAACTGGCGCGCACGCGCGGGCTGGCGCTGGTCCTGGACGAGACCTATCGCGACTTCGACAGCCGCGATGGCGCGCCGCACGATCTGTTCACCGACCCGGACTGGGGCGACACGCTGATCCAGCTTTACAGCTTTTCCAAGGCGTATCGGCTGACCGGCCACCGCGTCGGCGCGCTGATCGCCAGCACCGACCGCATGATCGAGGTCGAGAAGTTCCTGGACACGGTTTCCATCTCGACCGGCCAGCTGGGCCAGATCGGCGCGCTGTGGGGGATGCGGAACCTGGGCGGCTGGCTGGCCGGCGAGCGCGCCGAGATCCTGGCGCGCCGGGACGCCACGGCGCGCGCCATGACCGCGCTGCCCGGCTGGCAGGTCATGGGCTGCGGCGCCTATTTCGCGTGGGTGCGGCACCCGTTCGACATCCCCTCGTCGGACCTTGGCCGCCGGCTGGTGGCCGAGGCGGGCGTCCTGCTGCTGCCGGGCACGATGTTCATGCCGGCAGACGACCCGGACGGCGCGCGCCACCTGCGCATCGCCTTTGCCAACGTGGATGCCGGCGGCATCGCGGCGCTGGCCGACCGTCTGGCCGCGTTCCGCGCCTGACCGCCGCGCCGCGCTTGGTCTTGCTGCCCCGCAAGGCGCGGCCTAAACACGGCGCGACGAAAAGGGTCGGACAGCGGCCAAGGACGAGGGGACGGACATGGGCAGCCTGCGGACCAAGGGCAAATCAACCGTGGTGTGGCTACTCATGGGGATGCTGCTGCTGGGGCTGGGCGGCTTTGGCGTCACCAGCTTTTCGGGCAGCTCGACTGCCGCGATCGGGGCGGTGGGCGATACCTCGGTCGGCACCGACGATTATCTGCGCGCCATCCAGTCCGAGATGCAGGCGTTTTCCGCGCAGACCGGCCAGCCGGTGACGGCCGAAACCGCGCGCGCCTTGGGCGTGCCGCAATCGGCGCAGGCGCGCCTGTTCACCGCCGCCGCGCTTGAGGACGAGGCCCGCCAGCTGGGCCTGTCCGTGGGCGACGAGGCGGTCGCCCGCCAGATCGTCGCCGCGCCGGGCTTCCAGACCCCGTCCGGCCAGTTCGACCGCGCCCGCTATACCGACCTGCTGCGCCGCGAGGGGCTGAGCGAGGCCGAGTTCGAGGGCGACGTCCGCATGGACGAGGCCCGCCTGATCCTGCAGCGCGCCGTGGTGGGCGGCGTCACCGGCGCCGAGACGATGCGCGACCGCACCGCAGGCTGGCTGCTGGAACGCCGCGACATCGCCTGGGACGAGCTGACCGCCGCTGACCTGCCCGCGCCGGTCGCCACCCCCGACGAGGCCACGCTGACCGCCTGGCACCAGGCCAACGCCGACCGCTTTACCGCGCCCGAAACGCGCAAGATCACCTATGTCTGGCTGACGCCCGAGATGCTGGAGGCCAGCGTGACGCTGGATGAGGCCGCGCTGCGCGACCTGTATCAGCAGCGCATCGACGAGTTCCAGCAGCCCGAGCGGCGCATGGTCGAACGGCTGGTCTTCAACGACGAGGCCGCCGCCACGGCCGCGAAGGCGCGCATCGACGCGGGCCAGTCCTCGTTCGAGCAGGAAGCGAACCTGCGCGGGCTGGAGCTGACCGACATCGACCTGGGCGAAATGGCCGAAGGGGATCTGGGCGCGGCGGGGGCGGCGGTCTTTGCGCTGGACCAGCCCGGCGTCGTCGGCCCGTTCATGACCGACCTGGGTCCGACGCTGTTTTCCATGAACGCGATCCTTGAACCCGCCAACATCACCTATGAACAGGCCGTCCCCGACCTGCGGGCCGAGGCCGCCGCCGACCGCGCCCGGCGCGTGATCGAGGAGCAGGCCCCCCAGTTCGAGGATCTGCTGGCCGGCGGCGCCACGCTTGAGGACATGCCGGGCGCGACGCCCATGCAGATCGGCAGCATCGACTATTCCGCCGACACCCCGTCCGAGGGGATCGCCGCCTATCAGGCGTTTCGCGAACGCGCCCGCGCCCTGACCGCCGAGGACTTTCCCCAGCTTTACCAGCTGGACGACGGCGGGGTCTTTGCGCTGCGGCTGGACAGCCTTGTGCCCCCTGCGCTGATCCCGTTCGATCAGGTGCGCGACCGCGTGCTTGAGGACTGGACGCAGGCCGAGACCGGGCGGCTGCTGAAATCCCTGGGCGAAGATCGCCGCATGGCGCTGGAATCGGACGCGCCCGCGCCCGCTCCGGCAGATGGCGCCGCCGCGGTCCCGGCCCCCGCCGCGACGCTGGTCCCCGTGGCCGGGCTTGAACGCGACGGCGCCATCGAGGGCGTGCCCGGCGACGTCGTCAGCCACGCCTTTCGCCTGAAAGAGCCGGGCGAGATCGCCGTGGTCGAGGCCGAGAACCGGGTCTTCCTTGTCCGCCTTGACCGCATCATCCCCGCCGACCTGACCGTGGACGAGGCGCAGCGCGTCGTCGATGGCGTCGGCAACCGGCTGACGGAGTCGCTGCAGGCCGATCTGTTCGACGCCTATGCCCGCGCGCTTCAGGTGTCGCACGGGGTCACGCTGAACCAGTCGGCGCTGAACGCCGCCAACGCCCGGATCCAGTGATGGACCTGTCGCCCGACTTTGCCGGGTTCAAGCAGGGCTGGGCCGAAGGCCGCAACCAGCTGGTGACGCTGCGGCTGGCCGCCGACCTGGACACGCCCGTCAGCCTGATGCTGAAGCTGGCCGAGGCCGAGCCGCTGTCCTTCGTGCTGGAAAGCGTCACCGGGGGCGAGGTGCGCGGCCGCTATTCCATCGTCGGCATGAAGCCCGACCTGGTATGGGAATGCCGGGACGGCCGCGCGCGGATCAACCGCGAGGCGCGCTATGCCGAGGCGTTCAGCGACGATCCGCGCCCGGCGCTGGACAGCCTGCGCGCGCTGATCGCCGAAAGCCGGATCGAGATGCCGGACGGCGTGCCCCCGGTCGCGGCGGGGCTGTTCGGCTATCTGGGCTATGACATGATCCGGCTGGTGGAACATCTGCCGGACGTGAACCCCGACCCGATCGGCGTGCCCGACGCAATGCTGCTGCGCCCGTCGGTCGTGGCCGTGCTGGACGGCGTCAAGGGCGAGGTGACCTTGTGCGCACCCGCCTGGCACGATCCGGCGGTGCCCGCCCGCGCCGCCTATGCCCAGGCGGCCGAGCGGGTGATGGAGGCGCTGCGGTCGCTGGACCGCCAGCCGGCCGAGCCGCGCGCGCTGGGGCGGGGCGGCGCGATCGGCCAGCCGCGGTCGAACTTTGCCCACGCCGATTATCTGGCCGCGGTGGAAAAGGCCAAGGATTACATCCGCGCGGGCGACATCTTCCAGGTCGTGCCGTCGCAGCGGTGGGCCATCGACTTTCCGCTGCCGCCGTTCGCGCTGTATCGCAGCCTGCGGCGGACGAACCCCTCGCCCTTCATGTTCTTCCTGAACATGGGCGGCTTTCAGATCGTCGGCGCCTCGCCCGAGATACTGGTCCGCCTGCGCGAGGGCGAAGTGACGATCCGCCCCATCGCCGGCACCCGCCCCCGCGGCGCCACGCCCGAGGAGGACCGCGCGAACGAGGCCGACCTGCTGGCCGACGAGAAGGAACTGGCCGAGCATCTGATGCTGCTGGATCTGGGGCGCAACGACGTGGGCCGGGTCGCCCGCATCGGCACCGTGCGCCCGACCGAACAGTTCATCATCGAACGATACAGCCACGTCATGCATATCGTCAGCAACGTCGTGGGCGAGCTGCGCGAGGGCGAGGACGCGCTGTCGGCGCTGCTGGCGGGGCTGCCGGCGGGGACGGTCAGCGGCGCGCCCAAGGTGCGCGCAATGCAGATCATCGACGAGCTGGAGCCGGAGAAGCGCGGCATCTATGGCGGCGCAGTCGGCTATTTCGCCGCCAACGGCGAGATGGACATGTGCATCGCGCTGCGCACCGGGGTAGTCAAGGACGACACGCTGTATGTCCAGTCGGGCGGCGGTGTCGTCTATGACAGCGTGCCCGAACTGGAATACCAGGAATGTGTCCACAAATCCAAGGCGATGATCCGCGCCGCCGAGGGCGCGGCCCGTTTCGTGCGGGGCAACGGCTAGGCTGATCTGAGGCCCGCGTCAGCGCGCCGAGGCGGCCTTGGCGGTCTGCTCCTGGCGGGCGCGGCGCAGCCGCTGCGCCTCTTCGACGCGCATCTGGGCCTTCATCTTGCCCGCTTCCTCGTCGCTGGTATCCTCGACCAGCTCATAGCGGCGGATTTCCTTGGTCATGCGAAGTCACCTCGCAAACGCGTGACGTGGTCGGGTCAACGTGCGGGACGCGGCCCGGTTCCACGGAACCTGTGCGGCGCCCCGCTGGTTTCGCCTGCATGACCCAGGAGGCGATCATGAAGCCAGACCCCGAAAACGAACCGACGCAGCCGCGCCACGCGATCAGCGATGACAAGCGGGGCGAATCCGGCGCGGACCCGTCGATCCTGCAGAACGAATACAAGGGCGAGGCGGAACAGGACGGCATCCCCGCCAACGGCACCATGCCCACCGAGCCGCGCGGCCCCGACGACGTCGGCGCCTGAAGGAAAAGGAGATCCCCATGCCCAACCAATCGTTCGAGCGCAACGGCTATGCGCCCCCCCGAGACGTCACCGCCGAGGAGGCCGAGCGCAACAAGCGCCAGCAATCCGTGCAGGACGCCGCCATCCGCGACCCGGACACGGCCAAGGGTGACGCGCCGCCCGCAAAAAGCGACAAGGCCACCGGCTGAGACTGCCGGGCAGGGGCCGGCTGCGGTCTCGTGCCCCCAATTGGCGCGGCCGGCATCGGCCGCGCCCGCCCACCCCTCAGTCGGTGCCGCGATAGGGTTCGACGTATTGCAGCGCCATGTCCCAGGGGAAAAAGATCCAGGTGTCCTGGCTGACCTCGGTCACGTAGGTTTCCACCATCGGCTTGCCCTTGGGCTTGGCATAGACGGTGGCCAGATGGGCGCGCGGGAACATGGAGCGCACCAGTTCCAGCGTGCGGCCTGAATCGACCAGATCGTCGACGACCAGCACGCCATCGCCGTCGCCCATCAGTTCGGCGTCGGGCGATTTCAGCACGGCCAGCGATCCCTGCTCGCCCTTGCGATAGGACTTCACGCTGATCGTGTCGATCGTGCGGATATCCAGTTCGCGCGCCACGATCATCGCGGGCACCATGCCGCCGCGGGTGATCGCCACGACCGCCTTCCAGTCGCCGTCCGCCGGCCCATGTCCGTCCAGCCGCCATGCCAGCGCGCGGGCATCCCTGTGCAGCTGGTCCCAGCTGACGTGAAAGCCCTTTTCATGGGGCAGGCGGTCCGACGGGGTCTTGGCCATTGGCGTTCCTTTCAGTGGCGCAGGATCAGCGACAGCCCCAGCGCGCCGATCAGCGCGCCCGCGATGCGGTCGATCCATGTCTTTGCGCCGTAATAGCGCCGCCGGACGGGTCCGGTCGACATCAAAGCCGTCACGGCCGCGTAAAACCCCAGCTCGACCGCCAGGGCAACCCCATAGACGACCGCCGGGGCCGCGCCGTGCAGCGACGGAAAGACGGACATGATGACTGCCGAATAGAACAGCGCGGGCTTGGGGTTGGACAGGTTCAGCGCCACGCCGCGCGCGAATCCGGGGCCGCTGACCGTCTCGCCCGCCATGTCCAGTGGGTCGGCGGCGTGGCGCCACATCTGGAACGCGATCCACAGCAGATAGATGCCGCCCAGGATCTTCAGCGCGACGAACAGCGACGGCATCCAGCGAAACAGCACCGTCAGCCCGAACAGCGCAAACAGGCACCACAGCGACGCCCCGACAGCCAGCCCCATCGCATAGGGCATCGACGCGCGCCGCCCGCGCGACGCGGCCGACTGGCTGGCCGCGATGATCGCGGGGCCGGGCGAGACGATGGCAAGGCCCAGCGTGGCCACGAACAGCGCCAGCTGCGGCAGGGTGATCGCGTCCATCGCGGGGCCTTCGGGGTGCTGCGCGGACCGGCGTCAGTCGGCCTTGCGGTTGGTGACGGCGTCGATGTCGGGCGCGTCCACCGCTTTCATGCCGACGATATGATAGCCCGCATCGACGTGATGCGTCTCGCCGGTGACGCCGCTGCCGAGGTCGGACAGCAGATACAGCGCCGACTTGCCCACGTCCTCGGTCGTGACGTTGCGGCGCAGGGGCGAGTTCAGCTCGTTCCATTTCAGGATATAGCGGAAATCGCCGATCCCCGACGACGCCAGCGTCTTGATCGGCCCCGCGCTGATCGCGTTCACGCGGATGCCGTCCTTGCCCAGATCCTCGGCCAGATAGCGCACCGACGCCTCGAGCGCGGCTTTCGCCACCCCCATGACGTTGTAATGCGGCATCACCCGTTCCGCGCCGTAATAGGTCAGGGTCAGCAGGCTGCCGCCATCGCGCATCAGGGCCGCTGCGCGCTGCGCCACGGCGGTGAACGAATAGACCGAGATGTCCATCGTCATCATGAAGTTGTCGCGCGTGGTGTCGACATAACGGCCGCGCAGCTCCTCCTTGTCGGAAAAGCCGATGGCGTGGACCAGGAAATCAAGCTGTCCCCACTGGTCCCGCAGGGCGGTGAACAGCGCATCGACCGACGCCATGTCGGCCACGTCGCACGGCAGGACGGTGTTGGACCCCAGCTGCTGCGCCAGCGGCGCCACGCGCTTTTTCAACGCCTCGCCCTGATAGGAAAAGGCCAGTTCCGCGCCTTGGGCGGCCAGCGCGCGGGCGATGCCCCAGGCAAGCGACTTGTCGTTGGCCAGCCCCATGATCAGCCCGCGCTTGCCGGCCATCAGCCCGCCGTCCGTCCGTCCGCTTGACATGCAATGATCCCCGCGTCTTCAACCTTTGGTGAGGATTAGGGCAAAGCCAGCGGGGCATCAAGATGACCGACCAAGAAGCATTGTTCGCCGGCGACGATCCCTTCGCCCTTGCCCGCGCGTGGCTGGCCGAGGCGCAGGCGGCCGAGCCGAACGATCCGAACGCCATCGCGCTGGCGACCGTGGACGCGGACGGCATGCCCGACGTGCGCATGGTGCTGCTGAAGGACATCGAGCCGGGCGCATTCGTGTTCTATACGAACTATGACAGCGCCAAGGGCCGCCAGATCGCGGCGTCGGGCAATGCGGCCTTTGTGATGCACTGGAAATCGCTGCGCCGCCAGATCCGTGTGCGCGGCCCCGTCGCGCGGGCCGAGGGCGCCGAGGCGGACGCCTATTACGCCAGCCGCGCGCTGCAATCGCGGATCGGCGCGTGGTCCAGCCGGCAAAGCCAGCCGCTGGAAAGCCGCGCGGCGCTGGTGGCCGAGGTGGCGCGACAGGGTCTGCGTCACGGGCTGAACCCGCCGCGGCCGCCGTTCTGGGGCGGGTTCCGCATCACGCCCGTCCAGATCGAGTTCTGGGCCGACGGCGCCTTTCGCCTGCACGACCGCTTCCAGTGGCGGCGCGAAAGGCCGGGCGCGCCGTGGACGGTCACGCGCCTGCAGCCCTGAGGGTGATTGCGTTTGCGCGCCCGCCCGGTCAGGCTTGCGCGCAAGGCAGCAGGGCAGGGGACGCGGCGATGCAGATGACTTGCTTTTCCCGGATGCGGGCAAACGCGGCCGCGGCCGCCCTGGCGCTGGCGGCCGCGGGACCGGCCGCCGCGGCGACGGTCTGCGCGCCCGGCACCGCGACGATCCTGCCCCCGACCGGGGACACCCCGCTGGCGCAGATCGCGGTCGAGATCGCCGACACGCCGCAGGCCCGCGCGCAAGGGCTGATGGGACGCGAGGCGCTGCCGCAGGGACAGGGCATGCTGTTCGTCTATGAGACGCCGCAGCCGACGGCGTTCTGGATGAAGAACACGCTGATCCCGCTGGACATGCTGTTCTTTGACGCGACCGGCGTCCTGCGCCGCATCCATGCCAAGGCCCGGCCGCACGATCTGACGCCGATCTTCGGCGCGGCAGCGGACGATCCCGATCCCGACCGGCTGCTGGTCCTGGAACTCGCCGGGGGCGAGGCCGCGCGGCTGGCCCTGACCCCCGGCGCAAGGCTGGCCCACCCGTCCGTTCCCCAGCAAGGCGCGGTCGCGCCCTGTCGGTGAAGTTTCCGCTTTCCGACCGCGCGCACCCCGCCTAAAAGGGCGGCGGTCCGGGGCGTGGCGCAGCCTGGTAGCGCGACGGTTTTGGGTACCGTAGGCCGGAGGTTCGAATCCTCTCGCCCCGACCAATGTTCCAGACAGATGCGGCATGTTTCGGCGGCGCGGTCCGACCGCCGCCTGGCTGGGTGGAAACCCATGGAAAAGGCGCGCCGGGTTTCCCCGGCGCGCCTTTTGCCTTTCGTCCGCCCGCTGCGCCTACGTCCTTGGCGCGGGTGTCGCCTCGACGGGGGCGTGGGCCGCGGGCTTCTTGCGCCCGAACAGCCGCAGCACCCACACGAAGAACACCGGCACGAAGAAGACCGAGAACACGGTCGCCGCGATCATGCCGCCGATGACCCCGATGCCGATGGCGTTCTGGCTGGCCGAGCTTGCGCCCGTCGCCGTGGCCAGCGGCACCACGCCCAGCGTGAACGCCAGCGAGGTCATCAGGATCGGCCGGAACCGCAGCTTCGCGGCCTCAAGCGCGGCGTCCCGCAGTGACTGGCCCTGCGCCCACAGTTCCTTGGCGAACTCGACGATCAGGATGGCGTTCTTGGCCGCCAGGCCCATGATCGTGATCAGGCCCACCTTGAAATAGATGTCGTTCGGCAGGCCCGCCAGCCACGCGGCCGCCACGCTGCCCGCCACGCCAAGGGGCACGGCCAGCATGACCGACAGCGGGATCGACCAGCTTTCGTAAAGCCCGGCCAGCAGCAGGAACACAAGCACGATGCTGAGCGCATAGAGCAGCCCTTCCTGCGCGCCGGCCTCGATCTCCTCCAGCGACTGGCCGGTCCATTCATAGCCAAAGCCCTGCGGCAGCGTCTGGGCGAGGCGCTCGATCTCGGCCATCGCCTCGCCGGTGGTGAACCCCGGCCCGGCGTTGCCCGAGATGCGGGCGGCCGGATAGCCGTTGTAGCCCACGACCTGCGTCGGCCCGTTCTGCCAGTGCACGGTCGCAAAGGACGAAAAGGGGACCATCCCGCCGTTCACGTTGCGCACGGTCAGGTCCAGCAGATCCTCGGCCGCCATGCGCGCCGTTTCGCCCGCCTGCACCACGACGCGCTGCAGCCGCCCCTGGTTCGGGAAGTCGTTGACATAGGACGACGCAAGGTTGTGCGAGATCGTGGCGTTGATGTCGGCGAAGGTCACGCCGAAGGTGTTGGCCTTTTCGCGGTCGATGGTCAGGATCACCTGCGCGGCCGCCGGCAGCCCCTCGACGCGGGCGCCCACGACGACGCCGGTTGCGGTCGCCTCGTCGATCAGCTGCTGGGTGGCGGCCTGCAGGGCAAGCTGGCCGTTGCCGCCACGGTCCTGCAGGCGGAAGCTGAAGCCCCCCGCGCTGCCCAGGCCCTGGATCGGGGGCGGCGACAGTGCGAATGCGCGGACGTCCTTGATGCCGAACAGCTGCCCGTTGGCCCAGTCCGCGATTTCCTGCGCCGACTGGTCGCGTTCGGCCCAGTCCTTCAGCGTGACGAACATCAGCGCCGCGTTGGTGCCCGACCCCGAGAAGCTGAAGCCGCGGATGGCGACGACGTTCTCGACGCCCTCGTGGCTGCCGAAGATCTGCTCGGCCTTCACGATCGCCTCGTCCGTGCGGTTGGCGGATGCGGCGGGCGGGGTCTGCAGGTCCACGAGGATGAAGCCCTGGTCCTCGTTCGGCAGGAACGAGCTGGGCAGCCCCGAGAACCCGTAGGCCATCGCGCCCACGATCCCCAGATAGACGACCATCACCAGCCCGCTGCGCCCGGTCATCCGCCGGACGGCGCCGGTATAGCCGCGCGTGGTCGCGTCAAAGCCGCGGTTGAACAGCCCGAACGGGCTGAAGCGGCCACGCTTTTCATGGTGCCCGGCGGCGATCGGCTTGAGGAAGCTGGCGCACAGCGCCGGCGTCAGGCTGAGCGCGAGGAACGCCGAGAACAGGATCGCCACCACCATCGTCAGCGAGAACTGGCGGTAGATGATCCCCGACGATCCGGGAAAGAACGCCATCGGGATGAACACGGCCGACAGCACCAGCGAGATGCCGACGATGGCCCCGGTGATCTGGCCCATCGCCTTGCGCGTCGCCTCGCGCGGGGGCAGGCCCTCGGTCGCCATGATGCGTTCGACGTTCTCGACCACGACGATGGCGTCGTCGACCAGGATGCCGATCGCCAGCACCATCGCGAACATGGTCAGCACGTTGACGGAAAACCCGACCGCGAACATGACCGCCAGCGTCCCCAGCAGCGCGACCGGCACCACCATCGTCGGGATCAGCGTATAGCGGACGTTCTGCAGGAAGATGAACATCACGACAAAGACCAGGGCCACCGCCTCGATCAGCGTCACCAGCACCTTCGAGATCGACTTCTCGACGAAGGGCGCGGTGTCATAGGGGATGGAATAGTCGATGCCCGGCGGGAAAAAGGCCGCCAGCTCGGCCATCGTCTCGCGCACCTCGGACGAGGTCGCCAGCGCGTTGCCCGTCGGCGACAGCTGGATGCCCACCGCGGCGCTTGGCTGGCCGTTCAGGCGCGAGGAAAAGCCATAGCTTTCGCTGCCCACTTCCACCTGCGCGACATCGCCCAGCCGCACGGTCGAGCCGTCGGGATTGGCCCGCAGGACGATGTTGCGGAACTCGTCCGCCGTGGTCAGCTGCCCCTTGACCAGCACGGTCGCGGTCAGCTGCTGGTTGATCGGGTTCGGGTCCGCGCCGATCTGGCCGGCGGCCACCTGCGCGTTCTGGGCGTTGATCGCGTTGGTGACATCGGCGCTGGTCAGGTTCAGGCCGGTCAGCTTGTCGGGGTCGATCCAGACCCGCATCGAGCGGCCGGCCGCGAACAGCTGGGCGTTGCCCACGCCCTCGATCCGGCGCAGTTCGCCCAGCACGTTGCGGGTCAGATAGTCGCCCAGATCGACCTCGTCGCGGGTGCCGTCCGACGAGGTCAGCGCGACCATCATCAGGAACCCCGACCCGGCCTGCTGGACGGTGATGCCGTTCTGCACGACCGAGCGCGGCAGGCGCGGCTCGACCCGGCTGACGGCGTTCTGCATGTCGACGGAGGCGGTCGCGATCTCGGTCCCGGCGGCGAAGGTGGCGGTGATCGTGATCATCCCCGACGCGTCCGAGGTGGATTCGAAATACCGGATCCCGTCGATGGTGTTCATCTCTTCTTCGATGGGCTGGGCCACGCCCTCGTACATCTCCTCGGGCGAGGCGCCGACATACATCGCGCGCACGGTGATCTGCGGCGGCGCGATGGACGGATACTGGCTGATCGGCAGGCCGGGCAGCGCGAGGATTCCCGCCAGCGAGATCAGGATGGCGATGACCCATGCAAGGATGGGCCGGCCGATGAACAGCTGTGCCATGTGCCGCCCCTCAGTTCGCGGCGGCGGGCGCGGGCGCCTCGTCCGACGGTTGATCGGGGGCGGGTTGCGCAGCGGGATCGGCCGGCGCATCGGTCGCAGGTTGGGCCGGGGCGGGTTGCGCGGCCGGTGCATCGGTCGCAGGCGTGGCGGCATCCGGCGCATCGGTCGCCGGTGTCGCGGGCGCTGCCGCGCCGTCGGGCGCGGCGGGCGTCGGCGTCGGATCGGCCGGGGCCACAGGCTCGGGCGCGACGGTCGCGCCCGGATACAGCTTCTGCGCGCCTTCGACGACCAGCGTGTCGCCGCTTTCCAGCCCGCTTCGCACCAGCCAGCGATCCTCGAGCGTGGCGCCCAGTTCGACCGGCCGCAGATCGACGGTGTTGTCGTCGTTCAGCACATAGACCTGCGCGTTGCCGCGCCCGTCGCGCAGCACCGCCTTTTGCGGGATCGCGACCGCGTGTTCGTTCACCGCCTGGATGATGCGCACGCGCACATACAGCCCCGGCAGCAGCTTGCCGTCGGGGTTGGGGAACTGGCCCCGCAGCGTGACCTGGCCGGTGGTCTCGTCCACGGCGGCTTCGGAAAACAGCAGCGTGCCCAGTTCCTCATAGGCGCTGCCGTCGTCGAACAGCAGCTGCACCGTCGCCTCGCCGGGCGCGGTGGCGGCCAGTTCGCCCGCGTCCAGCGCCCGGCGCAGGCGGAACAGTTCCGACGTGGACTGGGTAAAGTCGGCATAGACGGGATCAAGCTGCTGGATCAGCGCAAGATGCGGGCCGGCGCTGCTGACCAGCGCGCCCTCGGTCACAAGGGCGCGGCCGATGGTGCCGCTGATCGGCGCGCGCACCTGCGTGTAATCCAGGTTCAGCTGCGCCTCGGCCAGCGCCGCCTCGGCCAGCGCCACGTCGGCCTGGCCCTGCAGCACGACCGTCTCGGCGCGCTCGAACTCGACGGCGGCGGCGACGTTGCGGTCGCGCAGTTCGGTCTGGCGGCTCAGCTCGACCTCGGCGCTGGCCAGCGTGGCCCTGGCGCGCGCGACCGCTGCCTCGGCCGCCCTGACCTGCACCTCGAAGGGGGCGGCATCGATGCGGTATAGCACGTCGCCTTCCTTCACGGCGCTGCCCTGCTCGAACACCCGCTCTTCCAGGATGCCCGACACGCGGGGCCGCACTTCGGAAATCCGGGTCGCCGAGACGCGGCCCGGCAATTCGCTGATGATCGGCAGCGCCTCGGTCTGCACGGTCTGCACGCTGACGGGCGTCGGCGGCATCGCGGGTTGCTGGGCGCCGGCAGGGGCAGCCAGCCCGCACATCAGCATGGCGACGACGGCCAGGCGGGGGACGGGTTTGGTCATGTGTGGCTCGCTTCCTTGTCGGCGGCCTCGGGGACGGGCGCCAGATCGTTGAGATGGTCAGAGAGGCGTTCGATGATCGGCACCAGCGATTGCAGCCGCGCGGTGTCGTCGGGGCACAGCGCCTGTGCCATCAGGTCGGCGCGCGCCCGGTGGATGCGGTCCAGCGCCTCGCGCCCCGCGCGGCCGATGGCGATCATCCAGACGCGCCCGTCGGCCGGGTCGCGGTGCCGCTCGATCAGGCCGGCGGCCTCGAGCGTCTGCAGGCGGGGCGTGACGGTCGAGACCTCGACCCCGTGCAGCGCGGCGATGTCGCTGATGCGCATGGGGCCAAGCGTGTGGACGTAATCCAGCAGCGCCCACGATCCGGCGGGCAGCCGGTGGCCCGTCCCGCCCGCGATCTCGGCCACGATCCGGCGGTTGCCGAACCGTATGACCAGCGACCACAGCGCCCGTTCAAGCCGTGCGGTGTCCGAATCCGTCTTCACCCGTTCGCCTTTCGGAAACCGGGGCAGGGCCGCGGCTGCGGCCTCCCCAAGGGCGCAAATCTAGGGGCGCAGGGCGGAAATGTCCAGATGCTTTGGACTATCAAAGTAACTCGGGGGTCAGTTGGACCGCCACTTGAAGGGGCAGGGGCCGCAGAACCGAACGCTGCGGCCGTGCCGCCCGCTGCCGTTCAGGCCGCGTCCAGCGCCGCGACGATCTGGGCGAAATCCGCACCCTTCAGGCTGGCGCCGCCGACCAGCGCCCCGTCCACGTCGGGCAGGGCAAAGATCGTGGCGGCGTTCGACGGCTTGACCGACCCGCCATACAGCAGCCGCATGCCCGCCCCGTCGCCGAACCGCGCCACCAGGGCCGCCCGCATCGCCGCGTGGACTTCGGCGATCTGGTTGTCGGAGGGCGTGCGGCCGGTGCCGATGGCCCACACCGGTTCATAGGCGATGACGGTGTTGTCGGCGGTGGCGCAGTCCGGCACCGAACCGGCGAGCTGGCGCGCGATGACGTCCAGCGTCTCGCCCGCGTCGCGCTGCGCCTCGGTCTCGCCCACGCAGACGATGCTGCAAAGCCCGGCGCGGTGGGCAGCGGCCGCCTTGGCGGCGATGGCGGTGTCGGTTTCGGCATGATCGGCGCGGCGTTCGGAATGGCCGACGATGACATGGGTGGCGCCCGCGTCGCGCAACTGCTCGGCGGCGATGTCGCCGGTGTGCGCGCCGGCGCCTGCTGCGTGGCAGTCCTGTCCGCCGACCGCGATGCCGCCGCCCTTGATGCGCGCGACCATCGGGTGGATCAGCGTCGCGGGCGGGCAGATCAGGATTTCGCAGGCGGCGTCGGGGCAGGCCGCCGCCAGCGCATCCAGTTCGCCAAGGCCGGCCAGCGACCCGTTCATCTTCCAGTTTCCGGCGGCAAGCTTGCGCATCGTGATCTCTCCCCTTCGGCTGCCCGCCGGGCCTAGCCTGCCTGCGCGGGGCGGATCAAGGGGGCGTCAGCCGGCGGGTCAATCAACCGGCGGCGGGCGCGATCGGTTCGAAGCGGATCGACTCGCCGCAGCCGCAGGTGTCGGTGACGTTGGGGTTCACGAACTTGAACCCGCTGTCCAGCAGCCCGGTCTGATAGTCGATCTGGGTGCCGAACAGGAACATCTGCGCGGTGGGCGCGATCAGCACGCGGGCGGCGCCCTGTTCGACGACCTCGTCGCCGGGGGAGGCCGCGTCGGCCAGTTCCATCGTGTATTCCATGCCCGCGCAGCCGCCTTTTTTCAGGCCGATCCGCAGGCCCTGCGCCTGCCGTTCGGCCATCAGCCGCGCGATGCGCGCCTCGGCGGCCGGGGTGATGCTGACGGGGGGCTTGCCGGGGATCGAGAACATGAGGGGGGCCTTTCGCGCTGCCCTTCAAGATAGGGACGACGCGGCGCAGTCTCAAGTCGTGGCGGCCTGCGCCGCGCGCGCCTTCGTGCGCCCCGCTCCGTGCCCCGTTGATTTGTTCAGCCGGCCAAGATGCCTCATCGTCCGACCGCTGCCAGCCGCGGCAGGTCTGCCGCGCGTGCGGGATGCCGGCGGCTGGTCCTGGCGTTCAGGGAAGCGGGATGAACTCGTCGCGGTCGTCCGGGGGCAGATCGAACCGGCCCTCGCCCCAGCGGGCGGCGCGCCATTCCTCCTTGGCGGCCTGAAGCCGGTCGCGCGACGAGGACACGAAGTTCCACCAGATATGGCGCGGCCCGTTCAGCGTCGCGCCCCCCAGCGCCATCAGCCGCGCGCCCTGCGGCCCGGCGGCCACCGTGATCCGGTCGCCGGGGCGGAAGACCATCATCTGGCCAGCCTCGAACAGCTGCCCCGCGATGCTGACCGATCCCTCGGTGATATAAAGGCCGCGGTCCTCGTGATCGTCGGGCAGTGGAAAGCGCGCGCCGGGCATCAGCGTCACGTCCAGATAGAACGTCTCGGAATAGAGCGTCGCGGGCGCCTTCTCGCCATAGGCGGTGCCCAGGATCAGGCGCGCATCGACGCCGTCGGCCGTGATCTGCGGCAGCGCGCCCGCGCCATGATGCTCGAAGATCGGCTCCATCTCCTCACGGTCCTCGGGCAGGGCGATCCAGGTCTGGATGCCATAGAGGCTGTGCGGTCCCTGCCGCCCCGTGGCGCTGGTGCGTTCCGAATGGGTGACGCCCTTGCCCGCGACCATCCAGTTGACCGCGCCCGGCAGGATCACCTGATCGCTGCCAATGCTGTCGCGGTGGTGGAAGTCGCCGCGATAGAGATAGGTCACGGTCCCGAGGCCGATATGCGGATGCGGGCGGACGTCGATGCCCTGCCCGGTCAGGAACTCGGCCGGGCCGGCCTGGTCGAAGAAAATGAACGGGCCGACCATCTGGCGTTTCGGCGCGGGCAGGGCGCGCATCACCTCGAACCCGCCAAGGTCGCGGGCGCGCGGGATGATCAGGGTCTCGATGGCGTCCACGCCGACCTCGTCGGGGCAACCGGGCTCGAATGCGGGGTTCCAGCTCATCTGTCGATCCTTGTGACTATGGCGGGCAGTCAGGATGATATTCGTTCTTCTGAAACGATCAACATCCAAGGCGTTCTTGCTGGCCGAACGCTGCTTTCGGGGGGAAACTGCTGGACAAGCGCCGGCGACGATCCCACGCTGGCCGGGATTTCCCTGCGGGAGCGCGTTTCATGACGACATTCCGCCCAGGCGTTGACGCGGACGAGGCTGGCCGGTGACGACGGGCATCCACCACGTCACCGCGATCACCGGCAACGTTCAGCGGAACGTTGATTTCTACGCGGGCTTTCTGGGGCTGCGGCTGGTCAAGCAGACTGGCGGCTATGAGGATGCCGAGCAGCTGCACCTGTTCTATGGCGACCGGCTGGGCAGCCCCGGATCGGTCGCCACCTTCCTCGTCTGGCAGGACGGCGCGCGGGGCCGCGTGGGACTGGGACAGGTCAGCGAGATCGCCCTTGCCATCCCGCCCGCCAGCATCGGCGACTGGCTGCAACGCGCTATGGCCGCCGGGGTGCCCGTCACCGGCCCTGCGCGCGAGTTGGGCGAGACGGTGCTGCGCCTGCGTGACCCCGACGGGATCGTCGTCAAGCTGGTCGGCGCGGACCTGCCCGCCACAGCGCCCTTGCCCGATCCGATTGCGCCGACACGCATCCGTGCGGTCACGATCCTGACCGAGGATGCCGCGGCCACGGCCGGTTTTGCCGCACGCTTCGGCTATCGCGTGGTGCTGCGGGACGGCCCTTTCACCCGGATGCAATCCGACACGGACGTGATCGACCTGCGCCAGTCGGCGGGCTTCGTGACCGGCGGTCCGGGCGCGGGGGTGATCGACCATGTCGCCTTCCGCGCGCCGGACGCGGATGCCGTGCGACGGATTCGGCTGGACCTGCGCGGCCATGACGGCGCGACCAACGTCCACGACCGCAAGTATTTCCTGTCGCTCTATGTGCGCGAACCGGCGGGGACGCTGTTCGAATACGCGACCGATGGCCCCGGCTTCACGGTGGATGAAGACCCGGAGCATCTGGGCGAGGCCCTGATGATCCCGCCCCATGACGCAGCCCGCGCGGAGGATCTGCGCCTGATGCTGCCGCAATTCGCCCGGCCGGGCGAGGAAAGGATGCCGATGCGCGATCTGCCCTTCGTTCACCGCTTTCATGCCCCCGACGATCCCGACGGGACGGTGGTCGTGCTGCTGCACGGCACCGGGGGGAACGAGGCCGACCTGATGCCGCTGGCCGCGCGCCTGAACCCGCGCGCGACGCTGCTGGGGGTGCGGGGACGGTCCACCGAGGAAGGCATCACCCGCTGGTTCCGCCGCTTCGATGCCGTGACCTATGACCAGGACGACATCCGCGCCGAGGCCGAAGCCTTCGCCGGCTTCGTCGAGGGCGCGGTCAGGGGCTATGGCCTCGACCCGGCGCGAATGACCTGTCTTGGCTATTCCAACGGCGCCAATCTGCTGGGCGCGATTTTGCGGCTGCATCCGGGCGTGATCGGCCGCGCGATCCTTCTGCGCGGGATCGAGGTGCTGGAGGACGCACCCGCCGCCGAGCTGCCGGGCACGCAGGTGCTGCTGCTGACCGGCGCGCGCGATCCCTTCGCGCGCATGGCCCCGGCGCTGGAAGCCTCGCTGAAGGCCGCCGGCGCTGATCTGGACGCGCGGCTGATCGACGCCGGACACGAACTGTCTGCGCAGGATCTGGACATCGCCAAGGGCTGGCTTCTCACACAAGCCGGGACGGCGGGCGGGGCGACGCCATGATCCCGCCGACCCAGCGCAGGACCCCGCTGATCCTGCCCTTCTTGGGGCCGTTCTACGACTGGATCGCGCGGCCGCTGGCCTATGTCGCGCTGCGCGTGGTGGTCGGCGGAATGCTGGTGATCGAGGGATGGCCCAAGATCACGGCGCCCTTCGCGATGGCGGGGTTCACCGAAGGCATCGGCCTTTATCCCGGCTGGCTGTGGTCGGCGGCGCTGGCGGTGCTGCAGTTCGCGGGCGGGTTGATGATCCTCGCAGGCTTCCTGACCCGGCCGGTGGCGCTCGCCAGCGCGGTGATGCTGGCGGTGACGCTGTGGTTCCATGTCACGCATCCCTATGGCGCGGCGATCCTCTCGCCCGAGGGCGTGACCGCGCTTGGCGGCAACGCGGCGCTGTTCACCGCCGACGGGCTGCGCAACCTCGGTGCCGATGGCGGCGCGGGGTTCCTGCACCAGGTCCAGTTCAAGGCCGAGGGGTTCTCGGCGCTGTGGACCGTGGCGGCGCTGCTGCTTGCCGCCTTCGGCGCCGGTCCGCTGTCCGTGGACCGCACCCTTCTGAAACGGGAGTTCTGACATGGCCGACATCACCATCACCAAGGAGGACGGCGCCCGCCGCGGCCGTTATGCCGCGCGCGTTGGCGGCATCGATGCCGAGGCCGAGCTGACCTTCACCCATCGCGGCCCCGGCATCATCAGCGCCGATCACACCGGCGTGCCGGACGCCCTGGGCGGCCAGGGCGTGGGCAAGGCGCTGGTCGAGTTCATGGTCGAGGATGCGCGGCAGGCCGGGTTCCGCATCATCCCGCTGTGCCCCTTCGTGCGCAAACAGGCCGCGCGCCGCCCCGAATGGGCCGATCTGTTCACCACCCAGCCCGCCACAAACCCGTAAGCACATGATGGCCAAGTCCTGGCCGAACCGCTGCGCGACCCGGCGACCGATTTCCTGCTGACGCCCGAGAACTGCGCGTCGGCGGTGATCGACGATCCGGCGACACAATACGGTCGATGCGCGGACTTGGCGCATCATGACAGCTGCCGGGGCAGGGGCAGGCCGCCGGATCGCCCCGGCGGCCTTGGTTTCGTCAGATCAGACGAGCGGTTTCAGCCCGGCCTCGATCTGCGCGCGGCGCGGTTCAAGGAAGGGCGGCAGCGACAGCGCCTCGCCCATCGTCTCGAACGGCTCGTCCACGGCAAAGCCGGGGGTGTCCGAGGCGATCTCGAACAGGATGCCGTTCGGCTCGCGGAAGTAGAGCGAGCGGAAGTAGTAACGCTCGACCTCGCCCGAGGAGGGGATGCGGAACCTGTTCAGGTGCTGCGCCCAGTCGTGGATCGCGGCCGCGTCCGGCACGCGGAACGCGACGTGATGGACCGCGCCCGCGCCCTGCCGCGCGACGGCCAGGCCGGGCTGCACAGCCACGTGCAGTTCCGCCGCGGGGCCGCCCTCGCCCATCTCGAAGACATGGACCTGCCCCTGCCCGTCGAGACTGGCATAGTCGCGGACGCGGCGCATGTTCATCACCTGCGTCAGCACCGCTTCGGTCGGCGCGAGGTCGGGGACCGAGATGGTGATCGGCCCGAGGCCGCGGATCTGGTGCTCGGCCGGGACCGGGCTGCGGTGCCACGGGTGGCTTTCGCCGAGGCGGTCGGCGGTCAGGCGGAAGCGCTTGCCCTCGGAATCCTCGAAGTCGAGGCTTGCGCGGGTGTCCAGCGTCGCGATCTCGCCCACGGTCAGCTTTTCGTCACGCAGCCGCGCCGCCCACCAGTCGAGGCTGGCCTCATCCACGCGCAGCCCCGTGCGGCTGATCGAATGGGTGCCGCGCCGCTCGCGCGCCACGGGCCAGTCGAAGAAGGTCAGGTCCGTGCCGGGGCTGCCCGCGCCGTCGGCGAAGAACAGGTGATAGGCCGAGGTGTCGTCCTGGTTGACGGTCTTCTTGACCCGCCGCAGCCCCAGCCTCTCGGTATAGAAGCGGTTGTTGGCGGGCGCGTCGGCGGTGATGGCCGTCAGGTGGTGGATGCCGGTGAGTTGCATGTGGAACTCCTTTCGTTGCAGCCGATATCGGGGCGCGGCGTGCAAGCTGCCAGTCTGCGCGGGACGAAGCCGGCGTTCGGTGATTGCGAACGGCGGATGCGTCCGAAGCGGGCGGCGCCGATCCAGGAAATCTACACCGCCTTAAGGCACGCGGCGGATGGCTTCACCGACCGTCTGCGCGGAACCCGGCGGCGCGGGGTTTTCAGGCGCGCGGCGGGGCCGCTGGTGGCGGGGCGGGCGCGGATCGCGCCGCGGCTGCCCCACCGGATCAGCGACACCTTGCTGTTGCAAGACCACGTCCGGTACAAGCCCGTCGGGAACCCAAGGTCATTTCTCCCCCGACGTGCCGCGCGGGCTGGACACCTCTCGTGACAGCTCGATCAGATCGTCCAGATCGCGCCGAAGCTGTTCCAGCGCGAAGCCGATGCCGAACAGGCGGCCAAGATCGGCGGTCGGCAGGGTTTGCGTCAGGCCGGCGCGCTGCATCTCCTCCACGGCGATCCTGTAGTCCCGGACGGCCGAGGCGAGGGTGCTGAAGTCGTCCGGCACGTCCTGCCCGGCCAGCAGCCGGCAGATGCCCTGCAATGTCGCCGCGGCGCTCTCGACCGCGTGACGCCACGAGGCGGCGGCGCAATCGTGCAGGGCGACGTTGCCCGCCTCGCGCGCCGCGCGGCGGATCATGTCCACGTCATGGCGCACCCGCCTGAGGGTCCGCAACAGCCGCTGCCCGTCTGAAACCCGGGCGAGCCGCGCGCGCCTCTCGTGCTCGGCCTCGGCCACGAAGGCGTCAAGACGGATGAGGTTTTCCCGGATCTCCCCGGCCCTCCGGCCAAGCTCGGCCTGGCACCGGGCATCCCGCGATGCGAGTGTGCGGAGCTGTCCCGCCAGCAGCCGCGCCACCTGGCCCCCCGTCTCGACAACCGATCGGGACGCGCGGGCGGGCATGACCAGGATCGACACAACCAGTCCCACCGCGCATCCCAGGCCGACGCCCAGGATGCGGTCGGCGGCAAAGGCCAGCGGGCTGGTGTCAGGGTCGGGTCCGCCCAGAAGAACGATGGCCGCGGTGACGGGCGCGATCCGGTATCCGGGGGAAAGCGCCGCCAGCACCGCAAGAGGCGCCAGGGCGATCGCCAGCGTAAGCGCGCCGGACAGCGGATCATGCGCCAGGACCGCAAGGATGATCAGGGCCGCATAGACGCCGCCGGCCAGCGATCCGACGAACTGCTGGGTCGCCATCTTCAGCGAGCCGCCGACATTGCCTTGCGTCACCATGATCGCGGCAATGACCGCCGGAAGCGCCACCCGAAACCCGAGCGCATGGGCCGCGCCCAGTGCAAGGACGCTGGCGGTGGTCGTGCGCAGCGCATGGACCAGTTGCCAGCGATGCCGGGACAGCCAGCGTCTCATTTCGACTCAGGCGCCATGCAAGCGCCCGCACGCGGGTCAGGTCTTGTCGTGCCAAGGCTCGGGGCCGGATCGGTTTTCATCCTGGACCTTCTGAAGCGGGAGTTTCGCGGCAAGCCAATGGAATGCTCGCAGGGTTGTCGGTCTGCTCAGGCGATCAGCCGTCACGCTGGATTCGCCAGAGCTTACCCTCAACCCGTTTGCGCGACAGAGCGAGTGACATGATGTCGAAGAACACACAATATGGCCGCGAGACTCACGACTGCGAGCGGGAGGCATCGATGTTACTCAGCATGCATGAGCAGGAGCGGCTTATGGTCTACACGGCCGGCAAGCTCGCATTGGAACGCAAGGCCCGCGGCCTGAAGCTGAACCTTCCGGAAGCGACCGCGCTGCTGACGTCGTTCCTTCTCGAAGGCGCGCGGGACGGCGAGACGGTGACGGATCTGATGGAATGGGGGCGCAATGTCCTGAGCCGGGACGATGTCATGGAGGGCGTTCCCGAGATGATCGCCCAGATCCAGGTCGAGGCGACCTTTCCCGACGGGACCAAGCTTGTCACCGTGACGGAGCCGATACGATGACCAGAAAAGGCAATCCCTTCGCGGAGCTTTTGTCGGAAAACACGGGCGGCCCGAGGGCCAGGCACCCGACCGACGATCCGGGGCACGACTATGACCAGACAAGCGCCGAGGCCGAGGAGCGGACCAGGTCGTCCGGGGTCAGTTCCCCAAGCGAGCCACGCCGGCCCGGCGGCAATACGCGGCAGGCCCCCCGCCGGCATTCGGACGCGCCGCTGGATGACGAGGCCGAGCCGCTTATCCCCGGAGAGATCCTGTATTGCGAAGACGACGTCGTCATCAACGAAGGGCTGGAGGTCACGACCCTGCGCGTGACCAACACATCGGACCGACCGATCCAGATCGGGTCGCATTTCCACTTTGCCGAGGTGAACGCGGCGCTCGACTTCGACCGGGACGCCGCTTGGGGCAAGCGCCTGGCGATCCTGTCGGGCGGGGCCGAGCGGTTTGAACCTGGCGCGGTGGAGGAAGTGAAGCTGGTCCCGATCAGGGGGCGGCGCGTGGTGCTGGGCCTGCGCGGCCTCTGCGGCGGAGAGCTGGACAATGCAAAGGGTTGATCGTCGCGAATATGTCGCGTCCTACGGACCAACCAAAGGCGACCGGATTCGTCTCGCAGACACCTGCATCGTCATCGAGGTCGAGGAGGATCGCTCGGCCGGCGGTGACGAGGCCGTCTTCGGCGGCGGCAAGTCGATCCGCGAGTCGATGGGGCAGTCGGCCGCGACCCGCGCGCAGGGCACGCCGGATCTGGTCATCACCGGCGCGGTGATCCTCGATCACTGGGGAATCATCAAGGCGGACATCGGCATCCGCGACGGGCGCATCACCGGCATCGGCAAGGCCGGCAACCCGGATACGATGGACGGCGTCGATCCTGCGCTGGTGATCGGCCCCTCGACCGAGATCATGTCGGGAAACGGGCTGATCGCCACCGCCGGGGCGGTCGACACCCATGTGCATTTCGTCGGGCCGCAGATGCTGCAGCTGGCGCTGGCCTCGGGCGTGACCACCGTCACCGGTGGCGGCACGGGCCCGACGGAAGGGTCGAAGGCCACGCTCGCCACGCCCGGTTCGTGGTGGATGCAGCGGATGCTGGAAGGGTTCGATCCCTGGCCGGTCAACGTGCTGTTTCTCGGGCGCGGCAACACCATGTCCAAGGAGGCGATGTGGGAGCAGCTGCGCGGCGGCGTCGGCGGCTTCAAGGTGCATGAGGACTGGGGCTCGACCCCCGCGGTGATCGACGCCTGCCTTTCGGTGGCCGAAGAATCGGGCGTGCAGGTGGCGATCCACTCGGACACCCTCAACGAGGCCGGCTTCGTCGAGGACTTGCTTCGCGCCGTCGCGGGCCGCACCTTCCACGCCTTCCATACCGAGGGCGCGGGCGGTGGGCATGCCCCCGACATCATCAGGATTGCCGGTGAGCGGAACGTGCTGCCCGCCTCGACCAACCCGACGCGGCCCTTTACCCGCAACACGGTGGCCGAGCATCTGGACATGGTCATGGTGGCCCATCACCTGAACCCGCAGATCCCCAACGATCTGGCCTTCGCCGAAAGCCGCGTTCGCGCGGGCACCATTGCGGCGGAGGACATCCTCCAGGATCTGGGGGCGATCTCCATCATGTCGTCGGATGCGCAGGCCATGGGGCGTATCGGCGAGACGGTGATGCGGACCTGGCAGACCGCGCATCAGATGAAGAAGCTGCGCGGATCGCTGCCCGGCGACGGCCGCGCCGACAACCACCGCGCGCGGCGCTATGTGGCGAAATACACGATCTGTCCTGCCGTCGCGCATGGTCTGGAGCGCGAGATCGGCTCGATCGAGGTCGGCAAGAAGGCCGACATCGTGATGTGGCAACCGGCGCTGTTCGGGATCCGGCCTCATACGGTGTTCACCGGCGGCATGGTGGCCAGCGCGGCCCTTGGCGATCCCAACGCCTCGATCCCGACGCCGCAGCCGGTGCTGGCGCGGACCGGCTTCAACGTCCATTCCCCTGCGGCGGGGGCGACATCGGTCGCCTTCGTGTCGCAGGCGGCGATTGACGACGGGTTGCCGGACCGGATCGACACCAATCGCCGCTTCATCGCAATCGAGAACACACGTGGCCGCACCAAGGAGGACATGCCCGAGAACACCGCAATGCCGCGCATCGAGGTCGATCCCGACACCTATGCGGTCAGGATCGACGGCGAACTTGCCGATCACGAGCCTGCGGACGTGGTGCCGATGGCGCAGAGATACTTCCTGTTCTGAATGGAAAGCCTCGGGTCGGGAGGACAGGCGGCGCTTCTTCTGCTTGCCGACGGGCGCTTGCCGGCGGGTGGCTATGCCCATTCGGGCGGTCTGGAGCCTGCGGTCGCCGCGGGCCGGGTGGCGGATGTGGCCGGGCTGGAAAGGTTTCTGATCGGGCGCGTTGAGACTGCCGGATCGATCGCCGCCGCCTTCGCAGCCGCAGCTTGCGCGCGCGCGGGACGCGGCAACCTGTCTGATCTTGCCGAGTTGGAAGCGGAACTTGACGCGCGCATCCCGTCGCCGGAGCTGCGCAAGGTGTCGCGCGATCTGGGGCGTCAGCTTCGGCGCGCCATGAACGGCATCCATCCACACCCGCATTTCGCGGCACTCGGGGCCGCGCCGCATCAGCCCGTCGTGATGGGCGTCGCGGCGGCGGTTTTCGGCTTGGGGCCGCGGGCCGCCGCACTGGCGATCCTGCACGAGAACAATGCCGGGGCGGCGGCGGCCGCCGCCAAGGTCATGCGCGTCGATCCTTTCGAGGTGCATGCCATCCTGGCCCGCATGACGGATCGGCTGGACTGCCTGGCCGCCGAGGCGGCAAAGGCGGCGGACGGCCCCACAGCCGACCTGCCCGCGTCCGGCTCGCCGCTGACGGATATCGCGGCAGAGCATCACAGGAGAAGCGATGTACGCCTCTTCGCTTCGTAAGGCGGCCTCGGGACGCCCGGGCGCGATGACCGCCCGCGCGGTGCTGGCAAGCGAGCTTGCCGCCAATGGCCGCGGCAGCCGGGTGAGAACCCTGCGCTCGGACGGCCCGCTTGTGCTGCGCCCCTGCCACCCCAAAGGCCCCGAGCCGCTGACCGACCGCAGGCACGACGTCGCGCGTGTCGCCCTGGCGGCAGGAACTGCCGGACCGCTCGGCGGTGACAGCTATGCCCTGGATGTGCAAGTCGGGGCGGGCAGCACGCTGGTGCTGACAGAAATCTCGGCAATGCTGGTCCTGCCTGGCCCGAGGGAAGGCCAGTCGCGCATGTCGATCACGGTGCGGGTGGACGACGGCGCGACATTCGTCTGGTGGCCCCAGCCGATCATCGCGGCCCGGCGCTGCGATCATCGCCACGATGTGCGGATCACCCTTGCCGAAAGCGCGCGCATGATCCTGCGCGAGGAGATGCTGCTGGGCCGCCACGGCGAAGCGCCCGGCGATTTCAGCGGCCGTCTTCGCATCACCCGAGGCCGCGCGGCGCTCTACGATCAACAGCTGCGCTTCGGACAGGCCTGGGATGGTTGGAACGGCGCCGCCGTTCTGGGCGATGCGGCCGCGGTCGGATCGATCGTGGCGGTGGACCCGTGCTGGACGGACATGCGCCCTCCGGCCTTGCCGTTCCACAAGGACGCGGCGCTGATGCCGCTGGCTGGTCCCGGCGTCGCCATCGGCGCGGTGGCGCCCGACAGCCTGGCGTTGCGCCATCTGCTGACACGCGGCCTGCACCAGCTCGGCCCGCCCTGGGCAATCTGACATGAAGGAGGACGAGAGATGACCGACGACAGGCAACCGCAAGAAACCCGCGCGCTGCGGCTGGGCGTCGCCGGCCCCGTGGGCACGGGCAAAAGCTCGGTGATCGCCACGCTTTGCAGGCACCTGCGCGACGAGTTCGCGCTGGGAGTCATTACCAACGATATCTACACGGACGAGGACGCGCGCTTCCTCAGGTCCGAAGGCGTTCTGCCTGAGGAACGCATCCGCGCTGTCGAGACCGGCGCCTGCCCGCACACGGCGATCCGCGACGACGTGACGATGAACCTGATGGCGGTCGAGGATCTGGAGCGCGACTTCGCGCCGCTCGACATCGTGCTGGTCGAAAGCGGCGGCGACAACCTGACCGCGACCTTCTCGCCGGCGCTGGTCGATGCGCAGCTTTTCGTTCTGGACGTGGCCGGCGGCGGCGACGTGGCGCGCAAGGGGGGGCCCGGAATCGCGCGCGCCGACCTGCTGGTCATCAACAAGATCGATCTCGGGCAGCATGTCGACGTGGACGTGGCGCAGATGGTCGCCGATGCCGAGAAGGCGCGGAACGGCGCGCCGGTCCTGCCGCTCTCGCGCAAGCGGCCGGAAACCGTGGAAAAGCTGTGCGACTGGGTGCGGCAACTGCACGCCTCGTGGACCGCCGGCGGTCACACCCCCGTGGACCCCGGCCCGATGGCGCCGCATCATCACGCCCCCGGCGACACCCACGATCACGATCACGGACACCGGCACGCCCCCGGCGACACCCACGATCACGATCACGATCACGATCACGATCACGGTCACGGACACACGCACGCCCACGGACACGCGCATTCGCATTCCCATTCGCACGACTGAGGATGCGACGCCACGACCTGCACTCCCTCGAGAAAGGACCATGACGATGAAACGACTGCTTCCCGTCCTCTGCCTCGGCCTCGCGGCGACGCCCGCGCTGGCCCATCTTCCGCATGGCCAGTATGGCTCTGTCGCGGCGGGCTTCTCGCACCCGCTCTTCGGGCTCGATCACATCCTCGCCATGATCACCGTCGGCCTCTGGGCCAGCCTGCTGGGCGGGGGGGCGATCTGGGCCGTGCCGGCCGCCTTTGTCGCGGTGATGATCGCGGGGTTCGGTCTGGCGCTGACCGGCGTCTCGCTGCCGCTGGTCGAGCCCATGATCCTTGCCTCGATCGTGGTGCTTGGCCTCGTGGTCGCGATGGCGGTGCGGCTGGACGTGCGGACCTGCGCCGCCATCGTCGCGGTTTTCGCGCTGTTCCACGGCTTTGCCCACGGCACCGAGCTTGGCGGCGCGGGGTCGCTGCGGTTCGGAACGGGCTTCGTGCTGGCGACGGTCTTGCTGCATGCCGTCGGCGTGGCGGTGGGGCTGGCCGCAGCCCTGATCGCAAGGCGCGGCGACGCGCGCGGCCGGGTCGTGACACGCGGCCTGGGGGCCGGCGCCGCGCTTGCAGGCGTCGCGCTGGCCTTCGGCTGAGGGCGGAGACGCCGGGACTGGCCGCGCGGCAAGCCGGTCGGCGTCCGATCGGCCGTCCTCGCGGGCGACCCCGCGTTCGGACGCGCTGTGAAAGATGCGGCCGACGTCCGGTCCCGGCAGGAAAGGAAATCCCGCGCAAGGGCAGTCCGCTATCATCCGCTTGGACCAATGATTCACCCCGCCTCCCCCCGAGGTCTGGGTAGCCCGGAACCAACAGCAAGGCTGGGCGATTAAGCAATGTTACAGCCAAGGAGATCCGAGATGCGTATTTTTGCCGCTGTCCTGCTGGGGGCCCTGCTTCCCACCACCGTCCTGGCCGCCGACACCCCGCCGCCTGCGGGGGCAATGAAGCTGTCTGCCGTGCTTGCTGCCCTGGAATCTCGCGTGGGCGACCAGCTTGCCTATATCGATGAGGCCGATTGGGACGACGATGGTTATTGGGAGGTCGAATACCGTGGCGCCGACGGAGCCGAGGTGAAAGTGAAGCTCGACGCGATGACCGGAGAGCCGCGACCCTGAAGCTGTCCCGTGTCCCTGCCTTGCAAGGCGGCGGCAAGGAACAAGGCGGATCGGGGCGGATAGTGTCTGCCCCGGTCTTCTTTGCGGGCCCGCACAAGACGTCTGGCGGCGCTGCTGGATGGGGTGAACGGCCCTGTCGAGGATGATGAAGTGTGGCGCTTTCGAGCCGATAGCCGAACATCTTCGCCATCCCGACACTGTCCGCCCCTGTCGGCTTGCCAACGACGTGACCTCGAGGGTCCAGGTCTCGGATCGCTTCCCTCGGCAGCCGCTGCTTCGCGCGACGACATTCTCGCATCCGGCCTTAACCCCCCGCGGCCACGCGGTGCGGCTGGGTGGATTCCAAGGCGACCTTCGCCCTGACGCGATCAAGGTTCCGATGCCCAAGGACGCGGCCTCAGCCCGCAAGTCCACACGAAACGACCGTTCCGCAAGCCGGCGGGTTCATGGATCAGGATTGCAGCACATGCCCGAAGCATCAGCCACCCGGCGCGGACTTGTCGTTGCCGGCAAGGGGGACTGATGCCCGCCACCACTGATCTGACCCTGACATTCCGGCGCGGCAGCCCTGACGACATCGTTGCCCGGCTGAACGACGGACATCCCGCGGACGTCGCGACCGTGCTGCAGCCGTTGCAGCCGCAAAGACGGTGGGAAATCCTCAAGGACGTCAGCCCCGACCGGCAGGCCGACGTGCTCTGCTATCTAAACCCCCGGTCCCGCGCGGCCATGATCCAGGTGATCCCGCAAAAGGATCTGGCCGCGATCCTTGCGGAAATGGACCCGGACGACCGGGCGGACGTCTATCATGAGCTGCCGGCCGGGTTACGCGAAGCGGTCATGCCGGCGCTTGCGCAGGCGGAACGCGAGGATGTCCGCCGGCTTGCTTCGTTCAAGGAGGGCACGGCGGGCGCGATCATGACCTCGGCCTATGCGGCGCTTTCGCCGGAACTTGACGCGGCCGACGCCCTGACCATGCTGCGCCACGAGGCTCCGGCAAAGGAAACGATCGACCCGGCCTATGTTATCGACGCGGACCGCAGACTGCTGGGTTCGGTGCGGCTGCGCGATCTCATCACCGCGCCCCCGGGCGGGACTGTTTCCGATCTCATGGACCGCAACACCCATGCCGTGGCGATAGACGAGGACATCGAGAATGCCGCGCGCCTGATCGCGCGCTATGACATCGTGGCGCTGCCGGTGATCGACAGCGAGGGGCGGCTTGCCGGCATCATCACCCATGACGATGCCCTCGACGTGATGGAAGCCGAGGCGACCGAGGATTTCCACAAGGTCGGCACCGTCGGGAAGATCGGCTCCAGCGTCGCGGATGCAACGATCCTGATGCTTTACCGGGCGCGGATCGGATGGCTGATGCTGCTTGTCTTCGGCAACATCTTTTCGGGCGCGGGCATTGCCCATTTCGAGGACACGATCGCCGCGCATCTTGCGCTGATGTTCTTTCTTCCCATCCTGATCGCTTCGGGCGGCAACGCCGGTTCGCAGTCCGCGACCCTGATGGTGCGCGCCCTGGCGACGGGCGACATCGGTCCCCGGGACTGGACGCGTGTGCTGGGGCGCGAGTTGGCGGTCGCTGTCCTTCTGGGGGTCAGCATGGCTGCAGCCATCGCCCTGATCGGCGTGGTCCGCGGCGGACCTCAGATCGCGCTTGTGATCTCGCTGTCCATGATCCTGATCGTGATCGTGGGCAGCCTGATCGGCATGGCCTTGCCCTTCATCCTGAGCAGGTTCGACATGGACCCCGCAACGGCAAGCACGCCCCTGGTCACATCCATCGCGGACGCGACAGGCGTGGTGATCTATTTTTCCATCGCTCAAACGATCCTGCCGCTGCCATGAGGGGGGCGAAACCGCGGCCGGGTTTCGCCGCGATCAACGTGCGATCCTTTCCGCCCTGGCACGGCCGCGACGGCCCGTTCAGCGGCAGTTTGCCGGGCAGGGCAGGGCGCGTCCGCCGCGCCGCAGGACATGGCCGGTGCCGCGCTGTTCTTGTGCCGCCCGGCGCCCGGTTGACCGTGTCGGCCGGCGGACCACGGGGGACGGGACTGACGCGGCTGCACACGCTGCGGCGTGGTCCTTCCCCGTTGAAAGGGAAAACGCCGGCCCCCCGAAAGGGCCGAAGACGCCGTTCCTGCCGCTGGCACGGCCGTTGTCCTGCCGCGCCGGCGCGGGAACCAGACGACCTTCTCGAACATCGCCGAAGTCAGGTCATGGAAGAAGTGTTTCTGGCGGCAGCGCGCAAGTCTGGGCACAGTGCGTGAACATCCGTGGACAGATCCCCGAAGCATATACCGCGCGCCAGACGGGTCGAAGGCCCCCCTCTGCCCGAGGCGGCGCGGACAGGACAAAGGAACGCAACATGAAACACCTGATCGGCCCGGCCTTGGTCGCGGCCCTCACATTCGGAGGCACGGCGATGGCCCAGCAGACCGAACCGCAACCGGCCGAGCCCCTCTCAGCCCAAGCCTCGGACCCCGGCGTGCTGGGTTGGATGCAGGGCCAGCCGCCCGCACCGGACAAGACCATCCGCCCCGGCGATCCCGACTTCTTCGCCTTTCCCAAGTTGCGCTGGACCGTCTGCCACTTCAGCCAGATGATGCCGGTGGTTGCCGTGGACCGGGGCCCCGAGGCCACTGTCGACCTGCCCGAGGCGCTGGACCCCGCCATCGAAAACGTCGCCTTCACCCCCTCGGGCGGCGGCGAGCGGATGACATGGGACGCGGCCTTCGACGTGAACTACAGTGACGGCGTGATCGTGCTGCACCACGGCCGCGTCGTCTATGAACGCTATGGCGGCTGCCTGGGGCCGGATGGCCTGCACGGCGCCATGTCGGTCACGAAAAGCCTGACCGGCCTGATGGCCGAGGCCCTGATCGCCGACGAGCTGCTGGACGAGGCCGCGCCCGTGGCCAGCGTCATCCCGGAACTGGACGGCAGCGCCTTCGGCGACGCCACCGTCCGCCAGGTGCTGGAGATGACCACCGCGCTGGATTATTCCGAGGATTACGCCGACCCCGATGCCGATGTCTGGACCTATTCCGCCGCCGGCAGCGCATTCCCCAAGGGGCCGGACTACAGCGGGCCGCGCGGCACCTTCGAGGCGCTGCAGGGGATCGAGAAGGACGGCGCCCACGGCGAGGCCTTCGGCTACAAGACCCCCAACGCCGACGTGGCGGGCTGGCTGGTGGCAAAGGTGACAGGCCAATCGGTGGCCGATCACCTGTCGCAGACCGTCTGGTCCAAGCTGGGCCAGCGGCGCGAGGGCTTTTACACCGTCGACGCGCTCGGCACGCCCTTCGCGGGCGGCGGCTTCAACGCGAACCTGCGCGACATGGCGCGGTTGGGGCAGATGATCCTGGACGGCGGCCGGGTGGGCGACGAGCAGGTCATCCCCGAGGCTGCCATTGCCCGCCTGCGGCAGGGGGGCGACCCGGCCAAGTTCGCCAAGGCCGGCTATGACCTGCCGGGCTGGAGCTATCAGAGCCAGTGGTGGATCACCCATGACGATCACGGCAGCTTCGCCGCCCGCGGCGTCCACGGCCAGACGATCTGGATCGACCCCAAGGCCGACATGGTGATCGCGCGCTTCGCCTCGCACCCGGTGGCGGCCAACGCGGCCAGCGACCCGACGTCGCTGCCCGCCTTCCGGGCGGTGGCCGATTACCTGATCGCCCATGACGACCAGCCCCTGCTGGGCGCGGAATGGGTGGTCGAGGACATCGGCGGGCAGGGCGTGATCGACAACAGCCACGTTACCCTGCGCTTCGGGGCCGACGGGCGGCTGGACGGCAGCGCCACCTGCAACCGTTTCTTCGGCGGTTATCGGGCGGACGGCCCGCGCCTGACCCTGGAACCTGCGGCCGTGACCCGCATGGCGTGCCCGGAGGCGCTGATGAATCAGGAGCGCCGCTTCCTGGACACGCTGGCCCGCGTGGACGGCTATCGGATCGACGACACCGGCGCGTTGGTCCTGACCGGCGCCGACGGCGCCGCGATCCGCGCCCGGCGCTGAGCGGCGCAGCTTGTCATCCCGCGTCCGGATCGGGCAAGCCGGGGCGGACGGTGGATGGTAGAGGAAACGCTTGCATGCAGGGCAGACGCTTTTTCGGGGTATCGCTGCTGCCGCTCTATCTGGGGCTGGTCCTGTTCGCAGCCTCGCTCACGCCCTCGCTGATCCCGCGGGACTGGCTTGTCCAGGGGGTGCTTGGCGGGCTGGTGGCAGCCCTGGGATACATGATCGGCCGCTTCGTGCTGACGCTGTGGCGTGCGGTCCAGCTACCGGTCCTGCGCGGGCGGGCCGCGGCGGCGGCGCATCTGCTTGCAAGCCTGCCGGTGCTGGCGGTTCTGGTCTTGTGCCTGGCGCAGGCCCGCGACTGGCAGAACGGCATCCGCAGCCGCATGGGGATGGACCTGATCGACAGCGTGGACGTGCCCAGCATGGCGATGGTGGCGCTGCTGGTCTTTGCCGCGCTGATGCTGGCGGGGGCGCTGGTGCGGTGGGCCTTCGACCGGCTGCGGGGATGGCTTTACCGCCACATGCCGCGGCGGACGGCGGATGTGTCGGGGCTGATCGTGGTGACGCTGGCGCTGGTGGTGGTCACGCGCGACGGCGTGCTGGACCGCGTGATCCGCGGACTGGACCAGTCCTATACCGTGGCGCAGGATCTGTTCGACACCGCGCCCCCGCCGCCTGTGGACCCCCGCACGCCCGGGGCCGCGGCATCCATGATCGACTGGGGCGCGATGGGCCAGCCGGGGCGGGACTTCGTCACCGGCGGGCCGGACGCGAAGGATATTGCGGCCTTCACCGGGCGGCCGGCCCTTGATCCGATCCGCGTCTATGCGGGTCTGGCCGAGGCCGACAGCGCGCAGGAGCGCGCCGAGCGCGCCCTGGACGAGCTGCTGCGCCTTGGCGCCTTCGACCGCAAGGTGATGATCGTGGCCATGCCCACGGGGACCGGCTGGCTGGACCCCGGCAGCTTCGACGTGGTCGAATACATGCACGGCGGCGACATCGCGACGGTGGCCGTCCAGTATTCCTATCTGCAGTCACCTCTGGCGCTGCTGCTGGAAACGCAGGCGGGGCTGGAACAGGCGCGGGCGCTGATCGGCGCGATCCACCGCCACTGGCGCGAACTTCCCCGGGACCGCAGGCCCCGCCTTTACGTCCACGGGCTCAGCCTGGGCGCCTGGGCCTCGATGTATGGCACCGACCTGTTCGCGCTGCTCGACAACCCCATCCACGGCGCGCTGTGGGCCGGCCCGCCCTTCCCCTCGGCGCGCTGGAACGAAGCGATGGCCGAGCGCGACCCGGGCAGCCCCTATGTCGCCCCGCAGGTCGGCGACGGGCGGCTGATCCGCTTTGCCAGCCACACCCGGGACGCGGGCGGCGCGCAGGGCTGGGGCGACATGCGGCTGATGTTCCTTCAGTATTCCAGCGATCCGATCGTCTTCTACGAACCCGCCTCGTTCTGGCGCCGGCCGGCCTGGATGCGCGAGCCGCCCGCCCCGGACGTGTCGCCTGATCTCAGCTTCACTCCGATGGTGACGCAGTTCCAGCTGGTCGTGGACATGATCCTTGCCACCAGCGCCCCCGAAGGGCACGGCCATTCCTATTATGCGCGGGACTACATCGGCCCTTGGGTCGCCCTGACCGCGCCTGCGGGCTGGACCGCCGACGACAGCGCCCGGCTGGCTGCGCATTGCGACAGGGGGTTCCAGCAGGGATGCGACAACGGCTGAAACGGGCGGCATGGATCGCGGCCGCGCTGGTGGTCCTTGTCCTGGCGGGGATCGGGGCGAACACCGCGCGGCAATGGGCGGGGCTGACGGCGTCCTCCGACGCCCCGGCGCAGCGCCGGGCGCAACTGGCGCCCTTCTGGCGCGTCCTGCCGGCCGCCGAGGGCAGCGCCGGGGCGGGCGATGCGGTGCTTTTGTCCGGCTGCGACGGTGTCCACGACAACATGGATTTCTGGGCGGGCCGCTTTGCCGAGCAGGGCCGCCGCGCGCTGATCCTGGACAGCCACGGGCCGCGCGGGCTCGACCAGCTTGAATCCTGGCGGCTGGTCTGCGTGGGGCAGGTGCTGGCCGGGGCGGAACGCGCGGGCGACCTGGCGGTGGCCTTGGCCGACCTGCCGACCCCGCCGCAGGGAACGGTGGTGCTGGGCGCCTCGCACGGGGGGTGGACGGCGATGGAGTTCCTGCGCCTGGCGCTGACCGGCCAGCTGCCCCCCGGATTGCGCCGCTGGCCCGCCGATCCGGCACGGCTGCTGCAAGGGCTGCAGGCGGTCGTCCTGCTTTACCCCTATTGCGGGCTGCTGAACGGGGCGGACGAGGGCGACTGGACCGCCGCGCCCCCGGTCCTGATGATCCTTGCAGCCGAAGACCGGATCGTCAGCACACCGGCCTGCCTTAACCTGGCCGACCGCCTGCGCACGCGCGGCGCGCGGATCGCGGTCAGCGTCATCGAAGGCGCCGACCACGCCTTTGACCAGCGCGAGCGGGCCGCCCTGTCGCCCCTGTCCTTCGATGCCGCCCTGCGCGCCCGCGCGGCGCAGGAGGTGGACACCTTCCTGGCCGCGCTGGACTGACAGGAACACCTGTAAGAGGATGTGCGGATTGCTTTCCTGGCGGCGGCTATTCCCCAAATTGCCGCTGCGCTGCGCAGGTTGGTCTCGACCTCGGCAAAGCCCCCCCGCATGTCGAAAAAGACCTTGCCGGGCTTTGCCCTTATCGAGGACGCCACGGCCTGCGGCGGCTTTCAGGCCGCCGCCGCAGAGAAGGAACAGGTCGCCGGGTTGGCCGCCCCTCGGCGTCGCGGCTGAAGACCCGCGCGATGGGCCGCGGCGAGACAGTCGCGGCAACGGGGTCGTGCCGCAGCCCGCGCTCCTCCTCGATCCGGTGGAACATGCCTGCGGTCCCCTGTGGTGGCCGATCGGTCAGAGCGTCTGCAACCACCCTGCGATATCCGCCGCGTCCGTCACATCGCCATATTTCTGGCCGATGTCATAGAGGTTCGCGTCATGGGGCGCCTGCGCGCGGTCGGCGCAGCAGTCGGCGGGCACCAGCACGTTGAAGCCCGCCTGCACCGCATCCACCGCCGAGGCGCGCACGCAGCCCGAGGTGGTCGCCCCGGTCAGGACCAGCGTGTCCACCCCCGCCCCGGTCAGCAGCATGGCCAGATGGGTTCCGGCAAAGGCCGAGGCGCCCTTTTTGGTGATCACCGGATCGCCCGGCTGGATGCCGGTGCGGGCATCGACCTCGGCCAGGCGCGAGCCCTCCAGCAGCGCCGCCATCCCCGACGCCTTGCGCAGCCAGGGCAGCATGGCGATCTCGCCGGGCTGATAGGCGATGACCGTGTAGATGACCGGAAAGCCCTTCGACCGGGCAAGGTCGGTCAGCCGGCGGGTGGCCGCGATCTGCGCCGTCATGTCGGCGGCGGTGGGATAGCTTCCGGGGTCGGTGAAGCCATAGGTGTAATCGATGACCAGCACCGCCGGGCGGGTGCCACGCGGCACCGCGCGGCCGAAGCCCGCGGCGTCATAGACCGCTTCCTGCGACATTCTCGTCTCCATTCAAGGGATGGCGGCCCCGGCTGCGGGGGCCGCCCTGGGGATCAGCGGCTCAGCTGGATCTCTTTCACGACGATGTCGCCGTCGATCACGATCGGCTCGTCGTCGAGGAACAGCGAGCAGTTCCGCATCGGGATATCCAGATGGCAGGCGGTGTCGTTCGGCCCGCCCAACTCGTTGTTCGGGCCGGTCGAGAACATCACGTTGCCGTAGAAGCTGCGCGGTTCCATCCCCATGCCGCCGGGGAACTCTCCGGGGACGAAGTTGTGCCACTTGGCGTTCGGGTTCATGCCCCAGCCGACATGGCTCATCCCCTTGCCGCGGTTGTCCTTAAAGCTGTCCATGTAGGACTTGACGATCTGCGCCTCGAGCCCGCCGCGGATGTCGCTGATCCAGCCCTTCTCGATGGTGTAGGTGATCGGCTCGCGCACCATCAGGTTCTGGGGCAGCAGGATGTCGCCCGGCGCCACGACGATCTGGCCGTCCACCCCGTCGTCGTCCCCGCCGGTGAAGACGAAGCCCGAGGGCCAGTGGTCCCAGCGGCCGGGTTCGTCGGTGCAGGCGTATTCGGCGACGGTCGGATAGGTGTTCAGCTTGTAGGTGACATCGGTCCCGTGCGGCGAGGTGATCCGCATCACCTTGGCGCGGTCCAGCATCCCGGCCGCAATCGTCACCTTCTCGCGCAGTTCCGGATAGGGCAGCATCCGCGCCAGCAGGGAGGGCGGCTCGACGGCGGTCAGAATGCGGGTGCCGGCGTCCTGGATGGCGAATTGCTCGGGCGAGAACAGCAGGAAGACGCAGTCGATCAGCATGTCGCAGTTCTTCAGCGCCTCGACCGCGTCGGGCATGGCGGCAAGGCCGGTGACGCCCACCGACCAGCCATCGGTCGGCAGCGGCGCAGGCAGGCGCATGTGGTACATCTTCGCGCCGAGCCGCTGGCCCGCGGCCATGAAGGCATCGGCATAGTCCAGCCGGTCGTTGCCCTGGGTCAGGACGACAAGGCGTTCGCCGTCCCTGACGCCCGACATCTTCAGCTGATGCAGGCAGATCTCGGTGAAGCTGGCGTGATCCATCGGATGAGTTTCCCTGTGTCGGTTGGAAGTCAGGCGGTGAAGTCCATGACGGCGTTCAGGAAGCCGTCGAGGTCGTCCCACGGGATCATGTGCCCCGCGCCTTCGACGCGGCCGATCTCGATCTGCGGCATCAGGCGGCTGATCTCCTCGGCATCCTCGGGCAGGATCACCGTCGCGCCGCCGGCGATGACCAGCCGGGCGGGCAGGCTGATCTCGGGCAGGTCGGCGTGGATGTCGTCGGTCGAGAAGCCGTCGAAGGCCTGCCGGATCGCGCCCCACTGGCAGGTATGCAGCCATTCGGCCCGCAGCGCGCGCTGTTCTTCCGTCCAGGTCGGGCAGAACTTCAGCATGTCCTCGGCCGAGCAGCCCTGTTCGGCCATGCGGATGGAATCGCCATACCAAGCCCAGTTGGCCGGGTAAGGGCGGCGGTTCGGCCCCGAGACGGGCGGATCGACCAGCACCAGCCCGGCGAAGGGCTGCGGGTCCTTGCGGGCGGCGCGGATGGCGATGCGCGCGCCCATCGAATGGCCCAGCACGACGGGCCGGTTCATCCCCTGCGCCAGCGCCACCGCGTCATCGGCCATCGCGTCCAGCGTATAGTCCAGATCGCCCGACTGGCTGAGCCCGCGCCCGCGCACGTCCAAGATATGGACGTCGAAGCGTTCCGCCATCCGCTCGCCCACGAAGCCCCAGGTGACGGCGGGCGAGGTGATGCCGGGGATCAGCAGCAGTTCCGGCGCGCCTTCCGGGCCGGGGTAGCGGATCAGGTGCTGGCGGATGCCGTTGGCATGGACGTTGTAGCCGAAAGCCATTGCCGCGGCCCCTCAGTAGGCGCCCGACAGCAGCGTGCCGCCGCCGGGGACGCGGGTGTTAAGGCCAAGCTCGCGCAGCATTGACCAGGTGGTGGCGACGGCGGCCGACAGGACCGGCTTGCGCGCCTGCGCCTCGACCGTGGTGATCGCGGCCAGCGAGGGCATCTGGACGCAGGCCGACAGCACGATCGCATCCACGTCGTCGGTCTTCATGCCCGCGACGATGCCCGGCAGGTTCATCGGGTCATGCGCCGCGACCTTGAGGTTGTCCGAGATTTCCAGCGCGCGATAGTCGCCGACCTCGATGCCCTCGTTGCGGATATAGTCCACGACCATCTCGGTCAGCGGCTTCATGTAGGGGGTGACGACGGCCACGCGCTTGGCGCCGATGGCCTTGATCCCCTCGACCAGCGCCCCGGCCGAGGTGATGACCGGCGCGGGCGCGCCGTTCCCGCGCGTGACGCCGTGCAGGCGCTCGCCCGAGGCGCGGTGATAGCCGTGGCCCATCGACATGATCGCGACGAGGCAGGCATAGCCCATCACGTCCACCCGCGCGTCCGACAGTTCCAACGCGCAGCGGTCGCTGTCGGCGTCCATCTTCGCCAGTTCATCCTTGGTCACGTGCTTCATCCGCATCCGCGAAGAATGGAAGGTGAAGCGTTCGGGCGCGATCGCCTCGCGGGCCCGCAGAAGCGCGGGAATCTCGGTCTCCATGGTGACGTTGGACGAGGGAACGATCTGTCCGATGCGGATCGGGGTCATGGGGTGGCCTTTCTGTGGATTCAAACGGGCAGAACCAGGGCGTTCGGCACCAGCAACGTGTCGTAGATCGCGATGCGCGACGACAGCAGCAGGCGCCCGTCATCCTGACGGCGGAACTTGTCGATCATCCGGCCGGCCTGGTGCAGGCGCCCCTCGGGAAGCTCGGCGCGCACCTCGACCAGCATGTAGTTGTTGCCAGCCAGAATCGTGCCGTCTTCCTCGATCCCCATGACGCGGGTGTTCGTCATGTAGTGGCGCAGATATCGCGGCCCGAACATTGACGTCTTGGCAATCGCCAGGGCGCGGTCCTTGATCATGCCAAGGCCTTCGCAATAGACCAGCCCGACCGGCAGGTTGCCGTCCCAGTTCTCGCGGCTGGTGATGGTATAGAATGCGTCCTCGGTGAAGAAAGCGGGCCAGTCCATCAGGTCGCCATCGTCCAGCACGGCGCAATACTCCGCGTTGAACTCCTCGATCTCGAGCCGCGCATCGCGCCGCGCCTCGCGCGTGTCCCGCGCCGAAATTGCCGTGAAACCGTGCTTGAGGTCGTTCATAGACCCATCTCCTGACGCCAGTGCTTGTACATCGCCCGGATCGCGGCTTCCGAGATCAGGGTGTCGGAGGTGCCGGCCGGAACCTTGGGATCGAGCGCGACCAGATGGGCCCCGCCGGTCGAGTTCAGCATCCCGTCCTGCACGAACTTCATCGCCTCGTTGTCCTCAAGCCCGAGGAAGCCGGCGGGGCCCATCAGGTTGCCCTGCCGCAGGCGGTGGCGGGTCATCTCCTCGTCGTCGTCCTCATACCCGAACATCGTCCAGATCATGGTGAACTCGTTCGGGCCGTTGGGCACGATCTGGCGGACGCCCAGCGTGTTCATCTCGCGCTGGACGATCAGCCCGGGCCACACCACCTGCATCGTCACCGACCAGGGGCTGTCGAACTCGGGGTAGAAATCCATCAGCCGCGGATCGGACAGGACCATGCCGTCCCGATAGGCGCGCATCTCGGCCTTGTTCTCGGCCGAAACGGTCGCGCCCTCGCTTTTGGCCGACGCCATCGTCGAGTGGCGGCCCTTGGGATCGACGATCATCGCCGACTTGTTGCCCGCGACCAAGAGGCCGAAGGTCACGAGGAACGTGTGCAGCAGCGTCGCGTGATAGGGATCCTTGAGGTTTTCAGGGTAAAGCTTCCAGTTGCCCATCAGCGTGTGGCGGTAATGCCCCAGCACCCTCAGCTTGCGGCCCGAAAACACCGTGTCGAAGTCCTTGAGCATTTCCTCGCCCAGGTAATCCTCGAACGAGTCCATGTTTTGGGCGAAGGTGGCGAAGACGGCGCCGTTGCGTTCGGTCACCTTCAGCTTCTTGACGCCGTGGTTCTCGGGGCGGAAATCCGGTCCCATGCCGCCCTTGCCATCGACCCCGCGGCGGAAGGGAACGCCCGCAAGGTTGCCCTTCAGGTCATAGCTCCACTGGTGGTAGGGGCAGACGAACTCCTCGGCATTGCCGCGCAGCTCGCGGCAGAACTCGGCGGCGCGGTGGGCGCAGCGGTTCTCGAACACGTTGATTTCGCCATCATGGTCCCGCACCATGACCACAGGCGTCGGCCCCACGAAGGACCGCACGAAGTCGCCTGCATCGGGGACTTCGGCCGCCAGCCCCACATAGTTCCAGGTGCGGCCGTGGAAGATCTTCTCGATCTCGCGTTCGTGGATCTCGTTGCTGGTATAGACCCAGTCGGGGACGCGATCGAGGCCGGAAGCCGGCCAGACGTATCGCTTCTCGATCGGCAGCATCTTCATTTCATTGTCCTCGAGCGTTGACAGGTCGGTGGAAGGATCGGCCAGCTTCGCCGGATCGACCGGATGGGCCGACGCGATCAGGCCTCGCGCCGCACGCAGCAGCGATGCATCGCCAAAGTCGATGCAGGCGGTGACGCGGTTCGCTTCATCAAGACAGAAGAAGGCGGGCGCTTCTCCGTCGCGGCGCACGACCCTGGCATCCGGCCGGGGATCGCCCACGATCTGCAGGGTGCCGCCGAACAGGTCAGACCAGAACCACGGCAGTTCCTGCTCGACCGGCTCTTGCCCGGCAATGGCGCGCGCAACGCGATCAGCCGACAGCCGCGCGTTCTGCCAGCTTTCGACGCGCCGCTGCTGGCCCGAGATCTCGTTGCGCACGACCGCGACGTCGCCCACCGCGTAGATCGCCGGGTCCGAGGTCTGGTTGCGAGAGTTCACCACGATCCCGCCGCCGGGCGCGGTTTCCAGCGCGGCGCCGTTCGCGAGCTGGTCGCTGGGGACGGCGCCGATGCCGACGATGATGCAGTCGGCTGCGATCCGGGTGCCGTCGGCCATCGTCACGCCCCCGGCCGAGACCGACTGGACCGCTTCGCCGATGTGCAACGCCACATCGTTCTGCCGCGCAACCCAGGCGAGGAACTCTCCCGGCTCTTCCGGCAGCAGACGCTTGAGCAGTCGGTCCTGCACCTCGATCAGGGTGGCCTCGATCCCCAGCGAACGGGCCGCGGATGCCAGCTCCAGACCGATGAAGCCGCCCCCGATCACGGCGACGCCGCGTGACCGTGACAGCACCTCGCCCAAGGTCTGCGAGTCGGCCACCTCACGAAGGTAATGCAGATGAACCTCGTCCGAGCCGGGCAGCAGGATCCGGCGCGGCGCGGCGCCGGTCGCGAGAACGAGCATGTCGTAGGGCACCGTCTCGCCGCCGGTCAGGACGACATGGCGGGCCTCGCGGTCGATGCAGTGGACCCGCGTGCCCAGACGCAGCTCGATGTCCAGATCCTCGATTTCACCGGGCTGGAAGATATGGGCGCTGGTCAGGGTCGTGCGGCCCAGCAGCATATCCTTGGACAGCGGCGGCCGTTCATAAGGCGGATGCTCCTCCTCGCCCAGAAGGATCACCTTGCCTGCAAAGCCGTGCGTGCGCGCGGCCCGCGCGGTCTCGGCCCCGGCCTGACCGGCCCCAACGATGACCATGCGGCGAAAGTCGGCAACGGCCCCGCCTGCGCCCTTGGCTGCGCCCGCGCTGGCTGCCGCCCGAGGCTGGGTGTCGATCCAGACGACGCCATCCTCGATCCTGGTGTCATAGGTGGCGATGTCGCGGGTGACGGGCGGCCCCACCGCGCGGCCGGTGCGGATGTCGAACAGGCCCTGGTGCAGGGGACATTCGATGCAGCCATTCTCGACGTGGCCTTCGGTCAGGATGGCGAAGGCGTGGGTGCAGATGTTGCCGGTCGCGTGGATCTCGCCGTCCAGCGAGAACAGCGCAAGGCGCAATCCGTCAACCTCGACCCCGACCGAGCCCTTGGCGTGGACCTCGTCCGCGGGAATTGAAGAATGCCAGCTCATGTCGCCTCCTATGCCGCCTCTGCCAGCAGGGGCAGCCCCAGAAGGGCGGCCGCCGTGTCGTGACACACCTTGCGCCGCGCCTCGTCGTCCAGAGGCGCGGTCTCGATGAAGTCCACGGCCGCCGCCGTGTCCTCGTAGGGATAGTCGACCGAGAACATCACGCCGTCGGCGCCCATCTCGCCCACAGCGCCCATCAGCGACGCGTGCGAGCAGACGCCGGACGTGGTGATGACGATGTTGCGGGTGAAATACTCGGACGGGGCAAGCCGAAGATCGACCCCCTGGGGATAGGCCCTGAAGCGGGAATCGAAGCGCCAGCGCAGGAAGGGCAGCCCTTCGCCCATGTGACCCAGCACCACCTTGACGCCGGGAAAGCGGTCGAAGACGCCGCCGAACAGCAGCCGCAGCGCGTGGCTTCCGGCCTCGACGCCCCAGCCCCAGACCGCGCCCTGCAGCACCGGCACGTCGCGGATCACGTAAGGGTCGGCATGGGCGTTGATCGGGTGCAGATAGAACGGCACGCCCAGCCGCTCGAGTTCGGCCCAGAACGCATCATATTCCGGCCCGTCGTAATAGGTGCCGTGGGTGTGGCCGTTCACGAGGCAGCCGAGGAATCCCATGTCGCGCACCGTCCGCTGAAGCTCGGCGATGGCCGCATCGGGGTCGTGCATCGGCAGCGAGGCAAAGCCCGACAGCCGGTCCGGTTGGGCGGCGATCTTCTCGGCAAGAAAGTCGTTTGCGCGGCGCGCGGAATCGACTGCCCGGTCCAGGCTTTCGCTTTGCGCTCCGGGGCCGGTCAGGGACAGGACGGTGCGGACGATCCCGCCGCGGTCCATCAGCTCGATTCTCTCACCATCGAAGCCGTTGAGCCGCTGGACCAGCTGCCCGGACTGGTCGGCCGGCATAAGCTTCAGGAAAGCTTCGGAATACTTCTCGAATCCCGGTGCCATGAAATGTTCTTCGAAAGTGATCTTGGGCGTCATGCGCTATCCTGTCGTGCTCCCCGAAAGGGGCTTATTAGTCAGTATACGTCTTATTTTGGCCGGGCAAGCCTTATCCTTGCCAGGCCGCGACTAGAGCAGAAGATCGGGAACGAAGGTCGCGAGGCCCGGCACATAGGTGACCAGCAGCAACACGACGAGGTTCACGGCGATGAACGGCCAGACACCCGCGATGATCTCTCCGACCGGCTTCTGCAGGGTCGAGGAGGCCACGAAGAGGTCCAGGCCGAAGGGCGGCGTCACCATTCCCAGCGAGATGTTGACGGCGACGATCATCCCGAAGTGGATCGGGTCGATGCCGAGGTTGGTGGCGACCGGATAGAGCGCCGGCACCAGGATCAGCTGGATCGAGTTCGGGTCGATGAACATCCCGGCGATGATGAAGGCGATGTTGGCGATCATCAGGAACACGATCGGCCCGGCGTTCAGATACTCCACCCCCGAGATCAGAAGCTGGGGGATCTGCGCCAGCGTGATGAAGTAGGACAGCGCCGTCCCGAAGGCGAGCAGCAGGAAGATGACCGAGTTCTGGATGGCGGTCTTTTCGGCGATTGCGACCAGTGACCGGAACGTCAGGCTGCGATAGACGAATCCTTCGACGAGGATTGCATAGACCACGCTGGCGATGGCGGCCTCGGTCGCCGTGAACAGGCCGCTGTAGATCCCGCCGAGGATCAGCACCGGCATTCCCAGCGCCCAGCCGGCACGGCGGAACGCAAGGCCGACCTCGCGCAGGCTGGCGCGAGAGTCCCCATGAACCCCCGTGCGCCGCGCCTCGATCCAGGTCAGGACGGCGAAAGCCGCGCCCAGCAGGATTCCGATCCCAAGCCCTGCGGCGAACAGCGTCGCAATCGAGGTGCCGGTGATCCAGCCATAGACGATCAGCGTGATCGACGGCGGGATGAGCAGCGCGGTTTCCGCCGAGGACACGATCAGCCCCAGCGAGAACTTGTCCCGGAATCCCGCCCGGCGCAGTTCGGGGTAAAGGATCTTGCCCATCGCCGCGACGGTGGCGGGGGCCGAACCCGACACGGAACCAAAGCCCATCGCGCCCCCGATGGTCGTATAGCCGATGCCGCCGCGCAGATGCCCCACAAGCGCCCGGACCAGCCCGGTCAGGCGCCGGGCGATCTGGCCTTGGCCCATCAGTTCCGCCGCGAACAGGAAGAACGGGATCGCCAGCAGCAGCGACTGGTTGACGCCGCCGACCATGCGCTGGGGAATGATGACCTCGGGAAGGGCCGGAAAATACCCGGCCTTGATGGCCAGCATGGGGATGCCCAGGACCATGAGCATCTCGAAGCCGGTGATCAGCAGGACAAAGGCCAGCAGGATGATGGCAATCGCGAGCATCACTCATCCACCTCGGAACGCAGGGAAAAGCGGTCGACCAGTCCCGCGAAGCTGGCGCCATACCGCAGCGCGAGCAGCACGAACCCGATGCACGGCGCGACATAAAGCCAGCCGATCGGGATCCCCACCGTGGCGCTGGTCTGGCCGGTGGAGAAGACGAAGGCCGCCATCCTCGTCGACAGCCATGCCATGTAGAGCGAAAAGACAACGCCCACCGCGTCGATCATGCGGGTCAGCGGCAGGCCGGTGGACGCCATGATCCGGGACTGAAAGCTGTCGACGGCCACCTGCTTGCCCCGTTCAAGGGCAAGTCCCGCCGCCAGGAAGACCAGGAAGATGTTCATCATCCGCACCACCTCGTCGATCCAGCCGAAGGATGCCGCATGACTTCCGCCGAACAGCCGCATCAGCACGTTGAAGGCGAACAGAAACGACATCCCCAGCAACAGGGCGACAAGACTGGTGCGTTCGACGACGCGGATGGCTGACAGGATTGTTTGCATGGAGTCCTCGGTGTGCTGCGATCCCGGCCGCGCTCAGTTCATGACGCTGTCGTAGGCGGCCTGATAGGCGTCCAGCAGCTGCTGCCCTTCGGAACCGGCCCCCCTGAGGAAGGCGTCACGGGCTGCGGGGAACATCCGCTCTCGCAGGTTGTCGAGCAGTTCGGGGCTGGGCTCGGCCACATCGACGCCCGCGGCACGGATCTCTTCCAGCGACTTTTCCGCCGCGGCGCGCTTGTGCTGGATCATGTCCGGCGTCACCTCGCGCAGCGACGACGTGATCGCGTCCTGGTATTCCGGCTTCAGCCCCGACCAGACCGCCGGATTGAACAGCACCACGTTTTCGATGGCGCCATGACGGGTCAGCATCAGGTGGCTCTGCACCTCGAAGAACTTCATGTTGTAGATGGTGTCGATAGGGTTCTCCTGCCCATCGACAACCCCGGTCTGCAACGAGGTGTAAAGCTCGCCGAACGGAATCGGCACACCGGTCACGCCGATGGGCTTCAGCGAATCGACCAGCACGGCGGATTCCATGACCCGGAACTTCTGCCCCGAAAGATCGTCGAGCGTCGCGATCGGGTTGTTCGACGTGAACTGCTTGGTGCCGTTCGGATAAAGCCCGATGCAGGTGAAGCCGCGGCTGTCAAAGGTCTTGCAGAATGCGTCCGCAAAGCCGCCGTCGCGGACCTGCTGGGCCTTCGCCGGATCAGCCGGATACAGGAACGGAATATCCATGATCGCCGCAAGCGGATTGAACCCGCTCATGAAGGCGGTGGGCCCGGCCGTGGCGTCCAGCGCGCCGAACTGCACCGCCTCGGTCATCTCGCGCTGGCCGCCGAGCTGGCTTTGCGGAAAGATCGCCATCTCGACCGCGCCGCCCGTCTTTTCCGCCACCTTTCCGGCGACCGCTTCCAGCAGCACCTGGGTTGTGGAACTGGGGGCCTCGACATGGCCGATACGCAGGGTGACGTCCTGCGCGGTCGCGGGGCCGGCGGCGACGGCCGTGGCGATGGCAAGAGCAAGAGGTTTCATGAGCGTCATCGAAGAACCTGCCTTGTGTGGGATGTTGCGGTGCGGTGCAGCAGAGACGAAAGCGAGCGACGAAGGGGTATTTCTGCGTTGAGGGAGTGCCGGCCGGCAGGCAGCGCCGTGCCGGCCGGGCGCGATCACTGGAACGGGCTGTCGGTGCCGAAGCCGGAACCCTCGACGGTCATCTCGATCGTCGCCGGATCGACCTCGGACAGGGCGGAACGGTAGTGCGTGACAAGCTGCGGTATCAGCATCACCAAGGCGACGCTGACGATCTGGATCACGATGAACGGGATCGATCCCCGATAGATCTGGCCGGTCGTGACCCTTGCGATCCTCTGGCCGGTCACCGCGTCCTTGTAGTCTGCATCGGGTGCGACCGACCGCAGGTAGAACAGCGCCAGACCGAACGGCGGGTGCATGAACGACGTCTGCATGTTCAGGGCGATCAGGACGCCGAACCAGACCATGTCCACGCCCATCGATTCCGCGACCGGCCCCAGCAGCGGGATGATGATGAAGGCCAGTTCAAAGAAATCCAGGAAGAACGCGGCGACGAACACGAACACGCTGACAAAGATCAGAAAGCCCCACTCGCCGCCCGGCAGGCTGACCAGCAGATGCTCGACCCACAGGTCGCCGTTCACCGCGCGAAAGGTCAGCGCGAAGATGGTCGAGCCGACGAGGATGAACACCGCGAAGCTGGTCAGGCGCATGGTCGTTTCCATTGCCTGCTCGACCCGGGACAGGGTCAGCCGCCCCTTGGCAAGCGCCAGCAGCAGTGCCCCCACCGCGCCCATCGCGCCACCCTCGGTTGGCGTGGCCAGACCGATGAAGATCGTTCCCAGCACAAGGAAGATCAGCGCCAGCGGCGGGATCATCGCAAAGATCGTCCGTTGCGCGATGCGTGACAGCAGGTTCAGGCCCAGCAGCCTGTCCACCGCCGCCATCAGGAACGCGATCACGCTCCACGAGGTGAAGCCTGCGACCACCCGCACGTCGCGCGGCTGGCCGTCCATGAGGAACCGGACGCCGAGATAGCTGACGATCGCGGCGAGGGCGAAGCTGACGATCAGCGACACCGCGCCTGACCTTCCATTCGGTTCGCGATAGGCCAGCACCTCGGGCGGCATGGCCGGAACCTTGCGCGGGCTGAAGATCGTCAGCCACGCGACATAGAGCATGTAGAGCCCGGTCAGCATCAGGCCCGGAAGGATCGCGCCCTTGTACATGTCGCCCACCGGGCGGCCCAGCTGGTCGGCCAGAATGATCAGCGTCAGTGAGGGCGGGATGATCTGGGACAGCGTCCCCGAGGCCGCGATGACCCCGGTCGCAACCGAGCGATCATAGCCATAGCGCAGCATGATCGGCAGCGAGATCAGCCCCATCGAGATCACCGAGGCAGACACCACGCCGGTCGTCGCCGCCAGCAGCGCGCCCACCGCGACCACCGCAAAGGCAAGGCCGCCGCGGATCGGCCCGAACAGCTGGCCGATGGTTTCAAGCAGATCCTCGGCCATGCCGGACCGTTCCAGCAGCAGCCCCATGAAGGTGAAGAACGGCAGCGCCAGCAGCACGTCGTTCAGCATGATGCCGAATATGCGCTGCGGCAGCACCTGCAGCAGCGCGGGCGACAGCAGCCCCAGCTCGACCCCGACGAACGCGAAGATGATTCCGTTCGCCGCCAGCGCGAAGGCCACGGGAAACCCCAGCAGCATCAGCCCGATCAGGCTGGCGAACATGATCGGCGCGATATTCGCGATGATAAAGGCCGTCATTTCGCCCCCCGGCTGTCGTTGTTTTCGTTTTCCAGGTCGGCGCGCAGGCTTTCGATCAGCTGCGCCTCTTCGGTGGCCTCGGTCTTTTGCGTCGGGTCGGGGCTGATGCCGCGCAGAAAGCCGATGCACTTGATGAGGTGCGAGATCCCGGCAAGGAACAGCAGCGCGAACCCCACCAGCACGATCAGCTTGCCTGGCCACAGCAGCAGCCCGCCGGCGTTCGACGATCTCTCGGCGCTGTCGAGGGACGACCAGAACAGCGGCCAGGCATAGATCAGGATCAGCGTCACCGCCGGGAACATCAGGAACAGCAGGCCGAAGATTTCGATCCAGATCTGGACCCGCTTGGGCAGGCGCGAGGCGAGGATGTCCACGCGGACATGGCTGTTTTTCAACAGCGTATAGCCGGCGGGCAGCAGGAACAGCACCCCGAACAGGTAAAGCTGCACCTCGAGCCAGGCGTTGGAGCTGAGACTGAAGAACTTGCGGCTGAGCGCGTTGCCCGCGCTGATCACCACGACGACGATGACCACCCAGGAGACGATCCGGCCGACGGCCAGGTTCAACCGGTCAATGGCCCGTGAGATGTGAAGCATGAGACTCTAACTGTCGTGAGGCATCGGGGCATCGATCCACCGCCCCGCAAGGGGGGCGGCGGTTCGGGCGAGACGGGCCTTCTTTCGGCCGTGTTACGACTTCTGGTTCAGGGCGCTGCTGGTATAGCCCGACAGCGCATTCTCGGCGATGCGGAACCAGGCGACCTGTTCTTCCTGGAACTGCTTCCACTGCGGATAGATTTCCGCGAAATGCGGGCTGCTGTCGGAAAGCTCGGTCCACAGCTGTTGCGACGCCTGGAAGGCCGCATCCATCAGATCCTTGGGGAAATACGCAATCTTGGCGCCTTCAGCGATAAGCTTGCGCAGCGCGATCGGGTTCAGCGCGTCATAGTCGGACAGCATCGTCCGGGCCTGTTCGGCGCAGGCGACCGCGAACATCGCCTGGAACTCGGGCGACAGCCGGCCCCACGCGTCCTGGCCGACGGCGCAGGTGATGGCGGCGCTGCCCTCCCACCAGCCGGGCGAATAGTAATAGGGGGCGACGCGGTGCAGCCCCAGGCGATAGTCGTCGTGCGGCCCGATCCATTCAGCGGCGTCGATAGCCCCCTTTTCCAGCGACGGATAGATGTCGCCAGCGGCGATCTGCTGCGGAACGGCGCCCAGCTTGGACAGCACCATCCCGCCGATGCCACCGATCCGCATCGTCAGGCCCTGAACATCGGCGGCCGACTTGATCTCTTCGCGGAACCAGCCGCCCATCTGCACGCCGGTGTTGCCGCAGTTGAAGTTGATCAGCCCGAACGAGCCGTAGAGATTGCGCAGCAACTCGTCGCCGCCGCCCTTGTGCAGCCATGCGGCCTGCTGGCGCGCGTTCAGGCCGAACGCCATGCCGGCATCGAACGCCAGGGCGGGATCCTTGCCGATGTGGAACGAAGCCAGCGTGTGGCAACATTCGACCGAGCCGTTCGACACGGCGTCGAGGTTCTGGGGCGGCGGCACGATCTCGCCCGCCGGAAAGGCGCGGATCTCGAATCGGCCGCCCGAAAGCTCGCCGACGCGGGCGCACAGGGCCTCGGCCGATCCGTACATCACGTCAAGCGTCTTGGGCCAGCTGGTCGACATCCGCCAGCGAACGACGTCCTGCGCCTGCACGATCGCCGGTGCAGCAAGGGCGCCTGCCGCCGACAAGCCAGCGACGCTGGCCAAGAATTTCCTGCGTTCCAATGTCTCTCTCCCTGACATCCTGCTGCGAGCTTGTGCCCTTCGGCTGTATATGCTCCGCATACTGAACATTTATTCCGTGGTCGTGGAAGTGCGTCAAGGAAAAGGTTCGGGGCAGATGAAAAGGACAGGTGTGATGGGCAGCGTGCAGCCAGTTTGCCGGGGAAAACGGCAGTTGCGGGACGCGGGACGGAAATGTCCTTGCGACACCCGGGGCAAAAACGTGATGACGCGAACACGAGTGACTGCATTGTGATCGGGCGCACTCGCGCCGTTCCGACCCCCGCGACCGATCCGTGTGCGGACAACCTCAATCAGGAGTGACCACCATGAATTCCCTTCCCGCGCGGGCCGAATCGCTGCCGATCGACGAAGCCGAGCTGGCAAAGCAGATCCTGCTGGGGCGTCCCGGCTATCTGATCCGGCGGCTGAACCAGATCCACTATGCGATGTTCTTCGAAGAGTGCGGGCACGAGAATGTGACGCCGGTGCAATACGGTGTCCTGACGGCGGTCAAGGTCAGGCCGGGCGTCGACCAGACCGAGATCGGCGCCTATCTGGGGCTGGACCGCACCACCACGGCCGACGTCGTCAGGCGGCTGGAAGGCAAGGGCTATCTGCGCCGTCAGGTCGATCAGCGCGACCGCCGGTCGCGTCAGGTCTTCATCACCGATGAGGGGCTGCGAATCACCCAAGAGCTGCTGGCCGGCATGCGCGCCGCCTCGGACCGGCTGCTGCAGCCGCTGGACGCTGGAAAGCGGCGGCAGTTCCTGGAGCTTTTGGCGGAGCTGGTCGAGGCCAACGACGCCTATGGACGCGGACGCCAGTCGCGGGTGTGAGTTCGGGCACGCGCTGGCGCGGTCGCGGACCAGCCATCCTTCGGCCCGAGGTTTCTGGTTTCCGCAACCACCAGCGACTTGTTCGGTCAGAATTATGACGTATACTGACTAATCAAGGCAGGGGGCGCAGGTCTGGTGAGGGCCCGCACCCCGGACCGGCTCAACGAGGTGGGGAGAAGGCTTCCAGATGCATTCGGGAATTGGGGCGCCAGTCACTCGCAAGGAAGATGCCCGGCATCTCAAGGGCAAGGCCGCGTTCGTCGGCGACATCAAGCTGCCCGGCTGCTGGGAAGCGGCCTTCGTCCGCAGCCCGCTTGCCCATGCACGGCTGCGCGGGATCACCAAGCCGGACGGATACGAAGGCTGCATCTTCACCGCTGCGGACATGCCGGACCTGCGGCCGATCCGGGCGCAGTCGACGCTGCCGTCCTACAAGGTGTCGGATTATCCGGCGCTGGCGCAGGACAAGGTGCGTTATGTGGGCGAATGCATCGCGATCTGCATCGCGCCCACGCGGGCAGAGGCCGAGGATCTGGCCGAGGCGGTGATCGTGGATCTCGAGCCGCTGCCGGCTGTCCCCAACGCCACCACGGCGCTGGAGAAGGACGCCCCGTTGCTGCACGAGGCATGGGGCGACAACCTGTTTCTGACCACCCGGCACGACGGCGACCTGACCGAGGCGCGCGAGCAGGCGACCATCGTCATCGAGCGGCGCTATCAGACGGCCCGCCAGGCGATGAACCCTATGGAAGGCAAGGGCGTCCTTGCTCACTGGGACCACAAGGCCGACCAGCTGATCGTGCATACCTCGACGCAAGTTCCGCATCTGATCCGCACGGGCATCTCGGAGTGCCTTGGCCTCGATCAGGCGAACGTCCGCGTGATCGCGCCCGACGTCGGCGGCGGGTTCGGCTATAAATGCGTGCTGCAGCCCGAGGAACTGTCTGTCGCCTGGGTCGCGCGCAAGACCGACCGGCCGATCCGCTGGACCGAAGACCGGCGCGAGCACCTGACGGCAGGCGCCAACACGCGCGAACACAGCTATCGCATCACCGCCTATGCCGACGACGACGGCCGCCTGCTGGGGCTGGATGCCGACATCTGGGTGGATATCGGGGCGTATTCCGTCTGGCCCTTCACCGCCTGCCTCGAGGCGGCGCAGGCCGGCGGCAACCTGCCCGGCCCCTATGTCGTGCCGGCCTATGCGTGCCGCACCTATTCGGTGGCCACGAACAAGCCTGCCTTCACGCCCTACAGGGGCGTCGCCCGTCCCGGCGTCTGCTTTGCGATGGAACTGACGATGGACGCCATCGCCCGCGCCGCGGGCAAGAACCCGCTGGAGGTGCGCTGCCTGAACCTCGTGCCCGGCGCGGCCATGCCCTATGTCAACGTCACCGGAAAGTTCTACGATTCCGGCGATTATCCGCAGGCGGCCCGCGAGGCGGCGAAGATGATCGATGCCGCCAGTTTCCGCGAGCGGCAGAAGGCCGCCGCCGCCGAGGGCCGCTATATCGGCCTGGGCTTTTCCAGCTTTACCGAGCAGTCGGCGCACGGAACCAAGGTCTTTGCAGCCTGGGGGCTGCCGCTGGTGCCCGGATACGAGCAGGCGATGGTGAAACTGGTGCCCTCGGGCGCGGTCGAGGTGCGGTCGGGCAACCACAGCTTTGGGCAGGGGCTGGAAACCGGCATCGCGCAGGTCGCCTGCGAATGGCTCAAGGTCGATATCTCGCGCGTGAAGGTGACGATGGGCGACACCGGGCTGACGCCCTATTCGACCGGCGCCTATGCGTCGCGCGGGATGGTGATGGCGGGCGGGGCGGTGTCGAAGGCCGCCGAGGAACTGGCCCGCCGCATCCGCATCCACGGCGCCCATCTGCTTCAGTGTGAACCCGAGGATGTCGAGATCCGCGACGGCCACGTGTTCCACAACATGGCGTCGGTTTCGTTCGCCGATATCGCCTCGGCCTGGTATCTGCATCCCGACCGCCTGCCCGAGGACGTGAACACCGCGGGCCTTGAGGTGACCGAAGGATACAAGCCCGACATCGACACCGGGGTGTTCACCTACGCCACCCATGCCGCGATCGTCGAGGTCGATCCGGGCACGGGACGCACCCAGATCCTGGACTATGTCATCTTCGAGGATTGCGGCCGGCGCGTTAACCCGCTGATCCTGGACGGCCAGTCCTATGGGGGCGCTGCCCAGGGGATCGGCACGGCGCTGTTCGAGGAAACGATCTACGACGCCGCGGCGCAGCCTTTGACGTCGACGCTTGCCGACTACATCCTGCCCGGACCGGCCGAACTGCCGAGCTTTCGGCTGGGACATTCCGAAACGCTGTCGCCCTATTCCCGCCACGGCATCAAGGGCGTCGGCGAGGGGGCGGCCATCGCCCCCGCCGGTGCCATCGTCAACGCCATCAACGATGCGCTGGCGCCGCTGGGCGTCGAAATCAACCAGGTTCCCGCGACGCCCCATCGTGTCCTGTCAGCGATCCTTGATGCCCGCGCCAAGCAGAGGGCTGCCGAATGAAGCCAGTTCCCTTCGATCACCTGCACCCCGAAACGCCCCGCGAGGCCGCCCGCGCCTTGTCGGATACGGCCAAGATCATCGCCGGCGGCCAGTCGCTGGGGCCGATGTTGAACCTGCGGCTCGCGCGGCCCTCGACCCTGCTGGGCGTCGGCGGCATCCCGGCGTTGAAGGAAATCAGCGAAAGCAATGGCGTCCTGAGCATCGGCGCCGCTGTCACCCATGCGCGGATCGAGGATGGCGACAGCCCGGTGCCGCTGCCGCCGATGCTGCGCAACGTCGCGCGTGGCATCGCCTATCGCGCGGTGCGCAACAAGGGGACGGTCGGCGGCTCGATGGCCCATGCCGATCCCGCCGCCGACTGGGTCACCGCCATGACGGCGCTGGATGCCACGATCGTGCTGATGGACACCGGCGGCAAGACGCGCCGGGTGCCGGCCGCCGGCTTCATGCTCGGCGCCTATCGGACCACGATCAAGCCCGCGGAAGTCATCACCGCCGTGGAAATCCGCAGCGAGATGCGCGCGGCGCTGTGGGGCTATTACAAGGTGACCCGCAAGGTCGGCGAGTTCGCGGACGCGATCGGCGCCTTTGTCGTGCATCCGCCGTCCGGCTATGTCCGGCTGGTCGCGGGGGCCACGGGCGGGCGCCCTGTGGTCCTGACCGACCTGGCGGCCACGATTGCCGGAACCGCCGGTTGCCCTGCGGACGAGGAGATCCGGGCCGCCCTGGCTGAAAGGCTGCACGGCCTTGATCCGGTAAAGCTGCATCTGCTGACGACCGCGCTGTCGCGCGCCATCAAGAAGGTGATCCCCGAATGACCGACCAAAGCCGGATCGACGTCAAGACCGCCACCAACGCGCCCCGTCCGGTGCAGATTCGCCTGACCGTCAATGGCGAGGCCCGCGACGTCGTGGTGTCACCGCGCACCCAGCTGGCCGAAATCCTGCGCGATCAGCTGAACCTGACGGCCACGCATCTCGCCTGCGAACAGGGCGTGTGCGGGGCCTGCACGGTGATGGTCGACGGACGCCCGGTGCGATCCTGCCTGACCTTCGCGCGTGACTGCGACGGCATCCGGGTCGAGACGCTGGAGGGCTGGAGTGGTGACGAGATGATGGACCGCCTTCGCGCGGCCTTCACCCGCAATCACGCGCTGCAATGCGGGTTCTGCACCCCCGGGATGCTGGCGACCAGCCGCGACCTGGTGGAACGGCTGGAAACCTCGGACGAGACGCGCATCCGCAACGAGTTGTCGGGGAACCTTTGCCGCTGCACGGGCTATGTCGGGATCGTCAGGTCCATCTGCGATGTGATCGACGAACGCAACGCGGCAGGCATTCCCGCCAAGTCCCCGCCGCCCATGCCGCAACTTGCAGCGCAGGGTTTCGCCCCATTCGCGGCGCGGGTCGACGACACGGCCGAGGCGCAGCCCGCCGCCGCCGGGGACACCAGCGTCGAGGACGGCTGGACCGTCGTGCGCCGGAACGTGACCTTGGGCCATTCCGTCGACGCGGTCTGGAACCTGTTCCGGGATCTGCGTGGCGTCGCGCGCTGCCTGCCGGGGGCGCAGATCGAGAACACCGACGGCGAAACCTTTTCGGGCAACGTCAGCGTCCGCTTCGGCCCGATCGCCGCACGGTTCGAGGGGAGCGGGACTTTCGAGACCGACGACGCGACGCGTGAAGGCCAGGTCACCGGCCGCGGCAAGGACCGGGGCGGCCAGTCCAACATCGAAGGACGGCTGGGCCTTTCGGTCAGGCCGGGTTCCCGGCCGGACAGTTCGGACGTTGGCGTGGTGTTCCGCTTTCGCATCGAGGGGATGCTGGGCCAGTTCAACCGCCCCGAACTGGTGAATGGACTGGTCGACTACATCCTCGGAAAGTTCGTCGCCAACTGCAACGCGGTGCTGGCGGGGGGCGAGGTCCGGGAAAGCAGGGGCGTCAGCCTGTGGGCCGTCATGCGCGCGATCCTGATGGGCTTTTTCCGTCGCAGACGGTGATGTGATTTGCAACGGGAACTGACCTGCCGGCGAGCGATGCTCGTGGGTCAGTCTTGGGTCACGGCATGGGCGCCCCTTCTTGCCTGCCGGGCTTTTGCGGCTGGAAGCACTGGGGCCAGGTTCGTCACGGGATTGCCACGACCACGCGCGCTGTCATGGCTGCAATACAATGATCGCAAGCGTCGCGTGCGACGCCGGGCAGCGGAGTGAGGAGGATCAGAAAACGGTCCGGTGGACTGCTTTCCCTACGAACCCGAAGGTGGTGGCAAAGCGGCGCAAGCGGGCGGCGGTCGAGGATATGACGCCGGGGCCGAAAGAGCTGCCCTTATCGATCCCGTCCGAGGCCGAGGACGTCAGAGTTGCCTGAAAAGGTGATCCAAAAGGGCCGCAATCGCGGCAGTTCATAGCCAAAGCCCATGCTTCGCCAGACGCGATCAGAGCTTTCTGATGCGGCTTTCATACAGCAGTCCCGCAGCCTGGATCGAGGGATAGCCGGACGAGGCGATGTGGGAATTGATCCGGTGCAGGTCGCGCACGATATCGATGAACAGCGCGCTTTTCCGCAACGACATGGGACCGGCCGCCGCGCTGCCGAGGTGCTCGCTCACCACCTTGTCCTCGATCCGGCGGAAGCGGTCCTTTTGCGTGGCAAGGCGGGCCGCCGCGCCCACATCGTTCGACGCGACCGCGGCCGGAACCAGCCGCAGGGATTCCGTGGTGATCGCGCACAGATCGGACAGCGCGGTCTGCTGGTCAGGGGTGAAGCCGACGTTCAGCTTGACCTTGGTCCTGATCCGGTCGGCAAGGCTGAACTTTATGACGTCGCCCGCGTGTTCCAGGTGGCTGGCGTAAAGCATGATGTCCAGCGTCCTGCGGCCCTCCTCGGGGCCGAGCCGGGTTTGCGCCAGCCGCCCCAGATAGCCGTGGACCGACCGCAGATAATGGCCGAGACGCAGATCGTTCGCCTCGATCTCCTTCAGGCCCTCAAGCCGCTGCGTGGCCAGCACGTCCAGCGCGGTCGTGAACATGCGCTCGAGAAGCTCGCTCATCCGCGCGGTTTCGGTGGCGGCGTTCGACAGCGCAGCGGCGGGGGACGCGAAGGCGGCCGTGTCAAGATAACGGGGTGCGGCCAGCGTGTCGTTCAGGACCGGCGCGTCGGGCAGGATTCGTGAGACCAGCGCGACCACCTGCCCGGACAAGGGCAGGAAAATCGCGGCGACGCACAGGTTGAAGGCTGCGTGCAATCCCGCCGCCACGTGAACGGGGTCAAGGGGCAGCCGCTCGACCAGGCCGACCAGCGGATGCACCGCAGCAAGGAGGGCAAGCGCGACCGTGCCCCGGCAGACCAGGTTCGCCAGCGGCAGGCGCCGCGCCTCGGGCGGCTGGTCCAGCGTCGCGGTCACGGCGGGCAGGCCGCCGCCGAAGTTGATCCCCAGGATGACCGGCAGCGCGCCCTCCACGTCCAGGCTGCCGTTCAGCAGGAACGAGGCGACCAGCAGCACCACCGCAAGGGTCGAATGGCAGGCCCAGGTCAAAACGACGCCGAGGAGAAAGCCCAGCACAGGCTCGCGGGTCAGCGCGGTCAGCACCTCGTGGAACAGCGCCGCGTCGCGCAGGGGGGCGGTCGCGCCGACAATGCCCTTCAGGGCCAGCAGCATCAGCCCCAGCCCCATCAGCAGACGGCCGATGTTGCGGGGCCGGAACTCGGTCGAGGCGCTGAAGGTGACGTAGCCCGCAAACAGGAACAGCGGCGCCAGGCTGGCCGCGGCCGTCGATCCAGACGCGAACAGGCCCGACACAAGGGCCGACCCGACGTCGGCGCCCAAAAGCACGGCAAGGCCCGCCGCCGCGCCGATGGCGCCGCTGCCCGCCAGCCCCGCGACGATCAGCGCCATCGCCGTGGCGCTGCCCAGGACGGCCGTGACCACCATCCCGCCGCCGAACGCGGGCAGACTGTTCGACAGCCGCTGCTCGATAAAGCCCTTGAGACGCTCGCCCCAGCCGCGCATGACGGCCGTCCTGACCATGCGGACACCCCAGAGAAGCAGGGCTATCCCGCCCAGCAGCTCGACGATCATGAGCGTTCCCGAGGTCATGGCGGTGTTCCATCGCGGACAGGGCTGCCTGCCCCATGCTGGCCAAGCCTTGATCTTGGGGCCTGCGCGCGCAAAAGGCTCATCTTCCCAGGCATGACGCCATCAATCGGCATCAGTCGGCAACCGAGATGTCGGGTGCCACGGCGCCGATGTTATAGGCCTCCAGCCGCGCCGCGCCGTTCGCGGCGGGGTCGAAATGCAGGATGGTCGCGGTTCCCGGCGTGACCGGCACCAGCATGGATGGCGGCAGGCCCAGAAATTCGTGGCAGGCCGCGCGGACGACGCCGCCGTGGACGATGGCCAGCAGATCCCCCTTGCCGCGCGCCAGCCAGTCCCGCAGGCCCGCGCCGATGCGCGCCCGGAAGTCCCCCCAGGTCTCGCCCAGCGGCGGCGTGAACGAGCCTGCGCGCCAGCTGTGATAGTTGTCCGAGTGGAGCGCGATCAGGTCGGGCTTGGTCTGCCCCGTCCATTCGCCCATGTGCAGTTCGCGCAGGCGCGGGTCGCAGGGCGCGTCGTGGTGGCCGATCAACTCGGCGGTCTGGCGCGTGCGCCCCAGGTCCGAACAGACGACGCGGGCCGGCGCGAGGGTGCGCAGATAGGCGGTGAAGGCCCTGGCCTGGCTGATCCCGCGCTGGGACAGCTGCGAGTTGTCGTGCCCCTGCAGGCGTTGCTCGGCGTTCCATTCCGTTTCGCCGTGCCGCATCAGTATCAGCCTCATCGGGCAAGCCTTTCACCGTTGGTGGCGAACACCGCATCCGGGTCGCCAATCAGAGAGAGTTCAAGAGGGGCGCCCGGCTCGGCCGTGAAATAGCCGTCGGCGATCCCCGTCACGCGCAGATCGCCCACCATCGCCGTCACCATCGTCTGGCCGGCGATGGGCGCGGCTTCTGCGAAGCGCGCGGGAAGGACAGGGCGGCCATCGACGCGGCCGATGGCGACCTGCTGGGGGCGGTAGAGCAGCCGGGCTTCGGTCAACTCGCCAGCGACACTCGCCGGTGCGATCGACACGTCGCCCAGAACCAGGCTTGCGCCCCGCCGCACCACCGGCAGCAGGTTGGCAGGCGGGGTGCCCAGGAAGGTGGCGACAAAGGTCGTCTGCGGGTGGCGCAACAGCTCGATGGGCGGGCCGAACTGCTCGACCCGGCCTTCGTTCAGAACGGCGACGTGGCTTGCCATAGTCATCGCCTCGACCTGGTCGTGGGTGACATAGACCGAGGTGGCCCCCGTGGCGCGGTGGATGCGCATCAGCTCCGCGCGCATCTCGACGCGCAGCTTGGCATCGAGGTTCGACAAGGGTTCATCGAACAGCAGGATGCTGGGCTGGGGCGCAAGCGTGCGGGCGATGGCCGTGCGCTGCTGCTGCCCTCCCGAGATTTCCGCCGGATAACGTCCGGCCAGCGCGGTGATGTCGAGCAGGCGCAGGACTTCGGCCACGCGCTCGGCCCGCCGCTGCCGGGGCCAGCGGGCGACCTTCAACGGAAACTCGATGTTCTGGGCCACCGTCATGTGCGGCCACAGCGCATAGGACTGAAAGACCAGCCCGGCATCGCGCGCCCCCGCGTCGGCGATCACGCCGCCCGCGCCGCTGGACATGGTGCGGCCCATGAAGCGGATCTCGCCCTCGCTGGGGCCCTCCAACCCCGCCAGCATCCGCAAAAGCGTGGACTTGCCGCAACCCGAGGGACCGACAAGGACGAGGAAGGCGCCCTTGGGCACCACGATGTTGACGTTGTTGACCGCAGTGAATCGGCCGAAACGCTTGCAGAGGCCGCGGATTTCGATGGCGGCCGTCGTGACGGACGATTGGGCGTTCATGGTTGCTTCCACTTCTGCACACGGGTTTGCAAAAGATGTGCCGCGACCGACGCGCCGAGGCACATGACGAGGATCAGAAGGGTGATGGCGTTGGCGAACTGCATGAAGCCTTCGGACGCATAGCGATAGGCGACCATCGACAGGACCGGAGAGCTTGCGCTGAACAGCAGCACCACCAGCGACAGGTCGCGCACCATCTTGACGAAGACGAGGATCGCCCCGGCCATCAGACCGCGCACCGCCAGCGGGAAGATGATGAAGGCCATGCGGGTGAAGATGCCCGCGCCGGTCAGCCGCGCGCTTTCATCCAGGTCGGCCGACACCTGTCCCAGCACCGAACGGCCCGACTGGACGGCGAAGGGCAGCGTATGGGCGGTCGCCGCCAGCACCAGCAGCGCAAAGGTTCCGTAAAGCGACGGCAGCGGCCCAATCGGCGCCCCGAACAACGCGATATAGGCCGCGGCAAAGGCGATGCTGGGCACCAGCAGCGGCAGAAAGGCGATCTGGCTCAGCAGGTTGGCGATCAGCGTGCCCTTGCGCTGGACGATGACCCAGGCAAGCGCCAGCCCCAGCAGCATGGTGGTGAAGGCCACCACCAGCCCCAGCCGCAGCGTGGTCCAGAGGGCTTCCAGCAGGACGGGGTTGCGGAACAGGCCCGCCTGTCCCTGCGCGATCTGGCCGCCGCCCTCGCCGATCCAGAAATGCAGCGTCCAGTTGGAAAACAGCGCGCCGCTTTGCGGGGCAAGGCTCGACGCCGCCAGCACCAGCACCGGGACGACGGTGGTCAGGCAGCCGAGAAGGAAGGCCACGGCAAACAGCGGCCAGCGCCAAGGCCCGAGCGCGAACCGCTTGGTGCGTCCGCCCTTTCCCGTCACCGTCGTGAAGGCCCGGCGCCCCGACACCAGCCGGTCTGACAGGAACAGCAGCGACGCCGACACCGCGATCAGCAGCAGGGCGATCACATAGCCGCGCTCGTTCTGCCCCGTCTCGATCATGCCGAACAGGCGCGTGGACAGCGTCTGCATCCGCACCGGCAGGCCGAGCAGGGCGGGCGCTGCAAAGTTCGACACCGCCCCCGCGAAGGTCAGCGAGGATGCGGCGACCAGCGCCGGCGTCACCACCGGCAGGATGATGGAAAAGAAGATGCGCGCGCGCTTGGCTCCGGCCATCTGCCCGGCCTCGACCAGGTCGGCGCCGACCGAGGACAGGGCCGCCGCGATGATCGTGTAGGCCAGCGAATAGTAATGCGCGATCAGCACGATCAGCGTCGGCACCAGCCCCCAGGCCAGCCAGTCCGGGATCGGGATGCCATTCGCCTCGAAGAACCCCAGCGAACCGCCCAGCCGCGCGTTGCGGAACAGCGTGCCCCAGGCCAGCGCCGCCGCAAAGCTGGGGATCATGTAGGGCAGGGTGGACATCAGGTTCAGCAGGTTCCGCCCCGGCACGTCCGTCAGCACCACCAGCCAGGCGAGGAACCCGCCGATCAGCAGGCAGCCGGTCGCCACCCCCAGCCCCAGCAGCATGGTGTTCAGCAGCGGCTTCCAGAACAGGTTTTCCGACAACCGGCTGGCCAGCACCGCCGTCCAGGCGTCCATACCCTCGGGCGTGAGCGTGGCGAACAGGATGCGGCCAAGCGGCGCGATCACCAGCAGCGACACGAGCGCGAGAAGGAAGGCGGGCATGAGGACGCCCGAGCGGAGCCACCGGCTTCTGCGCGGCATGGGGACCGACAGCGATGTCATGGCGAAAATCCCTGAGGGGGCTGGCGGCCGGCACGCCCCCGCGCGCCGGCCGGTTGCGTCACTGCAGCGTGATGATCAGGTCCGCGATCTTCTGGCGGGCCGCCGCCGTCCGTGCGGGGTCGATGGTCCAGGCCTTCATTTCGTCCAGGGGGACTGAATCCGGGTCGTCGGCGACGGTTTCGCGCGTGGCATAGTCGCCCGGCACGTTGAACGGCTCGAAGGCCGGGCCGCCGGTGGGCGAATCGTCGCCGAACATGAAGTCGATCAGCAGCCGTGCGGCCGCCGGATGCGGCGCGTCCTTGGCGATGGCAAGAACGGCGGGGAACAGGATGCCGTTCGCGGGTTCGACGTCGTTGGCGATCTGCAGCGCCCAGCCTTCCTCCTCGTTGTCGCGGCGGTCGGAATAGGTGCCGAAGCCGACCGGCGGGTTCCGGGCGGTCTTGTCGCCGATCGCCTTGTTCAGCACGTCGCTGTTGGGCAGCAGGATCAGGTCGTTGGCAAGCAGATCCTGGATGAACTGCTCGCCCGCGCCGTCCAGCCCGTCCTCGACTTCGATATCCTTTCCGAACTGCGCCTTGTAGGCCGCGGCCATCTCGTCGGGATGCAGGGCGATCTCGGTCAGCAGGTCCAGCAGTTCTCCGCGCTGCGTCGGGTCCACCATCATGACCCGGCCCTTCCATTCGGGCAGCGTCAACTGCCACAGGTTGGTGATGGGCGAGCCGTCGGGATAGGCGGCCTCGTTGTACATCAGCACCTTCGTCGAAAGGCGATGGGCGAGCATCGGCGCCTGGAAGGCTGCAGGGATTTCCCCCGCGACGCGCGGCGGCACATAGTTCTGGACCCGGCCCGCTTCCAGCAGGGCGGTAAAGGCGACCGGCGTGTCGGCCAGATAGACCACATCGACCTCGTGGACCCCGGCCTGCTGCTCGGCCTCGATCCGGGCGATCTGCTTGACCGAGCTCATGTCGGTGCCGACCAGGTCGATGCCCGGATAGGCTTCCTCGAAGGCCTTTTCGACGCGCGCGATGCGGCTGGACAGCGAGAAGACCACGACCTTGCCTTCCCTCTGGGCCAAGGGCAGCAATTCTTCGGGCGTCATGCCGTCGAGATCGGGCGTCTGCGCCATCGCCGCGCCTGCGCCGACCAGCGCGGTCAGGCATGTCGGAAGCAGAAGTCTGTGCAGCATCGTTTCCTCCCTTGATGCTTTTCGTTGTCAGTCAAAGCGTCCGAAAAGGTCGGACAGGCGGTCCAGCCGACCGATGATTTCCCCTTCGTGGCGGCCCGCGATGGTCAGCAGGATGCCGTTGACGATCGCAAAAGGGACCGTCGGCGTCTGGAACTCGGCCCCCGAGCGACCCCGCGGCGCGGCGAGCAGAAGGTCCGCCCTCGGCTCCATCGTAGGGCCTGCCAGATCCGAGATGAGGATGCTGCGCGCGCCCACCTCGCCCGCATGGCGGACAAGCGCGCCATAACTTGCCGGCTGCTTGCGAAACGCGAGCGCCAGCACAAGGTCGCCGTCCTGCATGGCGACCAGCCGTTCCGCGATGTCGCGTCCACGTCCCGACAGCGCGGTGGTGGTCATGCCGAAGCGGTCGAGCCTGCGCTGCAGGAAAGCCTGCAGCGATTGCGCGTGTCCTTGGGCGAAGATGAACACCCGGCGGGCCGCCACGATCATATCGGCGGCTTGGTCGATGTCCGACTGCGGCACGCAGCGCGTCAGATTTTCCAGCGCGGCCAGTTCGGCCGCAACGATGTCGGCGAGATAGGCGCCGCGTTCCACCTTGGCCACGGACCGGCGCATGCGTCCGGCGGCGTCCTGGCTGTCCATCATCTCGCGCTGCAACTGCGCGCGCATGTCGGGATAGCCCTTGTATCCCAGCTTCTGGGCTAGGCGCGTTGCAGCGGCTTCGTGGACGTTGGCCAGTTCGGCAAGTTGCGGGCCGGACAGAAAAGGCGCCTCGGCCCTGTTGTTCAGCAGGATGTCGACGACTTTCCGGTCGGTCCCGGTCAGCCGGCCGGAGCAGGTGCGCACACGTTCGATCAGCGACATGATTATGCAAGCCTCTTTGCAGATATTATCTGCTCGGCAAGAATGTTGTCTGTCAAGCAGGATCAGTGCGGGTGGTTGGATGATCTGAACTGAGGCGTTGACTCTTGGCGCCGCCCCCGACCGAGCAGCAGCCGTAGCAAATCCGCTCGCAAAACCGGGCAAGACCGGATAGGAAAATCGATCTCGCAAGCGGCAGGCTGTCCAGACCGATATGAACGACCGATTGAAATCCGGGATGTGGGGGGCGTCACGGCTTTCCGTCGCGCCCATGATGGACTGGACCGACCCGGCCTGCCGCCGGTTCCACCGCCTGCTGTCGCGGCGCGCGCTGCTTTACACCGAGATGGTCACGGCGCCCGCCGTCATCCACGGCGACCGGGCGCGGCTGCTGGCGCGGGGCGCGCCGGGGCCGGTGGCGCTGCAACTGGGCGGGTCCGACCCGGCCGAACTGCGCGAGGCCACCCGCATCGCCGGCGATTTCGGCTTTGACGAGATCAACCTGAACGTCGGCTGCCCCAGCGACCGGGTGCAATCCGGTTGCTTCGGCGCGGTGCTGATGAAGACGCCCGCGCTGGTCGCCGATTGCGTCGCCGCCATGATCGCGGCCAGCCCGGTCGAGGTCACGGTGAAATGCCGCATCGGCGTCGATGACCAGAACCCGGCCGAGGTGCTGCCCGCCTTTGTCGCCACCATGCGCGACGCGGGCGTGCGCCGCCTGTCGATCCACGCCCGCAAGGCCTGGCTGCAGGGCCTTTCCCCGCGCGAGAACCGCGAGATCCCGCCGCTGGACTATCCGCTGGTCCATTCCGTCAAGGCCGCGTTCCCGACGCTGCACCTGTCGATCAACGGCGGAATCGGCTCGCTTGCGGTCGCGCGGGATCAGCTGGCGGTGATGGACGGGGTCATGGTCGGGCGCGCCGCCTATCACCAGCCTTGGGACATCCTGGGCGGGGCCGACGCGCTGTGGGGCGACGATCCACCCTTTGCCGACCCGGCCGAGGCGGCCCGCGCGATGCGCGAGGAACTGGCCCGGCACCTGTCGGCCGGCGGGCGCATGCACCAGATCACCCGGCACATGCTGGGACTGTTCCACGGCCGCCCCGGCGCGCGCGGATGGAAACGCATCCTGTCGGAACGCGCCAGCGCCGGGACGCTGGACGATTACGACGCCGCGCTTGCGGCCGTGGGCGCGGCCTGAACGGCGGCCGCGGCCGCGTCGCGCTGTCCCACGATACCGACCCCGCGCTTGTTCCAACGGCGCGCCTGTTGCCCTGGGCGCGGAATGAACGGCGGCGGCCGCTTCGCGCTGTCTCACGACAACCCGTTTGCATCCTGCGAACCCGCCGCCCTTGTACCGGCGCGCGACAGGCGTTCATCCACCGGCCATCCCGCGCCGAAGGCGTCGCCGCGTTTGCTACCGCCCCGGCGCCGCGCTATGGCCGACCGACCGTTGCGGAGCCGCGCCATGACCGAATTGATCCCCCTGATCCTGACGCTCGCCGCCGTGGGCGCGTTCGCGGGCGTCCTGGCCGGGCTGCTGGGGGTCGGCGGCGGGATCGTGCTGGTGCCCGCCTTCGTGTCGCTGTTCGACGCGGCGGGCTATGGCTCGGACGAGTTGATGCGGATGTGCCTTGCGACCTCGCTGGCGACGATCATCGTCACCTCGGCGCGGTCGGTCATGGCGCACAACCGGCGCGGCGCGGTGGACTGGGGCGTCCTGCGCGGCTGGGCGCTGCCCATCGGCGTGGGCGCGGTGGCCGGCGTGGCGATGGTGGCGCAACTGCGCACCCCCACGCTGCAGGCGATCTTTGGCGTGCTGGTCATCCTGATCGCGCTGTGGATGGGGCTCGGGCGGTCGGACTGGCGGCTGGCGAACGCGATGCCCGTCGGCGCGCGGCGCGGCGTCTATGGCGCGGCGATCGGCTTCGTCTCGGTGCTGCTGGGGATCGGGGGCGGGTCGTTCGGCGTGCCGCTGATGACGCTGCACGGACGTCCCATCCATCAGGCCGTGGCGACGGCGGCGGGGATCGGGGCGCTGATCGCGGTGCCCTCGGTCGCGGTGTTCCTGTTCGTGCCGATGGCCAAGGCCCCGCCGTTCACGGTGGGATCGGTCAACCTGCCCGCGTTCCTTGTCGTCATCGCCATGACCACGCTGACCGCGCCGCTGGGGGCCACGCTCGCGCACCGGACCAACCCCCGGCTGCTGAAGCGGATCTTTGCGATCTTCCTTGCCGTGGTCGCGCTGAACATGCTGCGCAAGGCGCTGTTCTAGGCGCGCTCGGCCGCCTTGGCCGCGTCCCAAAGCGCGTCCATCTCGGCCAGGTCCGACTGGTCGGGGCGGCGACCCTGCGCGGCCAGCGCCGATTCGATGGCGCGGAAACGGCGGGTGAACTTGGCGTTGGCGGCGCGCAGCGCCTCCTCGGGGTCGATGTCGAGGTGGCGGGCAAGGTTCGCCACGACGAACAGCAGGTCGCCCATTTCCTCGGCCAGATGCGCCTTGTCGCCGCTGTCGCGGGCGGCGACCAGTTCGGCGGTTTCCTCGGCCAGCTTGTCCAGCACCTGATCGGTGGCGGGCCAGTCGAATCCCACACGCGCCGCCCGGTTCTGCAACTTGACGGCGCGGGTCAGCGCGGGCAGCCCCAGCGCCACGCCGTCCAGCGTGCCGCGTTCCGCCTTGGCCGCGCGTTCCTGCGCCTTGATCGCCTCCCAGTCGCGGACCTGCTGCTGGGCGGACTTGTCGCGCGATTCGTCGCCGAAGACATGGGGATGGCGCGCGACCAGCTTGTCGGAAATCGCGCGCGCGACGTCGGCAAAGCCGAACATCCCCGCCTCGGACGCCATCTGCGCGTGAAACACCACCTGCAGCAGCAGGTCGCCCAATTCGCCCGGCAGCTCGTCCCAGGCCTGCCGCGCGATGGCGTCGGCGACCTCGTGCGCCTCTTCGATGGTATAGGGGGCGATGGACGCGAAATCCTGCTCGACGTCCCAGGGGCAGCCAGTCGCGGGGTCGCGCAGCGCGGCCATGATGGCGATCAGCCGTTCGGTCTCATTGCGCGCGTCGGTCATGGACAATCTGGCCCCGTCGGTTGGATGATGGCACCCTGACCGAACCCGCGCGAGATTGTCCACCATGCCCGTCCTGAACCGCATCGCAGCCTATGCCGACGAGATGACCGCCTGGCGCCGCCACCTGCACCAGCACCCCGAGTTGCAGTTCGACCTGGGCCAGACCGCGGCCTTCGTCGCCGCCCGCCTGCGCGAGATCGGCGTGGACGAGCTGCACGAGGGGATCGCGCAGACCGGCATGGTGGCGATCATCAACGGCCGGGGCGATGGTCCCACCATCGGCCTGCGCGCCGACATGGACGCCCTGCCCATCGCCGAGGCGACGGGCGCGGCCCATGCGTCGCTGACGCCGGGCAAGATGCATGCCTGCGGCCATGACGGCCACACCACGATGCTGCTGGGGGCGGCGAAATATCTGGCCGAGACGCGCAACTTCGCCGGTCGCGTGGCGCTGATCTTCCAGCCCGCCGAGGAGGGGGGCGCGGGCGCCAAGGTCATGGTGGACGAGGGCATCATGGACCGTTTCGGCATCGCTCAGGTGTTCGCGCTGCACAACAGCCCCAACCAGCCGCTGGGCAACTTTCAGACGATCCCCGGCCCGATCATGGCCGCGGTGGACGCGTTCGACATCCACATCACCGGCAGGGGCGGCCACGCCGCCATGCCGCACGAGACGGCCGATCCCGTGGTCGCGGCCGTTGGCATCGTGCAGGCGCTGCAGACCATCGTCAGCCGCAACCACAAGGCCTTGGACGATCTGGTCGTGTCGGTCACGCAGATCCACACCGGATCGGCGCACAACATCGTGCCCGACACCGCCTATATCAACGGCACCGTGCGCACCTTCGACCCCGCGGTGCAGGCGATGGTCATGCGCCGGATGCAGGACATCGTGGCCGGGCAGGCCGCGTCCTTCGGCGTCGAGGCGCGGCTGGACTATCATGTCGGCGACCCGGCGACGGTGAACGACCCCGATGCGACCGCCCTGGCCGCCGCCGTCGCGGTTGAGGTCGCGGGCGCGGCCAACGTCGATGCCGCGGCGGGGCGCGAGATGGGGGCCGAGGATTTCAGCTATATGCTGCAGGTCCGGCCGGGCGCCTATCTGTTCCTGGGGCAGGGGCCGGGGGCCGGGCTGCACCACCCGGCCTATGATTTCAACGACGAGATCGCGCCCATCGGGGCCAGCTTCTTCGCCCGGCTGGTGGAACGCGCGCAGCCGCTGGGCTGACGGGCCGTCCACGAAACGGACCGGCGCATCGCGGCCGTCCCCCGGCGAGGGGGCGGCATGCCGGGCACCGTCGCTGCAACCCGCGCAAGCGTGACCGGAACCGCACAGGCAGGCCGCCGGGGTTTCTGGACATCGCGCCGCCCCGCGACTAGGTTGCGCGCCAATCCGCCGCGGGGCCACCGCGGACGACCGCAGGCCATGTGAAGGATCGCCCATGTTCGTTTCCCCCGCCTATGCTCAGGCCGCAGCCCCGGCCGCGGGCGGCGCAGCCGCATTCGCCCAGTTCATCCCGCTGCTGCTGGTGTTTGCGATCATGTATTTCCTGATCCTGCGCCCCCAGCAGCGCAAGTTCGCCAAGCATCGCGCGATGGTGTCGGGCCTGAAAAAGGGCGACCAGATCGTCACCCAGGGCGGCATCCTGGGCAAGGTCACCTCGGTGCGCGACGACGAGATCGAGGTCGAGATCGCCTCGGGCGTCCGCGTCCGCGTGGTGCGCGGGACCATCGCGTCGGTCGTGACGGCCGGCGCGCCCGTGGCCGCGAACGGCTGACCCCGCGATGCTGCACATCCCGTTCTGGAAGCGGCTGGTGATCCTGGGGCTGATCGCCCTGGGTCTTCTTTATGCGATGCCCAACCTGTTCTATTCGCGGGTCGAGACGCACAACGACGCCGTCATCGCCGCGGAACGGGCGGGATTCGAGACGCCTGAACAGGCGGCGGACCGGGCGCTGTGGCCCGACTGGCTGCCCTCGACGCTGGTCAACCTGGGGCTGGACCTGCGCGGCGGCGCCCATCTGCTGGGCGAGGTGCATGTCGCCGACGTCTATAAATCGCGCATGACCGCGCTGTGGCCGGAACTGCGCCAGGCACTGGCCGCGCAGCGCGACGTGGTGGGTGCCGTGCGCCGCGTCCCCGGCCCGGACGACGAGCTGCATGTCGAGATCGGCAACCCCGACCAGATGGCGCAGGCCGTCCAGATCGCGCGCACGCTGGCGACCCCGGTCGTGTCGCTCAGCGGAGCGGGGCAGTCGGATCTGGACATCACGGCCAGCGGCGGCACGCTGATCGTGCGGATGTCGGAGGCCGAAAAGGCCGCCACCGACGACCGCACCATCCAGCAGTCGCTGGAAATCGTGCGCCGCCGCGTGGACGAGGTCGGCACCCGCGAACCCACCATCCAGCGCCAGGGCAAGGACCGCATCCTGATCCAGGTGCCCGGCATCGGGTCCGCCGAAGAGCTGAAGAAGCTGATCGGCACCACCGCCAAGCTGACCTTCAACCCGGTGATCGGCCGGGGCACCGACCCGAACGCCAGCGCCGGGCTGGGCAATGTCGTGCTGCCCTCGGTGGACGAGACGGGCGTCTATTACACCCTGGCCGAGGCCCCCGTGGTTACCGGCGAGGATCTGACCGACGCGCGGCCCAGTTTCGACCAGAACGGCCAGCCGGCGGTGGATTTCCGGTTCAACCCGTCGGGCGCCAAGCGGTTCGGGGCCTATACCTCGGCCAACATCCACCAGCCCTTTGCCATCGTGCTGGACAACCAGGTCATCTCGGCCCCGGTGATCCGGCAGGCGATCACCACGGGGTCGGGGCAGATTTCGGGATCGATGGACGTCGATTCGTCGACCCAGCTGGCCGTGCTGCTGCGCGCGGGCGCCCTGCCGGCCGAGATGACGTTCCTTGAGGAACGGACCATTGGCCCGGAACTGGGGCAGGACAGCATCGACGCGGGCAAGATCGCGGCCACCGTCGCCACGATCGGCGTCGTCGCCTACATGATCGCCAGCTATGGGCTGTTCGGCGTCTTCGCGTCGGTCGCCGTCACCGCCAACGTCATCCTGATTTTGGCCGTGATGTCGGCAATGGGGGCCACGCTGACGCTGCCCGGCATCGCGGGGATCGTGCTGACCGTCGGCACCGCGGTGGACGCCAACGTCATCATCTATGAACGCATCCGGGACGAGCTGCGCGAGGGCAAGGCCGTCGTGCGCGCCATCGACGACGGCTTCAACGAGGCGCTGAGCGCGATCATCGACGCGAACGTCACGACCTTCATCGCGGCCTTGGTGATGTTCTTCCTGGGGTCCGGCCCGGTCAAGGGCTTTGCCGTGACGCTGACCATCGGCCTGATCACGTCGGTCTTTACCGCGATCTATCTGACGCGGCTGATGATCGTCTTCTGGCTGCAATGGCGCCGACCCAAGACGCTGGAACTGTAGGGGAACCGACATGGCATTCCGTCTGAAACTGGTTCCCGCGAACACCAAGATCAACTTTTTCCGCTGGCAGTGGCTCAGCTTCGGCATCTCGGGCTTGCTGATGGTCGCCTCGGTCATCGTGACGATGACGATGGGGCTGAACTTCGGCATCGACTTCCGGGGCGGGACGACGATCCGCACCGAAAGCCCGACCGCGTTCGAGGTTGCCGACTATCGCCAGTCTCTGTCGGGCCTGGACATCGGCGACGTGTCGATCACCGAGGTCTTCGATCCCAGCTTCGGCGCCGACCGGCACGTCGCCCAGATCCGCATCGGCGCCACCGACGAGACCGGATCGGTCAGCCCCGAAGAGCTGAACCGGATCGAGGCGGCGCTGAAGACGGTCGATCCGCAGATCACCTTTGCCGCCGTCGAATCGGTCGGTCCCAAGGTCTCGGGCGAGCTGATCATGACCGCCGTCTATGCGGTGGCCGCGGCGGCCCTTGGCATCCTGCTGTATATCTGGCTGCGCTTTGAATGGCAGTTCGCGGTCGGCGGCGTGTTCGCGCTGATCCACGACGTCCTGCTGACCGTCGGGATATTCTCGCTGTTCCAGATCAAGTTCGACCTGACCACCATCGCCGCGCTGCTGACGATCCTAGGCACGTCGATCAACGACACCGTCGTCGTGTTCGACCGTCTGCGCGAGAACCTGATGAAATACAAGACGATGCCGTTGATCGACGTCCTGAACCTGTCCACGAACGAGACGCTGTCGCGCACCGTGATGACGGCCGTGACCACGGCCATCGCGCTGACCGCGATGCTGGTTCTGGGCGGCGACGTGATCCGCGGGTTCGTGTTCGCGATGCTGTGGGGCGTGTTCGTCGGCTGTTATTCGACGATCTATGTCGCCAAGAACATCGTGCTGTGGCTGGGCGTCAAGCGCGACTGGTCCAAGCCCGTCAAGGACAAGGCCGAGCTGAGCGACACCCACGGCACGCCGTTCCAGGACGCGCCCTGACATGGCGCTGCGCCCGACCGAGTTCGACGGCGGGGTGCCCGTGGACGGCTATGGTCCGGGGTTCTTTCGCGTCGGCGGCAAGGTCTGGCGTGGCCCGGTCATCGCCACGCCGACGGGCGCGCGGGATTGGGGGGGCTTGGACGATGTCGCCGCCCTGACCGCACTGGCGGGCCGCGTGGACGTGCTGTTCCTGGGCCTGGGCGCGGAAATCGGCCGCCCCCCCGCGGCGCTGGTCGCCACGCTCGAGGCGGCGGGCATCGCCGTCGAGGCGATGGCCAGCCCGACGGCCGCGCGCAGCTATAACGTCACCCTGTCCGAGGGACGGCGCGTCGCCTGCGCGCTGATCCCGGTGTGACCCGCCTGTCGGTCCGCGATGTGGCCGTCGCGCGCGGCGGCCGGCGGGTGGCCGAGGGCATCGGCTTTGATTTGGACGCGGGGCAGGCGCTGATCCTGCGCGGCCCGAACGGCATCGGCAAGACGACGCTGCTGCGCACGGTCGCGGGGCTGCAGCCGCCCTTGCAGGGGACGGTGACCGCCGATCCCGACTCCATCGCCTATGCGGGCCACGCCGACGGGCTGAAATCGGCGCTGACCGTGGCCGAGAATCTGGCGTTCTGGTCGCAGGTCTTCGGCGGGCCGGGGCCGCAGGCGGCGCTGGCGGCGCTGAACCTGGAACGGCTGGCCGAACGCCCCGCCGCGATGCTGTCGGCGGGGCAGAAACGCCGCCTTGGGCTGGCGCGGCTGCTGGTCACGGGACGCCCCGTGTGGGTGCTGGACGAACCCACCGTCTCGCTGGACGCCGCATCCGTGGCGCTGTTCGCCGCCGCGATCCGCGCCCATCTGGCGGGCGGCGGGTCGGCGCTGATGGCGACCCACATCGACTTGGCCCTGCCCGAGGCGCGGGTGCTGGACCTGTCGCCGCACCGCGCCGGCGACCGCCCGCGGGGCAGCCCCGCGCCCCGCCGCGCCCCCGCCGGCTTTGACGAGGCGTTCGCATGACCGCCCCCCGGCCTGTGCCCGCCCCCGCCGCCGGCCGTGCCCGGCCCGCGCCCGTCCCTGCCGCCGAACGTGCCCGGCGCGACGCCGCCCCTGCCGCCGGTCGCGTCCGGCGCGACCCCGTCGGGCCAGTTCGGGGCGACGCCGCCGGCCGCCTGTGCCCGTCCGGGGTGCCGCAATGATCGCGCTGCTGGTCCGCGACCTCAGGCTGGCGACGCGGGCGGGCGGCGGCTTTGGCCTTGGCCTCGCGTTCTTCCTGATCGTCTGCACGCTGGTCCCCTTTGGCGTCGGCCCCGAGGGCGGGACGCTGGCGCGCATCGCCCCCGGCATCCTGTGGGTCGGCGCGCTGCTCGCCTGTCTGCTGTCGCTGGACCGCATCTTTGCCCTCGACTGGGAGGATGGCAGCCTTGATTTGCTGGCCACCGCCCCCCTGCCGCTGGAGGGGGCGGTCGCTATCAAGGCCGCCGCGCACTGGGTCACGACCGGCCTGCCGCTGGTGCTGGCCGCGCCCGTGTTCGGCGTCCTGCTGCACCTGCCCGGCGCGGCGCAGCCGTGGCTGCTGGCGTCGCTGGCGATCGGCACGCCCGCGCTGTCGATGCTGGGCGCGTTCGGCGCGGCGATCACCGTCGGGCTGCGCCGCGGCGGCCTGCTGCTGTCGCTGCTGGTCCTGCCGCTGTATGTGCCGACGCTGATCTTTGGCGCCGAGGCGGTGCGACGCGGGGCCGCAGGCGGCGACGGGACCACGCCGCTGGTCTTTCTGGCCGGGATAACGCTGGCTGTGCTGGCCGCGATGCCCTTTGCGGCTGCCGCCGCGCTGCGGGTCAACCTGCGGTGAGGGGGCTTTCCGCGGCCCGCCGCTGCGGCTAAGGAAAACGCCATGTCGATCTGGGAATACGCCAACCCCGTCAAGTTCATGCGGACCTCGGCCGCGATCCTGCCGTGGGTTGCCGGCGGCGCCGCCGTGTCGCTGGCGGTGGGGCTGGTCTGGGGTTTCCTGACGCCGCTCGACTACAAGCAGGGGTCGACGGTCAAGATCATGTTCCTGCATGTGCCCGCCGCGATGATGGCGATCAACATCTGGGTGATGATGCTGGCCGCCTCGCTGGTCTGGCTGATCCGGCGGCACCATGTCAGCGCGCTGGCCGCCAAGGCTGCGGCCCCGGTGGGCGCGGTGATGACTGTGATCGCGCTGCTGACGGGGGCGATCTGGGGCCAGCCGATGTGGGGGACATGGTGGGAATGGGATCCGCGGCTGACCGCGTTCCTGATCCTGTTCCTGTTCTACCTGGGCTATATCGCGCTGTGGTCGGCGGTGGACAACCCCGACAGCGCCGCCGACCTGACGGGCGTGCTGTGTCTGGTCGGATCGGTCTTTGCGTTCCTGTCGCGCTATGCCGTCGAGTTCTGGAACCAGGGGCTGCATCAGGGCGCGACGGTCAGCGTGCGGCCGGGCGATCGCATCAGCTCGGCCTACAGCTATCCGCTGTATCTGTGCATGCTGGGGTTCTTTCTGCTGTTCGTGACGCTGCTCTTGATCCGCACGCGCACGGAAATCCGACGCCGCCGCACCGCGGCGCTGCTGGCGCGCGAGGTTCAGGGATGATCGAACTGGGAAAATACGCAGGCCCGGTGCTGGCCGCATGGGCCGTGTCGCTGGCGCTGCTGGCGCTGATGGTCGCGCAGACGCTGCTGGCCGACGCCCGCGCCCGCCGCGCGCTGGAGCAGGTGGAGCGTAACCGTGGCTAGGATCTCCCCGCTTGTCGCGCTGCCGCCGCTGGCATTCGCCGCGCTGGCGGGCATGTTCCTGTGGGGGATGAACCGCGACGATCCGACGGCGATCCCGTCCACCCTGATCGGCCGGCAGGCGCCCGCCTTGCCCACGACGACCCTGCCCGGGACCGTGCAGCTGACGGACGCCGACCTGCGGGCCGGCAAGGTGACGCTGGTCAATTTCTGGGCCAGCTGGTGCCCGCCCTGCCGGGCCGAGCATCCGACGCTGACCGCGCTTGCGGCCGAGGGCATCCCCGTGATGGGGGTCGATCTGAAAGACCCGGAACCGCAGGCGCTTCGCTTTCTGGCCGATCACGGCAACCCCTATGCCGCCATCGCCACCGACCCGCAGGGCCGGGGCGCCATCGACTGGGGCGTCACCGCGCCGCCCGAAACCTTCATCGTGGACGGGCAGGGAACGGTGCTGTTCCGCTATGTCGGCCCGCTGGTCGGGGACGATTACCGCCAGCGGTTCCGCCCCGAACTGGACAAGGCGCTGGCCGCCGCAGGGCAGGCGACGGCAGCCGCGGACTGAACCGGGCAAACTGGGACGAGAACGGCGGCCACCAAGGGCCGCCGCTTGTCGTTCAGGACCGCGCCAGCTTACCAGATGAAGTCGCTCGCATCCATCTGCGCGATCTGCGTATCCTCGATGCGGAGCGTGTTGCCGTGATAGACGAACACGACGTCGTCGCCCTGCTGGATCAGCTGCGTCCGCACGGCCCCCCAGCTGGACAGGTTGAACTGCTGCACGTCGATGCGGTCGTCGCCATTGTCGAAGTCGCGGATCACGTCGCGCCCCTGGGTGAAGATGAAGCGGTCAGCGCCCTCGCCCCCGGTCATGATGTCGTGACCCAGCCCGCCTGCCAGCACGTCGTTGCCTTCGTTGCCGATCAGCGTGTCGTTGCCCAGGTTGCCGAATAGCGAATCGTCGCCCTCGCCACCGATGGCCAGGTCCGCGCCGCCGCCCAGGACGACATAGTCGTTGCCCTCGCCGGCGGCCACGCCATCGTCCTCGCTGCCCGCGTCGATGCGGTCGTTGCCTTCGTCGGCATAGATCTGGTCCGCGCCGGTGCCGCCGACGATGGTGTCGTTGCCCTCGTCGGCCCAGATGCGGTCCGCGCCGGTGCCGCCGTCGAAGAAGTCGTCGCCCTCGTCGTCGATCAGCAGGTCGTTGCCGTCGCCCGCATACAGGCGGTCGTTGTCCTCGCCGCCGCTCAGCGTGTCGTTGCCGTCGTGGCCCCAAAGGCGGTCGGCGTCATCGCCGCCGAACAGGGTGTCGTTTCCGCCGCGCCCGAACAGCGTGTCGTCGCCGTCCAGCCCGCGGATGAGGTCAGCAAAGTTCGTGCCGAGCAGCCGGTTGGCCGATCCGTTTCCAATGATGGTCGCCATGTCATTCTCCGCCGGTTTGCGTGATGCAGATATGCGGCAAGCAGCCGCAGAAATCCGCTGCGATGCAGCGGGTTACCAACCTGAACGGGGCCTTGCCGGCCCGCTAGCGATTGTCATTGCCCCTCTGCACGACCGTCTCATGACAACGCCCCCCGCGCAATCTGCGCGAGGGGCGTCGGGGGCGTGATGGTCGGTTTCCGCCGATCAGGACTTCGCGAGGTTCCGCAGGACGTAGTGCAGCACGCCGCCGTTCTTCAGATAGTCGATCTCGACCTCGGTATCGACGCGCGCCTTCAGCTGCACGGTCTTTTCGGTGCCGTCGGCAAAGCGGATGGTGGCGGGCACCATCGTCAGCGGGCGGAAGCCGTCGGCCAGGCCGGTGATCGAGATTTCCTCGTCGCCGGTCAGGCCCAGCGACTTGCGGTTGTCGCCGCCGGTGAACTCGAACGGGATGACGCCCATGCCGACCAGGTTCGACCGGTGGATGCGCTCGAACGATTCGGCGATCACCGCATTGACACCCAGCAGGTTGGTGCCCTTGGCCGCCCAGTCGCGGCTGGAGCCCGCGCCGTATTCCACGCCGCCGACGATGACCAGCGGGACGCCGCGATCCTTCCACGCCATCGCGGCGTCATAGATCGAGGTTTCCTGCCCGTCCGGCCCCTTGGTATAGCCGCCCTCGGTGCCGTGCAGCATCTCGTTCTTGATGCGGATGTTGGCAAAGGTGCCGCGCATCATGACCTCGTGGTTGCCGCGGCGCGAGCCATAGCTGTTGAAGTCGGCGGGCGCGACCTGGCGTTCGGTCAGATAGCGGCCGGCGGGCGTCGCGGGCTTGAACGAACCGGCCGGGCTGATGTGGTCGGTGGTGATCATGTCGCCCAGCATCGCCAGCACGCGCGCGCCGGTGATGTCGCTGATCGTGCCGGGTTCGCGGGCCATGCCCTGGAAATAGGGCGGGTTCTGGATATAGGTCGAGGCGGTCGGCCAGTCATAGGTCTCGCTGTCCGTCGTCTCGACCGCCTGCCAGCGTTCGTCGCCCTTGAACACGTCGGCGTATTTGGACTGGAACATCTCGCGCGTGACGATGCGGTCCACCAGGTCCGCCACCTCAAGCGAGGTGGGCCACAGGTCGCGCAGATAGACGGGCGTGCCGTCCTTGTCGGTGCCCAGCGGCTCGCGGGTGATGTCGATGTTCATGTCGCCCGCGATGGCATAGGCTACGACCAGCGGCGGGCTGGCCAGGTAGTTGGCGCGCACGTCGGGGCTGATCCGCCCTTCAAAATTGCGGTTGCCCGACAGCACCGACACAGCGACCAGATCGTTGTCGTTGATCGACTTGGAAATCTCGGGGGCCAGCGGGCCCGAGTTGCCGATGCAGGTCGTGCAGCCGAACCCGACCAGGTTGAACCCCAGCGCGTCCAGATCTTCCTGCAGGCCGGCGGCCTTGAGGTATTCCTCGACCACCTGCGACCCGGGCGCCAGCGAGGTCTTGACCCACGGCTTGCGGTTCAGGCCGCGTTCGCGCGCCTTGCGGGCGACAAGGCCCGCAGCCATCAGCACATACGGGTTCGAGGTGTTGGTGCAGGACGTGATCGAGGCGATCACGATCGAGCCGTCGCGCAGCTGATAGTCCTGCCCCTCGACCGCGCCACGCGCCAGCATGCCGTCGCGGTCGCCGCCGGGGATGTCCTGCGGCGCGGGCGAAGGTGCGCCGCCCTCGGCCGTCATCTTCGCCTTTTGCGCGGCGGGGGCGGTGGGGGCGGGGGGAAGGCTGCGGATATATGCCTTGAACGTCTCGGCCGCCGCATCCAGCGCGACGTGGTCCTGCGGCCGCTTGGGGCCGGAAATCGCGGGCACCACCTCGCCCAGGTCCAGTTCCAGCGTCGAGGTGTAGACCGGCGCATAGCTGTCGTCGCGCCACAGGCCGTTGGCCTTGGCATAGGCCTCGACCAGCGCGATGCGCGCCTCGTCGCGGCCGGTCTGGCGCAGATAGCGCAGGGTGACGCCATCGACCGGGAAGAACCCGCAGGTCGCGCCGTATTCGGGCGCCATGTTGGCGATGGTCGCGCGGTCGGCCAGCGGCATGTTGTCCAGGCCCGCGCCATAGAACTCGACGAACTTGCCGACGACCTTGTGGTCGCGCAGCATCTTGGTGACCTTCAGCACCAGGTCGGTCGCGGTCACGCCCTCGCGCAGCGCGCCGGTGATCTTGAAGCCCACCACCTCGGGGATCAGCATGGAGATCGGCTGGCCCAGCATCGCGGCCTCGGCCTCGATCCCTCCCACGCCCCAGCCCAGCACGGCCAGGCCGTTGACCATCGTCGTGTGGCTGTCGGTGCCGACCAGCGTGTCGGGATAGGCGACGGTCGCGCCCTGCTGGTCGGTGTCGGTCCAGACGGTCTGCGCCAGATATTCCAGGTTCACCTGATGGCAGATGCCGGTGCCCGGCGGCACCACGCGGAAGTTGTTGAACGCGCCCTGTCCCCATTTCAGGAACTGATAGCGTTCCATGTTGCGGGCGTACTCCAGATCGACGTTGCGCTGGAAGGCGCGGGGGGTGCCGAACTCGTCCACCATGACCGAGTGGTCGATGACCAGATCGACCGGGTTCAGCGGGTTGATCTTTTGCGCGTCGCCACCCAGCGCCACGATGCCGTCGCGCATCGCGGCAAGGTCGACGACCGCCGGAACGCCGGTGAAATCCTGCATCAGCACGCGGGCGGGGCGATAGGCGATCTCGCGGTCGGACTTGCCGCCGTTCTCGGCCCACGCGGCAAAGGCCCGGATGTCGTCGGTCGAGACGGTGAAGCCGCCGTCCTCGAACCGCAGCATGTTTTCCAGCACAACCTTCAGCGCGGCCGGCAGGCGCGAGAAATCGCCCAGACCCGCTTCGCTTGCGGCGGGGATCGAGTAATAGGCGACGGTCTGCCCGTCGACGGTCAGGTCGCGGCGGGTCTTGGCGGTGTCGGTTCCGGTGACGATCGGCATGGCGGTGCTTCCTCAAGTGGGTGGCAACAGGGCTGACGACGCGCCCCGCTTGCCCGGTTTTCCGCCCCCGCACAAGGCGGAAGGGCGGTCCGGGACGGGGCACGGCGTCTTTGTATGCCATAGTATACCGTGCGCCCGGCGTGTGCAAGCGGTCCCGGCAGCCCTGCGCGGCTTGGGCGCACCCCGCTGCGGCGGGGTCATGCCGCATCGCGGCGCGCTAACGCATCGTTGATTTGGTCCCGCTGCCCCCCGTGGCCTAAATGCCGGGGTGATGATGATCCCCGTCCTGCCCCCTTTCCGCCGCGTCCTGCACAAGATCTCTGCCCGTCCGGCCGTGTCCGGCGGTGCGCTGGCGCTGCTGCTGCTAGGGGCCGCAACGGTGTCGGCGCCCGTGGGCGCACAGCCGGTTGCGCAGGCAGAGGCCACGCCGGGCATCGCCGTCATCCAGGCGCCCGAGGGGGAATCGACGCTGGACGCGGGCGGCTATATGGCGCTGACCCCGCAGGGCGCGCCGCCGGACCCGCTGGCGCTCGCGGCGCCGCCCCCGCCCGCCGCACGCGGCCCGGCCGGCATGCCCCCGGTCGTCGTCGAGCTGTTCACCGCGCAGGGCTGTTCGTCCTGCCCGCCCGCCGACGCGCTGGTCGCGGCGCTGGCCGGGCGGGCCGACGTGCTGCCGCTGGCGTGGCATGTCGATTACTGGGATTATCTGGGCTGGGCCGACGATTTCGCCCGGCCAGAGCATACCGCCCGTCAGGAGGCCTATGCCGACGTGGCGGGCGAACGGGGGGTCTATACGCCGCAGATCATCGTGGACGGGCAGGACACGCTGATCACGGTCCAGCGCGGCAGCCTTGTGGCGCTGATCGACGAACACGCCGCCCGGCCCGCCGCCGTCAGCGTGACCGCCCGCGGACAGGACGGCCGTTTCGTCATTGACCTGATGCCCCGCGCAGCCATCCCCGGCGGGGTCGACATCACGCTGATTCGCTATGCCGACCGGCGATCCGTGACGATCCGCGCGGGCGAGAACCGGGGCCGCACCGTGGAATACGCCAACATCGTCCTGGGTGCCGAGACGCTGAACCGCTGGGACGCCCGCACGCCGCTGCGCCTGACCGTGACCCCCGGCAGCCAGCCCGACGGCCGGTTCCCTGACGACACGCGCCACGCCATCCTGGCGCAGCAGACCCTGCCCGGCGGGCTGCCCGGCCCGATCCTGGCCGCCATCCGGCTGGACTGACCGGCACCGCGGCAAAAGTGAACGAACGGGGAACGCAATCGTTGCGGTTCCGCCAATCCGCGCTATGTTGCGGGGCATGAGCCAGTTCGACGACAGCGACGCATTCCAGGCGGCGGCCGCCGCGCCCGTCCGCATTCCGCTGTCCCAGCGGGCAATGGGGACGCGGCCCACGCCCTATCTGGACGGGCTGAACCCCGCCCAGCGGCAGGCGGTCGAGGCGCTGGACGGCCCCGTCCTGCTGCTGGCGGGGGCGGGCACGGGCAAGACCCGCGCGCTGACCGCCCGCATCGCCCATCTGCTGACGCTGGGACGCGCCACGCCCGGCCGCATCCTCGCCGTGACTTTCACCAACAAGGCCGCGCGCGAGATGCGCGAGCGCGTCGCCCGCCTGATGGGCGAGACGGTCGAGGGGATGCCGTGGCTGGGCACGTTCCATTCGATCAGCGTCAAGATCCTGCGCCGCCACGCGGAACTGGTGGGCGACGCGGATACGCACCTCAAGCCCAGCTTCACGATCCTGGACACCGACGACCAGATCCGGCTGCTGAAGCAACTGATCGCCGCCGACAATATCGACGAAAAGCGCTGGCCCGCGCGGATGCTGGCCGGGCTGATCGACGACTGGAAGAACCGCGCCCTGACCCCGCCCCGGGTGCCCGCGGCCGAGGGGCAGGCCTATGACGGCCACGGCGCGCGGCTTTACGCGGCCTATCAGCGCCGCCTGCTGGAACTGAACGCCGTCGATTTCGGCGACCTGCTGCTGCATTGCGTCACCATCTTTCAGGCGCACCCCGATGTGCTGGCGCAGTGGCAGGACCGGTTCCGGCATATCCTTGTGGACGAATACCAGGACACCAACGTCGCGCAGTATCTGTGGCTGCGGCTGCTGGCGCAGGGCCATCGCAACATCTGCTGCGTGGGCGACGACGACCAGTCGATCTATGGCTGGCGGGGCGCCGAGGTCGGCAACATCCTGCGGTTCGAGGCGGACTTCCCCGGCGCGCAGGTGATCCGGCTGGAACAGAACTATCGCTCGACCCCGCAGATCCTCGCCGCCGCGTCCGGGCTGATCGCGGCCAACACGGGCCGGCTGGGAAAGACGCTGTGGACGGACGCCGAGGGCGGCGAAAAGGTCCGCCTGATCGGGCACTGGGACAGCGAGGCCGAGGCCCGCTGGATCGGCGAAGAGATCGAGGCATTCCACGGCGGCCACCGCCACGCCGTCGGCAGGCGCGACCTGAACGACATCGCCATCCTCGTGCGCGCGTCCCACCAGATGCGCGCGTTCGAGGACCGGTTCATGACCATCGGCCTGCCGTATCGCGTGATCGGCGGCCCGCGGTTCTATGAACGTCAGGAAATCCGCGATGCGATGGCCTATTTCCGGCTTGCCGTCAGCCCGGCCGACGATCTGGCCTTCGAACGCATCGTCAACGTCCCCAAGCGCGGCCTTGGCGACAAGGCCGTCCAGACCATCCAGCGCGAGGCGCGGTCCCGCGGTCTGTCGCTGATCGAGGGCGCGGCGGCGGCCGTCGCGAACGGCGCGCTGACCGGCAAGGGTGCGGGCGCGCTGCGCCTGTTCGTCGAGGGCATGGGCCGCTGGCACGCCGATGCGCTGGATTCGGCCGTCAGCCACGTCGAACTGGCGGAACGCATCCTGGACGAATCGGGCTATACGGCGATGTGGCAGGCCGACAAGTCGCCCGACGCGCCGGGGCGGCTGGACAACCTCAAGGAACTGGTCAAGGCGCTGGAGTCCTTCGACAATCTGCAGGGGTTCCTGGAACACGTCGCGCTGGTCATGGACGCATCCGAAGGCGAGCGTGCCGACGAGGTCAGCATCATGACCCTGCACGCCGCCAAGGGGCTGGAGTATCCCGTGGTCTTCCTGCCCGGGTGGGAGGACGGGTTGTTCCCGTCCCAGCGCAGCATGGACGAATCGGGCCTGAAGGGGCTGGAGGAGGAGCGGCGGCTGGCCTATGTCGGCCTGACCCGCGCCGAGGAGCTGGCGACCATCAGCTTTGCCGGCAACCGCCGGATGTATGGCCAGTGGCAATCCTCGCTGCCGTCGAGGTTCATCGACGAACTGCCTGAATCTGAAGTCGAAGTTCTGACGCCGCCCGGCCTTTACGGCGGCGGCTACGGCGCCGCGGCGCAGCCCTTCGTGCCCTCGGCGATGCACGAGAAGGCGGCGCGGGCCGACGTCTACAACTCGCCCGGATGGAAGCGGATGCAAGAGCGGGCGGGCGCCCGCGCCCAGCCGGTCCACCGCACCCCGGTCGTCATCGACGCGACCCCCGGCGCGCGCTTCAGCGTGGGCGACCGGGTGTTCCACCAGAAATTCGGCACCGGCAGCGTCATGGGCATCGCCGAGGATACGCTGACGGTCGAGTTCCCCGCCGGCTTCAAGACGATCAAGGCCGCCTATGTGCAGCCCGCGGGGCAGGCATCGGACGACGTGCCGTTCTGACGCCGCCGCGACCCGCGGCGGCGGTGCGTCGCAGGGGCAGGCGCGGGACGAACCCGGCTTGACCCGCCCCGCGCGCCCGCCTATCTGACCCGTCGCGCGGATGGCTGGATGACCGCGGGCGGCTTGCCGTCCGAGGAAAGTCCGGGCTCCATGCAGGCACGGTGCCGGGTAACGCCCGGCGGGGGCAACCCCAGGGAAAGCGCCACAGAGAACAGACCGCCCCCGCGTGCGGGGGCAAGGGTGAAACGGTGGGGTAAAAGCCCACCGCGGGACGGGCAACCGGACCGGCAAGGCAAGCCCCACCGGGAGCAATGCCGAATAGGGATCGCGCGCGGGGGCAACCCCGCAGGGCCGCCTGCGCCCCAGCAGATCCGGGTTGGCAGCTTGATCCCGCCGGCAACGGCGGGACCAGAGGAATGGTCATCCAGGGGGTCCGCCCCCGGACAGAACCCGGCTTACAGGCCGTCCGCGCATCCTTTGTCAAGCTGTTGAAAAAGATTACCCGGATCGGAATCCGTCTGTTAGGTTGGCCCCAGTTTAAGCATCCACAACATTCCGGGGGACGACGCCATGCTGCACGAATCGACCCACTTGGACACCGTTGCCGAACCGGCCACAGGGGGCGTGGACACCTCGCTGGCACTGGCCCTGATGCGCCAGCTGACTCAGCCCGTGATCCTGATGGACCCCGACGGCCGCGTAACCCAGATCAACGCCGCCGGCATGGCCTGCCTTGCCGCGGCCATCGCAGCGGTCCCGACGGGCCGATACTGGTGGGAACTGTGGCCCCACGCGGACCGCGAGGAATTGCACGCAGCCCTGGCGGACGCGTCCGAGGGCGAGACGATGCGGATCACCCTGAACTGCAAGCGGGCAATGTCGTCGATCGCGACCCTGACCCCGATCGAGGATGATGCCGGCCGCGTCGTCAAGATCCTGTGCGTCCTGCGGGCCTAATGGACGACGGAACCGCAGGTTCGGGCAAGAAAGCCGGTTGACTTCGGCCCGCGCCCGCGTAAAAGGCGGGCTTCACGAATTGACGGGGTGAAGTCGCAGCGGCCGGTGTCCGCGCGCCCCATGAGGAGCAGGACCAATGGCGAAACCGACGACGATCAAGATCCGTCTGAACTCGAGCGCCGGGACCGGGCATTTCTATGTCACCAAGAAGAACGCCCGCACGATGACCGAAAAGATGACGGTCAACAAATACGACCCGGTCGCCCGCAAGCACGTCGAATACAAGGAAGGCAAGATCAAGTAAGATCTGCCTTTTCTGCCGCCGTCGGGCGGCACCCATGCAACCGCACCCGGCGACGGGCGCGGTTGCTTGCGTTGGAAAGGCCTGCTTTCGAGGTTCGGGTTCGGGTTCGGGTTCGGACTCCAGATCACTGCGGCTTCTCCGCAACGCGCGGCAGCTGCCGCGTTGCGCACATTCTCCGAAGCCGCCCGACTCGCGTGGCTGCAGTCCTGGGGCCCGTCAAGCCGCCGATGGCCGTCAGGTGCCCACTGGCCTGTCGCCTCGTAGGATGCAGGTCGCAGGCGACTGCGCCCCCCGCTTTCACACAAAGCTCACGCCGCCGTCACGCCCGTGTCGCCACACTCGGCCACAGACGCCACAAGGGGCGGGATTGCGGGGGCGCGATGGCGCTGATGGCTGTGAATGGGGCGCAGGACGGGGACGCCGTGCTGGCGCGGGCCGCGACGCTGCGACCCGGGGCGCCGGTGGTGGTGATGATCCACGGCTATCGCTTTTCGCCGGATGGCGGGCCGGACCGCGATCCGCACCGCCACATCCTGTCGCTGACGCCCGATCCCGGTGCCCGGCGCGTGGTGTCCTGGCCCGCGGCGCTGGGGTTCACCGCCCACGGCCCCGAGGGGCTGGCCGTCGCCCTTGGGTGGCACGCGGACGGCAGCCTGCGCGCGGCCTATGCCCGCGCCTCGGCGGTGGGGGCTGATCTTGCGCAGTTGATCGACCGGCTGGCGGTGACGGCGCGGCGGCCCGTCGCGGTGATCGGCCATTCGCTGGGCGCGCGCGTGGCGCTGGCGGCGCTGCGCCGCGCGTCCCCCGGCGCGGTGGGGCGGCTGGTGCTGCTGAGCGCGGCAGAGTTGCGCGAACGCGCCGAAGCGGCCATCGCCAGCCCCGCGGGGATGCTGGCCGAGGTGATCAACGTCACCTCGCGCGAGAACGACATCTATGACCTGGGCTTTGAACTGATGCTGACCGGGGGCAGGGGCCGCGCGCTGGGGTTCGGCCTGTCGCGGCCGCAGCGGAACTGGGTCGATGTGCAGATCGACGATCCCGCGACCCGCGCCGGGCTGGCCGCGCTGGGGTTCAGCATCGACCACCGGCCCTGCCGGGCCTGCCACTGGTCGCCCTATCTGGCGCCGGGGGTGTTCGACCTGTATCGCGCGGCGCTGTCCGGGCCGGACCGCCTGCCGCTGCGGGTGCTGCGGGCCATGCTGCCCGACCGGCCGCTGCCACGCTGGTCGCGGCTGCTGCCGCAGCGGCTTCAGTCGCGGCCGGGGCCGGTCCCGCTGTCGCCTGCGGCATAGCGTGAAAACAGGCCCGCGTTCGCCACGAAGAACAGGACCATCAGCACCGGCAGCCCGAAGGTCTTGAAGCTGACCCAGACCCCGTCCGACTGGGTGCGCCAGACCGCCTCGTTCGCGGCGGCAAGAGCGATGAACAGCCCGGTCAGCCGCATCGTCAGCACGCGCCAGCCCTGCGCCTGCAAGGGCACCGCGTCGCCCAGCACCGACCCCAGCCAGTTGCGCCGCAGCATCAGGCTGATGCCCAGCAGGGCGGCAAACAGCAGATAGATCATCGTCGGCTTCATCTTGAAGAACCGCGGGTCGTTCAGCCACACGCTGAGTCCGCCGAAGACGACGACCAGAACCAGCGTCATCACCTGCATCGCCGACAGCCGGCGCGTCAGCGCCCACATCGCCAGCGTGGACGCCACCAACAACGGCACGAACACCAGCGTGGCAAAGACGATCCCCGACATCTGCCGTCCGGCGACGGCAACCGTCTGGTCGCGCAGCAGCATGAAGACGGCGAAGAACGCCAGCAGCGGGCCGTATTCCAGCGTGGATTTCAGCAGGGGGGAAACGGGACGCATCGCAAGCTCCGGGTCAGGCGTGGCGCGGGGGCGCGCGGGACGGCGCAGCATAGCGGCTGCGCCCCTTGGCGCAATGTTCAAGGGCGCGCGCGGACCATCGGCCGCTCGCGCCCCAAGGGATCAGGCGCGCGGCGCCGCGTCGCCCCTGTCGCGCGTCCTGATCAGCGACAGCGCGATGCCGCCCCCAAGGATCAGCGCGGTCACGCCCAGAGAGAATGCGGGCGGGATCTTGCCCAGGCCAAGCAGGTCGGCCGCGAACACCTTGCCGCCGATGAAGATCAGCAGGATCGCCAGCGCAGGTTTCAGATAGGCAAAGCGGTGCAGGACCGCCGCCAGCGCGAAATACAGCGCCCGCAGGCCGAGGATGGCGAAGATGTTGGACGTATAGACCAGGAACGGGTCGGTGGTGATGGCGAAGATGGCGGGAACGCTGTCCACCGCAAAGACCAGATCGGCGATCTCGATCACGATCAGCGACAGGAACAGCGGCGTCATGAACAGCCGCATCCTGCCAAAGCGGTCGGCCTGACGGACGAAGAACCGCTCGCCATGCAGGGTGGACGTCACGCGCGCCCGCCGCGTCAGCCACGCCAGCCAGCGGTTGTCGGCCAGATCGCCGTGACCGTCGCCCGACCGCAGCATCTTGATGCCGGTCAGGATCAGGAACGCCGCGAACACGTACAGCACCCACGCATATTGCTGCACCAGCGCCGCGCCCAGCCCGATCATGATCGCGCGCAGGACGATGACGCCCAGGATGCCCCAGAACAGGACGCGGTGCTGATAGGCGCGGGGAATGGCGAAATAGCCGAAGATCATGGCGATGACGAAAACGTTATCCATCGCCAGCGATTTTTCGACGACGAAGCCGGTCAGATATTCGGCCGCCGCCTGCGACCCCATCTGCCACCACACAAAGCCGCCGAAGGCGACGCCCACCGCGATATAGAACGCCGAGGTCAGCAGGCTTTGCCGCACCCCGATCTCGTGCGCGCCCTTGTTCAGGACGCCCAGGTCCAGCGCCAGCAGCGCCAGCACAAGGGTGACGAACCCGGTCCACATCCAGACCGGTTGTCCAAGAAAAAGCTGTGTCAGGAAATCCATGCCTGTCCCCACTGGTTGGCGTATGTCAACCGACATCACGATCCTGTCGGATCGCCAGAGGGGCCCGGTTTTTTCCTAGATGGAACGTCCGCGCGCATGTTCAAGGGGGTAACGCGCGCGCCGATGCATGCGGGCGTTGCGCTGCACGCCCGGCGGCAGTAACCCGGTCGGCATGACCCGCACGCCGAACACCCGCACGCCGCATCCCCGCACCCGCGCTGTCCACCACGGCATCCGCCGCAGCCAGTATGGCGAGATGGCCGAGGCGCTGTTCCTGACACAGGGCTTTGCCTATGACACCGCCGGCCAGGCCGAGGGGCGGTTCAAGTCGGTCGGGCCGGACGAGTTCATCTATGCCCGCTACGGCAACCCGACCAGCCGGATGTTCGAGGACCGGATGGCCGATCTGGAAGGGACCGAGGACGCATTCGCCACCGCGTCGGGCATGGCCGCCGTCAACGGCGCGCTGATGGCGCTGGTGCGGCCCGGCGACCGGGTGGTGGCCGCTCGGCAGCTGTTCGGGTCGTGCCTCTATGTCCTCGACATCCTGAAACGCTTTGGCGTCGAGGTGGCGATGGTGGACGGCACCGACGCGGCCCAGTGGCAGGCGGCGGTCACGCCGGGCACGCGCGCGGTGTTCTTCGAATCGGTCTCGAATCCGACGCTCGAGGTGATGGACATCGCCGCGATCAGCGCCATCGCTCATACGGCGGGGGCGCTGGTCGTGGTGGACAACGTCTTTGCGACGCCGGTTTTTTCCCGCGCGGTGGAACAGGGCGCGGACGTGGTCATCTATTCGACGACCAAGCACGTGGACGGCGGCGGCCGCTGTCTGGGCGGGATCATCTGCGGCACCCGCCAGTTCGTGCGCGAGGTGGCCGAGCCTTACCTCAAACACACGGGCGGGGCGATCAGCCCCTTCAACGCGTGGATCATGCTGAACGGGCTGGCCAGCATGGACCTGCGCGTCCGCGCGATGTGCGACAGCGCGGCGCTGGTCGCCGATGCGCTGGCCGACACCGGCGTCCGCGTCATCTATCCCGGCCGCGCCGATCATCCGCAGCACGCGCTGGCCGTGACGCAGATGGGCACGGGCGGCACGATGATCGCCTTTGACCTCGGGTCCAAACAGGCGGCCTTCGAGGCGCTGGACCGGCTGGGGCTGATCTCGATCTCGAACAACCTGGGCGACGCGAAATCCATCGCGACGCACCCGGCCACGACCACCCACCAGCGGCTGTCGCCCGAGGATCAGGCGGCGCTGGGGATCACGCCGGGGCTGGTGCGGCTGTCGGTGGGGCTGGAACATCCCGACGACCTGATCGCCGATCTGCGCCAGGCCCTGGGCGGCTGAGGCCGCACCCTTTCCCCCGGCGGCCGCAGGCCCCATATTGCGGCGGGGCCGGATGGCGGCCCGGCCGGACGACAGGACGCGCCCATGACCCAGAACCGCCCGCTGACCCCGGTCTATCCGGCGCTGAGCCGCAGCTATCCGGCGGATTTCACCGTCTCGGAGCAATACAAGGCCAGCCTGCCCGACCTGCAGAACGGCCCGGCCAGCCTGATCGTCGGCGCCCGCACCGCGATCCAGCACGTCGGCATTTCCAACTTTCGCCTGCCGATCCGCTATCACACCAAGGACGGCGGAGAGATCGTGCTGGAAACCAGCGTGACCGGCACGGTCAGCCTGGACGCCGACCGCAAGGGCATCAACATGTCGCGGATCATGCGGTCGTTCTATGCCCATGCCGAAAAGCAGTTCTCGCTGGGGGTGCTGGCGGCGGCGGTCCACGACTACAAGGAGCATCTGGACGCCTTCGACGCCCGCATCCAGATGCGGCTGTCCTATCCGATGCGGGTCGATTCGCTGCGGTCCGGTCTGTCCGGCTGGCAGTATTACGACATCGCGATGGAGTTGGTGGACCAGGCCGGGCAGCGCCAGCGGATCCTGCATTTCGACTATGTCTATTCCTCGACCTGCCCCTGTTCGCTGGAACTGTCCGAACATGCCCGCGAAAGCCGCGCCCAGCTGGCGACGCCGCATTCGCAGCGGTCGATCGCGCGCATTTCCGTCGTGATGCAGGGCGAAGACAAGCTGTGGTTCGAGGATATGGTCGCGCTGTGCCGCCGTGCCGTGGCGACCGAGACGCAGGTGATGGTCAAGCGCGAGGATGAGCAGGCGTTCGCCGAACTGAACGCGGCGAACCCGATCTTTGTCGAGGATGCCGTGCGCGCCTTTGCCCAGCAGTTGCTGGCCGATCCGCGCATCGGCGATTTCCGCATCGTGGCCAGCCACCAGGAATCGCTGCATTCCCACGACGCCGTCAGCCTGCTGACCGAGGGGCCGACCTTTGCGCAGGTCAGCCTGGATCCGATGACCTTTGCGGGGCTGCGGGCCTGACCGGTCAGTCCGCCAGCAGTTCCTGAGCGGACAGGGCGCAGAAAACCGCCGGATCGGCGTCGGGCGCGGCGGTGCAGTCCGACAGCGCGGCCAGCGGCTCGGCCTTGGCGCCCCCCGCGGCGGGCAGGGTCACGCGAAAGGCGTTGACCGGGGCGGGGGCGCCCGCGCCGTGGCGATAGGGCGTGAAGCGTTGGTCCGTCTCGACGCAGCGGGCCGCCGCGACCGGATATCCCGACTGTTCCAGCACCGCCGTCACCGCCCCCGCCTTGGCCGCGCAGGCGGCGGCGTCGTCGGCTGGCGTGACCGCCAGATGCGGGCCGTCGGCGTGGCCCAGGGTCAGGACGATCAGCACGGTCGAAAGCATCTTGCGCTCCTTTGATTGGCGCCGGGACGGCCGCCCCGGCGCGCGGTCACAGCCCCGCCGAGGTCAGCGCAGCGTCGCAGCGCGCGCAGGTCGCGGGATGCGCGTGGTCGCCGACGTCGGGCAGGATCTTCCAGCAGCGTTCGCATTTCTCGCCCGCCGCCTCCTCGAAGACGACGCCGATGCCGGGCACCTCGGGCAGGCGGAACGCCTCGGACGGGGCGGGGTCGGCGGTCAGCGACACCGCGCTGGTGATGATGACATCGGCGAAATCGACCGATTTCAGCGCCGTCAGCGTCGCCGCATCCTCGATATGGACGACCGGCGCGGCCTCGAGGCTTGAGCCGATGGTCTTGTCCGTCCGCCGGACCTCAAGCGCGGCGGTCACGGCGCGGCGCACGCGGCGCACCGCGTCCCATTTCGCCGCCAGCGCCTCGTCGATCCAGTCCTCGGGCGTGTCGGGGAAATCGTGCAGATGCACGCTGTCGTCGTCGGACGGATGGCGCGACAGCCACAGATCCTCGGTCGTGAAGGGCAGCATGGGCGCAAGCCAGGTCGTCAGGCGGCGAAACAGCGCGTCCATGACCGTGCGCGCGGCGCGGCGGCGGGGGCTGTCGGCCGCATCGCAGTAAAGCGCATCCTTGCGGATGTCGAAATAGAACGCCGACAGATCGACCGTGGCAAAGTCGAACAGCGCCCGGAACACGCCCTGGAAATCATAGGCGTCATAGCCCGCGCGGACGCGCCCATCCAGTTCGGCCAGCCGGTGCAGCACCCACCGTTCCAGTTCCGGCATGGCGGCCGGCTCGACCCGCTCGGCGTCGGAAAACCCGGCCAGCGCGCCCAGCATATAGCGCATGGTGTTGCGCAGCCGGCGATAGCTGTCGGCGGTGCCTTTCAGGATCTCGGGGCCGATGCGCTGGTCAGCGGTATAGTCTGCCTGCGCCACCCACAGGCGCAGGATGTCGGCGCCGTATTGGTCGATGACCTCGGCGGGGACGATGGTGTTGCCCAGCGACTTGGACATCTTCATGCCCTTTTCGTCCAGGGTGAAGCCGTGGGTCAGCACGCCGCGATAGGGCGCGCGCCCCCGCGTGGCGCAGGCCTGCAGCAGCGAGGACTGGAACCAGCCGCGATGCTGGTCGGTGCCTTCCAGATACAGGTCGGCGATGCCGTCCGGGCTGCCGTCGGCGCGGTCGCGCAGCACAAAGGCGTGGGTCGATCCGCTGTCGAACCACACGTCCAGCACGTCCGTCACCTGGTCATAATCGTCGGGGTTCACCACCCCGTCCAGCACCTGTTCCTTGAAACCCGAACGATACCAGACGTCTGCACCTTCCTCCTCGAACGCGGCGAGGATGCGGGCATTCGCCGTCTCGTCCCGCAGCAGGAAATCGGCGTCACCCGGCCGCGCCCCCCGCCGGGTGAAGCAGGTCAGCGGCACGCCCCAGGCGCGCTGCCGCGACAGCACCCAGTCGGGGCGGTTTTCCACCATCGAGAAAATGCGGTTGCGCCCCGTCCGGGGCGTCCACGTCACCAGCCGGTCGATGGATTCCAGCGCCCGCGCCCGGATCGTGTCGCCATGCTGGCCCATGCCGTCCGACAGCGGCTTGTCGATGGCCGCGAACCATTGCGGCGTGTTGCGATAGATGACCGGCGCCTTGGACCGCCAGCTGTGCGGATAGCTGTGCTTCAGCTTGCCCTTGGCGAACAGCGCGCCTTGCCCCGCCAGTGCCTTGATGTTGCTGACGTTGGCGGGGCCTTCCTTGCCGTCCGGCTGGATGATCGCCTGACTGCCGAACAGCGGCAGGTCGGCGCGATAGCTGCCGTCGGGCATGACGTTATAGGTCATCGGCAGACCGTGGCGCAGCGCCAGCTGATAGTCGTCGTCGCCGTGGCTGGGGGCGGTGTGGACAAAGCCGGTGCCCGCATCGTCGGTCACATGGTCGCCGGGCAGCAGCGGCACGTCGTAATCCCATTCGCCGGCGCCGCCCTCGATCCCGCGATAGGGGTGGGCCAGCACCAGCGACGACAGTTCGCCCGCCGGCACGTCGCGCAGGCGCTGCCAGTCCCCGGTGTCCAGCTTTGCCGCCTTGAAGACCTCGGCCGCCAGATTGTCGGCCAGCAGATAGCTGCCCGCCTTGTCCCCGGTGACCTGATAAAGCCCATAGGCGATGTCCGGCCCGAAGGCGACGGCGCGGTTCTGCGGGATGGTCCAGGGCGTCGTCGTCCAGATCACCACCCGCGCGCCCAGCAGGTCGGCGCGGATGCAGCCGTCCAGCGGCGCAAAGTCGTGCTGCGCCACAACGGCGAACGGCACCCAGATCATGTGGCTGGTGTGGTCGTGATATTCGACCTCGGCCTCGGCCAGGGCGGTCTGTTCCACCGGCGACCACATCACGGGCTTGGAGCCCTGATACAGGCTGCCGTTCATCACCAGCTTCATGAACTCGGCCGCGATCACCGCCTCGGCGTGGTAATCCATCGTCAGATAAGGGTCGTCCCACTTGCCGGTGATGCCCAGGCGCTTGAACTCGTCGCGCTGGATGTCGACCCAGCCCTGGGCAAAGCGGCGGCATTCCTGCCGGAACTCGACCACGTCGACGGCGTCCTTGTCCTGGCCGCGCTTGCGGTATTCCTCTTCGATCTTCCATTCGATCGGCAGGCCGTGGCAGTCCCAGCCGGGCACATAACGCGCGTCGCGGCCCATCATCTGCTGGCTGCGCACGATGAAGTCCTTCAGCACCTTGTTCAGCGCGTGCCCGATGTGCAGGTGCCCGTTCGCATAAGGGGGGCCGTCGTGCAGGACAAAGGGCGCGCGACCCCCGGCCTGCGCGCGCAGGCGGTCATAGACGCCCAGCCGTTCCCAGCGGGCCAGCCAGCCGGGTTCGCGCTGCGGCAGGCCCGCCCGCATGGGGAAATCGGTTTCGGGCAGGAACACCGTCGGGCGATAATCGGGGACGGTTGCGGTGCGGGTCGCGTCGGCGGTCGTGTCGGGCGCTGTCATCGGGGCGGAATCCTTGGCTGGCGGTCAGGCAGGCGACATCCCGGCGGCGCGAAACCTCACGCCACCGGGCGGCTAATTCGGATGATCCGGCCCGCGAAAAACATCGCCGGGGTTATAGAAAGCCCACCGCGCCGCCGCAAGCGGCTGACGAGGCTGAAAGGAAGGAGAGGGGGGGGGTGAGAGGCTGGACAACGACCCAAGCGGGGCTCGTTACGGCTGCTTCCTTCCGGACCTGACCGGGTTGGCGAGGCGCTCGCCCGCGCCAACCTCTCGCCGTTCAGATAGGCGGTCCGGCGCCCGGATGCAAGCGGGATGCGGCGTCAGAAATGCAGGCGCAGCCGGGCGAACCCCGCGGGACCGTCGCCCGCAGGCTCGACCCGGGCGCGCGACAGGGCGGGCATGTGGGCCAGCGCCTCGGGGGCGGTGTCGAACAGCGCGGTCGCGCCGGGGACAGGCGCAAAGCTCCAGCCCGTGCGGTCGGCGACGGCAATGCGGCGGCGCGCCGCGACATAGCGGTGCAGCACGTCCGGCACCATCGCGCCGTCGTCCAGCGTGACCGGCAGGTGGCGCGCCAGCGGGCGGAACACGGGGCAGCCCGACAGGCGATAGCTGTTGGTGGCCAGCACGAACCGTTCGCCGGGCGCGACCGGCTGCCCCGCGCGGCGCAGGTCGCGCACCCGGCCGCCGCCGCCCGGACGCGGCCGCCCTTCGGCGTCGAAGGCGCCGGGCCGGGTCAGGTCGATCTGCCAGCTGATGCCGTCGATGACGTCAAAGTAATAGCTGGGGAAATCCGGGTCGATCAGCATCTGGTCGTCCGTCCCCGGCCGCAGCCTGCGGAAGATGCTGGCCGATCGTTCCAGCCACTCGACCAGCTGCGCGCCGGTCACAAGGACGGCCACCAGCCTGTTGCGGAAATGATACACGCTTGCCAGGTCGCGGGCGGTCAGCGGGCCGGGCGGCACGTCGGTGTAATGGCGCGGCCCGCCACGCCCCCCGGCGCGATAGGGCGCGGCCGCCGACAGGATCGGCAGCCCGCCGCGTCCCAGCGAGTGGCGCAGATACCAGCGCTGCGCCATCGCGACCAGCGACAGGGCGCGATCCTCGCCCAGCAGCGAGAAATAGCTGTGCAGCGCCGATTCCGTATGCGCGATGCGGCGGCGAAAGCGCCGCAGGGTCTGCTGATGCGCCCGGAGGATGGGGGCGATCACGTCGCCCGAGGGGCACTTGGGTGCGACGGGACCGCCCGGCGCGACGCCGGGGGAACGCCGGCGCATCTGCCCCGCCGCGTCCCCGCGCAGCATGGCGGCCGGCAGCGCGTGGGGGTCAGGCTGGGGCAGGGCGCCCACGGGCTGAGCAGGCGCGGGCGCGGCAAGGGGCGGCGCGGGGGCGGCCGGGACCGCGCGAGACTGGAAATCCGCGACCTGCCAGCGGCCGTCTTTGCGCGCCAGTTCCAGGTCGATGATGCCCAGATGCGACCCCCAGAACCCCGCCATGACCGCAGGCTTGCCATGCAGCGTGCCGCGGGCGGCGTCGATGGCCGGGTCGTCGGGAAAGCCGGGGCCGGGGAACACCATGTGGGTGTGCCCCGCGACGACGCAGTCCACGTCGGGCAGGGCCGCGACCGAGGTGGCGGCGTTCTCCGCCATCGGCAGCGCCGTCCCGCTGTGGATGCCGCTGTGGCACAGCGCGATGACCAGGTCGGCCCCGTCGGCGCGCAGGCGCGCCGCCTCGCGTGCGGCGGCGGCGACCATGCATTCCGTGGCCACCCGCCGCGCGACCGCCTGGTCCACGGCCAGCGAGCCGGGCGGCGTCACCCCCAGGATGCCGATGGCGACGGGGTGGTGCGCGCCGTCGTCGGCGCGGATGCTGCGATGCAGGATCAGCCCCGGCGCGACCAGCCCGCGGGCGCCGCGGATGCGGACGTTGGCGCAGGTGACGCCGAAGCGGGCGCCCGCAAGCGTGCGGACCAGAAAGTCGGCGCCATGATGGAAATCGTGGTTGCCCAGCGTGACCGCATCATATCCCAGCGCATTCATCGCGGCGATCGCCGGGTGCGTCCGCCCGCGCCTCATCTCGGCGGGGGAGGCGAGGAAATCGCCCAGGGGCGTGCCCTGCAGGAAATCGCCGTTGTCCACCAGCAGGCAGTCGCCCGCCTCGGCCCGGCTGCGCCGGATCAGCGGCGCCAGCCCCTGCAGGCCAACACCCGCCGCAGGCTCGTCGCGCAGATAGTCATAGCCCAGCATGTGCATGTGCAGGTCGGTCGTGGCCATGACCCGCAGCCGGACGCGCGGGGCGGCCCCGAAGGCGGCCTTCGGCGTGGCATCCCCGGACGCAAGGCTGATCCCGCGGGTCGGGTCCGGCCTCGCGCTGCTTCCGTCCATGATGCCTCGCCAGGTCAACCGCTCTCCTCAAGGTTGAGCGGATTTCGGCCGACCGCACAAGCCCCGGCTGCGACGGCGGCCGCGCGGGGGAAATCGCCTATGGCTTGCTTGCAACGCCCCGTTGTGCCGGATAGACCGCGCGCAATCGATCTGCCCCGGGACCGCCATGAAGTTTTCGACCCGACAGGATACCGATCTGCCGGCGGCGGAGCTGTTCGCCGCCATCGCCGATTTCGACCGGATCGAGCGTGTGCTGGTCCGGCGCGGCGCCGAGGTGCGGCGTCTTGACCCCGCCCAGGAACCCGGCGCGAGGATCGCCTGGGACGTCGCTTTCGACCTGCGCGGCAAGCGGCGGGAACTGCGGCTGGACGTGACGCAGTTCGACCGGCCGGAGAAGATCGTGATCCTTGGACAGTCGGAGCCGCTGGACCTGACCATCGACATGTCGGTGATCGGGCTGACGCGCAGCAAGTCGCGCCTGATCTTCGAGGTGGTGGCCAAGCCCCGGAACATGCGCGCGCGGCTGATGCTGCAAACCGCCAAGCTGGGCAAGGCGCAACTGGACCGCAAGTTCGCCAAGCGCATCGGAGAGCTGGTGACGGACCTGGCCGCGCGCCGCGCCGCCTGATCCGCCCGCATCTTCGCGCATCCGCGCCGCGGCGGCAGTTCAGTCCGACCGGCGCTGTTCGGCCCGCAGCGGATCGGCCGGATACACCCCCAGGATCGTCAGCGCGCTGGTGAAATAGCGCAGCTCGTCCAGCGCGCGGGCCAGCGCGGGATCGTCGGGATGGCCTTCGACGTCCGCATAGAACTGGGTCGCGGTGAAGACGCCGTTCACCATATAGCTTTCCAGCTTGGTCATGTTGACGCCGTTGGTGGCGAACCCCCCCATCGCCTTGTAAAGCGCGGCGGGGATGTTGCGGACCCGGAACACGAAGGTCGTCATCATGTCGGCCCGCCCGGCCGCGTTCGGGCGGCGTGCGGTGTCGGGGTCGCGCGCCATGATCAGAAAGCGGGTGGTGTTGTTCTGGCGGTCCTCGATCTCGTCGGCCAGCCGGTCCAGCCCATAGATTTCCGCCGCCAGCGGGCTGGCCAGCGCGGCGCGATGCCGCAGCCCCGCCTGCGCCACCATCATCGCGCTGCCGGCGGTGTCGGGACCGGTGACGGTGCGGATGGAATGGGCGCGCAGAAAGTTGCGGCACTGGCCCAGCAAGACAGTGTGGCTCATCGCCTCGGTGATGTCGGCGACCTTGGTGCCGGGCAGGCCCATCAGGCTGATGTGGACCCGCACGAACGTCTCGCCGATGATGTGCAGGCCGGATTCGGGCAGCAGGTGGTGGATGTCGGCGACCCGGCCATAGGTCGAGTTCTCGACCGGCAGCATCGCGAGGTCGGCGGCGCCGGACCGGCACGCCTCGACCGTGTCCTCGAAGGTGAGGCAGGGCATCGCCTCCATGTCGGGGCGCGCTTGGCGGCAGGCCTGATGGCCATACGCGCCGGGTTCCCCCTGAAAGGCGATGCGGCCGCCGCGGGCGATGTCCTGTCGGGGCGACGCGGAGGGTTGGGACATGACGGGCACCTTTGCAGGGAATGGGCAGGGCGGACCTAGCAGGGCGCGCGGCGCGATGAAAGCGGCAAGGGCGGCCCGCGGCGGTGGTGCCACCGGGGGGGCGAACTAAACCTTGAACCGGCAAACCGAGTGCATATAGATAGCGCGCAACGCAAGACCGGGACCGCAGGGGAAGACGCGATGTTCAACACGATGACGGTGACCAAGGCAGCCGGGGCGCTGATCGGTTCGCTGCTGTTCCTGCTGCTGGCGTCGTGGTTCGCCTCGTCGCTGTATCATGTCGGGCCGACGGGTCATGTCGCCGAGGGCGAGGCGCATCCGCAAGCCTACTCCATCGCCGTGGCGGACGCCGAAGCCGGGGGCGAGGAAGCCGCCGCCGAGGAAGGCCCCGATTTCGCGACGCTGCTGGCCTCGGCCGACGCAGCTGCGGGGGAAAAGGTGTTCGGCAAGTGCAAGGCCTGCCACAAGGTTGACGGCACCGACGGCGTCGGTCCGCATCTGAACGGCGTGGTCGGCCGCGCCGTGGCCTCGGTCGGGGGGTTCAGCTATTCCGATCCGATGACGGCCCACGGCGGCGCCTGGGATCCCGAGCCTTTGCAGGTCTTCCTGACCGACCCCAAGGGTGTCGTCCCCGGAACCAAGATGGCGTTCGCCGGGCTGAAAAAGGCCGAGGAACGGGCGAACCTGATCGCCTATCTGCAGTCCGTCCAGTAACCGCCCGGCAACCGGCAACCGGCAACCGATTGTCCGGCGCGGGATGATCCCCGCGCCGTTTTCATGCGCGCGGCCTGCCCGGTCACGAAAGCGCAAGCCGTCTTGCCGGCGCGTCCCCCGGTGGCCTAGCGTCGCGGGCGATGGACATTGGCTGCGGCAGAGGGATGGCGATGATGACAGCGCACGCATGGCTGACGGCGGCGGCGGTCGGGATCGCGGCCGTGGCGGTGTCGCCGCAGACGCCCCTTGCGCAGACGGCGGACCCCGCCGCCCCCGCCCCAGCCGCCGTCCCCGCCCCAGCCGCGGCCCCGGTCGCCTCGGCGGATACAGGCGAAACCATCGTCAGCCACGGGATCGCCACCTTCGACACGCTGAAGCTGCCTGCCGATTTCGCGCATCTCGCCTATGTGAACCCCGACGCGCCCAAGGGCGGCGAGATCAGCGAATGGGCGCCCGGCGGGTTCGACAGCTATAACCCGTTCACGCTGAAAGGCCGGGCGGCGGCGCTGTCCACGACCATGCTGGAAAGCCTGATGACCGGCACCGCCGACGAGGTGGGCGCCGCCTATTGCCTGCTGTGCGAGACGATCGAGTATCCTGAAAGCCGCGATTGGGTGATCTTCACCCTGCGCGACGGCGCGCGCTTTTCCGACGGCACGCCGCTGACCGCGCGGGACGTGCTGTTTTCCTATGAACAGCTGCGCGACAAGGGGCTGTCGTCCTATCGCGCGGTGCTGGGTCAGCAGGTCGCGGGCGCCGAGGTGCTGGACGACCGCCGCATCCGGTTCACCTTCACCCCCGACTATCCCCGCCGCGACGTGATCCAGCAGGTCGGCGGCATCCCGGTTTTCTCGCAGGCCGATTTCACGGCGAACCAGCACGATCTGGCCGAAAGCTCGAACCGACCTTTCATCGGGTCGGGCGCCTATCTGTTCGACAAGGCCGACATCGGCCGTTCCGTCACGTGGAAGCGCAATCCCGACTATTGGGGCGCGGACCTGCCCATCAACGTTGGCCGCAACAACTTCGACAGCATCCGCATCGAATATTTCGGCGACTATGAAACCGCCTTCGAGGCGTTCAAGGCCGGCGAATACACCTTTCGCAACGAGGCGAGCAGCATCATCTGGTCCACCCGCTATGACTTTCCGGCGCTGAACCAGGGCTGGGTCGTCAAGGCCGAGCTGCCGGACGGCAACATCGCCAACGGCCAGGCCTGGGCCATCAACATGCGCCGCCCGCAGTTCCAGGACATCCGGGTGCGGCAGGCCATCGGGCTGATGTTCAACTTCGAATGGGCGAACTCGACGCTGTTCTATGGTCTTTACGAACGTGTCGGCAGTTTCTGGGACAACAGCGAACTGGCCGCCACCGGCACCCCCGGGGCCGAGGAGCTGGCGCTGCTGGAACCGCTGGCCGCGGACCTGCCGCCGGGCGTGCTGACCGATCCCGCGGTGGAGCCGCCGGTCAGCGGGGCGCGCCAGCTGGACCGCGGCAACCTGCGCCAGGCTGCGGCGCTGCTGAACGACGCCGGGTGGACGATCCCGCAGGGCGCCCGCGACGGGCTGCGCCGCAACGCCCAAGGCCAGACGCTGCGGGTCGAGATTCTGAACGAATCCCAGACCTTCGACCGCGTCATCAACCCCTATGTGGAAAACCTGCGCGCTGCCGGCATCGACGCGGTCCATTCCCGCGTGGACGACGCGCAGATGGAAAGCCGCCAGCGCAGCCATGACTTTGACATGATCAACGTGCATCTGGGTCAGGATCCGATCCCCGGCGGCGGGCTGCAGCAGTATTTCGGCAGCGCATCGACCAACGATGTGTTCAACGCGATGGGACTTGCCAATCCCGCCGTGGACCGGCTGATCACCCTGGTCGAGGGGGCGACGACGCAGGCCGACCTGACCGTGCGGGTGCGCGCGCTGGACCGTGCGCTGCGGGCGATCCACCTGTGGGTGCCGCAGTGGTTCAAGGCCAAATACACCGTCGCCTATTGGGACCAGTATGCCCACCCCGAGACGCTGCCCCCCTATGCCCTGGGCGAGCTTGATTTCTGGTGGTTCGATGCCGATAAGGCTGAAAAGCTGAAAAAGGCCGGGGCGCTGCGCTAGCGCCACCGCCGGGCAGGGGCAGGATCACCCGATGGGCGCATATCTTCTGCGACGGCTGCTGCTGATCGTGCCCACGCTGATCGGCATCATGCTGGTCAACTTCACCCTGACGCAGTTCGTCCCCGGCGGCCCGATCGAGCAGATCGTGGCCCGCGTCCAGGGCGAGGGCGACGTGTTCCGCAACATCGCGGGCGGCGGCGACGCCGGGCAGGGCGGCGGCGGGGCCGAGAAATACGCGGGCGCCCAGGGCCTGCCGCCCGAGTTCATCGCCGAACTGGAACGCGAGTTCGGGTTCGACAAGCCGCCGGTCCAGCGGTTCGCGTCGATGCTCTGGGACTATCTGCGGTTCGATTTCGGCGAAAGCTGGTTCCGCTCGATCTCGGTCGTCGATCTGGTGCTGGAAAAGATGCCGGTCAGCATCACGCTGGGGCTGTGGTCCACGCTGCTGGCCTATCTGATCTCGATCCCGCTGGGCATCCGCAAGGCGGTGCGGGACGGCACGCCCTTCGACACCTGGACCAGTTCCGCGATCATCGTCGGCTATGCGATCCCCGGATTCCTGTTCGCGGTGCTGCTGATGGTGCTGTTCGCCGGGGGGTCATACTGGAAGATATTTCCCCTGCGCGGGCTGGTCAGCGACAATTTCGACCAGCTGTCCACCTGGGGGCAGATCAAGGATTACCTGTGGCACATCACCCTGCCGGTGATCGCGGCCACGATTTCCAGCTTTGCCACGCTGACGCTGCTGACCAAGAACAGCTTTCTGGACGAGATCAACAAGCAATACGTCGTCACCGCCCGCGCCAAGGGGCTGGCGGAACGGCAGGTGCTGTATGGCCATGTCTTCCGCAACGCGATGCTGATCGTGATCGCGGGGTTCCCGTCGCTGTTCCTTGGCGTCTTCTTCGGGTCGTCCATCCTGATCGAGACGATCTTTTCGCTCGACGGCCTTGGCCGCCTGGGGTTCGAGGCGGCGGTCCAGCGCGACTATCCGGTGATCTTCGGCACGCTTTACGTCTTCGGCCTGATGGGGCTGCTGATCGGGATCCTGTCGGACCTGATGTATGTGCTGGTCGATCCGCGCATCGATTTCGAAAGACGCGCCGGATGAGACTGTCGCCCCTGAACCAGCGCCGCTGGCGCAATTTCCGCCGCAACGGCCGCGCCTTCTGGTCGCTGGTGATCTTTGCCACGATCTTCGTGCTGTCGCTGTTCGCCGAGATCATCGCCAATGACCGGCCGATCGTCGTCAGCTATCGCGGAGAGCTGCATTTCCCCGCCTACCGCTTCTATCCCGAAACCGCCTTCGGCGGCGATTTCGGGACCGAGGCGATCTATTCCGACCCCGCGGTGCAGTGCCTGATCGTGTCCGGCGGGCGCCAGGAATGCTGGGACGACCCCGAGGCGATCATGGCCGAGGCCGCGACAGGCAGCGTCGCGGGCGAGCCTGTCCACCGCGGCTGGATGATCTGGCCCCCGATCCCCTATCACTACCGCACCGTCAACGACGTCGGCACCGCCCCCAGCGCGCCCGACGCCGACCACTGGCTGGGCACCGACGACACCGCGCGCGACGTGGCGGCGCGGGTGATCTATGGTTTCCGGGTGTCGATCCTGTTCACGCTGATCGTGACGGCGGTCTCGTCCGTGATCGGCATCGCCGCGGGGGCGGTGCAGGGCTATTTCGGGGGGCGCACCGACCTGGTGTTCCAGCGGCTGCTGGAAATCTGGGGGTCCACGCCCTCGCTTTACGTCATCATCATCCTGTTCGCGATCCTCGGGCGCAGCTTCTGGCTGCTGGTGTTCGTGTCGATCCTGTTCGGTTGGCCCGCCCTCGTCGGCGTCGTGCGGGCCGAGTTCCTGCGCGCCCGCAACTTTGAATATGTCCGCGCCGCGCGGGCGCTGGGGGTCGGCGACCGAACGATCATGTTCCGCCACATCCTGCCCAACGCGATGGTGGCCACGCTGACGATGCTGCCCTTCGTCGTGACCGGCACGATCTCGTCGCTGGCCGCGCTGGATTACCTGGGCTATGGCCTGCCCGCCTCGGCGCCCTCGCTGGGGGAACTGGCGCTGCAGGCGAAACAGAACCTTCAGGCGCCGTGGCTGGGGTTTGCGGCGTTCTTCACCTTCGCGATCATGCTGTCGCTGCTGGTCTTCATCTTCGAAGGGGTCCGCGACGCCTTCGACCCGCGAAAGACCTTCCGATGAGCGATGCGCGCGGCGGCGTTCTTCCTTGCGAAAATATCCCGGGGTCCGGGGCAGGGCCCCGGTCCGGCGCCGCCCTCCCGGTGCTCGAGGTGCGCGACCTGCGCGTCGCCTTCCAGACCGAGGGACGCGTGACCCCCGCCGTCCGCGGCGTCAGCTTTACCGTGAACCGGGGCGAGACGGTGGCGCTGGTCGGCGAATCCGGGTCCGGCAAGTCGGTCACGGCGCTCTCCACCGTGCGCCTGCTGGGCGACGCCGCGGTGGTGTCGGGCAGCGTCCGCTATGCCGGGGCCGAGATGATCGACGCGTCGGAACCGAAACTGCGCGCGGTGCGCGGCAACGACATCAGCTTCATCTTTCAGGAACCGATGACGTCGCTGAACCCGCTGCACACGATCGAAAAGCAGCTGGCCGAAAGCCTGTCGCTGCATCAGGGGCTGCGCGGCGCGGCGGCGCGGGCGCGCATCATCGACCTTTTGACCCGCGTGGGCATCCGCGACCCGGAAACCCGGCTGGCCGATTATCCGCATCAGCTGTCGGGCGGCCAGCGCCAGCGCGTGATGATCGCGATGGCGCTGGCCAACGGCCCGGACCTGCTGATCGCGGACGAGCCGACGACCGCGCTGGACGTGACCATCCAGGCCCAGATCCTCGACCTGCTGGCCGAACTGAAACGCGACGAGGGGCTGTCGATGCTGTTCATCAGCCACGACCTCGGCATCGTGCGGCGCATCGCCGACCGCGTCTGCGTCATGCAGGGCGGCGAGATCGTGGAACAGGGGGCGGTCGAGGACATCTTCTCGAACCCGCAGCATCCCTATACCCGGACGCTGCTGGCCGCCGAACCCACCGGGGTCGCCGACCCCATCGACCCGGCCGCGCCCGAGATCGTGGCGACCCGCGACCTGCGCGTCTGGTTCCCGATCAAGCGCGGCTTTCTGCGCCGCACGGTGGGCCACATCAAGGCCGTGGACGGCGCGACGATCCGCGTCCGCGCCGGCGAGACGCTGGGCATCGTCGGCGAATCCGGGTCGGGCAAGACCACGCTGGCGCTGGCGATCATGCGGCTGATCGAAAGCCGCGGGCCCATCGTGTTCATGGGGCGCGACATCTCGACCCTCGCCTCGCGCGATCTGCGGCGGCTGCGGCGGGACATGCAGATCGTGTTCCAGGACCCCTACGGCAGCCTGTCGCCGCGCATGACGGTGGGCCAGATCATCGCCGAGGGTCTGGGCGTCCACGGTGTCGAGAAGGGACGCGACCCGCGCCGGATGGTGGCCGACATCATGGCCGAGGTGGGGCTCGATCCCGCCGCGATGGACCGCTATCCGCACGAGTTTTCCGGCGGCCAGCGCCAGCGCATCGCCATCGCCCGCGCCATGATCCTGCGGCCCAAGGTCGTGGTGCTTGACGAACCCACCAGCGCGCTGGACATGACGGTGCAGGTGCAGATCGTGGACCTGCTGCGCGGCTTGCAGCGGAAATACGGTCTGGCCTTCCTGTTCATCAGCCACGATCTGCGCGTCGTGCGCGCCATGTCGCACCAGATCATGGTGATGCGCGCCGGCGAGGTGGTCGAGCAGGGCGACGCCCCCACGATCTTTGCCGCCCCCGCCACCGACTATACCCGCGCGCTGCTGGCGGCGGCGTTCCGCGACCATCACGGCTAGGGTCATGCGCGTCCTGTTCGTCCACCAGAACTTTCCCGGGCAGTTCCCGCATCTTGCCCCGGCGCTGGTCGCGCGGGGGCACGAGGTGCTGGCGCTGACCGATGAAAAGAACCAGCGCCCGTCGCCGGTGCGGGTGGTCAAATATGCGGCGCCTCCCGCCGTTACCCTGTCGCATCCGCTGGGCCGCCCGTATGCCGAGTTCGCCGAACGCGGCTGGATGGCCGCGCGGGCGGCGCGGGCCCTGCGCGACCGGCACGGGTTCACGCCCGACGTGATCGTCGGTCATTCCGGCTGGGGCGAGACGCTGTTTCTCAAGGAGATCTGGCCCGACGCGCGGCTGCTGGTCTATGCCGAGCTGATGTATCGCACGCGCGGGCAGGACGTGGGCTTCGACCCCGAGCTTAGCCCCGGCACGGACGAACAGCGCGTGTCCACGGTCGCGCGGTCGGCGCATCTGATCCAGGGCATCGTGCAGGCCGACGCCGCGCTGGCGCCCACCCGCTATCAGGCCGACAGCTTTCCGCCGGAACTGCGGAGCAAGATCACCGTCATCCATGACGGCATCGACACCGACCTGCTGCGCCCCGACCCGGACGCGGGGTGGACGACGCCCGACGGGCGGCGCCTGTCCGCTGCGGACGAGGTCGTGACCTTCGTCAGCCGCTCGCTTGAACCTTACCGCGGGTTCCACGTCTTCATGCGCGCGCTGCCGGCCGTGCTGGCCACGCGGCCGCAGGCCCATGTGGTGATGGTGGGCGGCGACGGCGTCAGCTATGGCGCCCGTCCCCGCGACGCCGACAGCTGGAAAGCCCGGCTGCTGGCCGAGGTCGGCGGCCAGCTGGACCTGACCCGCGTGCATTTCCCCGGCCGCGTCCCCTATCCCCAGTTCATCGCGCTGATGCAGCTGACGCGGGTGCATTGCTATCTGACCTATCCCTTCGTCCTCAGCTGGTCGCTGACCGAGGCGATGTCGGCCGGGGCGCTGGTCGTGGCGTCCGACACGGAACCCGTGCGCGAACTGATCCGGGATGGCAACAATGGGCGGCTGGTCCCGTTCTTCGACCGTCCCGCGCTGGAGGGGGCGCTGATCCGGGCGCTGGACGGCGACCCCGACGCGGCGCGGATCAAGGCCGCGGCGCGGCAGACGATCCTGGACGGCTATGACCTGAAACGGCACTGCCTGCCGCGGCTGGTCGATTGGGTCGAGTCGAACGCCCCCGCGCCTGCCTGAGGACGGCGGCGGCGTTCGCTGCTGGCGTTCCCGGCCGGAATGCCGCGCCTAAGTGTCCCGCCTTGGCGGGCGTCCCCGCTAAGCCTGCCGCCCCGGCCAGCCGCAGGGCCAGCGCCCCCGGTCCGGGTCGCCCCAGTCGGGCATGTCCAGCCACGGATACCAGCAGATGCCCGCCACCGGCACGCCGGATCGTTCCACCTCGGCCCGGACATGGGCCAGCCAGCCCCAGCGGTCGTGGATATGGGGAAACCGCCGGTGGGCGGCAGGCAGGCCATCGTGCCACCCCGTTTCGGTGATCATCACCGGCAGGCGCCAGCGGTCGGCCACCACGCGCAGGACGTGGTGCAGCGGCTCGACCGCGTGGTGGGGGTAATAGTTCACGCCCACCATCTCGATCAGGCCGCTGGCGACAAGGCGGTCGGTGGCGCGGAACACCTCGGGGTGCAGGTGGTGGAACGGGTCGCAGGTGGCGAACCGCGGCCGCCGCGGCAGCATGGCGGCGGTGGTCATCATCTTCAGGCCCGCATCGACGGCGCGGGATCGCACGACCCCCGCCACCCGCCGCCCGACCGAGGGTTCGTTCACCGCGATGGCCCACGCATTGTCGGGCAGCGCCAGCGAGCAGGCGATCGCGTGCTGGGCCGGACGGGGCGGCAGGTCGAAATGGGCCATGTCCCAGATCACCGGAAAGTCCGGCGGCACCGCCTGCACGCGGGCGACGATGTCGTGGCGCCAGGACACCCCGTCGCGCGCGCCCGCAGCCCCCTCGGCCCGCGCGGTGGCGTGGTGGTGCTGCATCCGCCCGTCGGGCAGGTGCCCCGTCGAATGCAGCAGGTCGTGCCCGTTCCAGTGCAGCCGCCCGCATTCGAAACCGGCGATCAGGGGCGGATCGCCGGTTGCGGCCTGGGACCAGTCAAGGGGGTGAAATGCGCCATCCATCGCGGGAACATAGCGGGAACCGGCGCAACTGCAACCCTAGCGATAGCCTTCGGCCTGCAGCTCGAACAATTCGCGATAGCGGCCGGGCCGTGCCAGCAGTTCCTGGTGCGTGCCCTGCGCCTCGACCCGGCCGTCGGCCAGCACAAGGATGCGGTCCGCCATCCGCACGGATGAAAACCGGTGCGAGATCAGGACAGCGGTGCGCCGGGCCGACAGCTCCTTGAAACGCTGGAACACCTCGTATTCCGACCGCGCGTCCAGCGCCGCGGTGGGTTCGTCCAGGATCAGCACCTGCGCGTCGCGCATATAGGCCCGCGCGATGGCGATCTTTTGCCATTCGCCGCCGGACAGTTCGACCCCGTTGGCGAAACGCTTGCCGATCATCTGGTCGTATCCGGCGGGCAGGCGGTCGATCACCGGGGCGGCCATCGCGCGGTCGGCGGCGGCGCGGATGCGGTCGCCATCGGTCCGCGCGTCGATGCGGCCCACGGCGATGTTGTCGCCCGCCGTCAGGTTGAAGCGGACGAAGTCCTGGAAGATCACGCCCATCGCCGCGCGCAGTCCGTCCAGGTCATAGTCGCGCAGGTCGCGCCCATCCAGCAGGATGCGCCCCTCGTCCGGGTCGTAAAGCCGCGCCAGCAGCTTGACCAGCGTGGTCTTGCCGGCGCCGTTTTCGCCGACCAGCGCAAGCGTCTCGCCCGCATGCAGGTCGAACGTCAGGTGCCGCACGGCCCAGCGGTCGCTGCCGGGATAGCGGAAGCCCACGTCCTGGAACTGGAACCCCCGCGCGATGGGACGCGGCACGGGCAGCGCATCGGGGGGCGAGGTGATCTCGGGCGCGACGCGGAAAAAGCTGAACAGGTCGTCCAGATACATCGCCTGCGCCGCGGTCTGGCCGAACGAGGTCAGCAGGTTTTCCATCAGCGCGCGCAGGCGCTGGAACGATCCGGCCAGAAAGGTCAGGTCGCCCAGCGTCAGCTTGCCGGTCAGCGTCTGGGCCACGATCCACGCATAGGCCGCGTAATAGCCCAGCGTCCCCAGCGCGGCGAACAGCGCCCCCCAGGCAGCGCGGTCCACGGCGACGCGGCGGTTCTGGGCATAGAACGCCCGCGCCAGCGTCATGTAGCGGTCGGTCAGGAACCGATGCAGGCCGAAGATCTTGACCTCTTTCGCGGTGTCGGCGCTGGCGGCGATCTGGCGGACATAGTCCATCTCGCGCCGTTCCGGTGTGCGGCCATAATCCAGCGAATAGGTGCGCGCGTTGAAATGCGCCTCGCCCAGAAAGGCGGGGATCAGCGTCAGGATCAGCAGCACGACCAGCAGCGGGTTATAGGCCAGCAGCCCGCCCGCAAAGCTGACGATGGTGACGACGCTTTCCACCTGGTTCAGCAGCTGTCCCAGCAGCGACATGCGCATCGCGGTCTGGCGGCGGGCGCGGTCCAGCTTGTCCTGAAAGACGGCGTCCTCGAAATCCTTCAGGTCGAGGGCGGCGGCGTGATCCATCAGCCGGACCGACAGGCCGTTCGACAGCCGTTCCGACAGCAGGCTGTCCACCAGCCCGATCAGCCGCGTCAGCCCGTCCTGGGCGATGGCCAGCGCGAACTCGGCCGCCAGCAGCCAGCCCAGCCCGGATGCCAGCCCCGCATCCCACCAGCCGCCGATGGTGGCGGGACCGTCGGGCAGGGCGATCAGGCGCACCACCTCGTCCACGATCAGCTTGCCGACATACAGCGTGGCGACCGGGATCAGGGCGCGCGCCAGCCGCAGCGTCAGCGTGGCGATCGTCAGCAGCCGCCCGGCCTGCCAGACCAGCCGCAGGAACGGCGGCACGTTGCGCATCGCCGCCCAGCGGTCGCGAAAGCTGCGCGGGGCGGGGCGGGGGTTCAGCGGCGGCATGGGCGGTCGGGGACGGGGTGGCGGGTCATGGCGTCTCGGCGGTGTCAGGCGGGCGAGACTGCGCCAGTTCGGGCCGGGGGTAAAGCGCCGGCATGCCGGGGGCTGCGCGGCGCGCGGAACCGGGCGGTGCGCGCCCCTGAGGCCCTGCGGACACAGGCGAAAGCCGCCGCTGCCGCAAGGTCGCGCCCGGCTTCATTATTGTTGACCGGCGGGGGGGCGCTGGTTCATACGGCACCCCTGTAAAAGCGGCGTTTCCGGGGCTGAAAACCCCGGCATGGCAAGGCCGCGACACCAACGGGGAGAGGACATCATGGGCGGCCTTCTGGCCCTATCCCGCGGCATCGACCGCATGAGCACGGTGATCGGCCGCAGCGTCAGCTGGCTGATCCTCGTGGCCGTGCTGGTCAGCGCCGGCAACGCCATCATCCGCAAGGTCTGGTCGATCTCGTCCAACGCCTGGCTGGAGCTGCAATGGTATCTTTACGGCGCGGCGTTCCTTCTGGCGGCGGCCTATACGCTGCTGGAAAACGAACACATCCGCATCGACATCCTTTATGGCGGCCGGTCGCGGCGGACCCAGCACTGGATCGACCTGATCGGGCATCTGCTCTTCCTGATGCCGTTCCTCATTCTGATGATCTGGCTGATGGTGCCGTGGCTCGAACGTTCGATCCTGTCGGGCGAACGCTCGATGAACGCGGGCGGGCTGATCCTGTGGCCGGCCAAGGCGCTGCTGCTGGCGGGCTTCATCCTGCTGCTTTTGCAGGGTATTTCCGAGATCGTGAAGAAGATCGCCGTGATGCGCGGGCTGATCCCCGACACCCAGGCGGCCTTCTCGGCGCACGGCGAGGTCGCGGTGGACGAGGCGTTGCTGGCCGAGGCGGGCTTTGCCAGCCCCGACCATCCGGTCACGGACGAGATGATCGACCACCCGCTTGACCACAACCGCAACTATACCGACCGGGACGCCCGCAAATGATGGAAATCCTCGCGCACAACATGGCGCCCATCATGTTCGCCAGCCTGGTGGTGTTCTTGCTGCTGGGCTATCCGGTGGCCTTCGCGCTGGCCGCGAACGGGCTGCTGTTCTTTGTCATCGGGGTGGAACTTGCGCCGCTGTCGGGCGGCGAGATCAACCTGTCGTGGAACCTGCTGCAGGCCATGCCCGAACGGCTGTGGGGGTTGCTGAGCAACGAGACATTGCTGGCGATCCCGTTCTTTACCTTCATGGGGATCGTGCTGGAGAAATCCGGCATGGCCGAGGATCTGCTGGACACCATCGGCCAGCTGTTCGGCCCGGTCCGCGGCGGCCTTGCCTATGCCGTCATCATCGTGGGCGCGCTGCTGGCGGCCACGACCGGCGTGGTCGCGGCCTCGGTCATCGCGATGGGCCTGATCTCGCTGCCGATCATGCTGCGCTATGGCTATGACCGGCGCCTTGCCTCGGGGGTGATCGCGGCCTCGGGGACGCTGGCGCAGATCATCCCGCCGTCGCTGGTGCTGATCGTGCTGGCCGACCAGCTGGGCCGGTCCGTGGGCGACATGTACAAGGGCGCGATGATCCCCGGCCTGGTGCTGACCGGGCTTTACATGGCGTATGTCTTCGCGATGTCGATCATGCGCCCCGCCTCGATGCCGGCGCTGCCGAAAGAGGCGCGGACCCTCGGCTCGGGCGTGACCTCGCTGCTGGTGGCGCTGGCCCTGACGGGCGGGATGGCCTATGCGCTGTTTCACTGGATGCATCCGCGCTATGGCACCAACGCCGACATCCTTGCGCCGTCGCTGGCGGTGATCGTGATCTATGTCGCGGCGCTGCTGGACCGCACGCTGAAGACCGGGGTGATGAGCAGGCTTGCCCAGCAGGTCATCATCGTGCTGATCCCGCCGCTGGCGCTGATCTTCCTGGTGCTGGGCACGATCTTTCTGGGCATCGCCACGCCGACCGAGGGCGGCGCGATGGGGGCTGTCGGCGCGCTGATCCTGGCCGGCGCCAAGGGCCGCCTGGGCGGCGGCGTGATCCCGCAGGCCCTGGCCTCGACCACGCGGCTGTCGTCGTTCGTCATGTTCATCCTGGTCGGCGCGCGGGTGTTCTCGCTGACCTTCTACGGGGTGAACGGGCATATCTGGGTCGAAGAGCTGCTGACCAGCCTGCCGGGCGGCCAGTATGGCTTCCTGATCGCCGTGTCGGTCCTGGTGTTCCTGCTGGCGTTCTTCCTCGACTTCTTCGAGCTTGCGTTCATCATCGTGCCCCTGCTGGCGCCGGCGGCCGAAAGCCTGGGGATCGACCTGATCTGGTTCGGCGTCCTGCTGGGCGTGAACATGCAGACCAGCTTCATGCACCCACCGTTCGGCTTTTCGCTGTTCTTCCTGCGATCGGTCGCGCCCAAGGTGCCTTACAAGGACAAGGTGACCGGCCTGATGATGGAGCCGGTGCGCACCGGCCAGATCTATTGGGGCGCGGTGCCGTTCGTGGTGATCCAGATCGTGATGATCGGGATCGTGCTGATGTTCCCGGGCATGGTCATGCACTACAAGGGGCCGCCCATCGACACGTCGAACGTCAGGATCGAGATCCCGATGGGCGGCACAGGCGGTCTGGGCGGTCTGGGGGGCCTGGGCGGCAATCCGTTCGGCCAGCCCGCGGCCCCGGCCGCGCCGGGGGCGGCGCCCTCGGGCGGGCTGGGCGGGCTGGGCGCACCGCCAAGCTTTGGCACCCCGGCACCGGCTGCCCCCGCGGCTCCGGCGGGTGGAGGGCTGGGCGCGCCGCCAAGCTTCGGGACGCCAGCCGCGCCGGCGACGCCGCCCGCGCCAGCGGCACCTGCGGCCCCCACTGCGCCGGCACCTGCGGCGGCACCATCTGCCGCGCCGGTGGGCACGTCCTCTGGCGGTCTGGGGCTTGGCGGCCCCCCGCCGGGGCTGGGCGCGCCCGCGAACTGACCGGCAAGCGAAAAGGGCGGCCTCGGGGCCGCCCTTTTCCATTGGCCCAAGGCTGGCCATCGCGTGCGCGACCAGATGTCCGCGTCGCGTCCGGCCGGACTGAGCGCCAAAGCGGCCGCCGCGCGCAAGTCGCAACGATCCGGCAAAACGGCCGATCGCCTGCTGTGACCTGGGCCGGGGTTCCTTGCCCGCACCGCGTCCGCGCCGGTCGCCCGGCCGGGGCGGATCGCGCTGAACCGGCCGCTGGCGGCGCGTCTGGGGCTGCGCTGCCGCGCAAACGAAAACCGCCGCCCCAAGGGGGCGGCGGCGTTGTTCCTTGTGGCGCGCGGCTCAGACCTTGCCGTTGCGCTGCTGGATCATCATCATCGTGTCGAAGGTGTAATCCGTCGTCTGGCTATAGAGATACCAGTCCGACAGGAACGGCTTCTGCGCGTCCCACATCCGCTTGAACTCGGCGTTCTGGCCCGCGATCTCTTCATAGACCTGCCGCGAGGCGTCGAAGCCGGCCATCATCACGTCCTCGGGGAACGGCAGCGGCTGGGCGCCCGACTGGGCCAGCCGCTTCAGCGCGGGCGGGTTCTTGTAGTCGTATTCCGACAGCGTGTTCAGGTCGGTCGCCTGGCACGCGGTGCGCAGGATCGCCTTGTAGACCTCGGGCAGTTCGTTCCACTTGGCGAGGTTGAAGAACATCCCCACGGTCGGCCCGCCTTCCCAGAAGCCGGGATAGTAGTAATACGGCGCGACCTTCTGGAACCCCAGCTTTTCGTCGTCATAGGGGCCGACCCATTCGGCGGCGTCGATGGTGCCCTTTTCCAGCGCCGGATAGATGTCGCCCCCGGCGATCTGCTGCGGCACGACGCCCAGCTTTTCGACGACGCGGCCCGCAAGGCCGGAAATCCGCATCTTCAGGCCCTGCATGTCGGCAAGCCCGTTGATCTGCTTGCGATACCAGCCGCCCATCTGCGCGCCGGTGTTGCCGACCGGCAGGCTCATCAGGTTATGCTTGGCCAGGAACTCGTTGTACGAGTCGATGCCGCCGCCATGATAGTTGTAGGCGGCCTTGCCGCGGGCGTTGAAGGTCCACGGCAGGTCCGCGCCGCAGGAAAACGCCGCGTCCTTGCCCCAGCTGTAGTAACCGACCGAGTTCGCGGCCTCGACCGTGCCGTCCGTGGCCGCGTCGATGGCCTGCAGGCCGGGCACGATCTCGCCGGCTGCAAAGACCTGCAGGGTGAACTTGCCGTCCGTCGCCGCCGCGACGCGCTCGGACACGTCCACGCCGCTGCCATAGATCGTGTCCAGCGACTTGGGGAACGACGAGGCGATGCGCCAGTTGATGGTCGGCATTTCCTGCGCGATGGCGGGGGCCGCCAGCGTGGCGCCGGCCGCAGCCGCCGCGCCGCCGATGCCGGCGCGCGTCAGAAAGGACCGGCGGTCCAGCGAGGTCTTCTTGGTCATCTGTTTCCTCCGCTACGGGACCGCGGATCGTTGGCCGTGGTCCCTTCTTAAATCACGGCGCAGATTGCATGCGGCCCGGCGGTCTGTCTACTGACCGAAAGCGGCAGGGCTGAAAAATCGCGGCGACGCGCATGGCTGGAAAGCCCGTCCCGACGGGCCGCATGCCAGACGGTGCCGGGCGCAAAGAACTGCCCTTTTCCTTGGGCCGAGACTGTGGAACTGTCGCCGAAAAGCGCCGCGCCGGCAGGCGCCGGTCAGAGGGGACGTGGATGGCTGTAGCCAACGGCAAAGAGGCCGCGCAGGGCCTGCGGATCGTGGCGCCGCCGCTGGTCTATGCGGTGCTGATGCTGGGCGTCCCGCTGCTGACGATCCTGGCCTATTCGTTCTTCAAGGACGGCTATCTGACCGTCGTGCGCGAATTCACGCTGGAAAACTATCGCGCCGTCTGGGCGGACCCGATCTTTCGCACGATCATGATCCGGTCGCTGTCGGTGGCCGCGATGGTCACGCTGGCGACGGTGCTGCTGGCGTTCCCGGTCGCCTATTTCCTGTCGTTCGTCGTCCCGCCCGACCGCAAGGCGCTGTGGATATTCCTGATCACCATCCCGTTCTGGACCAGCTATCTGATCCGCGTCTTTCTGTGGAAGGTGATCCTGGGGTTCAACGGCGTCATTAATTCCGGCCTGAAAAGCCTGGGCGTGATCGACCAGCCGCTGTCGTTCCTGCTCTACAACACCGGGTCCATCGTGATGACGCTGGCGCACGCCTATGCGCCCTTCGCGATCCTGCCGATCTATGTCGCGCTGGAAAAGATCGACCGCTCGCTGCTGGAGGCGGGGCGCGACCTGGGTGAAAGCCGCGCGATGACCTTCTGGCGCGTCACCCTGCCGCTGGCGATGCCGGGGGTGCTGGCGGCGGTGCTGATCGTGTTCATCCCGGTGATCGGCGACTATGTGACCCCGGCGCTGATCGGCGGCGGCAAGATCCCGATGGTGGCGAACATGATCCAAAGCCAGATGCTGGACCAGGACAACCGTCCGCTGGGGTCGGCGCTGGCCGTGACCGCGATGCTGATCGTGGCGGTGCTGGCGGCGCTGTTCCTGGCGCTGAACCGGCGTTTCCTGCGGGTGCGGCAATGAGGGGCGGGGGCCTGCGGGCCTATGCCGTCCTTTACCTCGTGTTCCTTTACGCGCCGATCCTGCTGCTGCCGATCTTCGCGTTCAACGCGGGCACGATCATCGCCTTCCCGCTCAAGGGGTTCACGACCGACTGGTTCGTGCAGATGTGGGGCAATGCCGCGCTGCGCAAGGCGCTGGCGAACTCGCTGATCATCGCGTTCAGTTCCGCGGTGCTGGCGACCTGCCTGGGGATATTCGCCGCGCGCGCGTCCACGCGGTTCAGCTTTGCCGGCAAGGGCGCGGCGCTGGGGCTGATCATGCTGCCGCTGGTGATGCCGGAAATCATCGTGTCGATGTCGCTGTTGGTGGTGCTGCTGGCCATCGGGGTCAAGCTGTCGGTGTTCACCGTCATTCTGGGCCACACGCTGATCTGCATGCCCTATGCGGTGGCGATCATGACGACGGCCTTTTCGTCGCTGGACAAGTCGCTGGAAGAGGCCGCGCAGGATCTGGGTGAAACCAAGCTCAGCGCGTTTCGCCTTGTCATCCTGCCGCTGGTGATGCCGGGGATCATCTCGGCCATGCTGATGTGTTTTACCGTCAGCCTGGACGAGTTCATCATCGCCTTTTTCCTGGCGGGGAACGAACCCACGCTGCCCACCTATATCTTCAGCCAGCTGCGCTTTCCCAAGTCGATCCCCGTCATCATGGCGTTGGGAACCATCCTGGTGCTGGCGTCCATCGTGCTGCTGGGCATCGCCGAATATTTCCGCCGCCGGGGCGTCGCCCGGACCGGCGCCAAGGACACCGGAGGCTTTCTGTGACCCCACCCGCCGCCAACCCAGACGGCCGCAAGCCGATGATCGAATGCCGGCAGGTGCAGAAATACTATGGCGACTATCACGCGCTGCGGGGCATCGACCTGACCATCCGCGAGGGCGAGTTCTTTTCCCTGCTGGGTCCGTCGGGCTGCGGCAAGACCACGCTGCTGCGCACCATTGCCGGGTTCGAGGAGATCGGGTCCGGCGTCGTGCTGATCGACGGGCGCGACATGCGCGACGTGCCCGCGAACGCGCGCCCCACCAACATGGTGTTCCAGTCCTATGCCATCTTTCCGCATCTGACCGTCGCGCAGAACGTCGGCTTCGGCCTGCGCCGCGACCCGCGCAGCGCCGTCGAAAAGGCGCGGGCCGTGGACGAGGCGCTGGAGATGGTGGGGCTGAAGGGGTTTGGCCGCCGCGCCGCGCATGCGCTGTCGGGCGGCCAGCGCCAGCGCGTCGCGCTGGCCCGCGCGCTGATCCTGAAACCCAAGGTGCTGCTGCTGGACGAGCCGCTGTCCGCGCTCGACCGCAAGATGCGCGAGCAGATGCAGGTGGAACTGATCAAGCTGCAGCGGCAGGTCGGCATCACCTTCGTGCTGGTGACCCACGACCAGGAGGAGGCGCTGGTCATGTCTGACCGCATCGCCGTCATGTTCGAGGGCGAGATCGCGCAGCTTGACGGCCCCGAGGCGCTGTATGCCCGCCCCGCCAGCCGCCGCGTCGCGGATTTCATCGGGGTGATGAACTTCCTGCCCGCGCGCATTTTGGGCGAAACCGACCGGGGCGTGACGGTGGACGCGCCCGGCTTTGGCGTGGTCGAGGTGCCGATGCGCAACGTCAGCCGGGCGAACCCCGGCGACGCCGGCCCCACCGTCGGCTTCCGCCCCGAGGCGGTGACCCTGACCCCGGTGGCCGGTCGCGGCCCGGAGCGGGCGGTGGACCGCGTATCCGGCGGGGTCATCGATGAGGTCGTCTATTACGGCGACATGACCTATTACGACGTCCGCATGGACGGGTCCGCCCGTTACGACGGCATCGCACGACCGGTGCGGGTGTCGATGCGCAACCTGTTCGGGCGCGAGGTGCCGGACGTGGGCACCCGCACCCGCGTCGTGTGGTCGCCCGGCTCGCTGGTGCTGTTCCGCTGAGGTCGCCGGCGCGCGGGGCCTCTAGCCCGCCAGCAGCGTTCGCAGGTCGTGACCGGCCGCCTCGACCGCGGCCCGGCTGACCGGCTCGGGGCGCGACAACAGCTTGCGCGCGGCCATGTGGCGGCCGGGCTGGTTCACCGTCTCGACCGCGATCAGCCGGTCCCCGCGATAGGCCAGCACTGTATCAACGGCGCCCGTGGCGTCGGTCAGCGCGGCGGTGTCGTCGAACCCCGCCGACAGGCCCGCGATCTGCAGCTTCAGCGGGCCCTGGTCCGACCAGAACCACGGCAGCGCGCCATAGGGCGGCTGGTCCGCGCCCATGATCGCGCGGGCGACATGGCGGGCATGGTCGGTCGCGGCCTGCACCGATTCCAGCCGCGTGGCGATCCCGCCCAGCGGGAAATTGGCGCAATCCCCGATGGCGAAGATGCGGGGGTCGGCGGTCCGCAGGTGTTCGTCCACGACGATGCCGTTGGCGACCGCCAGTCCCGCCGCCTCGGCCAGTTCGGTGTTGGGGCGGACCCCGGTCGCGACCAGCACCAGATCGGCCGGCAGCGTCGTTCCATCGGCAAGCTCGACCCCCTGGGCGCGTCCGCCGCCGGTGATGCCGCGCCCCAGTGCGGACAGCCGGACATCCACCCCCGAAGCACGGTGGAAATCAAGGAACCGCGCCGACAGGGCAGGGGTCACGGCGCGGGCCATCAGCCGGTCGGCGGCCTCGACCACGGTGACGGCAAGCCCCGCCTCGGCGGCGACGGCCGCGAACTCCAGCCCGATGAAGCCGCCCCCGATCACCACCGCGCGCCGCGCATCCGCCATCGCCGCGCGCAGCCGCGTGGCGTCGGCCAGTCCGCGCAGTTCGTGCACGCCGGCAAGGTCCAGCCCCGGCACCGGCGGGCGCTGGTTGCGCGCGCCCGTGGCAAGAACCAGGTGGTCGAACCCCACGCGCTCGCCCGAGGCCAGGACGGCCACGGCCGCCGCCGGGTCGATGGCTGCCACGATGGCGTCCGGCCGATACGCGACGTCGGCCAACGCGAAAAAGCTTTCCGGCTTCAGCGCCAGCCGGGTCGCGTCGCCGTCCTTCATGAAGGCCTTGGACAGCGGCGGGCGCTGATAGGGCAGCCCCGGCTCGTCCCCGATCAGGGTGATGGCGCCGGCGAACCCGTCCGCCCGCAGGCTGGCCGCCACCGACAACCCCGCCTGACCGGCCCCCACGATGACGACGCGATCCATGTCCGCCCCCCGGCTTGTTTCCGCGCGACTATAGCCGTTTGCGGCACCGCGGCCAGTGCCGCGCCGTCACGGCCGCGCCCTGTGCAGATGCCAGTTGCCAGATGGCCGATTCAGGCTATGTTGCGCGCTCGCCAGACCCCCGCGGGCGCGGTTCAGCCGGAGACCTGATTGCTCACCAACCGCCGCCTGCCAGCCGTCGTGCTGATCGTTGCGCTGACCGTCGGCGCGGCGCTGACCTTCACCATCCTGCGGCTGGAATCCCGCGCGGCCGCCGCCCGGTTCGACCGCATGGCCGACCTTGTGGCCGGACGCCTGCACGAGCGCATCAACCAGCACATCGCGCTGTTGCAGGCGACCGCCGCATCGTTCGAATCGACGAACGGCACGGTCGATGCGGGGACGTTCGCGCGCTATGTCGCGGGGCTGGGGCTGCGCGACGATTACAGCGGCATCCAGGGCATCGGCTTCGCCCGGCTGGTCACGGCGCAGGCCGCGCCGCAGGCCATCCCGGCCGAGGTCGCGGCGAACTATGGCGCGCGGGTCACGCTGCACCCGCCGACCGACCAGCCCGTGGCCGGCGCCATCGTGCTGCTGGAACCGCAGGACGACCGCAACGCCGCGGCGCTGGGATACGACATGTTCAGCGGCCCGGTCCGCCGCCTTGCGATGACCGAGGCCGCGCGCACCGGCAGCCCGCAGGCGAGCGGCCCCGTGCAGCTGGTGCAGGAAATCACCGACGCCAAGCAGACCGGGTTCCTGGTCTATATCGCCGTTCGCGCGGGCGCGCCGGGCACCGCGCCCGCGCCCTTCGCGCAGGTGGCGGGCTTTGTCTATGCGCCGTTCCGCGCGGGCGACCTGCACGCCGCCGCCGTCCGCGACGGCGAGGTGCCGTTGCCCGTGACATTGCGCACCGTCGATCTGGCCGCGCCGGACACGCCGCTGTTCGACGACGCGGCGGGCGCAAGCGCGGTCAACCCGCGGCAGGTCGTGCGCACGCTGGACGTCGCCGGGCGCCAGTGGCAGGTGACGGTGACCGAGGCGGCGGGCTTTGCCCGGCAATACGATCACGTCGCGACCGCGTTCGTCGGCGCGCTGTCGCTGCTGCTGGCGCTGGCCACGGCGGCGCTGGTGCGGGTGAACGCGCGCGCCATCGCCGCGGCCCGCCATTCGGCGCGCCTTGCCGCCGACATGGCCGAGGACCGCAACCTGATGCTGCAAGAGATGAAGCATCGCATCAAGAACCACATCGCCCGCATCCAGGCCATCGCGCGCCACACCCGCCGCGGCGCGGCCGATCTGGACGATTTCGACAAGGTGTTCTCGGCCCGGCTGTCGGCGATGGCCAGCACGCAGGATCTGCTGACCCGCGACCGCTATGGCACGGCGAACCTGCAGGATCTGATCCGGCGCGAGATCGAGCAGGTGATGTTGGCCGAGCAGGCCGCCCGCGTGATGGACGGGCCCGTCGTGCAGCTGGACGCCCGCCAGGCGCAAAGCGTCGGGCTGGTCATCCACGAGCTGGCGACCAACGCGATGAAATACGGCCAGACCACCGACGGCATCCCCGAGATGCTGATTGTCTGGCGGATCATCGACCGCGCGGGGCGCGAATGGCTGGAACTCGACTGGATCGAATCCAAGGCGACCGCCCCGGCCGACCCGTCCCGCGGCGGCTTTGGCACCCAGCTGATGGAGGCGATGGTCGAAGGCGACCTGAACGGCCGGATCACCCGCGATTTCGGCCCGCAGGGCATGCACGTCACCATCGCCTTTCCGCTGGTGTCGGACATGACGGCCTGACCGCCGCCTCACCCGCCGCCTTACCCGCCGTAGGGCAGCCAGATCGTCTTGGTCTGCACCGCATCCGCGATCACGGACCGCAGCATCGGCATCGGCAGCGCCGCCCAGTCCAGCGCGGCGGGGTGGGCGCGGACGGGCTTGAGGTTGCCCACGGCCTCGGTTTCCAGCCGCGCAAGCAGGGCGGCGTCGCCCGCGTGCCACAGCGCATCGACATCGTCATGCGCCGCCAGCACGGGCCCCAGAACGGCGGGATCGCCGGTGATCAGGTTCACCACCCCGCCCGGCACGTCCGAACTGTCGCACAGCTGCGCCAGGTCGCCCGCGACCAGCGCCTGCGCGGGGTCGGGCACGGCGATGACGCGGTTGCCCTGCGCGATCAGCCCCGCGATCAGCGTGACCATGCCGATCAGCGGCTGTCCAAGGGGGCAGATCAGCCCGGTGATGCCCCAGGGTTCGTTCACCGTCAGCGTCATGTGGCGGGCGCGCGCCGACTGAACCCCTCCGTCCAGCTTGTCGGCCATGCCGCCGATCAGCATCAGCCGGTCCAGCGTCGCCTCGATCTCGGCCGCCGGATCGTCGCAGCCGCCCGCGGCCAGCGAGGCTGCGAACTGGTCGCGCCGCTGGGCCATGTTCTCGGCCATGAAATGGACGATCTGCGCGCGGGCGTGACCCGACAGCGCGGCCCAGCCGGCGGCCTTGCGCGCGGCCTCGACGGCGTTGCGGATGTCCTTGCGCCCGCCCGTCGCGGCCGCGCCGATCCGCGCGCCATCGGGGCCGCGCAGGGCATAGCTGGCGCCGCCGTCCGGGCGGACCTGCTTGCCGCCGATGTATAGCTTCAGCGTCCGGTCGATGCCGGGCGGCCGGTTGCCGCCTTGCGTCGCGGGGGCGGGGGCCGGGGCGTAATCGACCGCGCGCTGCGGCAGGGGGCGGGTCGGGGCGGCCCCGTCGGACCGCAGATAGGCGGCCATGCCCGCGCGACCGCCCTCGCGCCCGAAGCCACTTTCCCGCATCCCCCCAAAGGGCGCGGCCGCATCCAGCATGTTGGTGCCGTTGATCCAGACCACGCCCGCGCGGATGCGCGCAGCCGCATCCAGCGCCGTGTCCACGTCCTGCGACCAGACCGAGGCGGCCAGACCATAGGCGGTGTTGTTCGCCATCTCGACCCCCTCGTCCAGGGTGCGGAAGGTCATCAGCGCGGCAACGGGGCCGAAGATTTCCACCTGCGCCACCGTCGCGGCGGGGCTTGCGCCGGTGAATATCCCCGGCTCGCACCAGTGGCCGCTGCCCGGCAGGGGGTTGCCCGCGGTTGCCAGCGCCCCGCCCTCGGCCAGGCCGGTGTCGATCAGGCCCCGGATGCGCGCAAGCTGTTCGGCAGAGATGATCGCGCCGATGTCGGTGGACTTGTCCAGCGGGTCGCCCACGCGCAGCGTTTCCATCCGCCGCATCAGCCGGGCCGTGAACGCGTCGGCGACGCTTTCCTGCACCAGCAGGCGCGATCCGGCGCAGCAGACCTGTCCCTGGTTCAGCCAGATGCCGTCCACCACCCCCTCGACCGCGGCATCCAGATCGGCGCCCTCGAACACGATGAACGGCGACTTGCCGCCCAGTTCCAGCGTCAGCGCCTTGCCCGACCCCGCCAGCGCCACCCGGATCGCGCGCCCGACCGTGGTCGAGCCGGTGAACGCGACCTTGTCCACGCCCGGATGCGCGACCAGCGCGGCGCCCGTGTCGCCGTCGCCCTGCACGATGTTGACCACGCCGGGGGGCAACCCGACCTCGGCGCAGATTTCGGCGAATGCGGCGGCGGTCAGCGGCGACTGCTCGGCCGGTTTCAGCACGACCGTGTTGCCGGCCGCCAGCGCGGGGGCGATCTTCCACGCCAGCATCAGCAGCGGAAAGTTCCACGGGGTCACCTGCGCGCAGACGCCGTGGGGGGCGTGACCCGGGAACTCCATCGGCAGGGCGGCGGCCCAGCCGGCGTGATAATGGAAATGCCGGGCGACAAGCGGCAGGTCGATGTCGCGGGATTCGCGGATCGGCTTGCCGGTGTCCGTCGTCTCAAGCACCGCAAGAAAGCGTTCGTGCTTCTGCACCGCCCGGGCCAGCGCGTAAAGATGGCGCGCGCGTTCGGCCGGGGGCCGCGCCGCCCAGCCGGGAAAGGCCGTGCGGGCCGCGGCGACGGCGCGGTCCACGTCCGCGGCCGTGCCCCGCGACACCGCGATCAGGGGCGCGCCGCTCGCCGGGTTTTCGGTGACGAAGGCAGCGTCAGGCGTGAATGCCCAGAACGCGCCGCCGATAAAATGCCCGATCCCGGGCGCGCGTTCGGCCAGCCACGCGGCCACGGGCGCGGCGGATTCGGGCGCCGCGCCGTATCCCATGTCGGCAAGGATGTCGTGGATGGTCATCGGCCTATCCCATCGGATGATGCGACTGGGCGGCATAACGCCCGGTGACGAAGTGTTCCAGCTGACGTTCGATGTCGCCCAGCATCGAACTGGCGCCGATGCGGAACAGGTCGGGCTGCATGGCGCGGGGGCCAAGCTCCTCGCGGATCAGGGACAGCCAGACCATCGCCTCCTTGGCGGTGCGCAGCCCGCCGGCGGGCTTGAAGCCGACGACATGCCCCGTGGCGTCCTGATGGTCGCGCAGCGCCCGGATCATGGTCAGCGCGACGGGCAATGTGGCGTTCTGCGGCTCTTTCCCGGTCGAGGTCTTGATGAAATCCGCGCCCGCCTGCATGGCGACGGTGGCGGCGCGATGGACGGTGGTCAGCGTGCCTAGGTCGCCAGTGGCAAGGATCGCCTTCATGTGCGCGGTCCCGCAAGCCTCGCGCATGGCGGCGATCTCGTCATACAGCGCGGGCCAGTCGCCGCGCAGGGCCAGTTCGCGGGTGATGACGATGTCGATCTCGGCCGCGCCCTGTTCCACCGCCCAGCGGATCTCGGCCAGCCGCAGGGGCAGGGGCGTCAGCCCGGCGGGAAAGCCGGTGGCGACGGATGCGACCGGGATGCCCGAGCCATCCAGCGCCGCGACGGCATGGGGCACCATCGTCGGATAGACGCAGACCGCGCCGGTGGTCAGCCCCTGCACGCCCAGCGCCGCCTGGATGTCGGGCCGCACGGGCTGGCGGGCCTTGGCGCACAGGCGGCGCACCCGGTCGGCGGTGTCGTCGCCCGCAAGCGTGGTCAGGTCGATGCAGCGGATGGCATGGACCAGCCAGGCCGCCTGGTGCAGTCCCTTGACGCTGCGTCGGGTTCCGATCTGGGCCGCGCGGCGTTCGGTGGCGGAACGGTTGACGGCGGCGTGCGCGACCGGACGCAGATCCAGGGGCACCGGCGGGTTGGCGCGGGTCAGCGCGCCGCCCTGTCCGGGGCCGGTCGAAACGCCGCCGTTGTCCGCCATTCCGCCCCCCGCCCGCCGCCGCTGTTTCACCAACGAACAGATGCCGCCTGCGCCGCCCCGTCAAGCCGGGCCGGGCGCGCCATCCGCCGGCCATGTCGCATTCAGCCCGTCCGATGTCGTCCCCGGCTGTCGGCCGGGATGCGTCACCGTGTCACACATGCCCCGACACGCGCGCAAGGAGATGCCATGAAGACCCACGTCAAAGCCCTGGTCGTCGGCGGCGGCGCCGTCGGCACCGGCATCGCCCTGCATCTGGCCCGCGCGGGCTGGGACACGATGCTGGTCGAACGGGACGAGCTGACGGCGGGTTCGACCTGGCACGCGGCGGGGCTGCTGCCCTTGTTCAACATGAACTATGCCACCACCCACATCCACGACTATTCCGTGCGGCTTTATGCGGGGCTTGAGGGTGAGACCGGCCTGAACGCGGGCTTTACCCGCTGCGGCAACCTGCGGATGGCGCAGACCGACGCGCGGATGGACGAATACATGCTGTATTCCGCGACCGCCGAGACGGTGGGGATCGAGCATGAGTTCCTGACCCCCGCCCAAATCGCCGCCCGCTGGCCGCTGGTGCGGACCGGGGACCTCAAGGGCGCGCTGTTCCATCCGACCGACGGCTATATCAACCCCGCCGACGTGACACAGGCGATGGCCAAGGGCGCGCGGATGGCCGGCGCCACGATCGAGCGCCGGGTGCAGGTGGACGGCTATCGCTGGACGGGCAGCGAATGGATCGTCACCTGCGACCGCATGGTCGAGCGCGGCGGCAATCTGGTCCCCGCGGGCGAGCCCTTCGAGATCCGGGCCGAGCATGTCGTGACCGCCACGGGCAACCACGCCCAGCGCACTGCCCGCTTGCTGGGCATCAAGATCCCCGCGATCCCGGTCGAGCATCAGTATATCGTGACCGAACCCGACCCGGCGCTGGCCGCGTGGCGGGCGCAAGGCAAGCCCGAGCATCCCGTGCTGCGCGACGCGGACGCGAAATGGTATGTGCGCGAGGAACGCGGCGGCTGGATTCTGGGGCCGTATGAACGCAACGCGCCCGCCCGGTTCCTTTATGACGTGCCCGAAAGCTTCCGCGCCGACCTGTTCCCCCTGGACCTGGACCGGATCGAGGCGGAATACATGTCCATGATCCACCGCATCCCGTCATCGGAATCGGTGGGGCTGAAGGACGATTTCAACGGCCCGATCTGCTATACCCCCGACGGCAACCCGCTGGTCGGCCCCGCGCCCGGCCTGCGCAACATGTGGCTGGCCGAGGGGTTTTCCTTTGGCATCACGGCGGCGGGCGGCACGGGGCACTATCTCGCCCAGATGATGACGGCGGGCGAGGCCGAGATCGACATGGCGAGCCTTGACCCGCGCCGTTTCGGCCAGTGGATGACGACCGAATACGCCGCCCGCAAGAACGAGGAGGCGTATGAGCACGTCTTCATCCTGCACCACCCCGACGAGGAACGCCCGGCCTGCCGCCCGCTGCGGACCGCGCCCGCCTATGACCGCCAGATCGCGGCGGGCGCGCAGATGGGGCAGGTGAACGGCTGGGAACGGCCGAACTATTACGCGCCCGCAGGCTTTGACGACCACGCCGCCCGCAGCTTTCGCCGCGGTGGCTGGTGGCAGTATGCCGAGGCCGAGGCCCGCGCGATCCGCGAGACCGCCGGCCTGATCGACGCCAGCGCATTCGCCAAGACCCGCGTTTCGGGGCCGGGGGCAACGGCCTTCCTGGACTGGCTGACGACGAACAGGCTGCCCAAGGTAGGGCGGATCAACCTGACCTATGCGCTGACCGAGACAGGGACCACGCGCACCGAATACACCATCGTCCGGCTGGCCGAGGATGACTATTACCTCGTGTCCGCAGGGGCCTGGGCGGATTACGACCTGGACAATCTGCGCAAGCTGGCCGCCGACCGCGAAGCCGGCTTCGGCCGGATCGAGGTGCAGGACATCACGACCCAATGGGGCGTCTTCGCGCTGGCCGGGCCGAACAGCCGCGCGATCCTGAACGAACTGGTCCGCGACGCCGATCCCGCCACGGTGCTGGGCAACAAGCGCTTTCCGTGGCTTTCGACGCGCGAGATCCAGCTGGGCATGGTCCCGGTGCGCGCGATCCGCGTCGCCTATACGGGCGAGCTTGGGTGGGAACTGCACCACCCGGTCGAGATGGGGCGCCACCTGTGGGACCAGCTGGTTCGCGCGGGGGAAAGCCACGGGCTGCGGCTGGTCGGCGCGCGGGCGCAGAACTGGCTGCGGCAGGAAAAATCCTATCGCGCCTTCGGCACCGAACTGGGCCGCGACGCGACTCCGCTGGAGGCGGGGCTGGACCGCTTCGTCGATCTCGGCAAGGACTTCCGCGGCAAGGACGCGATGCAGGCGACCGGCATCCGGTCCATGTGCGTGACGGTGCTGATCGACGGGCCTGCCGATGCCGACCCCTGGGGCCGCGAAGGGCTGTTCCTGGACGGGCAGAAAATCGGGCGGCTGACCTCGGGCGGGTATTCGGTGGCGTTCGGCAAGCAGATCGGTATGGGCTATGTCCGCCCCGATCTGGCGGTGGCGGGAACGCGGCTGCAGGTCAGGATGCAGCGCGAGCTGTGGGACGCGGTGGTCACCGAGGACAGTCCTTATGATCCCGCGAACGCCCGCATCCGGGTGGACGGCTGAACGCATGCCGCGTCCGGCGCGGGGCAGTGGCGCCGTGCCGGGTGCGCAGGAACTGCGCGACCTGCGCACCAGCGCGACGATGAGGAACGCCGCGTCCACGACCCGAGACCGGCCGGCCAGGTGACCATGCAGTCCGGCACGGGCCGGCGGGCGGGCCGCCCCTAACCCGGCGGCTGCTGCCACGGCGCGCAATCCGACAGCGCGGCCGCAAGGTGGTCGATCAGCGCCCGCAGCTTGGCGGGCATCGGCGCCACCGGCGGCCACACCGCCAGGATTGGCAGGGTGCGTGCGCGCATGTCAGGCAAGACCGCGACCAGCGTGCCGTCGCGCAGCGCGTCCGACACCAGGAACCCCGGCAGCATGGCCAGCCCCAGCCCGGCGGCGGCCATGTCGCGGATCGCCTCGCCGTTGTTCAGGGTCAGCCGGGTCGACACGTGCGGCGATAGGCTGCGGCCGTCCTGGCGGAACTGCCACACCGCCGCGTCCGACACGTGGGAATAGCCGATCACCTGATGACCGTTCAGGTCCGCCGGCGCGCCGGGCGTTCCCTCGCGCGCCAGATAGGCGGGGCTTGCCACGACCGCCATCCGGTCCTCGCACAGCTTGCGGGCCTTCAGCGCCCCGTCGCGGCCCTCGCCGATGCGGATGCCGATGTCGAAGCCGTCGCGCGCCAGGTCGCGCACCCTGTCGTCATAGTCGATGCGCAAATCCAGTCCCGGATGGGCGGCGGCAAAGCCCGCCAGGATCGGGGACAGATACATCGTGCCAAAGCTCATCGGGGCGGCGATGGCCAGCGCGCCGCGCAAGGGCGCGGCCCCGTCCATCCCCCAGGCCGCGCTTTCGGTGGCCGCGACCAGTTCGGCCAGCGCCGGGCGCAGCCGTTCGGCCAGCCGGTGCGCCGCCTCGGTGGGCGTGATGCGGCCCGCATTGCGGCGAAACAGCGCCGCCCCGACCGTCGCCTCGAAATCCGACACGCGCTTGCTGATGACCGACTTGGACAGGTTCATCCGCGCCGCCGCGGCCGAGACGGTGCCAAGCTCCATCACGGTCAGGAACGTCTCGATCTCGTGCAGCGAATAGCGCATCGTGCCAGCATAGGCGGCGCGCGCGCGTTCGCAATCGCCGAACGCGGGCTGCGCAGGCCGCGGTCTGGCGGGCCGGGCCGCATGCGCCGGTATCGGGATGAACGAGAGAGGGCCGAGATGAACCTTGCCGGTATCCACCACCGCAGGCGCGGCCGCCAACAACCGTTTCCACACGCAGACCCCGGGAATGCGGCGGGTCAAGCAGACCGTCAACCAGAACGACACCTGTGCCTGTTCCTGTCGCTGCCGCCCTTTCTGGAAGGACGGCGCGCCCAGATCGAGCCGGGGATGAAGCCGTTGGACTGACCCGCGCCCTCGACCGGCCCGCCGGCATCCGGCGGCCCGGTTCCCTGTTCGACGCCACCGTCTTGCCGCAGACCGGCCCCGTGAAAAGGTGACACATGACCCGGACCATCCTTGGCCTCAGCGGCAGCCTGCGCCGCGCGTCCTTCAACAGCGGCCTGCTGCGGGCCGCGGCCGAGGTCGCGCCCGATGGCGCGCGCATCCAGATCGGCTCGATCGCCGAGGTGCCGCTGTATCATGGCGATCTTGAGGCGGCAGAGGGCCTGCCGCCTGCGGTCGTGACGCTGCAGGCGCAGCTGGCGGCGGCCGACGGGCTGCTGCTGGTCACGCCGGAATACAACAACGGCGTGCCGGGCGTGTTCAAGAACGCCATCGACTGGATGTCGCGCGGCGAGGGGCTGGCGATGTTCGTGGGCAAGCCGGTGGCGGTGATCGGCGCGTCACCGGGCGGGTTCGGGACCGTCCTGGCGCAGGACCACTGGCTGCCGGTGCTGCGCACGCTGAAGACGCGGCCGTGGTTTTCGGGGCGGCTGATGGTGTCGCGCGCGGGCGGGCTGTTCGACGCCGACGGCGACCTGACCGACGACAAGACGCGCGCGGCGCTGCGCGGTTTCCTGGCGGGCTTTGCGGCCAGCCTGTGACCGGCGGCGGAGAGCGCCGCCGGCCGATCCGGTCAGCCGCGGCCCTTTGCCGCGCCCGAGGCAACGCCCACGGCAGATCCGGCCCCGGCGGCACGAGGCCGGCCGCCGCCCCTTGTCCGTGGATCGGCGTGATGGTGTCCGTCACGCGGCCAGGGCGATGCGCGTGCCCCACGGGTCGCGCAGCACAGGGGCATCGCCCGCGGTTGAAACTTCAACCCCTGCGGTGGCCGCGCGCGTCAGGATCGGGCCGCGCAGGCTTGCGTCGTTCAGCACGATCTCGACCGCGTCCAGCCCCGCGGCCCCGTCCGGGCGCGCGCCCGCGCCGCGGCTGTTCCAGACGTTGCCCGCCAGCTGGTGGTGATAGCCGCCGCTGCCGAAGAAGCTGGCGCCCGGATAGCGGCTGGCGACGTCGAACCCCAGCACGTCGCGGTAAAAGCGGTCGGCCGCGGCGGTGTCGCCCACCTGCAGGTGGACATGGCCGACGCTGCCCTGTTCGGGAAACCCGGTCCACGCCGTCCCGCCGGCCGAGGCGAGCACCCCCGGTCCGTCCATCGGCTCGGTCGTCATGTGGATTTCGCCATCCGCGCCGCGCCAGCCCGAGGGGGCGCGGTCGGCATAGACCTCGATCCCGTTGCCCTCGGGGTCGGCCAGATAGACCGCCTCGCTGACGATATGGTCCGACGCGCCCTGCAGGGGGATGCGGTTGTCCCTGACATGGGCCAGCCAGCGCCCCAGATCCGGGCGGCCGGGCAGCAGGAAGGCCGTGTGGAACAGCCCCGCATCGCGCGGGTCGCGCGGCGACAACGTGGCGTCGCCCGTCAGCTCCAGCAGCGGGGTTGTGGCGGTGCCCAGCGTGACCCGGTCGGCGGCGGTGGACAGCGGGCGCAACCCCATCACGCGGGCATAGAACTCGGCGACCTTGTCAAGGTCGCGGACCCGCAGCCGCACGCGCCCGATCCGCATGGGCGCGGCGCCAAGGTCGAAGGTGTCAGGGTTGGTGGACATGGGCGTCTCCTGTCGAACGGGCGGCCGGTCGGCCATCTGAGGCAGAAGATGGCTTTCGTCAGGACGGATGATAATCCGTCGAAGGGGAAGAAGATTGCTTCCGCGATGCTAGGGATCGCCTGCATCCGGCGCGGGGCTGTCGCGATAGCGGTCGATCAGGAAATCGACCAGCAGGCGCAGCTTGCCGGCCAGATGCCGGCTGTGGGGATAGAGCGCGTGGACGGGATAGGGCGGCGGCTCGTGTTCGGCCAGCACCTGCCGGACCCGGCCCGCGCGGATCGCGTCGTCCGCGACAAAGCCGGGCACGCAGGTGAGCCCCAGCCCGCTTTCCGCCGCCGCAAGGCAGGCCTGCGCGTTGGCATAGCGGATGCGTCCGGCGACCGGGACGGCGACCGGCTTGCCGCCCTGTTGAAAGGGCCAGCGTCCCGGTTCGCGGAAATTGCTGTCGATGATGCAGTCGTGCCCGGCCAGATCCTGCGGCACCAGCGGCTGGCCCCGCCGGTCCAGATAGTCCGGCGCGCCGACCACAAGGATGCGCACGTCGCACAGCTTGCGGGCGATCAGGCTGGAATCCGACGACGGACCCACCCGCACCGCCATGTCGAAGCCTTCGTCCACAAGGCTGGCCACGCGGTCGGAAAAACTGACATCCAGCTCGATCCCGTCGTGGCGGGCGGCAAAGTCGTTCAGCGCCGGCGCAAGCGCGATGACGCCGAAGGTCAGCGGCGCGGTCAACCGCAACCGCCCGCGCGGCGCGTGCGAGGCGTCGCGCACCGACGCGTCCAGATTGTCGAATTCGTCCAGCAAGGGCCGCAGCCGGTCGAAATAGGCCTGCCCGGCCTCGGTCGCCGACACGGCGCGGGTGGTGCGGTTCAGCAGGCGGACGCCCAGTTCCCCTTCCAGCCGGGACAGCAGCTTGGACGCCTGACCCGAGCTGGTCCCCAGCCGGCGGGCCGCGGCGGTAAAGCTGCCCGTCTCCATCACCGCGACGAACATCCGGTCGGATTCAAGCCTGTCCATGATGATCCTTTCGGCAGCAACGGGCGGGTGCCGGGATCAGCCTAGCAGCATTGCGTAAGCAATGTTGCGGATGGTGCAGCCCGAAGCGCGCGCCTCGACGAAAGTCGCGCCACCACGCAGGAACCCGGCACAAGTCCGATGACGCGCCGCCCCCCGAGCTGGGGGGCGCACCTGCGTTCAGCCGTGCGTCACAGCAGAAAATCGGCGGCCGACAGTGCGCCGACGCCGCGCAGCTGCATCTCGAAGTCGCGAACGCCGTCGCCGTTGACATCGCCGCGCACGACCATGTCCGCGCCGATGTCGGCATACCACACCCCGTTGCGCACCGCCGTCGCGCCGCCAAAGGCAAAGGCCTGATTGCCCGCCAGCGCGCCGTTGGCGTCGATGCCGCGCAGGTCGATCAGATCGCTGCCGCGGGCAAAGTCGGCCACCACGTCGCGGTGGAAATCCAGCCCGCTTTCGGACGCGGCATTGAACACAAAGCGGTCGGCGCCCAGGCCGCCGATCAGCATGTCGCGCCCCGCGCCGCCGATCAGCGAGTCGGCCCCGGCGCCGCCGCTCAGGCTGTCGTTGCCCGCGTCGCCTGACAGGATGTTGGCCGCCGCATTTCCGGTGATCGCATTGGCCAGCGCGTTGCCGGTGCCGTTGATGGCGGCGGTCCCGGTCAGCGCCAGATGTTCAAGGTTCGCGCCCAGCCGCAGCGAGGCTGTTGAGCGCACCTCATCGACGCCGCCGCCGGCATGTTCGACCAGCATGTCGTGGCCGTCGGTGACCAGCACGTCATTGCCCGCGCCGCCCGCCAGAACGTCGCGGCCCGCCCCGCCGGTCAGCGTGTCCGCGCCCGCGCCGCCGGTCAGCGTGTCGTCGCCCGCGTCCCCTGACAGGGCGTTGGCCGCCGCATTGCCGGTGATCGCGTTCGCCAGCAGGTTGCCCGTGCCGCTGATCGCGCCGCCGCCGGTCAGCACCAGCGTTTCCACGTTGGCCGCCAGCCGGATCGACGCCGAGCTGAGCACCCGGTCCATGCCGCCGTTCGCCCCCTCGACGATGGTGTCGCCGCCGTCGGTGACATAGGTGTCATCGCCCAGGCCGCCTGCCAGCGTGTCGGCGCCGGTCGTGCCGTCCAGCCGGTTCATGCCGGCATTGCCGCGGATCACGTTGGCCAGCGCGTTGCCCACGCCCGCGACGTTTGCCGCGCCCGTCAGGGTCAGGTTCTCGACATTGGCGGCCAGCGTCAGGCCGCCCGCGCTTTGCACAAGATCGGTGCCGCCGTTCAGCGTCTCGACGACCGTGTCGGCGCCGTCCACGACATAGATGTCGTTGCCCAGACCGCCCGCCAGCGTGTCGGCCCCCGCGCCGCCGTTCAGCAGGTTCGCCGCGGCATTGCCACGGATCATGTTGGCCAGCGCGTTGCCCGTGCCGTTGATCGCGGCGGTCCCGGTCAGCGTCAGGTTCTCGACATTCGGGTCCAGCCAGCGGGTCAGGGCGCTGTGCACGGTGTCGATGCCGGCGTTCGCCGCCTCGACCACCCGGTCGCCGGCGGTGACGTGATAGGTGTCATTGCCCATGCCACCCGCCAGGGTTTCGGCCGCCGCCGTGCCGCGCAACCGGTCGTTGCCCGCGCCGCCGGTCGTCATGTTGTCGTCGATCACGTCGATGCGGATGACCCGCATCGTGCCGCCGTCGTCGAACGTCAGGCCGCCCACCAGCCGGATGGTGAGATAGCCGGTTTCCGTCGCCTCCCGGATGCCATCCTGCAGCGCGGAAATGGAAATCGAGGTGCCGCGGGTCACGGGCGAGGTGGACCATATCGACATGCTGCCGCTGCCCGAAGTCGCGCCCAGATCGCTGGCCGATGCCGTGCCGCCGGCCGTGGTGGTGGAATACTCCCACTGAAAGGAATGGTTGGTGAGGTTCAGGAAGCCCAGGTCAATCGTGCGGCTGGTGCCCTCGGTGATCTGGATCGAGTCGTTCACGGACACCCGCGCATAAGCGCCCTGGATCGGGGCGGGGGCCGAGCCGACGATGTCGAACCCGGTCATGAAACCCAGGGTCCGCAGGTCGTCGGTGGTGTAGGTTGTCTCGTTGCCCAGACGGTCTTCGACGGTGATGCGCAGGATATCGACCCGGCCCGAGGAATTGGTCGAGAGAAACGAATGCTGCTCGGAGGCTGAACCGTCGGCCCAGGAATCGTAGATTCCATAGAACCCGAAAAGCGACCACGTGCCGCCCGTGGATGAGCTGCCGAAATTATAGGTCACATCCCGGTCGAACCACACGATGACCCGACCAATTCCATCGGGATCAACCGCGCTGGCGCTGATGGTGAAAGGAACATGTCCCGCCGAAAGATCGATGACCGAAGGCATGGAAAAGCCGGTAAGTGTAGCCATGAATCAACCGCCGCCGTTGAAATGGAATAAAGCCTCGATCTCGGATAAGGCACCCCCGGAACCCGGGCAACCTGCCTTTATGGACAGGCAGCCTCATCGCCCCCGGACGGCGCAATACGGTTCAGCGGCAGATGCCGTGGCGGCCGGGGCGCGGGCGCCCCCTGCGACGATGCCGCACGTCGCGCCGCCCGCGCCGCCCCTGCGCCCTGCCGTCCCACTACCACGGCGCGGGTCATCGGAACCGTCCCGGCCAAGCGTCCGCCCTCGTCCAGGACCGTCACGCGGGCGGCCCCCTCGGCCGACGTGCTGCGGATTGCCTTGCCCCGGCCGGTCGCGGCCGCGACGCCTCAGCTTCCGCCGGCGGCCACGGCCACGGCGCGGGTCATCGGAACCGTCCCGACCGGGCGTCCGCCCTCGTCAAGGACCGTCACGCGGTCGGTCCCCTCGGCCGACATGGTGCGGATCGCCTTGCCCCGGCCGGCCGCGGCGGCGACGCCTCAGCTGCCGCCGGCGGCCACGGCCACGGCGCGGGTCATCGGCACCGTCCCGACCGGGCGTCCACCCTCGTCAAGGACCGTCACGCGGTCGCTACCCTCGGCCGACATGGTGCGGATCGCCTCGCCCAGGCTGGTCGTGGCACCGACGCGCGGGCCGCCGGCATCGTCCGTCAGCGGCAGCATCACGGAATCCACCCGAACGATCCGGGCGCGGTCCACATGCTGGACAAAGCTGGACACATAGTCGTCGGCCGGGCGCAGCACCATTTCCTGCCCGGTGCCCTGCTGGATGATCGAGCCGTCGCGCAGCAGCGCGATGCGGTCCCCGATGCGCAGGGCCTCGTCAAAGTCGTGGGTGATGAAGACGATCGTTTTGCGGACCTCTTTCTGCAGGTCCAGCAGGACGGTCTGCATGTCATGGCGGATCAGCGGGTCCAGCGCCGAATAGGCCTCGTCCATCAGCAGGATCGGCGCGTCGTTGGCCAGTGCCCGCGCCAGGCCCACGCGTTGCTGCATGCCGCCCGACAACTGGCTGGGATAGCGCGTCTCATACCCGCCCAGCCCGACCCGCTGAACCCAGCGCATCGCGGTGCGGTGACGGTCGGCGCGGGCCACGCCCTGCACCTCGAGCCCATAGGACACGTTGTCCAGAACCGTGCGGTGCGGCAGCAGCGCGAATTTCTGGAACACCATCGCGGTCTGAAGCCGGCGGAACCGGCGCAGTTCGGCGGGCGTCATGGTGACGACATCGCGCCCGTCGATCACGATCTCGCCGACCGTCGGCTCGATCAGGCGGTTGATGTGGCGGATCAGCGTCGATTTGCCAGACCCCGACAGGCCCATGACGACCTGGATGCTGCCGGGGGCGACCGACAGGTTGATGTCGCGCAGCCCCAGGACGTGGCGGTGCCGTTCGTTCAGCTGGGCCTTGGTCATGCCTTGCCGGACGGCGTCCACATGCGCGCGCGGACGGGCGCCGAAGATCTTGTAAAGATTGCGGATCTCGATCGCCAGCGGCTCAGACATCATGGCCCCCGCGGTGTTTCTGCAGACGGCGGCCAAAGGCCTGGCTGATGCGGTCGAAGATGATGGCGATGCCGACGATGGCAAAGCCGTTGAACATGCCCAGCGTGAAATACTGGTTTGAAATCGCGCGCAGCACCGGCTGTCCCAGCCCCTGCACCCCGATCATCGAGGCGATGACCACCATCGCCAGCGCCATCATGATGGTCTGGTTGATCCCCGCCATGATCGTCGGCAAAGCCAGCGGCATCTGGACGTTCCACAGCTTTTGCCACGCGGACGAGCCGAAGGCGTCGGCGGCCTCGATCACCTCGGGGTCGACCTCGCGCACGCCCAGGTTCGTCAGCCGCACGATGGGCGGCAGGGCATAGACGACGACGGCGATCATGCCCGCCACGCGGCCGATGCCCAGCAGCATGACGACCGGGATCAGATAGACAAAGCTGGGCATGGTCTGCATGACGTCCAGCATCGGGTTCAGCCACGACTGCACCCGGTCCGACCGCGCCATCAGGATGCCCAGCGGGATGCCGACCGCGATGGCCACCAGCGTGCAGACGAGGATCATGGCGACCGTGCGCATGGTATCATCCCACATCCCGAAATAGCCGATGGCGGCCAGCGTCAGGACGCTGGCCGCGGTCAGCCGGACGCTGCGGCTGCCCAGCCAGGCCAGCACGCCCAGGATCAGCAGGGTCAGCGGCCAGGGCATGCCCAGCATCAGCCGTTCGGCGTGGATCAGCATCTGCCGCAGCGGGTCGAAGATGCCCTCGATCATCGTGCCATAGCTGCGGGTGAACTCCCGGAACCCGTCGTCGATGACCCGCTTGAGGTTGCGCAGGGTCTCCTCGTTCATCTGAGGAAAGCTGTTGATCCAGTCCGGCATCCCGACTCCGCCTTGGCGCATCCTGATCGCGCGGGTGGGCCGCGGGCAGGGCAGCCCGCGGCGCGTGGTTCATGAGGTCAAAGGGCGGCTTCGATCTTTTCGGCCGCCTCCGGGGACACCCACTGCTTCCACAGGTCGGGCTGGGTGCGCAGGAACTCACGCGCCCCGTCCTCGCCGGTGGCCTGGTTGTCGGTCATCCACGCCATCAGGCTGTTGACCGTCTCGTTCGTCCAGGACCGCTTGTTGAGGTAATCCATGACCCCCGCCGGGGCGCGCTTGGCGAAATCCGCGGCGATCAGCGTATAGACGACATCCGCCTTCCAGTCGTTCGGCTTGGGATCGGCGCATTCCGCGTTGGACGAGCAGCGTTCCCATTCCGCGTCATCCAGCGGAACCCCGTGCTGCAGGCGCACCATGTCGTATTTGCCCAGCAGCGCCGTCGGTTCCCAGTAAAAGGCGACGATCGGCTGCTGGTTTTCATAGGCGCGCGCGATGGCGCCGTCCAGGCCCGCGGCCGATCCGGTGTCGATCAGGTTCCATCCCGCGGCATCCGCGCCATAGGCCTTGAACATCTGCGAGGTGACGATGGTGCCGCCCCAACCCTCCTGCCCGTTGTAGATCGCCCCGCGCGAGGGGTTCTCGGGGTCGGGGAACATCTCGGGATGCTTCAGCAGGTCGGGGATGGTCAGCACGTCGGGATGGGCGTCGGCCATGTATTTCGGGATATACCAGCCCTGCTGGCCGCCATCGCTCAGCGCGCTGGCGCCATAGACGATCTTTCCGTCGGCCTTGGCCTGTTCCACCAGGTCGGGCAGCAGGTTGATCCACGCCTCGGGCACCACCTCGGGGCGGCCGCGTTCGATCAGCGAGGTGATCGAGGGCACGGTGTCGCCGGCCACGATCTCGGCGTTGCAGCCATAGCCGTTGTTCAGGATGAACTGGTCCATCGCGGCCAGCACCTCGGCGCTTTGCCAGTTCATGTTGGACAGCGACAGGTCGCCGCATTCCTCCTGGGCCAGCGCCGGGGTGGCGGCAAGCGCCAGGCCAAGGGCCGTGCCAAGGGCCGTCAAAGTCAGGATGTCGCGCATTTCCTCTCCCATCATCCAGAGCCGTTGGGGCGGCGACCGGCGGGCTCTGGGGCGCCGGTGGCCGCGCGGGCGGCCGACCTAGCCTGCGCCGCTTTTTATCTGCATGGGCGGGCCGCCGCTGCGGGCAACGCCGAACGGCGCCGCGAACCGCGCCATCTCGCTGGGCGTCGGCTCGGTCCCGGTATAGATGCGGACATAGGTCGGCACCCGCGACAGCCGGGTTTCCACCGTCTCGCGCGTCTGCATCGAGATATAGCCGATCTGGACCAGATAGATGGTCCGGGCGCGCACGTCGGCGTCCACCTCGTCATAGCCAAAGCGGGTCAGCATCGCGCGCAGCGCCGCCATCCGCGACTCGTCGGCGCGGCGCACGCGGTCCATCGTGTCGTCGGACTGCAGCGCCCAGCTGCGGACCGCGAACTCGAACCGGGCGTCGAACTGTTCGCCCATGATAAAGCACGACAGAAGGTTCAGCACCCCCTCGGCCGGGCTTTCGGCATAGGATTCGGTGGCCGACACCAGCCCGTGCGTGTTGGTCCGCTCCCACCGCTGCAAAAGGGCCTCGAGCAGTTCCTCGCGCGTCTCGAAGAACCAGTAAAAGCTGGTCCGCGACAGTTTCAGGCGGTCGGACAGCAGCAGCACCCGGACGCTGTCCACACCGCTTTCGATCAGCGCCTGATAGGCCGCGTCCAGCCACAACTCGCGTGAGCCGCGTTCCTTGGCGCGTCTGGGCGCAGGGGGCAGGGTCGTCGTCATGGAGGCACGATAGCGCGGATCGGGCCTTTGGCAACGAAAATTGTTCACCCGGATACATTGATTGTTCTTTCCGATCCACGTTCTTGACGGATGTGAACAGTTCCCTCACGCTGACCCGCGAGGGGCGGCAGCCTTCCGGGGATCAGCCGCGTGGCATCGTCGCCGTCCAGCCCGGCGCGCCCGCTATCCGCCCGCCGCGGGCATGAGCCAGGGAGACAACGATGACCGATCCGCGCAACCCGCAACTGCAAGGCTTTCTCGACGCGGCGCTGGGCGCCCTTGAACGGCACGCCATCTGCGACCGGGCGCGGGCGTCGCTGCGCCGGATCGCGGCGGCCAGCCACCGGGTCGAACCTCACGGCCGCGCCCCCGCTGCCCGCCTGCCGGTTTGCGCGCATCTCGATCCGCTGCTTGCGTCTTTGGCGGACCATCCTGCGGTCGGCCCGCTGGCCCACGCCTTTCGGGACGTGGCGCCGCTGCTGGTCTGGCGCACACGGGCGGACCCGGACGGCACGGCCAGCCGCAACTTTCCCACATCCCACGCCAACGCGATGTTCATCGGGCCGGGCGGGATCGAGCCGCGTTCGGACATCTGGATCGGCGTGTCGCTGCTGGCGCCGCATGTCCGCTATCCCGACCACACCCATGCCCCCGAGGAAACCTATCTGGTGCTGTCGGACGGAGAGTTCCGGCAGGGCGACGGCGACTGGTTCTCGCCGGGCGTCGGCGGCTCGTTCTATAACCCGCCCGGCATCTGGCACACGATGCGCAGCGGCGACACGCCGCTGCTGGCGCTGTGGGCGCTGTGGAACGACGGCGCGGGGGCGGCATGAGGGTCGGCATCATCGGGGCGACCGGCTGGCTGGGGTCGGCGCTGGGCGCGCAGCTGCTGGGGCGCGGGATGGTGCGGCCGTCCGATCTTGTGCTGGCGAACCGCAGCGGGCCGCGCGCCGATTATCACGGCCATGCGGACGTGGTCTGGGCCAGCGACACGGATGATCTGGTCGTCGCCAGCGACGTGGTCGTCGTCTCGGTGCGGCCGCAGGACTGGCCGGCGCTGCGGCTGCATGCGCCCGGCCGGCTGGTCGTGTCGTTCATGGCGGGCGTCAGCCTTGACCAGCTGGCCGCCTGCGGGGGACGCATCGTCCGCGCCATGCCCAATGCCGCGGCCGAGATCGGCCGGTCCTATTCGCCGTGGATGGCTGGCCCGGCAGTCACGGACCAGGACCGCGCAACGGTGGCGTGGCTGCTGTCCGCGATCGGCACCGAGGATGAGCTGGCGGACGAACGCCAGATCGCCCTGATGACCGCCGTCCCGGGATCGGGCGCGGCCTATCCGGCGCTGATGGCGGTGGCGCTGGCCGATTTCCTGCGGGGCGAGGGGGTGGCCGACGCAATCGCGTGGCGCGCGGCCGAGGCTGTCGTCTGCGACGGCGGGCAACTGCTGCAGGGTCGCATCGCGGACGCGCCCGCGCTGGTGGCGGCCTATCTCGATTACGCCGGAACGACCGCCGCCGGGATCGACGCGGCGCGCGCGGCAGGGTTCGACGCCAGCATCCGCCGGGCGATGCAGGCCGCGACCGACGCGGCGATCCGCATGGCCGCCGGATCGGACGAGGGCTGAGCCGGGGGCATCCCCGCGCGCCCCCGCGCAACCGGCCCTGTCACGATCCGACACATGGATGGGCCACGGCTTGACGCGTCTTCGGGCCGCCTTATCGTCGGGCGTCGGCTTTTTTCAGGGCGCTGGCAGGGCCGGTCCGCGCCGGGCACATCCTTGCGCCCGAATACGAAGGAACTTTGCATGTCCCATCCGCCCTCGGCCCCCGTTTCGGACGCAGGCGAGGCGTCCGCCACCGATGGCGCCCTCGGGCGCAAGCGCGGCTCGGGCGTGCGGGTGGTCTATGACACGCTGCGCGACGAGATCCTGGACCTGGTCCTGCCCCCCGGCAGCCCCATCGACGAGGTGCAGCTTGCCGAGCGCTTCGGCATGTCGCGCACCCCCATCCGCGAGGCGCTGGTGCGGCTGGCAGGCGAAGGGCTGGTCGAGACGCTGCCCAACCGGGCCAGCATGGTCGCCAACATCGACTTTCTGAACCTGCACCATTTCTTCGACGCGATCACGCTGATGTATCGCCTGACGAACCGGCTTGCCGCGCAGAATCGCACCGCGGGCGACCTGGCCGCCATCCGCGCCTGCCAGTCCGACTTTGCCGCGGCGGTCGCCGCGCAGGACGCGCTGGCCATGATCGCCACCAACCGCGCCTTTCACGCCGCCATCGCGAATGCGGCGGGCAATCCCTACTACACCGGCCTGTTCCTGCGCGTGCTGGACGAGGGGCGACGGCTTTTGCGGCTTTACTACCAGTCCTATGACGACCGCCTGCCGCAGCGGTATGTCGATGAACACCAGGCGATCATCGCGGCCATCGACGCCCGCGACGTCGAGGCGGCCGACCGGCTGGGGCGGGGCCACGCCGACCAGATCGTCCGGCAGATCCAGCACTTCTTTGCCACGGACCGCCGGATCGATATTCCGCTTTGAGCGCGAGATTTTTGTCGACAAGGAATATGCAATCCGCGAATATCGGGCGACCACACGCGCCCCCGCCGGTGCGCGCCGCTGCCAGTGCCAAGGAGCCATCGATGAACTCTGCGATCTTCACGGGCGTCATTCCCGCGCTGATGACCCCGTGCAAACCCGACCGCACCCCCGATTTCGACGCGCTGGTCCGCAAGGCCGCCGAGCTGGTCGAGATCGGCATGTCGGCGGTGGTCTATTGCGGCTCGATGGGCGACTGGCCGCTGCTGACCGACGAACAGCGGATGGAGGGGGTCGGCCGGCTGGTCGCGGCGGGCATTCCCGTGATCGTGGGCACCGGCGCGGTCAACACCGCGTCCGCCGTGGCCCACGCCACCCATGCGCGCGACGTCGGCGCCGCCGGGCTGATGGTGATCCCCCGCGTGCTGTCGCGCGGCAATTCGCCCATCGCGCAGCGCTACCATTTCAAGGCGATCCTGTCGGCCGCGCCCGACCTTCCGGCGGTCATCTACAACAGCCCGCATTACGGCTTTGAGACCCGCGCCGACCTGTTCTTCGCGCTGCGGGCCGAGCATCCGAACCTTGTCGGCTTCAAGGAGTTCGGGGGCGCCGGGCCGATGAGCTATGCCGCCGAACACATCACCAGCGGCGATCCCGATGTCGTGCTGATGGCGGGCGTCGATACCGCCGTCTATCACGGCTATGTCAAGGCGGGCGCGGCGGGCACGATCACCGGCATCGGCAACGCCCTGCCGCGCGAGATCCTGCATTTCGTGGCGCTGGCGCAGGCCGCCGCCAAGGGCGACGTCGATGCCCGCGTGCGCGCGCGGGAACTGGGCGAGGCGCTGGAGGTGCTGTCCACCTGGGACGAGGGCACCGACCTGGTGCTGTATTACAAGCACATGATGGTGCTGCAGGGCGATGCCGAATACGCCGTCCACTTCAACGAAACCGACCAGCTGACACCCACGCAGCGCGCCTGGGCCGAGGCGCAGTTCGCGCAGTTCCAGACCTGGTATGCCGAATGGAGCAAGCTGCCGGGCGCGGTGCAGGCCTGCCGCGTCTGAGAGCCTTGCCCGGTCCGTCGATGACGGGCCGGGATGCCCGCAATGCGCAACAGTTTGCGGGTTGATCCGATTGCGGGCGCAAGGGAAGCTGCCGCCCGCGGGAATCGAAACCGGCCAACGAGCCGACAGGGAGACACGACATGAAAACCTCAATCCTCGCCTTGGGCCTGGTCGCGGGCACGGCGATCGGGGGCGCGGCCCACGCCGACAAGCTGGACGACATCATCTCGTCGGGGACGCTGCGCTGCGCGGTGACGCTGGATTTCCCGCCGATGGGGATGCGCGACGAGCAGAACAACCCGGTGGGCTTTGACGTCGATTACTGCAACGATCTGGCCAAGGCGCTGGGCGTCACCGCCGAGATCGTCGAGACGCCGTTCCCCGAGCGCATCCCCGCGCTGATGGCGGGGCGGGTGGACGTGGGCGTCGCCTCGACCTCGGACACGCTGGAACGCGCCAAGACCATCGGCGTCACCATCCCCTATTACGCCTTTGAAAACGCCGTCGTGACGAACGACAAGGTCGAGATGGCGAACTGGGAAGGGATGAAGGGCAAGACCGTCGGCGCCACCGCCGGCACCTACGAGGCGATCTGGCTGGAAGGCAAGGTCAAGGAATGGGGCGAGGGCGAGTTCCGCCCCTATCAGACCCAGGCCGACGTGTTCCTCGCGCTCAGCCAGGGGCAGCTGGACGCCACCGTGTCCACCGTCGAGGTGGCGAACGCCAACGTCGCCTCGGGCAAGTTTCCCGGCATCAAGGTCGTGGACAAGGCGCCGATGGTGCCGGACTATGTGGCGCTGTTCACGATGCGGCAGGAATACGGGCTGATCAATTATATGAACCTGTTCATCAACCAGCAGGTCCGCACCGGCCGCTATACCGAGCTGTACAAGAAATGGATCGGCGAGGGCGAGCCGGCAGGCCTGACCGTCGAGGGCGTCTATCGCTGACATTCCCCTTTGGGCGGCGCGGGCCTGACCGCGCCGCCCGTCTTGCCTGACGCGCGACCGGGGGCCCATGTTCGGTTACACATTTCAATGGAAGCAGGCCTTGGCGCGGCTTCCCCAGATGCTGGACGGCGCGGTCGTCACGCTGGAAATCGCGCTGGCGTCGATGGTGCTGGGCATCCTGCTGGCCGTCCTGCTGACGGTCTTCCGCCTGTCGGGCAACCGGGTGCTGGCGGCGATCACCACCACATGGGTGGAAATCGCCCGGAACACCCCGGCGCTGTTCCAGATCTACATGGCGCATTTCGGGGTGGCGAGCTTCGGGCTTCACCTCAGCCCGTTCACGTCGCTGCTGATCGGGATCACGTTCAACAACGCCGGATACCTTGCCGAGAACTTTCGCGGCGCGCTGAAGGCGATCCCCGACACGCAGGCGCGTTCGGGGCGGTCGCTGGGGATGACGCCGCTGCAGTCGTTCCGCTATGTCGTGCTGCCGCAGATGCTGCGGATCGCGTTCCTGCCGATGACCAACCAGATGGTCTGGGCGATCCTGATGACGTCGCTTGGGGTCACGGTGGGGATGAACACCGATCTTTACGGCGTGACGCAGGATCTGAACGCACTGACCTTCCGCACGTTCGAGCTGTTCGCCATCGCCGCCGTGATCTTTTACCTGATGACCAAGACGGTGCAGTTCGGCGCGCGGCTGATCGCCGCCCGGCTGTTCCGGTACTGAAGGGGGCGCGATGTTCGACACCTCGCTGACCGTCGCCGATCTGATGTTCCTGGCCCGCGGGGCGGGGGTGACGCTGCTGGTCACGGCCATCGCGGTCGTGCTGGGGACGTTGCTGGGGATCGCCTTCGGCATCTTCCGCTATCAGGTGGGGGCGGTCTGGGCGGCGCCGCTGACCTTTGTGCTGGACATCTTCCGGTCGATCCCGCTGCTGATCCAGCTGGTGCTGGCCAACGCCTTCATGGGCATGGTCCTGCGCTGGCAGCTGTCGGGGTTCACCGTGGCCTGCGCGGTGCTGACGATGTACACGGCCGCCTTTTGCGCCGAGATCGTCCGCGGCGGGATCGAGGCCGTGCCGCTGACCATCCGCCGCGCCTCGCGGTCGCTGGGCATGACGTGGCGGCAGGACATGGCCAGCATCGTCGTGCCGCTGGCGACCCGCGTGGCGCTGCCGTCCTGGATCGGGCTGGCGCTGGGGGTGATGAAGGATTCGGCGCTGGTCTATGTCGTGCAGGTGACGGAGCTGCTGAAATCCACGCAGATCCTCATCACCCGCCTGCAGGAGCCGCTGTTCCTTCTGATGATCTGCGGCGCCTTCTATTTCCTCATCAGCTTCCCGCTGGCGCGGCTTGGCGGCTATCTTGAAAGGCGCTGGACCAATGATTGAGATCGAGAACGTCCGCAAATCCTTCGGCTCGCTCGAGGTCCTCAAGGGCATCGACCTGACCGTGAACAAGGGCGAGGTGCTGACGGTGATCGGCGGCTCGGGGTCGGGCAAGTCCACCCTGCTGACCTGCATCAACGGGCTCGAGCCGATCAACGGCGGCCGCATCGTCGTGGACGGGATCGAGGTCCACGCGAAATCGACCGACCTCAACAAGCTGCGCCAGAAGATCGGCATCGTCTTCCAGCAGTTCAACGCCTTCCCCCACCTGACGGTGCTGGAAAACGTGACGCTGGCCCCCCGCAAGGTGCTGGGCATGTCCAAGGCCCAGGCCGAGGAGATCGCGGTCAGGCAGCTGACCCACGTGGGCCTGGGCGACAAGCTGGGCGTCTATCCGACGCGGATGTCGGGCGGCCAGCAGCAGCGCATGGCGATCGCCCGCGCGCTGGCCATGTCGCCCAGCTACATGCTGTTCGACGAGGTGACCTCGGCCCTTGACCCCATGCTGGTGGGCGAGGTGCTGGACACGCTGCGGATGCTGGCGTCCGAGGGCATGACCATGATCTGCGTCACGCATGAGATGAAGTTCGCGCGCGAGGTGTCCGACCGCGTGGCCTTCTTCCACAAGGGCGTGATGGCCGAGATCGCCCCGCCCGCCGAGCTGTTCGGGGCGCCCAAGGACCCCGAGCTGCAGAAGTTCCTGGCCGCGACCCACTGACATGACCGCGGAACTGATCGTCATTGGGGCCGGCGTCGTCGGCCTGTCCATCGCTGCCGCCGCGCAGGATCGCGGCCTGTCCGTCACCGTGATCGACCGCGAGGGTCCGGCTGCCGGCGCCTCGGCGGGGAACGCGGGGGCCTTCGCCTTCACCGACATCCTGCCACTCGCCTCGCCCGGTATCCTGCGCAAGGCGCCGCGGTGGCTGCTGGACCCCTTGGGGCCGCTGACCGTGCCGCCGCGCTATGCCCTGCGGATCGCGCCTTGGATGCTGCGCTTCGGCCGCGCCTGCGCGCCCGACCGCGTGGCGCGGTCCATCGTCGCCCAGACGGCGCTGATGGACCTGTCCAAGGCGGAACTGGACGGCTTCCTGGCCCTGACCGGCACCACCCCCATGCTGCGGCGCGAGGGCAACCTGCAGGTCTATGAATCGCAGGCCGAGTTCAACGCGAGCCTGCCCGGCTGGGACGCCCGCGCCCGCCACGGGATCGAGTTCCGCCACATGGACGCGGGCGAGATGGCGCAGCTCCAGCCCGGCCTGTCGCCGCGCTTCACCCATGGCACCTTCACGCCCGGCTGGTATTCCATCGCCGACCCCAAGCTTTACACGCTGGCGCTGGCTGATCATGTCCGCGCCCGTGGTGGGATCATCGAGACCGCCGAGATCGCCGCCCTGCGCCCGACCGAAACGGGCGTGGACCTGCGCGCCACCGACGGCCGCAGCTTCAACGCCGCGCAGGTGGTCGTCGCGGCGGGCGCATTCTCGCACCGCATCGCCCGCACGCTGGGCGAGCGCATCCCGCTGGAAACCGAGCGCGGCTACAACACCACGCTACCCCCTGACGCCTTCGACCTGAAAACGCAGGTGACCTTCGGCGGCCACGGCTTCGTGGTCACGCGGCTCTCCACCGGCATCCGCGTCGGCGGGGCGGTGGAACTGGGCGGGCTGAACCTGCCCCCGAACTATCGCCGGTCGGAAGCGATGCTGAAGAAGGCCAAGGCCTTCCTTCCCGCCCTGAAAACCGAAAACGGCGTCCAATGGATGGGCTTCCGTCCCTCTCTGCCCGACAGCCTGCCCGCCATCGGACGCGCGCGGGCGACGCCCCGCGTGACCTATGCCTTCGGCCACGGCCACCTCGGGCTCACGCAATCCGCCGGCACCGCGCGGCTGGTCGCGGACCTGCTGACCGGCCAGACCCCGCCCATCGACCTCGCGGCCTTCTCGCCGCAACGCTTCCGGAGCTTCGCATGACGACCCACACCTTCTCCTGCATCGACGGGCACACCTGCGGCAACCCGGTGCGGCTCGTCTCGGGCGGCGGCCCGCGGCTGGAAGGCGCGACGATGCTGGAACGCCGCGCCCATTTCCTGCGCGACTTCGACTGGATCCGCACCGGCCTGATGTTCGAGCCGCGCGGCCACGACATGATGTCGGGGTCCATCCTTTACCCGCCGACGCGCCCCGACTGCGACGTGGCGGTGCTGTTCATCGAGACCTCGGGCTGCCTGCCCATGTGCGGCCACGGGCTGATCGGCACGATCACAATGGGGATCGAGAACGGCCTGATCCAGCCGCGCGAGCCCGGCAGGCTGTCGATCGACGCCCCGGCCGGCCGCGTGGACGTGACCTACCGGCAGGACGGCCGCTTCGTCGAGGAGGTCCGCCTGACCAACGTCCCCGGCTTCCTCTACGCCGAGGAGCTGACCGCCGAGGTCGAGGGCCTGGGCGAGATCGTGGTGGACGTGGCCTATGGCGGCAACTTCTACGCCATCGTCGAGCCGCAGAAGAACTTCCGCGACATGGCCGACCACACGGCGGGCGAGCTGATCGGCTGGTCGCCGAAGCTGCGGGCGGCGCTGAACGCGAAATACGAGTTCGTCCACCCCGAGCATCCCGCGATCAACGGGTTGAGCCACATCCTCTGGACCGGCCAGCCGACGGTGGAAGGCGCCCATGCCCGCAATGCCGTCTTCTACGGCGACAAGGCCATCGACCGCTCTCCTTGCGGCACCGGCACCTCGGCCCGCATGGCGCAGCTGGCCGCCAAGGAAAAGCTGAAGGTCGGCGACGCGTTCCACCACGAATCCATCATCGGCTCGATCTTCAAGGGCCGGGTCGAGGCGGCGGCCCGCGTGGGCGAGCGCGACGCGATCATCCCGTCCGTCGCGGGCTGGGCGCGGATGACCGGCTATAACACCATCTTCATCGACGACCGCGACCCCTTCGCCCACGGCTTCGTCGTGAAATGACCGCCCGGCGCATTCTGCCGGGCCTGGCCGAGGGGCCGGTCCTGTCGATGGCCGAGGGCCTCAGCTTCTGGGGCGGCGTCGATCCCGGAACGGCGCGGGTGATCGACGCCCATCACCCGGCGCATGGCGCGGGGCTGGCGGGTGCGGTGGTGATGATGCCGACCAGCCGGGGATCGTGCTCCGGCTCGGGCGTCATGCTGGACCTGATGCTGAACGGCCGCGCGCCCGCCGCGCTGGTGTTTTCCGAACCCGAGGACATCCTGACCCTCGGCGCGCTGATCGGGGCCGAGATGTTCGGCCGCACGGTCCCGGTGCTGCGGGTGCCGGCAGAGGATTTCTCACGGCTGTCTGCAGTGGCGCATCTGCGGATCGACGCGGATGCGATCACGGGCGAGGGCGTCTCGGTCCCCATCGAGGACGCCTTGGATGCGGCCCTGACCCTGACGCCCGAGGACCAAGCGATCCTGAACGGTCGGGACGGAGAAGCCGCCGCGCTTGCCATGCGGATCGTCTGCGCCATGGCCCGCCAGCAGGGGGCCGAGCGCCTGACCGGCATCACGCGCGGGCACATGGACGGCACGCTGCTGGCCCATCCCGCGAACCTGATCTTCGCCGAAAGGATGGCCGACCGTGGCGCCAAGGTCCGGGTGCCCACGACGATCAACGCCATCTCGGTGGACCGCGAGAACTGGCCGGGGCAGGGGGTCGATCCCGACTTCGGCAGCCGCGCGTCTCGCCTTGCCGATGCCTATGTCCGCATGGGCTGCCGCCCCAGCTTCACCTGCGCGCCCTACCTGCTGACCGACCGCCCCACAGCGGGCGAGGACATCGCCTGGGCCGAATCCAATGCCGTCGTCTTCGCCAACACCGTCCTTGGCGCGCGGACGCCGAAGCATCCCGATTACCTCGACCTCTGCATGGCCGTGACGGGCCGCGCGCCCTTGGCCGGCGTCTATCTGCAGGACGCCCGCCGCCCCGCGCTGGTGCTGGAAGTGGAGGCCCCCGAGGGCGCGGACGATTCCCTCTGGCCGCTCATCGGCTATGTCGCGGGCCACAGGACGGGCGGGGCGATCCCGCTGCTGCGGGGCCTCGCGGCGCTGAACCCCACCACCGACGACCTCAAGGCCATGTGCGCGGCTTTCGGCACCACCTCGGGCGCGCCCATGCTGCATGTCGAGGGCGTCACCCCCGAGGCGCATCTGTCGCCGCTGCCCCATGCCGCCCACGCCCGCATCACCCGCGCCGGCTTGGCCGCCGCATGGGTGGAACTGAACCAAGGCCCCGAGCAGGTGGACCTGATCGCCATCGGCAGCCCCCATGCCTCGGCCCCCGAATGCCGCGCGCTTGCGGACCTGCTGGCCGGCCCCGTCGCCATTCCCCTGATCGTCACCGCCGGCCGCGCCATCATCGCGGACCTCGGCCGCGACGGCACCCTGTCACGGCTGAAAGCCAACGGCGTCCAGGTCATCCCCGACCTCTGCTGGTGTTCCATCACGGAACCCGTTTTCCCGCCGCACGCCCAAACCGTCATGACGAACTCGGGCAAATACGCCCATTACGGCCCCGGCCTCTCGGGCCGCGCCCTGCGCTTCGGCAGCCTTGCCGACTGCGCCCGCGCCGCCCGGACCGGCTGCGCCGCCCCCGTTCCCAACTGGCTGATCTGAGAGGCCCCGATGCGCAGCTCGAAGACCATCCATGTCATCTCCGCCCATGCCGAGGGCGAGGTCGGCGATGTCATCGTGGGCGGCGTCGCGCCCCCGCCCGGCGGGACGCTGTGGGAGCAGTCCCGCTGGATCGCGCGGGACAACACCCTGCGGAACTTCGTCCTGAACGAGCCGCGCGGCGGCGTCTTCCGCCACGTGAACCTGCTGGTTCCGCCGAAGAACCCCGAAGCCGACGCCGCCTTCATCATCATGGAGCCCGAGGACACGCCGCCCATGTCCGGCTCGAACTCGATCTGCGTCTCGACCGTGCTGCTGGACGCCGGCATCCTGCCGATGACGGAGCCCGAGACGCGCATCACGCTGGAGGCCCCCGGCGGACTGGTCCGCGTCCGCGCCGAGTGCAGGGACGGCAAGGCCGAGCGCATCTTCGTCGAAAACCTGCCCAGCTTCGCGGGCAGGCTGGACGCCGCGCTTGAGGTCGAGGGCATCGGCAGCCTGACCGTGGACACCGCCTATGGGGGCGACAGCTTCGTGATCCTGGACGCCGCCGCGATGGGCTTTTCGCTGACCCCCGAGGAGGCGCATGACATCGCCCGCCTCGGAGTCCGCATCACCGCCGCCGCCGATGAACAGCTTGGCTTTCACCACCCGACCAACCCCGACTGGCGGCATTTCTCCTTCTGCCTGTTCGCCGGTCCCGTGAGCCGCGAGGGCAACGAGCTTCGCGCAGGCGCCGCCGTGGCGATCCGTCCCGGCAAGGTGGACCGCTCGCCCACCGGCACGGCGCTGTCGGCGCGCATGGCCGTCCTGCACGCGCGGGGGCAGATGGGGTTGGACGACCGGCTGACGGCGGTGTCCCTGATCGGGTCCACCTTCGCGGGCCGCATCCTCGGCACGACCACCGTCGGCGACCTTCCGGCGATCCGCCCCGAGATTTCGGGCCGCGGCTGGATCACCGGCATCCACCAGCACATGCTGGACCCCTCGGACCCCTGGCCCGAGGGCTACCGGCTGACCGACACCTGGGGCGCGCGTTAAGGCGCGGGTCCGGCTGCGCCCCCCGGCAGGCCACGTCGCCGCCGACGAACCCCGCGCCGCCAACGCTGCCCTGCCGCTGCGCCCCCGTGGCACCGTTGTCCGGGCGGTCACAGGCGCGTGTGGGGCCGCAGATCGCCTTGCGGCAAGGGTGGCGGTCCCCGCGGGCTTGCCCTAGACCTTGCAACGTCCAGAAAAGCGTCAGGAATGATCGAGCAGAACGCCCTTCTCCTGTTGACGGGGCTGCCCTTCGGGGCGGCGGTCGTCGCCGCCACGCTGCCGCGCGAGGCACGCAACGCCGAGGCGTGGCTGTCTGGCGTGGTGATGGCTGCGGGCGTGCTGATCCTTGCGCTGCTGTTCCCGCGCATCGAGGCGGGCGAGGTGCTGCGGGCGCAGATCGACTGGCTGCCGGGCATGGGCCTGAAGCTGGCCCTGCGGCTGGACGGGCTGGCCTGGATGATGCTGCTGCTGGTGTTCGGGATCGGCCTGCTGGTCGTGATCTATGCCCGCTATTACATGTCGCCGACCGACCCGGTGCCGCGGTTCTATGCCCTGCTGCTGGCCTTCAGCGGGGCGATGGCGGGCATCCTGATCTCGGGCAACATCATCGGGCTGGTGGTGTTCTGGGAACTGACCAGCCTGACCTCGTTCCTGCTGATCGGCTATTGGCACCGCAGCCATGCGGCCCGCGACGGCGCGCGGATGGCGCTGACGGTGACGGCCAGCGGCGGGTTCTGCCTGCTGGCGGCGATGCTGCTGCTGGGGCAGATCGTGGGCAGCTATGACCTCGACACGGTGCTGGCCTCGGGCGACGTGATCCGGGCGCATCCGCTGTATCTGCCGGTGCTGGTGCTGTTCCTGATCGGGGCCTTCACCAAGTCGGCGCAGTTCCCGTTCCATTTCTGGCTGCCGAACGCGATGGCTGCACCGACGCCGGTCAGCGCCTATCTGCACAGCGCGACGATGGTCAAGGCGGGGGTGTTCCTGCTGGTGCGGTTTTCGCCCGCGCTGGGGCAGACGCCCGCGTGGTTCTGGATCGTGGCCGGCGCCGGCATGACGACGCTGGTGATCGGCGCGGTCATCGCGCTGTGGCGCAACGACCTGAAAGGGTTGCTGGCCTATTCCACCATCAGCCATCTGGGGCTGATCACCGCGCTGGTCGGCATCGGCAGCGAGCTGGCGATCATCGCCGCGATCTTTCACATCCTGAACCACGCGCTGTTCAAGGCGTCGCTGTTCATGGCGGCGGGCATCATCGACCACGAGACGGGCACCCGCGACATGCGCCGGCTCAGCGGGCTGTTCGGGCCGATGCCGCGGACCGGCATCCTTGCCATCGTCGCCGCCGCGTCGATGGCCGGGGTGCCGCTGGCCAACGGCTTTCTGTCGAAAGAGATGTTCTTCGCCGAGGCCGCCGACTGGCACAACGGCAGCGCGCTGGACAACGCGCTGCCCTATATCGCCGTCTTCGCCAGCATCTTCTCGGTCGCCTATTCGCTGCGCTTCATCATGAGCGTGTTCTTCGGCCCGCCCGCCACCGACCTGCCCAAGGACGCGCACGAGCCGCCCAGCTGGATGCGCCGCCCGGTCGAGCTGCTGGTGCTGCTGTGCCTGCTGGTCGGTATTTTCCCCGGCCTTGCCGCCCGCTGGGTGCTGGACGTGGCGGCGGTGTCGGTGCTGGGCGACGCCACGCCGTATTACAGCCTGACGCTGTGGCACGGGTTCAACACGCCCCTGAAGATGAGCCTTGCGGCGCTGGTCCTTGGGATCGTGGTCTATCTGCTGGGCGCGCGCCGCTATGCCGGCGAATCCGAGGGGCCGCCGCTGCTGGAGCGCATCCGCGGGCAGCGCATCTTTGACGGCATCATGCTGCGGATGGGCTGGAAATGGCCGCGTATCCTGCATGGCCTGATGGGGCCCGAGGCGCTGCAGCCGCAGCTGCGCCTGATCGTGATCCTGACGCTGGCCGGCGCGGCCTATGTATTGTGGGGCGCTGCGCGGCTGGTGCCGGAGCGGCCGTTCCAGAACATCGACCCGGCCTTTGCGCTGCTGTGGCTGGTCGGCGCGACCTGCGCGCTGGGGGCCGCCTGGCAGGCCAAGTATCACCGCTTTGCCGCGCTGGTCATGCTGGGGGGGGCGGGACTGGCCACCTGCATCACCTTCGCCTGGTTCTCGGCCCCCGATTTGGCCGTGACGCAGCTGCTGGTCGAGATCCTGACCACGGTCCTCTTGCTGCTGGGCCTGCGCTGGCTGCCCAAGCGGCGGGTCGAGATCGCCGAGGACGTGCTGCTGCCTGCGCGGCTGCGGCGCGGGCGCGATATCGTCATCGCCACCGCCTGCGGCGGCGGGGTGGCGGTGCTGGCGTTCGCCATCATGTCGATGCCCGCGGGGCTGTCGATCGGCGACTGGTTCCGGCGCAACGCCTATTCCGAAGGCGGCGGCACCAACGCGGTCAACGTGATCCTGGTCGATTTCCGCGCCTTCGACACCTTCGGCGAGATCACGGTCCTGACCATCGTCGCGCTGACCTGCTTTGCGCTGCTGCGCCGTTTCCGGCCCGCGCCCGAAAGCATCGCGCTGCCCGAACAGCAGCGCCCGGTGCCCGCCGCGGGGGCCGAGGACGGGACCGCGCCCACGCCCCATGACGTGCTGATGGCGATCCCGTCGGTCATCATGCAGTGGATGTTCCCCGTCTCGGTCATGCTGGCCGCCTATCTGTTCCTGCGCGGCCACGACCTGCCGGGCGGGGGCTTTGCCGCGGGCGTCGCGCTGGCGATCGGGCTGCTGCTGCAGTATCTTGCGGCCAATGTCCGCTGGATCGAAAGCCGGATCGTCATCCGCCCGACGACCTGGATGGGGGTCGGGCTGCTGATCGCGGCCGGCACCGGCGTCGGCGCGTTCCTGTTCGGCTATCCGTTCCTGACCGCCAGCGCCCGCTATGTCGATGTGCCGCTGGTCGGCGCGGTGCCGGCGGCGACGGCGCTGCTGTTCGACCTTGGGGTCTTTGCAACCGTCGTCGGTGCGACGGTGCTGATCCAGATCGCCATCGCGCACCAGTCGCTGCGCTCGGCGCGCCTGCGCGCCCGCGAGGCCGAGGACGAGGCAGCGGCTGCGGCCGCCAAGGCGGAGGCGCGCTGATGGAACTGATCCTGTCGCTGGCGATCGGGGTGCTGGTCGGGTCGGGGGTCTGGCTGATCCTGCGCCCGCGCAGCTTTCAGGTCATCGTCGGGCTGTGCCTGCTGTCCTATGGCGTCAACCTGTTCATCTTCGGCATGGGCCGGCTGGTGTCGGGCGCGGCCCCGATCATGCCCAAGGGCGGCTTCGTCGATCCCGCCGCCTATGCCGACCCGGTGCCGCAGGCGCTGGTCCTGACCGCCATCGTCATCAGCTTTGCCACCACGGCGCTGTTTCTGGTGGTCATCATGGCGTCGCGCGGGCTGACCGGTACCGACCACGTCAACGGAAGGGAACGCGGCCAATGAACGGCGGTCCCGCGCATCTGATCGTCCTGCCGATCCTGATCCCGATGATCACCGGCGCCATGATGCTGCTGTATGACGAGCGGCAGCGGCGCACCAAGCTGGGGTTCGGCCTAGCCTCGTGCCTGGTGCAGCTTGTCGTGGCCTGCCTGCTGCTGACCGGGGCCGAGGGCACCAAGGCCGGCGGCGGCAACGCCATCGGGCTTTACCTGCTGGGCGACTGGCCGTCGCCCTATGGGATCGTGCTGGTCCTGGACCGGCTGTCGGCGATGATGCTGGTCATCACCGGCATCCTGGCGCTGCCGGCGCTGCTGTATTCCGGGGCGGGCTGGCACCAGCGCGGGCAGCGGTTCCACGCGCTGTTCCAGTTCCTGCTGATGGGCCTGAACGGCGCCTTCCTGACCGGCGACCTGTTCAACCTGTTCGTCTTCTTCGAGGTGATGCTGGCGGCGTCCTATGCGCTGCTGCTGCACGGATCGGGGCGCGAGCGGGTGGGCGCGGGCGTCCACTATATCGCCGTCAACCTGACCGCCTCGCTGCTGTTCCTGCTGGGCGCGGCCATCATCTATGGCGTCACCGGCACGCTGAACATGGCCGATCTGGCGACCCGCATCCCGCATCTTTCGGCCGAGGACCGGCCGCTGGTCCATGCCGCGGGCGCCGTCCTGGGGATGGTGTTCCTGGTCAAGGCCGGCATGTGGCCGCTGTCGCTGTGGCTGCCGCGCACCTACATGGCGGCGTCCGCCCCGGCCGCGGCGGTGTTCGCGCTGCTGACCAAGGTCGGCGTCTATGTGATCCTGCGCCTTGGGCTGCTGGTGTTCGGCGCTGGCGCTGGCGCGTCTGCCGGGTTCGGGGCGGACGTGCTGATATGGGGCGGCATGGCGACGGTGGTGTTCGGCATGACCGGCGCGCTTGCCGCGCAGGCGCTGGGGCGCATGGCCGCCAACCTGACCCTTGTGTCGTCGGGCACGATGCTGACCATCGCCGGGTTCGCGCTGGGGCAGGGCGACGCCGTGATGCTGGGGGCGGGGCTGTTCTATATGCTTGGCTCGACCGCGGCGCTGGCGGCGCTGTTCCTGCTGGCCGAGCCGATGTCGCGCGAACAGGGCGCCGCCGCCGTCCTTGCGCTGAGCGCCGAGCTTTACGGCGTGGACCTGTCCGAGGACGAGCCAGAGCCGCCCGACACGGGCGTCGTGCTGCCCGGCTCGCTGACGATTGTCGGCTTCTGCTTTGCGGCCTGCGCGCTGATGCTGGCGGGGCTGCCGCCGCTGGCCGGTTTCCTGGGCAAGTTCGCGATGCTTGCGGGCGCCATCTCGGGCGTCGGCGACGCGGCCCTGTCGCCCGCCCGCTGGACCTTTGTCGCGCTGCTGATCGTCTCGGGGCTGGCGGCGATGATCGCGCTGGTGCGGATCGGGATGCAGTCGTTCTGGGCGTCCGAGGAGGATCTGCCCGCCGTTCCGGTGCTGGAACTGCTGCCGATCGTCGCACTGGTCGTGGCCGGCGGCATCGTCCTGACCATCGAGGCCGAAGGCGTGATGCGTTACATGCAACGAACCGCCGACGCGCTGCTGCAGCCGCAGATCTATATCCACGGCGTCGTGACCGCCCCGCCGGTGGCCGAGGGGAACGGCGGATGAGGGTTCTGCCGCACCCCCTGCTGACGCTGCTGCTGGTGCTGGTCTGGCTGGTGCTGACCAGCTTTTCGCTGGGGCAGCTGATCCTGGGCGCGCTGGTCGGCGTCATCGCGGGCCGCGCCTATGCGGCGCTCACCCCGGACCGCATCCGCCTGCGCCGGCCGGACCTGATCCTGCGGCTGGCGCTGATCGTCGCCGCCGACATCGCGCGGTCCAACATCGCCGTGGCGCGGCTGATCCTGACCGGCGGGCGTCACGGCCAGCGCCATTCCGGCTTTGTCCCGATCCCGCTGGACCTGCGCGAGCCGAACGCGCTGGCGATCCTGGCGATCATCGTCACTGCGACGCCGGGGACGGCGTGGCTGGACTATGAACCCGACAGCGGCGAGCTGCTGCTGCATGTCTTCGACCTGGTGGACGAGGCTGCCTGGGTCGATCTGGTCAAGAACCGCTATGAGGCGCTGCTGCTGGAGATATTCCAATGAGCGAGACGATCCTGACCGTCGTGCTGGGCCTGTCGCAGCTTTGCCTGATCGCGGCGATGCTGCTGGCGGCGATGCGGCTGCTGCGCGGGCCGCGCGCGCAGGACCGGGTTCTCAGCCTTGATGCGCTTTACGTCTGCGGCATGCTGCTGCTGGTGGTGACGGGCATGCGGGTCGGCAGCGCCTATCTGTTCGAGGGGGCGCTGGTCATCGGCGCCTTCGGCTTTGTGTCCACCGTGGCGCTGTCCAAGTTCCTGCTGCGCGGCGAGGTGATCGAATGAGCAGCCATCTGGCCGCGGTCCCCCTGTGGGCGGCGATCGTGATCTCGGTCCTGGTGGCCGTCGGCAGCGGGCTGACCTTGCTGGGTGCGGTCGGGCTGGTGCGGCTGTCCAGCTTTTACGACCGCATCCACGCGCCGACGCTGGGCACCAGCTGGGGAACGGCCGGGATCATGCTGGGGTCGGCCCTGATGTTCACGCTGACCGGCGACCGGCTGGTCATCCACGAACTTGTCGTCGGCGGCCTGATGATGATCACGACGCCGGTGACGCTGATGATCTTGGGCCGGGCGGCGCTGTCGCGCGACGGGGGCGCGCGCCCGTCGCGGGCGGGAAAGCCCGCGCCGCTGCAACCCGAACCGGCGGCAGACACCGTCGACGAGCCGCCGGTCCAGGCGGGCTGAGCGGGAATCGCGGCGCGTGCGAACGCGGCGCCCTGCCGCCATCATCAGGCTGGCGGATGCGTCAGCGCGGCAATCGTGAAGTGGGAGTTTGGAGCGGGTGAAGGGAATCGAACCCTCGTCGTAAGCTTGGGAAGCTTCTGCTCTACCATTGAGCTACACCCGCGACGGGCACTGGCTATCGCGGCCCGGCGGTCGGGTCAAGCGGTCACAGCAGCCCCATCGCCGCCAGTTCGCGGGCAAGCTGCGGGGGCAGGGGGCTTTCCTCGGCCCGCCCTTCGGGCAGGTCGCAGGGCGCGTCGGCGGGGTCCAGATAGCGCCAGCCCTGGAACGCCCGCCGCGGCATGGCCGCGACGCGGACCAGATGGCGATCCAAAACAAGGGCGCAGCGCGCGATGCCGTCGTGGCCGCGCTCTTCCTCCAGCGCGATCAGGCGCTGGCGGGCCAGCACCGTGCCCCGGAACACCCAGAAGATCGAGCCGCCGGCCAGCAGCTCGTCCTGACGGCGCGGCCACATGCGGGTGACATGCCGCGCCGGGCCGTCGCCGAACCGGTCGCGCTGCCAGCGTTCCAGATCGGCCGGGCCGTCGGCGCCGACGCAAAGCTTGATGATGTGCAGGGCTGGGGACATGGGGGCGATATAGGGCCGCGCGCGCCGCGACAACAGCCCTGCGGCCGCTTCGCGCCGCCGCTTGTGTCCCCGCCGCTGCGGCATTACGCCACCCCCTTGTTCGACAAGGACGCCCGATGACCGACACACACCGGCCCCCGCAGCGGCTGCCCCTGCCCGAGTTCGTGGCGATGCTGGCGTTCCTGTTCGCCACCATCGCCTTTTCGATCGACGCGATGCTGCCGGCGCTGCCGCAGATCGCCGCCGAACTGACGCCCGATGACGTGAACCGGGCGCAGCTGATCCTGACCTCGTTCGTGGCCGGCATGGGGGTGGGGACGCTGTTCGCAGGCCCGCTGTCGGACGCGATCGGGCGCAAGCCCGCGATGGCGGTGGGGTTCGCGGTCTATCTTGCCGCCACCGTCGCCGCCCTGTTCGCGCAGTCGCTGGAACTGCTGCTGCTGGCGCGGTTCGTGCAGGGGATCGGCGCCGCCGGGCCGCGCATCGTCGGCGTGGCGCTGGTGCGCGACCTGTATCAAGGGCGCGAGATGGCGCGGATCACCAGCTTTGTCATGATGGTGTTCATCCTGATCCCGGCGCTGGCGCCGTCGATCGGGCAGGGGTTCATCTGGCTGGGCGGCTGGCGTGCGGTGTTCGGCGGGTTCCTGGCGTTCGGCGTGGCCGGGTTCGCCTGGATGTGGCTGCGCCAGGCCGAGACGCTGGCGCCGCCCGCGCGCCGCCCCCTGCGGCTGCGCACGCTGGCCGCCGGCGTGCGCGAGGTGCTGTCGGACCGCGAGGTGGTGCTGTGCACCGTCGTCCTGTCGCTGGGCTTCGGGCAGATGTTCGCTCTGCTCAGTTCCGCCCAGCAGCTGTTCGGCGAGGCGTATGGGCGCGGCGACAGCTTTCCGCTGTGGTTCGCGGCGATGGCGTTGCTGTCGGGTGGCGGGACGATCCTGAACGCCCGGCTGGTCATGCGGCTGGGGATGCACCGGCTGTCGCGCGGCGCCTATGCGATGCAGATCGTCGCCTCGGCGCTGTTCATGCTGACGCTTTCGACCGGCATTCTGCCCGAGACGCTGCGCTTTCCGGCGTTCTTCCTGTGGGCGGTCAGCGTCTTCACGATGGCGGGGCTGACCTTCGGCAACCTGAACGCCATCGCCATGCAGCGGATGGGGCATCTGGCGGGGACGACCGCGTCGGTCACCTCGGCCCTGTCCACGCTGGCGGCGGTGCTGATCGCGGCGCCGGTGGGTCTGGCCTATGACGGCAGCGCGGTGCCGGCGGCGCTGGCGACGCTGGTCTGTTCGGTGCTGGCCTGGGTCATCATGGGCCGGATGGGCGGCGGAACGAAACGCGGCGGGTCAAGGGGCAGGGCCGCTTGACTTCGGATCGGGCGGGGCTATAAGCGCCGCTTCCATTGGTGTTGGTGGACCCCGCAAGGGGAAACCTGTCGGCCCGCGACCGCAAGGTCAACGGCAAAGGACAACGCCCTTCACAACCGACGAAGGAGATCAGCGATGACCAAACGCACCGCTGCCAAGTACAAGCTTGACCGCCGCATGGGCGAAAACATCTGGGGCCGCGCCAAATCCCCGGTGAACAAGCGCGAATACGGTCCCGGCCAGCACGGCCAGCGCCGCAAGAACAAGCTCTCGGACTTCGGCACCCAGCTGCGCGCCAAGCAGAAGCTGAAGGGCTATTACGGCGACCTGACCGAAAAGCAGTTCCGCCGCATCTATACCGAGGCCGAGCGCCTGCGCGGCGACACCGGCGAGATGCTGATCGGCCTGCTGGAACGCCGCTTGGACGCCGTCGTCTATCGCGCCAAGTTCGTGCCGACCATCTGGGCCGCCCGCCAGTTCGTGAACCACGGCCATGTGCAGGTGAACGGCAAGCGCGTGAACATCGCGTCCTATCGCGTCAAGGAAGGCGACGTGGTCAGCGTCCGCGAAAAGTCGCGCCAGATGACCCTCGTGCTTGAGGCGATCGGCTTGGCCGAGCGTGACGTGCCCGACTATCTGGACGTCGACAACAACAAGCTGACGGCGACGTTCGTTCGCACGCCGGTTCTGGGCGACGTCCCCTATGCCGTCCAGATGGAACCGAACCTGGTGGTCGAATACTACGCCAAGAACTGATCCGGTTTCCGGTGCAGGTTTTGCGGGGCCGTCCTTCGGGGCGGCCCTATTGCATTCGACGGGCCGACCAAGGCGCTGCTATCGTCGCATGCGATGATCCCTCGATATTTGGGCAAGGAAGAAGGGCAGGGCGCGGCTGTTGACAGCGCGCGCCGGGCTTTCCAAGGGTGGCGCATGACATTGCGGCCCGACAGTTCCGACAGCCATCGGCGCCCCGACGAGGCGCTGATCGTGGATGTGACGGGCTATGACGGGCCGCTGGACCTGCTGCTGACGCTGGCGCGCACGCAAAAGGTCGATCTGATGCAGATCAGCGTGCTGGCGCTGGCCGAACAATACCTGGCCTTCGTCGAGGAGGCGCGCAGCCTGAGGATCGAGCTGGCGGCCGATTACCTGGTGATGGCGGCGTGGCTCGCGTTCCTGAAATCGCGGCTGCTGCTGCCCCCCGATCCGCAGGCCGACGGGCCGTCCCCCGACGACATGGCCGCGCATCTGGCGTTCCAGCTGGAACGGCTGGCGGCCATGCGCGACGCCGCCGCCCGGCTGATGGGACGCGCGCGGCTGGGGCAGGACCGCTTTGCCCGCGGCGCGCCGGAACCTGTCGCGCGGACCCGCGCGATCCGCTGGCAGGCGGGGCTGTTCGATCTGATGCAGGCCTATGCGCGGCTGCGCACGCGCGACGAGTTCCGCCCCTTTGCCTTCGACCGCCGCGACGTCTGGACGATGGAGGAGGCGCTGGACCGGATGCGCCGCCTGATCGGCTTTGCCGGCGAATGGACCGACCTTGCGGGGTTCCTGCCCGAAGGCTGGGGCGACGATCCGGCGCGCCGGCGGTCCGCCACGGCGGCGACCTTTGCCGCCTCGCTTGAACTGGCGCGGCAGGGGCGGCTGGAGATCCGCCAGGACGCGACCTTCGCGCCGATCACGATCCGGCTGCGCCCGTGACCGACAACGCGCCCATCCCCTTTCGCCCCCCGCCGCCGGCCGTGCAGGAACGCATGGTCGAGGCGCTGCTGTTCGCCGCGGCGCAGCCCATGACCCTGCGCGACATGGCCGCGCGCATGCCCGCCGGCTGCGACGCGGCCGAGGCGCTGGCCCGGCTGCGCGCCCGATACGAGGGGCGGGGCGTCGAATTGATGCGGGTGGGCGACGCCTGGGCATTCCGCACCGCCGCGGACCTTGGCTTTCTGATGCAGGATCAGGTCGTGGAAACCCGCAGGCTGTCGCGGGCCGCGACCGAGGTGCTGGCCATCGTCGCCTATCACCAGCCCGTGACGCGGACCGAGATCGAGGAGATCCGCGGCGTCGCCCTGTCGCGCGGCACGCTGGACCAGCTGATCGAGATGGGCTGGGTCCGGCTGGGCCGCCGCCGCCAGACGCCGGGCCGCCCGGTGACATTCGTCGTCACCGAGGGTTTCCTGGACCATTTCGGCCTGTCCAACACCGGCGATCTGCCGGGCCTGGCCGAATTGCGCGCCGCGGGGCTGCTGGACCCGCGCCCCGGGGGCGGCATGGCGACGGACCTTGCGGCGGCCGGCGGGGATGCTGATATACCCGCCGACGAGGGGCCGGGCGACGATCTGTTCGGCGACTGACAAGGGGACGGGCGATGAACGCGATACTGGGCCGGTTGGGGCGGATGCTGACGAACCGGATGCTGAACTGGGGGACGCGCAAGGGCATCGACAAGGCGGCGCGGATGTCCGGCGGCACCACGGCCGACGGCAAGATGACGCCCGCCGCGCAAAAACAGGCCAAGGCCGCGCGCGAGGCGGTCAAGCGCGCCCGGCAGGCCGCGCGCATCACCCGCCGGATGCGCTGAGCGCGTCAGCGGAACTGCTTGGCGAGCTTCAGCCCCTGGCCCTGATAGTTCGACGCGATCCCCGCGCCATACAGGCGGTCGGGGCGCGCCGCCATGCGTTCATAGACCAGCCGGCCCACGACCTGCCCGTGTTCCAGCGCGAACGGCGCCTCGTGGCAGCGCACCTCAAGGACGCCGCGGGCGCCGCGGCCCGTCCCATGCCCGAAACCGGGGTCGAAGAACCCGGCGTAATGCACCCGGAACTCGCCCACCATCGCCAGATAGGGCGACATCTCGGCGGCATAGTCGGGGGGGATCGTCACCGCCTCGCGGCTGACGAGGATATAGAACGCGCCGGGATCGAGGATCAGCCGCCCCTCGGTCGTGCGCAGCGCGTCCCAGAAGTCGCGCGCGTCATAGGCGCCGATCCGGTCCAGGTCGATGACGCCGGTATGCGGCCGGGCGCGCCAGCCGACCAGATCGTCCCCGGACGGCCGCAGGTCCACGGAAAACCCCAGGCCCTCGTCGATCAGCGGCGTGCCGTCCACCAGCGGCTCGGCCGCGTGCAGCGCGGTCAGCGCGGCGTCGTCCAGCACCGCCTGGCCGTGCCGCAGCCGCAGCTGGTTCAGCCGCATCCCCGGCCGGACCAGCACCGAAAAGCTGCGCGGGCAGATTTCGGCATACAGCGGGCCGTCATAGCCGTCGGGCAGGCGGTCGAACTCGGTCCCGTCGTCCGTCACCAGCCGCGTCAGCAGGTCCAGCCGCCCGGTCGATGACTTGGCGTTCGCCACCGCGTCCAGCCCCGCGGGCAGGGACAGGCTTTCGGCCAGCGGCAGCAGATAGACGCAGCCCTTTTCCAGCACCGCCCCGCCGGTCAGGTCCATGCGGTGCATCTCGAAATCCGGCAGCCGGTCGGCGATGGTGCGCCCGCGCCCGGCCAGGAACGAGGCGCGCAGCCGCCACGCGGTCGTGCCAAGGCGCAGGTCGAGGCTGGCGGGTTGGATCTGGTCGGGGGTGACGGGCAACTCGGCGCGGATCGCGCCGCCCTCGATCAGCCGCGCCAGTGCGCTGTCGGGCAGAACACCGTTCACCACCGAACCCCCTGCAAGCGAACGCCCACCCCGAAGGGTGGGCGTTTCGTGATGGTCGGGCCGGCGAGATTCGAACTCGCGGCCTTCCGCCCCCCAGACGGACGCGCTAACCAGACTGCGCCACGGCCCGACGAGGCGCATATAGATCGAAGGGTTCGGCAGGCACAAGGGGCCGCGCGGGAAAATATCCGTGCCGTCTCCGTGTCGGTGGCGACGTCGCGCGGGCCGCGCGTGTCGCACGTCACGCTTGACGGGCACAAGGGGCCGCGCGGGAAAATATCCGTGCCGTATCCGTGGCGGTGGCGAACCCGCGCGGGCCGCACGTCAGGCGGCGGGCTGGCCCGTGCGCATCCGGTCGTGGCAGTCGCGCAGCCGCCGCGCCAGATCGCGCGCCTGGTCGGGCAGGGGCGCCTGCCGCCCCCGCAGAGCCGCGGCGGTCAGCGCCAGCCGATCCAGCAGCACCCCCGCAGTCGCATCGCCGTCCGCGCCGTCGAGGTCGGGGAACAGGGGCAGCGCCCAGGTTCCGGGCTGGCCACCCTTGCCGCCGGCCGACGGCCGCGCCACGGTTTCAGAGGGGTCGGCATCCGCCGACTGCGGTTCAGCCTGTCCGGGCACCGCATCCGCGTCAGCCACGGTGTCGGCCGCGGTTTCGTCCAGGCGCAGCGCTCCGCGCGCCCGCAGCGCCGCGCCCCGGTCGGGCGCGATCAGGCGGCGCGCGCCGCGGATCGTCAGCCCTTCCTCGCGCAGCACCTCGCACAGGCCCGCGGCAAGCTGCACATCCTCGGGGCGGTAATAGCGGCGGCCATCGGCGCGCTTGACGGGCGCCAGCTGCGGGAACTGCGTTTCCCAATAGCGCAGGACATGCGTCGCCACGCCCACGGCCCGGGCCACCTCGCCGATCGTGCGAAACGCCTGCGGCGACTTGGCCATGACTATCTGTTGCCGGCCGCGACGCGTTCCTTCATCAGGTGCGACGGGCGGAACGAAAGGACGCGACGGGGGGTGATCGGCACTTCCTGTCCGGTCTTGGGGTTGCGGCCGATCCGCTCGTTCTTGGCGCGGACCGAGAATGTGCCAAAGGACGAGATCTTGACCTGTTCGCCCCGGACCAGCGCGTCCGAGATGTGGCCCAGGACGCTTTCGACCATCTGCGCGCTTTCGTTGCGCGACAGGCCCACCTCGCGAAACACGGCCTCGGCCAGATCCATGCGGGTCAGGGTCTTGTCGCTCATGGGAAATGCCTTTCCATTGCGGGCACGATGGTGCGGCCGTGGCCCCGAGTCAACCGTCGCAACCCCGGATCGTTCCCCCGGCGGGCCGGGGCAGGGGGGGCGCATTGCAGGGGGCTGCCCGCGTTCCTAGATAATTGGTGCGGCTGGCAGAAAGGGCGGGGCGATGGCAGGCGGATGGGCACAGGACGGCGCCGTGAACGAACAGATCGAGGTCAGCACCCGCGAGGCGATCGAGCGCATGCGACAGCGCGCCCGCCCGTCGGGCGAAAGCCGCACCCACTGCGCCGATTGCGACGAGCCGATCCCCGAGGCCCGCCGCCAGGCCCAGCCCGGCGTCACCCTGTGCATCGCCTGCCAGTCCGACAGCGACCGCGCCTTTCGTCCCACGTCCGGCATCAACCGCCGCGGGTCTAAGGACAGCCAGCTGAAGTGAGGGCGGCGGGCGCAAAATTTCGCCCGCACCCTCTGGACGCCCCCCAACCCGGGTGCTAGATGCCCCCTCGTGTTCCGGCGTAGCTCAGCGGTAGAGCAGTTGACTGTTAATCAATTGGTCGTAGGTTCGATCCCTACCGCCGGAGCCAACAAGATCAGCTGGTTAGTCAGATCTTGACAAGCTATGTCGCGGAGTGTGCAAGCGGCCTGTAGGCAGGCGCAGGCACCCGCTTTTCGCCCTTGAATCGCAGTCCAATCCGCCCGTGCACAAGTTTGCACGGCGCATGGTTGGGCCAGCGTCGCCAGTTCCTCGGCATCTATCGCCTTGGCGGCAAACGTGTGGGTGACCCGCAACGCCAAGTTCGCGCGGCCCCGGGCGTGCTGCCCGATCCACGACCACACGATCCATCGGGCACGTCCGGCAGCACGGCTCACGCCTCCACCAGCCCCGCCCGCCCGACCTGCGACCTCAGCCATTCGGCGAATGCCGCCAGGGTTCCGCCGGGTTCGCGCGCCGGATGGATCAGCGCATAGGGCGACGCGCCCGGCAGGGCGGTCGGGCTGGCCTGCACCAGCGTTCCGCGCCGCAGGTCGGATTGCGCGAAGATGTCGGGCAGCACCGCGGCGCCCAGACCGGCGCGCGCCGCGGCGATGACCATCTCGAAATGCTCAAAGCGCGGGCCGCGGATCGCCTCGACGCTCAGCCCCGCCGCTGCCAGCCAGTCCGCCCACAGATGCGGACGGGTGGCCTGCTGGATCAGCGGCACGCCGGTCAGGTCGCCGGTGACGTGCAGGTGCGGCGCCGCGACGACGATCAGCTTTTCGGACATGATGGGCATGGCGACTGCCCCCGTGCGCGCCATCTCGGCACGCTGGATGGCGGCGTCAAAGGGGCTGTCGTCGAAATCGACCGGCAACAGCGCCGAGGTCAGGTCCAGCGATACCCCGGGGTGACGCGCGGCAAAGTCGCCCAGCCGCGGGATCAGCCACATCGCGGCGAACGTCGGCAGCACCGCCAGCCGCAGGACCTGGCGGCTGCCGCCGAAGGCCATGATCATCTGGGTCGACCGGTCAAGGCTTGCCAGTATCTGATCGGCGTCCCGCAGCATCGCCCGGCCCGCGTCCGACAGGACCAGCCGCTGGCGGATGCGCTGGAACAGCGTGACGCCGAGCCGATCCTCCAGCGTGCGGATCGAACGGCTGACGGCGCTTTGCGTCAGGTTCAGCGCGCCCGCCGCGCGCGATGCCGACCCCAGCCGCGCGCAAAGCACGAAGGCGCGCAGTTCCTGGACGCTGGGGGTATATCGGTATCCGCTCATGCCTGCGGCTCATGGGTCGAGGAATATTCATCGTTACCGGCGCCTGGACTTATCTGCTAGTCATGCCGCGACCGAATGGAGGACATCATGGCCCTGAAGCCCAAGGACGCCCCGGATCTGAGCCGATTCGACTGGGAAGATCCCTTTCGCCTGAACGATCAGCTGTCCGAGGACGAACGGATGATGCGCGACAGCGCCCGCGCCTATGCGCAGGAAAAGCTGCAGCCGCGGGTCATCGCGGCCTATCGCGAGGAGCGGACCGACCCCGAAATCTTCCGCGAGATGGGCGGGATGGGCCTGCTGGGCGTGACCATCCCCGAGGAATACGGCGGGCTGGGCGCATCCTATGTCAGCTATGGCCTGGTCGCGCGCGAGGTCGAGCGGGTGGATTCTGGCTATCGGTCGATGATGTCGGTGCAGTCGTCGCTGGTGATGTATCCGATCCATGCCTACGGGTCCGACGAGCAGCGGCAGAAGTATCTGCCGAAGCTGGCGAGCGGAGAGTTCATCGGCTGCTTCGGCCTGACCGAACCCGACGCAGGTTCGGACCCCGGCGGGATGAAGACGACCGCGCGGAAGACCGACGCGGGCTATGTGCTGAACGGCACCAAGATGTGGATTTCCAACGCGCCCATCGCGGATGTCTTCGTGGTCTGGGCCAAGTCCGACGCGCATGGCGGCAAGATCCGCGGCTTTGTGCTGGACAAGGGCACCAAAGGCCTGTCCGCGCCCAAGATCGAGGGCAAGCTGTCCCTGCGCGCCTCGATCACCGGCGAGATCGTGATGCAGGACGTCGAGGTGGGCGAGGACGCCCTGCTGCCGAATGTCGAGGGGTTAAAGGGGCCGTTCGGCTGCCTCAACCGGGCGCGCTATGGGATCAGCTGGGGCGTTCTCGGCGCCGCCGAGTTCTGTTTCCACGCCGCGCGGCAGTATGGGCTGGACCGCAGGCAGTTCAACCGGCCGCTGGCCAACACCCAGCTGTTCCAGCTGAAGCTGGCCAACATGATGACGGAAATCAGCCTCGGGCTGCAGGCCAGCCTGCAGGTCGGGCGGCTGATGGACGCGGCGCAGGCCGCGCCCGAGATGATCTCCATCGTCAAGCGCAACAACTGCGGCAAGGCGCTGGATATCGCCCGGATCGCCCGCGACATGCACGGCGGCAACGGTATCTCGGAAGAGTTCCAGGTGATGCGCCACGCCGCCAACCTGGAGACGGTCAACACCTATGAGGGCACGCACGACGTCCACGCCCTGATCCTGGGCCGCGCCATCACCGGGCTGCAGGCGTTCGCGTAGACGCTCGGCTGGAAGGCTGCGCGTCGTCGAGCTGGCGCGCAGCGTCGCCGCCCCGCGGTCGGCCGGACGCTGGTGACCCCGGCGCCGAGGTGAGGTGGTGGACGAAACCCGGCGCTGGTCGCCTTGGCTCAGCGCCCGCGCCCTTCGACGGGGGCACGACACGCATCGCTGCCTGTTTTAACGCGGCGAGCCGGGGCAAGACCTCGATCACCTGCGAGTTTTTCCGGTGCCGACGATCTGGCGCGGGATCGCGACGGCGGATGCCGTGGTCGGGAACTTGGGCCCAGCACGGACACGTCGCCGATCCCGGAACGGTGCCGGGCGGTTGAGCCGTCGCCCGGCATCCTTATGGCAGACGCATCTTCCAAAGCCGCGTCTGGCTCACCGAGGGCGAGTGACGCCCTCGATGGCGGGGCGGGGAACGGGCTGGGTCACAAGCTCGGGCCGTCGCCGTTCATAAAACGCATTTCCGCCTGTGGTCAGCACGTAATGCATATTGCTGTAGCCGGCCCGATAGCCTGCCGCGTGGAAGAACTGCGCGTTGCCGATCATCGGATGACGCTCGCCCCGCAGGACCGAAATCGCGGCCTCGCGCACCAAGGGCGCCGAGCGCTGGTCCATCCGGCGCGACATCACCGCCGGGGCGAACTGGTTCTTTTGTGAAACCACGCCGCAGACGGTGTCGGGATACTGGCGCGATGCGACCCGGTTCATCACGACGCTGCCGACCGCGACCATTCCATCCCGGCTCGAGCGGTGGGATTCGAAATACATGGCGCGCTCCATGCATTCCAGTTCCGAGTGCCGCTTGAACATGCCGCAGCCAGACAGGGTCGCCAGTGCGGTCGCCACCAGGACGAGGTTCCAAGTGGGGCGACGAAATCTCATGCACGGCTCTTCGATGGTGTCGCCGTTACCTTGGCTGATGTCGCCGGGAACGGCAAGGCGCCGGCTGTCGCCCGATGGCGAGTTGCCGTTCGCGAAAGGTTCGGCCTCCGGCAGCGGCCTGTCCTCGTCGCGTCGCGGGCTCGCCGTCAAATGAGGAGGGCGGCTTCGACGGAAAGCGGTCATTCGGACATCACGCACGCCGAAGAACAGGTCTTCTGAAAACGCAGCCGCTCTTCTAATGCTTGCTCTGGCAGGCAGTATCGGTTTCGCCAGCACCCAGCGGAGAGGCACAGCGTCATGGATCTGGCAGTCTGGTCGGCAAGGCCGCGCCCCGCGCGGGCCGCCCTTGAGGGGCGTTATGTGCGGCTGGAACCCTTGGAACCCCGGCACGCCGACACGCTTTATCAGGCGGCATCGGCCGACGGCGCAGAGGACCGTTTCCGCTGGCTGTTCGAAAGCCCCCCTCGGGACCGCGCTGAGTTCGACGCCTGGATAAGGACGGCGTCAGCCTCGACCGATCCCCTGTTCTTTGCCGTCATCGACCAGGTGACCGGCCGTGCCGAAGGTCGCCAGGCGTTGATGCGGATTGACCAGACCCACGGCGTCATCGAGATTGGCAGCATCATGTGGGGGCCTGCGCTTCAGCAAACGCGCATGGCGACCGAGGCGCTTTACCTGTTTGCCGAGCATGTCTTCGCCCTTGGCTATCGGCGGTTCGAGTGGAAGTGCAACGACCTGAATGCGCCTTCCAAGCGGGCGGCCATCCGCTTCGGGTTCAAACCCGAAGGCGTGTTCCGTCAGCACATGGTCGTCAAGGGCGCCAGTCGTGACACCGCCTGGTTCGCCATGACCGATCAGGACTGGCGGCGCTTGCGCCGAGGCTATCAGGCGTGGCTGTTGCCCGGCAACTTCGACGCATGCGGCCGGCAGATCCGGAAACTGGAGGAATACAGGCCATGACGACGCAACCAACCGCTGCAGACAAGCGCATCGCGTTTCGGCGGATGCATGACACCGGGTTTTTCCTGCTGCCGAACGCCTGGGACGCCGGCAGCGCCGTTCGCCTTGCCAAGGCCGGCTTTCGCGCGATCGCGTCAACCAGTGCCGGTGCAGCCTGGGCCGCGGGGAAAGAGGATGGCGAACTCGGCCTTGACGATGTGCTCGATCATCTGCGGATGCTGGTGTCGGCCACACCCCTGCCGGTCAACGCCGATTTCGAGAACGGCTTCGCGGATCGGCCCGAGGACGTGGCGCATCATGTCTCGCTTGCCGTCGAAACCGGCGTCGCCGCCGTCTCGATCGAAGACTGGTCGGGAAGCCTGATGTATGAGACGGGACTGGCGGTCGAACGCCTGCAGGCCGCCCGTGCGACAATCGATGCCATCGATCCTGCGGCCATGCTGATTGGCCGCAACGAAAACTTCCGCGTGCCGGGCATGTCGGCCGCCGACAGCATCGCCCGCGCCGTCGCCTATGCCGACGCCGGCGCGGATTGCCTGTTTGTTCCGTTCATCCGCGACAAGGCAGCCGTGGCCGAACTGGTCGCAGCGGTTGCGCCAAAGCCGGTCAATGTCGTCGTCCATGATTACGATGCCGGTATCCGTGCCTTTGCTGCGCAAGGCGTCCGGCGCTGCAGTGTCGGCGGCAGCCTTGCCAAGCGTGCATGGGCGGCAGTTGACGAGGCGGCTGCGGTCCTCAGACGATGTGAAAGCGAAGCCGTCGTCAGTCACAAGGATTGATGACGATCGCTTGCAACGCCTTGCCGTGTGGCGCGGAGTTCACCTCGTCGCATCACCGCCTGCCCGGCGAGGCAGGGCCGGGTGGATCGGTCTGTCGAGGACGATGGCCACGGTGTTCCACAGGCGCTGCTGTCCCGGAACGTCCGGCGCGGCGTTCGCCTTGACGACATGCTTGAGGGGACCGGCCTTGGCCGTCGCTTGCGCATGAGATCGTCGAGGCGGCGGCCGGCGAGGCCATGCTTGAAAACCTCTCGCCCGGTTTCCGGGTGACGTTAAGGTTTCAGGCAGCGAATTGATGGTGCCGGACTGCATCGGCAAGGGCAGCGCATCCGGGCCGCGTCGCTCTCAGCTATCGCCTGCTGCACGCGCAGCCGGATCGCATGACGGCGGCGATAGGGGCCTTGCCGCCAGCCGGTCCGCTAACCAGGCGAGCCACTCGCTCACATTCCGGCAATCTCAAGATAGGCTCGGCAGACGAGCCCGGCAAGAGCATACGATGGCAGCGCCCGGCTGTTACTTCCAGCAGCCGGCCGGAACCGAAAGGCCCCTGTCGCGCTATACACCCAAGGCCCCACCGGGGGATTGAAGTGGAAGGAAGCCATTTGATGGTCAAGACAATCGTTTCAGCGGCGTTCGCCGCGCTTCTCGTCGCCGGGCCGGTCCAGGCCCAGGACAGCGTCCGCGATATCGTGGGCGGCGTTGCCCGCCAGTATCTGCAGCAGGAACAGGATCGCGCCGCCTATGCGCAGGCGCAAGGCGCGAACACGCTTTCCGCTTATCAATCCTATCTGCGCCAGTTCCCGAACGGGATGTATGCCGCCCAGGCGCGCGACCGCGTGCAGCGGCTTGGGGGCGCGGTGGTCACGCCCGACCAGAACCGGGGCGACACGGCCTCGCTGTCGGCACAGCAGCGCGTGAACGTCCAGCGCAAGCTGAACGCGCTGGGTTACGGCACCAACGGCACCGACGGGAACTTTGGTCCCGGCACCCGCCGCGCGATCGCGCTGTGGCAGAGGGACCGCAACTATGCGCAGACCGGCACGCTGACCGCGGCGCAGGCCAACGAGATCCTGCGCGGCACCACCGGCACCGCCAGTTCATCCGCATCGGCCAGCGCAGCAAGCGGCCCGGCGCAGGCCGAAGCGGTGCTGAGCCTCAGCCGCCAGCAGCGCAGCGCGGTGCAAGCGGGACTGACCCGCCGCGGCTTTGACACGCGCGGCGTGGACGGCATCTTCGGGAAGGGCACCCGCAACGCCATCGCCGCCTGGCAGCGGGCGAACGACCTGACTGCCACCGGCTATCTGACCGGCCCGCAGGTCGAGCGGCTGACCGCCCGCTGAGCGCTGGAGAGATAGCTTCACTGGCGCCGTAACACGGCCGCGACCCCGGCGGTTGCGGGCGGACCGACACGCCGGCCCCAAGGGGGCGGGTGGACCGCCCCCCCAGTCCGCGTCAGGCCCCCTGTTGCGCCGCCAGCCCCTTTGCCAGGATCGCGCCCGTCGGGCGGCCGGTTGGCGAGCCTCCGGCCGGTTCCAGCGTGATCTCGTAAAGCTGGCCGTCGGTGGGCACAGGCAGGCGCGGCGGGTCCAGATCGGCCCCGCCCGCGCCAGCCAACAGCCCCAGCGACACCGGTCCCATTTCAGCCGAGGGAAGCGTCCAGACCTGCATCTGCCTGCCTTCCGGCACCTCGACGGCGCTGACGAACCGGATGCGTGCGTCGGCGGCGCCGAAATCCTCGACGACGGCGGTCGGATTGCCGGACGCATCCATCAGCACGGCGATGACGACCGGCTCGGCCGAAAACCACGATCCGCCAAGCATCACCCCCGCCAGGATGCCGGCCGCCGCCGCCATGCCGGCGGTGAACCAGCGCCGCGGCGGCCCCGCGTCGTTCGCAGGGACCACAGGGGCGGCGGGAACAGCCCGGACGGCGGCGGGCGCGGCGGCAGGTTCCGCCGGGCCAAGCCGCGGGGCGATGCGGTCCCACAGCGACACCGCCCCCGGCAGTTCCACGGCCGTCATGTCCAGCGGCAGCAACCTGTCGCGCGCCCGCGCGACCGCGGCGGCCCATGCGGGATCATCCGCCAGCGCCGCATCCAGCTCCGCCTGGGTCGGTTCGTCCAGCAGGCCCAGCACGAAGATGTCCGCGCGGGTGTCCAGATCCATGCTCATGACAGGCACCCCCGCAGCAGTTCCAGCCCGCGGCGGATCCAGGATTTGCAGGTGCCAAGCGGCACGGCCTGGATCGCCGCGATCTCGCCCTGGCTGAAGCCGCCGACATAGGCCAGCAGGATCGCGCGCTGCGCCGCCGGTTCAAGCCGCGTCAGGCAATCCTTCAGCGCGATACGGTCGCTCATCCCGTCCAGCCCCGCGGCGGACGCATGCAGCCGGGCGTCCTGCATGGCCGTCAGATCCTCGGGCGGGACGCTTTCAAGACGCTGCCCGCTGCGCAGGATGTTCAGGCAGCGGTTGCGCAGGATGGCGAAGATCCAGCCCCGCGCCGACCCGTCCGCCGCCCGGAACTGATGCGCCTTGCGCCAGATCTGGACCATGCAGTCCTGCACTGCCTCTTCGGCCAGCTCGCGCCGCTGCAGCATCCTGTGGGCCACGCCCAGCAGCCGGCCGCCTTCGGTTTCCAGGATCAGCCGCAGCGCCTGCTGATCGCCGCGCGCGCAGCGCAACAGCGCATCGGACAGATCGACAGCTTCGTCCGTCGCCGCCGCGGCGGATATCTTCATGCGCGCGTCCCCCGGTTGCCGGGGCATGCTTGCACGGGGGATGGCGGATGGTCCAGCCGTCGCCGGTCCGAAACCGCCGGCGGATGCCGCCCGGAAAATATTTCGCAGCCGCTGCATCCAAACCGGCGCGCCCCGGTGTCCTAGGGGTGATGGGCGCCACAAGGTCGCCCGCGCAAACCGAAAGGACAGACAGATGACCATTTCCCGCGCCGCAGTCGCCACGACCCTCGCGCTTGTTGCCACGACCGGAATGGCGATGGCCGCGCCGGTGATCGGCCTTGTCGACGGCAAGACGCTGGTCATGTTCGACCACGAGAACCCGGCCGAGGTCTCGATGATGCCCCTCACGGGCGCCGACATGCTGGTCGGCATCGATTACCGCCCCGGCAACCGGACGCTTGTCGGCGTCACCGGCGACAACAGGATCGTCACCATCGACCCCGCGACCGGGGCCGCGACCGAGCTTTCGACGATGAACACGCCCTTGCCGATGGGCGACATGCCGGTCATTGTCGATTTCAACCCGATGGCCGACCGGCTGCGGCTGATGACCGGCACGACGAACCACCGCGTCAACGTGGACACCGGCGAAGTCACCGTTGACGGCGAACTGGCATACGAGGACGGCGACATGCACGCGGGCGAGGCGCCGATGATCGCGGCCGCGGCCTATACCAACGCCTTCGGCAAGCCCGAGGCAACGGCGATGTATGACATCGACAGCACCATCGGCGCGCTGATCCGCCAGACCGCGCCGAACGACGGCACGCTGGCGGCGGTCGGCAAGCTGGGCATCAGCTTGGGCGACACCACCCCCGCCTTTGACATCCAGACGACCGAGGACGGCACCAACACCGCCTGGCTGGTGACCGGCGGCGCGATCCATTCCGTCAACCTGGAAACCGGCGCCGCGACCGAGGCCGGCAAGCTTGAAGGCATCGACGGCGACCTGACCGACATCGCGGTCATGCCGGCGATGTGACCGGCAGCGGCCGAATCCGATCCGGCAGGCGTGTGATCGCGCCGGCCGGTCCTCTGCGGGCGCCGCATACGATCCGGCCGGCGTATCATCACACGCCGGCCGGTCCATGCGGTCTTTCCCGCCGCCATGTTGCGTGGCGACTGACCCGCGCCGCACTCAGCCCGCCGGATCGTCCGCGGAATGGTCTTTGACGCCGTTCTGGGATAGTGGTCGGCCCATGTGCGCACCGCCTGTCCGGCGGCGCGAATGCGGGTGGATGAGGAAGACATGACCAGACTGCTTTTCGAACGCGCCCTGTCCCCCACCGTGCCGGTTGTCGGCGAGGACAGCGAATACCCCGTCAACCGCATCTTCTGCGTCGGGCGCAACTATGCCGACCACGCCCGGGAAATGGGGTTTGAGGTGGACCGCGAGGCGCCGTTCTATTTCCTCAAGCACGCGCAGGCGCTGGTCCAAAGCGGGACGACCGTGCCCTATCCGCCGGGAACCGCGAACCTGCACCACGAGATGGAGTTCGTCATCGCCCTTGGCGCGCCGCTGTTCCGGGCCGACAAGGACCGGGTGATGGACGCCGTCTTCGGCTATGCGACCGGGCTGGACATGACGCGCCGCGACCTGCAGCAGAAGGCGCGCGACAAGGGGCGTCCGTGGGATTTCGGCAAGGACTTCGAGAACTCTGCGGTCCTGTCCCCGATCACCCGCGCCGCCGCCTTCGGCGAGGTCGCCGGCCAGCGCATCTGGCTGCAGATGGACGGCACCGTCCGGCAGGATGCGAAACTGTCCGACCTGATCTGGACGGTGCCCGATCTGCTGGCCGATCTTTCGCATTATTATCACCTGCAGCCCGGTGACGTGATCTATACCGGCACGCCCGCCGGCGTCGGTCCGGTCGAACCGGGCAGCCGGCTGCGCGGCGGCGTGGACGGGCTGGCCGAGGTGGAACTGACCGTGGGCGCGGCCGAGTGACGTTGGCGGCCGGTCGCAGTCGCGGCTGAAACGAAGGGCGGCGGGGCGGACTGGTCTGCCCGCCGTCAGCCGCGCCTTGGCGGGTTGACGCTGGGTATGGGCCGGGTCCGCAACCGCACGCCACCATCGCGACAACCGCTTGCCGGGAACCGCCGCATCGGCCGGTCATTGCCTGCGGCTTGGGGACGCCCGGAATCATCCGACTTCCCCCGACCTGCCAAGCCCGTGCCCTCGTTCCCCAGGCGTGGTGTCCCCGTCCGTGCCCACGCGGCGCAAGCAAGCGCCTGTGCTTGGCGCTAGTGCCCTCTCTCTGCCTGCAGGTTCGGGCTAAAGCTTCTCGCCCATCGGCTGCCGCGTGGCGCGGCGGCGGCGGGCTTCGCGCAGGTGGGACAGATGGGCCGCCGACGGGCCGGGCGGGGGCAGCGACAGCACCGCGCGGCGCAGCGCGTCGATCCCGTCCTCGGACCGGGGGGGCAGGGTGGCGGGGTCGATCGGCTGGCCGATGCTGATGCGATAGGTGTGGCCCGCCTTGTTCAGCACCTCGTTGAACAGCGTCACGTCGCGCAGCGTGGGATGGATCGCGTCCAGCAGATAGAACAGCGCCGAGTTGCGCGCCCGGATGTGCAGCGGGATCACCGGCGCGCCGAACTTGCGCGCGATCATCGCGGCGCTGGCCATCCACGGGCGTTCGTGCAGCGTCAGCCCCTGCCGCTTGGCCAGCCGCCCCGACGGAAAGATCAGCCCGATCCGGCCCTGACCCAGCGCCGCGCGGGTATAATCCATCGTGGCCTTGGTCTTGGCGTGGCTGCGCTTTTCCAGCCGCCACTCGACCGGGGCGATCAGCTCTGCCGTCTGCGGCAGGACGCGGATCATGTCGTGGTTGGCATAGATGAACAGGTCGTCACGCACCGCCGACACGACGGCGTGCAGCACGATGCCGTCGGCGATGCCGGTCGGATGATTGGCCACGATCAGCGCGGGGCCGGTCGCGGGCAGGTTCTCGATCCCCTCGACGCGCAGGTCGCGCACGATCAGCGCCGAGATGCGGCGCATGATCTCGTCCGTGGGCAGGTCGCGGAACTCGGCCGCAAGCTCGATCGACCGGGGATAGCGCAGCAGCCGCATCATCGCCGCCTTGGCCAGGGCGTGATGCGGCTTGCCCGAATAGAACCACGGCGCGCGTTCGGCGATCAGCGGGTCCAGCCGCTGCTGCATCTCGGTCCGCGGGGACAATCGCCCGGGGGCGGTTGGGGACGCGGCGGGCGGGGCGGGCGGGCGTTCGGTCATGGTCGGGCGAGTATCCATCCGGTCCGGGGGGGCCGCAAGCGGGGTCAGCCGCCGGCGGCAAGAATGCGCGACACCATCTCGGACGTGTTGCGCGACAGACCCGCCACGGCGGCGATGCGCGACAGCGCCGCGCGGGCACGGCCGCGGCGGGCGGCGTCGTGGCGGGTCCAGGTCTCGAACACGGTGCTGAGGCGGGCGGCGATCTGCGGGTTGACCGGGTCCAGCCGGATCAGCCAGTCGGCGACGAAATCGTATCCCGACCCGTCGGCGGCATGGAACGCGGCGGGATTGGCCGCCAGCCCCGCCACCAGCGCACGAAAGCGGTTGGGGTTCTGCCAGTCGAAATCGTCGCGCGCGGCCAGCCGCCGGGCGGTGGCGACCGCCGTTTCCGGGGGCGCGGCCGTCACCTGCACGCCGAACCACTTGTCCATGACCAGCCGGTTGCCCGCGAACTGCGCCCGCATGTCGTCCAGCGCGGCGTCGGCCAAGCCCAGCCGCACCAGCACCGCCAGCGCGCCCAGCCGTTCGGTCATGTTGCCCGCGCCGTCCCACAGCGCCCGCGCCCGGTCGCCGCCGTCGAGGCGCGACAGCAGCGACAGCGCCGCCAGCCGCAGGCTGCGCGCGCCCGACTGCGCCGCGTCGGGCGCATAGGGGCCGGCCACGTTCATCCGGTCATAGATGCGGCCCAGCACATCGGCGTGCTGCGCGGCGATGTCCGCCCCCAGCGCCTCACGCGCGCGATGGATGGCGTTGGGGTCGGGCACCGCGCCGCGGGCGACGATCTCGGCCGCGACCTCATCCTCGGACGGCAGGCGCAGCACCAGCGCGACGAACGCGGGGTCGGCGCCCGCGTCGTGCAGCAGCCCGCCCAGTGCCTGGCTGAACGCGGGGTCGGGCTCGCCGCCCTGCGCCATCGCGACCAGCGCCTCCATCGCCAGATCGTGGCCCGCCTGCCAGCGGGCATAGGGGTCGGTGTCATGGGCCAAGAGCAGCGCGCGGTCGGCGCGGCCGATCCGGCGCTCGACCGTCACGGGCGCGGAAAAGCCGCGCAGCAGCGAAACCACCGGGCGGCCGCCCAGCCCGTCAAAGCGCCATTCCTGCTCCGCTCCGGTCATCTCCAGCACCTGCGTCGGCAGCACCTCGTCGCCGTTCTGCGAGATCAGGCCCACGGCGATCGGGATCACGCGCGGCGGCTTGTCGGGCTGGCCGGGGGTCGGCGCGGTGGACTGGGCAAAGCGCAGGGTCAGGCGGCCAGCGTCCGCGTCCCAGTCCTCGGCCAGCCGCAGCCGCGGGGTGCCCGCGTCGGTATACCACCGCTTGAACTGCCCCAGATCCCGGCCGGTGGCGTCCTGGAACACCGCCAGCCAGTCCTCGATCGTGCAGGCCTGCCCGTCGTGGCGGTCGAAATACAGATCCAGCGCCGCGCGATAGCCGTCGTCGCCGACCAGCCGCCTGAGCATGCCGATCACCTCGGCGCCCTTTTCATAGACCGTGGCGGTATAGAAGTTGTTGATCTCTTGATAATGGTCGGGGCGCGGCGGATGGGCCAGCGGTCCCGCATCCTCGCGGAACTGGCGCGCGCGCAGGGTCACGACATCCTCGATCCGCTTGACCGCCGCCGACCGCATGTCGGAGGTGAACTGCTGGTCGCGAAAGACCGTCAGCCCTTCTTTCAGGCACAGCTGGAACCAGTCTCGGCAGGTGATGCGGTTGCCGGTCCAGTTGTGGAAATACTCGTGCGCGATCACCGCCTCGATGCGTTCATAATCGGTGTCGGTCGCGGTCTCGGGGCTGGCGAGGACAAGGCGCGAGTTGAAGATGTTCAGCCCCTTGTTCTCCATCGCGCCCATGTTGAAGTCGTCGACGGCGACGATGTTGAACACGTCAAGATCGTATTCGCGGCCATAGACGTCCTCGTCCCAGCGCATCGAGTTTTTCAGCGCCTCAAGCGCGAAACCGGCGCGGTCCAGGTCGGCAGGACGCACCCAGACGTTCAGCGCCACGTCGCGGCCTGACCGGGTGACAAAGCGGTCGCTGACCGCCGCCAGGTCGCCCGCGACCAGCGCGAACAGATAGGCGGGCTTGGGCCACGGGTCGTCCCATTCCGCCCAGCCGGGACCGGAGGCCACGGGATTGCCGTTCGACAGCAGCACCGGCAGGTCGCAGTCCACCCGGACCCGGAAGGTGGCCATCACGTCCGGGCGGTCGGGATACCAGGTGATGTGGCGGAACCCCTCGGCCTCGCATTGCGTGCAATAGATGCCGCCGGACAGATACAGCCCCTCCAGCGCCGTGTTGGCGGCGGGGGCGATCTCGACCTCGGCGGCAAAGACAAAGGGGGCGTCGGGCAGGGCGGCCGCGTCGATGGTCAACCGGCCGCCTGCGATGGCGACATGCGCGGGGTCGATCGCCGCCCCGTCGATGGCCAGCGCCCGCGTGACCAGACCCGCGCCCCCGTCCAGCACCAGCGCCCCCGGTGCCGTCCGCGTCAGGTGCAGTTCGGAACGGACCACTGTCGCCGCCGGGTCCAGCCGGAAGGCCAGCCGGGTGGCGGTCAGGGCGAACGGCCAGGGCGTGTAATCAGTCAGATAGCGGGTTTCTGCCATTGCTTGCCTCGTCGCCAAAATAATGTTCTGTGCGGGGAACTTGTGCTGCAACGGCGTGTTAAGCGCAGGATAGCCGGGTCGCAAGCCAAGGCCGTGCCGTCAGATCGTGACGCGTGGCAGGGGGCCGCCCGACCATGATCGCATATCTTCAAGGAGACCACACATGGCCCATTACGACCCGAACGATCCTCGCCGCACCGATGCCACCGACCCGCATCGTCCGGTGGACCCCAGCGGCCGCTCGACCGTCGTGACCGAAACCTATGTCGAGCCGGTCGAGAAGAAAGCCTCTCCGCTGCCGCTGATCATCGGTATCCTGCTGGCGCTGGCGCTGGCGTGGTGGCTGCTGTCGACGTTCATGGGCAACGACACGGTCGAAACGACCACCACCACCGCGCCGACGACGACCGAGTCGACCACCACGACGACGTCCACCGCCGACACGACCGCGCCGGCCGCGACCACCACCACGACCGACCCGGTCACGACCACCGCGACGACCACAACGACGGACACGGACACCGCGACGGACGCGACGACCGGCACCGCGACGGACACGACGGTTACTGACACGACGGTGACGGACACCACCGCCACGGACACGACCGCCACGGACACGGCCACCGGCACCGCGGCTGACGCGACGACGGGCGCCACCGACACGACGACCGGTGCCGCGACCGACACGGCCGCCGATGCCGCGACCGACGCTGCGGCCGGGACCAGCACCACGACCGACACGACGACCACCACCACGCCGATCACCACGCCTCCCGCCTCGAACTAAGGACGGGCGGCCGAATGGCCGATGCCTGCAGCCGCCGCGCCACACCGGCGCGGCGGCTTTCGTTCGTGCAATGGTCAGCGCGCCCGCGTTGGCCCATACATCGGCGGCAAGGGGCGACCGCTGAACGGGGCTGGCGATGGAACGCACACGCATCAACCGCATCATGCAGGATGCCGCCGCGCTGATCGACGCGGCGGGCTTTGCCCTGCCGCCGTTCGCGCACTGGTCGCCCGATGAGTTCCGCGCCCGTGCGCGCGACGCGCAGGCGATCATTGACGCCCGGCTGGGCTGGGACATCACCGACTACGGCCAGGGCGACTTTGACCGGCTGGGGCTGTTCCTGTTCACCCTGCGCAACGGCTCGGCCCAGGATCTGATCGCGGGGCGGGGGCGGGTCTATGCGGAAAAGCTGCTGATCTCGCAGGACGGGCAGGTCAGCCCGATGCACACCCACATCGCCAAGACCGAGGACATCATCAACCGCCGCGGGGCCACGCTGGCGATCCGCCTGTGCGGGTCGGACGCGCAGGGCGGGCTGGACCGCGACGCCCCGGTGCGGGTGCAGACCGACGGGCTGTGGCGCGACATCGCGCCCGGCGGCGTCCTGCGGCTGGGGCCGGGCGAATCGGTGACGCTGCGCCCCGGCGACTGGCACGAGTTCTGGGCCGAGGGCGGGGCCTGCCTGATCGGCGAGGTGTCCACCGTCAACGACGACCTGACCGACAACGTCTTCGCCGATCCGATCGGCCGGTTTGCCGATGTGGACGAGGATGCGCAGCCCCTTCACCTGCTGGTCAGCGATTACGCCGCATGGCTGTCGCGCGAAAGCAACGCAACCCCGCAAGCCCGCTTGTGAAACAATCTTGCGCGGTGCTATCCATGCCGCGGCTGCGAAGGTTCTGAACAGGGGAGGCCAGCGGGTGCGGATTGGGGCGTTGAAGGAAACCATCGACGGAGAGGCGCGGGTTGCGGTCACTCCGTCCTCTGCCGGGCATCTGCAAAAACTTGGGCACGAGGTGCACGTCGAATCGGGCGCCGGCGCGCGGGCGGGGTTTTCGGACGCGGCCTATGAACGCGCGGGCGTCACGGTGCATCCGACCGCCGCGGCGCTGGTCGGCGCGGTCGACGTGGTCGCCAAGGTGCGCCCGCCGTCCGACGCCGAGATGGCGGCGATGCGCGAAGGGCAGACGCTGATCTCGTTCTTCTACCCCGGCCAGAACGCCGAGCTGCTGGAGGCCGCGCGCAACCGTGGTGTCACCGCCATCGCGATGGACATGGTCCCGCGCATCAGCCGCGCGCAAAAGATGGACGCGCTGTCGTCGATGGCCAACATCGCGGGCTATCGCGCGGTGATCGAGGCGGCGAACAACTTCGGCCGGTTCTTCACGGGCCAGGTGACGGCGGCGGGCAAGGTGCCGCCGGCCAAGGTGCTGATCGTGGGCGCGGGCGTCGCGGGCCTTGCCGCCATCGGCGCGGCGACGTCCCTGGGCGCGCAGGTCCATGCCTTTGACGTGCGCCCCGAAGTGGCCGAGCAGATCGAATCGATGGGCGCCGAGTTCGTCTATCTCGACTTTGCCGAGCAGGCGCAGGACGGCGCCGCGACCGGCGGCTATGCCGCGCCGTCCTCGCCCGAGTTCCGCGAGGCGCAGCTGGCCAAGTTCCGCCAGCTTGCGCCCGACATGGACATCGTCATCACCACGGCGCTGATCCCCGGCCGCCCCGCGCCCAAGCTGTGGACCGAGGACATGGTCGCGGCGATGAAGCCGGGCAGCGTCATCGTGGACCTGGCGGCCGAACGCGGCGGCAATTGCGACCTGACCGTGCCCGACGAGAAGATCGTGACCGACAACGGCGTCACCATCATCGGCTATACCGATTTTCCGTCGCGGATGGGCGCGCAGGCGTCCGAGCTTTACGGCAACAACGTCCGCCACATGCTGGCCGACCTGACGCCGGCCAAGGACGGCACGCTGGTCCACGACATGGATGACGACGTGATCCGCGGCGCGACCGTGACCCGCGACCGCGACGTGACCTGGCCGCCGCCGCCGCCCAAGATCCAGGCGATCGCGGTGCAGAAGCCCAAGGACAAGCCGCGCGAGCTGACCCCCGAGGAGCGCCGCGCCAAGGAACACGCCGAGTTCCGCGCCCAGACCCGCAGCCAGGTCATGCTGCTGGGCGCGGGCGCGGTGGTGATGCTGCTGATCGGGCTGTTCGCGCCCGCGTCGTTCCTGTCGCATTTCATCGTGTTCGTGCTGGCCTGCTTTGTCGGCTTCAGCGTCATCTGGAACGTCGCCCATTCGCTGCACACGCCGCTGATGGCGATCACCAACGCGATCTCGTCCATCGTGATCCTGGGGGCGCTGCTGCAGATCGGGTCGGGGTCGGCTTGGGTCGTGATCCTGGGCGCGCTGGCCGTGCTGATGACCGCGGTCAACATCTTCGGCGGCTTCCTGGTCACGCGCCGGATGCTCGCCATGTTCCAGAAATCCTAAGGAGGCGTCGATGGCCACCACCGTGATCACCACGCCCGCCCCCGGAATGGACCCCGTCATCAGCACCGGCGTCCCGTCCTCCATGATCGAGGCGCTGCCCGCCTTTGGTTTCACCACCGCCGCCTATGTCGTGGCCGCGGTCCTGTTCATCCTGTCGCTGGGCGGGCTGTCGGGGCAGGAAAGCGCCAAGCGCGCGATCTGGTACGGCATCGTCGGCATGGCGCTGGCGGTCCTTGCCACGCTGTTCGGCCCCGGCCTGCACAACTGGTGGCTGTCGGCGCTGATGATCGCCATCGGCGGCGCGGGCGGCTATGTGCTGGCGACCCGCGTGCAGATGACCGAGATGCCGCAGCTGATCGCTGCCATGCACAGCCTGGTCGGCCTGGCGGCCGTGTTCATCGGCCTGAACGCCCAGATCGAACTGGGCCGCGTCATCCGCGCCCGGCTGAACGACGCGACCGACGTGCTGACCGGCTTTGCCGCCGTGCTGGCGCACAAGACCCCGGCCGAAATCGCCATGCTCAAGGTCGAGGTGGGCTTGGGCGTGTTCATCGGCGCCGTGACCTTCACCGGGTCGGTCGTGGCCTATGGCAAGCTGGCCGGCAAGATCGACGGCAAGCCAAAGAAACTGCCCGGCGGGCACATGCTGAACCTGGGCGCGGCGATCCTGTCGCTGCTGCTGCTGGTTCTTTACGTGGCGGGTTGGGGTCCGGCGATGCTGTGGCTGCTGGTCCTGTTCCTGGTCGCCTGCTTCATCGGCTGGCACCTGATCATGGGCATCGGCGGGGCCGACATGCCGGTCGTGGTGTCGATGCTGAACAGCTATTCCGGCTGGGCGGCGGCGATGATCGGCTTTACCCTGTCCAACGACCTGTTGATCGTGACCGGCGCGCTGGTCGGTTCCTCGGGTGCGATCCTGTCCTATATCATGTGCCGCGCGATGAACCGCAATTTCATCAGCGTGATCCTGGGCGGGTTCGGTGGCGAGACGGGACCGGCGATGGAAATCACCGGCGAACAGGTCGCCATCGACGCCGAGGGCGTCGCCGCGGCCCTGAACGAGGCCGACAGCGTCATCATCGTGCCGGGATACGGCATGGCCGTGGCGCAGGCGCAGCAGTCGGTCAGTGAACTGACCCGCAAGCTGCGCGCCGCGGGGAAAGAGGTGCGCTTCGCCATCCACCCCGTCGCCGGCCGTCTGCCGGGCCACATGAACGTGCTGCTGGCCGAGGCGCGGGTGCCCTATGACATCGTGATGGAGATGGACGAGATCAACGACGACTTCCCGTCCACCGACGTGGTGATCGTCATCGGCTCGAACGACATCGTGAACCCTGCCGCGCAGGAAGACCCCAACAGCCCCATCGCCGGGATGCCGGTGCTGGAGGTCTGGAAGGCCAAGCACGTCTTCGTCAGCAAGCGCGGCCAGGGCACCGGTTATTCCGGGATCGAGAACCCGCTGTTCTACAAGGACAACACCCGGATGTTCTATGGCGACGCGAAAAAGTCGCTGGACGCGCTGCTGCCGATGATCGAGTGACCGGACGCGGTTGAAACGCAAAACCCCCGCCTGACCGGCGGGGGTTTTTTCATGGGCAGGGCTGCCGGACGTGCGGTGGTCCAGCTCACCCGGCCGCCGGCCTCAGGGATTGATCCTGATGGGCGTGCCGTCCTGGACCATCGCATAGATGTCCTCGATCTCGGCATCGTTGACGGCGATGCAGCCGGCGGTCCAGTCATGCTTGATCGGGGCAAGGACGCGCCCTTCCGGGCCCTGGCCGTGGATGAAGATGTCGTTGCCCGGATGCTGGCCGACGGACGCGGCGAACGCCATGTCCTGCGGGTTGGGATACGAGATCCCGATGGACAGGTGATAGCGGCTGTCGGGGTTGCGCCGGTCGATGAAATAATTCCCCTCGGGCGTCTTGCCGTCGCCGGAAAACTGCTTGTGACCCTGCGGCTCGTTCCCCAGCCCGACGTTATAGGCGCCGATGATGGAACTGCCGCTGAACAGCAGCATCTGGCGGGCCGACTTGTTGACCACCACCTGCGTCACCGGCGGCCCGGAATAATGCTTGAACTTGCCTGGACCGCAGGACGCGACCAGCGCCAGCAGCATCGCGGCCGACACGGCCCGCATGTGAAAGGTCATGATCCCGTCCCGCCTTTGCGCTTTTTCTGCGACAATGGCGCAGGCCCGCCGCCGGTGCAACGCGGGGGCGATCACAACTGCGGGTGGCGCCGGTGCCACGGGGTCCGACTGTCGGTGCAGGGCCGCGGTCGCGCCCTTGCGCGAGGGGGCGTTTGCGGCTTGGCTTTGCCGATGAGCGCCGACCCGCATCCCGCCGCACTGTCGCCCGACGATTCCGCCGCGGATGCCCTGTCCGGCGCGATGGACCCGGTCGATCATCCGCTGCGCTATGCGATGGTCAACGAATTGCACGCGCGGCCCTCGCCCCGGCTGGACGCGCCCGCGACCGCGGTGCTGGTGGCGTTCAAGGAACCGCGCGACGCCGCGAACCGCGACCGCGCGGCCGACATCGCGCATCTTGCGGCGCTGGCGGAACGGCACGGCGCGCCCGCGCCCCAGCATGGCGCCGGCCACTATGCCGCCATGCTGGGCCGCCATCAGCTGCGGTGGGAAGGCCACACCGAGTTCGTAAGCTATGCCTGCTTTGCCCCCGGCCTGCCCGACCGTCCGTTCGATCCGTCCGCCGCCGCCATCTTTTCCCGTGCGTGGCAGCGCGCCGCCCCCGGCCGCAGGGTCGTCGCGGCGATGATCCAGATCGACGTGCTGCCCGATGACGTGACGCGGGTGGACGACAGGCTGGCGTCGCTGTTCGCGGTCGACGGGCTGAGCGCGTCCAGCGTGCTGGACGGGCAGGGCGTGATCGCCACCGATTTCCGCATCGACGCCGCCGGCTGGATGCGCTTTGCGGTCTTTGTCCACCCCGAGGTCGGCCCGGGCCGCATCGGCCGGCTGGTCCAGCGGCTGCTGGAGCTGGAAACCTATCGCGCCATGTCGATGCTGGGCCTGCCCCGCGTGCTGTCGCTGACCGGGCGTCTGAACGCGCTGGAACCGCGGCTGACCGCGCTGACCGCCCCGGACGACACGCGCCCCCCCGACCTGGTGCTCGCCGACCTGCTGGCCGTCTCGTCCGAACTTGAGGCGGCGGCGAGCCAGCACCAGTTCCGCTTTGGCGCGACCGCCGCATACGAGGCGATTGCCGCCGACCGCATCGAGACACTGCGCGAGACGCGGTTCCAGGGCCGCCAGACGCTGAGCGAGTTCATGACCCGCCGGTTCGAACCCGCGATGCGGACCGTCCGGTCGGCCGAACGCAGGCTGGCCGAGATGCTGGACCGCGCCGCCCGCGCGGGCGAGCTGCTGCGCACCCGCGTCGATGTGCAGCGCAGCGCCCAGAACCAGGCGCTGCTGGAGCGCATGGACCGCCGCGCCGACCTGCAGCTGCGGCTGCAGCACACGGTCGAGGGGCTGTCGGTGGTGGCGATCAGCTATTACGCGGTCGGGCTGATCGGCTATGCCGCCTATCCGCTGGCCGAGGCGAGCGGCATCGACAAGGCGCTGCTGGTCGCCGGGGCGACGCCGCTGGTGGTGCTGGCGGTGTGGTGGGGGATGCGCCGGGTGCGCGCGGCCCTGCACCGGGCGGCCGGGGGCCACGCTGGACACGGCGATCTGTGACGGTTCGCGCGGGCGTGACTTGCCCGTCGCGCGCCGGGGCGTCAGGATGCCCCCGCACAATCACGAGGCCGCCGATGATCCGCTATATTTCCCTTGCCGCCCTGCTGGCGCTGTCCGCCTGCGGCGTCCCGCTGGTGCCGTTTGTCTGACGCGCCGCGCACGCTGCGGATGCTGGGGCTGGCCCATTGCTCGACCTGCCAAAAGGCGCAGGCCGCGCTGGAGGCCGAGGGCTGGACGGTCGAGTTCCGCGACGTCAAGGACGCCCCCTTGTCGGCGGACGAACGGCGCGCGCTGCTGGCCGATTTCGGCGACCGCGCCGTGAACCGCGCCAGCCTGACCTGGCGCGCCATGTCCGACGACGAACGCGCCGGCGATCCAGTGGCGATGCTGGGCGACCGCCCGTCGGTGATGAAGCGGCCGGCGATCATCGCGGGCGACCAGCGCCTGCTGGGCTGGACCGCGAACGTCAAGCGCGCCCTGGGCGTCCCGGTCTGAACGGGGCGCAGACGTCAGACGACATAGCGGTCGCGGCGGTGGTTGATCGCGATCACCATGTTGACCACGGCCGCCCCCAGCGCCGACCACAGCACCCGGTCCCACGGCAGGATGGCCGCGGCCGCCGCGAACAGCAGCGCGTCGAACCCCATCTGGACCCAGCCCGCCCTGATCCCCAGCCGGTCCTGCAGGTCCAGCGCGACGATTCCGATGCCGCCCAGGCTGGCGCGATGGCGAAACAGCGCCAGCAGCGCCGCGCCCGAGGTGAAGCCCGCCAGCACCGCCGCCGCGCCGGGGTGCAGCCGGTCGAACCCGACCAGCCCCGGCAACGCCATGCTGACCCCGACCATCACCAGCACGCAGGCCAGTGTCCGCAGCGTGAAGCCCGCGCCAAGCCGCCGATACGCAAAGCCGTAGAACGGCAGGCTGAGGACCAGATAGACCGGCCCGAATCCATGCCCGGTCAACTGCGCGACCAGCAGCGCCAGCCCGGCAAGCTGGCCGGTGATCAGCCCCGCGCTGCCCAGCAGGAACGCGCCGAACCCTGCCATCGCAGCGCCGAACACCATGCCCTGCACATCTTCGGCGGCGGAATGGGTGGCGGCGGGCAGGTCGGGGGCAGGGGGCTGCATCGGGCATCCGTCTTGCATGGGGCAGGCGGGCCATGCCGCGCGGGCGCGCGCTTGTCCAGCCCGGCGCCGCACGCAGACCGGCCCCCGCGCGGCCCCGCGACGATGGGACGCGGGGGTTCAGCGGGGGCGGACCAGCGACCCGATGCGCCGGGTCAGCAGGTCGACCAGCGCAGGCGCGTCCACGTCGCAGGAAAGGTGTGATGGGCGCGCCCGCAACGATGGGACGCTGGCGTTCAGCGGGCGGCGTTCAGCCGTGCCGGTCCAGCGATCCAATGCGCCGGGTCAGCAGGTCGAACCGGGGGGCGCGTCCACGTCGCAGGACAAGTGCGATGGGCGCGCCCGCCACGATGGGACGCTGGCGTTCAGCGGGCGGCGTTCAGCCGTGCCGGTCCAGCAACCCGATGCGCCGGGTCAGCAGGTCGAACAGTGCGGGCGCGTCCACGTCGCAGGAAAGGTGCGATGGGCGCGCGCCCGCGACGATGGGACGCGAGGGGCAGTGGGCGGCGTTCAGCCGTGCCGGTCCAGCGACCCGATGCGCCGGGTCAGCAGGTCGAACAGGGCGGGCGCCTCCACGTCGCGCAGGAAAAGCGCGTTGGGGGCCCGGCCGCTGACGCCCCACCAGTCGGCGACGGTCATGCCGGTGGTCCAGCGGCCTTGAGTCTCGATCTCGACGTTGATGCGGCGGCCAGAGAACAGTTCGGGCGCGACCAGCCATGCGACGGCGCAGGGGTCGTGCAGGGGGGCGCCCTCGTGACCGTATTTGGCCTTGTCGAAGCGTTCGAAGAAATCGGTCCAGCTGGCGACCGCGCGTCCGACCGGCCCGGTGGCGGCCATCGCGTCCACCCATGCGCGGCTGGTCAGCGCCCGGTGCGTGGCGTCCAGGGGCATCACCACCAGATCGACGCCGGCGGCAAAGACCTCGGCCGCGGCCTCGGGATCGACGAAGATGTTGAACTCGGCCGCGGGGGTGACGTTGCCGACCTCGAAATAGGTGCCGCCCATCAGGACGATCCGGTGGACGCGCGCAATAATGTCGGGGGCGCGGCGGAAGGCGGTGGCGATGTTGGTCAGCGGGCCGATGGGGACCAGCGTGACCGTGCCCGCGGGTTCCCGGCGCAGCGTGTCGATGATGAAATCGACCCCGTGCATGTCCTGCAACGTCATTGTCGGGTCCGGCAGGTCCACGCCGTCAAGCCCGGTCTTGCCGTGGACGTGTTCCGCCGTCACCAGCCCGCGCGACAGCGGCGCGTCGCACCCCGCAAAGACCGGCACGTCCGCGCGCCCTGCCAGTTCGCAGACGATGCGGGCGTTCCGCGCCGTCAGGGACAGCGGCACGTTGCCCGCGACCGCCGTGATGCCCAGAACCTGCAGTTCGGGCGAGGCCAGCGCCAGCAGGATCGCCACGGCGTCGTCCTGCCCCGGATCGGTGTCGATGATGATCTTGTGCGGCATCGGCGGCCCCCCGGGGATGGATGAGCCGCCTTGATAGACCTCAGGCCGCCCGCCAGTCAAAGGCCAGCGTTTCGCGGAAGGCAAAGCGGACGATGTGATCCTCGACCACCTGCTGCAGCCGCGCGGCATCGCCGGTGGACGAGATGCGCACCGTCAGCTGGTCCGGCGCGGCGGTCATGTCGACCGTCCGCCCCTCGCCCATGTCGATCCGGCCCCGGTCTGGGCCGAAGTCGGTGGCGAACTTGTGCGCCCAGTGCTTGCACAGCTGCTGAAGATAGCGGCTGGCATGCTCGGTGGACACGGTGGCAACGGCCTCAGCCATCGACATCGACCTGCTGGATCAGCTTCAGCGCCTCGGGGCGCAGGCGCGAAATCTCGGTCAGATCGACGCTGTCGGGCGTAAAGCTGCCCCAGCTTTCGACCACGGGCGACAGCGCCACGCCCTGCTTGATCGGAAACTCATAGTTCGTTTCGGCATAGATCTTCTGGGCGGCGTCGCTGGCCAGGAACTCCATCAGCTTCAGCGCCGCGTCCTTGTTGGGCGCCGAGGTGGTCATCGCCACGCCCGAGACGTTCACATGCGTGCCGCCGTCCTGGAAGGTCGGGAAGACGATGCGGACCGAGCCGGCCCATTCCTTCTGCTCGGGGTCTTCCAGCATCTTGCCCATGTAATAGGTGTTGCCCAGGCTGATGTCGCATTCGCCCGCCCAGATCGACTTGACCTGGTCGCGGTCGCCGCCGTCGGGCTTTTTCGCCAGGTTGGCCTTGATGCCCTCAAGCCAGGTGACCGTCGCCTCGGGGCCGTGATGGGCCAGGTGGGCGGCGGTCAGCGCGACGTTATAGTCGTTGGTAAAGGAACGGGTGCAGAGCCGGCCCTTCCACTTGGGGTCCGCCAGATCCTCATAGGTCGTGACCTCGCCATCGGCCACGCGGTCCTTGTTGGCATAGACGATGCGCGCGCGGGTGGTCAGGCCATACCAGTTGTGATCGGCGTCGCGCAGGTTGGCGGGGATCGCCGCGTCCAGCGCCGCGTCCTGCACGGGCTGCGTGACGCCCGCGTCCTTGACCTCGCCCAGGCGGGCCACGTCCACGGTCAGGATCAGGTCGGCGGGCGAGCGGTCGCCTTCGGCCTTGAGCTTTTCGACCAGGCCCTTTTCGACGAAGGCCACGTTCACCGGGATGCCGGTTTCCTGCGTGAACGCATCCAGCAGCGGCTGGATCAGTTCGGGCTGGCGGTGGGAATAGACGTTGACCTCTTCCGCCAGGGCGGGGATCGCGGTCGAGCCGATGAGGGCGGCCAGCATCAGTCGGGTCATGGCTGAGTCCTTTGCTCAAGTTATCGCCGGTTTGTGACGCGGCGGCAGCGTTGCGTCAATATCCGACCGATCTTGTCGGCAACATTCCCGGCGGGTGCGCCGCAGGTTGCGACCCGGCACAGCGACACCATATCCGTGCGATGCATCGACGTGATTTCATCCGTGTGTCCGCCGCCCTGCTGGCCGGTCCCGCAATCCTGCTGGGCGCGCGGCCCGCGCGCGCCGACACTGACGCGGTGAATGCCGTGCTGTCCGATCCCCCGGACGGCGAGCGGCTGCGCGCGGTTGCGGTCTGGCACGATGGCGCCGAGGTGGCGGCGCGCGGCTATGGCGGGTTCGACCCCGACCGGCGGACCAACATCAAGTCCGCATCCAAGTCGGTGATCTCGGCCTTGGCGGGTCGATCGCGGGCTGCTGCGCGGCGCGGACCAGCCGATCGCGCCGCTGCTGGCGGCGGACCTGCCGCCCGATCCCGACCCGCGGCTGGCGCGCATCACGCTGGGGCATCTGCTGTCCATGCAAGCCGGGCTGCAGCGGCAGTCGGGGCCGAACTATGGCGCGTGGGTCAGCAGCCGCAACTGGGTGCGCGCCGCGCTGGCCGCACCCTTTGACGCCGAGCCGGGGGGACGGATGCTGTATTCCACCGCCTCGTCGCATCTGGTGTCGGCCATTCTGGCGAAGGTTTCCGGTCGTTCGACGCTGGCGCTGGCGCGCGACTGGCTGGGCGGCATTCCCGGCTTTGCCATCGCGGACTGGGACCGCGATCCGCAGGGCATCCACCTTGGCGGCAACCAGATGGCGATGAGCACGCGGTCCCTGCTGACCTTTGGCGCGGCCTATGCGGCGGGTGGAGGGGGCGTGATCCCGCGGCCGTGGATCGCGGAAAGCTGGCGGCCGCGGACCGCGTCGTTCTTTACCGGCGAGGATTACGGGTATGGCTGGTTCCTGTCCCGCATCGCCGGGCGGCCGGTGCGCTATGGCTGGGGATACGGCGGGCAGATGATCTATGTCTTTCCGCCCGCGGGCGGGAGGGCCGCGGCGGCGGTGGCGATCACCAGCGACCCCGACCAGCCCTCGGCCCCGACCGGATACCGCGCCGACCTGCACCGCATGGCCGGGCGCATCGTCACGGCCCTGGCGGGCCGAGCCGCCGTTGACGCTGCGCCTTTGCCGCGATAACGGCCCGGCATGGCGCGCGCACCCCTTTTGCAACTGACCGGCATCTCGCTGACCTTTGGCGGCAATCCGGTATTCGACGCTTTGTCGCTGACCGTCCAGCCCGGCGACCGCGTCGCGCTGGTCGGGCGCAACGGGTCGGGCAAGTCGACGCTGATGAAGGTGATGGCCGGGCTGGTCGAGGCCGACCGGGGCGAGGTGATCGTCCCCGCGGGCGTCACCGTCGGCTATATGGAACAGGATCCCGACCTGTCGGGCTATGCCACGCTGGGCGATTTCGCCGCCGCCGGCCTGCCGCCGGGCGAGGAATACCGCGTCGAGATGGCCGCCGAGGGGCTGAAGTTCGACCCCGCGCGCCCCGTCGCCACCGCCTCGGGCGGCGAGCGCAGACGGGCGGCGCTGGCGCGGCTGCTGGCGCAGGCGCCGGAGCTGATGCTGCTGGACGAGCCGACGAACCACCTGGACATCGAGGCGATCGGCTGGCTGGAAGAGCAGCTGAACGACACCCGCGCGGCGTTCGTCCTGATCTCGCACGACCGCGCGTTCCTGCGCCGGCTGACGCGGGCGACGCTGTGGATCGACCGCAGCGAGGTGCGCCGCCAGGAACGGGGCTTCGACGCCTTCGAGGACTGGCGCGAGACGACCTGGGCGGCCGAGGACGAGGCCCGCCACAAGCTGGACCGCAAGATCAAGGCCGAGGCCCGCTGGGCCGTCGAGGGCATCAGTGCGCGCCGCAAGCGCAACCAGGGCCGCGTCCGCGCGCTGGCCGCGCTGCGCACCGAACGCGCGGGCCAGATCCGCCGGCAGGGCACGGCCGCGATGGCGCTGGAAACCGGGCAGCAGTCGGGCAAGCGGGTGGTCGAGGCGAAAGGGATTTCCAAGACGTTCGGCGACCGGGTGATCCTGCGGCCCTTTGACCTGCGCGTGATGCGCGGCGACCGCATCGCCTTTGTCGGACCGAACGGCGCCGGCAAGACGACGCTGATCAAGATGCTGACCGGGGAAATTGCGCCTGACACCGGCACCGTCACCCACGGCACCAATCTGGAGATCGCGGTCTTCGACCAGGCCCGCGCCGCCATCGACGACAGCGTGTCGCTGTGGGACGCGCTGACGGGCGATCCGGCGATGCGGGTCAGCGGGCGGTCCGATCAGGTGATGGTCCGCGGCCAGCCCAGGCATGTAGTGGCCTATCTCAAGGACTTCCTGTTCGACGACGCGCAGGCCCGCGCGCCGGTCGGCAGCCTGTCGGGCGGCGAAAAGGCCCGGCTGCTGCTGGCCCGGATCATGGCCCAGCCGTCGAACCTGCTGGTGCTGGACGAGCCGACCAACGACCTGGACATCGAGACGCTGGACCTGCTGCAGGACATCCTGGGCGACTATGACGGCACGGTGCTGCTGGTCAGCCACGACCGCGACTTCATCGACCGCGTGGCGGATACGACCGTCGCGATGGAGGGTGACGGGCGCGCCGTGATCTATGCCGGCGGGTGGAGCGATTATCGCGCCCAACGTGGCGAGGACGCGCCGGACCCCGTCGCGACCGCCGCCCCGCCCAGGCCCGCGCCGCAATCCGCGCCCGTGCGGGCGGCCCGCGGGCTGAGCTTTACCGAGCGGCACCGGCTGGACGCGCTGCCCGGGGCCATCGCCCGGCTGGAGGCCGAGATTGCGAAGCTGGTTGGGTTCCTTGCCGATCCGCAGCTGTTCGCCACCGCGCCCGCGCGCTTTGCCAAGGCGTCCGAGGCGTTGGCCGAGCGCCAGCAGGCGCTGTCCGCCGCCGAGGAGGAGTGGCTGGCGCTGGCCGAGCGGGCCGAGGCCTGATCGGCAAGGCCCGGGGGCCAACCCCCGGACCCCCGGGATATTTGCGCAAGGAAGAACGATGCAAGGCGCGTTCGCGTCTTGGGGCACAGCGGGAGGGCTGGATGGGCGCGCTTGACGGAATCCGGGTCGTGGAGATCGCCGGGCTGGGGCCGACGCCCTTTGCCGCGATGTGGCTGGCCGAGCACGGGGCGCAGGTGGTCCGCATCACGCGCCCCGGCGCGCGCCATGTGCTGGGGCTGGACCGCGACGTGCTGGACCGGGGCCGCGACTGGGTCGAGCTGGATCTGAAATCCGACGCCGGCCGCGCCGCTGCCCGCGGGCTGATCGCGCGGGCCGACGCGCTGATCGAAGGGATGCGCCCGGGCACGATGGAGCGGCTGGGCCTTGGTCCGGCGGATTTTCCCGGCAATCCGCGGCTGGTCTATGGCCGCATGACGGGCTGGGGGCAGTCGGGGCCGCTGGCCCATTCGGCGGGGCATGACCTGACCTATCTGGCAATCACCGGCGCCTTGCACGCGATCGGGCCGGCGGATCATCCGGTGCCACCCTTGAACCTGCTGGGCGATTTCGCGGGCGGGTCGATGTATCTGGTGGCAGGGATGCTGGCCGCCATGCTGTCCGCCGCCCGCACCGGGCGGGGGCAGGTGGTCGATGCCGCGATCAGCGACGGGGTCGCGCATCTGATGGCGATGATCTCGGGGATGCGGCTTGCGGGGCTGTGGCACGACGCCCGCCAGGCGAACCTGCTGGACGGCGGATGCCCGTTCTATGCCTGCTATCCCTGCGCCGACGGCCGCCATCTGGCCGTGGCCGCCATCGAGCCGCAGTTCTGGGCCGAGCTGGTCACGCGGCTGGGCCTTGATGCGGGCGCGCTGCCCGACCGCATGGACGCGGCGAACTGGCCTGCGCTGCGCGGGACGCTGGGCGCGGCCATCGCCGCGCGCACCCGCGACGACTGGGCGGCGCGGCTGGAGGGGACGGACGCCTGCGCCGCGCCCGTGCTGTCGATCGACGAGGCGGCCGCGCATCCCCACAATGCCGCGCGCCGGACCTTTGCCGCGGGCGAACCTGCGCCCGCGCCGCGCCTGTCGGCTACGCCCGCCGTGCTGCGTCCCGGCCGCGCCCTCGATCCCGCCGAGATGCTGGCGCGCTGGGGTCCGCCGGGCTGATTGCCCGTCGCGGATGTTGACTTTGCCCGCCCGATGCGCCATCAACGCCGGACCGGCCGGGCATCCGCCTTTGGCCGGACATTCATTTTCCACATCACCCCGGCAAAGGGGTGCGCTGTTCGAGGCGGGCGACAGCCCGGAACACCCGGCGACGGGCGGCCACAGGACGCGGCAGAAGAAAGAGAACGACACGATGTTCGCAGTCCTCAAGACGGGCGGCAAGCAGTACCGGGTTCAATCCGGCGACGTGCTGCGCGTCGAGAAACTGGCCGCCGAAGCCGGCGACAAGGTCCAGTTCAACGATATCCTGATGATCGGCTCGACCATCGGCGCGCCGATGGTGGCCGGGGCCGGCGTGGTGGCCGAGGTCATCGACAGCATCAAGGCCGACAAGGTCATCACCTTCCACAAGCGCCGCCGCAAGCATTCGTCGCAGCGCACCCGCGGCCACCGCCAGCAGCTGACCCTGCTGCGCGTGACCGAGCTGCTGGAAACCGGCGCCGACACGTCGAACGTCAAGGCCGCCGTCGGCGCGCGCCTGGCCCGCGTGGCCGAGCATGGCACCGCCGCTGCTGCCGCGGCCCCGGCCAAGCCGGTCAAGAAACAGCAGGCGAACACCGTCGCCGAAGCCAAGGAGGCCTGAGTCATGGCTCACAAGAAAGCAGGCGGCTCGTCCCGCAACGGCCGCGATTCCGCCGGTCGCCGTCTGGGCGTCAAGCTGTTCGGCGGCCAGGCGGCCGTCGCCGGCAACATCATCGTCCGCCAGCGCGGCACGACCTGGTGGCCGGGCCAGAACGTCGGCATGGGTCGCGACCATACGCTGTTCGCGCTGGCCGACGGTCAGGTGACGTTCCGCAAGGGCCTGAAAGGCCGGACCTTCATTTCGGTCCAGCCCGCCGCGATCGCGGCAGAATAAGCCGGTCTCGCACAGCACGGGCGCAGGGGGATCGGTTCGGCCGGTCCCCCTGACCATTTCCGGCGACCGTCCGCCGTCGCCGACCCAGCCGCGTTCCCGGAGGAGGAGACCGATGGCACCCATGACATCCGCGCAGGCGAGGGGGCCGCGCGCCGCAGGCGTTGCGGCCGCCGACGAAGGCCCCGTCCACGCCCCCCAGCCCGAGATCCGCGCGGGCCGTTTCACCCTGCGCCCGCTGCGCCGGTCGGACGAGGGGCTGATCGCGCATTACACCGCCGACCGCCGCGTGGCGCAGGGCACCCGCGCCATTCCCCATCCGCTGCCGCCGGGCGCTGCCGCCGCCTATGTCGCGCGCGCGCAGGCCGCCGACCGGGGCGAGGACGTCTGGGCCATCGACGGCAGCGAATCCGGCCTGGGCGAGCTGGTCGGCGTCGTTTCGCTGACCCGGCTGGAGGATGACCAGTCCGAGCTGGGGTTCTGGATCGGCGCGGGTTTCTGGAACACCGGTTTCGCCACCGAGGCGGTGCAGGCGCTTGTCGACGCCAACCCGCATGGCGCGCGGACGCTGTTCGCCGAGGCGTTCCAGGACAACCCCAGCTCGGCCAAGGTGCTGACGAACGCGGGTTTTTCGTATCTGGGCGACGCGGAAAGCTGGTCGGTCGCGCGGGATGCGCGGGTGCCGACCTGGACCTATCTGCGGCTGATGGGCTGAGGCAGGCCGGGCAGCCCCGCGCGGGGCAACGATGCCGTCGGGACAAGGGCGCTAGGCTTGGAACGTGGCCTCAACCATCCCCGGCACGACAGGCCGACGGTCGCTGACAAGGCGTCCACCCGCGCCGCCACCCACGTCGCCGCCTGCGCAGGCAAGCGGACGCATCAGCCGCCCGATCAGTTCCCCAGCGTGATCGCGTTCGTGGCCCCCGCGACCGTCACGCTTGCAATGCCGGCAAGCTCGGCGTGGCTGACCGCAACCGCCGCGGTCAGCGTGTCCGCCGCAGGCTGCGCCGCCATCGCGGCGGCGCGCGAATCGCGCAGCGGGGGCGAGGCCACGAGCCGCAGGCGCAGCACCCCATCGGGATCGGCGCGCAGCTGCCCTTCGGGTTGCGGCGTTTCGGTCAGCAGGGCGGCGTTCCACCAGCCCTTGGTCGGCGGGATCGCGGTGACGACCAGCAGGCGGCCCTCGACCAGCGGCTCCCACCGGGCGGACAGGATCTGCGCCACCGGCTCGCGCGGGTCTTCGCGGCCATAACCCTGGCGCGGCTCAAGCGTCTGGGGGCCGCGCGCCGCACCGCTGCCGCCGAACCATGTCCGGGGGTTCCAGCCGCTGTCGCCGCGGCCACAGCCGGACACGGCCAGCGCCGCCGCGCAGACGATCAGCAGGGCCCGTGCGGCGGTTCGGTTCGGCGCGGTTCTGGACATGCGTGCGGCCTTTCCAATGGCTTCGCCGCCCGTGATAGGCGATAGGGGCCGCGCCCGGAAGGGGGCGCTTTGACGTTGCGGCGCCAAGGCGTTATCCCCGGCATCTGCGACGCGCCGCCGCAAGGATGAAAGGACGCGAGATGGCCACCCCCGCCTTCGAGGATATCGCCGATACCTTTGCCTTTCTGGACGATTGGGAGGATCGCTACCGCCACGTCATCGAACTGGGCCGCGCGATGGCGCCGATGGACCCGGCGCTGCAGGTGCCCGCCACCAAGGTCGAGGGTTGCGCAAGCCAGGTCTGGATCATGCCCCGGATCGAGGGCGGCAGGTTCGATTTCCAGGGCGACAGCGACGCGCTGATCGTGCGCGGGCTGATCGCGGTGCTGCACGCGCTGTATTCCGGCCTGCCGGTCGAACAGGTGGCCGACGTGGACGCCCCCGCGGAACTGGCGCGGCTGGGACTGGACGCGCATCTGTCGGCGCAGCGGTCGAACGGGGTCCGGGCGATGGTGGGGCGCATCCGCGACGTGGCGGCTGCGGCCTGACCCCGGACGCCAGACGCCGCGTTGCGGGCCGCTGGTGCGGATGACTGCGCCGCCGTTTCAACGGGTGGTCGCTGCTATCCTGCGGATGCGGCCAGCGCCTCGTCGATGGCGGACAGCAGCCGCGGGTCGTCTGCCGTGACCTCGGGCGCAAAGCGGCCCATCACCCGGCCATCGCGCCCGATCAGGAACTTCTCAAAGTTCCACAGCACCTCGGGCGCCGAGGTCGTGGCATAGCCGCGATCGGCCATCCGCTTGCGCATGGGACCATCGCCCTCGGCCTGCGGGCGGGCGGCGATCAGCGTGGCGTAAAGCGGATGCTTGTCCGTGCCCGTGACAGGCGTCTTGGCGGCAAGCGGAAAGGTGACGTCATAGGTCGTGGCGCAGAAATCCGCGATCTCGGCATCGGTGCCGGGTTCCTGGCCCAGAAAATCGTTCGACGGCACGCCGATGACGCGCAACCCGGCAGCCTGCCGGTCCCGCCACAGCCGTTCGAGGCCCGCATATTGCGGCGTCAGGCCGCATTTCGACGCCACGTTGACCAGCAGCACGACCTGGCCCCGCAGATCGGCCAGCGTCAGGTCCGCCCCGTCGTTCATCCGCAGGGGGATGCTGTCCGCCTTGCTCATCGCCGCACCTCTTTCGCCGTGATCCAGCCGCCGCCAAGAACGCGCGTGGCGCCGGGTTCATAGAAGACGCAGGCCTGGCCGGGGCTGACGCCTTCCTCGGGGGTCAACAGCTCGACATGCGCGGTCGCCGGGCCGGTCGGCCGCAGCAGGGCGGGGACCGGCGGGCGGGTCGAGCGGACCCGGACCGCGATGCTGCGTTCGGTCGCGTCGGTCAGCGCGCCGTCGCCCAGCCAGTTGACCTCGGCCACGGGGATCACGCGCGTCGCCAGCGCCTCGCGCGGGCCGACGACGACGTGGCGCGCGTCGGGGTCAAGGCGCACGACGTAAAGCGGCGTGTCCAGCCCGCCGATGCCCAGGCCCCGGCGCTGGCCGATGGTATAGTGGATGACGCCGCGATGGGTGCCCAGCACGCGCCCGTCCATGTCCACGATCTCGCCCGGATCGGCCGCGCCGGGTCGCAGCTTTTCGATCACCGCCGCATAATCGCCGTCGGGGACGAAGCAGATGTCTTGGCTGTCGGGCTTGTCGGCCACCGCCAGCCCGTGGGCGCCCGCAAGGGCGCGGGTCTCGGCCTTGCTGGCCAGTCCGCCCAGCGGAAAGCGCAGGAACTCCAGCTGTTCGCGGGTGGTCGAGAACAGGAAATAGCTTTGATCGCGGTTGGGATCGGCGGCGGAATGCAGTTCCGCGCCGTCCGGCCCGTCCAGCCGGCGGATATAATGTCCCGTGGCCATGCAGTCGGCGTCCAGCTCGCGCGCGGTTTGCAGCAGGTCGCGGAACTTTACGCGTTCGTTGCAGCGGATGCAGGGCACCGGCGTCGCGCCCGCCAGATAGGCGTCGGCGAATTCGTCGATCACCGATTCGCGAAAGCGGTTTTCGTAATCAAGAACGTAATGCGGGATGCCGATCCGTTCGGCCACGCGGCGCGCGTCGTGGATGTCCTGCCCGGCGCAGCAGGCACCCTTTTTCTTCAGCGCCGCGCCGTGGTCGTAAAGCTGCAGCGTGACGCCGATGACGTCATAGCCCTCGGCCTTCAGCATCGCGGCCACGACAGAGCTGTCGACGCCGCCCGACATGGCCACGACGACGCGGGTTTCTGCGGCGGGCTTGGCAAAGCCCAGCGAGTTGACGGCAAAAGCCGCCGGAGGGGTCTGAACGGTCACGGGCGATCCAGCCTTGCGGCAGTGGCGGCGCGGGGTTTGCGCGGCAATTGCCGAAAAATATAGGAAAACAGGGGCAAAACACAAGCCGCGGGCGACCGGCCGTTGACCGGGGGTTAAGCCGTTTGTGGCAAACGGTTTTCGTGGTCTATGCCTGAAGGGGGTGGAAATGTTCGTCAGGAAAACAGCAGGTCCGCGGACGGCGACGCTGCCCGACGGCACGATCCTGACGCTGGCCGATCTGCCCGCGGTGGACGCGCGCTGGATCGCGCGCCGCAAGGCGATCGTCGTGCGCGCCATCCAGCACGGCCTGCTGACGCGTGAACAGGCGCTGCAACGATACGGGCTGACCGACGAGGAGTTGGACGGCTGGGCCGACGCCGTGCAGCGCCACGGGCTGGCCGGGCTGAAGGTGACGGCCCTGCAACGCTTTCGCGCGCCCGCACAACTGTAACGCGAATTATGTTGACCCGTTCACCAGATGTTAACCAATCGTCCGCAAAGGTCGGAAGCACAACGACTATCGGAGGGACGACCCATGCGGATCTTGCTGGTCGAGGATGATCCGACCACCGCGCGCAGCATCGAATTGATGCTGCTGCACGCCAGTTTCAACGTCTATCTGACCGACATGGGCGAGGAAGGCGTCGATCTGGCCAAGCTTTACGACTATGACCTGATCCTGCTGGATCTGGACCTGCCCGACATGAACGGGATGGAGGTGCTGCGCCAGATCCGCATGTCGCGCATCGACACGCCGACCCTGATCCTGACGGGCGCGGACGACACCGAGATCAAGCTGCGCGGTTTCGGCTTTGGCGCGGACGACTACATGACCAAGCCCTTCCATCGCGAGGAGCTGGTCGCCCGCATCCAGGCCATCATCCGCCGGTCCAAGGGCCACAGCCAGGCCGTCATCCGCACGGGCCGCATGCTGGTCAACATCGACGCCCGCTCGGTCGAGGTGGACGGGCGCGCGGTCAACCTGACGGGCAAGGAATACCAGATCCTCGAACTGCTCAGCCTGCGCAAGGGCACGACCCTGACGAAAGAGATGTTCCTGAACCATCTTTACGGCGGCATGGACGAGCCGGAACTGAAGATCATCGACGTGTTCATCTGCAAGCTGCGCAAGAAACTGGCCGAGGCGATGGGCGGGGAAAGCCACATCGAGACGGTCTGGGGCCGCGGCTATGTCCTGCGCGATCCGCAGGACACGCCCGCGATCCATGCCGAGCGGCTTGCCGTCGGGGCCTGAGCGGAGCCGACCGGACGGCGGCGACTTGAGGGCGGCGGCTGGACAAGCGCAGCCGCCGCTCGCTATCACCGCGGTGACGGCGCGCCGCGTGCCGCACGGCAACGTACCCGGCAGGTGAACGGCAGGACGATGGGCAGGACAGCAGACGACCGCGATCAGCCCGGTCCGGCAGCGGACGGCCAGGCCGGGCCACGTGTTGCCGAAAGCCTCACGGTGCCTGACCTGCGCGCGCCTCTGCCGCAGGACGCCGCCGCGGCCGCAACCGAGATGGCGCGGTTGGCAGGCACGGTCGCCACGGCCGACATCGATTACCACACGCTGGACGCGCCGCGGCTGAGCGATGCGGATTACGACGCGATCAAGCAGCGGCTGCGCGCCATCGAGGAGCTGTTTCCCGACCTTGCCGCCGCGGACAGCCCCACCCGCCGGGTCGGCGCCGCGCCCTCCGAGGGGTTCGGCAAGGTGCGTCATGCCCGCCCGATGCTGTCGCTGGAAAATGCCTTTGCCGCGCAGCACGTGGCCGCGTTCGTCGGCCGCATCCGCAATTTCCTGAACCTGCCCGCCGACGCGCCGCTTTGGTTCACGGCCGAGCCCAAGATCGACGGGCTGTCGCTGTCGCTGCGCTACGAACGCGGCGATCTGGTCCAGGCCGCCACCCGCGGCGACGGCACCACCGGCGAAAACGTCACGGCGAACGCCCTGACCATCGCCGATATCCCCCGCCGCCTGACCGGCGCCCCCGATCTGATCGAGGTGCGCGGAGAGGTCTATATGGCGCACGACGATTTTGCCCGCCTGAACGCCTCGGGCACCGACCGCGTCTTTGCCAACCCCCGCAACGCCGCCGCGGGATCGCTGCGCCAGCTTGACGCGCAGGTGACGCGCCGCCGGCCGCTGCGGTTCTTTGCCTATGGCTGGGGAGAGCTTTCCGCGCCCTTGGCCGACACGCAATCGGGCGCCGTGGCCCGGCTGGCGGCGCTGGGGTTTCCCGTCAATCCGCTGACCAGCGTCGCCGCGAGCCTCGACCAGATGCTGGCCGCCTGGGCCGACATCGAGCAGCGCAGGGCGACGCTGGGCTATGACATCGATGGTGTCGTCTACAAGCTGGACGATCTGGCGCTGCAGGCGCGGCTGGGGTTCCGGTCCACCACGCCCCGCTGGGCACTGGCGCACAAGTTCCCGGCCGAACTGGCGTGGACGCGCCTTGACCGGATCGAGATCCAGGTCGGCCGCACCGGCGCGCTGTCGCCGGTCGCGCGCCTCGCGCCGGTGACGGTCGGCGGCGTCGTGGTGTCGAACGCCACCCTGCACAACGAGGATTACATCGCCGGCCGCGATTCCCGCGGCAGCCTCATCCGCGAGGGGCGTGACATCCGCGAAGGCGACTGGGTGCAGATCTATCGCGCGGGCGACGTCATTCCCAAGATCGCCGACGTCGACCCGGCGCGGCGTCCCGCCGGTGCGCTGCCCTTCGCCTTTCCGACGCGCTGCCCCGACTGCGGCAGCGACGCGATCCGCGAGCCGGGCGATTCGGTGCGCCGCTGCACGGGGGGGCTGGCCTGCCCGGCGCAGGCGGTCGAAAGGCTGCGCCATTTCGTTTCGCGCAACGCCTTTGACATCGAAGGGCTGGGAACCCGGCAGGTCGAGGCGTTCTGGTCCGCCGGCTGGCTGCGCGAACCTGCCGACATCTTTACCCTTGCCCGCGACCACGAAGGCGACCTGCGCGCGGCCGAGGGCTGGGGTGATAAATCGGTCGCGAACCTGCTGGCCGCGATCGAGGATCGGCGCGCCATCCCGTTGGCACGATTGATCTTTGCCTTGGGTATCCGTCACGTGGGCGAGGTCGCGGCCGCCGTCCTCGCGCGTCATTTCGGCAGCTGGCCCGCCTTCCTGGCCGCCGTAGACGGCGCCGGCGCCGAACCCGCCACCCACGCGCCCGACGACCGGACGCGGCGCGCGGCACTGGCGGCCAGCCCGTGCTGGGCGGAACTGTCCAGCATCGACGGCATCGGCCCGGTCCTCGTGCGCGAACTGGTCACCGCCTTTCAGCAGCCGGGCGAACGGGCGCTGATCGACCGGCTGATCGCGCAGCTCGACATCCAGCCGGACGCCGGCCCGGTGCAGGCCGACACCGCCATCGCCGGGCTGACGATCGTGTTCACCGGCACGCTGGAACGCATGACGCGGGCCGAGGCCAAGGCCCGCGCCGAGGCGATGGGGGCCCGCGTCGCAGGGTCCGTCTCGGCGAAAACCGACATCGTCGTGGCCGGGCCGGGGGCGGGGTCCAAGGCGAAAAAGGCGGCCGACCTGGGGGTGCGCGTCATCGACGAAGACGAATGGCTGGCGATCGCGACGGGCTGACCCCGCCGCGGGGCCGGCCGCCGGTGCTGTTTCCGCTGTTTGCGGCGGCCGACACCTTGCCTGGCGTCGGTGCCAAGGCGGCGGAATCGCTGGCCGCGCTGGGGATCACCCGGCCGCGCGATTTGCTGTTCCACCTTCCCGCCGCGGGCATCCCCCGGCGGGCCGTCGCGCGGCTGGCCGACCTGCGCCCGCCCGAGACCGCGACCGCGACCGTGACCGTCCAGCGCCACATCGCGCCCGCGCAACGCGGCCGACCTTGGCGCGTCGTCTGCACCGACGGCACCGGCGATCTGACGCTGGTCTTTTTCCACGCCCGCCAGCAGTGGATCGAATCGCAGCTGCCGCTGGGGCAGTCCTGCGTCGTGTCGGGCAAGGTCGAGCTGTTCGACGGCATGGCCCAGATGGTGCATCCCGACCATATCCTGCGGCCCGCCGACCCGCCGCCCCCGGCGTTCGAGCCGGTGTATCCGCTGGCCGGGACGCTGACCCAGCGCATTCTGTCGCGTGCCGCCGCCGCCGCCCTTGACCGCGCCCCCGCGTTGCCCGAATGGATCGACCCCGCCCTGAAGTCACGCGAAGGCTGGCCCGACTGGACCGTGGCGCTGGCTGCCGCGCACGCGCCTGCGGGGCTGGACGACCTGTCGCCGCATGCGCCGGTCCGGGCGCGGCTGGCCTATGACGAGCTGCTGGCCCATCAGCTGACCCTTGCCCTTGTCCGCCGCGACCGGCGGCGCGCGGCGGGCCGCGTCTCGGCCGGCGACGGACGGTTGCGCGACCGCGTGCTTGCCGCGCTGCCCTGGCCGCCGACGGGCGCGCAACGCCGCGCGGTGGACGAGATCGCGGCCGACATGGGGACGCCCCACCGCATGAACCGCCTGCTGCAGGGGGACGTCGGGTCGGGCAAGACGCTGGTCGCCATGTTGGCGCTGTCGATCGCGGTCGAGGCAGGCGGTCAGGGCGTCCTGATGGCGCCGACCGAAATCCTCGCCCGGCAGCATCTGGCGGCGCTGCTGCCGTTGGCCGAGGCGGCGGGCATCCGCGTCGCCCTGCTGACCGGCCGCGACAAGGGCGACGGGCGCGAGCAGGTGCTGGCCGATCTGGCGGCCGGGCTGATTCACATCCTGGTCGGCACCCATTCCGTTTTCCAGCCCGGCGTGGTCTTCGACGACCTGCGGCTGGCGGTGATTGACGAACAGCACCGCTTCGGCGTGGCCCAAAGGGTCGAGCTGGGCGCCAAAGGCGACCGGCCCGACATGCTGGTCATGACCGCGACGCCCATCCCGCGCAGCCTGGCGCTGGCGCAATACGGCGACATGGACCTGTCGGTGCTGGATGAAAAGCCGCCGGGGCGGCAGCCGATCGTGACCACCGCGCTGCCGGACGGGCGGATGGATGACGTGGTGGCGCGGCTGGATGCTGCGTTGTCGCGCGGCGCGCGCGCCTATTGGGTCTGCCCCCTGGTCGAGGAAAGCGAAGCCGTCGATCTGACCGCCGCCGAGGCGCGTTTTCAGGCGCTGCGCGCGCGGTTCGGCGACAGGGTCCGGCTGATCCACGGCCAGATGCCGCCCGATCAGCGCGACGCCGCGATGGCCGATTTCGCCGCGGGCCGCGCGCAGCTGCTGGTGGCGACCACCGTGATCGAGGTCGGCGTGAACGTCCCCGAGGCGACGATCATGGTGATCGAGCGGGCCGAAAGCTTTGGCCTCGCGCAGTTGCACCAGCTGCGCGGCCGGGTGGGCCGGGGCAGCGCGCCGTCCAACTGCCTGCTGCTGTATCACGAGCCGCTGTCGGACGCGGGCCGCCGCCGCCTGCAGATCCTGCGCGACAGCGACGACGGGTTCCGCATCGCCGAGGAGGATCTGGCGATGCGGGGCGCGGGCGACGTGATCGGCACGGCGCAATCGGGGCTGCCCCGGTTCCGCGTCGCGGACCTGGAACGGCAGGCCGACCTGATGGAACTGGCCCGGCAGGATGCCCGCGCGCTGCTGGAAACCGACCCGCAGCTGGCGTCGGATCGCGGCCGCGCCGTGCGGACGCTGCTGTGGCTGATGGAACAGGACCGCGCGATTCGCCTTATGTCGGCAGGCTGACGTGAATGTTCTTAAAAAGTTCTTTACTCCAGTCGCCCGTTGTGAGAACAAAATGGCAACAGCATTCAAGAGGCCGCGCCATGAACCCTCTCTCACCCTTGCCCGATGCGCTTGCCGACGTGCTTGGCGTCGCGGCCATTTGCGCCGCGACCATTGCCGCGCTGTGGCTGCCGGCGCTGGTCGGCGCCTGAACCCGTTCTGCCCCGCGTTGCCCCCGCGATCCCGCCTGGTCGCGAACCGCCGTTCCCCGGCAATGGTCACGCGCAACTGGCCGGCCCGTCCCCCGGGCCGGCCTTTTTCATGCGCCGGCGGCCTCGGCCGCGGCCTCCCACGCCAGCATGATCGAGGCGTGGCGATTGGGGAAATCACGTGCGGGCGTCAGCGCCTCGGCCCCGGCAAAGGGGCCGCCCGGCGCCGGGCCGCCCTCGCGCAGCATGGACTGCAGGCTGTTGCGGGCGGCGGCAAGTTCGGCGGGCGTGCGTCCGATCACAGCCGCCCCCAGCACCGCGGCCGAGGCCTGACCCAGGGCGCAGGCCCGCACCTCTTGCGCGAAATCCGTGACACGTCCGTCCTGCAGCGTGACATGGGCCGTAATCGTGGACCCGCATTGCGGCGACCGCCGCGTGGCGACGCCCGTCGGCTGCGCCAGCCGGCCCAGATGCGGAATGTCCGCCGCCAGCGCCAGCAGGCGGCGCGAATACAGCGCCATCAGGTCGTCGTCGGCCATTGCGGTTCCTTCGGCTTGGTCGCGCCGCTGCTTTCCCGGCGCGCCTTGCCCCGTTAGATAGGTGCGACGTCACGAAAGGAAAACCCGATGTTCGACCTCGCCAGCCTGCGTTTCGATGGCAATGGCCTGATCCCGGCCATCGCGCAGGACCATGCCACGGGCGAGGTGCTGATGATGGCGTGGATGAACATCGACGCGGTGCGGAAAACGCTGGAAGGGCCGTTCGTAACCTATTGGTCCAGATCGAGACAATCGTTCTGGGTCAAGGGCGAAACCTCGGGCCACACCCAGCGGCTGGTCGAGATGCGGGTCGATTGCGACCGCGACTGCCTGCTGCTGCGGGTCGATCAGGCGGGCCCCGCGTGCCACACCAACCGGCGGACCTGCTTTTATACCGCCATCCGCCAGGGGGCCGAGGTCGTGTTGATGGCGCCGGAAGCCTAAAGCCCCACCATTGCGGCCACGTCGGCAGGCGTGGCGCCCTGGGTCCGATACAGGCTGATGGCGCGGGCGTCGTCGCGCTTGGCCAGGCGCTTGCCCGCAGCGTCGCGGATCAGCCGATGATGATGATAAAGCGGCCGACCGTATCCGAGAAGGCTTTGAAGAAGAGCGTGGATATAGGTTGAGTCGAAAAGATCTTTCCCCCTTGTCACAAGGGTGATCCCCTGTGCGGCGTCGTCCACGACCACCGACAGATGATAGCTTGTGCCGATGCCGCGGCGCGCCAGAACCACGTCGCCGATACCGCCGAGAAAGTCGTCGGCACCCAGACGGTGTTCGTAACCCGGCATGACCGCCTGATCGAAGAAACCCACGCCGTCGGCGCCCAGATGGTGGAACGCCCGCGCGACGTCCAGCCTGATCGCGTCGTCCGGCCCCGCATCGGCCATCGCGCGCCCGCGGCAGGTGCCGGGATAGACTGGACCGTCCGGGCCCGTCGCGCCTTCTTGCGGGGCGGACAGCGCCGCGGCGATGTCGGCGCGCCGGCAGCGGCAGGGATAGGTCAGGCCCACGTCCGCCAGCCGGTCCAGCGCCGCGCGATAGGCGGGCAGCCGGTCGGACTGGCGCATCACCGGCTGCGGCCAGTCCAGCCCCAGCCAGCGCAGGTCATCCATGATCGCGGCCTCCCACTCCGGGCGGCAGCGGCTGCGGTCGATGTCCTCGATCCGCAGCAGGAACTGGCCGGGGTCGGCCAGTCGCGCGGCGGTCAGCGCCGCAAAAGCATGGCCCAGGTGCAGCGGCCCGGTGGGCGAGGGCGCAAACCGCGTGCGGATCACGCCTGCAGCGTCGCTTGGGCGGCGAGCCACGCGCTGAAATCCTGCTTGGCGCGGTCGGTATAGGCCGGATAGCGCGCGGCGCGGCCGCGGCGGCCGCCCTTGGCCTCGACCGGGGGGAACAGGCCGAAGTTCACGTTCATCGGCTGAAAGGTCTTTGCCTCGGCGCCGCCGGTGATGTGGTGGACCAGCGCCCCCATTGCGGTCGTGCCGGCGGGGGGCGGCAGGTCGCGCCCCAGTGCCTCGGCCGCGGCCATCCGGCCGGCCAGCAGGCCCATCGCGGCGCTTTCGACATAACCTTCCACCCCAGTGACTTGCCCGGCAAAGCTGAGGTTCTGTCTGGACCGCAGGCGCAGCCGTTCGTCCAGCAGCGTGGGCGAGTTCAGGAAGGTGTTGCGGTGGATGCCCCCCAGTCGGGCAAAGCTGGCGTTCTGCAGGCCCGGTATCATGCGGAACACCTGGGTCTGCGCCCCGTATTTCATCTTGGTCTGGAAGCCGACGATATTGTACAGCGTCCCCAGCGCGTTATCGCGGCGAAGTTGCACCACTGCATAAGGTTTCCGGGCCGGGTCGTGGGCGTTCGTCAGTCCCACCGGCTTCATCGGGCCGTGGCGCAGGGTCTCGCGGCCGCGCTCGGCCATGACCTCGATGGGCAGGCAGCCGTCGAAATAGCCGGCGGTCTCGCCCTCGCGGAACTCGGTCTTGTCGGCGGCCAGCAGCGCGTCGATGAACGCATCGTATTCGGCGCGCGTCATCGGGCAGTTGATATAGGCGGTCCGCTCGTCCTCGGTCTCGCCCTTGTCATAGCGCGACTGCCGCCAGGCCACGCCCATGTCGATCGTCTCGGCGTGGACGATGGGGGCGATCGCGTCAAAGAACGCCAGCGCCTCGGCCCCCGTGGCCGCGCGGATCGACTGCGCCAGCGCGTCCGACGTCAGCGGGCCGGTCGCCACGATCCAGCGCCCCGCGGTCGGCAGGTCGGTGATTTCGCCGGGGACGATCGTGACCAGCGGCTCGGCCCGCAAGGCAGCGGTCACGTCGGCGGAGAATGCGTCGCGGTCCACGGCCAGCGCTCCGCCCGCGGGCAGCTTGTGGCGGTCGGCCATCGCCATGATCAGCCCGCCCGCCGCGCGCATTTCCCAGTGCAGCTGGCCCACGGCGTTCATCACGTCGTCATCGGACCGGAAGCTGTTGGAACAGACCATCTCGGCGCAGTCGCCGGTGCGGTGGGCAAAGGTGCCGACGGCGGGGCGCATCTCGTGCAGGATGGCGGGAACGCCCGCGCGGGCGAGCTGCCAGGCGGCCTCGGACCCGGCAAGGCCGGCGCCGATGATATGGACGGGTTCGGTCATCGGGGCGGTCTAGCAGCCCGGCGCGGCGCGCGAAAGGGCGGGCGCCACGGTCAGGAGCGGCACGGAAAAGGGCGGCGCCCTGCGGCGCCGCCCCGATCATGTCGGCACATGCGGCCGGATCACGCCTCGGCGGGTGCGGCCTCGGCCTCATCCTCGTTGTCGGCCGACCGCAGGCCCGAGGGCGCGGCGATGTTGGCGATGACGAAGTTGCGGTCGATGGTCGGCTTGGCGCCGGCCGGCAGCTGGACGTCCTGGATGTGGATCACGTCGCCGATCTTCTTGCCGGCCAGGTCCACCGTGATGTGGTCGGGGATGTCCGACGCGGTCACCATCAGCTCGACCTCGGGGCGGACGACGACCAGCGTGCCGCCGCGCTTGAGGCCGGGGGCATCCTCGTGGTTGACGAAGTCCACGTGGATGAACAGGTTCACCCGCGTGTTGCGGTGCAGGCGCATGAAGTCGATGTGCGTCGGCAGGTCTTTCACCACGTCACGCTGGACGCCGCGGCAGACGACGCGGACATCGTCCTGGCCGTCCATCTTCAGGTTGAACAGCGTCGACATGAACCGGCCTGCGCGCAGGCGGGTCAGCAGCGGGTTGAAGTCGAGCTGGATCGGCGTCGGCTCTTTGCCGTCGCCGTAAACGATGCCGGGCACCTTGCCATTGCGGCGAGCTTGACGGGCGGCCCCCTTGCCTGTCCCCGTGCGTGCCTCGGCCACCAGATCTGGGATCTCTTTGGCCATGTTGTATTCCTTTCAGGTTGCGACCGGCCATCCTCCAAGGGTGCATGACCGGAAGCGTGGCCCATAGCCGAAAGCGGCGCATTTGTGAAGGGGGCGGGGATGGACCCCGTCGGCCGCCTGCGGCGTTGGCCGGGCAGCGAACGAACAGGAGGTGGCGATGACCCGCGTGACGACCAGCGACGATGTGGAACTGTATGTCAAGGACTGGGGGCAGGGGCGGCCGGTGGTGCTGATCCATGGCTGGCCCCTGAACGCCGACGCATGGGAAGAGCAGGCCCAGGCGCTGGTCGAGGCCGGTTACCGCGTCGTCAGCTATGACCGGCGCGGGTTCGGACGCTCGGCGCAGCCTGCGGCGGGCTATGACTATGACACGCTGGCCGACGACATGGCCGCCGTGATGAACGCCCGCGGCCTGACCGACGCGGCGCTGGTCGGGTTTTCAATGGGCGGGGGCGAGGTCGCCCGCTATATGTCGCGGCACGGGGGCCGGGGCGTGTCGCGGGTGGCGTTCATCTCGTCGGTGGTGCCGGGGGTGGTGCAGTCCGACGCCAACCCTGACGGGGCGCCGGGCGCCGTGCTGGACGAGATGAAGGCCGGCATCCGCGCCGACCGGCCGGCGTTCTTTCGCGATTTCATTCCCGGTTTTTATGGGATGGGATGGGTGAAAAAGCCGGTCAGCCAGGCGGTGGTGGACTGGACATGGGGCATGGCGATGATGGCCAGCCCCATTGCCACCATCGCCTGCGTGGATGCGTTCGGGCGCACGGATTTCACCGGCGATGTCGGCGCCATCGGGTGCCCGGCGCTGATCGTGCACGGGACCGCCGACCAGAACGTGCCGATCAAGGCCACCGGCGCGCGGCTGGCCGGGATGCTGCCGCAGGCCACCTATCGGGAATACGACGGCGCGCCGCATGGCATCCCGGCGACCCATGCGCAGGATCTGAACCGCGACCTGCTGGAGTTCCTGCGCGCCTAGGCGTCAGGCGTATTCGGTGGCCCATTCGGTCGGCACCAGCACATTGTGCCGGCCGACATTGCCGATGTCGCGTTCGCCGCACAGCGCCATCGAGACGTCCAGCTCCTTGCGGATCACCTCGATCGCGGCGGTGACGCCCGCCTCGCCCATCGCGCCCAGGCCGTGGATATAGGCGCGGCCGATCCAGGTCGCATGCGCCCCAAGTGCGATGGCCTTCAGCACGTCCTGACCCGACCGGATGCCGCTGTCGAGGTGGATTTCCACCCGGTCGCCGACCGCCGCCACGATCTCGGGCAGCATGCGGATCGACGACAGCGCCCCGTCCAGCTGGCGGCCGCCGTGGTTGCTGACCACGATGGCGTCGGCCCCGAAATCGGCCGCGATGCGCGCGTCCTCGGCGTCAAGGATGCCTTTCAGGATCAGCTTGCCGCCCCACAGGTCGCGGATGCGGGCGATCTTGGTCCAGTCAAGCTGCGGGTCGAACTGCTCGGCCGTCCAGCTGGCAAGGTTCGCGGTATCCGTTACGCCCTTGGCGTGGCCCACGATGTTGCCGAAGAACCGACGCTTGGTCTGCAGCATCTCGATGCCCCAGCGCCAGCGGGTGGCAAGGTCGGCGATGGACGAGGGCGTCAGCTTGGGCGGCGCGGACAGGCCGTTCTTCAGATCCTTGTGGCGCTGGCCAAGGATCTGCAGGTCCAGTGTCAGCACCAGCGCGGAGCAGTTGATCGCGCGCGCGCGCGATGATCCCCTCAAGAAAGTCCTGATCCTTCATGACGTAAAGCTGGAACATGAAGGGCTGGGTGGTGTGGGCCGCCACATCCTCCAGCGAACAGATCGACATCGTGGACAGGCAGAAGGGAATGCCCGCCTTTTCCGCCGCCCGCGCCGCCTTGATCTCGCCGTCCGCGTTCTGCATCCCGGTCAGCCCGACCGGTGCCAGCGCGACCGGCATGGACACCGGCATCCCGACCATCTCGCTGGCCAGTGTCCTGCCTGACATGTCGACCGCAACCTTCTGGCGCAGGCGGATTTTCTGGAAATCCGTCGTGTTCTCGCGGAAGGTCTGCTCGGTATAGCTGCCGGATTCCGCATAGTCATAGAACATCCGCGGCGTGCGCGCGCGGTGCATGCGCTTCAGATCCTCGATGCAGGTGATGACGGGCATGGTCTGAACTCCCTAGGGCGCGCGGGGATTTGGCTGATCCGTCCCCGGATTGCAACGGCTTGCCGCGGCGTCCGCGGTGCCCGGCGGGCAGGCTGGCTGGCCCGCGACGGGGCGTTCCGACAGTGCCCGCGCGCGGTCCCGCAGCGCCTGCGCGCGGGCGGCGGTCGCGGCCTCTGGCGGGGCCACGGGCGTCGCGGCGGATGTCGCGGCAGAGGTCGGGCCTTGCGGCAGTTCGGTCGCGGCCAGCGCATCCGCCCGCGTCCGCAGCGCGCGGGCGCGCCCGGCCAGCGCGTCCGCGTCCGCCACCGGTCCCCGCGCATCCCCGGCGCGGGCCGCCGCCTCAGCCCGGCGGGCCTGCAGCGCCGCGCCCACCGCCTGCGGATCGGCGGCGGCGTCCTGGGCATGGGCGGGGATCGCGGGGGGGCGGTTCAGTTCCGACAGCGGCAGCAGGCGGGGATAGGCGGCGTCGTCCTGCCCGCAGCCCGACAGCGCCAGCACCGCCGCCGCCACGGCGCAGGACAGGAACGGCAGGGCGCGGCGGGGTCGGGTGGGACGCATGGCGCGACGATAGGTCCGCCGGAGTGCGCGGGCAAGCGCCACGCCGGGAGTCGCAAAGATAGTCCGAAGCGGGGTCCGCCGCCTTGCGTGGGCAAGCGCCCACAGACGGACCGGCCGGCCGGAAAACACAGCGACCCCGCCGCCGGTCGGGACGCCCGCCTCGCAAACCGTCCCCCTCGGGCCTTTCGCCTTGCGGCGCGCTGCCCTAGAACCCCGCGGCATGGCCCGCACCACAGGTTCCCGCGCCGACATCACCGGCCCGCTCGTCCGTCAGGCGGCGCGGGGGCTGTTCGCGCGCCACGGCTATGCGGCCGTCACCATGCGCCAGATCGCGGCCGCCGTGGGGGTGCAGGCCGGCACGCTTTACGCCTATACCCCCGACAAGCAGGGGCTGCTGGCGGGCCTGCTGATCGAGCATATGGACCTGCTGCTGGCGGCCTGGGACGACCGTCCCGGCGATCCGCCGCTGGTCCGGCTGGAACGCTTTGCGCGCTTTCACATCGCCTATTCGCTGGACCACCCCGACGAGGTCTTCCTCAGCTATATGGAGCTTCGCAGCCTGACCCCCGAAAACCACGCCGCCGTCACCGCGCTGCGCCGCCGTTACGAGGATGCGCTGACCGCGATCCTGCGCGATGGCGCGCGCGCGGGCGTGATGCGGGTGGCCGACGCGCGACTGACGGCGATGGCGCTGATCGCCATGCTGACCGGCGTCACCAACTGGTTTCGCCAGGGCGGGCGGCTGGACCGCACGGCGGTCGCGGACCATTATTGGGGGCTTGTGCGGGGCGCGGTCGGGGCGGGATGATCGCCGCATGAGCCTGCCGCCCGGATTCCTCGACGACCTGCGCACCCGCGTTCCGATCAGCCGGATCGTGGGCCGCCGCGTGACGTGGGATCTGCGCAAGTCCAACCAGGCCAAGGGCGACTGGTGGGCCCCCTGTCCGTTCCATGCCGAGAAATCGGCGTCCTTCCATGTCGATGATCAGAAGGGATTTTATTACTGCTTCGGCTGCCAGGCCAAGGGCGACGCCTTCGGCTTTTTGCGCGAGGCCGAGGGCCTTGGCTTCATCGAGGCCGTGGCGCTGATGGCGTCCGAGGCGGGCGTGCCGATGCCCGAACGCTCGCCCCGCGAACAGGCCGCGACCGACCGCCGCGCGCAGCTGGTCGAGGTGATGGACCGGGCCGTGCGCTGGTTCCGGCTGCAGTTGCAGACCGGCGGCGGGGCTGCGGCGCGCGATTACCTGTCGGGGCGCGGGCTGGACGCCTCGGCGCTGGACCGGTTCGAGATCGGCTTTGCCCCCGACCAGCGCCAGGGGCTGCTGCGCCACTTGCTTGACGCGGGCGTCCCCGAACGGCTGGTGGTCGAGGCCGGGCTTGCCGCCAAGCCCGACGCCAACACCGGGCGCGCGGGGCGCGACGGCGGCGCGGCCTATGACCGCTTTCGCGGCCGCATCATCTTTCCCATCCGCGACGCGCGCGGGCGCTGCATTTCCTTCGGCGGGCGGGCGATGGACCCGAATGCGCGGGCCAAATACCTCAACGGCCCGGAAACGGCGCTCTTCGACAAGGGGCGCAATCTCTACAATCTCGGACCTGCCCGGTCGGCGGTCGCCAAGGGCCAGCCGCTGGTGGTGGCCGAGGGCTATATGGATGTGATCGCGCTGGTCCGCGCGGGCGTCGAGGGCGCGGTGGCCCCCCTGGGCACCGCCATCACCGAGGACCAGCTGCGCCTGATGTGGCGCGTCTCGCCGGAACCGGTCATTGCGCTGGACGGCGACGCGGCGGGGCTGCGCGCGGCGATGCGGCTGATCGACATGGCGCTGCCGCTGACCGGGCCCGGGCAGGCGCTGCGATTCGCGCTGTTGCCGGCCGGGCAAGACCCCGACGATCTGATCCGGGCGGGCGGGCCGGCCGCGATCCGTGCCGTGCTGGACCAGGCGCAACCGCTGGTGGACCTGCTGTGGCGGCGCGAGACCGAGGGGCGCGACTTCGACAGCCCCGAACGCAAGGCGGCGTTGGACCACGCGCTGGCCGAGGCGGTGGCGCGCATCCCCGACCCCGCCACGCGCGACCACTACACCCGCGAGATCAAGTCCCGCCGCTGGGCGCATTTCGCCCCCGCGCGGACGGAACGCGGCCGCTTCGTGCGCCGCGACGCGCCGCAGCCGGCGCGGCCGCAGACCCGCGCCTCGAACCTCGCCGCCGGGGACGGGGGGGAATCGCTGATCGAGGCGATGATCCTCGCGATCTGCGCCGCCCACCCCGATCTGATCGGGCAGGTCGAATCGCGGCTGGAACGGCTGGACCCGGCCGACACCGGACGCGCGGCGCTGGTCCATGACCTGCTGGCGGGCGCGTCCAGCCCCGCCGGGCGCGCCGCCCTTGACGCGATCATGGCCGATCCCCATGTCCGCGCAGCACCGGCGATCACCCGCCTGGGGGCCGGCGCGGCGGCCGCCCGGCCGATGCTGTTGAACGCGCTGGACCGGATCGAGGCGCATCGCGCCGCCCGCGACGAGATCGCCCGCGCCGAGACCGAGATCGAGGGGCTGGCCGACGAGGGCCTGACCTGGCGGGTGTCGCAGTCGGCCCGCGCGCGCCAGCAGGCCGACCACCCCGACCTGGGCGGCGACAGCGGCGTCGTGGGCGACCAGCGCTCGCTGGCCGACCAGTTCGCCGCCGCCCGCGCCCGGGCCGAGGCGCTGATGCGCAACCGCAAGGGCTGACGGGCGGCTCGGCCGTTCGACGGGGGCCGCCACGGCCCGCCCGAATCACCCGGCCCCCGCGCTTTGACCGCGGGTGCCGCCTGCACTAAAACATCCGTCAGACCGGCCCTGATTCGCGGCGAATCACCCGTGCTGCGAATCATCTTTGGAAGGACGAGCCCGATGGCCAAGGACGACGACGACAAGCCGGACGCCAAGGATGAAGACCCCTCGCTGGACATGAGCCAGGCGGCGGTCAAGCGCATGATCGCCGACGCGCGCGAGCGTGGCTATATCACCTATGACCAGCTGAACACCGTCCTGCCGCCCGAACAGGTCTCGTCCGAGCAGATCGAGGATGTGATGTCGATGCTGTCCGAAATGGGCATCAACGTCATCGAGGACGACGAGGCCGAGGAAGGCCCCGAGACCGGCGGCGAGATCGTGCCCGCCTCCACCAGCCGCGAAATCGCCGTGTCGACCACCGAGACGGAGAAGCTGGACCGCACCGATGACCCGGTGCGGATGTATCTGCGCGAGATGGGCAGCGTCGAGCTGTTGTCGCGCGAGGGCGAGATCGCCATCGCCAAGCGGATCGAGGCCGGGCGCAACACGATGATCGCGGGCCTGTGCGAAAGCCCGCTGACCTTCAAGGCCATCACCATGTGGCGCCAGGAGCTGTTGAACGAAGACATCCTGCTGCGCGACGTCATCGACCTGGAAACGACCTTTGGCCGGGCCATGGGCGAGGACGAGGACGACGAACTGCCCGTCGACCTGCCGCTGGGCGTCGCCGCCCCGTCCGATGCCGCCGAAAAGCCCGGCTGGCAGGGCGACGAGGTTGACGCGGACGGGAACCCCCTGCGCCGCGACGGCGACGAGGACGAGGACGACGACGGCCAGAACCTGTCGCTGGCCGCGATGGAGGCGAGCCTGAAGCCGCGCGTTCTTGAAACGCTGGAGGCGATCGCGCGCGACTATGAAGACCTGGCCCACATGCAGGACAACCGCATGTCGGCCACGCTGAACGAGGACGCGAGCTTTTCGGCCACCGACGAGGCCGCCTATCAGAAGCTGCGGTCCGAGATCGTCGCGCTGGTCAACGAACTGCACCTGCACAACAACCGCATCGAGGCGCTGGTCGACCAGATCTATGGCATCAACCGCCGTATCGTCACCATCGATTCCGGCATGGTCAAGCTGGCCGACGCCGCGCGGATCAATCGGCGCGAGTTCATCGACGCCTATCGCGGTTCGGAACTGGACCCGACCTGGGTCGACCGCATGGGCGGCAACAAGGGCCGGGGCTGGCAGGCGCTGTTCGACCGCTCGCGCCCCCAGGTCGAGACCCTGCGCAGCGAGATGGCGATGGTCGGCCAGCACGTCGGCGTCGATATCGAGGAGTTCCGCCGGATCGTGAACCAGGTCCAGCGCGGCGAGAAAGAGGCGCGTCAGGCCAAGAAGGAGATGGTCGAGGCGAACCTGCGGCTGGTGATCTCCATCGCCAAGAAATACACGAACCGCGGCCTGCAGTTCCTTGATCTCATTCAGGAAGGCAACATCGGCCTGATGAAGGCGGTGGACAAGTTCGAGTATCGCCGCGGCTACAAGTTCTCGACCTATGCGACCTGGTGGATCCGGCAGGCGATCACGCGCAGCATCGCGGATCAGGCGCGCACCATCCGCATCCCGGTCCACATGATCGAGACGATCAACAAGCTGGTCCGCACCGGCCGCCAGATGCTGCACGAGATCGGACGGGAACCGACGCCCGAGGAGCTGGCCGAGAAGCTGCAGATGCCGCTGGAAAAGGTTCGCAAGGTGATGAAGATCGCCAAGGAGCCGATCAGCCTTGAAACCCCCATCGGGGACGAGGAGGACAGCCAGCTTGGCGATTTCATCGAGGACAAGAACGCCGTCCTGCCGCTGGACTCGGCCATTCAGGAGAACCTGAAGGAAACCACGACGCGGGTTCTGTCGTCGCTGACCCCGCGCGAGGAACGGGTGCTGCGGATGCGTTTCGGCATAGGCATGAACACCGATCACACGCTGGAAGAGGTGGGCCAGCAGTTCAGCGTCACCCGCGAACGCATCCGCCAGATCGAAGCCAAGGCGCTGCGCAAGCTAAAGCACCCCTCGCGTTCGCGCAAGCTGCGCAGTTTCCTCGACCAGTAAGGGGACCGTCCCCCGCGTCGCGGAATCGCCGCGGCGCGGGTCATCAGGAAAGCTGTGCGAACGCCCGGTCGGGCTGGTGGGACGTGTGGATGACGGAACTGGCGCACTTCCTGTATCGCAGCGAAAGCGAGATGCCGCCCAACAGCGACGCCGCCCGCGACCTGATGGCGCAGGCGGCGCGGATCAATGGCGAACTGCACCTGACCGGCTTCCTGCACCACGAGGACGGGTTTTTCTTCCAGTGGCTCGAGGGGCCGCTGGAACCGTTGGACCTGATCGCGGGACGCCTGATGCGCGACCCGCGCCATTATGGGGTGACGACGCTTTCGCGGGACCAGCAGGCCGAACGCCGGTTCAACGGCTGGGACATGGGCTATTCCACCCGCGCGGATCGTTCGATCCTGGCATGGCTGGCCGATCACGGGGTCGCCCCCTGGGACCGGCGCGCCTATGCCGCCGGCGTCCTGTCGTTTCTGCGCGAACGCAGCGGGCAGCCCGAGGGCTGAAAGCGCCCTTGCAGCGGGCGTTGCGGTTTCGGACCAAATCAGGAACAATGCCGAAAACGGGGAAGGCTGCGGTGAAATCGGGACAGGCGAGGCAGGCTGCGGCAGGGTCCGGCGCATGACGGGGGGCGAACTGGCCGCGTTCCTGCCCGCGCAGGCGTGGGCCTTGGGTCTGGCGGCGCTGGTGCTGGCCCTGATGCTGCGGGGCATCGCGCTGCGTCGCCGCCTTGGCGGCGCGCGGGCGGGGCTGGACCAGCTGCGCATCGAGCAGGCCGCCGCGCGCGAACGGCTGGCCGCTCAGGCCACGCGCCTTGCCGAGCTGGCCGAAGAGCGCGACGGCCTGAGCGACGCGCTGCACCAGTCCCGCCAGCACGCGGGCGCCGTCGAACGCGCGCTCGACGCCGCCCGGCTCAGCGCCGCCCGCGACGCCGATCTGGCCGCGCGCGAGACCGCGGTGCTGCAAAATTTGCGCGACGACATGGCCGCCCAGTTCCGGCAGCTGGCCGACGACAGCCTGCGCCGTCAGGGTGCCGATCTGGAACGCGCCCATGCCGACCGGCTGGGCGCGCTGCTGACCCCCTTTCGCGATCAGGTCGCCCGGTTCCAGGACGAAATGCAGGCCGGCCAGCGCGCCGGGGCCGCGGCCGAGGCGGCGCTGCGCGAACAGATCGCGGGACTCGCCCGCCGGTCCGAAGAGATCGGCCGCGACGCCGTGGCGCTGACCCGCGCGCTGAAAGGCGACAAGCAGCGGCAGGGCGCCTGGGGCGAGATGATCCTGGCGCGGGTTCTGGAAACCGCCGGGCTTGTGGCGGGACAGCATTTTCGCACCCAGTCAGCCGCCCGCGACGCTGATGGCAGGCTGTGGCGGCCCGACGTTGTGGTCGACATGCCCGGCGGCCGGTCCCTGGTGATCGACGCCAAATGCTCGCTGAACGCCTATGCCGACGCCAGCGCGGCCGAGGACGACGACACCCGCGCCGCCGCCCTGCGCCGCCATGTCGCGGCGGTCCGCGCCCATGTCACGGAACTGTCGGGCCGCGGCTATCAGGCGCTGGACGCGGGCACGGTCGATTATGTCCTGATGTTCCTGCCGGTCGAGGCGGCCTTTGCCGAGGCGCTGCGCGCCGATCCCGCCCTGACCGCCTTCGCGCTGGAACGCCGGGTGGGGCTGGCCACGCCGTCCACCCTGCTGCTGGCGCTGCGGACCGTCGAACATCTGTGGACGGTCGAGCGGCGCGACCGCAACGCGGCCGAGATCGCGGCCCGCGCGGGCGCGATTTACGACAAGCTGGCGGGCGTCGTCGCCGCGCTGGACGAGGCCGGTGCCGCGCTGGACGCCGCCGCCCGCGCCCACGCCACGGCGATGGGCCGGTTGTCGCGCGGCCCCGGCAACGTCATCCGCCAGGCCGAGATGCTGCGCGAGCTGGGCGCGCGCACGACGCGGCAGATCGCGCTGGCCCATGACGATGCCCCCGCCGACGTCCCGGCCGACGCGACCGCCGCCGAGTGACGGAACCCGCGCGTCCTCTCGGCATTGGAGTGTCCAGAGCGGAGGCATCCATGAAACTGACCGATTTCCAGAAACATGCGCTGGTCGCGCTGGTCCGCAGCCGTGCGGACGGCGGCAAGCTGCACCTGACGCACGACGAGCTGGCAGAGCTGGTGGGGCAGGGCGCGAGCGCCCGCACGGTGGGCAAGGCAATGGGGCGGCTCAGCGAATGGTTCGCCAGCACCGGCCTGCCGGACGCGACGACCACCGTCATCCCGCCGGACAACGCCGGGCGTTTCCTGATGCTGCCCGCGCAGGACATCGTCGACCGCTTTGGCGGCGAGGCGGGCGCGCGCGCCGAACAGGACCGGGTGCGCGATTTCGACTGGCACGGCTGGTTGCAGTCCTGAGCAGGCAAGGCATGCTGCCCGCCGGGTATAGCAGCCCGGCCACAGCGCATATAGGGGCCGCACAGGCCCGCTACCCAAGGACGCGGCGCGATGTATAGTGGCTGTGGATCAATCGGGGGCGGGAACAACCCATGCGCTGTCCGTTCTGCGGAAACGTCGATACCCAGGTCAAGGACTCGCGCCCGGCCGAGGATAACGTGGCCATCCGCCGCCGCCGCTTTTGCCCGGCGTGCGGCGGGCGGTTCACCACCTATGAACGGGTGCAGCTGCGCGATCTGGTGGTGATCAAGTCGTCCGGCCGGCGCGAGGATTTCGAGCGTGACAAGCTTGCCCGCTCGATCCGCATCGCCATGCAGAAACGCCCGGTCGAGCCCGAGCGCATCGACCAGATGATCTCGGGCATCGTGCGGCGGCTGGAGAGCATGGGCGAAACCGACATCTCATCCAAAGTCATCGGAGAGATCGTGATGGAGACGCTGGCCCGGATCGACACCGTGGCCTATGTGCGGTTCGCCAGCGTCTACAAGAACTTCCAGACGGCGGACGACTTCGACGGCTTCGTGTCCGAACTGCGCCCCGCCGGCACTGAAGATTGAGCGCCGGGGCTGTGGCGGACGACCTGCGCCACATGGACCACGCGCTGGTGTTGGCGCGGCGGGGCTTGGGAAATGTCTGGCCCAACCCCGCGGTCGGATGCGTGATCGTGCGCGACGGCCGTGTCGTCGGCCGCGGCTGGACCATGCCCGGCGGGCGCCCGCATGCCGAACGGATGGCGCTTGATCAGGCCGGACCGGCAGCCCGCGGGGCCACGGCCTTTGTCACGCTGGAACCGTGCGCCCACCATGGCCGGACGCCCCCCTGCGCGCAGGGGCTGATCGACGCGGGGATCTCGCGCGTGGTCAGCGCGATGACCGATCCCGATGCGCGTGTCGCGGGCCGGGGCCACGCCATGCTGCGCGCCGCCGGCGTCGCCGTGACCGAGGGGCTGCGCGCGACGCGCGCGGCGGCCTTGCAGCGCGGCTTCCTGACACGGGTCACGCAGGGCCGGCCGATGGTCACGCTCAAGCTCGCGACCAGCTTTGACGGGCGGATCGCCACGGCGGCCGGCGAAAGCCGCTGGATTACCGGGCCGGCGGCGCGCCGGCACGTCCATCTGCTGCGGCTGACGCATGACGCGGTGATGGTCGGGGCCGGGACGGCGCGCGCGGATCGTCCGGCGCTGAACGTGCGCGGGCTGGGCAGCGTGCGCCAGCCGGCGCGGGTGGTCATCGCCAACGGCGACATCCCTGCCCTGCCGCCCGAGGACGCCGACCACGGGCCGCTGTGGATCCTGCCCGGCCCCCTGCCGGAGGCGCTGGCGGAACTGGGACGGCGCGGGCTGACGCGGGTGTTCTGCGAGGGCGGCGGGCAGCTTGCCGCGGCGCTGCTGTCCGCGGGGCTGGTGGACGAGCTGGTCGGCCACACGGCGGGGCTTGCACTGGGGGCCGACGGCCGCGCGTCCGTGGGGCCGCTGCACCTGACCGCGCTGGCCGACGCCCCGCGCTTTGCCTTGGCCGAGACGCGGCCCATCGCCGGCGACCTGTTCCACCGCTGGGTGCGCCTGTGACGACCCGCAGTTGCCGGGCCGCTGACCCGCATCTTCTTGGCCCAAATACTCATGCGGCGGCGCGGCTCAGCGCCGCCAGATCCAGCTTTGACCCGCCAGCGCGCCCTGGGCCTTGGCCAGCCAGCGCAGCCGGATCGTGGCGACCTGCGTCGCCGGATCGGCCAGCCGGTCCAGCGCCAGTTCCACCGGACAGGGCAGGCCGGTGACCGGATCGACATACCGCGGATACGCGATCAGCGCCGCATGGACCAGCGCCGCAAGGTCCGGGCGCGCCACCCGGCGCGCGGGTATCGGCCCCAGGTCGCGGGTCAGCCCCCAGCCCGCATAGAACGGCGCGCCCAGCGTCGTGACCGGCGTGGCCCGCACCAGCGCCTCGAACCCCAGGGTCGAGGTCATGGTCCAGACCTCATCCGCGCGGTCGATCAGCGCGGCTGCCGGCGCGCGGGTGGCGGTCACATCGGCCAGCCCTGCCACGTCGCCCACCGCGCCGGGGCGCAGCCCGGCCTCGACATCGGGGTGCGGTTTCCAGACGATCAGCGCGTCGGGGTTCTCGGCGCGGACCCGTTCCAGCAGCGCAAGGTTCGTCCGCTCGGCCCCCGCGCCCAGCCGGATCGAGGCGTCGTCCTCGACCTGCCCCGGAACCAGGATCACCCGCCGCCCGTCCGCCGGGATCGGGGGCAGGGCGCCGGACAGGTTGTATTTCGTCACCGCCTGCGCCCGCAGCCGCGCGATCAGCGCCACCGCGCGGTCGCGCCCGCCCGGCGGCGGCCCGGCGGCGATCAGCGCCTCAAGCTGGCTTGGCCGCGTCGGGTCGTAATAGATGCCCAGGTCGTCTGCGACCAGCGACAGCGGCGGCACCAGCGCCGCCCCCAGCCCGCGCGAGCGCAGAAACCCGTCCTCGACCCGCATCGCCTGCGGCACCGCGTCGGCGCGATTGGCCCAGGCCAGCGTCACGGCCGCCGAAGGCTTGCCGGTGAACCGCACCCCGCGCCCGCTGCCGAACGCCCGCGCGATGGCCGGGCGCTTCCACAGCCGCATGCCATAGGCCAGATGCCCGTCGCGATCCTCGCCAAAGGCGCGCGCTTCCGCCTCGATCTGGCGCAGGGCGCCGTCGAAATCGGTCAGCTGGTCGCGGCAGGGGTCATACCAGACCGGCGCCAGCAGGTGGCTTGCCGCGAACAGCGTCTCGACCGTGGCGCGGCCCCACCGGCGCGGCACCGGGGTTTCGTCCACGGTCAGGCCCCAGCCGGCATAAAAGGGCTGGCCGAACAGCCGCGTGCGGCGGCCGGCCAGCAGCGCCTCGTATCCCAGTTGCGAGCTGACGGCGTAGACGGCGCCGGCCTCGGCCACCAGCCGCCAGGGCGAGACGGCGGCGTCGGACCAGATTTCGCCCCCGCGCAGATCGGCGGGCGTCAGATGCCCGGCGCGCAGGCCGGCGGCAGTTTCGGGATGGCTGCGGACCACGATGGTCGCGCCGGGATTTTCATCCCGCGCTGCCTGCAGCATCCGCAGGAAGGTCGCGCGCCCGGCCCCCATCAGCGAGGCGTCGCCGCGGGTCTGGTCCACCACCAGCACCGCGCCGGGCGCAGGCGCCGCGGCGCCCGCGCGATGGGCGGTGTATTTCGACAGATCCGCCGCGCGCAGCCGCGCCAGGGCCGCCGCCGCCACGCCGGTCATGGCCGCCGCCTCGGCCGAGGCGGCCAGCGTTTCCAGCAGCGACGGCCGCGCGGGGTCGAAATGCAGCCCCTGCGGGTCGATCAGCAGGCCGACCGGGCCGCGCCGGCCCACGCGCGTGCGGTCGCGTCCGGGCAGGACGGACCGCAGGAACGCATCCTCGACCGTGACCAGCCCCGCCCCGCGCCGTGCCGCCAAGGCCCGCCCGCGCCAGGCGGTGGGGCTGTTGCCCCAGACCCCGACCGCGTCGCCCGGCCCCGGCAGGCCCAGCGTCAGCCGCCAGCCGGCCAGGGCCAGGATGCGGCGGATGCGCGGCCCGGCCCAGAACCCGCCGTTCAGGACGTAAAGCCGCCGGGGCAGGGGCGCGTCGGCCGCGCTGCCGGCGGCGGTCATGCCATCAGCCGCCGCCCAGCGTGCTCAGCGAGTTGGCCGTGGCCGCGCCGCCGGTGATCGCGCCCAGCGTCTTTTGCCACTGAACATAAGGCGCCTCGGTGACATAGACGGTGTCGCCGTCGCGGATCATGAAGTCGCGGGCCAGGAACAGCCCGTTGGGCCGGGTCAGGTCCAGCACATAGGCCATGCGCTGGTCGCCATAAAGCTCCCGGCCCAGAACGTTGCGCGCAACGGACTGCGGCTCGTCGCGCAGGACGAACACGCCGGTCGGGTCGGCCAGCCCGGAACTGAGGCCGCCCACCATCGCGATGGCCTCGATGGCGTTGATCTCCTCGGACCCCAGGGGAACCTTGGTCTGCCCGCCCAGCGCGCCCAGCGCGGTAAAGCTGCGCTGGTCCTCCTCGACCAGGATGACGTCGCCGGGGCGCAGCGCCACGTCGTTGCGGGGGTTGGCGTAAAGGTCGCGCAGCCAGACCTTGCCGGTGTTGCGCCCGCGCTTGACCGTGACGACGGCGATCTCGGGGTCGATGGACACGCCGCCCGCGCGGGCCAGCATCGCGGACAGCGACCGCGTGGGGCGTTCGATCGGGAACACGCCCTGTCCGTTGACCTTGCCCATGACCGACACGGTCGCGCCGTCGCCCGCCACGCGCGTCACGGTGACCTGCGGGTCGGGGGTCTGGCTTTCCAGCCGCGTGGTGATGATCTGGCGCAGCGCGTCGGGGCTGTTGCCTGCGGCGCGGATGCGGCCGGCATAGGGCACGAAGATATAACCGGCGCTGTCCACCTGCAGTTCGGTCAGCGGCGTGTTGGAACTGCCCATCGAGGCGAGGAGCCCGTCATCGACGTTTTCCCAGATCGTCAGGCCCAGCACGTCGCCGGGCCGGATCTCGTCCGCGCCGACCTGGCCCGCGCCGATGAAATCCGCGCCAAAGCCATAGCTGGCCGCGAAATTGGCCGTGCGGGTCACGTGATCGTTGACATAGATGACGTTGGTGTTGCCGCCCCGGTCAACCGAGCCCTTGTAGATCTCGTTCTTGTTGGGACCGGACCGCGGCAGGCCGCAGGCGGCCAGTCCGGCAAGCGCCACGATGGCCAGCATTCGGATCGCCCGCCGGGCAGGCGGCCGCGCCGTCGTGGCGCGGGGTTGGGTGAGGTCTGCCAAGGTCCGGTCTCCTGTCCATCGTCGCGGGCGAATCTGCGCCGCCGGCTTTCTTGTGTTTCGGGAAAGTCTATCGGGTCCGAAACGTCATTTCCATCATTACCCCGTCATCGGTCGCCGCGGTCCATCTGCTGTCGCAACCCTGCACGCCCGCCCGCCAGCGCCTGATAGGGATCGTCGGGGTCCAGCATCATGTCGACGACCAGGCGCAGCGCGTGGCCGCGCGATCTTGCCGCGTAAAATCCGCCCGGCACCTGGCATGTATCCAGAAGATAGTCGCGATAGTCGCGGTAAAGCGCGACCGAGGGGCGCTGCGGATCGCGCAGGAAATCGGGCAGGGACTGGTCGCTGACCAGCCCCGGCTTGTCATAGACCGACCGTCCCATCGCCTTGACCGGCAGCCCGCGCCACAGCGCCTGCTGGGCGGCGGTCGAATTGATCGTCACCGCCGCGCGGGCCTGCGACAGCAGCCGCGCCAGCTTGCCGCCCTGCACCAGATGGACCCGGCCTTCGATGCCAAGGGCGCGGGCGCGCGCGCGGATCGCGCCGGCGATGCGGCCGCGCCCGTCTTCCAGCGGGTGGGCCTTGAAGACGATGTGGTGGTGGCGCGGGGCGGCGGCCGCGAAGGCGTCCAGCACCTCGTCGGTGAACTGGGACATGGTGCGATAGGGCGAATGGGCCAGAAAGCTGGAATCGTGTTCCAGCTGCATCAGCACCAGCACGAACGGAAACCCGCCGCCCTGGATCGCGCGGGCCTGCCGCCGGCGGCGCAGGGCCAGCGCGGGCGACAGGATCAGGCGGCGGAAGTTCAGCCGGAACTCGCGCCCCAGGGTGATGTCGCGGTGCGAGGTGAACCCCGGATAGCGGCGGTTCGCCACCAGCACCATCAGGTGATACAGCGCGCCATAGAACTTGTGCTGCCGCATGTCGCCCCAGTGCGACGGCGGGCGGCTGATCTCGGTCCCGTGGTCGCGCATGATCCGGCGCATCGCATCCAGCGAGATGTCCATCAGCGGCGAATGGCCGTTCGATCCGCCGCGTTCATAGGTGATCCAGTAGGGGCGCAGATACCCTTCCTCGAACACGTGCAGCATCAGCCCGCGGGCGGCGGCGGCGGCGCGGGCGGCGGCGTGGATCGGGCGCACGTCGCCATACAGCACGATGTCGGTGACACCCTTTTCGTCGATCAGCCGGTCCAGATGCGCGGGCCAGTCGCCGGGCGGGCCGTCGTGGGGGATGAACCGGGCGCGGTCGCGCCAGAACCATTCGTCGCCGGCGTTGAACCCCACGCGCCAGACCTGCGCACCTGCCGCCCGGATCAGTCGTCCCAGGCGATCGAAGAACGGGCCGTGCGGACCCTGCAGCATCAGGAAGACCCGCCGTTCGGGCGGAAGGTCGGCGATGGCTGCGCCCGGCGCTGCGGGAACAGTGCCCGGCCGCGCGGTCGGGGCGACGTCCACGGGTTGGCCGCGGCCGGGCGCATCCGGTCCGGGCCGCCCCGAAACGGGTTCGACCGCGACCGACGGCCCGCCTGCGGCCGGCGGCCGGGCGGGCAGGGTGGTATCATGCGGTATTCGGTCGGCTCGGGTCATCGGCGCCTCAACCCCGCCGCCTTGGCCATCGGGCGGGAATCATCCCGCCGGATGACACGCTGCCGCCCCGATAGAAAGCGTATTCTCGCCGCATGGCCAACCCAGGGTTAACCGTGACGCCTCATGCGGCCGCCACCGTCGCGCCGGACCGCAGTCGCTTGCGCCCGTCCGCTCGCCAAGGCATCGTGGCGCCAACGCCACACCAGCCTTGAAGGACGGGCATGTTCACCGGCATCATCACCGACATCGGCCGCGTCACCCGCGTCGCGCTGCAAGGCGACCTGCGGGCGCGGATCGCCTGCGGCTATGACATGGACGGGGTGGACCTTGGCGCGTCCATCGCCTGCGACGGGATCTGCCTGACGGTGGTGGACAAGGGGGCCGACTGGTTCGACGTCGACATCTCGGCCGAGACGCTGGACAAGACCAACATCGGCGCGTCGGGCTGGGCCGAGGGCAAGCCCGTCAACCTGGAACGCGCGCTGCGCGTGGGCGACGAGCTGGGCGGGCACATCGTGTCGGGGCACGTGGACGGCGTCGCCACCATCGTCGAGGCGCACCGCGAGGGCGGCAGCCTGCGCCTGACGTTCGAGGCGCCGGCGCATCTGGCGCGATTCATCGCACCCAAGGGGTCGGTGGCGCTGAACGGCACCTCGCTGACCGTGAACGAGGTCGCGGGCGACCGCTTCGGCGTGAACCTGATCCCGCACACGCAGGCGGCGACGACATGGGGCGCGGCCCGGACCGGGGACGCGGTGAACCTGGAAATCGACACGCTGGCCCGCTATGTCGCGCGGCTGGCCGAGGCGGGCTGAGGGGGCAGCGGACCGACGGCGCGGCGGCGCCTGCGCCCCGGTTCGCAGGCCCGGACAGCGCGGATGAGGGCGGCGTTGCATCTTTCACCCGCGGCGCGGCTGGGGTATGGCCACGGCATGACCGCGCGCCCCACCCCGGCCTCCGACCTGATCGGCCAGACCCTGCGGGAACGCGGGACAGTGAACGCCGGCCGCAGATCCGGCCCGACAGCGGACAGCATCCTTGCAGGAACGCCACATGCAGTATGAACAGCCCGGACCCGTCGAACGCGACTGGTCGGACGCCATCTCGGGCATCGAGGACATCATCGAGGACGCGCGCAACGGCCGCATGTTCATCCTTGTCGATCACGAGGACCGCGAGAACGAGGGCGACCTGGTCATCCCCGCGCAGATGGCCACGCCCGACGCCGTCAACTTCATGGCGACCCACGGGCGCGGGCTGATCTGCCTGGCGATGCCCGCCGCGCGCATCGACGCGCTGGGGCTGCAGCTGATGTCGCCCAAGAACTCCAGCCGCCACGAGACGGCGTTCACCATGTCGATCGAGGCGCGCGAGGGCGTGACCACCGGCATCAGCGCCCATGACCGCGCCCGCACCATCAGCGTCGCCATCGACCCGACCCGCGGCGCGGCCGACATCGCAACGCCGGGCCACGTGTTCCCCCTGCGCGCCCGCGACGGCGGCGTGCTGGTGCGCGCGGGCCATACCGAGGCCGCGGTGGACGTGGCGCGGCTGGCCGGGCTGAACCCCGCGGGTGTGATCTGCGAGATCATGAACGAGGACGGGACGATGGCCCGGCTGCCGGACCTGATCGCCTTTGCCCAGAAACACGGGCTGAAGATCGGCACGATCAGCGACCTGATCGCCTATCGCCGCCGCCACGACAACCTGATCGCGGAACGCGACCAGATGCCCGTCACCTCGGCCCACGGCGGCCAGTGGATGATGCGGATATTCGCCGACGAGACGCAGGGCGCCGAACACATCGTCCTGACCAAGGGCGACCTGACAGCGCCCGGGCCGGTCATGGTGCGGATGCACGCGCTGGACCCGCTGCACGACGCGCTGGCGATCCAGCGCGACGGCGCGGGCGACCTGACCGGCGCCATGCGGATGATCGCGGCCGAGGGGCGCGGCGCGGTCGTCCTGCTGCGCGACCTGTCGCCGATCCTGCCGCGGCCGGGTGAACATTCGCCCCACACGCTGCGCCAGTATGGGCTGGGCGCGCAGATCCTGTCCTCGCTGGGCCTGTCCGAGCTGATCCTGCTGACGAACTCGGCGCCGCTGAGGGTCGTCGGGCTTGACGGCTATGGGCTTTCGATCCATTCCACCCGTCCCATCCCGCAGGACTGACCCGACATGGCCGCGCTGACCGAACACACCATTCTGCCGACGCCCCGGTTCGACGCCCCGGTGCGGCTGCTGATCGTCGTCGCGCCCTATTACCGCGCCATCGCCGACGGGCTGGTCGCGGGCGCGCGGGCGGTGGCCGCCGACGCCGGTGCCACGGTCGATCTGGTCGAGGTGCCGGGCGCGCTGGAAATCCCCACCGCCATCGCGATGGCCGGGCGGCTGGCCGATCATGACGGCTTTGTCGCGCTGGGCTGCGTGATCCGGGGCGAGACGACGCATTACGACACCGTCTGCAACGACAGCTCGCGCGGGTTGACGCTGCTGGGGCTGCAGGGGCTGTGCATCGGCAACGGCATCCTGACGGTGGAAAACATGGATCAGGCCGCCGTGCGCGCGGACCCCGCCGGGATGAACAAGGGCGGCGGGGCCGCCGCCGCCGCGCTGCACCTGATCGCGCTGAACCGGCGCTGGGCCGGAACGCGCCGCCCCGTGGGCTTTGCCCGCGACGAGGCGCCGCGCGACGTGATCCGCATGCCGGGCGAACTGGACGGGACGGGCGGCGCATGAGCGGACAGACGCCGGGCGGAAGCCGCCCCCGCAACGATGCCCGCAATGATGCCCGCCGCGACGCGCGCCGCGCGGCCAGCGCGGCCGCCCGCGTCTATGCCGTGCAGGCGCTGTTCCAGATGGAGGCCGCGAACCAGTCCGCCGACCGCGTCCTGAAGGAGTTCCGCAACTGGCGCATCGGCGTGGACTATGACGAGGGCACCTCGCCCGAGGCGGACGAGGATCTGTTCGCCCGCATTCTGGACGGGGCGGTGGACCGGCAGGCGCGCATCGACCAGATGACCGACCGCGCGCTGGTGGCGAAATGGCCCATCGCGCGCATCGACCCGGTGCTGCGGGCGGTGTTCCGGGCGGCCGGGTCGGAACTCGTGTCCGCCGACACGCCGCCGCGGGTGGTGATCACGGAATACGTGGCCGTCGCCGACGCGTTCTTTCCCGAAGGGCGCGAGGCGCGGTTCGTCAACGCCGTGCTGGACCACATGGCCCGCGAGGCGCGCCCCGAGGCGTTCTGACCGGCGACGGCTGTCGCGGCAGGTGACAGGCCGCCCCCGCGCGTCTAGACTGGCCGGGCGCGTCAGGAGGCTGCAATGCCCGAGCTTGTCCGTCTGTATATCCGCAACATCGTCATCGGCGGGATGCTGTCCGTCGTCTTCACCACGGCGCTGATCGCGCTGGACGTGGCGCATCTGCGCCACCTGGTCATGGCGACGCAGGGCGGGTTCATCGCCGCCGCGCTGCTGCTGCTGTTCAACGCGCTGGTGTTCGCGGGGGTGCAGTTCGCCATTGCGGTGATGCGCATGGGCGACCGTCCCCGCAGGCCGGGCGGCGGCTTGCGCGCGCCGGTGGCGACGGGCCGTCCGGCGGCGGCCAAGGCGTCGGTCCCGCACGGACGCGGGCGCAATCGCTGAGTGTGTTGTGCGGCTTTTCTGCAACAGAGTCACCACCCTTGCCGGCAAAGCCGTGAGCGCGCGCGCTGAAACAGTCCGAAACCTTCGCATTATCCCTGTATTCTCCGCATCCGCTAGGTGCCGGAACTGAACGCGTTTTCCCGGCCCCACGGTGGCACGCCGCGTTCACGAACAACCCTCGCACAGCATCCCGGCCAAGGTTCCCGCACATTCAGTCACGACCGCGTGATCGGGCGTGATGCGCAGCGTGCCCTTAAACAAGGCATCTTTCGGCCTAGTTTCTTGTTCACAGAAGACCGCGTGACCCCAAACGGGCGCGCACAGGATCGAGAGGCTATGATGAAACAGATTTCCCTGCTGGCCGGTGCAACGGCCCTTGCCACCATCCTCGGGTCGGCAGCGTTCGCCCAGTCCGAAATCTCGGCGGGTGCGAACGTGACCGGCGTCACCGGGATCAACGAACGCCTGGACGACGTTCAGGACGACGTGATGGACGACTTTGCCCGGTCCGAGGACGCTGCCCGCTTTGGCCCGGCGGACCGCCGCACCGGCACCTTCGGTTCGGTCGCGCTGAGCTATACCGGCCGCACCGGCAACACCGAGAACCAGGACTTCAGCCTGGCCGGCCGGCTGTCGCACAATGTCGGCCAGTTCCAGCAGTCGGTCGGCATCCTGCTGGAATATGGCGAAGATGACGACGGCGACACGGACACTGAAGAAACCTCGGTCATCTACGAAGGCAACTACTACTTCAACGACCGCTTCTATGCCTTTGCGCTGGGGCGTGCGGCAACCGACGGGTTGGCCAACGACTACGACGGGCTGACCGCCGAGGAATATGCCGACCGCGACGGCCGGCTGAAGCGTGACGCGCTGCTGGCGTTCGGTCCGGGTTACCGGATCATCAACAACGACACGACCGCGTGGCGCGTGCAGGCGGGTGCCGGCATCCGCTATACCCAGACCATCGACACGATCGATGACGCGGGCGTGCCGATCGTGGGCGATACCGTCGATTCGGACACCTCGATCGGCTATATCGTGTCGTCGCGGTTCTATCACAAGTTCAACGACCAGTTCTTCCTGACCAACGACACCGACTTCCTGTCGTCGGACGCCAACGACCTGGCGACGAACGAACTGGGCCTGAACGTCCGCATGACCGACGCGTTCTCGACCCGCGTGTCCTACAAGACCGAATACGTGTCGGACCGCGAGATCCGCACCGACAACACCGTCGGCATCTCGCTGGTGTACGGCTTCTGATCTTTCCCTCGGATCAGCGGCTCTCTGGAAGGGGCGGTCTTCGGGCCGCCCCTTTTGGCATGGTGCGGGCATGGAAAAAGGCCGTCCCTGTGCAAGGACGGCCTTTGTCGGGTGGCGGGAACCGCAGCGACCGTGTCGGCACAGGTTTCCCCGAAAGCCTGGATATCCAGGTGGGCGCCGGGTAACGGGACCAGGGTCCAGTCAGAGCCGGCTCCCTCGGAAGAGTTATAGGCCAGTGGAAAAGATGGCCGCGCACGAGAAGAGCAGAAACCCGCCGCTGATCGAGATAAGGCGGGGGTCTGCCGGTCGCAAGGGCCTCGCCCGGCCTTGCGCGATGTTTACGGTTCGTTCATGCTGGACCGGCCACCTCAGGGACTTGCCGTCATGGACCAGCCGACCGACCCCCTTTTGCCCGCGATGCCCGGCCAGCGGCTGGCGCGCGGCGTCACGCGGCATCTGATCGCGCTGGGGCACGCGCCGCTGGCCGAGTTCGTGCCCGCGCCGGGGCTGCGGGTGGACGTCATATCGGTCACGCCGCAGGGCGAGATCTGGATCGTCGAATGCAAAAGCTGCCGCGCGGATTTCACCGCCGACCGCAAGTGGCAGGGCTATCTGGATTTCTGCGACCGTTTCTTCTGGGCGACCGACTGCGATTTCCCGGTCGAGCTGCTGCCCGACGACAGCGGGCTGTTCGTGGCCGACCCTTACGGCGCCGAACTGGCCCGGATGGCGCCGCTGGCGAGGCTGGCCGCCGCGCGCCGGTCGCGCGTCCTGCGCGACGTGGCGCGGGTGGCGGCCTGCCGGCTGGCGCGCGTCAACGACCCCGCCGCCTTTACCGAGGCCGCCTGAGCCTATTCCGCCGCCTCGTCCAGCAAGCGGCGCACCCAGCGGCCGCAGGCCCAGGCGGCAGGCACGCCCAGGCCCACCGACAGCAGCAGCGCCATTTCCGGCGACAGGTTCGGCCAGTCCAGCGCCCGCGCCATCAGCGCCAGCATGAACAGGTTGATCGCCACCGCCGCCGCCGCGAAGGGATACAGCAGCAGGGCCAGTTTCCAAACCGGCCAGCGTCCGGGGTCAGTGGCTGGTGCCATCGGAGAACGTGATCTTGTTCCAGACATTGTATTTTCCCGACGGCTTCCTCATCGGCAGTCGCCGCATCTCTTCCAGCGTTTGCGCGTCATAGACGACGACCGCGCCGTCATCCTCCCATATCGACACCAGCGCGTATCTGCCGTCTCGGGTGAACTCGGTGTGCGCGACCGTCTTGCCGGGGGCGGGGTTCAGGGTCTTCACGATCTCCAGCGTCTCTTTGTCGATGATATGCACCTCGTCCTTGTGGGGGCCGAAGAACACGTCGGCCCAGACATGGGGGCTTGTCTCGTGGCTGCGCAGGAAAAAGCCGGGGCCGTTCGTCTTGATCGCCTTGACCAGCGACCAGTCGGTCATGTCGATGACGGACAGCACGCCCTCGTTCAGGTGCGGGGTCGCCATGACCTTGTGGCCGTTCCTGTCCCAGGTGATCCCGGACCCCAGATGCGGCATCCCCGGCAGCGGCAGTTCGGCCACCTTGCCGCCGCTGGTCAGGTTGATGACCACGCCCTTGGTGCCCTCGCGGTTGGTGCCGATCAGGTTCTTGTAGCCGGGATCGAAGAAGAAATCGTCCAGCGGTTCTTCGGTGCGGATGCGGCGGCGGGCGAACAGCCCTTCCTGGGCGCCGAAGGCTTCGACGGCATCCTTTTCGTAGCTGTGGACATAGCCGTCGTAATAGGGCCCGGCCTCGGGATCGGTCGCCACCTCCCAGATCTCGGGCGCGTCCTTCAGGGCGAGGATGAAGCTTTTCCGCTCGGGCGCCTGATAGACGGCGCTGACCCGGCTGGGGGTGCCGTCCTTCGCCGCCACGTCGATGACGCGGACGGGTTCCAGCGTCCGGGTGGACAGGATCGTCAGCGTCTGCGGCAGATAGTTGGCGACGGCCAGCCACTGGCCGTCATGGCTCATGGCGATGTTGCGGCTGTTCAGGCCGGCGCGGACGCGGCCGACTTCCTTCAGCGACCAGATGTCGTATTTCTGCACCCAGCCATCGCGCGACATGATGAAGACATAGCGGCCGTCGGGGCTGAACTTCGGCCCGCCGTGGACGGCATAGGGCGTGGCGAAACGGTCCAGCACGTCAAAGCTGTCGCCGTCCAGCACGCTGACGTGGTGGTCGCCGGTTTCCACGACCAGCGTGATGTTCATGGGGTCGGCCTTGAACACCGGGGCCGCGGCGGGGGTGTAATCGGCCAGCATCTCGCGGCTGGCCTCGATCTGGGCGGCGTCCCAGTGCGGGATCTCGGCGACCGGGGCCTTGATGAAATCGACCAGCGCGGCGATCCGGTCGGGCGACAGCTCTTCCGAAAAGCCCGCCATCTGCGTCGCCGGACGGCCGTGTGCGATCACCTCGTCCAGCCCCTTGACCCGCCCCAGCGTTTCCGGGATCAGCGCCGGCCCGGTGCCGCCCAGCCGGTCCTCGGCGTGGCAGCTTGCGCAATGGGTGGCGAAATCGGCGGCCGCGTCGGCGTGCGCAATGGCCGGCAGGGCCAAGGCCAGCGCGGCGACCTGCGCCAGGAATATCCGTCCGGTCACGGCCGCACCTCGTTCATCTTTCATCAATCCTGCCGCCGCCCGTCAAAAGAACTGGTGCGCCGGATCGCGGCTTTTGCCCCGGAACGGCGTCACGGTCAGGCGGTCGCGATCATCCTCGACCCCGATCTCGGCGTTGGTCATATAGCAGGCGGGATCCTCGGCCCACGGGTCGCCGGTCAGTTGCAGCGCGCGGATGCGGGTGTTGCCGCCGCAGACCTCGCGGAACGCGCAGGCGCCGCAGCGCCCTTTCAGCGGACGCGGCCGGGTGCGCAGCGTGGCCAGCATCGCGTCGTCCCCGGTCCACCACTGGCTGAACGGCTTTTCCTTGACGCTGCCGATCGTGTAATCCGACCAATAGGTGTCGGGATGGACCTTGCCCTGGGGATCGATGTTGGCGACGCCGAGGCCGGACGAGTTGCCGCCCCACGCCACCAGATGCTCGCGCATCGCCGCCACCCGGCCGGCGTCGAAGTTGCGTTCCGCCCAGCGCATGAACCAGACCGCGTCCGCATCGTTGTTGCCGGTCACGATCTCGAACGGACGGCCGTTCGCGACCGCGTCCCAGCCGCGTTCGATCAGCAGGTCCATCGCGGCGCGGGTGTGGGCGTGTTCCTGATCCTCGCCCCGGTGCTTGTCGCCGCGCCCGGCATAGACCAGATGCGACAGATAGAACTTGTCCACCCCTTCGCTGTCGCACAAATCCAGCATCGCGGGCAGCTGATGGGCATTGTCGCGGGTGATGGTAAAGCGCAGCCCGACCTTGACGCCGCGCGCCTTGCAGGCCCTGACGCCCGCCAGCGCGTTGTCGAACGCGCCCTCGACCCCCCGGAACCAGTCGTTCGTGGCCCCGATCCCGTCAAGGCTGATGCCGACATAGTCAAAGCCCAAAGCCGCCACGCGGTCGGCCACGCCCGGCTCGCCCAGCTTGGTGCCGTTGGTGGACAGCGACAGATGCCGGAAATCCAGCGCCCGCGCGCGTTCGGCCAGTTCCCAGAAATCAAAGCGGCTCAGCGGCTCGCCCCCCGACAGGATCAGCGCCGGGATGCGGAACGCCGACAAATCGTCCAGCACGCCCATCGCCTGATCGTGCGTCAGCTCGCCCGGAAACACGTTGTCGGACGACACCGTATAGCAGTGGCGGCATTTCAGGTTGCAGGTCCGCGTCAGGTTCCAGATCACCACCGGCTTGACGGACCCCGGCGTGCCGCGGCGGCGGACGGGGGTCGGCTCGACCAACTGGTGCATATACTGGGTCAGACGGAACATCTTTGGCCCTTTCAGTCGTCGCGCAGGCGCAGCCCGGTCTTTTTCAGGATGCGCGTGGAATAGAGGATGTCAGAGGCCGCGCAGGCGTCGCCGAGGATCGCGGCGACCTCGGCGCGCTGCGCCTCGACCTGATCGCGGTTGGACCCGTGCAGCATGGCGAACAGGTTATAGGGCCAGACCGGGCGCGCGCGCGGCCGCAGATAGCAGTGGGTGACAAAGGGCAGGGCGCCGATCCGCGCGCCCAGGCCGCTGGCGCGGTCGTCGACCACGTCCCAGACGCTCATCCCGTTGGCGGTCATGCCCAGCGCATAGTGGTTGGGCGCGATGGCGATGCGCCGGACGATGCCCCGGTCCTGCAGTGACCCCAAGCGGGCGATCACCTCTTCCTCGGTCAGGTGCAGCCAGCTTGCGATGGTCGCATAGGGGCGCGGCACCAGCGGCAGCCCGGCCTGGGTCGCGGCGACCAGGCTGCGGTCCACCGGGTCAAGCCCCGCAGACGGTTCAGGCTGCGCCTGCACCCTCATGCGTGGACCCGGAACCCGATGAAGAATTCTTCCAGCTTGGGAAACTGCATCACCTTCAACCCCGTCTCGGCCTCGATCGCGCGTGCGGTGCGGCCGATGCCCGCGGGCGTGTCGGTCGCCAGCACGAACCACATGTTCAACTCGTGCGTGCGTTCATAGTTATGCGCGACCTCGGGGTGGGCATTGACCTTTGTCAGGACGGCATCGAAATCCTGCGCGGGCACGGCCATCGCGCACAGGCAGAACGCCCCCCCCATCGCGGCCGCGTCGAAGAACGGGCCAAAGCGGGTGATCGCGCCCAGTTCCCGCAGCCGGGCCAGGCGGGCGATCAGCTGGTCGCCGGCGATGCCCAGCCCCTGGGCAGCGTCGTCAAAGGGCCGCGGGGTCAGGGGAAACCCCTCTTGCAGGGCGTTCAGGATGGCGCGGTCGGTGTCGTCCAGCGTGCCGTCGGGCAGCACGGCGCGGGTCGGTCGGGTCATGCGCGTTCCTTCACGATGCGGGCCCCGGTCTGCTTGAAGCAGCGGGTCGAGAACAGGATCTTGTGGTCCGCGCCCGCCAGTTCCAGCAGCGCGCGGGCGCGGGTGATGACCTCGGCCGCCTCGGGGCGCGAGCGGGCGTGGACCATGCAGAACAGCGGCCAGTCCCAGACGCCGGGCACGGTGCGGCGCTGATAGCACAGCGTGACGCCCGGCACCTGCGCCAGCGCCCGGCCCGCCGGTTCGATCGCGTCCTCGGGCAGGCGCCAGACCACCATCGCATTGGCCGCCCAGCCCAGCGCGCGGTGGCGCACGATGACGCCGACGCGGGTCAGCAGCCGCGCGCGGGCCAGCGCGCCGATGCGGGCGATGATGTCGCCCTCGGTCCGGTTCAGGTCGGCGGCCAGCACGGCAAAGGGCCGCGGCACCAGCGCCAGCCCGGCCGACAGCGCCTGCATCAGCGGGCGGTCGTCGTCGCGCAGCACGTCCAGGTCGGCGGCGCGGTCCAGCCCCAGCGCCGTGCGCGGGCCGGTCAGCGGAAAGCCCAGGTCGATGTTGAACGGGCGCAACAGCGGCAGCGACAGGACGCGCAGGCCCGTGTCCGCCCCGATCCGCGCCAGCGACGCGTCCAGCGCGGCGGGGTCGGGCGCGGTCGCCACGAACCACAGGTTCCAGTCGTCCTCGCGCAGATAGGAATGGTTGACGCCCGGCTCGGCGCCCACGATGGCGGCGACCTCGTCGATGCGGGCCTCGGGGATCGCCAGCGCGGCAAGCGTGGACGCGCCGGCGGTGTTGGGCCGGCAGGTCGCGCCGACGCGGGTGATCCGCCCGTCGGCCTGCGCGGCGGCCAGCCGGGCGATCACCTCGGATTCCGTCAGATCCAGCGCCGCGCCCATCGCCGCAAAGGGGCGCGGCACCAGCGGCAGGTCGCGCTGGAACCCGTCCAGCAGGCGGGTGTCGGGACAGGCCGGGGACAGCGCGTTCACAGCCCGCCCCGATGCGCGCGCGCGGTAAAGAAGATGCCGGACGGGGCCCGCGCCGCGATCTCGCCCAGCTTTTCATAGGTGCGGGCGTCGTGGATCACGATTTTGTCGTCGTCGCGGGCCGACAGCCAGACCTCGCGCCCGCGGGGCGTGAACTCCATGTGCAGGATGCCCTTGCCCGGTTGCAGCGTCTGTTTCACCTCGCGGGTCACGGCGTCGATCACCTGCACCGTGCCGTTGTCGGGGGTGGCGAAGTTCACCCACAGCTCGCGCCCGTCGGGGCGGGCGGTGACGAAGATGGGCTGGCCCGCGACCTCGGTGCGGCCGGTTTCCTCGCCGCTCGCGGCGTCGGCCCACAGCACCTGATGCAGCCCGACGGCGGGCAGGGCATAGGTCGCCCCGGCCAGTGTCCATCCCTGCAGATGCGGCATCTTGTAGACCGGCAGGTCGGGTTCGTTCTTGCCATAGTCGGGCAGGATGCGGCGCACCTCGGGCGGGTCGGCCCACAGGTCGATGGTGGTCAGCCCCTTTTCGCCGAAAAGGCCCACGATATAGGTCCGCCCGTCCGGCGTGATCAGCGCGTCATAGGGGTTGGCGCCCACCCCCTCGATCCGGGTGATCTGCGGATTGGCGGGGTCGGCCGCGTGGTCCAGCACCCAGACCTCGCCGGTGTCCCAGGTGGCCACGACGAACCGCGAACCGGGCGCGTCGGCAAGGCCCACGGTCTTTGACCCCATCGGAATGTCGGCGACCTGCGCCAGCGTGTCGGCATCAAAAACCTTGACCCCGCCCGGCTCATAGTTCGACACAGCGACCAGCCGGCCGTCGTCGGAAATCGCCCCGCCGATGGCGTTCCCCGCCTGGATGACGCGGTTTTCCAGCGTGCAGGTCAGGATGTCGACCTTGGACAGCCCGCCGTCGCGGCCGAAGACATAGGCGAAACGTTCGTCGGGCGAAAAGGTCAGCGAGGCGTGGGACAGATCGCCCAGACCCTCGACCCGGCACAGGGCGGCGCGTTCGGACCGGTCCACGACCAGCACCGACCCGGTCGCCCGCTCGATCACCACGCCCAGATCGCCGGTTGCGCGCAATTCGCCCGCGGGCTTGGCGCCTGCGGGTTGCTGCGCGGCGGCCGCCAGCGGCAGGATCAGGGCCAGCGCGGTCAGTGTCGCACGGATCATTCGGTCGTTCCTTCCATCGGTCCGCCGGTCAGCAGCCGGTTGGCGATCCACAGCGCCTCGGGCTCCGAGATCAGCGGCCGCCACGGCGGCATGGCGGTGCCCGGCACGCCGTCCAGGATGATCGCGGCCAGCCCCTCGGGGTCGGCGCCGTCCAGCGCCTGCGGGGTCAGGGGCTTGCCCAGGCCCCCTTTCATCGTCAGCCCGTGGCATGACCCGCAGTCCTGCACGACCATGTGTTCCAGTTCGGCGACGCGCGCCTGCGGGATCGGCGCCGCCAGCAGGGCGGCGGCCGCGGCCGCGCCGCAGGCCAGCGCCACCAGCCCGCCGTCAGCCATGCCCCACCACCCGCAACTGCGGCGCCCGTGCGGCGGCGG